>NZ_VISR01000037.1 GCF_007827595.1 Streptomyces sp. BK340
GCCACCAGTGGGCTGAGCGCTGAAAGCCACACCCAGCATCCCCGGGTCTTTCGATCCTACGAGTGACCGAAACCAACCCACCTAGAACGTAAGGAACTGCTGACCATGGCCTCAGAGCTGCCGAACCGGTTCCTGACCCCTGAGGACCTGGTCGAGATGTTCGAACTGCCCAGCGTCGAGACGGTGTACCAGTGGCGCCGCAAGCACACCGGTCCCCGCGGCTTTCGGGTCGGCCGGCACCTGCGCTTCGACCCCCGCGACGTGCGGGCCTGGGTCGACACCCAGCTCGGGGAGGCTGCCTAATGGCTGGCCACATCCAAGACCGCTGGTACAGGGCTCAGAGGGGCGCCGACGGCAAGACCGTCCGTGTCAGGACAGACCGTTACGGCACCGGCCTTCGCTACCGCGCGCGGTACGTCGGCCCCGACGGCACCGAGAAGTCCAAGAGCTTCCCCGACGGCAAGAAGCGCCTCGCCGAGAAGTGGCTCAGCGCCATCGAGACGGACATGACGCGCGGTCAGTACACCGACCCGAAGTCCGTGCGGATCACTTTCCGGCAGTACGCCGAGAAGTGGTTGGACAGCAAGACGTCCAGCCCGATGACCCGGAGGGAACTCGGCCGGCGCCTGCGGCTGCACGTCTACCCGGTGCTTGGGTCACGGCCGATCGGGACCTTCCGGCCTGAGCACATCCGGGAGCTCCTGGCCGCGCTGGAAGCGAAGTCCGGCGTGAGCGCTTCCTACACCCGGAACATCTTCGCGGACGTTCAGTCGGTCCTGTCTGCTGCGGTGGACGACTCGCTGTTGTCGCGCAACCCATGCAGCGCACGGACCGTTCGAAGGCCCAAGCCCGACGCGCACGCGGTAGTCCCATGGGTACCTGCTCAGGTGTTTGCCGTACGGGCAGCTCTCCCGGAGCGGTACCGAGCGATGGCCGATGTCGGAGCCGGATGCGGACTCCGTCAGGGGGAGGTCTTCGGCCTGGCCGAGGATGCCATCGACGTGGACGGGCGCACGCTCCACGTGGTGCGGCAGATCAAGCACGTGGAGGGTCACCCGGTCTTCGCCCTCCCCAAGGGCGGCAAGAAGCGGACCGTACCGCTGCCCAGCTCCGTCGCGGAAGCCCTTCGCGCGCACATGGACGCCTTCAAGCCCGCAGAGATCACGTTGCCGTGGGACGTGCCCGAAGGGCCGAGGGTGTCCGCCCGGTTGGTCTTCACGGCTGAGCAAGGGGGAATGGTGTGGCGGAGCAACTTCAACGGCAAGGAGTGGAAGCCCGCTCTCGCCGCCGCCGGCCTCATCCCGGAAGCAGACGACGACGGCAAGTACGAGTCGGCGCGCGAGCACGGCATGCACGCCCTCCGACACTTCTACGCATCCGCGTTGCTGGACGCGGGCGAGAACATCAAGGCCGTCAGCGAGTACATGGGGCATGCTGATCCGGCGCTGACGCTCCGGGTGTACGCCCACCTGATGCCCGACAGCCGCGAGCGCGCCCGGCGCGCCATTGATTCCGTGTTTCAGAGCCTCTCTCAGGGAGATCACGGCCCACAGACGGCCCACTGACAACCGGACGGCCCCTGAACTGCCCTTCTGTGCAGGTCAGGGGCCGTTTCCGTGCGAGAACCCTCTGAAGTTCCTCAACTCTGCTTTGAGGCACAGGAGGGTCGGGCATCCCCCGGTCACCGCACCACAGGCGGGAAGGACGAGGCGTCCACGGGGGCCGCTTCGGGGGACGGAAGGAGGGCGACGCCATGAGTGACACCGCGATCGAATTCACCATGCTGGCGGTGGGCGTGGTTGTGCTGACCCTGGCGAGCAGGATGCGCCGGAAGCGGCACGCAGGGCTGTCGCTCCGCAAGGGACGGGGGCGGAACCGGGCGTACGGCTCGTCGTCCGGCGCGGGCGCCAGCTGGTGGGCCGGTGACGGGGGCGGCGGTTCGTCGTCCGGCGGCCATCACTCGGGCGGCCACCACGGCGGCCACCACTCCTGCGGGGGCGGTCACTCGTCGTGCGGGGGTCACTCGTCCTGCGGCGGGGGCTCCTCCTGCGGTGGGGGTTCCTCCTGCGGCGGGGGCGGATGCGGGGGAGGCGGCTGACACGGGGCAGCCGAGCTTCCCGCCCCTGGGCGCCCGCCGGACGAAGGCATTCCGCGGGCGCCCGACCGTTCTTCCCAAGCGACCGGCGCACGCCGTGGTTGAACAGTTGAACAGTGGAGCCCTCTGAGGGATGGAAACCCCACGAAGTTGGGTAAAAACGCTGTGGCGGAGCCACTCTTCATGATTCCCTCTAAAACACCAGCGCAGCCTCGCGGACGTCCTGCGGACTCCCCTCCCCGGCCGGGCCGGCCGGGCTGACCGGGCTGACATGGCCGATCTCCCCCCTCTTCTTTGCGCGCTAGCGGAGCCGATCCATGCTCACGACCCTCAACACCTCCTACACCGATACCCGCGCTGCCGATCTGGCCTGGGCCCTGGGGCGCGAGCCGCTGCCCGCCCTGGCCACCCTCGATCTGGAACTGACCGGGGTGAAAATGCAGTTGAGACTGCTCGGCGCATCCCACCAGGTGCTTCTGGAGGAGGAGCGGGGCAGTTGCTCGGAGACGGTCGCGTGCATCCCCGGGTCCAGCACCCCGCTGCCGCTGGGCGTCGCCAAGCGGGTCGGCGACTGGGAGTACGAGTTCGCGGCGCGCGTCGAGGTACTCACCCCGGGCTCGTTCGCGGGCCGCGCCCAGGAGTTGCTGGCCCTCGTCTCCGAGCACCCGCACGGTCTCGCCGGTGTCTTCCCCGGCAGCCCGCACGCCTTCACCGCGATGCTGGCCCAGCGCCACGGCGGCCAGGTGCACTGGCGCACCTGGCACGCATACCCGCAGGACGGGCAGCTGGTGGCGACCCGGACCCGGGTCGGGTCACGGGAGCCGGCGGCCCAGTCGAGCTAGATATTGTCGGACATGCTCTCGGCCGACATAAACCGGCATTGCGTCAACTGCCCCGAGTTCCACACGTGTGGGTGACGAAGCGTACCGAGCGTGTGACGTAACGTCGCAACGTGATCGAACCGCACGCCCCCGCGCGCCCGGGCACCTCGCCCTGGCAGCCCGGCCCCGCACGGCTGCCCGTCCGGCCCGGCACCGGGCGGTTCCTGGTCCTCGTGTGCGTCTTCGTCTGCGCGGCCTGCGGACTGGTGTACGAACTCGAACTCGTCGCCTTCGCCTCGTACTTGATCGGCGACACGGTCACCCAGGCGTCCGTCGTGCTGTCCGTGATGGTCTTCGCGATGGGCATCGGCTCCCTCGCCGCCAAGCGGCTGCGCTGGCACGCGGCCGCCGGCTTCGGCGCGATCGAGACCGCCCTCGCCCTGGTCGGCGGCTGCAGCGCGATGGCGCTGTACGCCGTCTTCGCCTGGACCGGCGGCTGGGGCGGCGTGTGGGCCGACGGCCCGCGCTGTCTCCTGGTCGCCTTCTCGCTCGCCATCGGTCTGCTCGTGGGCGCCGAAGTCCCCCTGCTGATGGAGCTGATCCAGCGCATCCGCCGCCAGGACGCGGGCGGCGCGGTGGCCGACCTGTTCGCGGCGGACTACGTCGGCGCGCTGGTCGGCGGCCTCGCCTTCCCCTTCCTTCTCCTGCCGTTCCTCGGCCAGTTGACCGGCGCCCTGCTCACCGGCACCGTCAACGTCGTCGCGGGCGGCGCCCTGGTCCTCGGCCTGTTCCGCCGCGACCTGACCCGCCGCGCCCGCTGGACCCTGCTGCTCGTCGGCCTCGCCGTGCTCGCCGTGCTCGCGTCCGCCGCCGCCCTCGCCGACGAGTTCGAGCGCGCCGCCCGGCACGCGGTGTACGGCAAGGACGTCCGGGTCGCCCTGCAGACGAACGTCCAGGAGGTCGTCCTCGCCGGCGGCACCCACGGGCGCCCCCTCGACCTCTTCCTGGACGGCCGGCTGCGGGTCGGCGGCCGCGACGAACGCCGCTACCACGAGGCACTGGTCCACCCGGTGATGAGCGGCCCGCACGCGCGCGTGCTGATCCTCGGCGGCGGCGACGGCCTGGCCGCCCGCGAGGTCCTGCGGTACGGCGGCGTGCGCCGCGCCGACGTCGTCGAACTCGACTCAGGCCTGATCGGTCTGGCCCGCAGCGACCCCGGCCTGTCCGCCCTCAACGGCCACGCGTTCGACGACCCCCGCGTCCATGTCACGACCGCGGACGCGCTCGACTGGCTGCGCGGGGCGCGGCGGCCGTCGTACGACGTCGTGATCGCGGACCTGCCCGACCCCGGCATCACCGCCAGCACCAAGCTGTACTCCCAGGAGTTCTACGGCCTGGCCCGCCGCGTCCTGGCTCCCGGCGGCCGCCTGGTGGTGCACGCCGGCCCCGTCGCGGCCCGCCCCCGGGTCTTCTGGACGGTGGCCTCGACCCTGCGCGCAGCCGGCTTCGGCATTTCCCCCTACCGGGCCCTGGGCCAGGACTCCGGCTTCCCGGCGGGTCCGGACCGCTCGGCGGGCGCGTCGCGGGCACCGCACGACTGGGGGTTCCTGCTGGCGGCGCCGTGGGGCCCGGCTCCTCGGCTGACCCTGGGCCCGGGGGGTCCGAACCCGCGGACGCTGTCCCGGGCCGAGCTGACGGCCGACGCGCGGGCGGCGGCCCGCACACGGATCGAGGGGCTGCCGGCGTCGACGCTGGTGCATCCGCGTTATTGACGAGGCACCTGTTCGCGGGAGGGTACGTTCCGCTCACTCCTGGGTAGGCTCGTCCGACATGGAGCACCAGGTCTTCGTCCCGGTTCCGGCCGAGCGGCTCGGAGAAGCCCTTGCCGACCCCGCACGGGTGGCGCGGGCGGTCCCCGGACTCCAGCAGGACGCCGGCGCCGAACCCGTCGCAGGACGCCTGAAGTTGCGCGTGGGCGGGCACTCCGTCACCTACCGGGGAGCGCTGCGTGTCACGCCCCGGGAGAACGGCACGTACGCCGTCGAGGGCGACGCCACCGAGGCCCGCGGCACCGGCGCCGTCAAACTCGCCCTCACCCTGCGCCTCACCGGCACCGAGGACGGCACCACCGTCACGGTCGAGGGCACGGCGAACGCGGACGGCCGTATCGCGGAGCTGCCGGCGGACGCGGTCGCCTCGGCGGTGACCCGGCTGCTGAACCGTTTCGTGGAGAGCCTGGCGGAGGCCCCGGAGGAGAGGGAACCGGAGCCGGAGCCCGAGCCGGAACACACCTCGGTCTTCGACACCGAGGTTCCCCCGCCCTCGCTGGACACCGAGGACGGCGAGGACACCGGCGCGGCCGCATTCGAGGCCCCGGCCTCCGAAGAGCGCTTCGGCGAAGAGTTCGAGGACCTGGGCGAGCCCCCCGCCGAGGCCGCGCACGCGCGCCGCACGATGATCGGCCGCAGTGCGGAGGAGGTCGACCACGCCCCGCCGCGCGGCCGCTACGCCCCCGTACCGGCCCCCCAGACCGTCGGCGGGAACCCGGCCCTGCGCTGGGCGGCCCCCGCGGCGGCCCTGGCCCTGGCCTCGGCGATCGTCGTGGGCCGCGCCCTGCGCAAGCGCCGCTGACGGCCGCGGGCCCGGGCCCGTCCGGCAGGCCCTGGCGATCCGGTGCCTCGCCCATGCCGAACCAGTCGTGCACCGGCCGCACCTCGACCGCCACGACGTGGAAGTCGAGGACGCGCTCGGCGATCTCGCGCGCCCGCTCCGGGCTCGCGCACTCGATGACGTAGTAGGCGGTGAGCTGCTCGGCGGCGTCCGTGAGCGGCCCGTACGCGGTGACCGAACCCTGCCCGGCCCAGCGGAGGGCGGCCGTGTCCCTCGGGTAGCCCAGACCGGCGCCGTTCAGCATCTCGCCGGTCTCCGCCAGGTCCTCGTGGAGCGCTTCGTGCCTGCGGAACACCTCGGCGCGCTGCCCGGCGGTCATGGCCTCGGTCGCCGCCGGATCGGCGTACATCAGCACCATGTACTTCATGCCCCCCCACCCTGGCACCGCGCGGACGGCGCACGCCCTCTTGATCGCCCCAGTAGGGTCGTCCCGTGAGTAACGAAGACATCACGCTGACCGCGGGCGACGCGGAAGTGGTCGTGCGGCCCGGCAACGGCGGCCGTATCGGTGGGCTCCGGATCGGCGGCACGGAGCTGCTGCGCCAGGGCGAGCGCTTCGGCTGCTTCCCGATGGTGCCCTGGTGCGGCCGGATCCGCGAGGGCCGCTTCCTGGACGGCGCCACCGTCCGCCAGATGCCCCTGAACTCGCCGCCGCACGCCATCCACGGCACTGCCCGCGACGGCGCCTGGCGCACGGCCCGCGTCGACGCGCACGAGGCCGTCATCACGCACGACCTGGCCGACCCCTGGCCGCACCGCGGCCGTGTCACCCATGTCGTCACGCTGACCGAGGGCAGCCTGACGCTGACGATGTCCGTGGAGGCGTACGACGACTCCTTCCCGGCGCAGATCGGCTGGCACCCCTGGTTCCACCGGAACCTGGGCGGTGAGGACGTCACGCTGGACTTCACCCCCGCCTGGCAGGAGGAGCGCGGCGCCGACCATCTGCCGACCGGCAACCGCATCGATCCGAAGCCCGGCCCCTGGGACGACTGTTTCGGCATGCCCGGCGGCGTCGACGTCACCCTCACCTGGCCCGGACAGCTGGAGCTGAAGGTGACCAGCCGCGAGGAGTGGGTCGTCGTCTACGACGAGCAGGCGGAGGCCGTCTGCGTGGAGCCGCAGACCGGTCCGCCCAACGGCCTGAACACACTGCCCCGCCTGGTCACGCCGCTGGAACCGCTGGAGGCGACGACCACCTGGAGCTGGCGCAGGCCCTAGGCTGTTCGGCATGACGGACGTACGCGGCGCGCTGCTGCAGCAGATCAAGGACAAGGCCGTGGTGCACGGCAAGGTGACCCTGTCGTCGGGCAAGGAAGCCGACTACTACATCGACCTTCGCCGGATCACGCTTGACGGCGAGGCCGCGCCGCTGGTCGGTCAGGTCATGCTCGACCTGACCGCCGAGCTGGACTTCGAGGCCGTCGGCGGCCTGACCCTGGGCGCCGACCCGGTGGCCACCGCGATGCTGCACGCCTCCGCCGCGCGCGGGAAGGTCCTGGACGCCTTCGTGGTCCGCAAGGCCGGCAAGGCACACGGCCTGCAGCGCCGTATCGAGGGCGCCGAGGTCAAGGGCCGCCGCGTCCTCGCCGTCGAGGACACCTCCACCACCGGCGGCTCCGTGCTGACCGCCGTGGAGGCGCTGCGCGAGGCCGGCGCGGAGGTCGTCGCCGTCGCCACGATCGTGGACCGGGCGACCGGCGCGGCCGAGGCGATCGCCGAGCAGGCCGGCGTGCCGTACGTCTTCGCCTTCTCGAAGGATGAACTGGGTCTGGACTGACGCGCCGGTTTGACCTGGACTTGACCGGGGCGCCGACCATCACGTCATGTCTGGAAAGATGGGGACGACGATGACGTCGCCCCCAAGGTCTAGGTCAGGGCCGTAGTACGCAGATCGCCAACCCGCACACCCAAGGAGCGGACAGATGCCCATCGCAACCCCCGAGGTCTACAACGAGATGCTCGACCGGGCGAAGGCAGGCAAGTTCGCCTACCCGGCCATCAACGTCACCTCGACCCAGACCCTGCACGCGGCGCTGCGCGGCTTCGCGGAGGCGGAGAGCGACGGCATCGTCCAGATCTCGACGGGCGGTGCCGAGTTCCTGGGCGGCCAGTACAGCAAGGACATGGTGAGCGGCGCGGTCGCGCTCGCCGAGTTCGCGCACATCGTCGCCGAGAAGTACCCGGTCAACATCGCGCTGCACACCGACCACTGCCCGAAGGACAAGCTCGACGGGTACGTACGTCCGCTGCTCGCGGTCTCCGAGGAGCGCGTCAAGGCCGGCCGCAACCCGCTGTTCCAGTCCCACATGTGGGACGGCTCCGCCGAGACCCTGGCCGACAACCTGGCCATCGCGCAGGAGCTGCTGGAGCAGGCCCGCCGCGCCAACATCATTCTCGAGGTCGAGATCACCCCGACCGGTGGCGAGGAGGACGGCGTCTCCCACGAGATCAACGACTCCCTGTACACCACGGTCGAGGACGCGATCCGCACCGCCGAGGCCCTGGGCCTGGGCGAGAAGGGCCGCTACCTGCTGGCCGCCTCCTTCGGCAACGTGCACGGCGTGTACAAGCCGGGCAACGTCGTGCTCCGTCCCGAGCTGCTGAAGGAGCTGAACGAGGGCGTCGCCGCCAAGTTCGGCAAGGCGTCCCCGTTCGACTTCGTCTTCCACGGCGGCTCCGGCTCCACCGAGCAGGAGATCCAGACCGCGCTGGAGAACGGCGTCGTGAAGATGAACCTGGACACGGACACCCAGTACGCCTTCACCCGTCCGGTCGCCGCTCACATGTTCCAGAACTACGACGGCGTCCTGAAGGTCGACGGCGAGGTCGGCAACAAGAAGGCCTACGACCCGCGCACCTGGGGCAAGCTGGCCGAGGCGTCGATGGCGGCCCGTGTCCTCGAGGCCACGCAGCACCTGCGCTCGGCGGGTAACAAGATCAAGTAAGCGCGTCCGAGGACGTCTGCGGCGGACCCGGTGCCCCGGCACCGGGTCCGCTGTATATCTGGGGGCATGCCCGACGTCCGGATCGCCTCGCTGCAGGGCAAGTGGATCCTGTTCACCACGGTCCTCGGCTCCAGCATGGCCATGCTGGACTCCACCGTCGTCAACGTGGCGCTCCCGACCATCGGCCGCGACCTCGGCGCGAGCCTCGCCGCCCTGCAGTGGACGGTGAACGCGTACATGGTCACGCTGGCCGGCCTGATCCTGCTGGGCGGCTCGCTCGGGGACCGCTACGGCCGCCGGAAGATCTTCGTGCTGGGGGTCGTCTGGTTCGCGTCGGCGTCCCTGCTGTGCGGCCTGGCCCCCACGTCTGGGGTCCTCATCGCCGCCCGGGCCCTGCAGGGCGTCGGCGGCGCGCTCCTCACCCCCGGCTCGCTCGCCCTCATCCAGGCCTCCTTCCACCCGGACGACCGGAGCCGGGCGGTCGGCCTGTGGTCCGGCTTCGGCGGCATCGGCGCGGCCGTCGGACCGTTCCTGGGCGGCTGGCTGGTGGACGGCCCCGGCTGGCGCTGGGTGTTCCTCCTCAACGTGCCGCTGGCCCTCCTGTGCGTCCCCGTCGCCCTGCGCCACGTCCCCGAGTCGACCGACGCACGCACCCACGGCCGCTTCGACGTCCTCGGCGCGGCCCTGGGCGCCCTGGCGCTGGCCCTGCTCACGTACGCGCTCATCGAGGCCCCCGGAGGCTCGCCGGGCGTGGTGCTGAGCGCGGTCGCGGGCGTGGCCACGGCCGTCGCCTTCGGCTACGTCGAGAAGCACCGCCCCGACCCCATGCTGCCGCCGGACATCTTCGCCTCGCGCCAGTTCACGGCGGTCAACCTGGTCACGCTGTGCGTGTACGCGGCCTTCGGCGGGTTCTTCTTCCTCACCGCGCTCCAGCTGCAGGTGGTGGCCGGTTACTCCGCCCTGCAGGCCGGTACGGCCCTGCTGCCCACGACGGCCATGATGCTGCTGTTCTCGGCCCGCTCCGGCGCGCTGGCCGACCGCACGGGCCCGCGCCTGCCGCTCACCGTCGGTCCCCTGCTGTGCGCTGCGGCGATGCTGCTGATGCTCCGGGTGGGACCGGACGCGAACTACCTCGTGGACGTCCTCCCGCCGCTCCTCGTGATGGGCACGGGCATGGTCGTGCTGGTCGCCCCGCTGACCGCCACGGTCCTCGCCTCCGTCGACACCGCCCGGGCGGGCCTGGCCAGCGGCATCAACAACGCGGCGGCGCGGGCGGCGGGCCTGATGGCCGTCGCCGGGCTCCCGCTCCTGGCGGGCATGGGTCCGGAGGCGTACCGGTCCGCCGCCGCGTTCGACGCGGCGTTCGACCGGGCGATGCCGATCTGCGCGGGTGTGCTGGTCCTGGGCGCGGTCCTGGCCTTCACCCTGATCCGCCGGCCCCCTCCGAACTGCCTCCACCCCGAATGCACCCGGCACGGCTCCGTCATGTCCCCGCCACTGGAGCCGGACCACGAAGCCCCCTAGGGGGCTGCGGCACGGTCGGCTGAGCCGTCCCGGTCACGGTGCGCCAGACTGAACACATGACGATTCACGAGAACCTCCTCGGCGGCCCGCCCCCCACTCACCTCCCCGACGACCCGGAGCCCCGCGAACTCCTCGCTCAGGGCACCGCGCCGGCGGACGTCGCCGCCAAGTACCCCACCTCCTCCCTCGCCTGGGCCCAGCTGGCCGACGATGCGTTCGAGCGGGGCGCGGTCGTGGAGTCGTACGCCTACGCCCGTACGGGCTACCACCGCGGCCTGGACGCCCTGCGCCGGGGCGGCTGGAAGGGCCACGGCCCGGTCCCGTGGGAGCACGAGCCGAACCGCGGCTTCCTGCGCGCCCTGCACGCCCTCGCCCGCGCCGCCCAGTCCATCGGCGAGCAGGCGGAGTACGAGCGCTGCTCGCAGTTCCTGAAGGACTCCTCCCCGACGGCCGCCCAGACCCTGGGCTGACCGCTGCGGGAGTGCCCGGTGTGGCCCGTCTGGCAGCAGACGGGCCTTGCCGTATCCGTTGGGATTGCGGAGGATTCCGCTTGGGGACCGGGGCCCCCGTGCCGGCATCGGCAGGGGCGGACCGCTACCCGGAGCAACAACAGGAGACAGCGATGTCCCAACCGGCTCGCCCCCCTCGTGAGGCCGCTGAGCCCGAGACCCCGCATCTCGACTTCGCCGGCACGACGCCGTACGAGGACTACGTCAGGGCGGACGTGCTCACCCATCTCCAGCACACCCTCTCCGACGACCCCGGAGAGATGGTCTTCCTGGTCACCACCCAGGTCATGGAGCTGTGGTTCACGGTGATCGTGCACGAGTGGGAGACCGCCGCGAAGGCCCTGCGCTCGGACGACGTCCCGACGGCCGTCGCCGCGCTGAAGCGCTCCGTGCGGGAGCTCGAGGCACTGAACGCCTCCTGGCGGCCGCTCGGCCAGCTGACCCCGGCCCAGTTCAACTCGTACCGTTCCGCCCTCGGCGAGGGCTCCGGTTTCCAGTCGGCGATGTACCGCCGCATGGAGTTCCTGCTCGGCGAGAAGTCCGCGTCCATGCTCGTCCCGCACCGTGGCGCCCCGCGCGTCCACGCGGAACTGGAGAAGGCGCTGCACGAGCCGAGCCTGTACGACGAGGTCGTACGGCTGCTCGCGCGGCGCGGCCACGCGATCCCCGAGGCCGTCCTGCGCCGGGACGTCGCCCTGCGCTACGAGACCTCCGACGCCGTCGAGGCGGCCTGGACGGAGATCTACTCGGGCGACCAGAACGCCGAACTCGCCCGCCTCGGAGAGGCGCTGTCCGACGTCGCCGAGCTGGTCTGGCGCTGGCGCAACGACCATCTGGTCGCCACCCGCCGCGCGATGGGCGCGAAGGCCGGCACGGGCGGCTCCGCCGGCGTGGCCTGGCTGGAGAAGCGCGCCGGCAAGAACGTGTTCCCGGAGCTGTGGACGGCGAGGTCCCATGTCTGAGCTGAGCCTGCGCGCGAAGAAGCTGGACGCGGCCGACGAACTGGCCCCGCTGCGCTCCCGTTTCGTCCTGGACAATGCATCCGATCATGCGGCTGACGCCGCGGGCATCTACCTGGACGGAAACTCCCTCGGTGCCCTGCAGGCGAACGTGCCGGGCCGGATCGAGGACGTCGTCCGCCGGCAGTGGGGCGAGCTGCGCATCCGCTCCTGGGACGAGAGCGGCTGGTGGACGGCCCCCGAGCGGATCGGTGACCGCATCGCCCCGCTGGTCGGCGCGGCGCCGGGCCAGATCGTGGTCGGCGACTCCACAAGTGTCAACGTCTTCAAGGCACTTGTGGCAGCGGTCCGCATGGTGGACCCGACCCGCGACGAGATCCTGGTCGACGCGACGACGTTCCCCACGGACGGCTACATCGCCGAGTCGGCGGCCCGCCTGACCGGCCGCACCCTGCGCCCGGTGACCCCCGCCGAGGTGCCCGCGGCGCTGGGCGAGCGTACGGCGGCCGTGCTGCTGAACCACGTCGACTACCGCAGCGGCCGGCTGCACGACCTGCCGTCGCTGACCGCCGCGATCCACGCGTCCGGCGCGCTCGCGGTCTGGGACCTGTGCCACAGCGTGGGCGCGCTGCCGGTGGGCCTGGACGAGCACGGGGTCGACCTCGCGGTCGGCTGCACCTACAAGTACCTGAACGGCGGCCCCGGTGCACCGGCGTTCCTCTACGTCCGCCGCGACCTGCAGGACCGCTTCGACTCGCCGCTGCCCGGCTGGAACTCGCACGCCGAGCCGTTCGGCATGAGCCAGTCCTACGACCCGGCACCGGGCGCCCTGCGCGGCCGCGTCGGCACGCCGGACATCCTGTCCATGCTGGCCCTGGAGGCGGCCCTGGAGATCTGGGACGAGGTCTCCGTCGCCGCGGTCCGCGCCAAGTCCCTGGCCCTGACGGACTTCTTCCTGGAGTGCGTCGCGGCGTACACCGAGCCGGGCCGGGTCACCTCCGTGACCCCGGAGCTCCACGAGGAGCGCGGCAGCCAGATCGCCCTGCGCTGCCCCGACGCGGGTGACGTGATGAAGCAGCTCATCGACCGGGGCGTGGTCGGCGACTTCCGCAATCCCGATGTCCTCCGCTTCGGCTTCAGCCCGCTGTACGTGAGCTTCGCCGAGACGGAGCGGGCCGCTCGGGTGCTGGCGGAGGTGCTCGGCTAGGCGAGTCGCGGCAGTTGGGGCGGGGTGCGGTTGCGCCCCGCCCTCACCGTGTGTGACAACCCCATGTCCGCGCACGTCACCGGCCTGATACCGTCCCCGCCAACAGCCGACGAAGAATCGCCGCCTGGTCCGCCGAACCCTCCCCCAGCGCCGAAGGCCGGGGAGGCACCCGCATCGTCGCTGAGAGGTTGGAGCATGCCGGACGACGCCGCCGCAGCCCGCGCCGCCGCCGAAGAGGAGTCGGCCTTCTCGCACCCCGCGGTCGACCCCGACGTCACCGCCGTGTACGGCGACCACCCCGACCAGGTGATCGACTTCTACGCCCCGCGGACCGACACGGCCCTCGCTCCGCTGGTCGTCGTCCTGCACGGCGGGGCCTGGCGCGCCCCCTACGACCGGCGCCACATCACCCCCCTCGTGGACTACCTGGCCCGTAAGGGTTTCGCCGTGGCCAACGTGGAGTACCGGCGCGGCGGCGACCCGCAGATCCCCGCACAGAACACCGGGGCCGGACCGGGCGCCGGAGCCCCGCCCGCGCCCCTGGCGGGCCGCTGGCCCGACACCTTCGACGACGTGGCCGCCGCCATGGACGTCCTCCCCTCCCTGGTCCACGGGGCGCTCCCGCAGGCCGACCCCCGCCGCATGGTCCTCACCGGCCACTCGGCGGGCGGCCACCTCGCGCTGTGGGCAGCGGCCCGGCACGTCCTGCCCGCCGACGCCCCCTGGCGCACGGACCGGCCGGCCCCGCTGCGGGGCGTGGTCGCTCTCGCCCCCATCGCGGACTTCGCGGTGTCGGAGAAGCTGGACGTCTGCGGCAACGCCGCCCTGCAACTCCTGGGCGGCCAGAACGACTTCGCCGAGCGCCGGCCGTACGCCGACCCGGCGCTCCTGCTCCCGACGGGCATCGCGACGACCCTGGTCCAGGGCCGCGCCGACCTCGTCGTACCGCAGGCGGTCGCCGAGGCCTACGCGGACGCGGCGGCGAAGGCGGGCGAGGTGGTGGGCCTGACGCTGCTGGAGGACGTCGGCCACTTCCCGCTGATCGACCCGGCGGCGGACGCGTGCGCGGTGGTGGCGGAGGAGATCGCCCAACTGGCTTGGTGAGCCCCGCCGTCCGCCCCCGTCATACCCGTAGTACCTGAGAGCTACCCGGCAGAACAGCTCCCTGGCGGGACGCCGACGACACCCCCCGATTCCTAACTTGCCTCTCGGACGAGCCCGATGGCCGGGCACTCCGGGAGGAACGAATCATGGGGCACAACCCGCCGCTGCCGCTCCGGACCGACAACGCGCAGCCGCCGACGGCGATTCCGCCCCACGGGGGCCACCCGCACCCGACGGCGAAAGCGGTACGGGTGGTGCGGGCGGGAACCCGGATCCGGCCGAAGGCCGGGTCCCCACCCACGCACCCGCACCCGAAAAGGCACCGCCTCTGGCGCCAGGCCCTCCTCACGGCCGCCGCGGTCGCCGCCCTCACCGCGGCCGCCCACCCCGGGATCCCGGCTCCCGCCCCTCCCACGCTCCCCGCCCCCACCGCGGCCACCCTCCGGTCGGCCTACGAGGCGAACCGCGAGAACGCCGTGCACGCAGCCGACATGGCCGCCGCCCACGGCGACGTCCACCGAGCCGCGGCCGACCGGACCCTCGCCACCCGCAACCTCCTCACCTTCGACGGCAGGGGCTCGGGCCAGGCCGTGGAAGTCCTCGGCGACCCGACCCGCGCAGACCGCGTCGCCGTCCTGGTCCCCGGCTCCGACACCACCCTCGACACCTACGCCCGTTTCCACAGAACGGCGGCGGCCCTCTACCGCGAAGCGCACCGCACCGACCCGCGCACAGCAGTCGTCGCCTGGCTCGGCTACGAGAGCCCCGCCACGATCAGCACCACGGTCACGACCACCGCCCGGGCCGACGAAGCGGCCCCCCGACTCCGTGCGTTCATCAGGGAGTTGCGTGCCCTGACCCCCGCCACCGGCACCCGGGTCTCGCTCCTCTGCCACTCCTACGGCTCCGTCGTCTGCGCCCGCTCCGCCTCCGCCCTGCCCGTGGACGACATGGTCCTGCTCGGCAGCCCCGGCACGGCCGCGGACACCGTCGCCGGCCTGCGCACCCCCGCCCGGGTCTGGGCGGCCCGCGGCAGCAGGGACTGGGTCGCGCACGTACCCCACGTCCGCGCCGGCCTCCTCCTCGCCACCCTCGGCTTCGGCACCGACCCCGTCTCCCGCGCCTTCGGCGCCCGGGTCTTCGACGCGGCCGACGCCGACCACAGCGGCTACTTCACCCCGGGCTCGGTCTCCCTCGCCAACCTGGCCCGCATCACTCTCGGCGAGACCTCGGAGGTGACCCGTGGCTGAGCCGACCGCGCACGCTCCCCGCCGCGCACTGCACGCGATCCGTCAGGGCGCCCACCGCGTGGACGCCGCCACACCCGCCTCCCGGGACCGGGCGGTGGACGCCCTGCGCGCCTTCGCGATACTCGGCGTCGTCCTCGGCCACTGGCTCGTCACGGCACTCGTCGCGCAGGACGGCGGCCTGCACACGGCGAGCCCGCTGCAGCACATGCCCTGGCTGGCCCCGGTCTCCTGGGTCTTCCAGACGCTGGCGGTGTTCTTCCTGGTGGGCGGCCACGTGGCGACCCGCGGCCTGGCCTCGGCAAAGGCCCGCGGCACGACGTACCGCGACTGGCTCCGTGCCCGCCTCACCCGTCTCCTCCGCCCGGTGGCGGCCCTGCTCGCGCTGTGGACGGTGGCCGCACTCGCCCTCCTCCTCACCGGCGCCCCGCTCGCCACCGTGCACACGCTCCTCAAACTCGCCCTGTCCCCCCTCTGGTTCCTCCTGGTCTTCGCGGCCCTGACGGCCGCGACCCCCCTCCTCACCCGCCTCAACCCCCTCTGGCCGCTGGCCGTCGTCCTGCACGTGGACGTCCTGCGCTTCGGCCTGCACACCGGCCCGTCCTGGCTCGGCTGGGTGAACCTGGCCGCCGGCTGGCTGGTGCCGTACACCCTGGGCGCGGCCTGGACCCGAGGCGAACTGGAGAGCCGCCGGGCAGCCTGGGTCCTGCTCATGTCCGGTACGGCGGCGACGGCGGCCCTGATCCTGTGGGCGGGCTACCCCGCCTCGATGGTCGGAGTCCCCGGTGCCCAGATCTCCAACCTCAACCCCCCGACCCTGGCGGCCGTCACCTTCGGCCTCGCCCAGTGCGGCCTGGCGCTGCTCCTCCGGGACCGCCTGCACCGGGCGATGACCCGCCCCCTCGCCTGGGCGGCGGTCACCCTGACCAACCTCTCGGCGATGACGATCTTCCTCTGGCACCAGACCGCCCTGATGGTCACCACGGCCACCGCCCTCCTGGCCGGCCGCCTCCCCGGTCTCCACACCCGCCCCGACTCCCTGGCCTGGGTGGCGTCCCGCCTCGCCTGCCTCCCTCTCTTCGCCCTGACCCTGGCCCTCTTCTGGCTGACCTTCCGCCACCACGAACAGGGCCCCCGCCGCCCCCGAAGCCGCCCCTCCCGCCTCGTCCACCGCCACACCCCCCGAGCGAAGACCCCCCGCAATGCCTAAAGTTGACCAAGTGACCCCAGAGGCCCCCGAGGGCCGACCCGCGCCCGCCGACGGCGTTTTCGCCCCACAGGGGCCACCCGCCCCTGACGACGAAAGCAGCACGGGTGGTGCGGGTGGGACCCCGGACCCGGCCGGAGGCCGGGTGCCCCCCGGCGCACCCGCACCCGATGACGCGCCGGGCAAGTCCCGCCTGCGCACCTGGCTGGGAGAGACCCCCTCCCCCAACTCACCCCCGTTCTCCAAGTACCGCTGGCTCCGCCTGGTCACCTACCTCCTCGTCGGCTGGCTGGCCTTCGGCATCCTCCTGGCCGGCGCCGCGGAGCTGCACCAGAGCTACGGTTTCACCCCCGCTGTGGCGCTCCTGAGCACTTTCCTCCAGGCCGCCGCTGTCGTCCTGGCCCTCCGGCGCCCCGTCCCCGCCTGGGCCCTGTCCCTGTCCGGCGCCGTCTTCACCGCGCTGCTCGCCCGTCAGAACCTGGCGACGCCGCTCCGGCTCTTCAGCCCCGACTGGCCCTGGTCCACGCCCGTTCTGCTGGCCCACATGGCCGTGCTCCTGCTTCTCGCCCTAAGGGTCCGGCTCCGCGGCACGGTCGCCGCGCTCGGCGCGACCGCCCTGGTGACATCCCTCGTCGAGGGCGGCCTGGGAGCGAACGCCTACACCGCGACGGGGCGCGTCGCCATCGGGCTGTTCGCCGTCGCCGCCGTCATCGGCGCGGCCCTGCGCAGCCGGAGCGAGGCCCGTACCGAACTGGTCCAGCAGACGACGATCACCGCGGAGGAACGCGCCCGCCGCACCCTCCTGGAGGAGCGCAGCCGTATCGCCCGCGAGCTGCACGACGTGGTCGCCCACCACATGTCGGTGATCTCCATCCAGGCCCAGGTGGCCCCCCACCTGGTGGAGAACCCTTCGGAGGAGCTGAAGGAGAACCTCGCCGGGATCCGCAACAACGCCCTGGAAGCCCTCACCGAGCTGCGCCGTGTCCTGGGCGTCCTGCGCTCGGAGTCCCCCGACGACTCCGAGGCGGCCGGGGACCCGTACCGGCTGACGGCCCCCGGCAGCGGCCCGGCCCCCGACGCCCCGCAGCCGAACCTGGCCCGTCTGGGCGCCCTGATCGAGAACACCAGGGCGGCCGGTCTGGACGTCGTCATCGACCGTCGCGGCACGTCCCGCGCCTATCCACAGGGTGTGGAACTCTCGGCGTACCGGATCGTCCAGGAGGCGCTCAGCAACGCCCTGCGGCACGCCCCGGGTTCGCGGGTCCGGGTGGAGGTCGACCATCAGTCGGACGGCATCTTCCTGTGCGTGACCAACTCCCGCCCCAGCCGCCCGGTCCAGCCCTCCCCGGGCTCCGGCCACGGACTGCTGGGCATGCGGGAGCGCGCGGCGATGCTCGGCGGGCACCTCACCGCGGCCCCGAACCTGCACGGCGGCTTCATGGTGACGGCGTTCCTCCCCAAGACGGGCACCCGCCGTCCGCCCCGGCCGCTGCGCCCGGACTTTCCCCGCCCCGAGATCCACTTCCCGCCCCTGTCCGACGACGACCCGCACCCCCCTCAGCCCCCGACAGGAGAACCGACCCCATGACGAGCGGCGCCGGCACCATCCGCGTACTCATCGCCGACGACCAGCAGATGGTCCGCCAGGGCTTCACCGTGCTGCTCAACACCAAGCCCGACATCGAGGTGGTCGGACAGGCGGTGCACGGACGCGACGCGATCGCCAAGGCCGCCGAACTGGCCCCCGACGTGGTCCTGATGGATATCCGGATGCCCGAACTGGGCGGCATCGAGGCGACCGACCGCATCACCGCCGACCAGCCGGGCGTCAAGGTCCTGGTCCTCACCACCTTCGACCTGGACGAGTACGTGTACGACGCGCTGCGCGCCGGGGCCTCCGGGTTCCTGCTCAAGGACGCCTCCGCCGACCAGCTCGCCGAGGCGGTGCGCGTGGTGGCGGCCGGGGACGCGCTGCTCGCCCCGGGCATCACCCGCCGCCTGATCGCCGAGTTCGCCCGCCTGGACGGCTCGCCCCGGGCCCCGCTCAAACAGCGGGTGGGCGAGCTGACGGAGCGCGAGACGGAGGTGCTCGCGCTGATCGCGCAGGGCCTGTCGAACGCCGAGATCGCCGAGCACCTGGTCGTCGCCGAGCAGACCGTGAAGACCCACGTGGGCCGCATCCTGGTGAAAGTGGGCCTGCGCGACCGCACCCAGGCGGCGATCTTCGCCTACGAGTCCGGTCTGGTCCGCCCCGGCGGCCGCTGATCCCGTCGGCCCGGCACCGGAGTACCGGCCCGCCCCCTGCCTGTAGTACCTGAGAAGGATCCCCGAGGACCCCTCTCCGAGGGGACGACCGCCACCCCGCCCGGGCCCTACCGTTTGCCACGTGACCGAGACGACGCACACCCAGCCGACACCGCCGGGCGGAGCCGCGAGGCCGCGCAGCCCGGAGTTCCGGCTCGCCGCGGACGCCCTGCGCGGGCTCCGGCAGGACTTGTTCCACGACGCCTTCGCCTACCGCCCGCTGCCCCGCAGGGGCTCTGACGGCCGGCCCGCCCGCCGCGGCGGCCGGACGAGGGAGTACGCGGCCTGGACACCGCACACGGTCGTGGCCGTCCTCGGCGCGCTGGCGGGGTTCCTCGCCGTGGCGAGCACGGACGACTCCGGACTGCTGCCGCTGCTGTGCGGGCTGCTGGCCCTGGGGCCGGTCCTGCTGACCCTGGCGCGCCCGGTGGGAGCGTTCTGGTTCTCGCTCGCCGCGACCACGGTCACCGCCGTCCTGATGGGCAGCGGCTGGAGCGACTGGCCGTGGCTGCCGGGCAGCTTCCTGTCCCATCTGGTGGTGCTCACGGTCGTCGCGCTGCGCACCCGCCCGCGCACGGCGGCGTGGATGTGGGTGCTGACCGGGGCCTACGGCTTCGTCGCCGAGAGCCTCTTCGGCTGGAGCCACTACGACACGAACATCGGCCCGATGCTGATCCTGTCCGCGCTGATCCTGCTGGTCGTCACCGTCCGGCAGATACGCAGGCAGGCCCAGCAGGAGGTGACCGCCCAGCAGTCGGTGACCGCCGTGGAGCGTTCACGGCGCACGCTGCTGGAGGAGCGCACGACCATCGCCCGCGAGCTGCACGACGTGGTCGCCCACCACATGTCGGTGGTCGCCATCCAGGCGGAGGCGGCGCCCTACCGGGTGGAGAACCCGCCGCCGGAGCTGGAGAAGGCGTTCGCCACCATCCGGGAGAACGCGGTGGCGGCACTGACCGAGCTGCGCCGGGTCCTGGGCGTGGTCCGCGCGGAGGACTACGAGGCGCCGGACGCCCCGCAGCCCACCCTCGCCGACCTGGACGGGCTGCTCGCCAATGTGCGGGAGACCGGGCTGGAGGCGGAGAAGGTGGTGACCGGCGCGGTGCGTGAGATGCCGCAGGGCGTCGAACTGTCGGCGTACCGGATCGTGCAGGAGGCGCTGAGCAACACGCTGCGGCACGCACCGGGGGCCGGGGCACGGGTCGAGATCGGGTACGTGCTCGGTGGCCTGGGCCTGCGCATAGTCAACGGCCCGCCGCCGGCTTCGGCCGAGCGCAAGCCCTCGCCGGGCGCCGGGCACGGCATCACGGGGATGCGGGAGCGCGTCTCGATGCTGAACGGCGAGATGACGACGGGCCCGACGCCCGCCGGAGGATATGAGGTGACCGTGTTCCTGCCGGTGCCGGCGGCGGACACCGCGAGCGAGGGTGAGGCATGACGATCCGCGTACTGATCGCGGACGACCAGATGATGGTGCGCGAGGGCTTCTCGGTCCTGCTGAACGCGATGCCGGACATCGAGGTCGTCGGCGAGGCCGTCAACGGCCGCCAGGCGGTCGAGCGGGTGCGTGAACTCGCGCCGGACGTGGTGCTGATGGACATCCGCATGCCCGAGCTGAACGGCATCGAGGCGACGCGGGAGATCGTCGCGGCGGACGACACGGCGAAGGTGCTGGTGCTGACCACGTTCGACCTGGACGAGTACGTGTACCAGGCGCTGCGTGCGGGAGCCTCCGGCTTCCTCCTGAAGGACGCCTCGGCCCGCCAGCTCGCCGACGGAGTCAGGGTGGTGGCCTCCGGCGAGGCACTGCTCGCCCCCTCGGTGACCAGGCGGCTGATAACCGAGTTCTCCCGGCTGTCGGAGACACCGCGCATGATGCCGTCGGCACAGGCCGCCTACGGGGAGCTGACGGAGCGGGAGACGGAGGTGCTGGTCCTGATCGCACAGGGCCTGTCCAACGCGGAGATCGCCGGGCGGCTGGTGGTGGCGGAGTCGACGATCAAGACCCATGTGAGCCGCATCCTGGTGAAACTGGGCCTGCGCGACCGCACCCAGGCGGCGGTGTTCGCGTACGAGGCGCGGCTGGTCGCACCGGGCTGACGGGCCGACGAGGGGACGGCTGCAGCGAACACCGACGAGCAGGGAGTACACATGGACATCGAGATCCGGCCGTGCGTCGGCGTGGGGCCGTTCCGGCTCGGCATGTCGGTCGAGGAAGCACGGGGAACCGTCCAGGAGCGGGGGCTCTTCCGGACCGTCGCCAGTGACGCGGACCCGGGACAGATCACGCTCACGCACGACGCGTCCCGGCTGAGCGTCGTGCTCGGGTTCACCAAGGGCGCACTGAGCGATGTGGAGCTGTTCCGGTTCCAGGTCGAGGACGCCGACGTGCGGGTGCTGCTCGACGGGCTCGACGTCTTCCGCACCCCGAGCGAGGTCCTCCTCGAACAGCTCGCGGAACGGGGCCACACCTTCGAGGAGAACGACCTGGCCTTCGACGCCCTGCCGGAGCTCGAGGTGATCTTGTCGAACGAGAGCAGCTACGGACACCCGGTGGACGAAGAGGGCGACCCGATCCACTACGACTATGTCCTGGTCGCCAACCGGATCTGAGCGGCGAGCACGGATCCGGCCCTGGTCAGACGCCGGTCCGGCGCGCTAGCGTCCCCGCATGGCAGGCCCTACCGACCTCGTGTTCGACCCCTGGGACCCCGCGTTCCTCGCCGACCCGTACCCGGCCTACGCCGAGCTGCGCGCACGCGGCCGGGTGATGCGGTACGAGCCGACCGACCAGTGGCTGGTCCCGCACCACGCCGACGTCGCGGCGCTGCTGCGGGACCGGCGCCTCGGCCGGACGTACCAGCACAGGTTCACGCACGAGGACTTCGGGCGTACGGCGCCTGCGCCGGAGCACGAGCCGTTCCACACGCTCAACGACCACGGCATGCTCGACCTCGAACCGCCGGACCACACCCGCATCCGGCGGCTGGTGTCGAAGGCGTTCACCCCGCGTACCGTCGAGCGGCTGAAGCCGTACGTGGCGAACCTCGCCGGGGAGCTGGTGGACCGGCTGGTCGGGGCGGGCGGCGGGGATCTGCTCGCGGACGTCGCCGAGCCGCTCCCCGTGGCCGTCATCGCCGAGATGCTGGGCATCCCGGAGTCCGACCGGGCCCCGCTGCGCCCCTGGTCGGCGGACATCTGCGGGATGTACGAGCTGAATCCGTCGCAGCAGACGGCGGCGCGCGCCGTCCGGGCGTCGGCCGAGTTCTCGGACTACCTCCGTGCGCTGATCGCCGAGCGCCGCAAGGAGCCGGGCGACGACCTGATTTCCGGGCTCATCGCCGCGCACGACGAGGGCGACCGCCTGACCGAGCAGGAGATGATCTCGACGGCCGTCCTCCTCCTCAACGCGGGGCACGAGGCGACCGTCAACGCCACGGTCAACGGCTGGTACGCCCTGTTCCGCAACCCGGACCAGCTGGCCGCCCTCCGGGCCGACCACTCCCTGGTCCCCTCGGCGATCGAGGAGCTGATGCGCTACGACACCCCGCTCCAGCTCTTCGAGCGCTGGGTCCTGGACGACATCGAGATCGACGGCACGACGATCCCGAGGGGCGCCGAGATCGCCATGCTCTTCGGCTCCGCCAACCATGACCCCGAGGTCTTCCGGAACCCCGGGCGCCTCGACCTCACCCGCGAGGACAACCCCCACATCTCCTTCAGCGCAGGCATCCACTACTGCATCGGCGCTCCGCTGGCCCGCATCGAACTGGCGGCCTCCATGACCGCATTGCTGGAGCGGGCCCCCACCCTGACCCTGGCGGCGGACCCGGAGCGCAAGCCGAACTTCGTGATCCGGGGGCTGGAGGGACTGGACGTACTGATCGCCTGACCGCGGGCCCGGCGGGGTTCACGAGGTCAGGTCACGCCTGCGCAGCCCCGCCAGCCCCGCTCCCACGAGCGCCACCGCCAGCCCCGTCAGGACCAGTACCGGACCCCACTCCATCCCCCCGCCCGGCAGCTTGGGCAGGTGGCCGAACGGGGACAGGTCCAGGACGATCCGGGGGGCGTTCAGGGCCGGGCCCACCCAGCCGATCAGGAGGGTCGCCACGGCGATGCCCCAGGCGGCCGGGGCCAGGCGGGGGGCCACGCCGTGGAGCAGGAGGGTCAGCGCGCCGATCAGCCAGACCGCCGGGAGCTGGACCAGGCAGGCGCCCAGGACCGGGCCGGTCTCCTTGCCGTAGCCGACCGCGAAGCCCAGGCCTGCCAGGAGCATGATCAGGGCCGAGCCGGCGAAGGCGATCGTGAGGTGGCTCGCGGCCCAGCGGACGCGGCCGACCGCACAGGCCAGGACCGGTTCGGCGCGACCGGAGATCTCCTCGCCGTGCAGGCGCAGGACCGATCCGACGACGTAGAGCGCCGCGATCAGACCGAGCATGCCGGTCATCGCGGCCAGGAACGCGTCCGTGAGACCGCTGTGGCCGCCCATCCGCTCGAAGATCTGCCGGGCCTGGTCGTTGTCGCGGACCAGGTCGGCGGCGCCGTCCGTGAGACCGCCGTAGACGACCCCGGCGAGGAAGAAGCCGAGGGACCAGCCGAGGACGCTGCCGCGTTGCAGGCGCCAGGCCAGCGCGGCTGCCGTGCCGAGGCGGCCGGTGGGGGGTCCGACGGGGGTCCCCCCTGCTCGAGCGAAGCCGAGAGCCTGGGGGATGGTGGGCAGGAAGCTCATGCCGATGTCGCGGCGGCCCGCCAGCTCGTAGGCGATCAGGGCCTGCACCGCCACCGCCGCCGCGAACAGCAGCAGCACCCACCAGCGTTCGGCGGCGAAGGAACGCTGGTTCTCCAGCCACCCCAGGGGGGACAGCCAGGTCAGGAGGGAGGAGCCGTCGTTCGCCGTGGAGTCGCCGGCCGCACGGAGCACGAAGGCCGCGCCGAGGACGGCCGCCGTCAGGCCGCGGGCCAGGCGCGCGCTCTCCGTCAGCTGGGCGACGATCGCGGCCGCCGTGGCGAAGACCATGCCGACCCCGGCGAGGCAGAGGCCGAAGGACAGCGCGCCCGCGGCTCCCTGTGCGGACAGGCCCGCCGTGATCAGCAGGGCCAGGAGGGCGTTGGCGGTCGCCGCAGCCAGCAGGGCCGCCGTGAGGGAGGCCCGGCGGCCCACCATCCCGGACGCCACCAGCTCCTGGCGGCCGCTCTCCTCCTCGTCCCGGGTGTGCCGTACGACGATCAGCAGGCTCATCGCGGCCGCGAGCGCGGCGGCGTACACGCCCACGCGCCAGGCCGTCAGCGCGCCGAGCGAGGTGCCGAAGACCGGGCCGATCAGCGCGCGGAAGGACGCGTTGGTCTGCAACTGGCCGACCAGATCGGCGCGTTCGGCCGCGGTGCCGTACAGGGTCTTCAGGGTGTTCGGCATGGAGAGGACCATCAGCGCGTTCACCGCGATCCACACCGGGATCAGCAGCCGGTCGCGGCGCAGCGAGAAACGCAGCAGCACTCCCGTGCCCGTGAAGGACGTCATCGCGCGGCCGCCTCGTCGAGGTCCTGGTAGTGGCGCAGGAACAGCTCCTCCAGCGTCGGCGGGGTCGAGGTCAGGGACCGCACGCCCGACTCGCTCAACTGGCGCAGGACCGCGTCCAGCCGGCCGGTGTCCACCTGGAGGCGCACCCGGTGGCCCTGGACGTCCAGGTCGTGGACGCCGGGCAGGTGCGCCAACCCGTTGGGCGGACCCGCCAGTTCGGCGCTCACGCTCGTCCTCGTCAGGTGGCGCAGGTCGGCCAGGGAGCCGGTCTCCACGGTCCGGCCCTTGCGGATGATGCTGACGCGGTCGCAGAGTTCCTCGACCTCGCTGAGGATGTGGGAGGACAGCAGGACCGTCCGGCCGCGCTCCCGCTCCTCCTGCACGCAGCGCTGGAAGACCTCCTCCATCAGGGGGTCCAGACCCGAGGTCGGCTCGTCCAGGATCAGCAGGTCCACGTCCGAGGCGAAGGCGGCGACCAGGGCGACCTTCTGCCGGTTGCCCTTGGAGTAGGTGCGCCCCTTCTTGGTGGGGTCCAGCTCGAAGCGGTCGGTCAGGTCCGCGCGGCGCCGCGCGTCCAGCCCTCCGCGCAGCCTCCCGTACAGGTCGATGACCTCGCCGCCGGAGAGGTTGCGCCACAGGGTCACGTCGCCGGGGACGTAGGCGATCCGGCGGTGCGCCTCCACCGCGTCCTTCCACGGGTCGCGGCCCAGCACCTGCGCCGCGCCCGAGTCCGCGCGCAGCAGGCCGAGCAGGACCCGGATGGTGGTCGACTTGCCGGAGCCGTTGGGGCCGAGGAAGCCGTGGACCTCGCCCGTCTCGACGTCGAGGTCGAGGCCGTCCAGCGCATGGGTACGGCCGAAGGACTTGTGGAGTCCGGAGACCGTGATTGCCTTGGTCATGGCTCCGAACGTACGCTTACTTCAGAAATTTGTGAAGTTAAGGAAGTGCATGAACCCCGGATAGGGTGAGGGGCATGACGGAGCCGAGTACTGAGCGGGACCCGGAGTCGGTCTCGAGGTTCGTGGAGCACTTCGCGGCGCAGCTGGTCGAGGCGGGGATGCCGCGCATGCCCTCCCGGGTCTTCGCCGCGCTGCTCGCCTCCGACACCGGCACCCTGACCTCGGCCGAGCTGGGCGAACAGCTGAGGATCAGCCCCGCGGCCGTCTCCGGTGCCGTGCGCTACCTCGCCCAGGTCCACATGGTGTCCCGCGAGCGGGAGCCGGGCTCCCGCCGGGAGCGGTACCGGGTGCACAGCGACCAGTGGTACGAGGCCCTCACCAGCCGCGAGGCGATCATCAAGCGCTGGGAGGACGCCCTCAGGGACGGCGTGGCCGGCCTGGGCCCCGGCACACCGGCAGGGCGCAGGCTGACCGAGACGCTCGCCTTCTTCGAGTTCATCGAGCGCGACGTCGCCGAGATGATGGAACGCTGGCGGGCGTACCGCGAGGAGCGGTTCGGAAGCTGACCCGCCCGCCGGCGTCCGCCGGTCAGCGTTCCTTCGTCTCCTCCAGCACCGTCCGCCCCAGCAGCGCGTACCGCTCCGGCGATCGCCGCTTGAGGTACTGCGCGCAGCCGATCCCGGCGGCCGCGATCAGCGCGACCAGCCACGGCGTCGCCTTCAGGACCAGTGAGCCGGACTCCGGGCCGGCCGCCGCGCCCATGTTGGACACCAGCAGCACGACCACCGCGAGCATCGCGATCCCGCCGATCAGCGGGGCGGCGGTGGTCCGGAACCAGTGCCGGCTCTCCGGGTGGTGACCGCGGAAGTAGACCAGCACCGCGAACGAGCACACGGCCTGGACGACCAGGATCGCCATGGTGCCGAGGATGGCGAGCAGGACGTACGTGCCGCTGTACGGGTCCTTGCCCGCGGCCCAGAACGCGCCCACCAGCAGTGCGCTCACCGCCGTCTGCACCAGGCCCGCGATGTGCGGGGAGCCGTGCCGGGCGTGGGTGCGGCCCACGGTGTTCTTCAGGGACGGCAGGACTCCCTCACGGCCCAGCGCGTACATGTAGCGGGCGGCGCAGTTGTGGAAGGCCATGCCGCAGGCCAGCGAGCCGGTGATCATCAGCCACTGCATGACGTCGACCGCCCAGTGGCCGACATAGCGCTCGGTGGGGTTGAAGAAGAGGCCCATCGGGTCCTTGGTCGCCACCTGAACGGCGCTTCCCGTGCCGGTGCCCGAGATGGCCATCCAGGAGACGAAGACGTAGAAGACGCCGACGCCCAGGACGCTGATCATCGTCGCCTTGGGGATGATCTTCTTCGGGTCGCGGGACTCCTCGCCGTACATCGCCGTCGACTCGAAGCCCACCCAGGACCAGAAGGCGAAGAAGAGCCCGAGCCCGGCGGACGTGCCCTTGAAGGCGTTGACGGGGTTGACCGGCGCGAAGGTGAACCCGTGCGGTCCGCCGCCGTGGAGGGCGACCGAGACGGCCATCGCGGCCAGCACGGTCACCTCGGTCGCCAGCAGCACCACCAGCAGCTTCTCGGCGACGCTCACCCCGAACCAGGTGCCGGTGGCGTTGATCGCCAGCATCAGGGCCGCGAAGGCCCACCACGGGACGTCGAGCCCCGACTGGTCCTTGAGGGTGGTGGTGGCGAAGGTGGAGAAGATCCCGATCAGCGCGGGCTCGAAGACGACGTACGCGAAGGTCGCGAGCAGTCCCGAGGCGAGGCCGACGGTACGGCCGAGGCCGTAGGAGATGAAGCCGTAGAAGGCGCCCGTGGACGTGATGTGCTTCGCCATGGACGTGAAACCCACGGAAAAGATTGCCAGGACGACCATTGCGACGAGATAGCTCGCGGGTGCCCCGATGCCGTTGCCGGCGGACACCATGAAGGGCACGTTGCCGGTCATCGCGGTGATCGGAGCGGCCGTTGCGACGGCCATGAACACCACGCCGAGCAGGCCGACAGCGTTGGGTTTCAGCCGATGAACCACCCCGTCGTCATCCGTCTTCGCCGCCGGGGCGATGCCCTCGTCCACTGCCATCGGGTGGCCCCTCTCCTGATCGCCACGCGCGGACGCACCACGCCTTGATAGGGCAGGATGGTGGAGGGAGAACCGGTCCCTCAAGGGGTCGGGACGGTTAAATATTTGTCACCAGACCTTTAGAGTCGGTGTGCGGGGCCCGCCGGAGGGTCAGTGGGGGGAAGGCAGCGTCAGCGCCCAGGCCGCCTCGCGCACGGTCCACGTCCGGCGTCGTACGGGCCCGGAGACCTGCGCGTCGGCCCGGTAGCGGAAGTCCGACCCGATCACCGTCACCGCGCGGCCACGGGCCTGCAGCGGGGTCGCCTCGGCGCCCACCGACAGCGGCCGCACCTCCACCTCGGCCATCCCGCGGGAACCCGGCGTCACGGACACCGCCTCCACGGGCTGGTCCAGGTCCACGAGCGTCTCGCCGTCCAGCTCCACCCGCAGCCGGGCGGGGCCCGGGGCCGGCACGGCTGCCAGGCGGGGCGGACGCGGGGCCAGGGTGCGCACCAGGGAGCGGTACGTCGTGCGCAGCCAGGGGTGCCCGGAGGGGACGCCCACCGGCTCGGCGGAGGCCGCCCGCACCGGTGCCGACGGGATGCTCAGAGCGCCCAGGACCACGCCGTCACTGTCGTCCACGAGCAGGTCCAGGCGCCGCTCCGCGCCGTCCAGCACGGCCCGCGCGGCGGCCACCGCACCCGCGGGCACGCCGAGGGACTCCGCCAGGGCCGTCCCGCCGACCGGGACCACCGACAGTGCGCATCCGGCCAGCTCGCGGTGGCGGTGCAGCAGGGTCACCGCGCGGACCAGCGCCCGGTCGTCGCCGACCACGACCGGGCGCCGGGACCCTCGGCGGCCGAGCGCCCGGGCAAATTCCTCGGGGCCGTCCGGCAGACACACCTTGGTGGTCGCACCCGCGCTGAGCACGTCTTTCGCGATCCGGACGGACTCCCCGTCCGTCTGTCGTGCCGCCGGATCGATGATCACCAGCAGCTGATCGGACGTCGCGAAAGTCGCCACCTCGGTCCTGCCTCGCTTCCTCGGGTAGCATCTTTGTGCAAGAGCCCCTTGCGCTATTGCGCCAGGGGCTTCGTCTATTCCGGGGCATCCGGTCCGACGGTTGTGCGACCAAAGGCGGTCGCGGTGGTACGCGGCGGTGAACCTTACGCCCCTGCCCCCGACCTTGGACATGCCCCGCCCGGAAGGGGTGTACGCGCGTGCCCGCACTTGTGCTGCTCGGTGCTCAGTGGGGTGACGAAGGCAAGGGGAAGGCCACCGACCTGCTCGGTGGCTCGGTGGACTATGTGGTGCGTTACCAGGGCGGTAACAACGCCGGCCACACGGTGGTCGTCGGCGACCAGAAGTATGCACTCCACCTCCTCCCTTCCGGAATCCTCTCTCCCGGTTGTACGCCGGTCATCGGTAACGGTGTCGTCGTCGACCCGTCGGTCCTGCTCTCCGAGCTGAGCGGTCTGAACGAGCGTGGCGTCGACACGTCCAAGCTCCTGATCAGCGGTAACGCGCACATCATCACGCCGTACAACGTGACCGTCGACAAGGTGACGGAACGCTTCCTCGGCAAGCGCAAGATCGGTACGACCGGCCGCGGCATCGGACCGACCTACGCCGACAAGATCAACCGCGTCGGCATCCGGGTCCAGGACCTGTACGACGAGTCGATCCTGCAGCAGAAGGTCGAGGCGGCCCTCGACGTCAAGAACCAGCTGCTCACCAAGCTGTACAACCGGCGCGTCATCTCCGCCGACCAGGTCGTCGAGGAGCTGCTGGGCTACGCCGAGCAGATCAAGCCGTACGTCACCGACACCGTGCTGGTCCTCAACCAGGCGCTGGAGGACGACAAGGTCGTCCTGTTCGAGGGCGGTCAGGGCACCCTGCTCGACATCGACCACGGCACGTACCCCTTCGTCACCTCCTCGAACCCGACCGCGGGCGGCGCCTGCACCGGCGCCGGCGTGGGCCCGACGAAGATCAGCCGCGTGATCGGCATCCTCAAGGCGTACACGACCCGCGTCGGCGCCGGTCCCTTCCCGACCGAGCTGTTCGACGCGGACGGCGAGGCGCTGCGCCGCATCGGCGGCGAGCGGGGTGTGACGACCGGCCGTGACCGCCGCTGCGGCTGGTTCGACGCGGTCATCGCCCGCTACGCGACCCGTGTGAACGGCCTGACCGACTTCTTCCTCACCAAGCTGGACGTCCTGACCGGCTGGGAGGAGATCCCGGTCTGCGTGGCGTACGAGATCGACGGCAAGCGCGTCGAGGAGCTCCCGTACTCGCAGACCGACTTCCACCACGCGAAGCCGGTCTACGAGACCCTGCCGGGCTGGTCCGAGGACATCACCAAGGCGAAGTCCTTCTCCGACCTCCCGAAGAACGCCCAGAACTACGTGAAGGCGCTGGAGGAGATGTCCGGCGCCCCGATCTCCGCGATCGGCGTGGGCCCGGGCCGGGACGAGACGATCGAGATCAACTCGTTCCTGTAGACCGCGGGCACGGACCTGCACAGGACCGCCCGCCGATCCGCCCCCGGGCGTGATCGGCGGGCGGTCCCGCGTTCCGCGCGGTGCAATCGGAGTATGAGCACCCACCGGAACGCACGGTGCCGGGGGCCGTACGGCGGTGAAGGCGACCGGGCTGCCGGTACGGACTGCTCCGACCCCGCCGTCTTCGAGGTCGCCCGCTACGACCTGCCGGCGCTCCCGGTGTGCCCGATCCACCTCGGACCCTCGCTGCTGGTGGCGAGCAGGGTCCTGTGGCCACCGGAGATCCGGCTCATCGGCCGGCCCTGACCGTGATCAAGGGTGGCGTTCGAGACGGAGGGTGGCCGTTTCGGCACGGGAGTGGCGGGTGAGGGTCGCCGCGGTGCCGGAGCCGTGGAGGGTGTAGTCGTACGCGACGGACGCCGGCCGGCACAGCGGGTCCGAGCGTTCCGCGATCACGTGGGCAACCGTGGTGGCGAACGTGTTCTCGCGGGCGTCCAGCAGGGCCGCCTCCCACTCGCAGTGCCGTCCGCCATGGTCGTCGGAGCCGTGGATGAGGTGCTGCCCCAGTCGCCGGGTACCGACGGTGATGCGCAGGCCGCCGTCGGCGGAGTACCAGTCTCCGCGGGAGGCGAGGGAGACGTAGGTGTCCTCGGAGGCCGGTTCGAGGCCGTAGGACATGCCGCGCGAGTAGACCCAGGAGAGGCCCTGGCCCTCCTCCGCCCTGAGTCTCATGGTGTGCGGCACCCCGCAGATCTCCTTGCCGGACGAGCCCGTTCCGATCCCGTGCATCCGGAAGTCGCCGAGCACCAGCGTGTTCTCCGACCTGGACCGCACCATCGCCTCGCCGGTGCAGATCGTGTCGCGCGTGGCCGAGACGACGGTGGCGCCCGGCCTGCCCGTCCGAGCGCCCTGGACGAGGTCCAGTCGCATGCTGAGCAGGGGTCCGTCCTCGTCCCTGGTGACTCTCCAGGTGCCGCCGAAGGCGTAGTACCCCGGCGCGCGTTCACGCGGGTGGTCCCCGAGCGCCGACCAGGGGGTCGCGACCAGGGTGGGCAGGACGACGTACCCGCCGGCCACCACCGACAGCACGGCGAGGACCGGCAGCAGCACGCCCGCCGCCCGCCCGCCGAAGCGGGGGACCCGGGGCGCTGGAGGAGTGCGTATTACGTGCGGCGGCGCGATGCCCGCCTCCGGGACGTCCAGCGGATCACGCCGCTCCGCCGCCGCAGGTTCTTCCGGGAGGTCCGGCAGCTCCGGGAGATCCGGGAACTCCGGCAGCTCCGGGAACTCCGGGAAACGAGGAGGCTCCGGGGTCGGCTCCCCGCGATGCGGTGTCTCCGGCAGCGGCTGCGCCGCCACCCGGTCGAGGCGGGCCAGCAGGGACGCGGGCAGCCAGGCGCCCGCGGGGGCCCGGAGGGTCAGGTCGATCAGTTCCGGGACCGTCGGCCGGTCGTCCGGGTGCTTCGCCAGGCAGCGCCGGACGAGATCCGCGATCACCTCGGGTACGCCGGTCAGGTCCGGTTCCTCGTAAGCGATCCGGAACAGCTGCGCGTGCAGCCCGCCCTCACCCGCTCCCTGGAAGGGGGAACGGCCCGTGGCCGCGTAGGCCAGGACGCTGCCGAGGGAGAACACGTCACCGGCCGGGGTGACCCGTTCGCCCCTGACCTGCTCCGGGGACATGAACTCCGGTGTGCCGACGAGGGTTCCGGTGCCGGTGAGGGAGGAGTCGACGGTGGCGTCCAGGACTTGGGAGACCCCGAAGTCGATGACCCGGGGTCCGTCGACGGTGAGCAGGATGTTGGACGGCTTCAGGTCGCGGTGGACGAGACCGGCGCCGTGGATGGCGTCCAGGGCCTGCGCGAGCCGGTGCGCCAGGACGTGCGCGGAGGCCGAGGGCAGGGCGCCGAAGTCGCCGCGCACGACGGCCCGCAGGGTGGGTCCGGGCACGTACTCCGTTGCCACCCAGGGCTGTTCGGCATCCGTGTCGGCGTCCAGCACCCGCGCTGTCCAAGCCCCGCTCACCCGCCGCGCCGCGGCCACCTCCCGGGTGAACCGCCGCCGGAACTCACTCTGTTCGGCGTCGGGGTCGGTGCGGATCAGCTTCACCGCGACCGTCGTCGCGCCGGGACCGGCGTCCGCCTCCCGCGCGAGATAGACCCGGCCCATGCCGCCCGCCCCGAGCCGGGACAGCAGACGGTAGGGGCCGATACGGGCCGGGTCGTCGGGAGCCAGAGACTGCATGGTTCGCGATCATCCCAGAAATTGACCCGGCCACGGCGAGCCCCTGGCTCCGGGCCGCCGCGTCCAGGTCCGGCCTGCTGTCAGTCCCGCAGCCTGAGCGGTGTGCCCAGCCGGATACGGGTGACGCAGGGCAGGTCCTGGTGGTACTCGGTGGTGCCCTGGCGGTACCGGTAGCGGCAGCCGTCCAGGTCGCCGTGGACGGTGTCGGTCACCTTGATACGGGCAAGGTAGTAGACGTCCGTCACGCGGTGCGGCCGCACCCGGACCGGGCGGCCCGCGTGGTCGCGGGCCCGCTCGATCTCGCCGGCGTCGGCACCGGTGAGGGAGACGCCCATCGCGTGCCCCTCGGTGCCGTTGCCGCTGACGGCCTTGTACTCCAGGATCTTCACGCCCGCCGGGACCCGGGTGATCGCGGCGTCGAGCAGGGGGAGCGGTTTCTCCGCACGAACTTTGCCGCGTCATCGACAGAAGTAGACCGTTCATTGGTCAACCACTCCAGAAAATGACCGGGACATGACCTGTTTCTGGTTCTCCGGACGTGAGGGTGCCGAAAGCATCTACGCGGGTAGCCCCCGCGCGGCGCGCGTACCCGTACCTCCTCCACTCCAGCCCTCCTCCAGGAGCCTCCTCATGCCCCTCAGCCCCATGAACCGCCGGGATTTCGTGAAGAAGTCGGCCGTCACCGGTGCGGCGGTCGCCGCCACGGGGACCGTCGCCGCGGCGCCCGCCCAGGCGGCCGGGCTGCAGCCCGAAAAGACGCCCCGCACCTGGTCGTTCTCCATCCTGGGCACCACCGACCTGCACAGCCACGTCTTCGACTGGGACTACTACAAGGACGCCGCCTACACCGACAAGGCGGGCAACTCCGTGGGTGTCGCCCGGGTGGCCACCCTCATCAAGCAGCAGCGGGAGGCGAAGGGCGAGCACCGCACCCTCCTGGTCGACGCCGGCGACATCATCCAGGGCACCTCCCTGGCCTACTACTTCGCCCGTGTCGACCCGATCACCGGCACCGACGGCAAGCGCGGCCCCAAGCACCCGATGGCCGTCGCCATGAACCACATGCGCTACGACGCCGCCGCCCTCGGCAACCACGAGTTCAACTACGGCATCGACACGCTGCGCAAGTTCGAGAGCCAGTGTCACTTCCCGCTGCTCGGCGCCAACGCGCTGGACGCGAAGACGCTGCGCCCCGCCTTCCAGCCGTACACCGTGAAGCGGATCTGTGTGCCGGGCGCCCCCGACATCAAGGTCGGCATCCTGGGCCTCACCAACCCCGGTATCGCGCTGTGGGACAAGGACAACGTCAGCGGCAGGATGGTGTTCCCGGGCCTGGTCGAGCAGGCGAAGAAGTACGTGCCGCGGATGCGTGCGCTCGGCTGTGACGTGGTGTTCCTGACGGACCACTCGGGCCTGGACGGCTCCTCGTCCTGGGGCGACTCGCTCCCGTACGTCGAGAACGCCTCGAACCTGGTGGCCGAGCAGGTGCCGGGCATCGACGCGATCCTGGTGGGCCACACGCACGTCGAGGTGCCCTCGTACACGGTGAAGAACGCGGAGACCGGCGAGGAGGTCCTCCTCTCCGAGCCGTACTGCTGGGGCTACCGCCTGAGCGTCTTCGACTTCGAACTCGAACTCCACCACGGCCAGTGGAAGGTGACGGGCAAGACGGCGCAGACCCTCAACCCGAAGGACGTGGACGAGGACCCGGAGATCAAGAAGCTCCTGGAGGCCGACCACGAGCTGGTCGTGAAGTACGTGAACACGACGGTCGGCACCTGCACGCAGGACCTCTCCGCGGCCGAGTCCTGCTGGAAGGACGTGCCGATCATGGACTTCATCCACAAGGTCCAGATGGAGACGGTGAAGGCCGGGCTCTCGGCGTCGGACGCGGCGCTCCCGCTGATCTCGGTCGCCGCGCCCTTCAGCCGCACGGCCGACATCCCGCAGGGCAGCGTCACGATCAAGGACATCGCCGGGCTCTACATCTACGACAACACCCTGTACGGCAAGAAGCTGACGGGTGCCCAGCTCAGGGACTACCTGGAGTTCGGGGCGAAGTACTACTACCAGGTCCCGGCCGGCACGAAGGTCGACACCGCGACCCTCACCAACGCCAACAAGTTCTGGGACTACATGTACGACACGGCGGCGGGCGTCGACTACGAGATCGACATCGCGCAGGCCGAGGGCTCCCGGATCAAGAACCTCACCTACAACGGGGCCCCGGTCGCCGACGACCAGGTCTTCGTCGTCGCGGTCAACAACTACCGGGCGAACGGCGGTTCCGGCTACCCGCACATCGCCACGGCGCCGATCGCCTACAGCTCCACCAACGAGATCCGTCAGCTGATGATCGACTACGTGACGGCGAAGAAGGCGCTCGACCCGGCGGACTTCGCGGTCACCAACTGGAAGCTGACGCAGGCCGGAACCCCGGTGTTCTGAGATGAACGTCCGATCCCTGGGCGGCGTCGTAGTGGTGTTCCGTGCTGAAGGCGTTCAGCGCACACCACGAAGGAGACCTGTCCAGTGATCCGGATCCGAACCGTCGTCATCGGTCTGGCCGTCGGAACCCTCGCCCTCTCCGCCTGCGGCGGCGAAGGGCCCGCCGAGGGGGACCGCGGCCAGACCGCCGCCGAGTGGGTCGCCTGCTCGACGACGATGGTCGTCGGCGACGTGGCCTCGGTGAGCCCGTCCGCCCGTCACAAGGGCCGCATCTCGGTGACGGTGGAGGCCACGGAATGGCTCAAACCGGTCCGGGGGGAGCGGCGGATCACCCTCGATGTCGTCGACCCGGGCGCGACGGACACGCCGCGGCAGGTGAAGCCCGGGCAGCATCTGCTCATCGCCGTTCCCGAGCGCGACAGCCTGGAACCGGGTGTCTTCCGGGGCGATCAGCTGCGGCTGGAGCGAGCCCGCATCAAGAAGGCTCTGCCCGCCTCCGAGACCACCAAGTGCCCGTACCCGTGGGCGAGTTCGAGTTCCTGATGTTCCGCATGTGAATGTTGCTTGCGGAAGCCGGGCCGGCGCTGCCTAATGGGCATGCACCTGGCAACTTCCAACGGGGGAAACATTGACGCGTGCCACGATGCGCCATGCCGGCCGGGCGGCCGGCGTGATCGCCTTCGCCGTAGGAGCCCTGTTCGCCACGGCTCCCTCCAGCCCCGCCGACGACGCCGACGCCGAAGCGGCGCGGTCCGTCGACAACATGATCCCGACCAGCCACTACGACGTCCCGTGCCGCAAGGGCATCCTCTGCCAGACCGACAACGCCACCCTCACGTACTACATGGACTCCGGCGGCAGCAACGCGCTGGAGTCCGACGACAAGGCCGCCGTCAGGTCCGTGCTGAACAACGAGTACGCGCCCACCGACCTCTCGGTCAGCTACGACTCCACGCCGTCCTGGTCCGGTGACGCCGAGACGGACATCTACTACAGCGAGGGAACGGTCTCCGGCAGCGACAACGGCTTCACCTACTGCGAGAACCCCGCCCCGGGTGTCTACAAGTGCGACCAGCAGTACGTGAAGATCGAGCCGGGCCACTGGTCCTCCGGTCTGGTCTGCCACGAGACCGGGCATGCCGTCGGCTTCGTCCACGGTGAGGACGCCTCTCCCGTCGTGGGCATGCAGGACTCCCGCCTGGGCTGCATGAAGAAGTCCGTCGGCTCGGAAGGGCTCGGCAGCAACCAGGTGCGCAACATCAACAACACGTACTGACGGGGGCCAGGATGAACAGAAGGACAGGCATCGCCGTCGGTACCACCGCCGCACTCGCCGTGACCGCGCTGTCCGTGGTCGCCGCGACCCACGGCGGGTCCGCCGGCCACGACCGGGCCGAGGACCAGGGGGTCATCCTCGCCGAGGGCAACGACCGCTACCCCTCCAGGACCGCCCGGGACTGGGTGACCTACGCGGACCACGCCGTCGTCGTCACCGCCGTCGACGACCGGGCCGTCGAGCCGGACACCGGTGACCCCGACAACCCCGAGGGCGAATCGGGCCCGATCATGCGCAAGGTCACCCTGCGCGTCGACAAGGTGCTCTGGTCCAAGGACAAGCCCGCCCACGCGGCACCCTCGACGTTCCAGTGGGACGCCTTCGGCTGGCACCAGGCCGAGGACGGCGGGCGCGTGGAGATGTCCGGGGCGCACGAGCCCCGCATCGAGCCCGGCCACACCTACGTCATGGCCCTGCAGTGGCAGGCACCGCGCTGCCCGGCCGGGGACGAACCGATCCCCGGCGAGTGGCGGGGCCTGGGGGGCGAGTCCTCCACGATCCCTTACGACCACGAGGTGCTGGGGCAGGGCGAGTTCGAGGGCGAGACCCAGAGCGGGGCCTCTGCCGAGGAGTCCGCCCTCCCGTCGGCCGACCCCAACTTCGGGCTCCGCGACGAGCTGGCGGGCCAGAAGGCGGACGCGCTCGCCGCCAAGCTCAGTCAGACGACGCCGGGTACGCCTGAGTCGGCGGAGCCTGCGGCTGACCCCTGCGAGTGACTTAGGAAGCCGGCCCAGGCTGTGGGGGAGACCGACAGCCTGGGGCCGGTGGGGTTCTTGGAGTCGCGGATGTGGATGGTGTGGGGGCAGGTGGCTACTTCGACGCAGTCGCCGCCGCTGGCATTGCTGTAGCTCGACTTGAACCACTGCAAGGTGCTCGTCATGTCCGCTCTTCTCCTGCCAACTTCCGGATGAGGCTTAGCGAGTCGTCCGGGCTCAGAGCCTGTGTGCGGATCTTTGCATACCGGTGGTTGAGGAGCGCGACCTTTGTGGGGTCGCTGACCAGGAGGCTTTCTTCCTCGACTTCCAGGTAGACCACGCGATGGTGTTCCTTGGTCTCCACCAGCACCATGTCGCCGTGGGCTCCCGCGTGACCTCCCCGCAACCCTCGGTCCATCGGGACGACTTGGATGCTGACATTGTCCCTCTCTGCGTCCTCTGCCAGCGACTGCAATTGTCCGTGTAGGACCTCCTGGCTGCCGAACGGTCGCCGTAGTGCGGACTCGTCGAGAATCAGCTCGATCATGGCCGGAGGGTCCCTGTAGAACAGGGCCCGTCGGGCGACCCGCGCCTCCACCAGCTCGTCCACCTTCGAGTCGGCGAGCTTGGGAAACCCACCGCCGATCAGAGCCCTCGCGTACTCCGGAGTCTGGAAGAGACCTGCGACCTGGTACGTCTGATACGACGACAGCGTCACCGCCTCCGCCTCCATCAGCGCGAAGTTCTTGAACTGCGGCGGGTACTTGTCGAGCAGCATGAACTTCCGCGCCTTCTCGAAGACCCCGAGTCCGCCCCCGATCTGCTCCTCCAGTGCCACCAGCATCTTGTCGCTCGCGGGCTGCGCACAAGTCTCCATCGCGCTGATTGCGGAGCCGGTGTAGCCGATCCGCTTGCCCAACTCGTCCTGTGTCAGCTTCTGCTGCTCGCGCAGTGCTTTCGCGAGGGCGGCCACGAGATGTGCCGTGCCGCCTGCCTCCACCTTGTTCTCAGCCCGCGCCATGTGCGGTCACCCCCGGACTCAACCGAACTCAACCGGTCATCGATACTCCGCGTCGACTCCCGACCGTTCCGAATGGTCGACGGAGAGTCATGGATGAAGGTAGCGGCCGCCACTGACACTGGTCGCATGAATACGCAAAGTCACCCCGCCCTGGAATGGATTCCCGCCACCGGCATTCAACTCCGCAAGGCGGGGGTCCAATTCGACGCCGTACGGCTCGACGGGGACCACGGGCGGGCGGTCGCCGACCGGCTCGCGCGGATGACCGGGGGTGATCCGGGGCCCGTGGTGGAGTCCGGAAGCGGGCGGCGCTGCGTCTACTTCCTCGTCGCCGCCGGCAGCACCGCCCACCACAGCTGGCCGGAGGAGGTGACCCGGCTGACGAGTGGCCCGTACCGGGTCTGCTACATCCCGGTGCCCGCGCTGGAGGGCATGACCTGGCCGCTGGCCTGGCGCTATCCGCCCACCGCGCCCGGCCGGCTCGTGCACACCCTGTTGCTGCGCACGGCTCTCCAGGACTCGGTCGACGACGTCGGCGTCGTCGGCCGCGTCAGCTGAACACGATCATGGACCCCTGTGCCAGGGACCGCGTCGCCGCCGCGTGCAGGCCGAGCCACACATGCCGCTCGCGCGCGAAGGGGCTGGGGTCGTAGGGCGCCGGTACCGCGGGCTCCTCCAGTTCGGTGGGGGCGGCCGGCGGTGCCGGGGCAGCCGGCGGGTTGGCCGGGTCGATGCCGATCGACGGGGCCACCAGTTCCAGTTCCCTCAGCAGGGACTGGGAGGAGCCCAGGGGGCCGCCGCCGGCGAGGAGTTCGTCGCTGGACAGCGGGTGCGGGAAGTCGACCGGGACGTAGGCGCCCGCGTGGTCGTAGTGCCACACCAGGTGGGACTGCTGGGCCGTCGACTCGAACATCTCCAGCAACTGCTCGTAGTCACCGCCCAGTTCGTCCACCGGGGTCACGGGCAGCCCGCACACCTGGAGCAGGTAGGCCCGGCGCAGGAAGTGCAGCGCGTCGTAGTCGAAGCCGGCCACCGGGGCCACCTCGCCGGACAGGCCCGGCATGTACTGGTACACCGGCACCGGCGGGAGACCGGCCGCGGCCAGCGCGTCGTTGTAGTGCGCGAGTTCCTCGGCGAACGGGTTGTCCGGGGTGTGGCACAACACGTCGACGAGCGGGACCAGCCACAGGTCACAGGCCAAAGGACAGCTCCTAGTGTGGGTCGATCAGAGGCCGCACTCCGCGGGCAGGGCGTTCAGGAAGCGTAATCGCTACGGGGCATGTCGAGGCCCCCCGGTGTGACTTCCACTCTCTGTCCGGGGTGTTCGCACGGCGCGTGACGCAGCTGATCAGGGCTGCTCGGCCAGGCGCTCGACGAGCGCGAGGGAGTGGGCGTTGGCCGCGGCCACGATGGCGCGGGCCGCCTCGGCGTCGCGGCGGGCCAGGGCGTCGACCAGCTCGGTGTGGCCGGCCCACAGGTGGTGGCGCACGTCGGGGAGGCGGCGCAGGTGCTGGACCGCGCAGACCCAGGACTGGACCCGCAGGCGGTGCAGGAAGTCGGCCAGGTAGGGGTTGCCGAACAGGCCGCTCAGCTCGCGCCAGAAACGCAGGTCGTAGCCGATCAGCACGCTGAGGTCACCGGCCGCCGCCGCCCGCTGGGCCTCCTCGCCGCGCCGGCGCACCGCCGCCAGGGCCGCCGCCGTCCGCGGGTCCTCCGGGGCGGTGAAGGCCGGGTGGGTGGTGAGGGCCTGGAACATGCCGTCGGTGACCAGGCTGCGGGCCTCGATCATGCCCCGGTAGTCGGCGGGCGAGTACTCGGGGACGCGGAAGCCGCGGTGCTGGTCGGCCTCCAGGATGCCCTGCGCGGACAGGTCGACCAGTGCCTCGCGGACCGGGGTCGCCGAGACGCCGTACTGGTCGGCGATCTCCTTGACCGTGAACGCCCGGCCCGGCTGCAGCCGCCCCGCCAGCACCTCGTCACGCAGCGCGTCCGCGATCTGCTGGCGCAGGGTGCTGCGCGTCACGGCGCCGTTGCCGGGCATCGTCCGGGCCTCTCCTCACGCGTATGGGTGACGTACTCGTAGGTGCTCGTCATCTCTTACGAGCACGTCACCTTACGCGTTCGGATCGGCCCGGCGGCAGCTGCCGTCCGGTTACGCCGTGTACTCGTCGGCGACGCTCAGCGCCGCGTCCAGAGCCGCCAGGCCCTCCTTCAGCTCGGCCTCGGAGACGTTGCAGGGCGGGACGATGTGCGTCCGGTTCATGTTGATGAAGGGCCACAGTCCGTGCTGCTTGGCGGCGGCACCGAACGCGGCCATGGGGGCGTTCGCCTCGCCGGCCGCGTTGTAGGGCACCAGCGGCTCCCGGGTCTCCCGGTTCTTCACCAGGTCCAGCGCCCAGAACATGCCGACGCCACGGACCTCGCCGACGCTCGGGTGCCGCTGGGCCAGCTCGGCCAGGGCGGGTCCGACGACGCTCGCGCCGAGCCGCCCGGCGTTCTCGACGACGCCCTCCTCCGCCATCACGTTGATCGTGGCGACGGCGGCGGCGCAGGCCAGCGGGTGCCCGGAGTAGGTGAGACCGCCCGGGTAGGGCCGCTTGCCGAAGGTCTCGGCGATCTTCTCGGAGATGGCCACACCGCCGAGGGGCACGTAACCCGAGTTCACACCCTTGGCGAAGGTCATCAGGTCCGGCACGACACCGAACAGGTCCGCGGCGAACCACTCACCGGTCCGCCCGAACCCGGCCATGACCTCGTCCAGGATGAACACGATCCCGTACTTGTCACAGATCTCCCGGACCCCGGCCAGGTAGCCGGGCGGCGGGACCATGATCCCGGCGGTGCCGGGCACGGTCTCCAGGACGATCGCCGCGACCGTCCCCGGCCCCTCGAAGGCGATCGTCGTCTCCAGGTGCTCCAGCGCCCGCGCGGTCTCCTGCTCCTCGGTCTCCGAGTAGAAGCGGGAGCGGTAGAGGAAGGGCGCCCAGAAGTGCACCACACCGGCACTGGCGCTGTCGGAGGCCCAGCGGCGCGGGTCACCGGTGACGTTGATCGCCTGCTGGGTGCCGCCGTGGTACGAGCGGTACGCCGAGAGCACCTTCGCGCGGCCCGTGTGCAGCCGGGACATGCGAATGGCGTGCTCGATGGCGTCCGCGCCGCCGTTGGTGAAGAAGATCTTGTCCAGGTCGCCGGGGGTCCGCTCGGCGATCAGCCGGGCCGCCTCCGAGCGCGCCTCGACGGCGAACGCGGGCGCGAACGTCGTCATCTTCGCCGCCTGCTCCTGGATCGCGGCGACGACCTTGGGGTGCTGGTAGCCGATGTTGGTGAAGACGAGTCCGCTGGTGAAGTCCAGGTAGCGCCTGCCGTCGTAGTCCCAGAAGTAGGACCCCTCGGCGCCGGCGACGGCGAGCGGGTCGATGAGGTCCTGGGCGGACCAGGAGTGGAAGACATGCGCACGGTCCGCGGCCTTCACCGCGGCGCCGGCTTCGGGGCTGAGCTGAGGGGTCATGCGGGCGAGCGTAAATGTCCGGGATGCGGACGCGACATCGGCGTCCTGTTCCGTGGGCGGGGCTTTTCCGCGACAGGTTGTCGACGTGCGACGGCACCGCCGTTACGGAACCGTAGACCCAGGTCCGCGCGGCCCCCCGCGCGGCCGCACTATTCTCGGTCCGTTGCAGACCTATGGGGGGAAGGCGGCGCGGGGATGGACAAGCTGGGACCGGGGGATCCGCAGGGGATCGGGGCGTACCGGCTGCTCGCGCGGCTCGGCGCGGGCGGAATGGGGCATGTGTACCTGGCCCGGTCCGACCGGGGCCGTACGGTCGCCGTGAAGCTGGTGCGCGAGGAGCTGGCCGAGCAGGAGGAGTTCCGGGCGCGGTTCCGGCAGGAAGTGACGGCCGCGCGGCGGGTCGGCGGGCACTGGACCGCGCCCGTGCTGGACGCGGACACCGAGGCCGCGGTGCCCTGGGTGGCCACCGGGTACGTCGCCGGGCCCAGCCTGCAGCAGGTCGTCTCACGCGATCACGGGGCGCTGCCCGAGCGGTCGGTACGGATCCTCGCGGCGGGGCTCGCGCACGCACTCAAGGACATCCACGCGGCCGGGATCGTGCACCGGGATCTGAAGCCGTCCAACGTGCTCGTCACCATCGACGGGCCGCGGGTGATCGACTTCGGGATCGCGCGGGCGATGGAGACCATGGCGGGGGACGGGCTGACCCGTACCGGGGCGCTGGTCGGGTCGCCCGGGTTCATGGCGCCCGAGCAGGTGCGGGGGGACCGGATCACGCCCGCGTGCGACGTCTTCTGCCTGGGGTCCGTGCTCGCCTACGCCGCCACCGGTGTGCTGCCCTTCGGGGGTGCCAACAGCGGGGTGCACGCCCTGATGTTCCGGATCGCCCAGGAGGAGCCGGATCTTGAGGGGGTCCCGGAGGGGATCGCGGATCTGGTGCGGGACTGTCTGAAGAAGGATCCCGCTGCCCGGCCTTCGCTGGATCGCATTCTGGAGCGGACGGGGGCGGAGGACACGGTGTCCGGGGGGCGGTCCCGGGATCCCTGGCTGCCGGGGGCGTTGGTGGCGCAGCTGGGGCGGCATGCGGTGCAGCTGCTGGACGCGGAGGATCCGGCGTCCGATTCGATGCCGGGTGCGGGTGCGGGTGCGTCGGGGGCCAACCGGCCTGCGGCCGGGTCTGGGTTCCCACCCGCACCACCCGTGCAGCAACCGTCGTCGGGTGCGGGTGGCCCCGGTGGGGCGGAAGCGCCGCCGGCGGGTGCGGGTGCGCCGGGGGTGCCTGCTCCTGCCTGGGTGCAGCAGCAGGGAGGTGGCGGGTCGCCCGAGCACTCTTCCGCCGCTGATGACGTTTCCGCGGCGCCCCCGGCCAAGGGGAGCGGCGCGGCCCTCAATCATCTTCCGACCCTGGTTTCCGGGCAGACCCCGCCGCCCGCACCGCCTCCCGCCGCTCCCGGCTACGGTGCGGCGGCCGGGCCGTACGCCCCGCCGGGGCAGTACGGGTATCCGCAGCAGCCCCAGCAGCATCCTCAGTCCCAGGCCCCGGCCTACGGCTACCCGCAGCAGCCGTACAACCCCTACGGCGGTGGCGGCCTCGGTTCCACCCCGCCGTACGGGCCGCCGCCGGTCTGGGTTCCGCAGGAGCCCGAGCGGCGGAACGGGCGGTCCACCGCGTTGCTCGTCGTGATCGCGCTGGTCGTGGCGCTGGGCGCGGGCGGGTCGGTGTACGCGCTGATGAACCATGGCGGGGACGACGGCAAGGCCGGGGGGACGGTCAGTCCGGGGCCCACCGTCACCACCACCGCGCCGGGCGGCACCTCGCCCGCGCCCACCCCCACGACCTCGGCGCCGTCCTCCTCCGCGCCGGCGGACGGGGCGATCCCGGCCGGGTACCTCGGCACCTGGCAGACCACGATCGACAACGCCAATGGCACCAACTCCCGTCAACTGACCATCCAGCAGGGGAAGGTGGGGGACACCGTCCTCACGCTCGTCGCGGACGGACCCACCGCGGGCGGCGGCACGTACCACTGCGTGTTCGAGGCGGAGCTCAGCGAACAGCCGGGCGGCAACGGGCCGTTGGAGATCGGACCGTCGAGCGTCAGTTCCGGTGAGCCGCTGTCCTCCTGCTCGCCGGGCGAGGCCACCGAGATCACGCTGCTGCCGGACGGGCGGCTGAAGCGGGTGAAGAGGAGCGGCGGGGAGAGCCTGACGTACACCAAGCAGTGAGGTGAACCCGCCTGCCTGCGGCGGCTGTTGAACGTTGGGCGAACTCCGGCCCACGCGTCCGGTTCGTCCCCTTGCCTTCAAGGCAGTGGGGAAGTGTCGGCTACCGCGTGCGCGTCCCGCTGAACCGGGGCGACCGCTTCGAGCTGCTCGTGCTGCTGTCCGGCGGGGACGTCGGCCGGGAGATCCGGATCGTCGGCGGGGATCAGGTGCTGGACCCCGGAGGGCATGAAGCTGCGCCTGGCCGGCCGAAGGGGCGGGTGCCTATCGGGGCTCCGGCGGACGCTGCCTCGGCATGTTCGGGCGCGTCCCGTTCGCCGGCGGCAGCGGAAACCGTCCCACGGGGCTGCCCGGATCCACCCGCGCCCCGGATGCCACCGCCGCCTGGATGCCCAGCGGGGCCGAACCCGTGCGGAACTCCACCATCCAGTCGGCCGTCTCCGTGCGCACCAGCTCCATCACGTCCTCGGAGAACCGGCGCAGAACCGCCAGGCACCGCTCGGCGGCCTCACCGGCCGTCCCCTCCGCCGGCCCCAGGACCTCCCGCACGCTCTCCGACGCCCAGTCGAACTGCAACACCTGCAACCGCCGCTGCACAGCCTGCGCGGTCGCCACGTCCCTTATCCAGCCCGACGTGACCCCGAAGAACCGGTCTACCGCGACACACGCCACCGCGAGCATCAGCGCCAGATACCCCCAGGGCGCCACCCCGCCGACCACCCCGGTCAGGTCCAGCAGCGGCAGCGCGGCCCCGCACACCGCCCCCGCCGCCGCCCCGGCCCGCAGCGCCCGTGCCCCGCGCCGCTTCCACACCCGGTCCGCGAGATACCAGGACGCCGTCTGCAGTGCTCCCCGCTCCACCCACCGGTACAGCTCGTCGAGCCGCTCGGCGGGCTCCCCCCAGTCCCCGAGCGGGAACGACCGCCCGGTCAGATCGCCCGGCCGCGGCCCGGCCGCACCCTCGCCCCACCCGTCCTGAGGCGGACCCTCGGGCTGCATCTCCGGCTGAGCCACCCGGCACTCCCTACTGAACACGACACTGGAACAGGGCCCGTCACATTGCGTGACATTGCAAGCCGACGCGCGTCATCCTTCCTACCGCCCAACGGGTGGCGGGGACGGAGCTTTCCCCTCTTTTCCGCCCGGAAGAGGGCCTTGATCAGGTATACGACTGCCACTGCTCTCACTCGAAAGAGTGGCGGGGCGATGGCCGCGCAGACCACGTAGGCTCGTGCACAACGGAGAAACGACGCCGCAGGCGACGAACGAGGAACCAGGAGCTGATCGTGATCCCCGGTGGTGGCCAGCCGAACATGCAGCAGTTGCTCCAGCAGGCCCAGAAGATGCAGCAGGACCTGCAGCGGGCGCAGGAGGAACTGGCGAACACGGAGGTCGACGGGCAGGCGGGCGGCGGGCTGGTACGGGCCACCGTCACCGGTTCCGGCGAGCTGCGCGGCCTGAAGATCGACCCGAAGGCGGTGGACCCGGAGGACACCGAGACCCTCGCCGACCTGATCGTGGCGGCCGTCCAGGCGGCCAACGAGAACGCGCAGACGCTCCAGCAGCAGAAGCTGGGCCCCCTGGCGCAGGGCCTCGGCGGCGGCAGCGGCATCCCCGGTCTGCCCTTCTAAGACGGGGCGCGGCCAACTACCGTACGCACTGAAAGACTCCAGGAAGGGCAGTCCGTTGTACGAAGGCGTGGTTCAGGACCTCATCGACGAGCTGGGTCGGCTGCCCGGCGTCGGTCCCAAGAGCGCGCAGCGGATCGCCTTCCACATCCTGCAGGCGGAGCCGACGGACGTCCGTCGGCTCGCCCAGGCCCTCCTCGAGGTGAAGGCGAAGGTCCGCTTCTGCGCGACCTGCGGCAACGTGGCACAGGAGGAGCTGTGCAACATCTGCCGCGATCCTCGCCGCGACCCCTCGGTCATCTGTGTCGTGGAGGAGCCCAAGGACGTCGTCGCCATCGAGCGCACCCGCGAGTTCCGCGGCCGCTACCACGTGCTCGGCGGCGCGATCAGCCCGATCGAGGGCGTAGGCCCCGACGACCTGCGTATACGAGAACTTCTCGCACGGTTGGCCGACGGGACGGTCACGGAGCTGATCCTGGCCACGGACCCGAATCTGGAAGGCGAGGCCACGGCCACGTATCTCGCCCGCATGATCAAGCCCATGGGCCTCAAGGTCACCCGCCTGGCCAGCGGCCTCCCGGTGGGTGGCGACCTGGAATACGCGGACGAGGTCACCCTCGGCCGCGCCTTCGAGGGGAGACGACTCCTAGATGTCTGACGCCACGCTGCACGCGACCGGCCAGAACCCGGACGACTTCGCGGTCCAGATCGCGGACCAGATCGAGAGCTTCCTGGTGGCCGTCACAGAGGTGGCGAAGGGCGACGAACCCGACTCGGCCGTCCCCTTCCTGCTTCTGGAGGTCTCCCAGCTCCTCCTGGCCGGCGGCCGCCTCGGCGCGCACGAGGACATCGTCCCCGACGAGCGCTACGAGCCCGACCTCGGCCCCGAGCAGGACGTGGACGTACTGCGCGAGAACCTGGCCCGGCTCCTCGACCCCATCGACGTCTACTCCGAGGTCTTCGACCCCTACGAGCCCCGGACGGCTCCCGTCCCGGCCCGTATCTCCGACGACCTCGCCGACGTCGTCACCGACCTCCGCCACGGCATGGCCCACTACCGCTCGGGCCGAACCACGGAGGCCCTGTGGTGGTGGCAGTTCTCCTACTTCTCGAACTGGGGCGGCACCGCCTCCGCAGCGCTCCGCGCCCTCCAGTCCCTGGTGGCGCACGTCCGCCTGAACCAGCCCCTGGAAGAGCTCGACGGCCTCGACACCGACCAGGCCATGGGCGACGAGACCCTGGAGTTCGAGGCGGGCAGGGTCATGGCGGAGGAGATCGGCGGTCCCCTGGGGATGCGCCCGGCCAAGTAGCGCGCCCGGACCCGCTCACGGCCCCCACAGTCCCTTCGCCAGGGTCGTCGCCCCGCCCGCGAGCGCGAGCAGCAGCACCAACAGCCGCGCCCGCGGTTCGGGGACCCGTCCGGCGAGCGCCCGGCCGAGCAGCGCCCCCGTGGTCATCGCGGCCACGGCGGCGCCCCACCACTGGGCCGTCCCCAGCCGGGGCGTCCCGTTGGCGGCCACGGAGAAGGCGTTGACCAGGACGCCGTGGAACTGCGCGTTGGGCACGAACTCCCGTACGGTCCAGCCCGCGTTGACCGCGTAGAGGGAGACGGGCGGCCCGCCGCCGGCCGCCGAGTTCATGAAGCCGCCACCGCGCGGGCCGCGACTGCACCCCGCGTGCCCCGCAGGACCAGCAGGACGGCACACGTGACCAGGCCGCCCATGACCAACAGCAGGACCGGATCGGGAAGTTGGCGGGTCATCCAGACTCCGGCCGGCACCGTGCACGCCGCTGCTACGCACAACGGCACCATCGCCCGCGGCCGCACCCGCCGTCATCCTCCGGCGAGGCCCACCACGCCGACGGCGCCGGCGGCGCAGTTGGCGAGCGTGACCCCGTCGCCCGACCCGAGCAGCAGCACCAGCCCGGGGACGGCGACCAGCGCGAACCCCATCCCGGTGATCCACTGCACGGCCGAGCCGAGCAGCACGATCGCGCCGGGCAGCAGGTCGCTTGTCACGGTTGGGCAGTCTCCTGCCGCCGTCCGGGCGTGATCAAGGCGTCGGCGGGGACGGACGGCGGCCCCCTGGTGCTTGAAACTTGAATCACAGGCCCACTGTGAGCCGGGGCACGTTCCGCGTGGCGTGTCGTGCGCTGGGCAGGTTCCGGTCGCGAGCGCGTCGATCTCCCACCGTCAGACGTCTCACCATGCGGGACCAGGACGGTGGATTTCGGGCGCTCGTTAGACTGAGCCGACACAAACGAACCGAGCGAGGAGCGCACGTGGGCCTTGTCGTGCAGAAGTACGGAGGCTCCTCCGTAGCCGATGCCGAAGGCATCAAGCGCGTCGCCAAGCGGATCGTGGAAGCGAAGAAGAACGGCAACCAGGTGGTTGTCGTCGTTTCCGCGATGGGCGACACGACGGACGAGCTGATCGATCTCGCCGAGCAGGTTTCTCCGATGCCTGCCGGACGCGAATTCGACATGCTGCTGACCGCCGGAGAGCGTATCTCCATGGCCCTGCTGGCCATGGCGATCAAAAACCTGGGCCACGAGGCCCAGTCGTTCACCGGCAGCCAGGCAGGCGTCATCACCGACTCGGTCCACAACAAAGCCCGGATCATCGACGTCACGCCCGGCCGTATCAGGGACTCCCTGGACAAGGGCAACATCGCGATCGTCGCCGGGTTCCAGGGCGTCAGCCAGGACAAGAAGGACATCACCACGCTGGGCCGTGGTGGGTCCGACACCACGGCCGTGGCGCTGGCCGCCGCGCTCGACGCCGAGGTCTGCGAGATCTACACCGACGTCGACGGCGTGTTCACCGCCGACCCGCGTGTGGTGAAGAAGGCGAAGAAGATCGACTGGATCTCCTTCGAGGACATGCTGGAGCTCGCGGCCTCCGGCTCCAAGGTGCTGCTCCACCGCTGTGTGGAGTACGCCCGCCGTTACAACATCCCGATCCACGTCCGCTCCTCCTTCAGCGGGTTGCAGGGCACGTGGGTCAGCAGTGAGCCGATTGGGGACAAGAAGGTGGAGCAGGCCATCATCTCCGGTGTCGCGCACGACACCTCCGAGGCCAAGATCACGGTCGTCGGTGTGCCGGACAAGCCGGGTGAGGCTGCCGCGATCTTCCGGACCATCGCCGATGCCGAGATCAACATCGACATGGTCGTGCAGAACGTGTCGGCGGCCTCCACCGGGCTGACCGACATCTCCTTCACGCTGCCGAAGACCGAGGGCCGCAAGGCCATCGACGCGCTCGAGCGCAACCGCGCGGGCATCGGCTTCGACTCGCTGCGCTACGACGACCAGATCGGCAAGATCTCCCTCGTCGGCGCCGGCATGAAGACCAACCCGGGCGTCACGGCCTCCTTCTTCGAGGCGCTGAGCAACGCCGGCGTGAACATCGAGCTGATCTCGACCTCGGAGATCCGTATCTCGGTCGTCACCCGTGCCGACGACGTGCCGGAGGCCGTGCGCGCCGTGCACACCGCCTTCGGTCTCGACTCCGACACCGACGAGGCCGTCGTCTACGGAGGCACGGGCCGGTAATGGCGCCGACCGGAAAGCCGACGCTCGCGGTCGTGGGTGCGACCGGAGCCGTCGGCGCGGTCATGCTCCAGATCCTGTCCCAGCGCGCGGACGTCTGGGGCGAGATCCGTCTGATCGCCTCCCCGCGCTCGGCCGGCCGCAAGCTGGCCGTGCGCGGGGAGGAGGTCGAGGTGGCGGCCCTGACGGAGGACGCCTTCGACGGGGTCGACATCGCCATGTTCGACGTGCCCGACGAGATCTCCGCCGAGTGGGCGCCGATCGCCGCCGCGCGCGGTGCGGTCGTCGTCGACAACTCCGGCGCCTTCCGGATGGACCCGGACGTGCCCCTCGTCGTCCCCGAGGTCAATCCGCACGCGGTGCGCAGCCGGCCGCGCGGGATCGTCGCCAACCCCAACTGCACGACCCTGTCGATGATCGTCGCCCTGGGCGCGCTGCACGCCGAGTTCGGGCTGCGCGAGCTGGTGGTGTCGTCGTACCAGGCGGTGAGCGGGGCGGGCCGGGCCGGGGTGGAGGCGCTGCGGGCCCAGCTGTCCCTGGTCGCCGGGACCGAGCTGGGGACCAAGCCCGGTGACGTACGGCGGGCCGTCGGGGAGGACACCGGGCCCTTCCCGGAGCCGGTCGCGCTGAACGTCGTCCCGTGGGCCGGGTCGCTGAGGGAGGACGGCTGGTCGTCGGAGGAGATGAAGGTGCGGGACGAGTCCCGCAAGATCCTCGGACTGCCGCAGCTGCCGGTCGCCGTGACCTGTGTCCGGGTGCCGGTGGTCACCACGCACTCGCTCACCGTCCACGCCCGCTTCCAGGGCGAGGTGACCGTCGACGGCGCCCGCGAGATCCTCGCCACCGCGCCCGGCGTCGTGCTCTACGACGACCCCGCCGCCGGTGAGTTCCCCACCCCCGCCGACGTGGTGGGCACCGACCCGACCTGGGTCGGGCGGGTCCGCCGGGCCCTCGACGACCCGACCGCGCTCGAACTCTTCGTCTGCGGTGACAACCTGCGCAAGGGCGCCGCGCTCAACACCGCGCAGATCGCCGAGCTGGTCGCCGCGGAATTCAGGGGAGAGGCACCCGCTCGCGGATAAGACGTTTGTAGTATCCACGTAAGAATGTGGCGGGAAGCATGGTCCAGAACGCTTGAACCGCGCTCCCCGGCAACAGAGGATTTTCCTCCCCGCTCCTCGCAACCACGCGAAGGGCGGGGAGCGTCTTTGCGGTCACCTTTGCGGGGCGTGGGACGTGAGGATCCTGGCGTGGGGACGCCGTGATCGGGGCGTGGGGACGCCCGTTCAAATGGGATATAGGGGAAGAGCGGGGCGCATGACGGCACTTGGGACACCGTCGGTTGTCGGACATGTGACGCCCGGCACGTACAACCCTGGCGGGGGGAGACGTGTCCAACAGGCGTGGCAGAGGTACTCGAACTCAGTGCGGCCCGCGGCACCGCTGCGCTCCGGCCGCCCCGCGCGGCGCTCCGGCCGCGCATTCCCGGCGGCATGCCGGTGATCGCGCCCATGCCCGCAGCGCGGCCCGCCCGCATACCCAGTCAGCGTGACGGCTCCGACGACACGGCGGCCGGCACCGCGACCGCGGACGCCGCGGTCGCCGGCACGACCGTCGACCACCTCACCGAGACCTACCGGGCGCACTACCGCTCCCTGCTGGGCCTCGCCGCGCTCCTCCTCGACGACACCGCCTCCTGCGAGGACGTCGTGCAGGAGGCCTTCATCCGTGTCCACTCGGCCCGCAAGCGCGTCCGCGACCCCGAGAAGACCCTGGCCTACCTGCGGCAGACGGTCGTCAACCTGTCCCGCTCCGCCCTGCGCCGGCGCATCCTCGGCCTGAAGCTCCTCTCCAAGCCGATGCCGGACATGGCGAGCGCGGAGGAGGGTGCCTACGACTCGCTGGAGCGGCGCGACCTCATCAAGGCGATGAAGGGCCTGCAGCGCCGCCAGCGCGAGGTCCTCGTCCTGCGCTACTTCGCGGACATGACGGAGGCCCAGGTCGCCGAGACGCTCGGCATCTCGCTGGGCTCGGTGAAGGCGTACGGCTCGCGGGGCATCGCCGCGCTGCGGGTGGCCATGGAGACACCGGCATGAGCGAGCACGCCGAAGGGGGCGATTCCCATGAAGGTCCTTCCCGTGAAGGCCGCCCCGAGGGACGCCATGAGCCCTGCGGGCACGAACCCACGAAGCACCACGAGCAAGAGCACACGCAATCGCACGCTGGGAACGGAACTGTGAACCACGGCCCCGACGAAAAGGGCCCCGAGGGGCTCGGCCCGGGCCCGGACGGGCCCGGCCCGGACGAGCTGGACCTGCGCCGGCTGCTGCACTCCGCGGTCGACGACCTGGAGCCGCGCACCGGCACGCTGGACCACCTGCGCAAGGCGGTGCCCGCCCGGCGCGCCCGCAAGCGCCAGGCCGCCGTCGGCATGGCGGCCGCCGCACTGTTCGTGGGCACGGCGATCCCCGCGCTGATCCACGTCTCGAACTCCGCCGGCACCGACCCCAACACCGCCATGGCCGGGCAGACCTCCCAGGCCCAGGGCGGCGCCACCCAGGGCAAGGACCCGGACGGCGGCTCCAGCAGCGCCGACGGCTCCCACGGCAGACCCCCCGGGCACGGCAAGGACAGCAGCAAGGGCGGTGAACCGGGCAGGACCGGCGGCAACGGCACCGGGTCGACCACCGGCGCCAACCCGTCCGCCACCCTCGCCACGGGCACCCCGGTGTGCACGGCGGCCCAGCTCGGCTCCGCCACCCAGACCGTGGACGCCCCCGACTCCGCGGGCGTCGTCTACGGCACCTTCCGGGTCACCAACATCTCCACCGCCGGCTGCACCGTCGGCGGCCCGGGCTCGATCGGCGTCTCGGCGCAGGGGGCCGCCGATCCCGCCAAGATCCTCAGCGCCCGGCACGTGGCCGGGGACGCGGCGGCCGCCCTGCCCGACCCCTCCCTGGAGGTCGCGGCGCTGGTCCTGCAGCCTGGTGCGGCCTACGAGGAGAAGTTCGCCTTCGTGCCCTCCGAGACCTGCCCCACCACCGGAGGCTCCACCACCACCGGCGGCTCGGACACCGGCGGTCCCTCGCCCGACCCGACGCCCAGCCAGGACGCCGGCGCCACCGGCAGCACGGACACCGGCACCACGTCCTCCGGCACCACCACCCAGCTCGTCACCGAGGACGGCACCACGGCCGACGGCAGCGTCCTCGTCACCCACACCGCGCAGGGGGGCTCGCCCACCGTCGCGGCGACCGTGCCGAACGCGTGCGCCGGGACGGTGTACTACACCGAGGTGCTCGCGGGCTCGTAGCCAGGAGCCGTGGTCCGGATCCGTGACCGCGGGCCGCGGTCAGACGGTGGCGGCCGGGGCGGAGGTGTCCTCGGACTCCTCCGGCTCCTCCGGCACCAGGCCGAGCGCCGCGTCCCGCTGGAACTCCACCTCGCGGCGCAGCAGCCGGAACCACATGAAGACCACGAAGCCCGCGAAGACGAACCACTCGCCGGTGTAGCCGAGGTTCTGGAACGCCTTCAGGTCGAGACCGGTGCCGGCCGGCGCGGTCGCGGGCACGGCCTTCATCCCCGGGTCGGCCTTGTCGAGGGTGACCCAGGCGTCGTAGAGCTTGTCCGGCACCAGGTTCACCAGTGAGGCCGCGCTGATGGCCGCCGTCTGCCCGGCGGGCAGCCCGCCCTGGGCACTGACCCCGTTGTCCCCCGGGGTCTCGGAGGCCTGCAGCGCGCCGGTGACGGTGACGTCGCCGGCCGGCGCGGCCGGGGCCTTCGCCGGATCCGCCTTGCCGGGCAGCCAGCCCCGCACCACGGGCAGCGTCCGGCCGGAGTCGGTGCGCAGCAGCGTCAGCACGTAGAAGCCCTGCTTGCCGTCCAGCTCCCGGCCCGGTACCAGCAGCTGCTTGCCGTACCGGCCGCTCGCGGTGGCCCGGCGTCCCGAGGTGCTCTGGTCGACGGGCAGCAGCTCGGCCAGCGGGCGCGCCGCCTCGTGTCCGCCGGAGGCGGCCTGCTCGGTCGCGGCGCGATGGTCCTGCACCCGCCCCTCGAACCGGCTCAGCTGCCACGACCCCATGAACACGCAGAACGGGATGGCGAGCAGCACGAAGACGTTGATGCCCCACCAGCGGGGTGTCAGCAGAAACCGGTACACGCCCTCCACGGTACGGCGCCGGTTCCGGGGGTTCGGGCGGGGGGTTCGGCTCGGCCGTGTGTGCGCAGTCCGTGGGCGTGGGGTGCGGAGCCGGTGGGGGCGGTCGGGAAGTTGTCCACAGGCTGGGTGCACGCGCCAGCGGTTTGTGGGTGGGGCCAGGCAATATGGGCGCATGACTGGGGCCATGAGTGACAGCAGGACGCCGGACACACCGGACATGCCGGACTGGGAGAAGCGCTTCCGGGCGCCGCGGGTCTCGCTGCCCGACTGGGCGGAGGACGCGCCGGACCGCTCCCTGTTCGTGTCGAACGCGACGGGCACGTACGAGCTGTACGCCTGGGACCGGGCGACGGGCGAGCAGCGCCGGGCGACGGACCGGCCGAACGGCACGACGGACGGAGTGCTCTCCCCGGACGGCGCGTGGATCTGGTGGTTCGACGACAAGGACGGCGACGAGTTCGGCGTCTGGCGCCGCCAGCCCTTCGCGGGCGGGGCGGACGAGGCCGCCGTGCCCGGTCTGGAGCCGTCCTACCCGGCCGGCCTGGGCCTCGCCCGTGACGGCCGCACGGCGGTGGTGGGCCGCTCGACGGACGAGGACGGCACGACCGTCCATCTCGCGCGCGAGGGCGAGGACCCGGTCGAGATCTACCGGCACCGTGAGTCGGCGGGCGTCGGAGACCTCTCCTACGACGGCTCCCTGATCGCGATCGAGCACACCGAGCACGGCGACGCCATGCACGCGGCCCTGCGCGTGCTGCGCCCGGACGGCACGACGGCCGCCGAGCTGGACGACACCAAGGGCGGCACCGAGGAGCTGGGCCTGGAGATCCTCGGCTTCGCACCCGTGGACGGCGACACCCGTCTCCTCATCGGGCACCAGCGCCGGGGCCGCTGGGAACCGCTGGTGTGGGACGTGGCGACGGGCGAGGAGAGCGACCTCGCCCTCGACCTGCCCGGCGACGTCGCCGCCGAGTGGTACCCGGACGGCAGCGCCCTGCTCATCGCCCACAGCTTCGAAGCCCGCAGCGAGCTGTTCCGCTACGACCTGGCGGCGCGCGAGCTGACCCGCATCCCCACCCCGCCCGGCACGGTCTCCGGGGCGACCGCCCGCCCCGACGGCAGCGTGGAGTACCTGTGGTCGTCGGCCGCCCGGCCGCCCGCGGTCCGCTCCACCACGGGCGAGGTCGTCCTGGACCCGCCGGGCATGAAGTGCCCGCCGTCCGTGCCCGTCGAGGACGTGTGGGTGGAGGGCCCCGGCGGCCGCATCCACGCCCTGATCCAGAAGCCCGCCGGTGCCACCGGCCCCCTCCCCACGGTCGTCGACCTGCACGGCGGCCCGACCTGGCACGACAGCGACTCCTTCGCCGCCGGCCCGGCCGCCTGGGTGGACCGGGGCTACGCGGTGATCCGCGTCAACTACCGAGGCTCCACCGGTTACGGCCGCGCCTGGACGGACGCCCTGAAGCACCGGGTCGGCCTGATCGAGCTGGAGGACGTGGCCGCCGTCCGCGAGTGGGCGGTCGGCTCCGGCCTCGCCGACCCCCGGCGGATGGTCCTCACCGGCGGCTCCTGGGGCGGCTACCTCACCCTCCTCGGCGTCGGCACCCAGCCGGAGGCGTGGGCGGTGGGCATCGCGGTCGTGCCGGTCGCGGACTACGTCACCGCGTACCACGACGAGATGGAGTCCCTGAAGGCCATGGACCGCACGCTGCTGGGCGGCACCCCGGAGGAGGTCCCGGAGCGCTTCGAGGCGTCCTCCCCGCTCACCTACGTCGACCAGGTCAAGGCGCCGGTCTACATCTCCGCGGGTGTCAACGACCCCCGCTGCCCGATCCGCCAGATCGACAACTACGTCAAGCGCCTGGAGGCCCGCGGCGCGGTCCACGAGGTGTACCGCTACGACGCCGGCCACGGCTCACTGGTGGTGGACGAGCGGATCAAGCAGCTGAGACTGGAGATGGAGTTCGCGGGCAGGCACCTGGCAGGCGAGTGAGCCGAGCCGGCGGGCGTCGCGCGAGTGCGGGACGCCCGCCGGCCGGTGCGGCCGGCCGGTGCGCTCGGTCAGCCCGTGCAGCCGGGTACGGCTCCCGTCGGGCTGCAGTTGTCGGGTGTGTTGCCGGTGACGCCGGTGGCGAGGACGGTGACCTGGCTGCCGGAGCCTTCGAAGATGCCGCCGCCGGATGCGGCGGTGTTGCCGGTCACCTGGCTGGCCGCCAGCGTCGCGACGGCCGGCGCCGTGGTGACGAGGCCGCCGCCGTCGGCGCCGGCCGTGTTGCCCGTGATCCGGGAGTAGTTGACGCTCAGCGAGGCGCCGGCGTGGCTGATGCCGCCGCCGCTGCCGCTCGCCCGGTTCCCGCTGACCACGGCGTTGCTCAGGGTGGCGGAGGCACCGCTCCGGAGGTGGATGCCACCGCCGGATCCGGCGTTGCTGTCCCGGACACTGCCGCTGTTCACCGCGAGGGTGCTGCCGGCACCCGTGACCAGCACGCCGCCGCCCTCGTCGCCGGGCACGTTCCCGAAGCGAACGTGGACGCCGTTCAGGGTCAGGTCGCCGCCGGACTCGACCGTGAAGAGCCGGAAGTCGGGCGTGCCCGCCGCGGTGGAGCGGGCGATGGTCGTGCTGTACCCGCTGACGGTGAAGGAGCCGGTGACGGCGGGCAGGCCGTTGCTCGCCCCCACGCTGGTGGCGACGGTGTACGTACAGAACGGCGCCAGCGTGATGTTCTCGTTGGTCGTGTTGGACTGGGTGATCGCGTTCCGGAGAGCGGTGACGTTCCCGCAGGGCACGAAGGTCACCGCGTGCGCAGGGGCGAGCGGCAGCACGGCAAGGCTCAGGCCGAGAGCCGCCGCGGCACCCAGGGTCGTCGGACGGTACATGCTCTTCCTCGTCATGGAGGACCTCTCCTCGGTTCGGGTGGGCCGCTCGCGATGTCTGCGCGCCGCGCTTCCGGTTCGCGTGCGGACGAGTCCGCCCGAGGACGGCGAGGACGACGGTCACGGGGCCCTCGAAGCGGCGCTACCAGCCAACGGCGCAGTCAAGGTGACGCGCCAAGCGGACTGGTCCGACCAGGCCCCGAATCCACCCGTCCGGCCGCTTCGAGAGCACCCGCGGCGACCCGCGGGACCTCTGCTCAGCCCAGCTCGGCCAGGCCCCGCCGGGTGGCGGCGACCACCACCCGGTCCCCCTTGCGCAGCACGTAGTCGCCGGGAACGTCGGCGCGGCCCTCCAACGCCAGCGCCCGGAACGCCCCCGCCCGGAACGCCTCCGCCATGCTCCGCCCCTCCAGCTCCGGGTGCCCGGCCACCTCGACCGCGGCGATCAGCAGCACCCGCCGCTCCACCGGAATCGACCCCAGCACCTGCCGGCCGAGCATCGCCCCGGCGAACGCGGGGGCGGCCAGATGCGACACGCTCCGGCTGCGCGTGGACGCCTGCGGATGAGCGGCCCGCAGCGTCCGGTACACCGCGGTCGCGAAGTCGTCGTCGTACAGCCGCAGCACCACCCGCAGATCCGGCCGTACGGACCGCGCGTACAGCACGGCCTCCAGATTCGTCGTGTCCGCGCTGGTCACCGAGAGCAGCGCATGCGCCCGGTGGATCTTCGCGGCCTCCAGCACCCCCTCCTGGGTGACATCCCCCAGCACCACCGGCACCCGCAGCCGCCGCGCGGTCGCGAGCCCCCGCGCCTCCGGGTCGGACTCCACGCACACCACGGGAATGTGCAGCTCCCGCAGCCGGGTCAGCACCCGTGTACCGATCTTCCCGAGGCCCAGCAGCACCACGTGCCCGCCGAGCCCGCGCGGCGGCTTGCGCAGCGCGGACGCGGTCCGGAAGGTGCCCAGCGCCTCGAGCACCGCCGCCAGCAGCACGGGCAGCAGCAGCAACCCGACCAGCCCGGACAGGAGTTGGAGGATCTGCCGCCCGAGGGGCGCGCCGAGCGCCGGATCGTCGATCGCGAACAGGTCCAGCAGCGTCAGGTAGAAGGCCCGCAGCGGATGGATCCCGGTGACCACCCACAGCGCGACCGCGAGCGCGACCACACACCCCACTAGCCCGGCCAGCGACCACCGCAGCCGCCGTGAGAAGAGGGAGGCGAGCGGCGGTACGACCCCCATTCCGCGCCTCGCCGCGGCGGCCTCGGGGCCGCCGAAGGAGGACACCTGCTCCAGCACCACGGCGGGCCGCCCGCCGGCCTGCCGCACCTCCTCGTCGTCCGGCAGCAGCACGGGCTCCTGCTCCCTGCCGCCGTCGGGGCCGTCCGCCCCGGCGGGATCCGTGCCGGGCGCCGAGAGCAGGGCCAGGGTGCACAGCCCCCCAGCGGCGGTCCGCCCGTCCCCGGACGGCACCCGCTCCACGGCCCGCAGCAGCAGACTCTCGGTCTGTACGACCTTGGTCGTGCCGGCGACGGCGGCCGCGGCCAGCGCGGGTGCGGCGGTGTCGGCGTCGGACAGCACGGTCGTGGACGCCTCCGCGCCGTCGGCCGCCGCCGTGCCGGACGCCAACGCGGCCGCCTGGTCCAGGAGTTCCTCGATGTGCTGGCCCAGCCGGCGGTTGTACAGCCGCAGCACGAGCCGCAGGCGCGGGTTGAGCCGACGGGCGGTCAGCGCGGCCCGGATGTTGGTCTCGTCGTCGTCATGGACGAGCGCCAGCGCGGCGGCCCGCTCCACACCGGCCTCGGCAAGCACGGCCTCGGTCAGCTCGAAGGCCTCCAACACCCGCTCGCCGTCTGCCCGGTGGGCGTTGCCGCCGTTGCCACCGCTTCCCGTCGTCCCGTTGCCGCCGTTGCCACCGCCCAGTCCGACGGCGGCGCTGACCACGCGGTCGAGCAGCGCTGCCGAGGCGGCCCGGGCCCGCCCCACCACCGGGGGCCGTGCCATGCGCTCGTTCGGCGGCACCACGAGGGTGACCTGCTCGCCGTGGACCCCGCGCAACTCGGCCGCCAGCCGGTGCGCGAGCCCGTCGTCACCGCAGACCACCATGTGCGCCGCCGGGGCGCCGGACCCACCTTGATACGGAACGCTCGCCACGAGGGAAAAGACTGCCCCAAGGAGACAGGTGGTTCCAGCAACGAGGTGAACACCCGTACTCGCCATCGCGTATTGATGGGGAGGGAGAGGCAGCGCACAGCCGGAGGTACTCGCCCGTGGCCATCACCGAAGACGCCCCGCCCGGCGCCACCGAACGCGACCCGGCGCGCCCGTCCGGCGATCGGCAGGGCGAACGGCCGGACCGGGAGGGCCGGAGCCAGGAGGGCCGGCGTCTCAGCTCTCCGCTGATCCTCACCATGACCCTGCTGCTGGCGGTGCTCGCCCAGTCCTCGATCCGCGGTGTGCTCGGCACCCCGCTGATGCAGAGCTGGATGACGGTGTTCGTGGCCGTGACGGTCCAGGCGCTGCCCTTCCTCGTCCTCGGAGTCCTGCTCTCGGCGGCGATCGCGGTCTTCGTACCCCCGTCCTTCTTCGCCCGCGCCCTGCCGAGCCGGCCCGCGCTGGCCGTGCCGGTCGCCGGGCTGGCGGGCGCGGTGCTGCCTGGCTGCGAGTGCGCCTCGGTCCCGGTGGCGGGTGCGCTGGTCCGCCGGGGCGTGACCCCCGCGGCCGCGCTGGCCTTCCTCCTCTCGGCCCCCGCGATCAACCCGATCGTCCTGACCGCCACGGCCGTCGCCTTCCCGCGCAGCCCGGAGATGGTCCTGGCCCGGTTCCTCGCCAGCCTCCTGGTGGCCTGCGCGATGGGCTGGCTGTGGCAGCGCCTGGGCCGGACGGACTGGCTGCGCCCGCCGGCCCACGGCGCGCACGAGGGCGCGACCAAGGGCGAGACCTTCTGGAACTCGGTCCGGCACGACATCGTGCACGCGGGCGGCTTCCTGGTCCTGGGCGCGATGGCCGCGGCCACGCTGAAGGCGGCGACCCCGGCGACCTGGCTGCGCACGGCGGCCGACAACCCCCTGGTCTCCGTTCTCGCCCTCGCCGTACTGGCCGTACTCCTGTCCATCTGCTCGGAGGCGGACGCGTTCGTCGCCGCCTCCCTCACCCAGTTCTCCATGACGGCCAAGCTGGTGTTCCTGGTGGTGGGCCCGATGATCGACCTCAAGCTCTTCGCGATGCAGGCGGGCACCTTCGGCCGCGCCTTCGCGCTGCGCTTCGCCCCCGCCACGTTCGCGCTGGCGGTCGCGGGCGCCGTGGTGACCGGGACGGTGCTGCTGTGAACCGCCAGGCCCAAGCGGCAGTGTTGTTCCTGCTGGGCGCCGCCCTCCTGCACGCGGGCGCCACCGATCTCTACCTGCGCTACGTCAAGGCGGGCCTGCAGCCGATGCTGCTGGCCTCGGGCGCGGTCCTGATCGCGGCGGCGCTGGCGACGGCGTGGTACGAGCGGAGGCGGAACAAGACGGCGAAGGCCACCGACCACGCCGACCACACCGACCACGCGCACCCGGAGCCCCGCATCTCCTGGCTCCTCGTGCTCCCCCTGCTCGCCCTCATCCTCGTCGCGCCGCCGGCCCTGGGCTCCTACAGCGCCCTGCGCACCGGCACCGCACTGCAACAGCCGTACGGTTACGGCAAGTTGCCCGCCGGTGACCCGGTCCCGCTCAGCGTGGTCGACTACGCGTCCCGCGCGGCCTACGACCACGGGCGCTCCCTGAACGGCCGCCCGGTCCGGGTCACCGGTTTCCTGGCCCTGGACCACTCCGGCGCGCCCTACCTCGTCCGGATGGCCCTCAACTGCTGTGCGGCGGACGCCCAGCCGGTGAAGATCGCCCTCACCGGCAAGCTGCCCCCGGTCCTGCAACCGGACGCCTGGCTGGAGGTCAACGGCACCTACACCGCCAGGCTGACCCACGACCCCGTCAACAACGGCCCGATCCCGTACCTGTTGGTCACTTCGGCGAAGCCGGTGCCGACACCGCAGGATCCGTACGACGAGACCTGGAACAACTGACGGGCCGGGCGGTCAGCCCAGGCACACCACGAGCAGGCAGAGCTGGGCCGGGGAGGTCGCGGCCGGCGAGGGGCTCGCGGGTGACGTTCCCGAGTCCGTGCCGTTGCCGGCCGAGGGCGCGGGAGCGGAGGTGGCCGGCTGCTGCGGGGCGACCGTGCCCGTGCCGGAGTCGCCGCTGCCGGCGGCAGGGACGGTGGTCTGCCGGTGTGCGGCCGGGGTCCGGGCCGGCACCGGAGCGGCCGCGGCGTCCGGGTGGGTGTCCGCCGGGGTGCGCGGTACGGCGGCGACGGTCTGCCGGTGCGGGGCGGCGCCCGCGGGCTGCTGGGCGCGGGCCGGGGCCGCGGTGCGCGGGGACCGGTGGTGGACGGGCGGCGCCGACACCGGAGGAGTGCCGGTGCCGGTCTCCCCGCCGGTGGCGCCCATGGGCCGGTTGTCCGGGGCCGAGGCCGCCTGGGCCTGGTCGGGGGACTGGCGGTCCATCGAGGCCAGGGTGAGCCCGCCGCCGACCAGGGCGACGGCCGACGCGACCGCGGCCCGGCGCTTGTTCTTCTTCCACCGGGTCAGCTGGCGGCGCCGGGCGGCCCGCCCCTGCGCGGCGGCGGGCGCGTCCGCCACGTCGCCGGACGCGGCCTCGTCCGCCGCGGACGGCGTGGGCCCGGCAGGGAGATCGTCGTCGTACCAGGCGGTGGAGGGGGCGGCCGCCCGCGCCGCGGGGACGGCCATCGGCGTGTGCGGGGCTATGTCCGGGGCGTAGGCGCCGCAGCCGGGACACACCAGGGCGCCGTTCAGATGCCGACGGCACGAGGAGCAGTAGTCCATGTGAGGTCTTTCCGATTCGACGCGTTCGCACGTGGGAGCGAGCGGCAACGCTAACGAGAGTTTCGGAAGAGGGTGTGCTGCCCTTGTGGCACTCCTGCACACATTCACAGGGGATTCATGGGGTGACTCGTGTCCCTCGTGAAACGGGAGACGCACGCGGACGGCCGATCCCGGGGAGCCGTAGGACCGCCGGGCGCGGAGACTGGTCCGGACCGTCCTGCCGTCCGTGGTGAGGTCCCGATGGCGTATGGCCTGGCACGTCGTGAGCTGGAACCGCGGGTCCCGCTGCGCCCGGGCGAGGGGGAGAAGCACCACCTCACCAGTCTGGAAGGGCTGGCCGCGCTGTCGCTGGACGCGCTCAGCTCGGTCGCGTACGGCCCCGAGGCGATCGTGCTGGTCCTGGTCGGCGCCGGGACCGCCGCGCTGGCCGCCACCCTGCCGGTCACGCTGGCGATCACCTTCCTGCTCGCGGCGCTCGTCGTGTCGTACGCCCAGGTCATCGCCGTGCACCCGGACGGCGGAGGCGCCTACGCGGTGGCCAAGAAGGACCTGGGCGCGATGCCCAGCCTGCTCGCCGCGGCCAGTCTGGTCGTCGACTACGTCCTCACGGTCTGCGTCAGCCTCACCGCGGGCGCGGACGCCCTGGCTTCCGCGTTCCCCGGCCTGGCCCGGGACAAGCTGCTGGTGTGCCTGGTGGGCCTCGCGGTGCTGACGGCCGTGAACCTGCGCGGTGTGACCGACAGTGCCCGGGTGCTGATGCTGCCGACCGTGCTGTTCGTCGTCGCCGTCCTCGGTGTCGTCGTGGGCGGCCTCCTCCGCTCCCATCCGGCGGCGTTGGTGGGCACCGCGCAGCCCGTCCGGGCACACGAGACCCTGGGGCTCCTGCTGCTCCTCAAGGCGTTCTCGTCCGGCTGCTCGGCGCTCACGGGCGTGGAGGCCATCGCCAACGCCGTGCCGACCTTCCGCACCCCGCGGGTCAGGCGGGCCCAGCGCACCGAGTTCATGCTGGGCGGGCTGCTGGGCCTGATGCTGATCGGTCTCGCCGTGCTGATCCGCCGCGACCACGTCGCCCCGCGCGGAGGCGTCACCGTCCTGGCCCAGCTCACCGCGGGCGCCTACGGCGACGGCTGGGCGTACTACGCCACCAACCTGATCGTCACCCTGGTCCTGCTGCTCGCGGCGAACACCAGCTTCGGCGGGCTGCCGGTGCTGATGAGCCTGCTGGCCCGCGACCACCGGCTGCCCCACCTGTTCGGGCTGCGCGCCGAACGGCCCGTCTACCGCTACGGCGTGGTGGCGCTGGGCCTGCTGGCCGCGCTGCTGCTCGTCGCGTCCGACGCCGACACCCACCGGCTGATCCCGCTGTTCGCGATCGGGGTGTTCATCGGCTTCACCCTCAGCCAGCTCGGTCTCGTCCGGCACTGGGCCACCGAGCGACCCCCGGGCTGGAAGCACCGCGCGATCATCAACGGCACCGGGGCGGTGCTCACCACCCTGGCCGGGCTGATCCTCCTGTTCACCAAGTTCCTGGAGGGCGCCTGGGTGGTCGTGATCGCCGTGCCGCTGCTGATGCTGCTGTTCTCCCGTATCCAGCGCTACTACACGGAAGTCGGCGAGGAACTGGGCCTCGGCCGCATCCCCGACCCGCCCGCGCCGCGCCCCGGCAGCCTGGTGATCGTCCCGCTCGGCGACGTCAGCAAGCTCGCCCGGCACGCCATCGGCGCCGCCCTCGCGCTGGGCGACGAGGTGGTCGCCGTCGCCGTCCACAACGACCCGGACAAGACCCGCGCCCTGCAGGAGGCGTGGGCGCGCTGGAACCCCGGGGTACGCCTCGACATCATCGACAGCCCGCACCGCTCCCTGGTCCAGCCGATGGTCGAGTACGTGCGGGACGCGGCCCGGGACGGCCGGCAGATCGCGGTGCTGATCCCCGAGGTCGAACCCCGGCACCGCCGCTACGAGATCCTGCAGAACCAGCGGGGCCTGCTGCTGGCGACCGTGCTGCGGGCCCGCACCGACGTGGCGGTGTGCATGCTGCCGTACCGGCTGCGGATGTGAGGCGGACGGCGCCGGGGCTGCGGCCACGGCCGGCGGAGTTCCGCTGACGTACGGAGCCGTTGAGCGCGCGGCACGGCAGGCTGCTGAGGGGCGCGGGGCTGTTTCGATGGGCGGCGCCGCCGCGGGGCGCGACCAGCCCCCACCCGCCCGCAGCCATGGAACCGGCCCCCCGGCGGAGCGTCACGCGTCCGACAGCCGCGCCTCCTCCAGGTCCAGCGAGCGCTGGAGCCGGCGGCGTGTGGTGTCGCTGATGCGGTGGCCGTCGTAGAGGCGCCGGAGTTCCTCCGTCTCCACGGTGATCAGGTCACGGCGCAGCTGGCGGTAGACGAGGTCGGCGGATTCGGTGGCCGTCCCCGTGCCGTCGCCCTCGGCGAGGCGGTCGCGGGCGTCCTCCAGGCGGGCGTTGAGGCCGCGGCGCAGCCGGTCGAGGACGACGTCCGGTACGGCCTCCAGCTCGGCCAGTTCCTCCAGCCGGGCGAGTCCGGCGTGGGCGAGGCGGGAGCGGGCCTCGACCTCCTCGCGTTCGGTGTGCGCGGGCTCCAGGGCGATCCCGGAGCGCCGGACGACCGGGGCCAGGGTGAAGCCCTGGACGACGAGGGTGACCACCACGACCGAGGTGGTGAGGACGAGGACCAGGGGACGGTCCGCCAGCGCGGAGCCGTCCTTCGCGGACTCCGGGATGGACAGGGCGGCGGCCAGCGGCATCACACCCCGGGTGCCGGCCCAGGTCAGGACCATCGGCACCCGCCAGTTCAGGCGGCCGACCCCGCCCTTGCGCTGGACGACGGCCGACAGCGGTGCGAGCCACAGCAGGCGTACGGCGATGAGCGTGGCCGCGACGGCGAGGGCGTACAGCGGCCAGGCCCGGTCGCCGTCGGCCAGCGCCCGCACCTGCGCGGGCAGCGCCAGCCCTATCAGCGAGAAGACCACGCTCTCCAGCAGGAAAACGACCGTGCCGTACACGGCGTGCAGCTGGAGCCTTATGCGCGCGTTGGTGAGGCGGTCGCCGCGGCCGCCCAGGACCACCCCGGCCACCACGCACGAGGTCACCCCGGAGGTGTGCGCGGCCTCCGCCAGGAGATACGCGGCGTAGGGGGTGACCAGGGCGATCACCGTCTCCAGGACCGGCTCCTCGGTGCGCCGCCGGATCAGGGCCACCACCCCGGCCACCGCGGCGCCGATCACCGTGCCGCCGCCGGCCAGCAGCAGGAACTCGCCGCCCGCCGAGCCCCAGTTCGCCGCCGCCGACGCGACCGCGATGCCCGCGGCCACCCGGACCAGCACCAGGGAGGTCGCGTCGTTGAACAGGCTCTCCGCCTGGACGAGGACCTGCACCCTCGGCGGCAGGGCGAGCCTGCGGCCGAGCGCGGTCACCGCCACCGGGTCGGTGCTGGCCAGCACCGCGCCCAGCACCAGCGCCATCTGCCAGGACAGCGGCGTCACCGTGGCGGCCACCGCGCCCACGGCCGCGGCCGAGGCGAGGACCAGGCCGATGGCGAGGATCCCGACCGGCTTCCACACCGCGCGCAGCTCCCGCCAGGGCATCTCCTCGGCGCTCACGTACAGCAGCGGCGGCAGCACGACGAGCCCGATGACCTCGGGGCTGATCTCGATCTGCGGGGTGCCCGGCAGCAGGGCCACGGCGAGGCCGGCGACGACGAGCAGGGAGGGCGCCGGGATGCGCCACCGGCGCGCGAAGGTCGCCACGACGGTGGCCAGTACGACCAGTGCGAGAACCGTACCGACGCTGCGCATGCCGTCCCCCTGGGGCTACACAGGAGCCACCCTGGCTCCCAGCCGACCAGACTTCCCGGCACACCGCTTTCACCCTATCCGGCCACGGCACGTCAAAACAGTGTCAAGGTCCCCGGGACCGGTGCCAAGGAATCGCTAACACGGGCACCCGCCGGCGCCCTGAAGCGCTTCCTTGAGAGCAGTGACCCGCCCTCCCGAGGGAGTTGAGCCAGTGAGCGGAGCGCGTCGGCGGCGATGAGTGACGTACGGCCCGGACGACTGAAGGTCTACCTCGGAGCTGCCCCGGGAGTCGGCAAGACCTGGTGGCCGCGGTCGTCGACCGTTCCCTCAGGCTGTCCCGGTGCTCGGCGCGGGCCACCGCCGAGGCCGAGACCATGTCGTCCCTGGCCGGCACCATCGTGCGCGGCGGCGCGACCATCCCGGCGCTGCTAGGCCCTGTCGTCAAATTCCCGTCTGCCCCACGACGCCTGGCACGCACTCTCGCCGCACCGGGCGAAAGCCCAAGTACGTCCAGTACGAGGACTTCCGCCCGGCACGCCGAGAGCACGCACCAGACGCCGCGAGGCCGCCCTTCGGGCGACGACGGGAATTTGACGGCAGGACCTAAAGCGCACCAGGGAGACCTTCGGGATGCAGTCGGCGGAGCTGGTGGACGAGCCGCCCGAAGCCTCGGACGTGACCGCCGTACCGGCCGGTCCCGGGGCGCACCTGGTGCTGCGCGGCCGCACCCTGTCGTCCTCCGAGCGGCGGGTGCTGGCCGCGTTCGCCGCGCATGTCGGCTCCGCGGTGGAGCGGGCCCGGCTGGCCGAGGCGGCGGCCGAGGTCGAGCCCGTCAAGGCCGCCGACCGGATGCGTACGGCGCTGCTGCGGGCCGTCGGCCACGACCTGCGCACCCCGCTGGCCGCGGGCTGGGCCGCGGTCACCTCCCTGCGCGGCAGCGAGGTCGACTTCTCCGCCGCCGACCGCGAGGAACTCCTCGCCACCGCCGACGAGTCCATGGCCAAGCTCAACCGCCTGGTGGAGAACCTCCTCGACCTCAGCCGCCTGGAGGCGGGCGCGCTCACGCTGAACCTGCGCGCGACCTCCCTGGAGGAGGTGCTGCCCACGGCACTGGCGGACGTCCCCGGTGTCGAGGTGGCGGACACCGAGGCGATCCCGGCGGTGCTGGCCGACCCGCCGCTGCTGGAGCGGGTGATCGCCAACCTCGCCGGCAACGCCGCCCGGCACACCCCGCCCGGCCAAAAGGTGCTGGTCACCGCCAGCGCACTGGCGGGCCGGGTGGAGCTGCGGGTCGTGGACCGGGGGCCCGGGCTTCCGCAGGCCGGCCGGGGGCGCCTCTTCGAGCCGTTCCAGCGGCTCGGCGACACCGACAACACCACCGGCCTCGGCCTCGGCCTCGCCCTCGCCCGCGGCCTGACCGAGGCCATGAGCGGCACCCTCACCCCCGAGGACACCCCGGGCGGCGGCCTGACCATGGTCGTGTCGCTGCCCTTCGCCGAACAGCGCGCGCACCCTCAGGGCGCGCAGAGCGCAGGAGGTGCCTGATGAGCACCGAGACCAGCACATTCCGGCCGCACCGCATGCCGCTGCGCACGGATCTGCCGCGGACGAACTCCGCGCTGGTCCTCGTCGCCGTGACCGACGCGGCCCACCTCGACCGGATCCACCGCACGGCCGCCCTCGCCCACCCGGTCACCCGAATCAGTCGAGCCCGGAGGCCTTGAACACGGCCTGGGCCGTCTCGGAGTCGACGCGCCGGGCCAGGCGCCGCAGGGCGGTCGCCCCGCACAGCAGCAGGCCGTCGTCGGCCGCCCTGCGCGCGCCCTCGTCCAGGCGGCGCCACAACTCCGGTTCGCGCAGGAGGACTTCGGGATCGATCTCCACCCGGCCGCCGAGTGCGTCCTTCAGCACGAGCCGCTGGGCGACGCCGTCCAGGAAGCGGACGGACACCAGCAGGTCCGTGCGGACCCGGCGTTCGCGCAGCAGCCGCCGCGAGGCGAGCCAGTCCTCGCCGGCCGAGACCCGGGCGGGGTACAGCACCAGGAACAGCAACAGGGCGAGGGCGAACCACAGCGCGCAACGCCAGGGCGCCAGCCGGCCCGAGCCCCAGTCGACGAGTACGAGCAGGGCGAGCAGGACCCCGGCGGGGCGGACCGAATCCCGCACGTCCTTGCGCCGTCGGTGGTCGTGTGCTGCCTGTTCCATGGCGGTGACGGTAAGGAACCGAGCGGCCGGATAGAGCCACTTTGATGCGACCCTGATGGGTATCGGATGAATTCCGAGATGACCCGTCAGGATTCCGTCAAAGTCGGTCGGTTGGGCGCGAAGAAGCCGCAAGGACCGGTCGGGCCCGGCTGCAAGCGGACACAACCTGGGTGCACTCGCGCACTGTTCAGGTCTCGTGCGCGGTGGAACGAAGAAGGAGCACGCACCCATGTCCGTCCCGACCCTCCAGCCGGGCGCGGCGCCCGCCGACGAAGAACCGCCTGATACCGGGGAACGGCACCGCCTCACCGCCGTCACCGGCCTCGCCGCGCTGTCGCTGGACGCCATGGCGTCGGTGGCCTACGGACCGGAGGCGATCGTCCTGGTCCTGGCCGCCGCGGGCGCCCACGGCCTCGGCTTCACCCTGCCGGTCACCCTGGCCATCGCCGGACTGCTCGCGGTGCTGGTGGCGTCGTACCGGCAGGTCGTCGCGGCCTTCCCGGACGGCGGCGGCTCCTACGCGGTGGCCAGGACGCACCTCGGTGCGCGGACCAGCCTGGTGGCGGCGGCCTCGCTGATCCTGGACTACGTCCTCAACGTCGCCGTCGCGGTCACCGCGGGCGTGGCCGCCCTGACCTCCGCCTTCCCGGGACTGTACGACGACCGGCTGTGGCTGTGCCTGGCGGTGCTGGTGCTGATCACGGGCGTCAACCTGCGGGGCATCGTGGAGTCGGCGAAGGCGTTCATCGTGCCGACCGTCGTCTTCGTCGGCTCGATCTTCGTCCTCATCGTGGCCGGCCTGTTCCGCTCCCACCCCGTGAGCACGGTCACCGCGGCCGGGCACGCCTCGGTCGTCGCGGACAACGCCACCACCGTGGGCACCCTGCTCCTGCTGAAGGCGTTCGCCTCCGGGTGCAGCGCCCTGACCGGTGTCGAGGCCATCGCCAACGCCGTCCCCTCCTTCCGCGTCCCGCGGGCCCGGCGGGCCCAGCGGGCCGAGGTCGCGCTCGGCGCCGTGCTCGGCCTGATGCTGATCGGTCTGTCCGCGCTGATCTCCCGCTTCCACCTCCAGCCGGTCGAGGGTGTCACCGTCCTCGCCCAGCTCGCGGACGCCTCACTCGGCCACAACTGGGCCTTCTACGTCATCCAGTTCGCGACGATGATCCTGCTGGCGCTGTCGGCGAACACCTCCTTCGGCGGTCTGCCGGTCCTGCTGAAGCTGCTCGCCCGCGACAACTACCTGCCGCACGTCTTCGCCCTGAAGGCCGACCGCCAGGTCCACCGGCACGGCGTGCTCGCCCTCGCCCTGGTCTCCGCGGCCCTGCTGGTCTTCTCCGGCGGCGACACCAACACCCTCGTGCCCCTGTTCGCCATCGGGGTGTTCGTCGGCTTCACCGTCGCCCAGGTCGGCATGGTCCGGCACTGGCGCCTGGAGCGCGGCAGGGGCTGGCAGGGCAAGGCCCTGCTGAACGGCTTCGGCGCGCTGCTCACCGGCGTCGCGACCGTCGTCGTCACCGCGGGCAAGTTCACGGAGGGCGCCTGGCTCATCGTGGTGGCCCTGCCGCTGCTGGTCGCCGCCTTCGGCGCCGTGCACCGCGCCTACGGCCGGATCGGCGAGCGACTCGGCCTCGGCCGCATACCCGAGGCCCCGCACCGCGACCGCTCGCTCGTGATCGTCCCCGTCTCGTCCCTGTCCCGGCTGACCTCCGAGGCGCTGACGGCGGCCGCCTCGCTGGGTGACGAGGTCCGGGCGGTGACCGTCTGCTACCCGGACCCCGAGGACCGCACCCAGCTGCACGCCCTGGAGCGTGCCTGGGCGGAATGGGACCCGGGGGTGGAGCTGGTGCGGCTGCGTTGCGAGCGGCGCAGCCTGGGCCGCCCCATCGCCGCGTACGTCCGCGAGGTGGCCGCCGCCGAGCCGGCCACGCGGGTCACCGTGCTGATCCCGGAGGCGGAGCCGGAGCGGCTCTGGCAGCGGCTGCTGCAGAACCAGCGGGGCGCCGTCGTCGCGCACGCCGTACGGCGCGAGACGGACGCGGTGATCTGCCGGCTGCGCTTCCGGCTGATGTGAGCCAGGTCACCGACTGTCACGGCCGCTTACCGACCGGTACGGATCAGGGTCCGTAAGAGACCCGTCAAAGCCGTGAGGGACGCCGTAAGAGGGCCGTCAACGGGTGGCCGGATTCGGCCACAGAGGCGCTTTCCTCGAATCGTCCGTTTCAACCGAACCTCACTCCAGGAGTTCGCGATGGCCGATCTGGCCTTCGTCGTCACCGTGATCGCGGGTTTCGCGCTGGTGGCTCTTGTCGCCAAGGGGGTGACCAAGCTGTGACCGCCGAGAACATCGTCGGCCTGGTCGTGGCCGTCGCCCTGCTGGGCTATCTCGTCCTCGCCCTGATCTTCCCGGAGAGGTTCTGAGACACGACATGGGTCCCGTCCTCGCCGGCGTGCTCCAGTTGCTCGCCCTCATAGGCGCCCTGGCGCTCGCCTACATCCCGGTCGGTAACTACATGGCCCGGGTCTACTCCTCGACCAAGCACCTGCGTGTCGAGAAGTGGATCTACAAGGCCATCGGTGCCAACCCCGACGCCGAGATGACCTGGCCCGCGTACCTGCGCGGTGTGCTGGCCTTCTCGGCCGTGAGCGTCCTGTTCCTCTACCTGCTGCAGCGGCTCCAGGGCGTCCTGCCCGGCTCGATGCACTTCTCGTCGGTCAACCCGGCGCAGTCGTTCAACACGGCCGTCTCGTTCGTGACCAACACGAACTGGCAGTCGTACTACGGCGAGCAGACCATGGGTCACGTCGTGCAGACCGCCGGTCTGGCCGTGCAGAACTTCGTCTCGGCGGCCGTCGGTATCGCCGTCGCCGTGGCGCTGGTGCGCGGCTTCGCCCGCTCGCGCACCGGTGAGCTGGGCAACTTCTGGTCCGACCTGGTGCGCGGCACCCTGCGCATCCTGCTGCCCGGTGCCGCGATCGCCGCGATCATCCTCGTGGCGTGCGGTGCGATCCAGAACTTCTCCGGCATCCACGAGGTCGGCCAGTTCATGGGCGGCTCGCAGCAGTGGAACGGCGGCGCGGTCGCCTCCCAGGAGGCCATCAAGGAGCTGGGCACCAACGGCGGCGGCTACTTCAACGCCAACTCCGCCCACCCCTTCGAGAACCCCACCCCGTTCACGAACCTGTTCGAGATCTTCCTGATCCTGGTGATCCCGTTCTCGCTGACCCGTACCTTCGGCGTGATGGTCGGCTCGGTGAAGCAGGGCTACGCGATCCTCGCGACCATGGGTGTCATCTGGGTCGGTTTCGTCGCCCTGATGATGGCGACGGAGTTCGCCCACCACGGCCCGGCGCTGCAGGCCGCGGGCGCCGCGATGGAGGGCAAGGAGGTCCGCTTCGGCGTCGGCTCCTCGTCGATCTTCGCGACATCCACGACCCTCACCTCGACCGGTGCGGTGGACTCCTTCCACTCCTCCTTCACCGGGCTCGGCGGCGGTGTCGCGATGCTGGGCATGATGCTGGGCGAGATCGCGCCCGGTGGTACCGGCTCCGGCCTCTACGGCATGCTGATCATGGCGGTCATCGCGGTGTTCATCGCCGGTCTGATGGTCGGCCGTACGCCCGAGTACCTGGGCAAGAAGATCGGCGCCCGCGAGATGAAGCTGGCGGCTGCCTACATCCTCGTCACCCCCGCCCTGGTACTCGTCTTCAGCGCGGCCTCGATGGCGTTGCCGACCCCGCCGCACTCGATGCTCAACTCGGGCGCGCACGGCTTCTCCGAGGTCCTGTACGCCTTCACCTCGGCGGCGAACAACAACGGTTCGGCCTTCGCCGGCCTGAACGCGAACACCGACTGGTTCAACACCATGACCGGCCTCGCGATGCTGTTCGGCCGCTTCCTGCCCATGATCTTCGTTCTGGCGCTGGCCGGCTCGCTCGCCGAGCAGAAGCCCGTCCCGGTGACCGCGGGCACCCTGCGCACCGAGAAGCCGCTGTTCACCGGCCTGCTGGTGGGCGCGATCCTGATCATCACCGGTCTCACGTACTTCCCGGCCCTCGCCCTGGGTCCGCTCGCGGAAGGACTGGCGTGATGAGCACCGACGTACAGAAGCACGAGGACTCGATGTCCACTCCCACTCTCGCGCCCCATCAGGACGCCCCGACCGGGCACAAGCCCACCGAAAGCCGTGTCGGCGCGGGCCTGTTCGACCCCAAGCAACTGATCAAGTCGCTGCCGGAGGCGTTCCGCAAGCTGGACCCGCGGGTGATGGTCAAGTCCCCCGTGATGTTCGTGGTGTGGATCGGCTCGGTACTGACCACGGTGTTCTCCTTCAAGGACCCGGGCGACTGGTTCGGCTGGACGATCAGCGCCTGGCTGTGGCTGACCGTGATCTTCGCCAACCTCGCCGAGGCCGTCGCCGAGGGCCGCGGCAAGGCGCAGGCCGACACCCTGCGCAAGGCCAAGACCGACACGGTGGCGCGCCGGCTGGTGGGCGACTCCGAAGAGCGGGTGCCCGGTACCGAGTTGAAGATCGGTGACCTGGTGGTCTGCGAGGCCGGCGACATCATCCCCGGTGACGGTGACGTCATCGAGGGCGTCGCGTCCGTCGACGAGTCCGCGATCACCGGTGAGTCCGCTCCGGTCATCCGTGAGTCCGGCGGCGACCGCAGTGCGGTCACGGGTGGTACGAAGGTGCTGTCCGACCGGATCGTCATCAAGATCACGACGAAGCCCGGTGAGACCTTCATCGACCGGATGATCAACCTGGTCGAGGGCGCCGCGCGGCAGAAGACGCCCAACGAGATCGCGCTGAACATCCTGCTCGCCTCGCTGACGATCGTCTTCCTGCTCGCGGTGGCCACCCTGCCGCCGTTCGCCGACTACGCGGGCACACACCTGACGATGGTCGTGCTGGTCGCCCTGCTGGTCTGCCTGATCCCGACCACCATCGGCGCCCTGCTCTCCGCGATCGGCATCGCGGGCATGGACCGGCTGGTGCAGCGCAACGTGCTGGCGATGTCGGGCCGTGCGGTCGAGGCCGCCGGTGACGTCTCCACGCTGCTGCTCGACAAGACCGGCACCATCACCCTCGGCAACCGCCAGGCCTCCGAGTTCGTGCCGGTGAAGGGCACCACGGAGGCCGAGGTCGCGGACGCGGCCCAGCTGTCCTCACTGGCCGACGAGACGCCCGAGGGCCGCTCCATCGTCGTCCTGGCGAAGGAGAAGTACGGGCTGCGTGAGCGGCACCAGGGCGAGCTGGCGCACGCCGAGTGGATCGCCTTCACCGCCCAGACCCGCATGTCGGGTGTGGACGTCGACGGCCGCAGGGTCCGCAAGGGCGCCACCGCCTCGGTCATCGCCTGGGTCCAGGAGCGGGGCGGCACGGTCGCCAAGGACGCCGACGCCGTCGCGAACCGGATCTCCGAGGCCGGCGGCACCCCGCTGCTGGTCGCGGTCGAGGACGAGCAGGGCGCCCGCGTCCTGGGCGTCATCCACCTCAAGGACGTCGTCAAGGAGGGCATGCGGGAGCGGTTCGAGGAACTGCGCCGCATGGGCATCAAGACGGTCATGATCACGGGCGACAACCCGCTGACCGCCAAGGCGATCGCCGAGGAGGCGGGCGTCGACGACTTCCTCGCGGAGGCCACTCCCGAGGACAAGATGGCCCTCATCAAGCGGGAGCAGGCCGGCGGCAAGCTGGTCGCGATGACCGGTGACGGCACCAATGACGCGCCCGCGCTGGCCCAGGCGGACGTCGGTGTGGCGATGAACACCGGTACGTCGGCCGCCAAGGAGGCCGGCAACATGGTCGACCTCGACTCCAACCCGACCAAGCTCATCGAGATCGTCGAGATCGGCAAGCAGCTGCTGATCACCCGCGGTGCGCTGACCACGTTCTCCATCGCCAACGACGTCGCGAAGTACTTCGCGATCATCCCGGCCATGTTCGCCGTGGTCTACCCGGGCCTGGACAAGCTGAACATCATGGGCCTGTCCTCGCCGAACTCCGCGATCCTGTCCGCGGTCGTCTTCAACGCGCTGATCATCATCGCGCTGGTGCCGCTGTCCCTGAAGGGCGTGCGGTACCGGCCGATGAGCGCGGACAAGATGCTCCGCCGCAACCTCGGGATCTACGGCCTCGGCGGTCTGGTCGCCCCCTTCATCGGCATCAAGATCATCGACCTGCTCATCTCCCTCATCCCCGGAATCGGCTGATCGCCATGAACAACTCCGTAACGAACACCGTCCGGTTGCTCGGGGCGGGCCTGCGGGCCCTCCTCGTGCTGACCCTGGTGACGGGCGTCATCTATCCGCTGGTCGTCACCGGCATCGCCCAGGGGCTGTTCGGCGACAAGGCGAACGGCTCCGAGATCAAGGCGGACGGCAAGGTCGTCGGCTCGTCCCTGATCGGGCAGTCGTACAACCTGCCGCTGAAGAAGGGTCAGGAGACCCCGGAGCCCGACCTCAAGTGGTTCCAGGGCCGCCCGGCCAACGGGCTCGGCACCAACAGCGTCAACACCCGCTACAAGCTGGTCCTTTCGGGTGCCACCAACCTGGCTGCCGACAGCAAGGTCCTGGTCAAGCAGGTCGAGGACGCCAGGGCAGCGGTCGTCAAGGACAACTCGGTGCCCGGCTACACGGTCAGGCCCTCGGACGTCCCCGCCGACGCGGTGACCTCCTCCGGCTCCGGCCTCGACCCGGCCATCTCCCCGGAGTACGCCGAACTCCAGGTGCACCGCGTCGCCGCGAAGAACAATCTCCCGGTCGCGCAGGTGGAGAAGCTGGTCAAGGACCACACCGAGGGCCGCACCCTGGGCTTCATCGGCGAGCCCCGGGTGAACGTCCTCGAACTGAACAGCGCGCTCAAGGATCTCGCGGCCAAGCAGTGACGGCCTTACGCGACCCGCACGGGAGCCGGCGGCCCGGGAGACATCCCGGCACCGCCGGCTCCCGCAGCCATGACAGGAGAGGCGTACACCCATGACCCGGGTGCTCGTGGTGGAGGACGACCCGCAGCTCGTACGGGCCCTCGTGATCAATCTGCAGGCCCGCAAGTACGGCGTCGACGCGGCCCCCGACGGTGCCACCGCGCTGCGGCTGGCGGCGGCCCGCCAGCCGGACGTGGTGCTGCTCGACCTCGGCCTGCCCGACATGGACGGTGTCGACGTCATCAAGGCGGTACGCGGCTGGACCCGGGTGCCGATCCTGGTCCTGTCGGCCCGGCAGTCCTCCGACGAGAAGGTCTCCGCCCTCGACGCCGGCGCCGACGACTACATCACCAAGCCGTTCAGCATGGACGAACTCCTGGCCCGGCTGCGGGCCGCCGTCCGCCGCGCCGAGGACCTGCCGACGGTCCCGGAGACCACGCTGGTGCGGACGGACGGGTTCACCGTCGACCTGCTCGCGAAGAAGGTCGTACGGGACGGCCGCGACGTACGTCTCACCCCGACCGAATGGCACCTGCTGGAGATCCTGGTCACCCACCCCGGCCGCCTGATCACCCAGAAGCAGCTGCTGCACGAGGTCTGGGGCGTCTCCCAGAGCAACAAGACCAACTATCTGCGGGTCTACATGGCCCAGTTGCGACGCAAACTCGAGTCCGACCCCTCGAGTCCCCGCTATCTCATCACCGAGCCCGGTATGGGCTACCGCTTCGAAGGGTGACCATGGCACGCGGCAGACTCCGTATCTACCTCGGCGCGGCACCGGGCGTCGGCAAGACCTACGCCATGCTGTCCGAGGCGCACCGCCGGGTGGAGCGGGGCACCGACTGCGTGGTCGCCTACGTCGAGCACCACCACCGGCCGCGCACCGAGGTGATGCTGCACGGCCTGGAGCAGATACCGCGCAAGGAGATCGAGTACCGGGACAGCGCCTTCACCGAGATGGACGTCGACGCGGTCCTCGCCCGCCGTCCCCAGGTCGCCCTCGTGGACGAGCTGGCGCACACCAACGTTCCCGGCTCCCGCAACGCCAAGCGCTGGCAGGACGTCGAGGAGCTGCTCGCGGCGGGGATCGACGTGGTCTCGACCGTGAACATCCAGCACCTGGAGTCGCTCGGCGACGTGGTGGAGTCGATCACGGGGGTGCGGCAGCGGGAGACGGTGCCCGACGAGGTCGTACGGCGGGCCGGCCAGATCGAGCTGGTCGACATGTCGCCGCAGGCGCTGCGCCGCCGTATGGCGCACGGGAACATCTACAAGCCGGACAAGGTCGACGCGGCCCTGTCGAACTACTTCCGGCCCGGCAATCTCACCGCCCTGCGCGAGCTGGCGCTGCTGTGGGTCGCCGACCGGGTCGACGCCTATCTCCAGGAGTACCGCACCGAGCACCGGGTCTCGGCCATCTGGGGCTCGCGCGAGCGGATCGTGGTCGGCCTCACCGGCGGCCCCGAGGGGCGCACCCTGATCCGGCGCGCGGCCAGGCTGGCGGAGAAGGGCGCAGGCGGCGAGGTGATGGTCGTCTACATAGCCCACAGCGACGGCCTGACCTCGGCCTCCCCGAAGGAGCTGGCCGTCCAGCGCACCCTGGTGGAGGATCTGGGCGGCACCTTCCACCACGTGGTGGGCGACGACATACCGGCCGCGCTGCTGGACTTCGCGCGCGGTGTCAACGCCACCCAGATCGTGCTCGGCGTCTCCCGCCGCAAGGCCTGGCAGTACGTCTTCGGGCCCGGCGTCGGCGCCACGGTGGCCGTGGAGTCCGGCCCCGACCTCGACGTCCACCTCATCACGCACGACGAGGCGGGCAAGGGCCGCGGACTGCCCGTCGCCCGGGGCGCGCGGCTCGGCCGGGCCAGGATCATCTCGGGCTGGCTGGTCGGCATCGCCGGGCCCGCCCTGCTGACCTGGCTGCTGAGCGGTGTGTTCCCGGACGTCGGGCTCGCCAACGACATGCTGCTGTTCCTGACGGCGACGGTGGCGGCGGCCCTGCTGGGCGGCCTCTTCCCGGCCCTGGCCTCGGCGCTGGTCGGATCCCTCCTGCTGAACTGGTACTTCACCCCGCCCGTCCACACCCTGACGATCGCCGACCCGGAGAACATCGTCGCCATCGCCATCTTCGTCGGGGTGGCCGTGTCGGTCGCCTCGGTGGTGGGGCTGGCGGCCCGGCGCACCCACCAGGCGGCGCGGCTGCGCGCGGAGTCGGAGATCCTCTCCTTCCTCGCGGGCAGTGTGCTGCGCGGTGAGACGGGCCTGGAGGAGCTGCTGGAGCGGGTCCGCGAGACCTTCGGCATGGAGTCGGCCGCCCTGCTGGAACGCGAGAGCGACGTGGCGCCCTGGACCTGCGCGGGCAGCGTGGGCCCGCGCCCCTGCGCCGCGCCCGAGGGCGCGGACGTCGAGGTCCCGGCCGGCGACCACATGTCCCTCGCCCTGACCGGCCGCGTCCTGCCCGCCGAGGACCGCCGGGTGCTGGCCGCCTTCGCCGCGCAGGCCGTCGTGGTGCTGGACCGCCGGCGCCTCCAGGAGGAGGCCGACCGGGCCAAGGAACTGGCCGAGGGCAACCGCATCCGCACCGCCCTGCTGGCCGCCGTCAGCCACGACCTGCGCACCCCGCTCGCCGGCATCAAGGCGGCGGTCACATCCCTGCGCACGGAGGACGTCGAATGGTCCGAGGCCGACCAGGCCGAACTCCTCGCGGCCATCGAGGAGGGCGCCGACCGCCTGGACCACCTGGTCGGCAACCTCCTCGACATGTCCCGTCTCCAGACCGGCACCGTCACCCCGCTCCTGCGCGAGACCGACCTCGACGAGGTGATCCCGATGGCGCTGGGCGGCGTACCCGAGGACAGCGTCGAGCTGGACATCCCGGAGAGCCTGCCCATGGTCGACGTGGACCGGGGCCTGCTGGAGCGGTCGGTCGCCAACGTCGTGGAGAACGCGGTCAAGTACAGCCCGCCGGGCGAGCCGGTCCTGGTCGCGGCCAGCGCCCTCGCCGACCGGGTGGAGGTCCGCGTCGTCGACCGCGGCCCGGGCGTGCCCGACGAGGCCAAGTCCCGTATCTTCGAACCCTTCCAGCGCTACGGCGACTCACCCCGCGGCGCCGGAGTGGGCCTCGGCCTCGCGGTCGCCCGCGGCTTCGCGGAGGCGATCGGCGGCACGCTGAACGCCGAGGACACGCCCGGCGGCGGGCTCACGATGGTCCTCGGCCTGCCGAGGTCCGGGGCGGTCCGGGCACGGCAGGCGCGGGGACCACGGGAGACGGCGATCACCTGAACACCTGCTCCGCAGGTCGGGGACGGTGGAAACCGGCAAGGTCGGGCGCCCGGACACTGCCGGGATACGCACAAGAACCGGTGGCGTACCGGAGCGGAAGCTGTGCGCATGACCAATGTTCAACCGCATCCGCGCCGCACCGCGGGCAGGGGCACGGTGGGGTCGCTGGCCCTCTGTGCGCTGCTGCTCGTGGCAGCCGGCGTGGCCGCGTGGTTCATCCCGAACGCCGCCTCGGACGAGCAGGCCTGGCACCGTGCCACGCCCTGCGCGGCCGGGACGCCCGCCGCCGGGCGGGACAACTGCCTGACCAGCGTCCCGGCGGTCATCGCGCGCACCGACGTCAACATGCCCAAGCAGCCCAGCTGGCTGTACTTCAAGGACAGCCGGCCGCTGCACCGGCTTCAGGTCTCGGCCGATGCGGCCCAGGACTTCGAGGCCGGCGACCACGTGCGACTGACCGTCTGGCGCGGGCAGGTGATGGAGGTGGCCGGCGCGGGGAACAGCTGGCACGAGCACATCATCACCGCCCGCTCCCTGGCCGTCGTGACGGCGCTGCTGGCCCTGGCCGCGGGCTACCCGGCGGCGATGGTGCTGGTGCGTCTGCGGGGACGCCGGCTGCCCGACGGCGAAGTGCTCCCCTCGGCCCTGCCGTTCGCGGGCGCCCTCGCGGGCACCGCCCTGTGGCTGCTGCCCCTGTGCTTCCTGCACCCCACCGACCTGCTCGCCTCGCCCACGCGGATCGTCTGGGCGGCCGCGGGCTGGCTGCTCAGCCTGGCCCTGCTCGCCGCGGCCTGGCGCGCGACCCGCATCCGTACGCCCGAGGGCGTTGCGGCGGCCGGCCGGCCGGCGGAGGGTGAGGCCGACGGAGCGGCCCGGCAGCCGGGTCAGGACGAGGTGTTCGTGTCCGCCTGGTTCCTGGAGCCCACGGACTTCAACCCGCACGGCTTCGGCACCCACATCGCCCTCGGGGACGGCGCACCCGCGGTGACCCCCGGCCCGGGCCGCTACGCGGCGAAGCGCATCCCGGTCGAGCGGCTGACCGTCAGGAACGTACGACGGGCCCGGGACAGCGACGGCGACACCGTCCCCAGGAGCTGGCACATCGCCGAACTCGACGACGCCGGAACCCCGATCCGGCTGGCCGCGGCCCCGGACGACCTGACGCGCATCATCCGCGCGCTGGAGCCGGCCGGGGCCTGACGACGGTTCGGCCGGCTCAGCGCACGGTCACGGACCCGGTCGTGGCCGATCCGTTGGTCCAGCCGTAGCGGTGGGCGGTGACCTTGACCGTGATCTTCTGACCCCGGTCGGCCCGCACCAGCACATAGGTGGACCTGGTGGCGCCGGTGATGGTGTGGCCGTTGCGCTTCCAGGAGTAGCTGTAGGAAGTGGCGGCCGGCGACCAGGTCCCGTGGGCGGCGGTCAGCTTGGCGCCGACCTTCGCGGTGCCGCTGACCGCCGGGGCCTTGGTGGCCTTCAGGGCGGGGCCGACGGCGACCGCGACGGCCGGCGAGGTGGAACCGGTCGCCCCGGCGCCGTTGCTGACCGTGACCTTGCAGGACACCTTGTGGGTGTAGTCGTCGGAGGTCAGGGTGCGGGTCTTGGCGGTGGCGCCCGGGACCGCCTTGCCGTCGCGCAGCCAGGACCAGGCGGCCGTGGCGTTGTAGCCGGTCCAGGCGGCGTTGCAGGTGAGCTTGGAGCCGGTGCGGGCGGTCCCGCCGACGACGGCCTTGGAGGTGATCTCCGGCTTGGTCAGCAGCGTCTGGGACTGGGCCCAGAGCTGCGAGGTGTAGCTGCCGGGGGAGATGTCCACCGCCTTGCGCCACACCAGCGTGGCCCGGCCGTCGGGTCCGGCGGCGATCTCACCGGAGAGCGCGTCCGTGTCGGGGACGTCGGCGACGGGCGTGCTGTTGAGGGCGGTCGCCTTGCTCCACGTGCCGTCGGCCCGGACCGCCCACTCCAGGTAGTGGTCGTCGCCGTTGTCGATGGAGGGCGTCTGCGGCCACACCACCTGGACGGTGCCGTCGGCGCCGATGGCGGCGGACACCTGCCAGTCGACGTACCCGGTGGACAGCGTCTTCGGCGCGGACCAGGTGCCGGTGGCGGCGCTGCGGGTGGCGGTCTGCACGACCGGGGTGCCGGCGCTGCTGCTCCAGCCCTCCCACACGTAGGTGACGTCCCCGTCGGGGGCGGCCAGCGGGCCGCTGTCGTCGCCGTCGTCGATCGAGGCGACCGCGGTCTGCGCGGAACCCCAGTCCCCCGTGGGCGAGGTCCGGGTCGCGGACTTCAGGTCGGTCTTGTTCGTGGCGGCACCGGCGTCGTGCCACAGCACGGTGGTGCGGCCGTGCGCGTCCATCGACACCTGCGCGTCGCCGGAGGCGGCGGTGGTGCCGGGCAGGACCGCGGGGCTGCTCCAGTCGCCGCCGGCGGAGGAGCGGGTGACGGTGGAGACGACGTGCTTGTCGTCGTCGAGCTTGTCGCGGGTCTCCCACACCGTGGTGGCCGCTCCGTCGGGGGCCACCGCGAGGTCGAGGCTCCAGAACGAGCCGCTGGAGAAGGAGCCCAGCTGCTCGGCCGCGGACCAGGCGGACGCGCCGGGGGCGAGGGTGGCGGTCATCACCTGGTAGTGCAGGGAGCCGTCACCCTGGTCCCACACGGCGGTGACGGTGCCGTCGGCCGCGGCGGCGAGACGCGGAGTGGACATGTCCAGGCCGTCGTGGGTCGCGAGCGTGCCCGGGTCCGACCAGGCGCCCGCCGCCGCGTCCCAGGTGGTGAAACGGGCGGCCAGCGATCCGTCGGCGCCGTTGCCGGTCAGCCAGGTCACCACGGCACCGCCGTCGGCGGTCACCGCCAGCACGGCCCGGGCGTTCGCGCCCTGGTTCGTGAGCAGCGTCCTGGGCGTCCCCCACGTGCCGCTGCCGGCGGGCCGGACGGCGGCCCGGATCTCCCAGTCGGCGGCCCCGGCCTGCTGGTCGCGCCACAGCGCGAACGCGGTGCCGTCACCGGCCACCTGGACGTCGATCAGACTCTGCCGGCCGTCCGAGCCGGTCACGCCGGCCGCGGTGCTCCACGGACCGGCCGACGCCGTGTACCCGGATGCGGCGGCGGGCAGGGCGGGGCCCCATACGACCGCGGTCGCCGCTGCTGCCGCGAGTGCGACGGCGGCGGCTCCCGGTCTGCGTATCTTCACTGCCACTACGACTCCTGATCCCCTGGGCGACGGCACCGTTCCCGGCGCCGGCTGGAGGATGACGGTATCCGGCCAGGATCTACATTGCCCGGAACCGGCAGTCTCGAGTGGATCAAGATTTCCGGCTTCTGCTTGCCCGGCAATGCGCAGGCGAGCGTCATTGCCGGGGCGCGGACGCCGTGGGTCGGGTCAGCGTGCTGACGTGGCGCGGAATCGCCGGCGGAGAACGGTTCCGCCGAGGAGCAGGGCCACGCTCGCGCCGGCGACGGGCAGCATGCCGTCCGCACCGGTGTGCGCGAGCGGGGTCGTGCCGGGGTGCACGGTGATGGTGTGACCCGGCTGCGGGTGGTTAACGGGGACGGGCGGCTTCTTCACCGGAGGGGTCTGGACCGGCGGGGTCTGGACCGGAGGGGTCTGGACCGGAGGGGTCTGGACCGGAGGGGTCTGGACCGGAGGGGTCTGGACCGGCGGAGTCTGAACCGGCGGAGTCTGAACCGGCGGAGTCTGGACCGGAGGGGTCTGAACCGGAGGGGTCTGGACCGGAGGGGTCTGGACCGGCGGGGTCTGGACCGGCGGGGTCTGGACCGGCGGGGTCTTGACCGGCGGCGTGGTGGTGACGCTGGAGCCGCCGTTCACGGACGTGTTGCCGAGCACCGGGTTGAGAACCCCGGGCGCGTTCACCGTGTTGCCGCTGACGTTCACCGGCAGGTGCACGGGCAGCTGGACGTTGTTGCCGCTGATGACGCCCGGGGAGTCCGTGGCCGTGCCCCGGGCCGTCGTCTGGGCGGAGTTGCCGCCCGCGCCGCCGGCGTTGGCGCAGGAGTTGCCCGCGGCCGGGTTCAGCAGCCCCACGACGTTCACGGTGTTCCCGCAGGCGTTCACCGGGACGTGCACGGGGAGCTGGATGGTGTTGCCGCTGATGACGCCGGGGGAGTCCGCGGTCTTGCCCTCGGCCGCCGCCTGGGCGGAGTTGCCGCCCGCGCCGCCCGCGCCGCCGGTGTTGGCGCAGGCGTTGCCCGCGGCCGGGTTCAGGAGCCCCACCACGTTCACGGTGTTCCCGCAGGCGTTCACCGGGATGTGCACGGGGAGCTGGATGGTGTTGCCGGAGACCACACCGGGCGAACCGGACGTGGAGCCGTTCGCCACCGAGTCGGCGTGCGCCGAAGTCGCCACGGCCATCGCGCCCGTGGCGGCCACGACGGCGATCACGCTGTTTCGGGTAACCCGCTTCATTAAGGTTCCCTGCCTTCCATACAAGGTCGCGGGCACTCGCCCGCAAACGAAGAAACGGTGGTTTACCCGTCCGGGTTATGACGAATCAGCCTTTCGCACCATCGAACAACAGAACCCGCACGTGGCACGTGCGCACAGAACCGCCCGTCCGGCCCCGTCACACCGCGCTCAACCGCCCCGCCCCGCACGGGCCGTCGACCACGGACCCACGGGCCGGCCGGTGAAGTGCCCGTCGGCCGGGGTACCCGGGCGTCCGCGGAGATGGTGGCTTCCGGCGCACAGGAGGCGGACGACGGCGTCGAGCCCACCACCGGAGGCCGCCTCGAGGGTGACCTCACCACCGCCGGCACGGGTGAGTCGCTGGACCAGCGGCAGGCCGAGGCCCGTGCCGTCGTGGTCGGCGTCAGCGGCCCGCCAGAACCGGTCGAAGGCTCTTTGCCGTTCGGTCTCGGTCATGCCGGGCCCCTGGTCGCGCACATGCAGTTCGGCCACGGGCGGCGTACGGCCGCCTTCCCTCGGGGCGGTCACAGCGGCCAGCGTGATCGCGGTTCCCGGTGGGGACACGCGCAGTGCGTTGGAGAGCAGGTTGTCGATGATCTGCTCCAGTGCTCCCGGGACCGCCCACACGCGAACGCCCGTGGCTCCGGGGACGACGATGTCGACGTGCTGTTCGTCGGCGAAGGCTGCCCAGATGGCCGCCCGGTCGGCGACGACGGCGTCGAGATCGACCGCCTCCGGCCTGATGGCGGAGTTCTCCAGCCTGGCGAGCGCGAGCAGCCCCTGCACCATCCGACTGAGCCGTTCCATCTCACCCAGCGCTTTGTCGAGGCTGTCCTGGGCGCAGGGGGCGAGGTGCGGCTCGAAATTCTCCAGGCGCAGGCGTAGTGAGGTCAGGGGGGTCTTCAGCTGGTGCGACACCTCGGAGGCGAACGCCTCCTGTGCTTGGAGCAGATGCTGAAGCCGGGTCGCGGTCCTCGTGAACGACGCGGCCAGCCGGCGCAGTTCCGGCGGCCCGTGATCGGTGGCCGGCGGATCGGTGATCCGGCCTTCGGCGAGTTGTGCGGTGGCGCGTTCCAGGGCCCGGACGGGGCGGGTGATGGAGCGGGCGAGCACGAAGCCGATCAGGGCGACGGCGGCCAGCACGCCCAGACCGACGACGGCGAGAGCCAGCCAGGTGGCATGGACCCTCGCCCTGAGCGGTGCCAGGACATACACGGTCCGCACCACACAGGGGACCGTGGCGCCGGAGCCACCCGGTACGGCGACGAAGAGGACTTCGCCACCGGCGGACGGGTCGCTCCGGATGCCGACGGCGGGCCGGTCGCGCAGTGCGGCGGCGATGTCCGGCTCGGCGGACAGGTCCGTGCCGACCGGAGCGAGGGCGGCGGTGTCGGTGAGGACAACGCCCTTCCGGCCGGCGACGAGCACGCGGCTGCCGGTGCGCCGCCCGTACGCGCGAGCCAGTTCGGGCAGGTCGGCCGTCAGTCCGTGCTCCATCTTGTCCTCGCAGACCTCGGCCAGCGTCATCGCCCCCTGCTGGGCCGCGTGGGAGAAGCGGGACAGCTCGCTGCGGGCGTAGAAGACGCCGAACGGCACTTCGAGCGCGAGCAGGACGAGAAGTATGAGGCTCAGATGGCTGAACAGGAGGCGACGCGTCACGTGGGCCCTCCGCCGTGCACCGGCCTCGCGGCGGACGCGGCGTCGGCGTGCGCCGGCGGGACCAGACGGAAGCCGATTCCGCGGATGTTCTCGATCCAGGAGGAGTCACCGAGCTTGCGGCGCAGAGCGGCGATGTGGACGTCCAGGGTCTTGGTGGGGCCGAAGTAGTGCGGTTCCCATGCCGTGTCCAGGATCTGTCTGCGGGAGCAGACGGCTCCGGGGTCTTCGGCGAGGCAGACGAGCAGGTCGAACTCTTTGGGCGCGAGGGCGATCAGCGAGCCGTGCAGATGTACCTGCCGGGTGCGGCGGTCGATGGTCAGCGGGCCGATCCGCTGGACCTCGGGCGTCCCGGGCTGCCGCGGGGCGTGGGAAAGGTCCGGCTCCGCACGGCGCGTGTCCAGCACCGCGGGGCGGGTGCGGCGGGTGACGGCGCGGATCCGGGCGACGAGCTCCCGCACCCCGAACGGCTTGGAGACGTAGTCGTCCGCGCCCAGCTCCAGACCGAGCACCCGGTCCACCTCGTCGTCCCTGGCCGTGATCATGATGATCGGCACCGACGAGCGGGACCGGAGCGCACGGCAGACGTCGATGCCGTCCATGTCGGGCAGCCCCAGGTCCAGCAGCACCATCGCCGCCTCCGGCGCCGCGAGGCCGTCGGCACCCTTTCTGGCGTGTTCCACGGTGAACCCGAAACGGCGCAGTCCCTCCACCAGCGGCCCGGCCACCCGGTCGTCGTCCTCGATCAGCAAGACACGCATGCCGAAAGGCTCACAGACTCCGGTCGGAGTGCGCGGCGCAAACGCCGGAACCTCCCCCGAGCCGGTGATCCTTTCGCCACTCGTACGACGTAATTGCCGGACGCGGCGTGATGACGGCATCCAGCACTTGTCCAGCAAAGAGTCAGGAAATGGTTAAGACCTCGAACACAGGGTGAATTCACCGGTTCTCCGGGGCCGACGCAACCCCGGAACACAGTCGAAAACTGATCCAGGGTCAGTCCGAACGGTCGGGGCGACCGCAGTGGAATCGGCTCGGGAAATCCGGAGTGACGCGATTGTCCGACGAAATTCGAGACGCCCCCTGTCTCTGCTCTGGAAATCCGCTTGATCGTGCTCCCGTAGCGTTTTCCGGGCTGACACCGTCCCCCCACGCACCCGGGAACAGCCCATGCCCATGGACGAACTGAGCCGCACACGACCGGATCTGGTGGAGCCCTTCACGACCGCCCTCCCGGGAGCACGCGCCACCGTGCTCGCCCGGCTGTGGGGAGCCCTCGCACGAGAACCCGTGCCCGGTGTGACCGGACACCGCCGTGAATCCGGCACCCTGGTGGTCGGACTGCGAGGAGGCGGCTCACTCTCGGCCGCCGAGTCCTGTGCCCGCCCGTTCGCCGAGGTGCCCGACGACTTCACCGTGTCCGGGCCGCAGGGGCCGGTCACCGGGCCGGCCCAGCTCCTCGCCCAGCTCGGCCTGCGTACCCCCGCGGCGGTGCGCCTCGCGACCGAACTCGACAACAGCGTGGTCAACCTTGCTCTGGCCAGGGCCGCGAACACGGTCCGGGCCGCCCCCCTGAACGACTCGGCGGACGCCGAGCAGGCGGTGGTCGACGGGCATCCCCAGCATCCCTGCTGCCGGACGCGTACCGGCATGTCGATCGCCGAGGTGCTCGCCTACGCTCCCGAGCACCACCCCATCGTCCAGCTGGCGCTGCTCCGTGTCCCGGCCGATCGCTGGCAGGGGGCCGGTGTCTGGCCACGGCACCTGCGCGACGGCGACACGATCCTGCTCCCGCTGCATCCCTGGCAGCGGGAGCACGTGCTGTCGCACCGCTCCGACCTGGTCGTCATGGAGGAGACGATCCCGGCCCGACCGTTGCTGTCGTTGCGCACCCTGGCACCGCTGGGCGTCCTGCCGGGCTGCCACATCAAGACGGCGCTCGACGTGCAGGTCACGAATTACCGGCGCACCATCTCCCCGCCCGAGGTCGCCGACGGGCCCCCGCTGTCCGACCTGGTCTCGGCCGTCATCGACAAGGCGGGGTACGGCAGCAGCCTTCGTGTCCTGCGTGAACTGGGCGGCGGCGCGGTGTGCGTGGACGGACAGCCCTCGGCGAGCCTCGCGGCGATGATCCGGGAGTCGACCGAGTGCCACCTCGACGCCGGGGAGATCGCGGTTCCGCTCACCGCCGTCCACGCGACAGGAGCCACCGTGCTGTCGGGAGACCCGGTGCGCTGGCTGACGGACCTCGCCGAGCTCGTCCTGCCGCCCGCGCTCACCCTGCTGTCCATGGGGGTGGCCCTGGAAGCGCACGGCCAGAACACCCTGGTCGTGCTGCGCGAAGGGCGGCCGGTGCGGGTGCTCTACCGGGATCTGGACGGCGTGCGAGTCAGCCCCCGCCGCCTGGCCCGGTGCGGCTTCGCGCTGCCGCCGCTGCTCGGCACCCGTGCGGGCGACGACGCGGACGCGCTGCGCACCAAGCTGTTCGGCGCTCTGATCAGCGGGGTCTTCAGCGAGCTGGTCGACGTTCTCACGCGGACCCGGGCGGCCGACCCCCGGGCGTCGTGGGGCGCGGTGGCCGAGGTCGGCCGCCGGGTGTACGCCGGCCTGCCGGACCACGAGGACGCGGCGGCGTTCTTCGGCGACACGATGCCGCTGAAGGCGACCGTCGCCATGCGTCTGGCCGAGGACCCGGGCAGGGCGCAGTGGACGTCCGTGCCCAACCCCCTGGCGCTGTGCCGATGAGATCCGCCACCGACCGCCGTCCCCCTGGAGCGACCGTATGACCACCGGCACTGCCCCCGACCACAGGACCGCCGCCACCGTCGTCACGGAACCGGCCGCCGAACCGATGCGGACGGCCGATGCCGTCACCGCCCACACGCTGCTCAACTGCCTGATCCGCGAGGTGTCCGCCCCCGAGCATCAGGTGACCGTCGACGACGGCCACCTCCTGCTGCGGCTGCCCCGTCGGGGCCTCCTGCTGCGCGCCCGGCTGCGCCGCGTCTCCCTGATCGGAGCCCATCGCTTCCAGGGCACGGTGCAGCGGCTCGACGGGGACGCCTGGGTGACCGTCGGCTGGCGGGAGCTGGCCGGTCACATCCGGGACGAACTGGAGCTGCGTACGGGTGTCGTCAACGAGGAGTTCCTGGCCCAGGTGGCCGACAGCCGCGAGACGATCCGCACCGCGCTGGAGGAGCGGGCCGACGTCGCACCGCACGCGGACCCGTACGTTGCGTCCGAGCAGTCCCTGGTGTTCGGCCATCGCTTCCACCCCACTCCGAAGGCCCGCACCGGCGACCCGGTGGACTGGCTGGCGTACGGCCCCGAGACCGGCGCGCGCTTCCGGCTGCGCCACCTGGCCGTCCGGCACCGCCTCGTGCGTGAGGAGGGCGAGCTGCACGACATGGACGCGCTGTGTCCGGCGCCCGAGCCGGGCTTCGCGGTGCTGCCGGTGCACCCCTGGCAGTACCGGCTGCTGGAAGGACACGACCGGCTGCGCGAGGCTGTGGCCCGCGGCGATGTCGTCGACACCGGGGTGAGCGGACCGGAGCTGGTGCCGACCGCGTCGGTGCGCACGCTCTACCACCCCGACACCGACACCTTCCTGAAGTTCAGCCTGAACGTCCGCCTCACCAACTGCGTCCGCAGACACGCCGGTTACGAACTGACCGGCGGCGTCGCCCTCAACCGGCTGCTCCAGCCCCTCTTCGCCGGGCTGACCGCCCGCTTCCCGGGATGCGCGCTGCTGGCCGAGCCCGGCTACCGCACACTCGACGCGCGGGGCGACACCGCCCTCCTGGAGGGTCTCGGCGTCGTCGTCCGCTCCGGGCTGCGCCACCACCTGCGTCCCGGGGTGACACCCCTGCTCGCCGCCGCGGTGGCGGACGAGTACCCCACGAGCACAGCCCATGTCTCCCACCTCCTCGCCCGCGGCGACGGGGACGTCCTGGCCTGGTGGGACGCGTACCTGCGGCTGCTGCTGCCACCGGTGCTGGCCGCCTACTTCGAGCACGGCGTCGTACTGGAGCCCCATCTGCAGAACGTCGTCGTCGGTGTGCACGCGGACGGCACCCCGGCACAGATGCTCTTCCGCGACCTGGAAGGCACCAAGCTGCTGCCGGGGCATCACCAGAGCACCCTCCGCGACCTGCCCGAAGACGTCCGGGGCCCCCTCACCTACGACGCCGAACACGGGTGGAACCGGGTCGCGTACTGCCTCCTGGTCAACCACGCCGCCGAACTGCTCGGCGCCCTGGCCGACCTCGACCCGCGGCTGGAACCGGCCCTCTGGGGCCTGGTCACCGACCACCTCGACGCCTACGCCCGCACGGCCGCCGAACCGCCGCGTCTGCGCGCCCTGCTGTCCGGAGTACCGCTGCCCGCGAAGGCCAACCTCCTGCTGCGCTGGGCCCGCAAGGCAGACCGGCACGCCACCTACGTCCCTGTGACCAGCCCGCTCGGCGCGGACTTCCCCCGGGAGGTGGTCCGGTGAGGTCCGCAGTGCTCGACCGGGTCGCCCGGATCCGTGACGACGACCTGCCCGCGTACGTCCACGACCTGGCCGACCTGCGCCGGCACGTCCACGCGATCCGGGCCGTACTGCCGGAGCGCGTCGAGCTGCTGTACGCGGCCAAGGCCAACTCCGATCCCCTGATCCTGCGGACACTGGCCGGGTACGTCGACGGGTTCGAGGTGGCCTCCGGCGGTGAACTGAGCCACGTCCGCGGGCTCGTCCCCGACGCGCCGATCGCCTTCGGAGGCCCCGGCAAGACACAGGCGGAGCTGGCCCGGGCACTGGACTGCGCAGTGGAGCGCCTGCACATCGAGAGCGAACACGAACTGCGCCTCGTCACCACCCTGCTGGGCGAGCGGACCGTGGACGCCCTGCTGCGCGTCAACCTGCCCGTCGACGTCGGGCGGGCCGCACTCGCGATGGGCGGGCACCCCAGCCCCTTCGGCATGGATCCCGCACAGCTGGACCGCTGTCTGGAGGTCATCGACTGCGACCCGCGCGTCCGACTGCGCGGCCTCCACCTCCACCTGGCCAGCGGTCTGCGGGCCACGGCCCAACTGGCCCTGATCGACGAGGTACTGGCCTGGGCCGAGGGCTGGGCGCGCCGGCGCGGAACCGACCTGGCCGAGGTCAACGTCGGAGGCGGGATGGGTGTCGACTACGACCATCCGGCACGGAGGTTCGACTGGCCGGCCTTCGGTGCCGGACTGCGCCGGCTCCTGTCCCGCCACCCTCGTCTCACCCTGCGGATCGAGCCCGGCCGCTCGGTCACCGCCTACTGCGGCTGGTACGTCACCCAGGTCCTGGACGTCAAGTTCAGCCGTGGGCAGGCGTTCGCCGTGCTGCGCGGAGGCACCCACCATCTGCGCACCCCGGCCGCGAAACAGCACGACCAGCCCTTCGAGGTGATCCCCGACGACGCCTGGCCACGGCACTGGGAGCGACCGGAGGCCCGTGACGAGCCGGTGACGCTGGTCGGACAGCTGTGCACGCCCAAGGACGTCCTGGCCCGCCGGGTCAGGGTCGAACGGCTGCGCGTCGGCGACCGGGTCGCCTTCGCGATGGCCGGCGCCTACGCCTGGAACATCTCCCACCACGCGTTCCTCATGCACCCCCACCCGACCTTCCATCACGTCGACGACGCGGAGGTGCCGGTCACCGGCACCCATGCCCGTCAGCGGTCATGAGCGCGGGCCTCCCCATGCCCATGACGGCCGTGCTCACCCTCCGGAACTTCCGTCGCTACCTGCTCGGACAGCTGGCCTCCAACATCGGCACGTGGATGCAGCGGGCCGCCCAGGACCTGCTCGTCCTGCACCTCACGGGCAACAGCGGCCGTGCGGTCGGCATCGTGACCGCACTGCAGTTCCTTCCCCAGACCCTGTTCGGCCTGACCGGTGGCGTCCTGGCCGACCGGTACCCCAAGCGGCGGCTTCTGCTCCTCACCCAGACGGCCATGGGCGTGCAGTCGCTCCTGCTCGGGCTGCTGACCGTCACCGGGGCGGTGAACCTGCCGTCCGTCTACGCGCTGGCCTTCGCCCTGGGCACCGCCACCGCAGTGGACAGTCCCGCCCGAAACGCGTACATCTCCGAACTGGTCCCCAAGGAGCGCCTGGTCACGGCGGTCAGCCTGAACTCCGCCCAGTTCAACGTGGCCCGCATCCTCGGTCCCGCCCTGGCGGGCCTGGCCGTCGCCGCCTTCGGCACCGGCCCGGTGTTCCTGGTGAACGCCGCCTCGTACCTGGCCGTCCTGTACGGCCTGATCACCATCCGCACGGACGGGCCGGGCGGTCACGGCCGTACCCGGCCCGGCCCCACCCGGCTGCGCGACGCGTTCCGCGGCATCACGTCCACCCCGGAACTGCTGCTGCCGATGAGCGTCATCGCCTTCGTCGGCACCTTCGGCCTCAACTTCCAGGTCACCATCTCGCTCGTGGCCGTCACGGTCTTCCACACGGGAGCCGCCGGCTTCGGCTGCCTGTCCGCCGCCTACGCCCTGGGCAGCCTCACCGGCGCGGTCCGCGGGGCGAGCCGCGGGAAGCCTCCCGGCATCCGACGCCTGATCACCACCACGGTCGTCTTCGGGGCACTGGAAGCGACGCTGGGCCTGACACCCGGCTACGGCGCGTTCATGGCCCTGCTGATCCCCACCGGTTTCGCCGCGGTGACCGTGACCACCACAGCCAACGCGCTCACCCAGCTCCACGCGGGCCCGGACGTGCGGGGCCGCGTCATGTCCGTCTACTTCCTGGTCCTCCTCGGCGGCACCCCCGTGGGCGCCCCGCTGGTGGGCCTGCTGGCGGACGCCTTCGGTGCCCGTTCCACGCTGGTCCTGGGCGGCGTCGTCTCGGCGGCCTCCGCACTCGCGCTCTCCGCCCTGACCGCAGGCCTGACCCAGCGGCGCGCCCGGATCACGAGGGCCGCCTCCGTGGCCGGCTCGCCCCGCACGCCGGTCCGGCCGGCCCGGGACCGGTCGGCCGGCCTCTGACACACAGCGGAAGGGGAGGCCGGACGCCGGCCTCCCCTTCCGTGGCATGTGGATGACTCCTTGTGGCGTCGGCGGATGCGTTGTCCAACGCCCGTCAGATCACCAGGCATTCGCAAAGCAGAGGTAAACGAATGGTCGAGCGGGCGTATCCGGAACATGACACAAGAAGACCCGAGAAGGCCGCCGTACCACGCGACTTGACCGCTTTCAAGATCGTTGGAATCGCCCGCGGGGGTGAGTCTTTAATGGTTGCGCAATCCGGGAACTATTAGACTCGCCAGTCCTCGCCCGTAGTTCAGCTTCACCGGGGGACACATGACGCGTGCTGGACCGTCGGTGCCGGAGACCGCCGTCGTCTTCGAGCGTCTGCTCGATCAGGCTCTGAACTCCCCACAGGTGCTGGACGCCCTCGACCGCGCGGAGGGAGTGGCCGACCGGGAGCAGCTGCGCACCCGGGCGGTACGGGCGCGTACCGCCATCACCGCGGCGGTGACCGTCGAGTACCAGGAATACCTCCGCGCCCGGTCCGCGGCGGAGGGTGTGAGCGATGAGGCGGCGGCACGCCGTGCGGGCGGACCCCTGTCCCCGTCGGCCGTGCTCGTGACGGCCCTGTCCGCCGTGAAGGCGGCCTGGCGGTGGGTGGCGGTGGCCAGGCGTGACCGCGCCGCGGGTGCGGGCGATACCCCGGCCGGCGACGTCCCGGACGTGAAGCGAGCGCGGGAGACGTGGGAACTGGCGCTCCTGGAGCGGGCGGTCGTCCCCTTTCTGCTCGGCCGCCTGGAGGAACTGCTGATGAGGGAACGGGGAGACCGGGCCGCACGTCAGAAGCCGGCCCCGGACGCGTCCGTACCATGAGCGGGCGTATGTGCGTCGGCTGTGCACGGGACGGGACGGGAGAGGGCTGTGACGGAGAGCGCCGGTGGCTTCGAGGACCCGCCCGCCGAGGTGCTGGCGGCGGCGGCCGCCGCCTTCGGGCTGCTCGCCTCGTCGGCCCGGCTGCACCTGATGTGGGCGCTGGCGCAGGGCGAGAGCGATGTGACGCACCTCGCCGACCGGGTGGGCGGTGCGCTGCCCGCGGTCAGCCAGCACCTGGCCAAGCTGAAGCTCGCCGGGCTCGTCAGCTCCCGCCGTGAGGGCCGCCGGCAGGTCTACTACATCGACGACCCCGACATCGTGACCGTCGTGCGGGTGCTGGTCGGGCAGCTGACCGCACGGTCGCAGCAGGCCTCCGCGCCGGCCTGCCGGCTGCGCGGGACCGGTGGCTGAGAGCACCGCGCCGCCGGGTCCGGACGCGAGGGCGCCGGACACCGGTGCCCCGACGGCGTTCGGCGGCGACCGGGCGGCCGGCGCACGGTCCCGTCCCGGGCGCTCCGCGCCGACCGTGCTCGAAGTGCTGCGGAAGCTGGACGCGAGTCCCCGGGGCCTGACGGAGGCGCAGGCGCAGGAGCGGCTGGCCCGGTTCGGCGACAACGTGCTCCCGGCGCTGCGGGAAGCCACCTGGCCGCAGCTGTTCGTCCGCAGCCTGCGGGACCCCTTCACCGCGGTCCTGCTCTGTCTCGGGCTGGTGTCGGCGGCCGTCCTCGCCTGGGGGACCGCCTCGGTGATCCTCCTCCTGGTCGTGGTGAGCTGCGTGCTGCGGGCGACCGGGGAGCACCGGGCCGACCGGTCCACGGCCGCCCTGCGGGACCTGGTCGCCACCACCGCCACGGTGGTGCGCCGCGCCGCCGAGGACGCGCCGCCCACGAGCCGGGAACTCCCGCCGGACGAGCTGGTCCCGGGGGACGTGGTCCGGCTGGGACCGGGCGACCTGGTGCCGGCGGACGTACGACTGCTGCGGGCACACGGCCTGACGGTGCACCAGTCCGCGCTGACGGGGGAGTCGGCGCCCCTCGCCAAGTCCGCGTCGGACGCCCCGCACCGCGCCGGCGGGGTGTTCGAGCAGCGGCAGTGCTGCTTCCAGGGCAGCAGCGTCGTCTCCGGAAGCGCCACCGCGGTCGTCACCGCGACCGGCGCGCGGACCCGGTTCGCCGCCGCCCAGGGCCGTTCGGCCGGGCGGCGGGAGGCGAGCGCCTTCGACCGCTCCGTCCACGGCATCTCCTGGATCCTGATCCGGTTCATGCTGCTGACCCCGCCGCTGGTTCTGATGGCCAACGCGGCGCTGCGCGGACGCGGCCTGGAGACACTGCCGTTCGCCGTCGCGGTGGCCGTCGGGCTCACCCCCGAGATGCTGCCGGTCCTCGTCACCACCTGCCTGGCCCGCGGCGCCTCGCTGCTCGCCCGGACGCACGGGGTGATCGTCAGACGGCTGCCCGCCCTGCACGACCTCGGCGCCGTCGACGTGCTGTGCCTGGACAAGACCGGCACCCTCACCCAGGACCGGCCGGTGGCGCACCGCGCCCTCGGCCCCGACGGCCGGGACGATCCCGAGGTGCTGCACTGGGCCGCCGTCAACGCCTGGTGGACCCTGCACCTCGCCGACCTGCCGGAACCCGACGCCCTTGACGAGGCGCTCCTGGAGAGCGCCGACCCGGACGACCTCATGGCGTACGACGGTGTGGCGGCCGTCGGGTTCGACCCGGCGCGCCGGCTCGCCACCGCCGTCGTCCGCACCCCGGGCCGCCTCGGCCGGCACACCCTGGTCGTGAAAGGAGACGTCCGGGCCGTCCTGGAGCGCTGCGCGCTGACGGACGAGGAGCGCCGGAGCCTGACCGGCCGCGCCGCCGCGCAGGCCGACGACGGCCTGCGCGTCCTGGCGGTCGCCACCGCCGAACGCCCGGCGCGCACCCGCGCCTACACCCCGGCCGACGAACGCGGCCTCACCTTCCGCGGCCTGGTCACCCTGCGCGACGCGCTCGCGCCCACCGCCGCCGACGCGCTGAAGAACCTCACCGACCGCGGTGTCACCGTGAAGATCCTCACCGGCGACCACCCCGGCACCGCCGCCCGCGCCTGCCGCGACCTCGGCATCCCCGTCACCGGAGAAGCGATCGCCGACGCCGGCCGCGTCGACACCCTCACCGACGCCGGACTCTCCGCGCTCGCCCGCCGTACGACGGTCTTCGCCCGCTGCACCCCCGACCACAAGGCCCGGATCATCCGGGCCCTGCGCGCCGCCGGACACACCGTCGGCTTCCTCGGCGACGGCGTCAACGACCTCCCCGCGCTGCGCACCGCCGACGTCGGCATCGCCCCGCGCGCGGCCGCCGACGTGACGCGCGAGGTCGCCGACGTCGTACTCGCCGAGAAGGACCTGACCGCGCTCGACCAGGCCGTGGCGGCGGGCCGGCACGCGGGCGGCAACATCGCCACCTACCTGCGCATCACGCTCTCCTCCAACCTCGGCAACGTGATCGCGATGCTCTCCGCGGGCCTGCTCCTGCCCTTCCTGCCGATGCTCCCGGCGCAGGTCCTCACCCAGAACCTCTGCTTCGACGCCGCCCAGCTCGCCTTCGCCCACGACCGCCCGCACCCCTCGGTGCCGCGCCGGCCGACGGAACTGCGCCCGCGCGACCTGCTGCGCTTCATCACCGGCTTCGGAGTGCTCAACGCGGTCGCCGACCTCGTCACCTTCGCCGTCCTCGCGCTGGCCCTGCACGGGCCGGGCACCGGGGACGACGAGGCGGTCTTCCACTCCGGATGGTTCACCGAGAACCTCCTCACCCAGGCCCTGGTCATGGTGCTGCTCCGGGCCGGCCGGCACACCGCCGGCCGCCGCAGGCCGGGCCCGGTCACCTGGGCCGCGCTCGCCCTCGCCGCCATCGGCCTGGCGCTCCCGCCGTCACCGCTCGGCCCGGTGCTCGGCCTGACCGGCCTCCCGGTCCTGTACTACGTCCTGCTCGTCGCCGTCCTGGCCGTGTACGCCGCCGGTCTCCTGGCGGCCGGCTCCCGCGCCGCGCGCAGGCTCCAGCCGGACCGCGGGGTGCCTCAGCTGTGAATTGTGTGTGGATCTGTGCTGCTCGGGCCATGGGTTTGTTAGATTGCGCAATCACGCAACCAAGGTGATGGGCCCGACCGTCGTGGGAGTGGGTAGATGAGCGAGCCGTGGGACGGCCGGGGTGGCCAGGCCACGCGCAGCCGCAGCGCCCGGGTGCCCGGACAGCGCACGGGCGAGCCCGACGGACCGCGCCCGGGAGGCCGGGCCGCGGCCCGGGCCGCATCCCGCGCGCAGGGCGGCTCACGGTCGCACGGCAGCAGGCGTTCGGCGCGCCGGGCCCGCCCGGCGGGGCGCGGCAAACGCGTGCTGAAGATCCTCGCGATATGCCTGTCCGTCCTCGTCGTGGTGACAGCCGGCGCGGGCTGGTGGTTCTACCAGCATCTGAACGGCAACATCCAGAGTGTCTCGCTGGACGGCAAGGGTGGTTCGGAGAAGGCGGATGCGTTCGGGCGTAC
>NZ_VISR01000038.1 GCF_007827595.1 Streptomyces sp. BK340
CGAGGACTTCCGCCCGGCACGCCGAGAGCACGCACCAGACGCCGCGAGGCCGCCCTTCGGGCGACGACGGGAATTTGACGACAGGACCTAGCGCGCTGAGCGGGGTCACTCGCGGCGGGCCACCAGGCGGTAGGCGTTGGACAGGCCGAGGCGGTGGGAGAGTGGGCGTACCGCGAAGCGGTCGAGCAGGGTGGCCGTGAGCAGGGCGGGGACGCCTGCCAGCAGGAGCGCGGTGCGCAGGGCACGGCGGAGGGCGCCGGGAGGTTCGGGCAGCCAGGGTGCGTCGTCGCGCGGGGCGGTGTGGTCGAGGGCCAGCCAGACGGCGGCGAGCAGGTCGACCGGGTCGTGCGGCTCGGCGTGCTGCTCGGCGACCACCGTGAAGCCGAGTTCGGTCAGCCGCCGGCGCAGGTTGGCGACCGGTATGAAGTGCAGGTGCTGCGGCTGGAGCCAGGGCAGCCACCAGCGGCCGAGGAGCCGGGCGTAGCGGCTCTCCGGGTCCGGCACCTCGATGAGCAGATGACCGCCGGGGCGTACGGTCTCGTGGGCGGCGCGGAGTTCACGGTCGGGGCCGGCGCTGTGCTCCAGGTAGTGGAACATGCTCACCACGTCGTAGCGGGCGGCGAGTTCGGGTGCGAGGTCGGGGAAGGCGCCGCGGTAGGCATGCTCCACGCGGCCCTCGCGGGCCGCGAGTTCGACGCCGTCGGTGAAGTCCAGACCGTCGAAGGACGTGCCGGGCAGGACGGTGCGGGCGGCCTCGCAGAAATGGCCGTGGCCGGTGCCGACGTCGAGCCAGTTCTTCGGGGTGGGGTCGTGCGGCGCCATCGCCTGCGCGCGGTCCCGGTACATCGCGGTGCGACCGCCGAAGGTGCCGCTCATCCGTTGTTCGCCCAGGCCGTCGTAGAAGTCGCGGTAGTAGAACTCCAGCCCCTCTTCGGTCAGTTGGGGGTTCTGGAAGATGTGTCCGCAGTCCCTGCAGCGGTCGAGGGTGAAGTGGCCGGGCTTGTGCTGGAGCAGGTCGGTGGTGTGCAGGCGGGTCGTCAGGCTGCTCGACGTGCACCAGGGGCAGGCGGTGCGGCGGGGCGCGAAGAAGCGTTCCGTGCCGTCGGCGAGGTCGTCCAGGTAGGCGGGGCGCAGGGCGGCGATGCGCTCGCTCTTGTCACTGTGGTCGCTCATCGGTTCTCCGTCGTCCCTCCGCTGCTTCGTGCTGCCAGTCGTTCGAGGTGGTCGGCGGCCGCGCGGGCGCCTCCCGCGGCGCGGAACGCCGCGCGGACGCGCGTGGCGGCGGCCCGGTGGGCGCGGTCCTGCAGGACGGTGTCGAGGGCCGCGCCCAGCCGGGGTGCGGTGACCCGGCCGAAGCGGACCCGGACGCCGGCGCCCGCGTCCACGACCTGGGCGGCCACCACGGGCTGGTCGTCGCGGATGGGCGCCACGACGAGCGGGACACCGTGCCACAGCGCCTCGCACACCGTGTTGTGTCCGGCGTGGCAGACGACCGCGTCCATCCGTTCCAGCAGCGGGAGCTGGGGCACCGACGGCAGGATCAGCACATCCTTGTCGGACAGGTCGGCGGGCTGGGTGGCGCCCGGGTCGACGAGTACCGCCTGCACCCGGTCGGCGCGTTCGCGCAGCGCGGTGCGGCACTCGGCGAGGAAGCGGCCCCCGGCGTCGGCGTTGGCGGTGCCGAGGGTCACCAGGACCTTCGCCCGGCCGGTGTCCAGCCAGTCCCAGGGGAAGCCGGGCCCGTCGGGGCGGTCGGCGAGGGACGGGCCGACGTAGTGGATCCGCTGCCCCAACGGAGCCTGGGGGCCGATGAATTCGGGTGTGCTGAAGATGAGCAGCAGGTGGGGCGAGTAGCGCGGGTCGGCGGTGCCGGCCGGGTCGCCGATCCGGGTGCGCAGCCCGGCCAGACGCTGCCGCAGCCACTCGGCGACCTTGGGCATGCCGTCGTAGGCGCCGGTGAACTCGGCCGAGGTGGTGGCGGAGGTCGCCCAGGGCAGGCCGAGGCGGTCGGCCACCAGGGCACCGGCGAAGGCCTGCTGGTCGGCGACGACCACGTCGGGGCCGAATCGCCCGGCGGCCGCACGGACGCCCGCCGCCATCGCGTCGGCGAGCGGCACCAGATAGCCCTCCCACAGGAACTTCAGCGCCTCCGCACCCCGCAGGTCGGGCGGTCGTACGGCGCCCTCGGCGCCCGGCACCGGGCCCGCGCAGGCGAACACCTCCGCGTTCTCGCCCGCGAGCCGGCGGACCAGCGCCGGGTCGGCGCACACCCAGGCCACCCGGTGTCCGCGCGCCGTGAGCCGGGCGGCGACGCCGACGGCCGGGTTGATGTGTCCGACCAGTGGCGGGACGACGAACAGGAACCGGCTCACCTGACCCCCGCCCGCACGTCACCGACGGAGTGGATCAGGTCAAGGATGTGCCCCCCGACGGCCGGGGCCGCCTCGACCAGCACCGAGTGCTCGTGCCCGGGCAGTACGACCGGCCGGAAGTCGGTGAGCAGCGCCTTCTTCAGCGGCACCAGGTCCACCAGGTCCGAGTCGCCGCCGTACACGCCGAGGACCGGGCAGCGTACGGCCCTGATCTGGTCCTCGGTCAGGACCCGGCTCGCGGGGATGTCCCGGCCCAGGGTGGTCTCGCGGGCGAGCCGGGCAGCGCCCTTGGCCAGGCGGGCGGTGTTGTGGCCGCGGTGGGCGGCGATCCAGGCGAGGGCGTCGGACTCGTTGTGCGCGAGTTCGGTCAGCACCCGGCGCAGGATGCCGCCCAGTTTCACCGCCCAGGCGGCGGTCGCGGGTTCGGACTCGATCAGGGTGAGGCTGGCCGTGCGGTCGGGGTGGCGGGCCGCGTGGCCGAAGGCGATGGTGCCGCCGTAGGAGTTGCCGACGAGGTGCACGGGCCCGGTGATCCCGAGCCGGTCGAGAAGCGCCTCCAGGTCGTCGATGTTGTGGTCGAGGCTGTAACCGTCCGCCGGGCGCCCGCTGCGGCCGTGTCCGCGCAGGTCGTACATGACGACGTCGAGGCCGGCCGCCGCGAAGGCGGGGGCCACGGTGAAGTAGTAGCTGGCCAGGCTGTCGGTGAGCAGGCCGTGCACGAGGACGACCGTGGCGTGCGGGGTACGGCCGTCCGCGGGCCCGATCCGCTGGACGTGCAGGCGGACACCGTCGGCGTCGATCATCGCCATGGTCAGCCCGCCTCCGTGGTCTTCAGGCTCCACACCACGTACTCGACGAGCCGGCCCACGGTCAGCTCGATGATCTCGTCGAACTCCATGCCGGCCAGGAACTCGGCGAGGTTGACCCGCCGGCCGTACCGCTCCTCCAGCAGTCCCGCCAGGGTGACGAGGTCGATGCTCTCCAGTTCCAGGTCGCGGTTGAAGGTGGTGGACATGCCGATCACCACGTCGTCCTCGCCGTACTCCGCGAGGAGGGTGCGGAGCATGCCGGTGATGTCGGCGAGCACGGTGTCGGTGGTGGGCTGCGCCGGCACCGGCTGGGTGGGGTTCATCGCGGGGACTCCTCGGCTGCTTCGTCTGCTTGTCCATCGCCTGGTCCATCGCCTGGTCCTGCACCGGACTCGGGTCCCGTGGTCCAGGCCACCACGTAGGCGCGTCGGGGCAGGGCGGGCGGATTGCCCGCCGGCGCGCAGTGCACGGTGTAGGCGCGCTCCAGCCGCCCGGAGACCTCCAGGCGGCTGCCGTCCGGGGCGGCCTCGCGCACGGTGAAGTCCCTGGGGCGGCCACCGAATCCGACGCCCTCGGCCTTCGCCACGGCCTCCTTGGCGGCCCAGAAACGGGTGAACCACAGGTCCTCGCCGTCGGGGCCGTCCGCGCGGAGCGTGCGCAGGAGCCGCAGTTCGTCCGCGCCGAGAGCGGTGGCGAGCGTCGCGGGATCGCGCGCGGTGACCTCCTCGATGTCGATCCCGGGGCCGGGCTTCGGGGTGTGCGGCCGTACGATCGCCACGCCCGCCTCGGCCCGGTGGGCGAGCGAGACGTCCAGCGGGGGCAGGGTGCGCCCGTGCACGCCGGTGACGTACGGCCGGCCGAGTTCGTCGTTGTGCACGCGGATCTCCGCCGGGAAGACGGGACCTTCGCCGTGCTGCCACAGCCACTGCCGTACGGCGTCCTTGACCGCGATCCGGCCCAGCAGCCACTGTCTGCGGCCCCGTGGCGGGCGCTCCGTGTACTCCGCGCGCTCCGCACCGCCGAGCGAGTTGCGCATGATCAGCTCGCGTGAGGCGAGGTCGGGCCACCGTTCGTGCACGAGAGCCCAGCCGCCGGGCCGGGCCTCGGAAAGTGTGTGGCGCTCGGGGAAGCGTTCCACGGGGCGGGTCTGCGGGTCGTTGTCGAAGCGACGGTCCTGCCAGCCGATGAGTACGGCCCACACCTGCCCGTCGATGCTCAGTTCCGCGTCCGCCTCCAGGAGGGTGTCGGTGAGCGAGGTGATCCGCAGCAGGCAGTCGACCTGCGCCCCGGGGGCCGGATGGGGCCCGTGGAAGCGCATCTCGCGCATCTGCACCGGGAACACGACGGTCCGCTCGGTGCGCGTGGCCATGATCCAGTAGCCCAGCAGCTGACCGACGTTGTCGAGCAGGGCACCGGGCGCCGCGGGTGCGGTGATCACTCCGCGGATGTGCCGTGCGCCGACCGCGGTCAGCTCGGTGAGGCCCTGGAAGGCCGGGCCGTGGAACATCCAGCGGTCGCGGTAGATCTGCGCGGCGGTGTGCTCGGGGAGGCGTTCGGGGGCGTCCGGGCGCGGGCCCGGCGGAGGCGGTGCGGGGTGGTGCGGGGCCAGTTCGACCACGGCACGGGCCGTGGGGCCGAAGGCGACGGCGACGCGGTCCGGGTGGCCCGGCTCGGGGGTGACGGTGACGGGCACGTCGACGGGGGGTGTGGCGGTGAGCCAACGGTCGAAGCGGGCACCGCGCACGGCGACGGCGCGCAGGCCGGGAGCCGCGTCCTCCGCCGCGTCCATCATGTGCCGGACGATCGTGGTCGCCGGGACCACCGGCCAACGGTCCTCCACGTCCGGCCAGTCGGGGCGTTGGGGGAAGAAGCAGTGGTCGAGGAGGTGGGGCATGGAGCGGGCGGAGATGTGGACCGTTGTGGTGGCGGGGGCCGGGGCGGGGACGGGGGTGTGGGGTGTGACGGCCGGGTGTGCCGGGGCCGCGGCGACGGTGCGCGGCACGGAAGCGGGGGGCTTCGCGGCCGCGGCGGCACCGGCGGCGGCCGTGAGCGGTCCCGGTCCGCCGTCGCTGCGGCCGCTTCGGCGGCCGTGCGCCGTGATCAGCTCCGCCGCGGTGTCCGCGGTGTCCCGCAGCAGGGCGGTCAGCTCGGCGGCGGCCGGGAAGCGGGTGGCGAGGTCGTCGAGGGAGGACGTACCGGGGCGGGGCGGCTGCGAGGAGTGCGCCGCCTGCCGGCTCGGCCGCAGCTCCGAGCGCAGCGCGTCCAGGTCCGGCCCGGCCAGGGACACCAGGGCACCGTCCAGGTCGAGGTGGACGGCGGGGCGTGCGGGTGCCGTCGCGGACGCGTGGGTGCGGGGTGCGGTCACGGATGAGTGCGCGCGGGACGCCGCCTCGGGCGCTACGACGCCGTCAGCCGCCCCGCGTGCCGGAACCACGGGCAGCGCGGGAGCCACCCGTGCCCCTGCCGTCCACAACGCCGTGGCCACACATCGCAGTTGGGTCATTCCTGAGCGGTGCGGGGAGTTGGCTGCGACGGCCAGGTGATCGCGGTCGGCGAGGGTGTCGTCGATGAGGGAGGCCAGTTGGCCGGGGCCGGTCTGGACGAAGGTGCGGTGGCCCGCCGCGTACAGGGACTCGATCAGCTCGCGGAAGCGGACGGGCTCCAGCAGGTGCCGTACGAACAGCTCGCGCACCGCTGCCTCGTCCCGTGGGAACGGTGCGGCGGTCGTCCCGGACCAGACCGGCACGGTCGGCGGATGGAGCCGGAAGCGGTCGGCGGCCTCCTGGATGGGGGCGAGATACGGTTCGAGCATCGGCGTGTGGAAGCCGGAGCGGAACGGCAGCACCTGGCACAGGACGCCCTGGGCGCGGAAGGACCGTACGAACTCCTGCACCGCCGCGTCCGGGCCGCAGACCATCGACTGGCGGGGCGCGTTGTCGTGGGAGAGGACGATCCCGGAGCCTGCCCAGGACCGGGCGAGAGCCGTCCGGACACGGTCCGCCGAGGCGCCCAGCGCGGCGAAGGCCAGCCCCGGAACGGTCACCGTGTCCGGGTCGAACTCGGCCATGAAGGCGTCCACTTGGGCGTTCGAGTACAGCCCGGCCGCCGCCATGGCCGTCCACTCGCCGACACTGTGCCCGGCGACCGCGTCCGGTACGACCCCCATGCGGCGCAGCGCGCTGTCCAGGAGCCGGCCCACGCCCACGACCCCGAAGCCGTGCCGTCCGACGTCGTCGACGCGTACGTCCGTGCCGGTGGCCGCGAGCGGGGGCAGGCCGAAGTGGGCCGCGACGTCGTCGGCGCGGGGCGCGAAGTCGCCTTCGAGGCCGGGGAAGACGAAGGCCAGCTTGCCGGGCGCGAGCAGCGGGGCGGGCCGGAACCAGACGTCACTGCGGCCCTGCCAGGCGCGCCCCTTGGCGACCGCGCGACGGGCCAGGGCCAGCCGTTTGGCGGTGGGTTCGACGATGCCCAGGCGTACGGGGCCGGCGGCGGGGTGCGGCCGGGCGGGGTCGAGGCCGGCGGCGAGGACCGCCCGGTCGTCGGCGGCGAGGAGGGCGGCGAGGTCGTCCCCGGTGTCGGCGGCGAGCAGCAGGACGCGCTCCGGCTCGGCGACCGAGGTCCGGGCGTGCCGGGACCTCGCTCGTTCGCCCGGCGCCTCCTCCAGCACCACGTGGGCGTTGATCCCGCCGAACCCGAAGGCGTTCACGGCGGCCCGCCGGACCGGCTGTTGCGGGCCGGTCTCCCAGGGGCGCGCCCGTTCCAGAGTGCGGAAGCGGGTGGCCGCGAGGGCGGGGTGGGGGTCGTCGCAGTGGAGGGTGGGCAGCAGGGTGCCATGGTGCAGGGCGAGGGCGGCCTTGACCAGGCCGGCCACACCGGCGGCCGGCATGGTGTGGCCGATCATCGACTTCACCGAGCCGAGCACGGGCCGCTCGTCGTCGTGGGCCGCGCCCGGCCCGAACACCTCGGCAAGCGTGGTGAGTTCGGCGGTGTCACCGGCGGGCGTGGCGGTGCCGTGCGCCTCCAGCAGGCCGACGGAGTGGGGTGCGGCGGGGTCGAGTCCGGCTGCGTGCCAGGCCTGGCGCACGGCTCGGGTCTGGCCGCCGGGGTCGGGCGTGACCAGCCCGGCGGTACGGCCGTCGCTGGCCACGCCCGTCCCGCGGATCACCGCGTACACGCGGTCGCCGTCCCGTTCGGCGTCCGCGAGCCGTTTGAGTACGACGACGCCGGTGCCCTCGCCGATGAGGATGCCGTCGGCGTCGCGGTGGAAGGGGCGGATGCGCTGGCTCGGCGACAGGGCGCGGAGCTGGGAGAAGACGCTCCAGAGGGTGATGTCGTGGCAGTGGTGCACTCCCCCGGCCAGCATCATGTCGCAGCGGCCGGTGCCGAGTTCGGTGACCGCCTGGTCGACGGCGACCAGTGAGGAGGCGCAGGCCGCGTCCACGGTGTAGGCGGGGCCGCGCAGGTCGAGCCGGTTGGCGATGCGTGAGGCGGCGAGGTTGGGGACCAGGCCGATCGCGGACTCGGGGCTGTCCGGGCCGAGCCGTTCGGTGAACGCCTCCCGCACCCGGTCCAGCTGGGCGGACGACAGGTCGGGCAGTAACTCTCCCAGGGTGCGCACGAGTTGTCCGGCGGTGCGCACACGCTGGTCGAGCCGGACCAGGCCCGGGGTGAGGTAGCCGCCGCGGCCCAGGGCCACGCCGATCCGGTCCCGCTCCGGCAGCCGGTCCGTGCCGCCCGCGTCGGCCAGCGCGGCGGCGGCCACGTCGAGGGCGATCAGCTGGTCGGGCTCGGTGCCCGGCACGGAGGCGGGCATGATGCCGTACCGGGTCACCTCCACCTCGGCCAGTCCGTCCACGAATCCGCCGCGCCGGCAGTAGATCCGGTCGGCGACGGCGGGCTCCGCGGCCGAGCCGGGCCGGTAGTAGCCGGCGTCCCACCGGCCCTCCGGGACGTCGGCGATGGCGTCCACGCCGTCGCGCAGGTTGCGCCAGTAGGCGTCGATCCCCGCGGCACCGGGCAGCAGCACCGCCATTCCCACTATGGCGACGGGCGCCTGAGGCTCCGGCATCTCACCAGCCCGAGGCGGTGTAGACGACGGCGCGGGCCGGGCGCTCGCCCCAGGCGAGTTCCCGCAGCAGGGCCGCGGTGCCCTCGTCGGGGTCGATCAGCTTGACTCCGCGGCGGGCGTACTCCCGGCCCAGTTCCTCGCCGACCATGCCGCCGTGGAGGCCGGCGGGTGCCCAGGGGCCCCAGTGGACGGTGAGCGCGCGGTGGCCGGTGCGCGCGGCCCAGTCGGCGCCGAGGCGTTCCAGTGCGTCGTTGGCGGCGGCGTAGTCGGCCTGGCCGCGGTTGCCGAGGACGGCCGCGATGCTGCCGAACAGCACGGTGAATCCCGGTCCGTCGGGCAGGTCCTCCAGGGCGCTGAGCAGCGCGGCGGCCCCGGCCGTCTTCGTGCCGTACACGCGCCGGAAGGAGTCGGGGCTCTTCTCGGCGATCAGCCGGTCCTCGATCACCCCGGCGGCGAAGACGACGCCGTCGAGCCGGCCGTGTTCGGCGTGGATCTCCTTGACGGCCTGGAGCGCGGCGTCCCGCTCGCGGAAGTCGACCGAGCGGTAGCGGGCCTCGCTGCCGAGGGCGGCGAGTTCTGCGAGAGTGGCGGCGATCTCCCGCTGGGCGAGGACGAGTTCGGCCGCCCGGTTGGCCTCCGCCGGCTTGAGCGAGCCGTTCGCGGCGAGCGCGGCGCGCAGTTCGACGGCGGTGCGGGCTGCGGCGATCGCCGGGGTCTCGGGCGCGGTGGGAGCGGGGGTGCGGCCGACCAGCTCGACACGACAGCGGCTCGCGGCGGCCAGCGCGACGGCGAATCTCGCCGTGATGCCCCGGGCGCCCCCGACCAGCAGTACCACGGAGTCCCGGTCCAGGCCGAGCGCGGCGGCCTCGGCGGCACCGTCCGCGGCGGGTCCCGCACCGGTGCTGCCGAGCGGGCCCAGGGGCGCGGCCACCAGTTCGAGACCGTGCCGCTGTCCGGTGTCCGTACGCAGGACGACGGGGGCCGGCTCCGGCGCGAGCAGCTCGGCGAGCAGGGCTTCGGCGACGGCCCCGGGGGCGGTGTCGGGGACGGTGACGATCCGGGCGAGGGTGTCGGGGTACTCCCGGGCGACGCTGCGGAAGAGGCCGTGGAGACCGGCCGACCGGGTCGCCGCCTCGCCGTCGGCCGGCTGCACGGCCAGCAGGCTGCGCGGTGCGCGGGCCAGGGCCGCCTGCAGCACGGGGAAGGCCTCGGGCAGCACCGGAAGCTCGGGACCGGGAAGCGCGCCCAGGTACAGGACGCCGTCGACTCTGCCGTCGGCCTCGCCGAGGAGGTGGGCCCGGTCGACGGTCACCGCGTCGGCGCCGTGCGCCCGGAGCCGTTCCGCGACCTCGGCCGCCGCTCCCCCGCCGTCCCCGAGCAGCACGAACCGGGCGCCGGAGAGGGTCGTGGCCGGGTCGGCCGAGGGGTACGGAAGGGGCACCGGGAGCAGTTCGCAGCGCTTCGGGGCTTCACCGAGGGGTGTGTGCTCGTGCGGGGCCGCCGGTTCCCGGCCGGCTGCTGCGCCGGCCTCCGGACCGGCACCGGCGCCCCCGCCGACCCGCGCCGTCAGCCAGGCCGTCACCGACGCCGCCGTGCGCGCCTTGGCCAGCTCCTCCAGCTCCGCGTCGTCCAGGATCTCCGCTCCGCCGGCGATCCCGAGGCGTCTGGCGAGTTCGCCCGCTATCTCGGCCCGCTTGATCGAGTCGATGCTCAGATCCGCCTCCAGGTCGAGGTCGGGCTCGATCATGTCGACGGGGTATCCGGTGCGCTCGCTGATGATCTCCAGGACGACACGCTCGACGTCGTGCTCGGGCTCGGCGGGTTCGGGCGACGGCAGTGCGGCGGGTGGCAGCCGGGCCGGCTCGGGGAGCACGGCCTGTGGTGGCGCTGCGGGGGCGGCCGGGGCCTGCGGGGCCGCTCCGGGCGCGGCGCCGAAGTAGGTGAGCAGCACGTCACGCTGGGCGGCGATCATCTCCCGGCTGGTGCGCAGGAATTCGGAGATCAGGGCGTCCTGGCCGGCCGGGGCACCGTGCTGCGGGTTCGTCGTCACAGTCGTCTCCACGACTCGTCGGGCCGGTGCGAGAGCACCGGGCAGGAGTGCTCCGTCGGCGGTGCGGACGAGGTGTCCGTCGACCGTCCAGCCGGGCCGCCGCGGCGCCGGCGTACGGAGCGCGTCGACGGCGTCGCGGCCCCTGAAGAGCCAGGCGGTGCGCACCGGCAGCCCTGCGAGGGCCAGCTGGGCGAGGGCGTCGAGCCAGCCGGGCAGACCGCTGTCGGCGCGGGGTTCGCAGGCGACGGTGCGATGCGGACGGTCCCCGAGGATCCGGCCGACGAGCCGGGTGAGGACCGTGCCGGGGCCCGCCTCCACGAAGATCCGCGCTCCCGCCTCGTACATCGCCTCGATCTGGGCGGCGAAGGCGACCGGCGCGCCGATCTGTGCGGCGAGTTCACCGCGTACGGCGTCGGCGTCCTGCGGGTACGGGGCTGCGGTGCGGTTGGCCCAGACGGGGAACTCGGGGGCCCGTACGGCCTTGTCCGCGAGGACCTTGGCGAACCGCTCGCCGGCGGCGGCCACCACCGGGCTGTGGAAGGCACAGGCGACCGGGATGCGACGCACCCCGAGGCCCGCCTCGCGCAACAGGCCCACGGCGGTCTCGACTTCGGCCGTGGGGCCCGAGATCACTGACTGGTCGGGCGAGTTGTGGTTGGCGACGACGACCGACTCGGGCGCCCCCGCGGCGCGCAGGGCGCCTGCGACGGTCTCGGCCCCGGCTCCGACGGCGGCCATGGTGCCGGGTTCGTCGCCCGCGGCCGCCAGGATCGCGCTCGCACGCTCGGTGCTCAGTTCCAGCAGGGTCTCCGGGTCGAGGGCTCCGGCGGCGCTCAGCGCGACCAGTTCGCCGTAGCTGTGGCCGGCCGCGAGGTCCGGCTGGACGCCCGCCGCGGTGAGGAAGGCGTGGGCGGCGAGGCCGGTGATGCCGAGCGCGGGCTGTGCGGCCCGGGTGTCGGTGAGGTCGGCCCGGTGGCGCTCGCGGGCGGCCTCGTCGAAGGCGGCGGGCGGGTACAGGGTGTCGGCGTGGGCGCGGCCGAGGTGCAGGTAGTGGCGCAGCTCGGGCAGGGCGACCAGCAGGTCGGCGAGCATGCCGGGCCGCTGGCTGCCCTGGCCGGGGAAGAGGAAGGCGACCTCGGCCCCGCCCTCGACGGGGCTGCCGGCAGCCGGTTCGTGTTCCCCGGCGAGGACGCGTCTCAGCTGCCCCGTCAGGTCGTCGACGTCGCGGGCCACGACGGCTGCCCGCACCGGTTCGTGGGAGGTGTCCGCGCGCCGGGCGGCGGCGAGCGCGAGGTCACGCAGGCGCCAGGGGCGGCCGTCGGACTCGGCGGCCCGCAGGATCTCCTCGATCTCCCGGTGGGCCGCGGACGTGTCCTTGCCGCGGAACAGGAACAGCTCGGCGGGCCAGGCGTCCAGGGTCTGCTGCGGCGGTGCGGCGCCGTCGTAAGCACCCACCACCACATGGAAGTTGGTTCCGCCGAAGCCGAACGCGCTGACTCCGGCGAACCGTTCCGCCGCCGGGGCCGCCCAGGGCTGGGCGCGGGTGTGGAAGGCGAAGGGGCTCTCCTCCTGCGACCAGGCCGGATTGGGCCGCTCGAGGTGGAGGGTGGGCGGCTTGACGCCGGTGTGCAGGGCGAGGGTGGTCTTGATCAGGCCCGCGAGTCCGGCGGCGCACTTGGTGTGCCCGATCTGCGACTTGACCGAGCCGAGCGCGCAGGCACCGGTTTCGGCGCCCGCCTCGGCGAACACCTCGCTGAGTACGGTGAGTTCGGTGCGGTCCCCGACGACCGTGCCGGTGCCGTGCGCCTCGACCAGGCCGACCTCGGCGGGCGAGACGCCTGCGTTGCGGTAGGCGCGCACGAGCGCGGCCCGCTGTCCTTCGGGGCGTGGTGCGGTCAGGCCGAGGGAGCGGCCGTCGCTCGCGGAGCCGAGGCCCTTGATCACGCCGTAGACACGGTCGCCGTCGCGCTCGGCGTCCGCGAGCCGTTTGAGGACCACGCAGGCCACGCCCTCACCGAGGGCGATGCCGTCGGCGGAACCGTCGAAGGCGCGGGAGCGGCCGGTCGGCGAGAGGGCGTGCACCGAGGAGAACAGGACGAAGTCGTTGATGCCGTTGTGCAGGTCGGCCCCGCCGCACAGCACGACGTCGCTGCTGCCGGAGACGAGTTCCTTGCAGGCCACGTCCAGCGCGGCGAGTGAGGAGGCGCAGGCCGCGTCGACGGTGTAGTTGGCGCCGCCGAGGTCCAGCCGGTTCGCTATGCGGCCGGAGATGACGTTGGCGAGCATGCCGGGGAAGGAGTCCTCGGTCAGCCGCGGCAGCTGCTCCTCGAGACCGTCGGGGACCCTGCCGTAGTACGACGGGAGGACGGCGCGCAGGGTGGCGGCGTTGGACAGGTCGCTGCCCGCCTCCGCGCCGAAGACGACGGAGGTGCGCGAGCGGTCGAACGTCCGCCCCCGGTCGCCGTATCCGGCGTCGTCCAGGGCCCTGCGGGCGGCCTCCAGGGACAGCAGCTGGACCGGCTCGATGCTGCCGAGGGAGGCGGGCGGGATGCCGTAGCCCAGCGGGTCGAAGGGGATGCGGGGCAGGAAACCGCCCCACTTGGACGCCGTGGTGCCTGCCTCGTGGTGCACGGCCGGGTCCCACCGGTCTGCCGGGACCTCGGTGACGGCGTCGTGTCCCGTGACGACGTTGGCCCAGAAGGTGGCGAGGTCGGGGGCCTCGGGGAACATGCAGGCCATGCCGACGACGGCGACGTCGAGCGGGGCGGGGGGCGCGGGTTCGCAGGCCCGCGGACGGGCGGGGCGGGGAGCGCGGGCGGCGAGGAGGCCGGCGGCGCCGTCGGTGACGGCGTGATGCAGTTCCGCGAGGGTGGTGACCGCCGAGCGCAGGACGGCGACCTCACCGGCCATGAACATCCCGTCGCTGAGCTGCCGTTCCTCGTCGACCCCGGTCAACTCGCCCTGCTCCGAGCGCTCGACGCCCTTGCTGGCGATGCGCAGCCGCCCGACGTTGAGCCGCTCCAGCGACTCCCACACCTCCCGGTCGGGCAGTCCGGACGCGCGTAGCCCTGCCTCGCGAACGCGGTAGTCCGTGGTGAAGGGGCTGGGGACGCAGCGGGTGGCGTGGCCGGGTGCGGTCTCCAGCAGCGCGGTCGTGGTGGCGGTCAGGACCTGCCGTTGGAAGAGCGGCTGGATCGCGCCATGTGCCACCGCCTCCTCGGTGAACAGGTAGGCGGTGCCCATGAGGACGCCCACGGCGGCACCCCGGGCGGTGAGCGGTGCGGCCAGGGCGGCGGTCATCGCGGCGGACCGCTCGTCGTGGATCCCGCCCGCGAAGAACACCTCCAGCTGCCGCGCGGTCCCTGCGTCGGCTTCGCTGGCCAGGAAGTCTTCCAGCACGGCGAGTTGGGCCTCCCACAGCGGGAAGGAGGCGCGCGGTCCGACGTGACCGCCGCACTCGGAGCCCTCGAACACGAACCGGCGCGCCCCGGCCTGCAGGAACTGCCGCAGCAGTCCCGGCGAGGGCACGTGCAGGTAGGTGCGGATCCCGGCCCGCTCCAGCGCCTCGGCCTGGGCGGGCCGGCCGCCCGCGATGATCGCGTGCGTGGGGCGCAGTTCCCGTACGGCTTCCAGCTGGGCGTTCCTGATGTCCTCGGGCGCGAAGCCGAGCACTCCCACACCCCAGGGCCGCCCGTCGAGCACGGCACGCGCCTCGGTCAGCATCACCCGGGTCCGCTCGCCGTCGGCGAGGGCCAGCGCCAGGAAGGGCAGCGCCCCGTCCGCGGCGACGGCGGCGGCGAAGCCCGCCTGATCGCTCACCCGCGTCATGGGACCCTGCGCGACGGGGAGCCGGGTACCGAGGGCACGGCTCATGGGGGAGCCGGGGAGCAGGGCACTGGCGGGGCCGTGGTCGACAGGCTTGGGCGAGGGGGCGTCACACGATTCGGCCGGGCGCTCGTCGAACGACTCGGCCGGACCAGCGGCGGCCGCAGCCGAGCCGCTGTGAGCCACTGCCGACGCACCGAAGAGCGCTGCGGAACCACCATCGGCCGCTACCGCACCACCGCCGACCGCTCCCGCCCCAGCAAGCGGCGCCGCCGACCCCCCGTCGGCCACTCCCGACGCACCCAAGGACCCCGCGGAACCACCATCGGCCGCTACCGCACCACCGCCGACCGCTCCCGCCCCAGCAAGCGGCGACGCCGAGCCACCGTCGGCCACTGCCAACCCGTCGTCGACCGCTACCGACCCACCAAACGGCGCTGCCGACTCACCATCCGCGACTGCCGCCCCACCATCGGCTGCTACCGGCCCGCCGCCGACCACTACCGACCCACGGTCGGCCGACCCGGCCGACCCGCCGCCGTGCGACTCCGCCGGGCCGCGGCCGGCAGACTCGGCCGACCCGCCGCCCGCCGGCCTCCCGGGCCCGGAATCCGCCCGCGTCGGCCTGTGGCCGTCCGCGCCCGCGTCCTCCGCCGCGTCCGCGCCCGCGTCCTCCGCCGCCCCGACGACCTCCCGGATCGCCGCCCGTATCTCGCGCACGGTCCGCCGTACGTCCCCCCACCGATCGGCGAACCGCGCTGCCAGGAAGCCGTCCTGGCCCACCGGCAGGAGCTGGCGGCGCAGGTCGCGCGCGCCGAGCAGGGAGGCGACCGCCTCGGCGTCGTCCGGGGGCGCAGGCGGGGCGTCCGGTCCGCGTCGGCGCAGTACCCGGTGCCCGGCGACGACCACGGTCTCGGAACCGTCCAGGGACCTCAATGCGGCCCGCACCGCCTCCGGCAGCCGGGACTCGGCCAGCAGGGCCAGTTGGCTGTCGAGGACGACACCGGCCGCTCCGCCGGCCACCGCGGCCGCGGCCGTACGCGGCCCGATGCCCCCGCAGGCCCAGACGGGGACCTTCAACCCGCCCTCGGCCAGCAGCAGTTGGAGCAGGACGAAGGTACTCAGCCCGCCGACCCGGCCGCCGCTCTCGGCGCCTCGCGCGATCAGCCCATGAGCCCCGGCCCGCACCGCTTCCCGGGCCTGCGTCAGGTCGGTGACCTCCGCCAGCACCCGGTACCGCGCGGCCACTTCGCCCACGTTCCAGGGCGCGTCCCGCGCGAGGACCACGGTGTCGGGGGCACCGCCGAGTTCGCCGGGGTCCAGTGCGCAGCGTCCGGTCACCCGTACACCGAAGGGCCCCGGCGCCGATCTGCTCAGCCGGTGCAGCTCTTCGCGGGATCGCCGGTCGCCGTCGCCGAGGTCGAGGATGCCGAGCGCGCCGGCGCCGCAGGCTGCCACGGCCGGCCCGGCGTCGGGTTCTCCGAAGGGGGTGAGGCACAGGATCAGGTCTTGGGCGCGCACGGGCGAGGTCATGATGCTCCGAAGAATCGGCAAGACAGCACGGTGGGGGGTGTGCGGCAGGACTCTCTGGTGCGAGGCCACCGGAACCTAGCGAGCTGCTTACTGGCGGGTCAATAACGCCGCGTCCTTTTCGCGGACGGTGGCATCGATTCGGCCAGCTCGCCGAATTCCCCCACAAGCGTCGAAAATCAGAGCAATCCCCGTCCGCCGCATGACCGTACGGCCGCGCCGAACCTCTCGGCACACCCCCACAAGCCCGTCAAAGCGCCGGGCATATTCACCGTGGACTCACCGGGCGGCAACGTCACGGGACACGGGATCGGTTTCTGTAAATTCCGCGTGACTTCAGCCCGGTGGCTCGATCCCGGTGCACCCCGAGCGGGGCGGCGAGTCGGCCGGAGGACGGCGTGCGAGGGCCACCACGTGTCCGTGGTGGCCCTCCGGCGTCAGCCGAGCAGCGAGCCGACCGCCGTCGGCGCGGAGACGAGGGTGCCCGCGACTCGGGGGACGAGCCGGCGCACCGGGTGCGCGGGAGGGACGGATTCCGCCGCGCCGGGGTCCTCGTGGGCGCCGGCCTGGGCGATCCGCGTCTCGTACCCAGGCTCGGCAGGCCGACGCTCCTGGCCCCGGCCCTGCCCCTGCCCGTCCCCGTGCCCCTGTCCGCGCTCCTCACCCGGAGCGTCCCCGCCGAGCAGCCGCCCGGGCTGCTCGGCGGCCCCCTTCGAGGGTTCGGTCCGGCCGGGGTCGGGCGCCTCCGGCGGCGTGCCCCGCCGTGACGGCGCATCCGCTCCCGCCCCCGGCCGCGCCCCCGCCTCAAGGACCCAGCGCTGCCCCTTCGAGCCGTCGCGGTCCGCGACCACCACCCGGGTCGGAAAGTCCCCGGATCCCGGGGCGAGGGCGAGCCCCTCGGGCCGGCGGAGCAGGACTTCGCCGCGGACCGTGATGTCGTACGAGACCTCTCCGGCGTGCACGACGCAGGCGGACACCACGACGCTCCGCGTCCCCGGGTCGGCGGCCAGGCACAGTGCGGGATCGGCGGCGCTGCGCAGCAGTCCGTCGTCCTGGTACGACCACTGCTGTGACGCGCCGGACGAACACTCCGCGAGCACGGCACCCGCCCCCGCCTCGGCGTTCCCCCCTCTCGCGGCCAGACAGAGCCCGGAGGCGAGGCTGCGCAGCCTGCCGTGGGCGACCTCGACGGGATCGCCGGCCGAGGCGGCGGACGAGGAGATCGTGGCGGACCGGTCCCCGTCGGCGCCGGGACGGGCGGAACTGCCCACCGGGGCACCCCAGGTGGCCCCGGGCCGCGGGACACCGTTGTCATCGGACCAGCCCCTGACCACGAGCACCGTGGCCAGCAGGGCCAGCGAGGTGAGACCGACGCCCACCGCCAGGGCCGTACGCCGCCTGCCCGCCGGCACCGCACGTCGCCCGCCCTCGGGAACGGTGCGGTGCCGGCCGCCCTGCGCCGGGGTCACCGCGTGCGGCGCGGGCTCCTCCTCCGGGGCGCCGCGGCCCGGCCGGGAGTCGAGATAGCGGCGGGCGCCCCAGCCGAGCACGGTCTCGGCGAGCAGGACTTCCAGGCCGCCCTCGAAATGGCTGAGCTGTTCGGCGGCGTGCCGGCAGTGGCGGCAGGCCGCCAGATGCGCCTGCACATCCGGGAGCAGGGAGCCGCCGCGGCGAATGGGGACGTCCAGGAGGCGGTTGTGGAAGCGGCATTCCCTGGACGGTGCGAGTTCACGGTGGGCGCGTACGCAGCCCGCCCGGAATTGATCGCGGGCCCGCTCCAGGGCGATCGCGGCGGTGGCCGTGTCCACCCCCGACAGACCAGCGGGTATGTTTATGGACTCCGCCTCGACCTCGGTATGCCACAGAAGGCATTGGGAGGCTGCGGGCAGGGCCTGGAATGCGCGTTCTGCGAGTTGCCGCCTTTCGGGCGTGCCGGGCTTTGTCGCGCGCAGGCCACGGCCACCGGTGGTTCTGCGCAGTTCCGGCATGACCACACAGGCAGCCTCGTCGGCAGCCCAGGTGCGGACGGTCTCACGGACGGCCACCAGCAGCTGCGGGCGCAGGGCGCCGCCGACCACCCCGCTCGTGAGCCGGCCGAGCACCTGCTGGAAGGCGGCGGTGGCCACCAGTTGCGCCGCGGGCCCGGCGGCGGCCAGGCAGACGATCGCGTAGTCGCGGGTGGCCCGCCAGTGCCGGGCCAGGAGCAGGGCGACGGCGTGATGGCGGCCGTCGCCGGGGCCGCTCAGCAGGGCGACGAGATCACGGTCGGACTCCCCCGGCAGCGAACCGGGGCGGGGCGGGAACGGCGGGCGTGGGGGGTAGGGGGACGGCACGGAACACCATTTCCTTTCCAGCCGCAGGGCGGCATCCGAAATGGCGCCCCGTCGGAAAGCAGTGCCTGATCGGTGCATACCTGAGGGGCCCGGCCTTGCCGTTCGGTTGCGACCTCTGCCCCTCTCACAGGAGGGCTCACCTTCGCACACGGGCCTCACAGGAAACAAGAAGCCGGAATGACTCGACGTCAAAGTCGGGGAAATACACGACAGTTACCGGCGGTATCCACACACCTCTTTGAGGGTGCGGTTGCATGACGGTCAACTTGTGCGCATGCAAAGCCGGATGCCACACGAAATCTCCAACTCCCCGCCCGCCCCCTCGGCGGACACGCACAGCCGGTTCCCACGTTCTTCTCGGCGCGCTCTCATCCGCGTGCCCGAGCATGGCCGCATGATCGCCCCCCACCCCACAGCGACCCCCGCCCGCGCCCGCTCGGTACGCAAGGCGGTCGTCCCGGCCGCCGGGCTCGGCACCCGGTTCCTGCCCGCGACCAAGGCGACGCCGAAGGAGATGCTTCCCGTCGTCGACAAGCCGGCCATCCAGTACGTCGTCGAGGAGGCCGCGGCGGCCGGCCTCGACGACATCCTGATGGTCACCGGCCGGCACAAGCGCGCCATCGAGGACCACTTCGACAGCGCCTTCGAGCTGGAGCAGGCCCTGGCGGCGAAGGGCGACACCGTGCGCCTGGACGCCGTACGCGATCCCGCGCGGCTGGCCGACATCCACCACATCCGTCAGGGCGACCCGCTCGGCCTCGGCCACGCCGTGCTGTGCGCCCGCCACCACGTCGGGGACCAGCCCTTCGCCGTCCTGCTCGGCGACGACCTGATCGACCCGCGGGAAACCCTGCTCAGCCGCATGCTGGACGTCCGTGACCGGTACGCGGGCACGGTGGTCGCGTTGATGGAGGTCGACCCGGCGCAGATCCACCTCTACGGCTGCGCGGCGGTGGAACCCGCCGGCGAGGAGGGTGTCGTGCGCGTCACCGGTCTGGTCGAGAAGCCGTCACCCGAGAAGGCGCCGAGCCGCTACGCGGTCATCGGCCGTTACGTCCTCGACCCCGCCGTCTTCGACGTCCTGGAACAGACCCCGCCGGGCCGCGGCGGCGAGATCCAGCTGACGGACGCCCTCCAGGACCTGGCCGTGGGCGGCACGGTGCACGGGGTCGTCTTCGACGGCCTGCGCTACGACACCGGCGACAAGGCGGACTATCTGCGCACGGTGGTCCGCCTGGCCTGCGCCCGCCCGGACCTGGGTCCCGAATTCAGGGGATGGCTCAGGGAGTTCGTGGCGGGGCTGGGGGACGGCGAGGCCGGCACCGGGGAGGAGCGCCGGGCGGCCTGAGACGACGCGAGGGGAGGGATCCGCCCGGACCCCTCCCCAAACCCTCCAGAACCTGCCGGGGCCCGCGAATCCCACAGACCCGACCAGCCCCACAAGCTCTACAAGTCCCGCGTCAGTCCTTGTTGTTGGGACGCAGCGTCCACACGACCTGCATCTCGCCGGTGACCGCACCGTCCGCACGGCGGATCTCGATCTTCACCGGGAACTCCGGGCGCTGCCCCGCGTCCAGCTCGGCCACGACCTCGGCGGCCGGGCGGCCCAGCCTGGCGGTCGCGGTGACGGCGCCCATCGCCAGCTTCTTGTAGGCGATCTCGGCCCGCACGGCGAGCGGCACGGCACGCGAGAGCTGGTCGCCGAACGCGGCCAGCACGATGGCCCCACTGGCCGACTCCCCGAGCGTGAACATCGCACCGGCGTGCGGCCCACCCACGTGGTTGTGGAAGTCACCCTGGTCCGGCAGGGACACCACGGCCTGGTCCGGAGACGTCTCCAGGAACTCCAGGTTCAGCGTCCGGGCCATCGGGACGGTGGCGGCGAGCATGTCGCCGATCGACATCTGGTCTGCGCTCATGTCGCCATGTTACCCGTGGGTAGGGTGGCTGGCCAGTACCCCCCGTTGATCACCGCTGTATCGTTGCGGCCCATGTGGCCAGGGGAACAGCCGCCGGGAAGCGGCCAGCAGCACAACCCGTACCAGCAGCCCGGCTACCAGCAGCCCGGCCCCTACCAGCAGCCGAATCCGTACCAGCAGCAGCCCAACCCCTACGCCGGGCAGCAGCCGCCCACCCCGTGGGGACAGCCCCCGGCACCGCAGCCGGGCGGCGGCGGTCGCACCAGGCTGGTGGCGATCCTGGCGGCGGCCGCCGTGGTGGTCACGGCCGGTGTGACCGGGGTCCTGCTGCTGGGCGGCAAGAGCGACGACAAGGCCCGGCCCGACCCCGCCACGTCCTCCCCCACCGCCACGGCCCCCTCGCCCGGGGACAACCCGCGCTCGGCGGACGACGTCCCGAAGCCGACGGTCGCCGGCTGGAAGGTCGTGGTGAACCCGGTCACCGGCATCGCCTTCGACGTCCCCGCCGGCTGGCAGGTGCGCTCCAAGGACTGGATCACCTACGTCACCGAGGACTCCGACGACAAGGTGCTGGTCGGCATGAAGGCCCCCGCCGTGCTGAAGGAGAAGTGGTGCGGCACGGACGAGGACAAGGACGGCAAGACCGACTACACCCCGCTGGCGAACGTGGGCACGCGCGGGAACAAGGGCGCCAAGAACCCGGCCGACGTCGCCCGCCAGGACTCGGCTAATTGGGTCTACGGCTGGTACACGCAACCGGACCGCAAGAAGGTCACGACCGGCCCGGTCACGTCGTTCACCACCGCGTCCGGCATCACGGGCAGCGTCGCCACTTCCCGGTCGTCCGGGACGGTGAAGCGGGACCGGTGCGACACCGACGGCAAGGCGACCACGTTCGCCTTCAAGGACCGTGACGGCGCCATGCTGTCGTGGTCGTTCTTCGGTGCCGAGGGCGTCTCGGAGGAGGTCCCGGACGCCACGGTCAGCAAGATCATGCGGACCGTGCGGCTGTACGACGAGCAGTCACACTCCTGATTCGGTACGTCCCTGACAAGGGCCGGTGACCGAATCGTGTCCCTGGGCGCACTAGGGTTACTGGCCATGTGGCCAGGAGAGCAGCCGCCCGGGGGCGCGCAGAACCCGCAGAACAACCCGTACCAGCAGCCGGGTTACCAGCAGCCGAATCCGTATCAGCAGCCCGGCTACCAGCAGTACCCGCAGCAGGGTCAGCAGCCGAACGCGTACGGGCAACAGCCGCAGTGGGGAGCACCCGCTCCCGCGGGTGCCCCGCAGCCGCCGCAGAACGGCGGCGGTGGCGGTGGCGGCAACCGGACCAAGCTGGTCGCCATCGTCGCGGCAACGGCCGTCGTCGTCGCGGCCGGTGTCACCGCGTTCCTGGTTCTCGGCGGTTCCAAGAAGGACGAGGCCGACAGCGGCAAGGACAAGGGCAAGGCAAGCCAGTCACCGAAGACGGATCCGACGGCGAGTTCGTCGGCCACGAACGACGACCCGCGCGGCGACGAGACCGAGAAGCCGACCGTCGCGGGCTGGAAGGTCGTCGTCAACCCCAAGTTCGGCACGGCGTTCGAGGTCCCGGCGAGCTGGGAGGTCGAGTCCCCCGACACCTCCGTCTTCATGGAGGACCACGCCGACAACGACAAGCTGATCACCTCGGTGTCCGGACCGGCCGAGTACCAGTCGAAGTGGTGTTCCACGGACAGCGACAAGGACGGCAGGACCGAGAACACCGCACTGGCCGTCGCCGGCACCCGGGGCGAGAACGGCGCGAAGAGCCCCGCCGACGCGGCGGTCACGCGGGTGCCGTGGTACGTCTACGGCGGCTACACCCAGCCCGACAAGAGGAGCATCACCTTCGACAAGAAGGCCACGCCCTACAAGACCGCGTCGGGCCTCCAGGGCGCCTACGCCTGGGCCCACTCCGCCAACAGCCCGCAGAAGGGCAAGTGTGCGAGCGACGGCAAGGCCCTGACCTTCGCCTTCAAGAACTCGGCCGACGACATCGTGTCGTTCGACTTCTACGGCGCCAAGGGCGTGCACAACGAGGTCGGCACCGCGACGATCATGAAGATCCTCAGCACGGTACGGCTGCACGGCGATCCGACGAACAGCAACTGACGAACCGGCGGTGGAGGGCCGGGAAGCCGCCCGGTGACCTCCACCGCCTACGCCGTCAGACCGGGCAGCCGGGCCCGGTGGCGGGGTCGGTGCAGGTGTTGCTGCCGGGTCCCTGCCTCCCGCACGGCAGGCCGGGACCCGGCCCCCTTGCGGAGCGGATCCAGCGGGGGGTTCGGTGTCAGTTGCGGCAGCCGGTCCAGGGTGACGCTGGTGACCCCGCCCTCGTTGTCGAAGCCGGCAATGACGGCCATGCCTTCGTGGAGGACAGCAACATCAACGCCAACCGTGCGGTGGGTCTGGGCGGCGTAGGGGGCGGATTCGCCAACTTCGGCTCCGGCAACGTGTCTCTGACCGACAGCAACGTCAACGACAACCGCGCCACGAACGCCCCCGGGCAATGCCTCCGCCCTTCAAGTCGGCGGTGTTGTTGACCACCCGGCTGCGGGTGAGTCGGAGCGTTCCGTCGACGGCGATGCCGCCGCCGTTGTTGAAGGCGTGGTTGTCGCTGATCTGGCTCTGCGTGATGTTCATCGTGGTACCGCCGACGCCGCCGGAGAAACTGCCCTGGTTGTCCCGGATGTTGCCGCGGTCCAGGTTGAGGGTGCCGTTGAGAACCGCGATGGCGCCGCCGAAGTCAGCGAACGACGTGGTCGCATCGCCGTTGGTGATCGTGATCCGGTCCAGGTTCAGGTCGGCGTGGACCTTCATGGCGCCGAATGACGGGGCGCTCGTGCTCCGCGTGATCGTCGCGCTGTTGACGGCTTGGACGAACGCCGTGGAGTCACAGGGAACCTCCGTCTGCGCGGACGCCGGCGATGCCGTGGCCAGCGCGGTCGACGCATACGGCAGGGGACAGGTACAACGAGCTGCGACGCTGCATCTTGTGATCCTTCCGGGTGTGCGGACGGTCCCTGCACCGCCAGTCCGATTCCCCGCGTCAAGCCTCCGCCGTCGGTTTCAGCCCCTTTCCACCCGGATGCATCGCAATGGTTCACCGCAATGGATCACCGCGATGAGTCACCCCACAGCGCGCCCGACAACCGCTCCGATCCCCTCAGCCGATGCCGAAGGCTCCGTCGGGGGGCTCGGGAGAGGGTACGGCCTCGCTGTCGCCGACCGGCTGGGCGGCACCGATGAAGTCCCGCAGCGCCGGACCGTGTTCGACCCGGGCCGGGAAGACGTCGGCGGCGGTGAGACGGGCGACGGCAGCCGTGTCGACGGGCCGGTGCGAGGCGACGAGAACCGCGTTGCCGAACCGCCGACCGCGCAGCACGCCCGGCTCGGCGATCAGCGCCAGCTCCTCGAACACGGCCGCGAAGTTGGCCAGTTGGGAACGCAGGAACCCGAACGGCGCAGCGTCGGCAAGGTTGGCCAGATAGACCCCGTCGGGCCGCAGCACACGCTCGGCCTCGCGGGCGTAGGTGAGCGAGGTGAGATGGGCCGGGACCCGTGAGCCGCCGAACACGTCGGCGATCAGCACGTCGGCCGAGTCGTCCGGGGCGGCCTCGAGCCAGGCCCGGGCGTCGGCGCTGTGCAGCACGACACCCGAGCCCGCCGGAACCGGCAGATGCTCGACGACCAGGTCCAGCAGCCCCCGGTCGGCCTCGACCACGTCCTGCCGGGAGCCGGGCCGGGTGGCGGCGAGGTACCGGGGAAGCGTGAGCGCTCCCCCGCCCAGGTGCACCACGTCCAGCGCGAGCCCCTCCCCGGCCACGGTGTCCAGCACGTACCCGAGCCGCCGCGTGTACTCGAACTCCAGATACGTCGGCTCGTCCAGGTCGACGTAGGACTGCGGCGCCCCGTCGACCGTGAGCAGCCAGGCCCGCTCCCGGTCGACATCGGGCATCAGCTTGGCGGTGCCGTGGTCGACGGCCCGGGTCACAGGTATGGCTTCACTCACGACGCCATTGTCTCCGGTCCGGGAGGCCACCGGGCACAAGGTCCCGGCCAGGGGCGCGGGGCACCGCGCGGCCGGCCGTCACCGGCCGGCGGTCCCCCACGCACCGGGCCCCCTGCGGTCCGGGGACCCTCAGCCGACAGAGGTGACCGTACCGGCGCCCACGGTCCGCCCGCCCTCACGGATGGCGAACCCGAGGCCCGGCTCCAACGGCACATCGCGCCCCAGCTCGACCGTCATCTCGACCGTCTCCCCCGGCCGCGCGACCGCCACCTCCCCCAGGTCGACGTCCCCCACGACATCGGCCGTACGGATGTAGAACTGCGGTCGGTACCCCGTCGACACCGGCGTCGTACGCCCGCCCTCGCGCCCGGCCAGCACGTAGACCCGCGCCGCGAAGCGCCGGCTCGGCACCACGCTCCCCGGCGCGGCCACCACGTGCCCCCGCCTGACGGCGTCCCGCGGCACACCGCGCAACAGCACGGCCACGTTGTCCCCCGCCTGCGCCTCCTCCATCGGCTTGCCGAAGGTCTCCAGCCCGGTGACGACGCTCTCCACGCCGGCACCGAGCACCGACACCCGGTCCCCCAGGCGGAGCGTGCCCCGCTCCACGGCGCCCGTGACGACCGTGCCCCGCCCGGTGATGGTGAGCACGTTCTCCACCGGCAGCAGGAACGGCGCGTCCAGATACCGCTCGGGCATCGGCACATAGGTGTCTACCGCGTCGAGCAGCGCCTCGATCGACGCCGTCCAGCGCGGGTCGCCCTCCAGCGCCTTCAGCCCGGAGACCCGTACGACGGGCACGGTGTCCCCCGGGTACCCCTGCGCGGTGAGCAGGTCGCGGACCTCCAGCTCGACCAGGTCGGTCAGCTCCTCGTCGCCCGCGTCGGCCTTGTTGAGCGCGACGACGACGTGGTCGACACCCACCTGCCGGGCGAGCAGCACGTGCTCGGCGGTCTGCGGCATGATCCCGTCGAGCGCGGAGACGACGAGGATCGCCCCGTCGAGCTGCGCGGCGCCGGTGACCATGTTCTTGACGTAGTCGGCGTGGCCCGGCATGTCGACATGGGCGTAGTGCCGGGTGTCGGTCTCGTACTCGACGTGCGCAATGTTGATGGTGATACCGCGGGCGGCCTCCTCCGGGGCCCGGTCGATGCGGTCGAACGGGACGAAGGTGCCGGTGCCGCGCTCGGCCAGGACCTTGGTGATGGCGGCGGTCAGGGTGGTCTTGCCGTGGTCGACGTGGCCCATCGTGCCGATGTTCAGGTGCGGCTTGGTGCGCACGTATGCCGTTTTGGACATGGCTGTACCTCGAAGCCTCTCAGCGGTACGGAAACGCGGGACCCCGGGGAGTGGCCGACCCTCCCCCTGCGGGGTCCGCCGGACGATCCGGAGAGGGTCAGCTTCGGGCGCCGTCGACAGCGGCCGCGAGGATCGGGACGGCAGCCTTCGGCGCATCCGCGACGGCGGATGCTGCGAGGAGGAAGGCGTACCGGAACATGTCGACGATCATCGCCGACGGTTTGTCCGGCGTCGAATGGTTTTTCGCGGTACGCGAGTCGGGGCAGCGGGTTCGGCTGCCCTCGGGAAATGTTCTGGCGGTCCTCAGGAGATGTTCTTCAGCGCCTCGCGCACGGTCAGCGGCGCGAACCGGCTCCGCTCACGTGCCAGGAAGCCGCGTACGGCCTCGGGATCGGTCTTGGCGTACTCGCGCAGGCACCAGCCGATGGCCTTGCGGACGAAGAAGTCGGGGTGGCCGGACTGGAGCAGGCAGTAGGCGAACAGCCGGCCGGTGTCGGTGCGTTCCTTGTAGCGGAGCTGGTGCAGCAGGGCCGTACGCGCCACCCAGAGGTTGTCGTCGGTGATCCAGGCGTCCATGTCGGCCGTGAGCGCGGGCTCTGCCGCGACCAGGGCGCCGACGAGGTGCGCGGCGAGCAGATCGACGGTGTCCCACCAGGAGACGGTGGTGACGAGGTGCCGGGCGACGGGCAGGAACGCGGAGGAACAGCGGGCCGCGTGGCGGCGCAGGTAGTCCACGGCGAAGTAGTGGTACTCCCGCTCGGGCAGCTGCCAGCAGCGCAGGGCGATCGCGGTGCAGTCGGCCTCGTCCGGCCGGGAGGTGCCGGCCAGGACGGTGCGGGACAGGGTGCGCCGGTCCGGGGTCGGGATCCCGAGGAAGGGCGCCACGTCCTTCATGTACGCCCGCATCGCCGCGGCCCTGCCGGGATCGGCCGCGGCGGCGTACGTGGCGGTCAGCCGCTCCAGCACGGCGTCGGCGAGGGCGCTGGGCGGCACGTCCGGCGGGGCCGCACCTGTGACGGTCATGGGACGAACGATACGGCGATCACCCGGTCACGGGCCGTCCTGCCCGGCGACGACCAGGCGGTAGCCGTGGTCCACGGACTCCCGGTCCAGCAGGTCCGCGTGGCGGCGCTGCCGGTCTCCCATGGCCAGGTCCGCGCGCAGTCGGGCGACCGCCGGTTCGACGACGGACGGGGGAAGTTGGGCGAACGTGGAACTCGCCCGCCGGATGATCGGGGCGAGGTAGCGCTCCGGGCCGCCGCCAGTACGCGATCTGGAACCCGTCGGTGAAATCGTGCGGGACGGTGAAGGGAAGGACGGTGTCCGCACCGAGCGCCGGCGCCGGACTCGCCCCCCGGATCCGGTACCCGGCCCGGGGCCTCGCCACGGTCCGGCACGGCGGCCAGCCGGCCCGCCGACCGCTCTGGCCGACCTGCTCGGCCGCACCCGCGCCCGGATCCTGGCGCTCCTCGCGGAACCCGGGAGTACGACCGGACTGGCCCACCGACTGGGCGTCAGCACCGGCACGGTGAGCCGGCACCTCGGTGTCCTGCACCGCGCCGGACTGGTCACCCGTGCCCGCCACGGCCACCTGGTCCTTTACCTGCGCAGCCCCTTGGGCGATCAGCTGTCGGCGTAGGGACCTCGATCACCGCATGGCCGCATGGCCGCATGGCTAGATTGAGGCGGTGGAGACGACACACCGGCCCGCAGCGCGGGTCATCTGCCTGGACGCCGCCCACCGCGTACTCCTGCTGGGCTGGCGCGACCCGTTCGACGGCACACTGCTGTGGGAACCGCCCGGCGGGGGCATAGATCCCGGTGAGACGCCGCTGGAGGCGGCACGGCGCGAACTGGCCGAGGAGACCGGACTGGACCCGGCCGCGGTCACCGACCGGTCCGTGCCCGTCGAACGAGACGTGTGGTGGAACGGCAAGCGCTACACGGGCTCGGAGCAGTTCTTCCTGGCACGGTTCGCCGAGGAACAGCCGACGCTCGTACGGACCGGCCTGCTGCCCGACGAGCAGATCACCCTCGACACCCATGCCTGGATCGCCTGGCCGGACCTGGCCTCGCTCCCGGACCGCCTCGAACCGCCCCAGCTGCTGACCGTACTGGAAGCACTGGTACCGGAGGGCCCCTGGCGGACCTGAAGCGGCCGGCACGGGACAGCCCGGCAGGCCCTGCGTACGGGGACCGGTGATGAGACGGACCATACGGCGATCACACGCATGCGTCGGTTAGGGTCGCCGGATGCTCGATGCCGACCGCTCTGGCACCGCCACGGCCTCTCCCCGGGCCGCCGCCATGGAGCAGGCCGTCCCCACGGCCGTTCCCGTCCCGCCCCTGCCTCGCGTGGGGTTCGCCGCCCGCTGCAGGGGCCTGGTGCTGTCGCCGTACGCGCGGCTGTCCCTGCTGCTCGCCCTGCTCGCGGGCGCCGCGTCCTGCGTGCTCGCGTTCGAGCCGCAGCGGCTGCTCACGCACGGCTGGCCGCCGCAGCTGGGCGGCGCCGCGGCGGCCGTCGTGTTCGCGGTGGCGTACGGGCTGTGCACGGTGGCGTTCGTGCCGCGCCCCCTGCTGAACCTGGGGGCGGGCGCGCTGTTCGGCTCCCAGCTCGGCCTGACGACGGCGCTGGCCGGCACGGTGCTCGGCGCCGGCGTCGCCTTCGGACTCGGCCGGGTGCTGGGGCAGGACGCGCTGCGGCCGTTGCTGCGCGGCCGCTGGCTGAAGGCGGCCGACGGGCAGCTCAGCCGGCACGGGTTCCGTTCGATGCTGGCGGCCCGGCTCTTCCCGGGTGTGCCGTTCTGGGCGGCGAACTACTGTGCCGCCGTCTCCCGGATGGGCTGGCTGCCGTTCCTGCTGGCCACGGCCCTCGGCTCGATCCCGAACACGGCCGCCTACGCGGTCGCCGGCGCCCGCGCCTCGGCGCCGACCTCGCCCGCCTTCCTGATCGCGATGGCCTCCATCGCCCTGCCGGCGCTCGCGGGCACGGTGGTGGCCTGGCGCAAGCGCCACCACCTGCGCGAGCAGTGATCGGCTGTTGACCGGCCGATGATCCTTCAGACGCCTTCCAGGATCATCGCGTTGGCGAGCCCGCCGGCCTCGCACATGGTCTGCAGGGCGTAGCGCGCACCGCGCTCGCGCATGGCGTGGACCAGGGTGGTGGTCAGACGGGTGCCACTGGCGCCCAGCGGGTGGCCGAGGGCGATGGCGCCGCCGTGCACGTTGACCTTGGCGAGGTCGGCGCCGGTCTCCTGCTGCCAGGAGAGGACCACGCTGGAGAAGGCCTCGTTGATCTCGAACAGGTCGATGTCGGCCAGGCTCAGCGAGGCCCGGCGCAGCACCTTCTCCGTCGCCGGGATGACACCGGTGAGCATCAGCAGCGGGTCGGAGCCGGTGACGGCGAAGCTGTGCAGGCGGGCGAGCGGGCGCAGGCCGAGACGGGCCGCGGTCTCGCTGGAGGTGATCAGCACGGCGGAGGCGCCGTCGTTGACGGGGCTCGCGTTGCCCGCGGTGACGTTCCACTCGATCTGCGGGAAACGCTCGGCGAAACCGGGGTCGTAGTAGGCGGGCTTGAGGCCGCCGAGGATCTCCGGGGTGCTGCCGGGCCGTACGCACTCGTCGCGGGTGACGCCCTCCAGCGGCGCGACCTCGGCGCCGAACAGGCCGGCCTCCCACGCGGCGGCGGCCTTGTGGTGCGAGGAGACCGCGAACTCGTCCATCCGCGCGCGCGTGAGGGACCACTTGGCGGCGATGAGTTCCGCGCTGATGCCCTGCGGCACCAGGCCCTCCGGATAGCGCTCGGCCACGCCCGGACCGAAGGGGTCCTTGCCGGCCGGCACGTTGGACCACATCGGCACGCGGCTCATCGACTCGACGCCGCAGGCGACGACGAGGTCGTAGGCGCCCGAGATGACGCCCTGCGCGGCGAAGTGCACGGCCTGCTGGGAGGAGCCGCACTGCCGGTCCACGGTGGTCGCCGGGACCGCCTCCGGGAATCCGGCGGCGAGGACGGCGTACCGGGTGGTGTTCATGGCCTGCTCGCCGACCTGGTCGACGGTGCCGCCGATGACGTCGTCGATCAGCGCCGGGTCGACGCCGGAGCGCTCGACCAGGGTGCGCAGGGTGTGCGCGAGGAGCTGCACGGGGTGGACGTGGGCGAGGGAGCCGTTCGGCTTGCCCTTGCCGATGGGGGTGCGTACGGCTTCGACGATCACTGCGTCTCGCATGGTGCGGGCCTCCTTGGCCGCCTGGCTACCCGTAGGGAGCTACCAGTGAGTAGGAAATCCAAACTCACGATAGCTCGCCGAGTTGGAAAATCAAACCCTCATCTAGACTGGCCACCATGGCCGCCACGAAAGACCCGCGCCCCTGCTCCATCGCCGACGCCCTCGCCGTGGTCGGCGAGAAGTACTCCCTGCTCGTCCTGCGCGAGGTGTGCCTGGGCAACGGCCGCTTCGACCAGCTCGTGCGCAACATCGGCGCCCCGCGCGACATCCTGGCCACCCGGCTGCGCCGGCTCGTGGACGCGGGGATCCTCACCAAACGCGCCTACAGCGAGCGCCCGCAGCGCTTCGAGTACCGGCCCACACCGGCCGGGCTGGAGCTGGAGCCGGTCCTGATGACCCTCAAGGAGTGGGGCGACCGCCACCTGCGCCAGGGAGCCGACCTCCCCATGGTCATCGAGCACAGCTGCGGCAGCGAACTGGTCCCCCAGGTCACCTGCCGGGCCTGCGGCGAGCCCGTCCACCACGAGGACCTGACGGCCCACCCGCAGGCCCCGGGCTGGACGATCACCGGCCCGGCGGCCGCCCGCCCCGTCGGCCGCTCCTCGCACCCGACCTGATCGGGCACAGGATGTCGGGTCCGGCAGGGCGAGTCCTTCCTAACGTGAGTTCGAAAGGGAAGGAGGCCGGGGTGCTGGAGCGACTGAACCAGGCCATGGAGCACATCGAGGGCCACCTCGACCGGCGGATCGAGGGGGCCGACCTCGCGCGGATCGCGGTGACTTCGGAGTACCACCTGCGGCGGCTGTTCTCCGCGCTGGCCGGGATGCCGCTGTCGGAGTACATCCGGCGCAGGCGGCTCACGGTCGCCGGCGCCGAGGTGCTGGCCGGGGACCGGACGCTGCTGGAGATCGCGGTGCGGTACGGCTACACGTCGGGGGACGGCAGCGCCTGCGACCGGTACACGTCCAGCCGTCCGCACATCCCGAACTTCCCCTCCTCCGAGGGCTGTTCGGCCCGTACGGCGGCTTCGGCGAGGTGGGAGACATCGCCGCGTCCCAGACGGTCCAGGTGGTCCCCGGTGGTCTCCGCGGCCGCGCGTGCCCCGTGCCGCCACCGCTCGCGCCACTCGGCCAGCCGAGGCCGCACGAGGGCTGCGGCGGCCCGGTGGAAGGCAGCCAGGGACTCGGGTCCGGTGGCCGCACGCAGGGCGCGGTACCCCTCCAGGGCCAGGTCCCGGCGGGCGCGGGCGAGCCGCTCCCGCTGCTCCTCGGGCGCGTCGGCCGGGATCACGGTCGCGGCGGCGTACGTGTCCGGGTCGGTCAGGTACCGCGGGGGCAGGGTGAGCACCGCGTCACCGGCCTCCGGCAGGCCGCTGTTCTGCATCAGGACGGTGATGCGCAGGTCGCCGTCGTTGACCAGCCGGTGGACCGTGCCCGGCGTGAACCAGGCGACCGTGCCCGCCTCCAGGGGCGTGACCCGGTACCCGGACACCGTCAGCGTCTGGACGGCACCCGTGCCGCCCGTGACCACGTACGCCTCCGAACAGGCCAGGTGCAGATGGGGAGTTCCGCCGTGCAGGCCGTCGGCTGCGGGCCAGTCGTAGACGCACAGGCGCGACACGGCGACCCCGCCGGGCAGCCCGGCGTACCCGCTCACCACGGGTGCGCCTCCAGGTACGCGGTGATCTCCTCCCGCCCCCAGGCACCGTCCGCGACGACGACGCGGTAGCGGCGGGTGAGGGTGTCGGCGGGGGCCAGTTCGAACTCCTCGTGGAAGGCCCAGGACGGGGCGATGGCCGCGAAGGGTTCGTTGCGGACGAACCAGTGGGCGGGGTGGGTTCCCCCGGCACCCGAGTGATCGTTCTCCGGGGCGTGCGCGAAGACGACGGTGGCGCGCCCGTCGGTGCCGTCGTGCTCGCCGGACAGGGCCAGCCAGGGGCCCTGCGTACCCATCAGCTCCGGGCCCTCCCCGCCGGGGCCGACGATCCGGCCGCCGCGGAAGGCACGCGGGCCGCGCCAGAACAGGCCGGTGTAGCCGGCCATCTCACGCCCGGCCGTGGTCGGACTGCCGAAGCGGAGGGGCTCGTCGCGGCGGTTGGTCACCGCGGACGACCAGGTCAGCGCCCAGGTGCCACAGGCCGGGGCGACGTCGTGCACCTCGACGCGGCGGACCTCCTCGGCCCACAGCTCGCCGCCGTGCGGGTGCCAGGTCAGCCGCTCGGCGATGACGGCCCGGTCCTCGTCCGCGGCGATCTCGTCGAAACCGACGTGCGCCATCGAGCCGACCCGCTCGGGGAGTTCGAGATAGCCCTCGCCATGGACGTACGTGTTGCCGCCCCACAGGTTGGCCCCGGACAGATGCGAGGCGGTCAGCGACAGGCCCTTGTGCCAGCGGTGGTCGTTGGGCCGGTAGTCGGTGACGACGTCGCCCGCCAGGGTGCGCACCGGGTGGAGGTACGGCTTCGGCGCCTCCCAGGCAGCCTCCCGGCGGTAGACGTAGGCGAACAGCTCGACGCCGGTGAGCGGTTCCGTCAGGGTGATCCGGTCGCCGTGGGCGTGCACGAGGCGCAGGCCGCCGCTCATGCCGGGACCTCCTCGGCCTCCTCGGGCGCCCAGCCGGGCGCGTCGCCGTGCAGGGCCGTGTAGTACGGGTCGCCGGGGCCGATCTCGCCGCGGCGTACGGTCGTGTCGGTGAACGCCGACTTGTACAGGGCGGTGATCAGCTCCAGGCTGGTGCGCCCGTCCGGCCCGCTGCTGCGGGGCCGCTCCCCCGCGCGCATGCTCGCGACCAGCTCCCGCAGCTGCGCGAGGTGCGAACTGGGCACGTCGGGCCCGAAGTCGCGCCAGGCGGCGACCTGTTCGGACGGCACGTCGGGAGCCGGGGTGATCCGCCAGTCGGCGTTGGCGTGCCCGTAGAGGTGGGTCAGTTCGACGGTGGCACGTTCGCAGTCGACGCGGACACGGCTGACCTCGTCGGGGCTGAGCACACTGTTGACGACGGTCGCCAGCGCACCGTTCTCGAAGCGGACGAGTGCGGTGGAGACGTCCTCGGTCTCCACGTCGTGCACCAGCCGGCCGGCCATGGCCCGCACCTCGCTCCACGGCCCGAGCAGGTCGAGCAGCAGATCCATCTGGTGGATGCCGTGCCCCATGGCCGGGCCGCCGCCCTCGGTCTGCCAGCGACCCCGCCAGGGCACGGCGTAGTAGGCGGTGTCCCGGTACCAGGTGGTCTGGCAGTGGGCCACCAGCGGGCGCCCCATCGTCCGTTCGGCGAGGAGCCGGCGCACATGCCGGGATCCGGAGCCGAAGCGGTGCTGGAACACGATCGACGCGTACGGCCCGCCGTCGGTGCCCTCCTCCGCCTCGATCGCGTCGAAGTCGGCGAGCGAGGGCACCGGGGGCTTCTCGCACCACACCCAGGCTCCGGCGCGCAGCGCGGACACCGTCTGTGCACGGTGCAGCGTGGGCGGGGTGCCGATGGTGACCAGGTCCGGCCGCTGCTCGGCGAGCATCAGGTCGACGTCGGTGTAGGCGTGCGGGATTCCGGCCTCGGCGCAGAACGCCTCGACGGCGTCCTTGTCGATGTCGACGGCGGCCACGACCTCCGTCTCGCCCTCCTCGGCGAGCCGGGTGAGCGCGGGCAGATGCGATCCGCGCCCGATGGCGCCGGCGCCGATGACGGCGGCCCGGATGCGCCGGCCGGAGAAGGGGGATGTCGAGCGAGGCATGGGCGGGTTCAGCACTCCTCCGGGGACGGCGGCGGGCGCGGTGCGGCGGGTGCGGCAAGCGCTTTCTCCTGCGCTGCAACGTAAGCGGAGGCGCCGGGGCCGGTCAACACCCGGTGCCGCCCTTGGACCTTCGTGTCCCTCCGCTCACCGCGGGCCGGCGCCGAACCCCTGTTCCCGGGCGGGCCGGGAAGCCCGATACGCTGCACTCGTCACATGATCACCACGTATCCCATCAGTGCTTGGACGTCGCACCTTCATGTCTTGGTTTGAATCCCTCGTCCTCGGACTCGTCCAGGGGCTGACCGAGTTCCTGCCCGTCTCCTCCAGCGCGCATCTGCGGCTGACCGCGGCCTTCTCGGGCTGGAAGGACCCCGGGGCGGCCTTCACCGCGATCACCCAGATCGGTACGGAGGCGGCGGTACTGATCTACTTCCGCAAGGACATCGGGCGGATCATCTCGGCCTGGTTCCGTTCGCTGTTCGACAAGGCGATGCGGCACAACCACGACGCCCAGATGGGCTGGCTGGTGATCGTCGGCTCGATCCCGATCGGTGTGCTCGGTGTGACGCTCAAGGACCAGATCGAGGGCCCGTTCCGCGATCTGCGGATCACCGCGACGATGCTCGTCGTCGTCGGTGTGGTGATCGGCATCGCCGACCGCCTGGCGGCCCGTGACGAGACCGGGGGGCGGCACCGCGCGCCCAAGCAGCGCAAGACGCTGGAGAACCTCGGCGTCAGGGACGGCCTGATCTTCGGTCTCTGCCAGGCATGTGCCCTCATCCCCGGTGTCTCCCGCTCCGGAGCGACCATCAGCGGCGGCCTGTTCATGGGCTACCGGCGCGAGGCGGCCGCCCGTTACTCCTTCCTGCTGGCCATCCCGGCGGTGCTGGCGTCCGGGCTGTTCGAGGTGAAGGACTCGGTGGGCAGCGGCGATGTCGACTGGGGCCCGACCCTGTTCGCGACGGTGATCGCGTTCGCGTCGGGTTACGCGGTGATCGCCTGGTTCATGAAGTGGATCTCCAACAAGAGCTTCATGCCCTTCGTCTGGTACCGCATCGCCCTCGGCATCGTCATCATCGCGCTGGTGACCGCGGGCGTCCTGAGCCCCCACGCGGCGGAATCGGCGAGCTGAGGGGCCTGACGGTCCACCCCGGCTCCGGTGCGTCCACCGCCGTTTCGGACATCTCCCACGCCCTGGACGGGACGGGCCTGAACGAGCCCCCTCCAACCTGCCCTCCCGCTTCCCCGAAGCGGCCATGGCCTGCGGATCCAGTGGCCGCGAGGGGGACGAACGAGCTTGTCCGGAGGGGAAGTTCACCGCCACCCGCGACTTCTTCCGCTCGGCGGCCCGTCGGGGCATATGCCTTCTGGGCTGGCGCGACCGCGAACGCGGGCGTGCCGGCCGGTGACCAAGCCCATACGTTCTGAGTAGCGACGCGGTAGCGCAGTGTCAGTGCTTGCCCCTACGCTTGTCCGCATGTCCCCCGATTCACTGACCCCTGGTTCCGTGCGGTCTGCTGCCGAGGTGAACGAGCAGATCCGGGCGCTGTGGCTGCGTGCGGGCGGCACCCTGTCGGCCCAGGAGCGCGCGGAGTACGAGCTGTTGGTGGTCGAGTGGGCGGCGGCCATCCGCGGAGAGATCATCGAGGCGGCCTGAGACCGGAGTCCGGAGCCGGTGCCCGGCCCGCGACGCTACGCGCGCAGATGCGCGAGCACCTCGTCGGTCACGGTGTACGGCCGCTCCTGCGGCAGCAGCTCCGCCGCGCGGTCGAGGTCGCCGGCCCGCACCAGCCCGTGGATCTCCGTCGCCAGCGGTGTCACGTCCTCGATCCCGACGATCCACTCGTCCGCGTACCGGGCGGCCGCCTCGCCCGCGAGACCGAGCTGCAGCGAGCGGTGCGGCAGCGCGTTGAGGTGCAGGTCCCGCTCCGGGTCCCACTGGACACGGGCCGGAGACCGCCTCAACTCCCGTTTCCAGGCCGCCTGGTTCTCGTGCAGGCCGGAGACGTAGTGCGACAGGCAGGAGTTGCGCAGGGCCCACTCGAAGCCGTCGCGGGCGATCTCGACGGCGAGGACCGTCTCCTGCCCCTCCTTGGTCCCCCAGCCGCAGCGGTACATCATCCACAGGAACGACGGCTTGATCCAGGTCATCCGGTCCCGCTTCCAGGAGGCCGGGAAGCGGCCGGTGCGGGCCGCGGGGCCGCCGATCTCCGGGCGGTACGCCTGGTAGACGGTGACCGTGGAATCCGTGTGGCGGGCCCGGATCCGGAACTTCGGCTCGGGTTCAACTGCTTGTTCGACTGACTGATCGTTCACGAGGACAGGTTCGGTCGTCCGGTCTCCCCCGCACCACCGAATATTCGGCGAGCCTCTTGGCACCTGGCGCCCGGTGTCCAACACTGTGCCGATGACGCAGCGTGTGGAGCTCGCTACCGTGATGGACCGGCTGGCCGTGGACGAGTTGGTCACCGAGTACGCGGCGGCGGTGGACGACGGTGACTGGGCGGCGTACCGAGGGTTGTTCACGCCGGACGGGCGGGCCGACTACCGTTCCGCCGGCGGCATCGAGGGCGAGGCCGGCCGGGTGGCCGGGTGGCTCGCCGAGAGCCTGGACCTGTTCGCGATGCGGCAGCATCTGATCGTCAACCGGCGGCTGCGGTTCGGGATCCTGGAGCACGACACCGGGGACACCGCCCGGGTGCGCGCCGACTACGTCAACCCGATGCGCTTCGCCGGCGACGGCGACTCGGGCGCGCCGGACCTGGTGTGCGGCGGCCGGTACGACTTCGGGCTGCTGCGCACGCGGGAGGGCTGGCGACTGCGCGAGGTCGTCGTGCACGAGAAGTGGCGCCGGATGCCCGAGCGCAGCCCGGCGGCCCTGCCCGAGTGAGCCGCCGGGCCGCCTCGACGCCCTCTGTCGGAGATCGCTTCCGGCGCGCACACTGGAGGCAGCCCTTGGTAGGGAGACTCCGTATGAGGACGTTCGACCGCTGGCCGACCTCCCCCTGGCGGCGCTCCGTCGCCGCCGCTCTCGCGGGCGCTCTGCCCGTGTTCGCGTTCCCGGCGCCCTCTCTGTGGTGGTTCGCGTACGTCGCTCTCGTCCCCTGGATCCTGCTGGTGCGCTCGGCACCGACCGGACGGCGGGCGGCGTACGACGGCTGGTTCGGCGGCTTCGGGTTGATGCTGGCGGTGCACCACTGGCTGCTGCCCAGCCTGCACGTGTTCCTGTTCCTGATAGCCGGGCTGCTGAGTCTGCTGTGGGCGCCCTGGGGCTGGCTGGTCCGCCGGTTCCTGGGCGGGACGCCGTCACCGGGGCGGGGCGTGGCCGCGCTGCTGGTGCTGCCGTCGGCGTGGCTGGCGGTGGAGCTGGTCCGCTCCTGGCAGGGCCTCGGCGGGCCCTGGGGCATGCTCGGCTCCAGCCAGTGGCAGGTGGGCCCGGCACTGCGGCTGGCGTCGGTGGGCGGGGTGTGGCTGCTCAGCTTCCTGGTGGTGGCCGTCAACGTCGCGGTCGCCATGCTGGTGGCCGTGCGCGCGTTCCGGATACCCGCCCTCGCCTCGCTCGTCGCCACCGCCGCCGCCACCTCGGCGGCCTGGGCGTGGGCACCCCGCCCGGACGTCGACGGACGCGTCCGGATCGCCGTCGTACAGCCCGGCGTCATGGACGGCGGCGACCGGCGCTTCGACCACGAGGAACAGCTGACCCGGCAGTTGGCCGGGCAGCACGTCGACCTGATCGTCTGGGGCGAGAGCAGCGTCGGCTTCGATCTGGGCCGCCGGCCCGACCTGGCGCGGCGGATCGCGGCGCTGTCCCGGCAGACCGGTGCGGACATCCTGGTCAACGTGGACGCGCGCCGTTCGGACCGGCCCGGCATCTACAAGAGTTCGGTGCTCATCGGCCCGGACGGCCCGACCGGCGCCCGGTACGACAAGATGCGCCTCGTCCCCTTCGGGGAGTACGTCCCGGCCCGCTCCCTGCTCGGCTGGGCCACTTCCGTCGGCAAGGCGGCGGGCGAGGACCGGCGGCGCGGCACCGAACAGGTCGTGATGGACGTCGGGCACGGGCTGCGCATCGGACCGATGATCTGCTTCGAGACCGCGTTCCCGGACATGAGCCGCAATCTCGCCCAGGACGGTGCGGACGTCCTCCTCGGCCAGTCCGCGACCTCGACCTTCCAGCACAGCTGGGCTCCGGAACAGCACGCCTCGCTGGCCGCGCTGCGCGCCGCCGAGACCGGCCGCCCGATGGTGCACGCCACCCTGACCGGCGTCTCCGCCGTCTACGGCCCGGGCGGGCAGCGCCTCGGCCCGTGGCTCGGCACCGGCGCGAGCACCGCCCGCTTGTACGAGGTGCCGCTCGCGCACGGCGTCACGCCGTACGTCCGCTACGGCGACTGGCCGGTGCACGGCGCGCTGCTGGTGCTGGCGGCGCTGTGCGGCACCGAAGGCGTGCGGGCGCTCAGGCAGCACCGGCCGGGCCGAGAACCGCTCGTACGACCCGCTCGCACAGCTCATGGGTCGCCAGTGCGTCACGGGCGCTGAGCACCTTGCCCGCGCGGACCGCCTCCAGGAAGGCGAGGACCGCCTGCTCGATGCCGCGCTGGCGGGCCACCGGCACCCAGTCGCCGCGCCTGCGCACCGTCGGCTGTCCCTTGTGGTCGACGACCTCGGCGAGGTTGAGCACCTGGCGCTTGGTGTCCTGCCCGGAGACCTCCAGGATCTCCTCGGCCGAGCCGCTGAGGCGGTTCATCACGCCGAGCGCGGTGAAGCCGTCCCCGGCGAGCTGGAGCACGACGTGGTGGAGCAGCCCGGCCTCGGTGCGGGCGCGGACGGTGACGTCGTCGACCGGACCGGGCACCAGGAACCTCAGGGTGTCGACGACGTGGATGAAGTCGTCCAGGATCATCGAGCGCGGTTCCTCGGGCAGCCCGATCCGGTTCTTCTGCATGAGGATCAGCTCGCGCGGATGGTCCCGGCACTGCGCGTAGGCGGGGGCGTAACGCCGGTTGAAGCCGACGAAGAGCGAGACGCCGCGCTCCTCGGCGAGGGCCACCAGCCGTTCGGAGTCGGCGAGTCGGTGGGCGAGGGGCTTGTCCACGTAGGTGGGCACGCCCGCTTCGAGCAGCCGGGTGACGATCTCCGGGTGGGCGACGGTGGGCGCGTGCACGAAGGCCGCGTCGAGGCCCGCCTCCAGCAGGGAGTCCAGGGTCGCGTGCCGCCTGTCCCCGGGCAGGCGGAGCGAGTCCGCGACCCGGGTGAGGGTGTCGGGCGTGCGGGTCTGCAGGTGGAGGTCGATCTCCGGCTGGGTGCCCAGCACCGGCAGGTACGCCTTCTGCGCGATGTCCCCGAGACCGATGCAGCCGACCTTCACGTGCACTCCCCTACCGCTTGCCTGCGTGTGCCTCCTCGGAAGCATACGGCGGCCGCCAGTCGGCGATGCCGTCGAAGCTCCGCAGGAACAGGGCGGGACCGGCCTTGCGACGCGACCGGCGCCGTCTTCAAGGAGCAGCCGGCCGCGCTGCTCACCGCCGTCGGCTCGACCGACCCGGCCCGGCATGTGCTGTCGGTGATCGCCTGGGCGGACGGGCTGATGTTCTCGTGCGCGGCCGGTTCCTTCAGCGCCGAGGTACCGGGCCTGGAGGAGGTCCGCAAGGGGCTGCGGGAGCTGCTGACCGGGATGCTGGGCACCTGAAAACCCCTGGTGGCACCCCGCGTGATGTTGCGAGGATGGGGACATGACGACGGAACGCCAGGAGCCCGCCCAGAACGCCGGTGAACGCGCCATGCTGGAGGGCTGGTTGGACTACCACCGCCGGACGCTGGCCGTGAAGTGCGAGGGCCTGACCGACGAGCAGCTGCGGACCGCGTCCGTGCCACCGTCCGAGCTGTCCCTGATGGGCCTGGTGCGGCACATGGCCGAGGTGGAGCGGGGCTGGTTCCGCAAGGTCCTGGTGGGAGACGACCCGGGGCCGATCTACTTCACCGAGGAGGACCGGGACGGCGAGTTCCACCTCACCGAGGCGGACACCTGGAAGGAGGCGTACGGCACCTGGCAGGCGGAGATCGAGACGGCCCGGCGCAACGCGGCCGGCTTCGCGCTCGACGATCTCTCCCGGGGCAGGAGCCGGTTCACCGATGAGCCGTTCAACCTCCGGTGGATCTACACGCACATGATCGAGGAGTACGCCCGGCACAACGGCCACGCCGACCTCGTCCGCGAGCTGATCGACGGCGCCACCGGCGACTGAACGTCATCCCCGGCGCCCCGAAACCCTCCGTACGGGGAACGAGTTCACCCGTGCGGGGGGCGCATCCTCCGGTGCGCGGTGCCAATCCGGCGGCCGACCCACCAGAGTTGCCCGGGTGCATCGAACGACGACCACCACAGCGCTCCTGTTCACCGTGGCCGTCTCGGCCCTCTCCGGCTGTGTGACGGTACCGGGTCCGGCGACACCGGTGCCTCCGCCCGGCACCGCGCCCTCGCAGCCGTCCGCACCCCGGCCGGACGGCAGTGCCGAGCCACGGGTGGTGCAGGCACCGGCGCGGGAGGCTCTGGAGATGGCCGGACCGTCCAAGCATCCGCGGCCCGCGCGTGCGACCGCCACCCCGCGCCGGGCGCCGGGCGCACCGCCGGTCACCCACCGCCCGTCGGCCCCGCCCGCACACCCCCGGCCGCACCCGCGCCCGGACCACCCCCACGAGCCGCACCCCGGCGTGCCGGACGTGTCACAGCCGGTCCCGAAGGCCCCGGACGTGTGCGCCCTCGGCAGGCGGTACGGCGGCTGGCGCGGGGACAGCCCCGAGGCTGCGATCTGCGATCAGGCGTACGGCCGTTGACCGCGGCGGTGGCGGCATACGGCTAGGGAGTGGGCCGCTGTCGCGGTGGGCCCCAGGAGTCGCCGCCCGGGGAGCCGTCCTCCCCCAGGCGCAGCTCCAGGCGGCTGATCGCCGCCCGTACGCCGTCGCCGTAGCCGTCGTCGGTCAGGGAGTCGGCGGCGCGGCGGGCCCGGCGCAGATGACTGCGGGCGGCCTCGGCGCGGCCCAGCTTGTCGTAGTCGGCGGCCAGGTTGAGGTGGAGCGAGGGGAAGAAGGCGCGGACGCTCAGCGGATCACCGGTACCGCGGCCGTCCGCCAGCTCCTCCGCCGCGGACAATGCCCTGAGGTCCCAGGCCAGTTCGTCGCAGGGGTCGTCCTGGGTGTCGGCCAGGTAGTGGGCCAGGGTGCAGCGGTGCAGCGGGGCGCCGTCCTCGCCGATCTCCGCCCACAGCTCGAGGAAGCGGTGCCGGGCCTCCTCGCGGTCGCCGCCGTGGTGCAGCATCACGACCTGTCCGATCCGCGTCAGCACGGCATCCGGCGCCGCCTGCTCCTGTCGCTCCGCCACCACGTCCTCCGGGGCCGTCGTCGGCTTTCTGGCCGGCTGTGCGGTCAGCTGTCCGTCCCGACGCTAACCGGCGGGGACGGCAATCCCGGGCAGGCGGCCCCGTACGACACGGGGCCGCCCGCGGGGCAGGTCAGCCCAGGTTCGGGACGGTCCAGTCGATCGCCTCGTGGCCCTGCGCGGCGATCGCCTCGTTGATCTGCGTGAACGGGCGGGAGCCGAAGAACTTCTTCGCGGACAGCGGCGAGGGGTGCGCGCCCTTGACCACGACGTGCCGGGTCTCGTCGATCAGCGGGAGCTTCTTCTGCGCGTAGTTGCCCCACAGCACGAAGACCGCCGGGTCGGGCCGGGAGGCGACCGCCCGGATGACGGCGTCGGTGAACTTCTCCCAGCCCTTGCCCTTGTGCGAGTTGGCCTCGCCGGCCCGGACGGTGAGCACCGCGTTGAGCAGCAGCACACCCTGCTCGGCCCACGGCATCAGATAGCCGTTGTCCGGGACGGGCAGACCCAGCTCCTCCCGCATCTCCTTGTAGATGTTCCGGAGGGAGGGCGGGGTCTTCACCCCCGGGCGGACGGAGAAGCACAGTCCGTGGCCCTGGCCCTCGCCGTGGTAAGGGTCCTGGCCGAGGACGAGCACCTTGACCTTCTCGTACGGCGTCGCCTCCAGCGCGGCGAAGACCTCCTCGCGCGGCGGGTAGACCGGACCCTTCGCCCGCTCCTCCTCGACGAACTCCGTCAGCTCCTTGAAGTAGGGCTGCTGCAGCTCGTCGCCCAGAACCCCGCGCCAGGACTCGGGCAGCATGGCGATGTCGGTCACGTCAACGTCCTCACGATGTGCGGTCACTTGCCGGCTCAAGAACCTACAGGCGACCACTGACAACCGGTGCCGTGAGCCGGATTCACCAGCTGGTCTTGCGGTGCAGCTCCCACATCATCATGATCGTCGACGGGTCGAGGGCGCGCTCGCCGCCGGACATGTCGTCGGTGGCCGCCACGTACTGCCGCCCCTGCCACAGCGGGATCAGCCGGGCGTCGTCCACCATGATCTGCTGGGCCTGCTTGAGGTCCTTGACCACCTTGGCGCGGTCGCTCTGGGCGCGTGAGCGGGGCAGCAGCACCGAAGTGATCTGCTTCGAGTCGTAGGGCGTACCGAGGGCGTTCTTCTCGCCGACGAACGGCGCGATGAAGTTGTCCGCGTCGGGGAAGTCCGGGAACCAGCCGCGGCCGAACACCGGGTACTCGCCCTTCTGGTAGCCGACCACGTAGGTCTTCCAGGGACGGCTCTTGAGGGTGACCGAGAACAGGCCGGAGTCGTCCAGCTGCCGCTTGAGCTCCTGGAACATCAGGGCCGTCTCGGAGCCGTAGCGGTCGGTGGTGTACCAGAGGGTGAGCGGGACGCGCTGGGTGATGCCCGCGGTCTGGAGGATCTTGCGGGCCTTGGAGACGCTCGGGTCGCCGAAGTCGTCGAAGAAGGCCGTGGTGTGGCCGGTGAGGCCCTTGGGAACCATGGAGTACAGCGGGTCCACGGTGTCCTTGTAGACCTTGTGCGCGATGGCGCCCCGGTCGACGACCTGGGCGACGGCCTTGCGGACGGCGGACTGCTTGGCCCATGGGTCCTTGGGGTTGAACACCAGGTAGCTGATGTCCGTGCCGGCGCCGTCGACCAGCTGGAGGTCGGTGTTGCCGTGCCGCTGCATGGCGATGATGTCGTCGGCGGCCAGACCGCGGTAGGTGACGTCGATCTGCTTGTCGCGCAGGGCCTTGACCATGGTGGCCGAGTCCTGGAAGTAGCGGATGGTCACCGCGTCGTTCTGGCGGTCGGCGAAGCCGTCGTAGTGGTCGTTGCGGACCAGGACGGCCTCCTTGCCCTCCTCGTAGGACTGCAGCTCGTACGGCCCGGAGCCGTAGACCTTGTTGTCCTTGCGCAGGGAGTTCGCGGGGTAGTCGTCGGGGTCGACGATCGACATGGCCGGGGTGGCCAGCACGAACGGGAAGGTGGCGTCGGACTGGTTGAGGTGGAAGACCACCTCGCGGTCGCCGGCCGTGTCCACGCTCTCCAGGCTGCCGAGGAGTCCGGCGGGGCCGCCGGGGGCGTTGATGGTGCGGATGCGGTCGATGGAGTGCTTGACGGCCTTCGCGTCCAGCGTGTCTCCGTCGGCGAACTTCATGCCCTCGCGCAGCCTGCAGCGGTAGGTGCGGCTGCTGGAGTCGGTGAAGGAGCAGCTCTCGGCGGCGTCGGGCTGGGGAGTCGTGGCGCCGTTCGGATAGGCGAGAAGCGTCTGGAAGATGTTCCGGTACAGCTCCCAGGAGCCGTCCCAGGCAGCGGCCGGGTCGAGCGTGCTGGGCGCACTGGTGGTGCCCACGACGATGGGGCCCTTGCTGTCGGGATCGCCGTCGGACAGCAGGCTGCAGCCGGCCACCAGGGATATGGACGCGATCGCCGCGACTCTCCGCAGGAATCGGTTCCGGTTGAACACGCGCACGCTCCTCGATCTGCCATACCAAGGGTCGGCAGACCATACCGCAGCGTCCGGGGGTCTGAACCACCCCGGTGGCGGGCGTTCTTGATCGATTGTGCTATGACGACGTTGTCATTGCGCTGTGCGTACCGTTTGACGTGTTTCGGGCGCCGTTCCGCTGGGAAACGGCGCCCGAACGAGACAACCGGACGCAGGAGGTCAGGCGCCCACGCCGGCGTTGAGGAAGATGCCGCCGTCCACGACGAGCGTCTGGCCGGTGACCCAGTCGGACTGGGTCGAGGTCAGGAACGCGGCCGCCCCGCCGATGTCGGAGGGCACGCCGAGCCGGCCGAGCGGGTAGGCGGCGGCCGCCTCCGCCTCCCGGCCCTCGTACAGGGCCTGCGCGAACTTGGTCTTCACGACGGCCGGGGCGATCGCGTTGACCCGCACCCCGGGCGCGAACTCGTGCGCCAGCTGCTGGGTCAGGTTGATCATCGCGGCCTTGCTGACGCCGTAGGCACCGATGAACGGCGAGGGCGCGAGGCCCGCGATCGAGGCGATGTTGACGATCGCGCCGCCGTTGTCCTTCTGCCAGGCGTGCCAGGTCTTCTGGGCGAAGCCGAGCGCCGAGATCACGTTGGTCTCGAACACCTTGCGGGCCACGTCCAGGTCGAGGTCGGCGATGGGGCCGAAGACCGGGTTGGTGCCCGCGTTGTTGACCAGGAAGTCGACGCGGCCGAAGGCCTCCATGGTGCGCTCGACGGCCTCGGCCTGGTGGGCGAGGTCGTGGGCCTTGCCGGCGACGGCGATGACCCGCTCGGCGCCGAGCTGCTCGACGGCCTCCTTCAGGGCGTCCTCGTTGCGGCCGGTGATGCAGACGCGGTCACCGCGGGCGACCAGCGCCTCGGCGACGCCGTAGCCGATGCCGCGGCTCGCGCCGGTGACCAGCGCGACCTTGCCGGAAAGCTCCGGGAGTTCAGTCATGTCCGTGTACTCCTGTGTCCCAGTTCGCTAGTCGAGCGGTCCGCCGGCCACGTACAGGACCTGGCCGGAGACGAAGCCTGCGGCCTCGCCGGTGAAGAAGGCGATGGCGTTGGCGATGTCCTCGGGCTCGCCGACGCGCTGCACGGGGATCTGGGTGGCGGCGGCCTTCTTGAAGTCGTCGAAGCCCATGCCGACACGGTCGGCGGTGGCCTTGGTCATCTCGGTGGCGATGAAGCCGGGGGCGACGGCGTTGGCGGTGATGCCGAACTTGCCCAGCTCGATGGCGAGGGTCTTGGTGAAGCCCTGCAGACCCGCCTTGGCGGCCGAGTAGTTCGCCTGGCCCCGGTTGCCGAGCGCCGAGGAGGAGGACAGGTTGACGACCCGGCCGAAGCCCGCGTCGACCATGTGCTTCTGGACCGCCTTGGTCATCAGGAACGAACCGCGCAGGTGGACGTTCAGGACGGTGTCCCAGTCGGAGACGCTCATCTTGAACAGCAGGTTGTCGCGCAGCACGCCCGCGTTGTTGACCAGGATCGTCGGCGCGCCCAGCTCGGCCGCGACCCGGGCGACGGCGGCCTCGACCTGCGCCTCGTCGGAGACGTCCGCGCCGACCGCGACGGCCTTGCCGCCGGCCGCGGTGATCTTCTCGACCGTTTCCTTGCAGGCGGCCTCGTCCAGGTCGATCACGGCGACCGCGCGACCCTCGGCGGCCAGTCGTACCGCGGTTGCGGCGCCGATACCGCGCGCCGCGCCGGTGACGATCGCGACCCGCTGTTCAGTGGTGGACATTGCTGCTTCTCCTCGCCCTTGAGAGAACCTGTCTGGCCCTTGAGGGAGCCCGTGCGATGCGGTGAGCGACCGCTTAGTACCTTCAGCACACGTGACGCTAGAAGTCCTGGCACCCGGTGTCAACGGGACACCGGGTGGTGTGATCCATTACCTCACCAGGAGATCCAGCAGACGCTCGGTCTCGGCCGCCGGGTCGGTGGTCAGTCCGGTGTGCACGGGTCCGGGCTGGACGACCGTGGAGCGGGGCGCGATCAGCCAGCGATAGCGGCGGCCCGCGTCGTCGCCGGCCGCCTGTCCGGCCGCCTCGCCGCCCGCGCAGTGACGCTCGATCGCGGCGAGCGCGGCCCGCACCCCGGCCACGTCGGCGCCGGGGTCGAGGGCGAGCAGCCGGGCCTCGTCCAGATGGATGCGGGCGCCGACGTAGGCCTGGGCGCGGCAGTAGACGACCACGCCCGCGTTGATGCACTCCCCGCGCTCGACGCGGGGGACGACCCGCAGCACGGCGTACTCGAACACGTCCCGGTCGCCGCCCTGGCCCGCCCGGGTGATGTGGCGCTCGACCACATGGCCGGCCATGTGGATGCGGGTCTCGCTCACTTGCCCTCCTCGATACCGGTGATGCGCTCGGCGACGACGGCCGCCCGGGCGAGCAGGGGGCGCGCGTAGGCCCGCCGCAGGTCGTCCGGGGTGTCGAAGCCGGGCTCGCCGGCCAGCCAGGCGTCGGGGATCTCGGCGGTGACCTCGGCCAGGAGGTCCTCGGTGACCTTGGGGGCCAGCTCCGCCGCCGCGGCCGTCACGTCCGGGGCGAACCGGGCGAGGGCGTGGTCGGAGGCGTCGTAGGGGCGGGCCGCCGAGGCCTCGACGGAGGGCCAGTTGTGGTGCCAGATCATCGTGGCGCCGTGGTCGATGAGCCACAGCTCGCCGCGGTGCACGAGCAGGTTCGGGTTGCGCCAGGAGCGGTCCACGTTGTTGATCAGCGCGTCGAACCAGACGATCCGCCCGGCCTCCTCGGGGCTCACCGGGAAGGCGAGCGGGTCGTAGCCGAGGGCGCCGGAGAGGAAGTCCATGCCGAGGTTGGTGCCACCGCTGGACCGGAGCAGCTCCTGCACCTGCTGCTCGGGCTCGCCGAGCCCCAGGACGGAGTCCAGCTCGACGGTGACGAGGCGGGGCATCCGGAATCCGAGCCGGCGGGCGAGTTCGCCGCAGACGACCTCGGCGACCAGTGTCTTGCGGCCCTGTCCGGCGCCGGTGAACTTCATGACGTACGTCCCGAAGTCGTCGGCCTCGACGAGCCCCGGCAAGGAGCCGCCCTCACGCAGCGGCGTGATGTAGCGGGTCACGGTGACTTCCTTGAGCATCGCCCCAGGTTACTGTCGCGGGAGCGGCGCCCCACCCGACAGCTTGTCGACAGGCGTGGCTTACGGCCGTCTCACCCCCGGTGGGCAAGGATCTGGGTGCCCGTCTGAACAGGTGGTGCCCGAGGACCGTACCCCTGGACGGATCACGAGAAGCTCCGCGGAAGGGAACGTCCACATGACCAGCGCATCGCTCAAGCCCGAATCGGGACCGGCCCGTCGTAGCGTCATGGCGGCGGCGGGAGCGGCCGGGCTCGCCGCCGCGCTGACCGCCTGCGGTTCGGGCGACAACTCGTCCGACACCGTCAACACCGGGTCCGGTTCGGCCGGCACGACCGGGACCACCGGCTCCACGGGATCCACCGGGGCCTCGCAGGACACCGGTTCCTCGACCTCGGGCGGTTCGGCCGGCGGCACGGCCCTCGCCAAGACCACGGACATCCCGGAGGGCGGCGGCAAGATCTTCAAGGACCACGGCGTGGTGGTCACCCAGCCCGCGGCGGGCAGCTACAAGGCGTTCTCGTCGAAGTGCACCCACCAGGGCTGCGCGGTGAGCAGTGTGGCCAACGGCGTGATCGTCTGTCCGTGCCACAACAGCCACTTCTCCGCCGAGGACGGCAGCGTGAAGCAGGGGCCCGCGACCCAGCCGCTGCCCGCCGCGAAGATCACCGTCTCCGGCGACGAGATCAAGCTGGCCTGAGCCGCGTCACGGCCGCCGGCGCGGCCGTCCGAAGCAGCGGAGCACCTCGTCCGTGGACGTGACCGTGGCGACCAGGGCGAGGGTGTTGCGGATCATCGCGGGGGTGTAGTCGGCGGGCACACCCGCGATGGCGTCGGCCGGGACGACGGCGGTGTAGCCGCGGTTGACCGCGTCGAACACCGCGTTGGGCACGGCCACGTTGGCCGAGACGCCGCTGACGACCAGGGTGCGGCACCCGAGGTTGCGCAGCAGCGCGTCGACCTCGGTGCCCTGGACCGGGGACAGGCCGTGCAGCCGTCGCACGACGAAGTCCTCCCCGGTGACCTCGATCGGGGGCGCGACCCGCACCGCGGCGGTGCCGGTCAACTGCTGGACGGGGAGCCGTTCGGCGGCACGGAAGAGCCGGGCGTTGCGGTTCGCGCCACGGCCGTCCGGGCGGCGTTCGGCGAGGGCGTGGATCACCTGGACCCCGCTCTCGTGCGCGGCGGCGACCAGCCGGGCCACGTTGTGCAGGGCACCGGAGGCGCGGGCCTCGCGGGCGAGTTCGGGCAGCGCGCTGTCCGGGCCGACCACCCCCTGCTGGCACTCCACGGTCAGCAGGACCGTGCTCGCGGGATCGAGCAGTTCGCCGAGCTCTTCGTACGACGGCATGGCGCCTCCGTTCGCCGAGGTGCGGGGCGGTGAGAGTAACCACAACGGGGCAACAGCGGAAGTCGACCCATTCCCTTTTCTGACGTGATGTCAGAGGATCAACAGCACTCGGAAGTCCTCTGGCACGACGTGGGAGAAGAGGGGGCCGTATGACCGTCACTCAGCAGCGCCGGGGCCGGAAGATCATGATGACGCCCGGTGAGCTGGACGAGTTCCTGACCAGCCAGCGCACCTGCCGGGTCGCCACCGTCTCGGCGGACGGCGCGCCGCATGTCAGCGCGCTCTGGTTCGCCTGGGACGGCACCTCGCTGTGGCTGTACTCGGTGGTGCGCAGCCGGCGTTGGGCCCAGCTGTGCCGCGATCCGCGGGTGGCGGTCGTGGTCGACTCGGGCGAGGAGTACGACCAGTTGCGCGGCGTCGAGCTGTCCGGGCGGGTGGAGTTCGTCGGCGAGGTGCCGCGGACCGGCGAGCTGCGCGCCGAACTCGACACGGCGGAGACGCTGTTCGCCCGCAAGAACTTCGGCCTGGACGAGATGCCGCACGACGGCCGGCACGCCTGGGCGCGGCTGACCCCGGAGAAGATCGTGTCCTGGGACTTCCGGAAGCTGGGCGCCTAGGGTCGCCCCGGTACACCGGCCGGAAGCCGGCGCATGAAGCACCCTTCGCTGCGCGGCGCTCAGTCGAGTTGCCGTGCCGACACCCGCAGGGCCTCGACCGCCGCCCGGATCGACGGGCGGCGGTCGGCGTCCGCGCGCCAGACGACGTACACGTGCCTGCGCACGCGCTGCTGGAGCGGGACCATGACGATGCCCGGCGGCACCGGGTGACGGCCCAGCAGCGGTGCGATGCACACGCCCAGCCCGGCGGCGACCAGGCCGAGCTGGGTGTGGGTCTCGCCGGCCCGGTGGCCGACGATCGGCTCGATGCCCTTCGAACGCAGCGTGAACATCAGCCACTCGTGGCAGAACTCGCCCTCGCCCCAGGTGATCCACTCGTCCTCCGCGAACTCGGCGAGGTCCACCTCGTCCCGGCCCGCGAGCCGGTGCCCGACCGGCAGGGCGACGTCGGCCGCGTCGTCCAGCAGCGGAGCCTTGACGAGGCCGTCCGGCACGGGCATCGGCTTGTTGTACCAGTCGAGGACGACCGCGAGATCGAGGTCACCGCGCACGACCCCGGCGATGCCCTGCTCCGGCTCCAGTTCGCTGGAGCGCACCCGCAGCCCCGGGTGCTGGGCGCGCAGGGCGCCGAGCGCGGTCGGGAAGAGGCCGCGGGCGGCGGTCGGGAACGCCGAGAGGCGCAGTTCGCCGACGACCTGGCCGCGGTGCGCCTCCAGGTCGGACTGGGCCAGCTCGACCTGCGAGAGGATGCGGGCCGCGTGCTCGGACAGCAGCCGTCCCGCGTCCGTGAGCCGCACGCCCCGGCCGTTCTTGGCCAGCAGCTGCTGCCCGACCTCCCGCTCCAGCTTGCCCAGCTGCTGCGAGACCGCGGACGTGGTGACGTGCAGCGCCTCGGCGGCGGCACTGACCGAGCCGTGCCGGGCGAGGGCGTCCAGGGTCCGCAGGCGCTCCAGGTTCAACATGTAAGCAATCCTACGAGATACTGGGTGGAGAATCTCGATTGTGCTACGAGGTTGCCTCCAGCATCGTTGATGCCATGAGCACGGTCACCGCACCCCGAACCCAGTCCCCCGCCCCTGCCCGCCCCCGCCCCCGCCTCGACTGGCGGCTGCGCTTCGGCGCCCTCTCGCTGATCTGGGGCTTCAGCTTCCTGTTGATCAAGGTGGGCACGGAGGGCTACGCGCCGTTCCAGGTCACCCTGGGCCGGCTGGTCTTCGGTACGGCGGTACTGGCGGCGACGATGGCCGTGAAGCGGGAGCGGCTGCCGCGGGGGGCGCGGGTCTGGGGGCACATGGCGGTCGCCGCGTTCTTCCTGAACGCGCTGCCGTTCTCCCTCTTCGCCTACTCGGAGCTGACCATCCCCTCCACCCTGGCGGGAATCTGCAACGCCACCTCGCCGCTGTGGGGCATGGCGCTGTCCCTCGTCGCGCTGTCGGAGGACCGCCCCACGCGGGTTCGCTTCGCCGGCCTCGGCCTGGGCTTCCTGGGGGTGCTGACGGTGCTCGGTGCGTGGCAGGGGTTCCACGGGCTCGACGCCACGGGTACCGCCATGGCCCTGTCGGCCTCGCTCAGCTATCCCATCGGGTGGATCTATGTGCGGCGGACGCTGGCGGGGACGGGGAACTCGCATCTGGCGATGACGGGGGCGCAGCTTCTGCTGGCGACCGTTCAGCTGGCCGTTGTGACGCCTCTGTTCACCAGCCTTCCGACGCACTTCTCGTTCGTTCCGCTGCTGGCGATCGCCGCGCTGGGGGCCTTGGGCACGGGGCTGGCGGTTCTCATCCAGTACGGGCTGGTCGCGGAGGTCGGGCCCACCACGGCTCAGATGGTCACGTACTTCATCCCGGTCATCGCCACGGCCGCGGGGGTGGCGATCCTCGGGGAGTCGCTCCGCTGGACCACGCCGGTGGGGGCGGTGATCGTGCTTGCGGGGGCCGCGCTCACCCAGGTGAAGCGGAAGGCCTGACCGGGCGAGGTGCTTGCGCGGTGCGGGTGCGCCGCGGCTCGTCGCGCCCACGCCGCGCGGCCGCATACCGGTGCGGCCCCGCGGTCCTGGGGTGTCCGGGCTTCGCTACACATAGGTCCTGGCCGGTGCCGGGCCCACCGCCGCCGCCACCGCATCCGCCAGGCCACCGGTCTCCTCCGCCGTCAGCGTCGAGACCGTGATACGGATCCCCGGCGGCGCGTTCAGGCGGAAGCGCGCGCCCGGGGAGACCGCCCAGCCCGCGTGGAGCAGGCGGGCCACGACGCCCGTCTCGTCGGGGACCGGGACCCAGACGTTCATGCCGCTGCGGCCGTGCGCCGGCACGCCGCGTTCGGTCAGGGCCTTGACCAGGGCGTCCCGGCGGCCGCCGTACGAGGCCGCCACCTCGCGCATGTCCACCGCGCCGTCGTTCCACAGCCGCACGACGGCCCGCTGGACGAGCAGGCTCACCCATCCGGCGCCCAGCCGCTGCCGCCCCTGCACCCGGTCGACGGTGACCGCGTCCCCGGTGAACACGGCCAGGCGCAGATCCGGACCCCAGGCCTTGGCGACGGAGCGGACGAGGACCCAGTGGCGGGTGACCCCGGCGAGCGGGTACAGGGGCACGTCGACGATGCCGTGGCCGTGGTCGTCCTCGATCAGCAGGGTCTCGGGGTGCTCCCGGAGCACCGAACGAAGCGCACGCGCGCGCGTGGCGGTCAGGGCGGCGCCGGTCGGGTTCTGCGCCCGGTCCGTGACGATCAGGGCGCGCGCCCCGGACTCCAGCGCCCGTCTGACGTCCTCGGGGCGCGGCCCCTCGTCGTCGACGCCGACGGACACCGTGCGCAGTCCGAGCGCCGGGACCAGATCCAGCACCCTGCCCCAGCCGGGGTCCTCCACAGCCACCCGGTCGCCCGGCTTGAGGTGCGCGGCGAGGACCCGCTCGACGGCGTCCAGGGATCCGGAGGCCACACCGACGGGACCGTCGGGCACTCCGTCGGCGTCCAGGGCGGCACGGGCGAGACGCGCCAGCTCCGGTTCCACCGGATCGTGCCCGTACAGCACGGGTTCCCGGTCGCCCTGCGCTGCGGCCGCCGCGAACGCCCGGGCGAGGTGGGGCAGCAGCGCGGGATCCGGGTTGCCGTCGGCCACGTCCCGCACGCCCTCGGGTACGGCCACCCGGATCTTCTCGCGGCCCGTCGTCGCCGGCTTCGGCCGGACCCTGCTGCCCCGGCGGCCCGCGGTCTCGATCACCCCGCGCTCGCGCAGGGTGCGGTAGGCGGCCGCGACCGTGTTCGGGTTCACCCCGAGCCTGGTCGCCAAGTCCCGCATGGGAGGCAGTGGTTGGCCCGGTTCCAGCTCACCGGTGCCGACCGCGCGCTCGACACTGGCCGCAATCTCTGCTGCGCCGTGCCCCTGAATCGGATACTCTCCTAGCACAAAACCAATTATGCACTAGTGCAATGGAGAACGCCATGCAGGGGACCCAGGAGACTCCGCCGAAGCCCGTCACGTACACCCCGACCGGCCGCACCGTGCCGACGCGGTCCGCGCAGAAGGCGTCGTACGACAAGGACGTGGTGCACGCGATACTCGACGAGGGCTACGTCTGCCACCTCGGCTTCGTCCGCGACGGCGCCCCGGTGGTGCTGCCGACGCTGTACGGCCGGGTCGGCGAGCGGCTCTACGTGCACGGGTCCACCGGTTCGCGCCCGCTGCGGATGACGGGCGAGGCGGACCCGGGTCTCGCGGTGTGTCTGACGGTCACCCATGTCGACGCACTGGTGCTGGCCCGCTCCGCCTTCCACCACTCGATCAACTACCGCTCCGTGGTGGTGCACGGCATCGCGCACGAGGTCACCGACCCCGAGGAGCGGCGGCTGGCCCTGGACGCGCTGGTGGACCAGGTCGTGCCGGGCCGGGCCGCCGACTCCCGGCCCGCGAACAAGAAGGAGCTGGCCGCCACCGCGGTCATCCGCCTCGACCTGGACGAGGTCTCCGCCAAGATCCGCACCGGCGGCGCGAACGACGAGCCCGAGGACCTGGGCCTGCCGCACTGGGCCGGGGTCGTCCCGCTCCGCAAGGGCTACGGCACGCCCCTCGACAACGCCGACCTGGCGCCCGGCATCGATGTCCCGGAGTACGTGGCCGGGCTCTGAGCGGGGGTTGCAGGGGACCGGCGCACGGCGGTCGCGCGCCGCGGCGAACACCGGGCCGGCGACCGCGCCGGGCACCGGGAGGGTGCAGGTCACCGCGGTGGGGCACGCGGACCTCGGCTCCGTGCAGCGCCGTTCCACCCGGCACCCCATGCCGGGTGCCTTCTTCCCGCAGGCCCGCCTCAGGCGGCCGGGGACGGAAAGGCGAGTGCGTTCACGACCGGCACGCTAGACAGCCGTACCCGGGGCGGACGGTTCCCGCTCCACGCCGCCCTGGGCCACCGGCCCGCCGGAGGCCTTGGCCGGCGTGGAGGACTGGGCGATGAACGCACCGAGGAGGACGACGGCACCGCCGACGATCTGCGGCGCCGACAGGTGCTCGCCGAGCAGCACCCAGGCCAGGACGGTCGCGACGACCGCCTCCAGGCAGGCGACGACACCCGCGACCTGCGGGGACAGCCTCCGCACTGACAGCACACCGGTGATGTAGGCGACGACCGTGGCGACCAGGACGATCCAGCCGAGCAGGACGAAGGCCGGGACGGCGGTGCCGTCCATGTCCGCGGAGCCGGCCAGCACCGACCAGTCCATGCCCCAGGGACGGGCCAGGACGGTCAGCACGGCGGCGCCCACGAGCAGGCCGTACGCGATGACGCCGAGCGGGTTCGGCGCCTGGTCGCCCGCCTCGGCGCCCTGGTCGGACAGGACGAAGTAGCCGACCTGGCAGCAGGCGGCGCCGAGCGCGAGCAGCAGACCGAGCGCGTCGAGGCTCAGCCCCGCCCACACCTCCACCACACAGGCGAGACCGCCCGCCGCGAGGACCACGCCGAGCGCGGCGGCGCGCGACACCGGCCGCCGCTGCACGAACCGCACCCAGCCGAGCACGAGCGCCGGTGCCAGGTACTCGATGAGCAGGGCCACCCCGACGGGTATGCGGGAGAGCGCGGCGAAGTAGCAGGCCTGGGCGCCGGCCACGGCGAGCAGGCCGAAACCGGCGAGCAGCGCGGGGCGGTGGCGCACCAGGGCACGGTGCCGCACGGCGAACGGCAGCATCACCAGGGCCGCACCCGCGACCCGCAGCCACACCACGTGGAGCGGGTCGAGTCCCGCCTCGATCAGCGGCTTGGCGGCCGGCCCGGCTCCGCCGAAGGTCAGCGCCGATGCGAGCGCGAGGCCGAGCCCGACGCCCTTGCCGCCGCTGCCCCGGCTGCTCTCAGACGTATGCACCGGCACATGATGACAGGCGCTGACATGAGCGTCATCCCCGTTGACACCTGTCTCAGGGGATGGACTTTCCCGGGGGTCGGCCGGGCGCCGGTGCGACGGCTCAGCAGGCCGCCTCGCCCTCGCCGGCGCACTCCCCCGTGCGGGCCTCGATCCGGGCCCGCAGGTCACGTGCGGGGACACCGGCGCGCTCCAGGACCACGACGGCCCGGGACTCCGGGTCCACCACCAGCGCGGCCAGCAGGTCGGTGCCGCCCGCGCGGGTCTCGCCGCGCTGCCGGGCGCGCCGGCGGGCGTCCACCATGGCGGCGGCCGCGACGGGCGACCAGCCGCCCGAATCCTTGGCTTCGCCGCCGTACAGGGCGGGGTCCGGTACGACCGCGATCGCGCCGGAGTCCTCCACACCGCTCTGCCAGCGCAGCCCGTAGCCGATGCTGCGCTGCACGAGGTAACCGAGCAGCCGGGCGAGTTGCGGGGCGTCGCCGACGGCGACGCGGGCCTCGGGGTCGGACTCCAGGAGGGAGTGGAGCAGATGGGCGGTGTCGATCTGCCGGTCCCCGTCCCGCAGGGCCCTGCGACGGGCGCCGGCGACCACCGCCGCCAGCTCGGCGCTGAGCCCGGCGCCGTCGTCCACGGGCAGGCCGCCCTGGCCATGGGCGGATTGACGGGCTATACGGTGTTGCACACCTCTACCCCATCAGCATCAGCGGGCCGGGGCATCCGCGAGGGGAACCATTTCCGCGTCCCGCAGGGAGTGGACGTCACCGGCCGGAATCTCATCCTTACGGAGGAGATCAGGCCGCTCCTGGCCGACGCGGTGGTGATGCCGCGCGTGCGGTGCTACAGCGCTACGGTGATGCGCGTCCCCGGGGAACACAATTTCTGACGGTTCATCAGTATTGAATGTTCGAGGGCCTGAGGCTACGTTCCGCGACACCGAAGCCCGAGACGAAGGGGTGGTCGCATGGCCGAAGTCAGCGCCGAGGCACGCATCCAGGCACCGGCCGAGAAGGTGTGGACCCAGCTCACCGACTGGCCGGCGTACGGCGAGTGGAACGCGACGCACACCAGCTTCCCCAAGGGCGGGCCCGAGACACTGGCGGTGGGCGGGACGTTCCAGGAGAACATGAAGCTGATGGGCTTTCCGGCGGAGGTCGACTGGACCATCGAGGAGCTCGAGCCGGCGCGGGTGTTCGCCATCCGCGGCAAGGGCCCGATGGCCGTCACCGTGGCCACCCGCTACACGCTCACCCCCGACGGCGACGCCACGACGGTCCGCATCGACGGCGAGTTCACCGGCGCCGCGGTGTCGCTGATGGCGGGCAAGCTCAAGGACTCGGCGACGGCCGCCCTGAACGAGTCGCTGCGCAAGCTCGGCGGACTGGTGACCTGAACCCGGTCCCGGTCCCGGTCCCGGACACGGACACGGGACGGCGCCCCGCGGAGTCTCCACGGGGCGCCGTCCGCCGGCACTCCTCAGTCCTCAGTCCTCGTCGGCGAGGATGAGGTACAGCTTCTTGCGGGCGTCGTTGACGACGGCCAGCGCCTTCTCGCGCTGCTCCTTGGTGCCGGTGTTCCAGACCTGCCCGAAGGCCTGCATCAGACCGATGCCGGCCTGCCGGATCTCGCCGAGTGCCTCGAAGTCGACCCCGCGCGAGGCCTCCTCCCAGGGAGCCTCCGGACCTTCGTCGGCTGCGGCGCGGCCGCTCTCGGTCAGGGCGAAGAGCTTCTTGCCGCCCTCGCTCTCGCTGGCGATCAGACCCTCGTCCTCCAGCAGCTGGAGGGTGGGGTAGACCGAGCCGGGGCTGGGCTTCCACGCACCGCCGCTGCGCTCGGCGATCTCCTGGATCATCTCGTAGCCGTGCATGGGCCGGTCCTTGAGCAGGGCCAGGATCGAGGCGCGCACGTCACCGCGCCGCGCCCTCCCCCTCGGACCGCCCCGCCCTCGAGGCCCCCAGGGCCCCGGCCCGAAGCCGGGCCCGAACCCGGGACCGCCCGGACCGAAGGGACCGAAGGCACCCCGGCGCCCTTCGGATCCACCGCGCCCGCCCCAGCCGCGCCGGCCCGGGCCGTCCTGACGATGTCCACGCTCGAATCCGTGGGTACGCATCGCGATCACTCCATTCCATCGTTGATCAGTCACGTATCGATCGCGTTCCTTACGCGATGCCTCAACGATATATCGGTACCGATAGCGTGGCAAGCCCCTTCCCGGGGATGGCTCCCGGATCGTCCCGGTGGGCTCAGGCGTCGGCGCCGGCCGCCCGCAGGGGGCAGTCCGTGCCGACGCGGGAGGTGAGATCGGCTCGCAGGGCCGCGAGTTCGGACATGCGGGTGTCGATGATGCGGATCTTGTCGGCGAGGAGCGCGGACAACGCCTCGGCGCTGTCCGGGGCGTCGCGCAGGTCCGCGCCGTGCCGGGCGATCTCCGCGAGCGTGAAGCCGAGGGTCTGTGCGGTGCGGACGTAGTGCAGCCAGCTCACCGTCTCGGGCGGGAAGTCGCGGTAGCCGTTGGACAGGCGGCGGCCCTCGATCAGCCCGATCCGCTCGTAGAACCGAACGGTGTCCTTGGACAGGCCCGCCTGTGCGGCCAGTTCTCCGATGCGCATGGCTCCCCCGCCGCTCCCCGGACTTGACCTTGGAGCGTACTCCGCTGTTTAGCGTGAGCCGCGGCAGAGACGGACCCGCCCGAGGAGTTCTCCGTGATCCCGTTCCCCGTACCCCACCGCCCCGCCTACCTCCGCCTCGTGCGGGCCAGCGGCTGGTACGACCTGCTCGTCACCGCCGGCTTCGCCACGCCGTGGACGTACGCGCTGGTGCACGACCTGCTGGCGAAAGCGGGGGACGCCGCCGGACTGGGTGCCTTCCCGGCACTCGACCCGATGCAGATCCTGTACGCCAACCTGATGGGCTCGGTCGTGGTGATCTGGTCCGTCCTGCGGATCGTACGGCCGCTGCCGCTGCACGGGCTGCTGGACGGTGTCGCGCGCACGCTGTTCGCCCTGTGGCAGGCGTACGCACTGGCGCACGGCGGTCCGCCGGTGCTGTGGCCGTTCCTGGTCGTGGAGGTGGCGTTCGGCGTCGCCCAGCTCGCCCCGTGGGCCACGGCCGGCCGTGCCACCGGCGCGAAGTCGGTCCAGGGTTCGTGAATTGGCCTTGGTCCCGCGGCTTCCCGCGCCCCTAGCGTCGGGGCCATGCGCATCCGAATCGTCGACGCCTTCACCGACCGCCCCTTCGCCGGCAACCCTGCCGGAGTCCTGATCCTGGACGACGTCTTCCCGGACGACGACTGGCTCCGGAAGGTCGCCCTGGAGGTCAACCACGCCGAGACGGCGTTCGCGCACCGGCTGCCCGAGGGCGGCCACGCGGACTGGGCGCTGCGCTGGTTCACGCCCCTCACCGAGGTCGCGATGTGCGGGCACGCCACCCTCGCCACCGCCCATGTCCTGTACACCACCCGCGCCCACGAGGGACCGGTGCGGTTCGCCACCCGCAGCGGGGTGCTCATCGCCACGCCCAGTGCGGACGGCTCGATCACCCTGGACTTCCCGACCGCCCCGCTCACCCCGGTCGAGGTCCCGGCCGCGCTCGCCGGGGCGCTCGGCGCCGAGCCGGCCGGTGCCCACGACACCGGCCCCGACGTCGGCGACCTGCTGGTGGAGCTGGCCGACGAACGTACGGTCCGCGGACTCGCACCGGACTTCAAGGCCCTCGCGGCCCACTCCTCGCGCGGCATCATCGCCACCGCGCTCGCCGACGACCCGTCCCTCGGCTACGACTACGTGTCCCGCTGCTTCTTCCCGAACCTCGGCATCGACGAGGACCCGGTCACCGGCAGCGCGCACACCTCGCTCGCCCCGCACTGGTCCGCCCGCCTCGGCCGGGACGACCTCACCGGTCTGCAGGCCTCCCGCCGCACCGGCCTGGTCCGCACCGGGCTGCGCGGCGACCGCACCCTGCTCACCGGCAGCGCGGTCACGGTGATCGAAGGAGAACTGCTCGGCTCCTAGGCCTAGTCCGGCAATTCTCTTCGTCCGCCTGCGGGGACGGGCGGGAACCCGGACGGTCCCTAGGCCGTGGGCAGCCAGCCCACCCTGCCCGCGAGCAGGGCGTAGCCGACGAAGGCGCCGATGTCGAGCAGTGAGTGCGCGACGACCAGCGGGCCGACCCGGCCCCAGCGGCGGTAGAGCCAGACGAAGACCACGCCCATGACCATGTTGCCGATGAAGCCGCCGATGCCCTGGTAGAGGTGGTACGAGCCGCGCAGGACCGCGCTGGCCACCAGTGCGGTGCCCGGGGTCCAGCCCAACTGCCCCAGTCTGCGCAGCAGATAGCCGACGACGATGACCTCTTCGAGGATCGCGTTCTGCAGTGCGGACAGGATCAGCACCGGGTACTTCCACCACACGTCGGGCAGCGCCTCGGGCACCACCGTGAGGTTGAAGCCGAGACCGCGGGCGGCCAGGTAGAAGGCGATGCCGGTGCTTCCGATCACGGCCGCGACACCCGCACCCCGGCCGAGGTCGGGCCAGGGGCGGGTGCGGTCGAAGCCCAGCGTGCGCATGCTCTCGCCCTCGCGCAGCAGCAGATGGGCGACCAGGGCCACGGGAACCAGCGCGCTGGCGATGCCGAAGAGCTGCCAGGCGAGGTCGAGCCAGGGGCGGCCGGGTGCGGCCGAGGCGTTGAGGGTGGCCGCCTGCTCCTTGAGCCCGCCCGGTTTGGTGACCGACCCGACGAAGCTGATCAGCGCGGACACCCCGCTCGCGCCCAGCGAGAGCGCCAGGACGAGCAGTGTCTCGTCGCGGAGGATCCGCCGCGAGAACCGCTCCCGCGGGTACGCCTCGGCCACCGGGTCAGCCTCCACGTGCACTCCTGCCTTCGGTCCGGTCGTGCGAGGTCACAGCATGCCGGATCGGCCTGTGGAGTGCGTGCCCGGGCAGGGCTTTCCCGGTGGACCGACCGCCCTCAGCCGAGCGGCACCGGATCGGGCAGGCCGACGGGCCAGGTGTGCACCGGGTCCCCCGCGTGCATCAGCTCGGCATAGCGCCGGGTCGTCGCGGCGAGGGCCGCCTCGCGGCCGCGTCCCTGTTCCAGGGCCCGGTGGAAGGTGGCCGCCTGCCAGGAGGCCCCGTTGACCCGGCGCCGGCACCGCTCCTCGATGACGCCGAGGTAGAAGTCCCGGTCGGCGGCCTCCAGGCCCCACGCGTCCAGGCCCGCCGAGGCCAGCGGCAGCAGCTCGTCACGCACCAGGGTGACCGCGTCGACCTCGCCGGTGCCGCCGTAGCGTCCCCGCCGCGGCCACATGAAGCGCGCGTCGATGCCGTAGCGGCACGCCGCGTCGAAGTTGGCCTCGGCCACCGCGAAGGGGAGCCGGGTCCACAACGGCCTGGACTCCTCGGCGAGGGCGCGCACCAGGCCGTAGTAGAAGGCCGCGTTGGCGATCACGTCGGTGACGGTCGGCCCGGCCGGCAGCACCCGGTTCTCCACGCGCAGGTGCGGCACGCCGTTCGCGATGTCGTAGACGGGCCGGTTCCAGCGGTAGATCGTGCCGTTGTGCAGGACGAGTTCGGCCAGCCGGGGTACGCCGCCGGCGTCCAGGACCTCCAGCGGCTCCTCCGCGTCACAGATCGGCAGCAGGGGCGGGAAGAACCGCAGGTTCTCCTCGAACAGGTCGTAGACGGAGGAGATCCAGCGTTCACCGAACCAGATGCGCGGCCGCACCCCCTGGACCTGGAGTTCCGGCGGGCGGGTGTCGGTGGCCTGCAGGAACAGCGGCACCCGGGACTCGCGCCACAGCTCGTGCCCGAACAGGAAGGGCGAGTTGGCGCCGACGGCGATCTGCGCGGCCGACGCCACCTGCGCCGCGTTCCACACATCGGCGAAGCGGGCCGGGGTGACCTGGAGGTGCAGCTGGACGGAGGTGCACGCGGCCTCCGGGGCGATGGACTTGGAGGTGCGGGTCAGATGCTCGACCCCCTCGATGTCGAGGACGAAGTCCTCGCCCCGGGCGGCCACGATCTGATCGTTGAGCAGGGTGTACCGATCCGCCTCGGAGAGGTTGGCGGAGACCACGTCGTCGGGCTCGAGCGTGGGCAGAATGCCGATCATCACGATCCCGGCGTCCACCTCGCCGGCCTTCCGGTCGGCGTACGCCAGGGAGGTGCGCAGTTCCTCGGCGAGCCGGTCGAATACCCGGCCGCCCAACCGGTGTGGGGCTATGTTCACCTCCAGGTTGAACCTGGCGAGTTCTGTTTGGAAATCGCGACTCGCGATGCGCTCCAGCACCTGCCCGTTCAGCATTTTAGGCATGCCGTCGGGGCCGGCCAGATTCAATTCGATCTCCACACCCATGAGATTCTTGGGGCGGTCGAACCGCTTCTCGACCAGCAGCCGCTCCAGTCCCGCCAGACACTTTTGGAGCTTTTCGCGGTAGCGCTGGCGATCGGACAGGTCGAACTGCCCTGCCACGACCTTCTCCCCCATCGAAGTGTCCCTCCTCGGATGGGCGGGCCGCAGAACCGGCCGCCGGGGTCCCGGGTCAGGTGGGATGATGCCCAGCCGAAGCGATCGATAACGTCCCGTGCGGGCCCGGCACCCGCTACTCTGTCGAATGTTCCCCGCGGCACATTCACGGGGCATGCCGCAGTACGCATCTTCGGGTTCCCCGACCGCCTCGTGAAAAACGCCGACGACATTCGGCCGACCGCGATCGTGGCGTATTACGAGGTCAGCGGCGCGATCCCGGACCGGAAATCGGGATGATTTACGCGATTCATCGACTGAATGACCCCTTGCCGGGCCAACCGGAATCCGGTAGACGAAACATCGTCTGAACACGTGTCGTATAACCTTGCGAACAAGGCCTAAGGTTGGTGCCCGCGGTCCCGGTTCCCGTCGTGTTCCTGCCGCCGAAGTGACGGGCGGCAGGCCTCAGCCGCACCCTCGTTCACCGATCCGGGCCCCCACCTCTCAGGCCACCCGTGAGCAGACAGCGCCGTCCGCCCCACCCTCCCTCGCGCCGCCGCGCCTGTCGAACGAGAGGCGACCCACCATGCCGCTGCATGTGCCCCTTGCACCCGCGCCCGCCCTGCGCTCCGTCCTCACGGCCCTCGGTTCCCCCACCGCGGTCCGTGAGGCCCGAACTCCCTCCCTGCGCGCCGCGCAGGGCCCCGCGACGCCCGAACTGCCTCTTCCCGTGCACGTGTTGGACAGGATCACCGCGCAGGGCCTGTCCGCGACCCGGCTGGCCGGATGGCGCTTCCTCATACGGTGCGGCGACCGCGCGGTGGCCGCGGCCGACACCATGCTCACCCCGGACGGCTGGGCCTTCTCGCACTTCTTCGAGGGCCCCTACATCGTCTCGACCGAGCGGGCACTGCAACAGGCCGAGGCGCTGCCGCAGCCGTACCAGCCGCGTCTGCTGTCCGTGCCCGGCCTGTACATGCTCACCCTGTGGCTGCACGGCGAGGTCGCCTCCGAGCCCGCAGAGGGCCATCCGGCCGCCGCCGACCTGCTGATACCGCTGGCCCCGGCACCGCCCGGCATCTCGGCCCACCGGCCCTGCCGGGTCTCCGAGTTGCTGCCGGTGCTGACCCATCGGGCGACTCCCGTCCCGCTGCTCGGCTCACCCGCCTGAACGACGCCCGCGTACCCCGCTGCCCGGAAGGGGAGCGGGGTACGACTGTTTTTACCGGGATGCGAATACTTTTCCGTGGCCGCGGTGCCCCACGGGAATGGAATGCGCTCGTCCGAGCAATTGCCCGCTCTGACGAGCCGAAAAAGGCTCTCTTGCGTTCGGACTAGTCATATCCGGCCACCCCGAACCACCCAAAGGGACAGTGCAGTTGGAATGAACCGTCCGCGTGGGTGACGCGTCATGAACCTGTGAGAAGCGGTGCCGCGAAATCCCTGCGGAATGACGCCCAGAGGGCAACACTGGGTTCCGACCGACTATCACCACGGGGGGCGAACATGACCACGACCGAGCGAGAGATCCCACCCATGTGCCAGCACCAGCCGCCGTGTCCACAAGCCGAGTCCGCCGACCGGGAGTCCGCCCGCCTCGTGGCGCACCACCCGGAGCAGGGATGGAGCCTGCTGTGCAACGGCGTACTGCTCTTCGAGGACACCGGTGAGCTGCTGCCCGACGGCCGCGTCATCGCCCCGCACCGCCCGCTCGGTGCGGAACGGGTGATGACCGCGGCCTGAGCAGCACCCCGGGCGGTCCGCCGCACCGCCCGGTGACCCCAAGGGGCCGGCCGCACGCTCACGGTGCGCACCGGCCCCGACGTGTGTCCGGGGGCGACTACGGTCCGTGACCGAGTGCTGGCGCCTTCGGGGGGGGGGGAGCCGGCCGATCAGCCCTTGGTGGCCCCGGCGGTGAGCCCGCCGACGAGCTGGCGCTCGGCGACCGAGTAGAAGGCGAGGGCGGGGACCATGGCGAGCACGAGGTAGGCGAAGACGCGGGCGTAGTCCGAGGAGTACTGGCCCTGGAACTGCTGGACTCCGATGGGCAGCGTCCACCACTTGGGGTCGGTGAACACCAGCAGCGGCAGGAAGAAGTTGTTCCAGCTGGTGACGACGGCGAGGACGGAGACGGTGCCGAGCGCGGGCCTCGCCATGGGCAGCAGGACCCGCCAGAAGAACCCGAAGGAGCTGCAGCCGTCGAGGGTGGCCGCCTCCTCCAGCTCGCCCGGGATGTCCCGGAAGAAGCCGCGCAGGATGATGATCGTCATCGGCAGCCCGAAGGCGGCCTGCGGAAGGATCACGCCCAGCGGGTTGTCCAGCAGGTCCAGCCGGCGCAGCAGCAGGAACAGCGGCAGCGCGGCCACCGCGAAGGGGAACATCAGCCCCAGCGTGAACACGGTGAACAGCACCTCCCGCCCGCGGAAGGAGAACCGCGCGAAGGAGAAGGCCGCGAGCGCGGACACGGCCACCACGAGCACGGTCGTGCCCACCGTGATCAGCGTGCTGTTGCCGACCAGCCGCCAGAAGCCGCCCGAGCCGAGGATGCCGGTGTAGTTCCCGGTCAGCCAGTGCTCGGGCAGTCCGAACGGGTTGGCGGACAGCTCGTCGGTGGACTTGAAGCCGGAGAGGACGGCGTACACCAGCGGTACGGCCATCACCGCGCCGACGGCCGCGAGGACCATGTGCAGCGGCAGGGTGCGTGCGCTCTTCCGGGTCACGTGCCGTCTCCCCTCATCGTCGTGGTGGCCCCTGCGAGGTCGCGGCGGAGCACGAACCGCTGGTAGGCGAGGGCGAAGACGAGGCAGATGCCGAACATGACCACGCTGATCGCGCTGGCGTAGCCGACCTGGTAGCGCTTGAAGCCGAACTGGAACATGGTCACGGCCATCGTCTCGGAGTGGTGGTCGGGGCCGCCCTGGGTGACCACCCACACCAGGTCGAACAGCTGGACGGACCCGATGATGGACAGGAAGACGCTGATGCGCAGGGTGGGTGCGAGCAGCGGCAGGGTCACATGGCGAAAGCGCTGCCAGGGACCCGCGCCGTCGATCAGCGCCGCCTCGGTCAACTCGGCCGGAACGGCCTGGAGTCCGGCCAGGTGGAGCATCATGTGGAAGCCGAAGTACTTCCAGGTCATGACCAGGAACAGGGTCGCCATGACGGAGGACGGATCGGCGAACCACTCACCGCCCAGTCCGTCCAGGCCGAGGCCGCCGAGAACGTGGTCGGCGAGACCGTCGTCCGGGGCGAAGACCATGCCGAACAGCACGCCGGTGACGGCTTCGGACAGGACGTACGGCGCGAAGAACAGCATCCGGTAGGCGGCCCGGCCGCGCAGCCGCTGGTTGAGGGCCACGGCCATGGCGAGCGCGAACGGCAACTGCAGGGCGAGGGACAGGACGACCAGGACCAGGCAGCGCCACAGGTCGCCCAGGAAGACCGGGTCCTGCAAGAGCCGGGTGAAGTTGTCCGTGCCCGTGTAGTCGGAGGGCATGCCGAAGCCGCCCCAGCGGAAGAAGGCGGCGTACAGCGCGAACAGCATCGGCAGCAGCACCAGCGTGACGAACAGCGCCAGTGCGGGCAGCTGGAAGCCGACCGCGGTGAGCCAGTTCAGGGTGTGCCGCCGCGCCCGCCCCTGCGGCGGGGCCACGGCCGGGGACGGCACGGCGACGTCGGGACCCGACCGCTCGTCCGGGAGGAAGGTGGAGGTCATCGCCGGCTACTGCTCTTCCTTCGCGGTCCTGGTGATCGACTGCGCGACCTGCTCGGGGGACTTGGAACCGGCGACGAGCGCGGCGACACTGTCGTTGACCTCCTGGCCGACGGCGGGCGCGTACGCCTGGTCGAGGTAGAGCTGGAAACCGGTGGCGCCCTTCAACTGTGCCTGTACGGCCTTGGTGTCGGGGTCGGAGATGGCACTCTCGGCGGCCGGGACCACCGGAAGGGTGCCGGTCTTCTTGACCAGTTCGGTGTCCGTGGCGGCCGAGGCGAAGAACTTCAGGAAGTCGACGGCCGCCTGCGGGGCGCCCTTGCGCAGGGCGTGCCCGCCGCCACCGCCGAACACCTCGGTGATGGCGCCCTTCCCGCCCTCGACCTCGGGGAACGGGAAGAAGCCGAGGTCGGAGCCGAGTCCCTTGCCCGCGTCGGCCTCCACGACCGGGGCCCACTGGCCCATGAGTTCCATGGCCGCCCTGCCGTTGCCGACGGCGGCGGCCTGCCCCGTGGGCGTGGAATAGGCAGCCCCGAGGAACCCCTTCTGGAACGGCTGGAGCCGGACCAGGTCCTCGAGGTGCTGCCCGGCCTCGACGAACCCGGCCCCGGTGAAGTCCTTGGCGTCGTCGGCCTTCCGCAGGGCGTCGACCCCGGCGGTGCGCATCGCGAGGTAGGCCCAGTAGTACATGCCGGGCCACTTCTCCTTGCCGGCGAGGGCGAGGGGGGTGATGCCCTTGGCCTTCAGCCTGCGTACGGCGTCGAGGAAGCCGCTCCAGGTGGTCGGGGGCGCGCTGACGCCGGCCTGCTCGAAGAGCGCCTTGTTGTACCAGAAGCCGATCATGCCGATGTCGAACGGGATGCCGTACAGCTTGTTGTCGAGGAGGTACGGCTGTCTGGCCACCGGGAGGAGCCCGTCGGCCCATGGCTCGGTGCGGTCGCCCAGCTCCTCGACCAGGCCCGCGTCGGCCTGCTGCTTCAGCACGCCACCGCCCCAGGTGTGGAAGATGTCCGGCAGCTTCCCGGAGGCGGTCAGCGCCGTCATCTTCGACTTGTAGGCGTCGTTCTCCAGCTGGACGATCTTCACCTTGACCTTGGGGTTCTGGGCCTCGAACTTCTTGGCGAGGCCGGCCCAGACGGTTTTGGTGGGCTCGGTGGTGGAGATGTTCCACCACTCGATCGTGGTCGTCCCCGAGGACGACCCTCCGTCCGAGTCGCCGCCGCAGCCGCTGAGTGCGGTCGCGCCGAGCCCGGCGGCGACGGACGCAGCCAGGAAGCCGCGGCGGGACAGTGCAGAGTCGCCCATCATGCGCTCCTTCGAAACTTTCGATCATATTCCCGAACGTTCCGAACCGGGACTCTAGGAAGGCGCATGGAGAGCGTCAAGATGTCGCGCAGCAGGTCGCGGTTCCGGATGCCGCCGGCGACCAGGAACCGGCGCCAGTGCACCGGGTCCGGGCTGCGGAACAGCGGGACAGTTGATCGAAAGTTTCGAAGCTCGCGGCGAACCCCACTGGCGCCCGGCGGTGGGGTTCGGTCGGACGGAGCGGCTCCAAGGCCCGGGCGGGCCGGCCGGCGAGGGAGGGAAGGCCGGCCCGCCCGGGAGTCCGGTGCGCGGCACAGCGCCGGCGGACGCGACGGGGTCCGATGCCGGACGTGGTGATGTCAGACGCCCACGTCGCGGCTGCGCAGGTCGGCGAGCGACTCACGGCGGACCAGCAGGCGGGCCCGGCCCGAGTGCACGGCGACCACGGGCGGGCGGCCGACCAGGTTGTAGGCGGAGGCCATGGACAGCTGGTAGGCGCCGGCCGCGGGTACGGCGAGCAGGTCGCCGGGACGTACGTCGGCCGGGAGTTCGGCCTCGGCGAGGACGTCACCTGCCTCGCAGTGCCGCCCGACGACGGTCACCGGGGCCAGGGGCGCCGTCGCGGGCCGCCCGATCAGACGGGGTGCGTAGCGGACGCCGTACAGGGCGGGCCGCGGGTTGTCGCTCATGCCGCCGTCGACGGCCACGAAGGTGTGGTCGCCGGTGCGTTCGACGGCGAGGACGTGGTAGACGGCGATGCCCGCCGGGCCGGCGATCGCCCGGCCGGGTTCGATGATCAGACGGGGCACCGGCAGGCCGGCCGCCGCGCAGGACCCGGCGAGTTCGGCACGGACCCGGCGGGCCAGGACGGCCGGGGCGAGGGCCGGTTCGCCGGGGCGGTGGGCGATGCCGTGCCCGCCGCCGAGGTCGAGTTCGGGCAGGACGAGGCCGTGCTGGTCACGCAGCCGCGCCAGCAGGCCGACCATACGGCGCACGGCGGTGACGTACGGCTTCACGCTGGTGATCTGCGAGCCCAAGTGGCAGTGCAGTCCGACGAGTCGCAGCTGCGGCTGGTCGAGGATGCGGGCGATGGCGTGCTGGGCGTGGCCGTCGGAGAGGGAGAGGCCGAACTGCTGGTCCTCGGTGCAGGTGCGGATCTTCTCGTGCCCGCCGGCGGCGATCCCGGGCACCACGCGGACCAGCACCTGCTGCCGGCCGTCGGATCCGAGCATGGCGGCCAGCCGGGCGATCTCCGCGGGGCTGTCGATCACGATCCGGCCCACGCCCAGGCGCAGCGCCAGCTCCAGGTCGCGCGGCGACTTGGCGTTGCCGTGCAGCACGATCCGCTCGGGCGGGAATCCGGCGGTGACCGCCAGCTCCAGCTCACCGGCCGAGCAGACGTCCAGGCCCAGGCCCTCCTCGTCCGTCCAGCGGACCATGGCACGGCACAAGAACGCCTTGGCCGCGTAGAGGACTTCGGCCTCGGGGAAGGCCTGCCGGTAGGTACGGCAGCGCTCGCGCACCTCGCCCTCGTCGAGCACGTAGACGGGGGTACCGAACCGGTCCGCGATCTCGGCGAGCGTGACTCCGCCGACGGCCAGGTCGCCGGGGCGGGACTCGGTGGCCGAGGCGGGCCAGACGGACGGACCGGCGAGGGTGGTGGGGACGGCTGCTCCGTGCAGGGTGGTCAACGGGTGCTCCCCTCGGTGATCCGGAAGGCCGGGAGCGGAATCGTCCGGGCGGCGGGGACGGGGGCCGGGGCCGAGAGCGTGGGGTCCACGGTGAGGGTGGTGACACCCAGCGGCGCGGTCAGGGCGCGCAGCGCGGGCTCGGCCAGGCGGATCCATGGCTGGTCGGGGCCCAGTGTGTCGCCCAGGCGGCGGGCGGAGGTGAAGGCGGCGGCCGTACGGCCGCCGAGGGGGGTGCGGAACAGGCGGGCAGCGCACCCGGCGGGTCCCGGCCGGACGGGGACGAACAGGGGTCCGGCCGGGGTGCGTTCGGAAGGCTCCGGGTCGTCGCCGCAGACGAGTTCGGGCATGGGTTGTCTCCTGGGAGGGGCGTGGTGGCCTTGAGCGCCCCGGACGCGGGGAGGCGGACCGGGGCTGCCTCGACGCTATGCCCCGCCGGGCCGGTGATCCGATACCTCATGACGCGACGCTGACGGCGAACGGGCCGACGCTGACGGGTTGCTGACGGGCACGGACACCGGACGGGCCGGGGCCGTCAGGGACCTGCCAGGGATTGCTCCCGCCGGCTGGTCGAATCGCCCGTACGGGAGTGGGATGGAAGAGAAGCCCTGTTCGCGGGCCCACCCGCGGGGGTCGCCCGCGGGCATGCGTGAGAAACGGTGGAGTCATGTCCGGTTACGACGCCTCGGCGGCCGCCCGTGTGGTGGTCGGGGTGAGCGGTTCCCTGGGCAGCGTCACGGCCCTGCGCCGGGCCGCGGCGCTGGCCCGGCGACTGGGTGCAGAGCTCTGGCCGGTGCTGGCCTGGGAGCCACCCGGCGGCGATCCCGCCGCGCGCCGTTCCCCCGCCGCCGGCCTGCTGGTCGAGGAGTGGCAGCGGCTGGCCAGGCAACGGCTGGCCTCGGTGCTCGAGGAGATCTTCGGGGAGGACGGGCCGGGGGTGCCGATGCACGCCGTGATCGTCCGCGGCACGCCGGGCAGGGCACTGGTGTCGACCGCCGACCGCGACGACGACCTGCTCGTCGTGGGCGCCGGCCGGCGCGGCCTGCAGCGCGCCTTCTCCAGCCGCGTCTCCCGGCACTGCCTCGCACACGCCGACTGCCCGGTCCTCGCCGTACCGCCGTCGCCGCTGGAGTCCGACCTGGTCTCCGTCCACCGCCGCAACGCCTGGCATCTGCGCATGGACACCCGGGGGCTGTGAGGACGCCGCGCACGGGTCAGCGCGCGCGTCAGGACGTGCCGCCGTGCCGTCAGGGTCCCGTCAACATCCGGCATCGCCCTGTCCCACCGGGCTCGCCGCTCCCTACCGTCGAACTCATGGAGCACCACGACGACACCCGCTCCGAGGTGAAAGTCCCGCACCCGCACGGCACTGGTGCCGTGGTGCACGACCGCCGGTGGACCTCGGACCTGTACAGCTCGGCCCGCTGCGCGGCCGTGCTGTTCGGCCTGCTGGTGCTCGTCGACCTGGCAGCAGGCACCCTCACCTGGTGGCGCTCGGCCCTGTGGCTGTCGCTGGCCCTGCTCCTCTTCCTCGTCCTCGTGCCCGCCCGCGTCTCGGCCGGCGAGGGCTGGCTGGCCTCCCGTCACCTGCTGCGCACCCGCCGGGTCCGCACCGACCGGCTGGTCGCGGTGTGCCCGCTGGACGGCGTCGCGAAGAGCCTGGTCCTGCGTGACACCCTCGGCGCCCGCGTCGAGATCGACCCCGAGGTGCTCCTGCGCAATCCCGACCTCTGGCTCCGCCTGACCGAGGCGGCCCGCGCCTCGGAGACCTCCGGCACCCTCCGCTCCGGTGCGACGGCCCTGCACGAGTGGACGGAACGCATCGACCGGGAGGCGGCACTGATGGTGTTCAGGGCGTCGGGTCTGGAGTAGCGGAGGGTCGAGGGGCGTCGGCCCGCCGTGGGCTCACCCGCTCGCTGCGGCTGCGCTTCAGCTGTCCGCGGGGCAGCATGGAGGTGTCGTACGAGATGACGCTGGGTGTCCGACCCGGAGTTCGCGGCCGCCCCTCCCCTGTACGGTCCAACGCGTGCCGTCGGCCTACGGGCCTCCGCTTCTTGATGTGTCACCTCCTCCCGTCGGGTCTTTCTTAACGCAAGATTGACGCCGCCCGGCCCTGGATCCGTGGGCCCAGGCGTCACTCTCTGCATACGCTGGTGCCGCCGTCCGCGTGATGGCCGGAATCAGCTGAGCCGCACACCTGGAGCACGCCGATGGCCACGACCGAGCACCCTCCTCCCAGTCGCTTGCGCACCTGGATGCTGGAGGGGCTGTCCGACATGGGCAAGGGGCACGCCCGCCCCGAAGCCCAGCCGGAGCCGGCGCACAAGGGCCAGCGCTGGTGGCGCGTGATGTGCCTGACCGGTGTCGACTACTTCTCCACCCTCGGCTACCAGCCGGGCATCGCGGCGCTCGCGGCCGGCCTGCTCTCGCCCATCGCGACCATCGTGCTCGTCATAGTCACCCTGGCGGGTGCCCTCCCGGTGTACCGCCGCGTGTCCGAGGAGAGCCCGCACGGCGAGGGCTCCATCGCGATGCTGGAGCGACTGCTCTCGTTCTGGCAGGGCAAGCTCTTCGTCCTGACCCTGCTGGGCTTCGCGGCCACCGACTTCCTCATCACGATCACCTTGTCGGCCGCCGACGCCGCCACCCACCTCGTGGAGAACCCGCACCTCACCAGCGTGCTCCACAGCTACCAGATGCTGATCACCCTGTTCCTGGTGGCCCTGCTCGGCGCGGTGTTCCTGAAGGGCTTCCTGGAGGCCATCGGCGTCGCCGTCGCCCTGGTCGGCATCTACCTCGTGCTCAACCTCGTCGTCGTGATCGTGGGTCTGTACCACGTCGTCACCGCCGAGCACGTGATCACCGACTGGACCAGCGCCCTGACCGCGGAGCACGGCAACGTCTTCGTCATGATCGGCCTGGCCCTGCTCGTCTTCCCGAAACTCGCCCTCGGCCTGTCCGGCTTCGAGACCGGTGTCGCCGTCATGCCGCACGTCGAGGGCGACGCGGACGACACCGAGGAGCGTCCGGTCGGCCGCATCCGGGACACCAAGAAGCTGCTGACCACCGCCGCGCTGATCATGAGCGCGTTCCTCATCGCCACCAGCTTCATCACCACGCTGCTGATCCCGGCCGCCGAGTTCAAGCCCGGCGGCCAGGCCAACGGCCGTGCGCTCGCCTACCTCGCGCACGAGTACCTGGGCGGGGCCTTCGGCACGGTCTACGACATCTCGACCATCGCCATCCTGTGGTTCGCCGGCGCGTCCGCCATGGCCGGTCTGCTCAACCTGATGCCGCGCTACCTGCCCCGCTACGGCATGGCCCCGCACTGGGCACGCGCCGTGCGCCCGATGGTCATCGTCTTCACGCTGATCGCCTTCCTGGTGACCTGGATCTTCGACGCCAACGTCGACGCACAGGGCGGCGCCTACGCCACCGGCGTGCTGGTGCTGATCAGCTCCGCGGCGATCGCGGTGACCATCGCCGCCCGCAAGGCCGGCCAGCGCGGCTGGACTGTGACGTTCGCGATCATCTCCGTGGTGTTCCTGTACACGACCGTCGTGAACGTCATCGAGCGCCCCGACGGTGTGAAGATCGGCGCCTGCTTCATCGTCGGCATCATCATGGTCTCGTTGCTGTCCCGGCTGGCCCGCGCCTTCGAGCTGCGGGTGACCCACGTGTCCATGGACCCGATGGCGGAAAGATTCGTCCGGGACATGGCCAGCCGCAAGATCCGGTTCATCGCCAACGAGCCCGACCGGCGCGACAAGGCCGAGTACCGGGACAAGATCGAGCAGATCCGCGCCGACAACGAGATGCCCGAGCAGGACGACTTCGTCTTCGTGGAGGTCACGGTCACCGACCCCTCCGAGTTCGAGGCGGGCCTGACCGTGCGGGGCGAGGTCCTGCACAACCGCTACCGCATCCTGACCCTGGAGTCCTCCTCCATCCCCAACGCCCTCGCCGCGATGCTCCTCCATGTCCGCGACATGACGGGCTGCACCCCGCACATCTACTTCGAGTGGACCGAGGGCAGCCCGTTCGCCAACTTCCTGCGCTTCTTCCTCTTCGGGCAGGGCGAGGTCGCCCCGGTCACCCGAGAGGTGCTGCGCGAGGCGGAGCCGGACCGCGCCCGGCGACCGCGCGTCCACACGGGCTGAGGCACACCCGCGGTCACGTCGGGCTCCTCAGGTCACCGAGCCGACAGTCGTACCGGGCCGGGAAGACGGCACGCGCCTCAGGCCGTCGCCGTCTTCCTGCCGAACAGCCGCCGCGGCGGCCGCGCCTCCAGCCGGCCCATGCTCAGCTGCCCGCGTATCTCCACGCGCAGCACGACCGGCGTCCCGGGCTGCCCGGCCGGCCGCACCCTGGCCTTGCCGTAGTCGATCACCAGGGAGTCCGTGTCCACGACGACGCCGGGCCGGGTGATCAGCCGCAGGGTGCCGCCGCGCAGGTCCAGATCGATGCGGAGGGTGTCGTGAGTGATCTCCGCCAGGGTGAAGTCGACGGTCACGTCGCCCCACTCCGAGTGGATCTCCATCCGGCGCGGCACCGACCATCCGTCGCCGCGCGTGGCCGACGAGAACTGCTGCTCGATGCGGACGACGTCCTTGACCGGGACCACCCCGGGCGCGTCCGGCAGGTCACCCGTCAGCTCCGCAAGCTCCCCGAGCGTGCGCGCCGACAGGGCCGCCCCCACCCGCTCGTCGTGCTCCTCGGCGGTCAGCCTGCCGTCCCCCGCGGCAGCCGTCAGGACGTCCACCAGGCGATCCCGGTCCGCGTGCGAGGCCCGCAACCCGGACGGCACATCCGTGGGCACCAGTTCGGCCGACATACCCTCACCCCGTTTCAGACGCCCCCCGCAGGGGACCACCGTCACGCACTAACGCTATATCGCGTTATACCCAACGGCCAACCCGACGTCCACGGTTCCCTCTTCATGGCCCTATCGTGACCGGCATGCAGTCCTACACGATCGGCCAGGCCGCACGGCTGCTCGGCGTGAGCCCCGACACCGCCCGCCGCTGGGCCGACGCCGGCCGGGTGGCCACTCATCGCGACGAGGCCGGGCGCCGGCTCATCGACGGCAAGGATCTCGCCGCGTTCTCGGTCGAGCTGGCCAAGGCGGGCAGCGGCGAGGAGGACGCCTCCTACACCTCGGTCCGCAACGCCTTCCCGGGCATCGTCACCGCCATCAAGCTCGGCGACGTCGCCGCCCAGGTGGAGATCCAGGCGGGCCCGCACCGCCTGGTCTCCCTGCTGACCCGGGAGGCCGTGGAGGAACTGGGCCTGGAGGTCGGCATGGAGGCCACCGCGCGCGTGAAGTCCACGAACGTGCACATCGACCGCGTCTGAGAACACCTCCGGGGCGTCTTCGACACCGGCTCCGCAGAAGCCCCCCTCACCGGCAGAGCAGCGCCGCCCACAGGTCCAGCCGGCCGCTCAGCAGGGACAGGTCCCGTCCGGTGAAGTGCTCGATGCGCTGCATCCGGTAGTGCACGGTGTTGACGTGCAGGTGCAGCGCCTTGACCGTGCGCGCCCAGGAGCCGTCGCAGGCGAGGAACGTCTCCAGCGTGCTCAGCAGTACGGCGGTGGCGGTGCGGTCGGACTCCAGCAGCGGACCGAGGACCGTACGGCCGTAGGCGGCGCGCGCCTCGGCCGGCACGCCGGTGAGCAGGGCGTCGAGGCTGGTGAGGGCGGTCGCGTCGGCGAGGAGGGAGGCGTAAGGCGCGGTGGTGCGGGCCCAGGTGAGGGCGTACCGGGCCTGCGCCGGCGCCCCGCCCAGCCCTTCGGGACCGTCCACGGGCGCCCCGGTGCCGCTGTGCAGGGCGCCCAGGCCGTCCGCGGCCCGTCGCTCGGCCGACCGGCGCCGGGCCGCGGCCTCCTGACAGTGGCTCAGGGCCGCGGCGGTCTCCTGCAGCATGCGCGGTGGCGCGCTGTCGGGGTCGGGCACGCAGAGCAGCCAGCGGTCATAGGGGGAGGCGCTGTCGGCCTCGACGGACACGGTCTCCCCGGTGCCGTCCGCCACGAGCGCGACCGCCTCCCGCGCCGCGACGCCCGGCGCCCCCGCCGTGGCCGCGACCGTCCGCCCCGAGGGCGTGAACACGTAGGCGGTGACGGGGTCGAGGTGGGCGAAGGCGGCGCCGAGAACGCCCTCCGGACCGGCCTCCTGGGCCAACGCCGTACGGGACGCGACCGGGGAGCGGTTCACGGAGCTGCCGCTGACGCGCGACCGGGTGTGGCCGGCACTGGAGCGTCGAAGCCGTAGGCCCCGTCCACCCGGATCGCCGTGATCCCGCTGATGTGCCGGGCCCCGCAGCGGTCCTGCGGCAGCACCAGCTGGGGGCCGGCCGCGTCCAGCGGGGTGCCGTCGACGGTGCCGGCGAGCAGCACGGGGGCGTGGGCGAAGTCGGGGTCGATCTCGGCCCAGGACAGCAGCGCGTGGTGGCCGTCGGTGCCGGTGACGGCGATCAGGAAGCGCAGCCGGTCCTTGCGCCGAACCGGGTCGAAGCCGGGTCCGGCGTCGGCGAGCACGTCGTACAGCCGCGGACCGGTGAACCGGTGGTGCTGGACGCCGCTGGTGGCGCACTCGAAGCTGACGTCCGCCACGTGCTGCGGCCAGCCGAGCAGGTCCGGCACGGTCAGCCGGGCCGGTCGTACGAGATCGCCGGTCAGGGCGAGTTCCGCGAGCAACACCTGCGACCACCTCCCGCAGGACCGTACCCCTGGCCGAGCACCGTACAAACGCACATGCCAGCCCCAAGTCACAACTTCGCAGCTCATGCGATGTGACAGGAGACTTACACCTGGCAGATGCGGCAGTATCATCGCCGCACGGCCGATTGTCCGGCCGTGCCAGGGCGCGACCGTTGTTCCACAGAACCCGAGGAGTAGATCCGTGATGACCCGTTCCGTGCGCCGGACCCGGACGCTGCAGCTGGCCGGTGCGGGTGCCGCCGCCCTGATGGCACTGAGCGCCTGCTCCTCCTCGTCCGGCGACGACTCGTCGTCCAAGTCGAAGGCGTCGGACTCGTCGCCCTCCGCCTCCCCGAAGCTCTCCGGGAAGATCACCGTGTTCGCGGCCGCCTCCCTCAAGGAGAGCTTCACGACCCTGGGCAAGGAGTTCGAGAAGGCCCACCCCGGCACCACCGTCAGCTTCAACTTCGGCGGCAGCGACACCCTCGCCGCGAGCATCACCAGCGGCGCCCCGGCGGATGTCTTCGCCGCCGCCAGCCCCAAGACCATGGCGATCGTGACGGACAAGCAGGACGCGGTCGGAACCCCGGCCACCTTCGTCCGCAACCAGCTGGAGATCGCCACCCTGCCGGGCAACCCCGACAAGGTGGCCTCCCTGAAGGACCTCACCAAGTCCGGCCTGAAGGTCGTCCTGTGCGACAAGACCGTGCCGTGCGGCGCCGCCGCGCAGAAGGCCCTGGACGCCGGCAAGCTGAAGCTCACCCCGGCCTCCTACGAGCAGGACGTCAAGGCCGCCCTGACGAAGGTCGAGCTGAAGGAGGCCGACGCGGCCGTCGTCTACAAGACCGATGTGAAGGCCGCGGGTGACAAGGTGGAGGGCGTGGAGTTCCCCGAGTCTGCCAACGCCATCAACGACTACCCGATCGCCCTGCTGAAGAACGCCGGCAACGCCGCCGCTGCCAAGGCGTTCATCGAGCTGGTGCAGTCCGCCGAGGGCCAGAAGGTTCTGAGCGGGGCCGGGTTCCTCAAGCCGTGACCTCGCTCGACAGGCCCGGCGCCGCGGCCGACCCCCGCACGGGTGGGCCGCGGCGCCGCCGCGTCGGCACGGGGGGCCGACGCGGGGTGCCGTTGCCGCTGCTGGTGCCCGGCGTGGTGGCGATGGCGTTCCTGCTGCTGCCGCTGATCGCGCTGCTCGTACGGGCTCCCTGGCGGAGCCTGCCGCAGCAGCTGACCAGCGCGGAGGTGTGGCAGGCGCTCCAGCTGTCCCTGGTCACCGCGACGGCGGCGACAGCCGTGAGCCTGGTGCTGGGGGTGCCGCTGGCCTGGCTGCTGGCCCGTACGGAGTTCCCGGGCCGCGGTCTCGTCCGCGCCCTGGTGACCCTGCCCCTGGTGCTTCCGCCGGTGGTCGGCGGTGTGGCCCTGCTGCTCGCCCTGGGCCGCAACGGCGTCGTCGGCAAGTGGCTCGACTCCTGGTTCGGGATCACCCTTCCCTTCACCACCACCGGCGTCGTGATCGCGGAGGCGTTCGTCGCGATGCCGTTCCTGGTCATCAGCGTCGAGGGCACCCTGCGGGCCGCCGACCCGCGCTTCGAGGAGGCGGCCACCACGCTCGGCGCCTCCCGCTTCACCGCGTTCCGCCGGGTCACCCTGCCGCTGATCGCCCCCGGCATCGCCGCGGGCGCGGTCCTGGCCTGGGCCCGCGCGCTCGGCGAGTTCGGGGCGACGATCACCTTCGCGGGCAACTTCCCCGGCCGCACCCAGACCATGCCCCTCGCGGTCTACCTCGCGCTGCAGAACGACCCCGAGGCGGCCATCGCCCTCAGCCTGGTCCTGCTGGCCGTGTCCGTCGCGGTCCTGGCGGGATTGCGGGACCGGTGGCTGACGGAGACCGGGCGGTGACGGGAGGATGGAAGACGACGCTGTGCGTGTGCCGACGAAGGACGCCCTCTCCATGACCGACATCGACGCCCCCGAGGCCGGCCTCCAGGTGGTGGGCGAGCAGGGGCTCGACGCCCGGCTCGTCGTCGAGCAGGGCTCCTTCCGCCTCGACGTGGCCCTGACCGCCGCCCCGGGGGACGTCGTGGCGCTGCTCGGCCCGAACGGCGCAGGCAAGACCACCGCCCTGCGCGCCCTCGCCGGTCTCGTCCCGCTCACCGACGGCCATCTGCGGCTGGACGGTGTCCTCCTGGACCGCACTCCGCCCGAGTCCCGCCCGGTCGGCGTCGTCTTCCAGGACTACCTGCTCTTCCCGCACCTGTCCGCCCTGGACAACGTGGCCTTCGGCCCGCGCTGCCAGGGCGCCTCCAAGACCGAGGCGCGGGCCCAGGCCATCGCCTGGCTGGACCGCATGGGCCTGGCCGACCACGCCGGTGCCAGGCCCCGCAGGCTCTCCGGCGGCCAGGCCCAGCGCGTCGCGCTCGCCCGTGCCCTGGCCACCCGGCCCCGGCTGCTGCTCCTGGACGAGCCGCTGGCAGCCCTGGACGCCCGTACCCGTCTGGAGGTCCGCGCCCAGCTCCGCCGCCATCTGGCCGAGTTCGAGGCGGTCGCCGTCCTGGTCACGCACGATCCGCTGGACGCCATGGTGCTCGCGGACCGGCTGGTGGTCGTCGAGCACGGCCGGGTCGTCCAGGAAGGCTCCCCGGCCGACATCGCCCGCCATCCGCGCACCGACTACATCGCGCAGCTGGTCGGCCTCAACCTCTACCGGGGACTGGCCGAGGGGCACAGGGTACGGCTCGACGCCGGCCCCTCGATCACGACCACGGAGGTCCTCTCCGGGCCGGCCTTCGTGGCGTTCCCGCCGGTCGCCGTCACCCTCTTCCGGGACCGGCCCACCGGTGCCAGCGCCCGCAACCTGTGGCGCTGCGAGGTCGCCGGTCTGGAGACCCACGGCGACCAGATCCGCGCCGACCTCATCGGCGAACTCCCCCTCGCCGCCGACCTCACCACGGTCGCCGCGGCCGAGCTGGACCTGCATCCCGGCGCAGCTGTCTGGGCGACGGTCAAAGCGACGCAGACACACGCATACCCTGCCTGAACGGCGCGCGCCCTACTGTGGGTGCCCATGACACTGAGCATCCGCAACCAGCTCCCCGGAACCGTCACCGAGGTCCACCCCGGCGAGGTCATGGCCACGGTCAAGATCCGCCTGGACGGCGGGCAGGAGCTCATGGCGGCCATCACTCTGGAGGCCGTCGAGCAGCTCGGCCTCGCCCCGGACTCCCGCGTCCTCTCACTGGTGAAGTCGACGGAGATCTCACTCGCCACGGGCCGGTTCGAGGGTCTGTCGATCCGCAACCAGCTTCCCGGCGCGATCGTCCATATCGCCCTCGGCGGAGCCATGGCCTCCGTGAAGGTGTCGGTGCCCGGCGGCGAACTCACGGCCGTGATCACCAAGGACGCGGCCGAAGACCTCGGCTTCTTCGTCGGTTCCGACGTGATCGCCCTGATCAAGGCGACCGAGGTGGCTCTGGCCTCGGCGTGAGCACGGCAGAGCCCCGCCCGAACACGGGCGGGGCTCTCTGTCACCAGGGGGTCGCTCAGTCCTCGTACGCGTCCAGCGGCGGGCAGGAGCAGACCAGGTTGCGGTCACCGAAGGCCTGGTCGATCCGGCGCACCGGCGGCCAGTACTTGTCGGCGGCCGAGACACCGGCCGGGAAGACGGCGTCCTCGCGGCTGTAGGCGTGCTTCCACTCGCCGCCGAGCGCGGCCGCGGTGTGCGGGGCGTTCGCCAGCGGGTTGTCCTGCGCCGGCCACTCGCCGGAGCCGACCTTCTCGATCTCCGCGCGGATGGCGATCATCGCGTCGCAGAACCGGTCCAGCTCGGCCAGGTCCTCGGACTCGGTCGGCTCGATCATCAGCGTGCCGGCCACCGGGAAGGACATGGTCGGCGCGTGGAAGCCGTAGTCGATCAGGCGCTTGGCCACGTCGTCCACGCTCACGCCGGTCGCCTTGGTCAGCGGACGCAGGTCGATGATGCACTCGTGCGCGACCAGGTTGCCGGGGCCGGTGTAGAGCACCGGGTAGTGCGGCTCCAGGCGCTTGGCGACGTAGTTCGCGGAGAGCACGGCCACCTGGGTGGCACGCTTCAGGCCCTCGCCGCCCATCAGGCGGACGTACGCCCACGAGATCGGCAGGATGCCCGCGCTGCCCCAGGGCGCCGCCGAGATCGGGCCGACGCCCGTCTCCGGGCCGGCCGCCGGCTGCAGCGGGTGGTTGGGCAGGTGCGGCGCCAGGTGCGAGCGGACCGCGACCGGGCCGACGCCGGGGCCGCCGCCACCGTGCGGGATGCAGAAGGTCTTGTGCAGGTTCAGGTGCGAGACGTCGCCGCCGAAGTGGCCCGGCTTGGCGAGGCCGACCAGGGCGTTGAGGTTGGCGCCGTCGACGTAGACCTGACCGCCGGCCTCGTGCACCTGGGCGCAGATGTCGGCGACGTGCTCCTCGAACACACCGTGCGTGGACGGGTAGGTGATCATCAGGACCGCCAGCTCGTCGCGGTACTGCTCGATCTTGGCCCGCAGGTCCTCGACGTCGATCTCGCCGTCCTCGGCGGTCTTCACGACGACGACCTTCATACCGGCCATCACCGCGCTGGCGGCGTTGGTGCCGTGCGCGGAGGACGGGATCAGGCAGACGGTGCGCTGCGCGTCGCCGTTGGCCCGGTGGTAGCCGCGAACGGCCAGCAGACCGGCCAGCTCGCCCTGCGAACCGGCGTTCGGCTGGAGCGAGACCTTGTCGTAGCCGGTGACCTCGGCGAGGCGCTCCTCGAGCTCGCGGATGAGCGTGAGGTAGCCCTCGGCCTGCTCGGCGGGCGCGAAGGGGTGCAGCTGGCCGAACTCGGGCCAGGTGACCGGCTCCATCTCGGTGGTCGCGTTGAGCTTCATGGTGCAGGAGCCCAGCGGGATCATGCCGCGGTCGAGCGCGTAGTCGCGGTCGGCCAGCTTGCGCAGGTAGCGCAGCATGGCGGTCTCGGAGCGGTGCTCGTGGAAGACCGGGTGGGTCAGGAAGTCGTCGCTGCGCAGCAGCGCCTGGGGCACGGTGTCCGCGGCCGTCACGTCCAGCGCCTCGATGTCGCCCTCGACACCGAAGGCGGACCAGACGGCGGCCAGCTGGGCCCGGTCGGTGGTCTCGTCACAGGCGAGGGAGACGTGGTCGGCGTCCACGAGACGCAGGTTGACCCCGTTCTCCAGGGCGGCGGCGGCCACCTCGGCGGCCTTGCCGGGCACGCGCGCGGTGAGGGTGTCGAAGTAGGCGCCGTGGACGATCTCGACACCGCCGGCCTTCAGGCCCTCGGCGAGGATCGTGGCGTAGCGGTGGGTGCGGCGGGCGATGGCGCGCAGCCCCTCGGGACCGTGGTAGACGGCGTACATGCCGGCCATCACGGCGAGCAGCACCTGCGCGGTGCAGATGTTGCTCGTGGCCTTCTCACGGCGGATGTGCTGCTCACGGGTCTGCAGCGCGAGGCGGTAGGCCCTGTTGCCGTCGGCGTCGACGGAGACGCCGACCAGACGGCCGGGCAGGCTGCGCGCGAACTTCTCGTGCACCGCCATGTAGCCGGCGTGCGGCCCGCCGAAGCCCATCGGCACACCGAAGCGCTGGGTCGTGCCGACGGCGATGTCCGCACCCAGCTCACCCGGCGAGGTCAGCAGGGTGAGGGCCAGCAGGTCGGCGGAGACGGTGACGAGGGCGCCCAGCTCGTGCGCCTGGTCGATGACCGGCTTGATGTCGCGCACTGCACCGGAGGCGCCCGGGTACTGGATCAGCACGCCGTTGATCTCGCGCGCCGCGACGTCGTCCGGGATGCCGTCGCTGAGGTCGGCGACGACGACCTCGACACCGGTCGGCTCGGCACGCGTCTCGATGACGGCGATGGTCTGCGGCAGCGCGTCCGCGTCGACCAGGAACAGGCCCTTCTTGTTCTTGCCCATGCGCCGGGACAGCGACATCGCCTCGGCGGCGGCCGTGCCCTCGTCCAGGAGAGAGGCGCCGGACGTGGGCAGACCGGTGAGGTCGGCGACCATCGTCTGGAAGTTCAGCAGCGCCTCGAGGCGGCCCTGCGAGATCTCCGGCTGGTACGGCGTGTAGGCCGTGTACCAGGCCGGGTTCTCCATGACGTTGCGCAGGATGACCGGCGGGGTGAAGGTCCCGTAGTACCCGAGCCCGATCATCGAGCCGAGCACCTGGTTGCGGTCGGCGAGCGAGCGCAGCTCGGCGAGCACCTCGGCCTCGGTACGGGCACCCGGCAGATCGAGCGCGTCGGCGTTCTTGATCACATCCGGCACCGCGGCGGCGGTGAGCTCGTCGAGCGAGCCGTAACCGATGTGCGCGAGCATCTTGGCCCGCGCCTCCTGGTCGGGTCCGATGTGGCGCTGTTCGAAGGGGATGCCCGCTTCGAGCTCGGAGAGCGGAGTGCGATGGGCGGTCATTGCGGAGGCCTCCTGGTCTGACGCGACCTTCGAGGGGCACCACGGCGGTTGCCCCGACGGCCTCCCCCTCTGTCATCAAAACCTGAGAGCTTCACCGGGCGCCCGAGGGGCCCGGCTTTCACCGTCGGTGAGGGCGGGAGCCGTCGACACCCGCCCTGCTTTCCAGAGTGACCTCGTCCGTGCGGTACGTGAGCCTGAGAGATTCCGGGGAGGATTTGCTCCTTCGGCGCCTCCGAGGTGGTCGGAGGACTCTCCCGCACGGGGTCAGCAGCCGCTGCCAGGGTACCAGCGAGGTCAACGCATGGGCCCTCGAGTGGCCGCCTCCTTGAATGTGCTCTTTTGTAGTGCTTACGGATGAGTTGCGACCAAGTGGAGGGAGAGGGACCGTGCAGACCGAAATCGATCCGCGCAACCTGATCGGCCGCAAGGCGTTCGACCGCAATGGCACCAAGATCGGCACCATCGACGAGGTGTACCTCGACGACGCCACGGGCGTGCCCGAGTGGGCGGCCATACGCACCGGCCTGTTCTCCCGGGACGCCTTCGTCCCCCTGGAGCCCAGCGAACTGGTGGAGGGCGCCCTCCGGGTCCCCTTCGACCGCGCGCTCATCAAGGACGCCCCCGACTTCGGCGTGGGCCGCCACCTCTCCCCCGAACAGGAACTCCAGCTCTACCACCACTACGGCCTGGACGCGGCCGCACCTCCCTCGGTACCGGACCACGACTTCGGCAAGCTGGCGGGCACGGAAGAGGTCTGATCCCCGGCCGGGAGCAGGTGGGCAACGTCGGTTCCCGCAACCAACGGCAACGGCTCGGCCGGCTCCAGCGCAGGATCGTCGACGAAGAACGTACGGACCCGCCCCGGCTCGGACTGCGGTGTCTCGAAGCGGACAGTGACCCGCCCCAGGCCGCTGCCCTGCACCCAGCCGTGCCCGTACTCGGTGTGCCGCACGTCGTAGCCGGCGCGCCACTGCCGCTCGGCGGGCTCCAGGCGCTCCTCCGCGGCGTCGGGCAGGGCCTCCTCCGACGCCTCCGCTGCCGCGGCCGCGTCCCGCTCGCCGGCCGCGGCCTGCGCGAACAGGTCCTCCTGGGTGTAGTCGGCGAGCCCCGAGACACCCACGCCCAGCAGCCGTACCCCGCCCGTGGTGTCCACGGACTCCAGCAGCCGCGCGGCCGCCTCCCTGATCACCGCCGGATCGTCGGTGGGGCCGCGGAGCGTCTCGGAGCGGGTCAGCGTCGAGAAGTCGTACCGCCGGACCTTCAGCACGATGGTCCGCCCGGACAGCCCGGCCCCGCGCAGCCGCCCCACGCACCGGTCGGCGAGCCGCTGCACCTCCAGTCCGACCCGCAGCCGGTCATGGATGTCCACGTCGTAGGTGTCCTCGACCGACACCGACTTGGTCTCCCGCTCGGCCACCACGGGCCGGTCGTCGTGCGCCAGCGCCATGGCGTACAGCGCGTGCCCGTGCGCCTTGCCGAGCATGCGGACGAGTTCGTCCTCACCCGCCTCGGCCAGCTCCTCGACGGTCGTGATCCCGGCCCGCCGCAGATGGTCCCCGGTCGCCGGCCCGACGCCGGGCAGCGTCCGCACCGACATGGGGCCCAGCAGCGCCCGCTCGGACCCGGGCTCGATCAGCACGAGCCCGTCGGGCTTGGCCTGCTCCGAGGCGATCTTCGCGAGCATCTTGGAGGCGGCCAGCCCCACCGACCCGGTCAGCCCCGTGACCGTCCGGATGTCCGCCCGCAGCCTCGTCCCGGCCAGCCGCGCCGAGGCCTCGTCCCAGGCCGCTCCCCCGGCCTCCAGATCGACGAACGCCTCGTCCAGGCTCAGCGGCTCCACCAGCGGCGACAGCGCCCGCAGCAGCGCCATGACCTGCTCGCTGACCGACTTGTACAGGGCGAAGCGCGGCACGAGGTACGCGGCGTTCGGCGCCAGCCTGCGGGCCTGGGCCATCGGCATCGCCGAGTGGACCCCGAAGACCCGGGCCTCGTACGACGCGGTGGCCACCACTCCGCGCGGTCCGAGTCCGCCCACGACGACGGCCTTCCCGCGCAGGCTCGGCTTGGACGCCTGCTCCGCCGAGGCGAAGAAGGCATCCATGTCGAGATGCAGGATCGTGGGCGCGTTTCTCACATCTCCGATGCTGCACCACGCCACTGACAACGCGGGCCCCGAAGGGGCGCCGTCAGACCGCCCGGTTGCGGCGCCTGGCCAGCTCGTCCGCCGGGTTGTTCCCGAGCAGGGTCTCCCCGGTGTCGATGCGCTCGCCGTGCAGCTGGGAGAGCGCGCTTTCCACGTCCCGCCAGACCACGCCGACGGCGATGCCGAAGATCCCCTGACCGCCCTGGAGCAGGGCGTGGACCTCGTCGGGCGAGGTGCACTCGTAGACCGTGGCGCCGTCGCTCATGAGCGTCATCCGCTCCAGGTCACGGAAACCGCGTTCCCGGAGGTGCTGGACGGCAGTACGGATGTTCTGCAGCGAGACCCCGGTGTCCAGGAACCGCTTGACGATCTTCAGTACGACGACGTCACGGAAGCTGTACAGGCGCTGCGTGCCCGAGCCGTACGCGGGCCGCACGCTCGGCTCGACGAGGCCGGTGCGGGCCCAGTAGTCGAGCTGCCGATAGGTGATTCCGGCGGCCGCGCAGGCGGTGGGCCCGCGATAGCCGATCTCTTCGGACGCCATGGACGTCGCCCCTCCGCCGTCGGGCACCACCGTCGGTCGCTGTGAGGCGTGGTCGACCGCGCTGCCGGGCTGGGGGTATCCCCTGTCCGAACGCGGCTGAGAACCCGGGGGAGGGTACGGACCGCTCTCCCCGAGTCGTCCGGGGGCACCCCCAGCCGTACCGTCGCCGCTGATTCTCACGCCGACCTCCGTCCTTGACCTGCCTTCTCGACGGTAGGCAGTCACCAGGGGTGCGTCAACGATCGCCACACTCGGCACGCCGAGTGATAATCACCCTAGGAGTGGTTTCCCGTGTCCCACCGCGGGGAAAGGCTAGCCGAATGCTCCGGCGACGGGCCGTAGGACGCTCTCAATGGCCGGTGGCAATTGCCACGGCGCCGGGCCCTGCGAGCCGCCGACCGGCCGGTCACGGACCCTGCGGGACGCCCGGCCGGCCCCCGTCTCACTGGCTGCTGGTGCCGAAGTCCTCGGGCGAGATCTGGTCGAGGAACTCGCGGAACTTCTCCACCTCGTCCTCCTGCTCGTCCGGGATCGCGATGCCGGCGTCGTCCAGCACCGTGTCACTGCCGTAGATCGGCGTTCCGGTGCGCAGCGCGAGCGCTATGGCGTCCGAGGGACGCGCGCTCACCTCGACCCCGCTGGCGAAGACCAGCTCCGCGTAGAAGACGCCCTCACGCAGATCCGTGATGCGTACTTCGGTCAGCTCCTGGCCGACGGCCTCCAGCACGTCCTTGAACAGGTCGTGGGTAAGCGGTCGCGCGGGGGCCATGCCCTGCTGGGCGAAGGCGATCGCCGTCGCCTCCCCCGGCCCGATCCAGATGGGGAGGTAACGGTCGCCCCCCACTTCGCGCAGGAGCACGATCGGTTGGTTGGAGGGCATTTCCACCCGGACACCTACGACATCGAGCTCGTTCACACAGCAACCCTAGGCCGTGCCCGGGACGTTTGGGTAGTCGGGCCGGGAACAGGTGCCCGATCCGGCCCCCGGAACCCACGCCGCTCAGGGCAGCCGGACACCCAGAGCGATCTGCACCAGCGCGGCGTGCAGCTTCACCGTGAGCGCCGCCAGCTCCTTCGCCCGGGCCTCGGCGTGAGCCCTGGTCTGCGGGTTGCGGTGGCGCTTGAGAGGAGCCACCACCTGGTCCACGAGTCCCGCCTCGCGGTCGGCGGCGGCCTTCATCACCCGAAGGTGGCGCGGCTCGATCCCGAACCGGCCCAGCTCGGCGATCAGCGAGGCCACGGTGACGGCCTCGGAGTCGTACGCCCCGTCCTCCAGTGGGGCGATGAGCCCGTACGACTCCCACTCCTCGAGGTCGCCCTCGGCGATGTCGGCGGCCGCCAGCAGCGCGGCCCGCCCGATCCGGGCGACCGCGGGCCGCTCGAGCGGCTCCAGCACGTCCTCACCGGTGCGCTGGCGCCCGACCAGGGGCAGCTGGACGGCCTCGCCCCGCCCCATGGCGTCCAGGTGCTCGCGGATCACCTTGAGCGGCAGATAATGGTCCCGCTGCATCCTGAGGACATGAGCGAGGCGCTCGACGTCACCGGCACTGAACTTCCGGTACCCCGAAGGGGTCCGCTGCGGCTCGACGAGGCCCTCCGACTCCAGGAAGCGGATCTTGGAGATGGTGACCTCGGGGAACTCGTCACGCAGCGCGTTCAGCACCGCGCCGATGCTCATCAGCCCACTGCCCGCGGCGGCGGTACCGCTTCGGGCACCGCCGCTCGGTGTTTGAAGCATGGACCTTCCCTGGGATCCCCCCGGACGGAGTCCGGGGGGTCAGATGCCCTGCCGGCTCGAGTAGAAGACCAGCCGGTACTTGCCGATCTGCACCTCGTCACCGTTCGACAGAGCGACCTGGTCGATCCGCTCGCGGTTGACGTACGTGCCGTTCAGGCTGCCCACGTCGGCCACCGTGAACGAACCGTCCGGGGAGCGCCGGAACTCCACGTGCCGGCGGGACACCGTCACGTCGTCCAGGAAGATGTCGCTCTGCGGGTGACGGCCGGCCGTGGTCAGGTCGCTGTCCAGCAGGAAGCGGCTGCCCGAGTTCGGACCCCGGCGCACCACCAGCAGCGCCGAGCCCATCGGCAGCGCGTCGACCGCGGCCTGCGCCTCGGGCGAGAGCATCGGCATGGCCGTCTGGCCGGTCACCTCGGCGTCGTAGGCCTCGAGACCGGAGATGGAGATCGTGGACGTGGTCTCGGACGCGCGCTCCGGCGCCACACCGGGCCGCAGCGGCGCACCGCAGTTGGAACAGAAGCGGGCGTTCTCCGCGTTGCGGTTACCGCACCTCGTACAGACCAGGACCGACATGGACGGATCCTCCGCGGGGGCGTTGGACGCATACGGGTCGGGGGCAAACCCTCCACCCGCACTTGAGGTTGACGGTTGCCCGAAACCTATGCCGCCGGACTGGGCAGGGTCAACAGACGCCGCGCCCTGACCTCCGGAAATGTCACCGCCCGGACCAGCGACCTGGTCCCGGAACAGCGGGCGCTGGCCCTCTGCGTCAGGCTGTGCGCGATGACGAGCGGTCGCGTTGTCGCTGCCCTCTCGCGCGCTCTTGCCGAACAACTTCGCAAACAACTTCACGGGCGATTCCCCTTGACCGAAACAGACCCGCCCGTGGGGCAGGACGAACCCTGATTGCCTACACCGGCCGACCCGGACACCCTCACAACGTCCGTATCCACCAGACAGTTTCCACCACGCGCCACCCCTTCGGTGCGCCGACCCCCCGCAACCTCATGCCCCTGCCGGACGTCCCCCATGCACCACCGGTTCACTGGGAGGACGACCGAGCGTAGTCAGGCTGCTTCGCCTGTCGCAAGGCGTCCACGACGATCTTGCTCGATCGCTCGACGGTCGCCGTGGCCTGCTCCTTCTCCAGCGTCTGCACCACGCCTCCAGGAATGTTCAGCGCCGGCTCGAGATCCTGCGGCTTGCCGATGACCTTGAAACGATAGGGAGCGTTGATCTTGTTCCCGTCGACGCTCACGGTCTTCCCGGAGTCGGTGAAGTAGCTGCCCGCGACCACCCGTACTCCGTTGACCTCGATCGCCTCCGCGCCGGCCGCGCGCAACTCCTGGATCGTGTCGAGCAGCATGTCCGCCTTGACCGTCCCCTTCGTGTCCTCGATCGTCATGGTGATGCCGGGACCCTGCGCGGCCACGGTGCCCGCCAGAATGCCGAGTTGTCTCTCCTTCTCGGCGGTCTGCCGGCGCGCCTCCGCGGCCTGGTCGGAACTGCTCTGCAGCTCCTGGCGCTGCTTCTCGAGTCCCTGCTTCTCGTCCTCAAGACGCTGAGTACGGTCATCCAGTTCATCGAGGATGCGAACAAGATCTTCCTGACGGGCCCCGCGCAGCGCGCTGTCGCTGTCGCTGTTCGACGCCACCTGCACCGCCAGACCGAAACCGAGGCCGAACAGCAGCAGCGCGACGATGAGTTGGGCCCGGGTCACCCGCGGCGGCCACAGCCCCTTGACCAGCCGCTGGCGCCCGGTGAGCTGCGGCTCGGCACTCTCGGCGGGCACCTGTTCGGGCTCGGCCGCAGGGGCCGGCACCTCGTCGGGCAGTTCCTTGCGCAGCCTGTTCTCCGGCTGCTCTTCCTGGTTGCTCATCCGCCTCACGCCCGGAAGACGTGCCGCCGGATCGCCGCGGCGTTCGAGAAGATCCGAATACCGAGAACGACCACCACACCCGTGGACAGCTGGGCACCCACGCCCAACTTGTCGCCCAGGAAAACGATCAGCGCGGCCACGACCACGTTCGACAGGAACGACACCACGAAGACCTTGTCGTCGAAGATGCCGTCCAGCATGGCCCGCAGACCACCGAACACGGCGTCCAGCGCCGCCACGACGGCGATCGGCAGATAAGGCTCGACGACCGCCGGAACCTCCGGCCGGACCAACAGGCCGGCCACGACTCCCACGACGAGGCCCAGTACGGCGATCACGATGTGCCCTTCTCAGTCTTCTCGGCGTTCGGCTGTGCTGTGCGTACGATCACACTCGGTGCGGCGGGCAACCGGACGTCACCCTGTGTGGAGATGGTGGCGCGGATGCCGAAATTCTGCTCCAGGGCATGCAGATACAGCCCGTCCGCGCTGTTCTGGAACCCGGTGCTCAGCTGCTCTCCGTCCCCCACCGCCAGCACCGTGTACGGCGGCACCAGCGGCCTGTTGTCGACCAGTATCGCGTCACCCGCGGCTCTGATCGCGGACAGGGCCGTCAGCCGCTGTCCGTTGATCGAGACGGCCTCCGCCCCCGAGGCCCACAGCCCGTTGACCACGCGCTGCATGTCCCGGTCGCGCAGCCGCCCGGTGTCGGAGAATCCGGAGGTCTCACGCGGATTGTTGGCGCCGTCGCCGCCGGTGCTGGCCTCCTTGGCGTCGTCGACCACGAGCTTCACACCGGGACCGTGCACCGCGGTGGCGCCCGACAGAATGCCCACCAGGTCCGCCCCGGAACCGCCGCCGCTCTGCTTCAGCGCCGCCCGCTGGCGGCCGCTGACGTCGTCGCGCAGCTTGTCGACATCGCCTTCCAGGCTGTCCGCGGCCGCGGTCTCGCGGTCGATGCGGTCGATCAGCTCCTGGCGCTCCTTGGCCACCACGGGCGCCGCCACCCGCGCCTGGGCCGCTCCGACGGTCACGACCAGCGCCGCGAGCACCAGTCCGGCCGCCAGGCCCAGCTTCGCCCTGAGGGTCTTCGGCAGCCCGCCTTCGATGCCCTGGGACCTCTTCCGGGCGGCGGCCTCGGCGTACCCGTCGTCGAGGCTGTGGTCCATGACGTTGGTGATCAACGACATGGAAGCGTCCGGACGCCGCGCCCGAGGGGGGCTGCTCCGAACGGGGGGTTGCTGCGGCATGCCGCACATCGTCGCATGTCGCGCGCAGTACCTCCGAATGGCCCCACCGGCGTGCCGGACAGGCCCCCTAGGGGACACTTGTCCGGCACGCGCGTGTGCTGTGGCTTTTGCCGCCCGGAGCTGCCGGTTTACCGCCCGGCGCTGTCCACCACGGCGGACCACTCGTCCAGCAGGGCCTGTGCCGAGGCGTCGTCGGGCCCCTCGGCCCACAGATGGGTGACGGCCTCGGCGGGGTCGGGCAGCACCATCACCCAGCGGCCGTCGGTCTCGACGACCCGGACACCGTCCGTCGTGTCGACAAAGCGATCACCGGCCGCCTCGACGACACGCCGCATCACCAGACCCTTGACGGCCCACGGGGTCGCCAGGTCCCGTTTGTGGACGTGCGCCCGCGGAATCCGCGCGTCGATCTGGCTCAGCGTGAGCTGCGTGCGCGCCACCAGCCCGATCAGCCGTACGAAGGCGGCCGTGCCGTCGTAGACGCCGCTGAACTCGGGGACGATGAACCCGCCCTTGCCGTCACCGCCGAAAATGGTGCCCTCTTCGCGTCCCACGCGCGTGAGGTCGTCGGGAGACGTGGTCGTCCACTCGACCTGTGTGCCGTGGTAGGCGGCCACCTGCTCGGCGATCCGGGTCGTGGTCACCGGCAGCGCCACACGTCCGCTGCGCCGCTCGGCGGCCACCAGGTCCAGCATCACCAGCAGCGCCCGGTCGTCCTCGATGATCCGGCCCTTCTCGTCCACGAGCGACAGCCGCTCGCCGACGGGGTCGAACCGGACACCGAACGCGGCCCCCGAGGACGCCACGATCTCACCGAGGCGCACCAGCCCGTTGCGGCGCACCTCGGCGGTCTCCGTGGGCCTGGACTCGTCGAGACCCGGATTGACGGTCAGCGAGTCCACACCGAGCTTGCCGAGCAGGCTCGGCAGGACCAGACCGGCGCTGCCGTTGGAGGCGTCCACGACCACCTTCAGGCCCGATTCCGCGATGCCCGTGGTGTCCACGTTGCGCAGCAGCGAACCGGTGTAGGAGTCGAAGACGCTCGCCGGGAAGTACAGGTCACCGATCTCACCGGGGAACGCCCGGCGGTACTCCTGCCTCGCGAACACCCGGTCGAGCTTGCGCTGACCGCCCTGCGACAGATCCGCGCCCTGCCCGTCGAAGAACATGATGTCGACGGAGTCCGGCACACCCGGCGAGGTCCGGATCATGATGCCGCCGGCACTGCCCCGCGCGGTCTGCTGCCGGGCCACGGGAAGCGGCACGTTCTCCAGGTCCCGTACGTCGATGGCGCTGGCCTGGAGCGCGGAGATCACCGCTCGCTTGAGGGCGCGGGCGCCTCGCGAGTGGTCACGGGCCGTGGTGACCGTGGAACCCTTCTTCAACGTGGTCGCATAGGCACCCGCCAGCCGTACGGCGAGTTCCGGAGTGATCTCCACGTTCAGGATTCCGGACACACCGCGGGCACCGAAGAGCTGCGCCTGTCCCCTCGACTCCCAGATCACCGAGGTGTTGACGAAGGCTCCCGCCTCGATGGTCTTGAACGGGTAGACCCGCACATTGCCCTGGACAATCGATTCCTCACCGATCAGGCACTCGTCACCGATGACCGCGCCGTCCTCGATCCGGGCCGCCCGCATGATGTCGGTGTTCTTGCCCACGACACAGCCGCGCAGGTTGCTGTGCTGACCGACATACACGTTGTCGTGGACCACGGCCCGGTGCAGGAACGCACCGCTCTTGACGACGACATTGGAGCCGATGACGGTGTGCTCGCGGATTTCGGCGCCGGCCTCCACCTTGGCGTAGTCACCGATGTAGAGCGGTCCGCGGAGCACGGCGTCGGGGTGCACCTCGGCACCCTCAGCCACCCAGACGCCGGGCGATATCTCGAATCCGTCTATGTCGACGTTGACCTTGCCCTCGAGGACGTCGGCCTGGGCCTTCACGTAGCTCTCGTGGGTGCCGACGTCCTCCCAGTAGCCCTCGGCGACATAGCCGTAGATCGGCTTGCCTTCCTTCATCAGCTGCGGGAAGACATCGCCGGACCAGTCGACGGGCACATCGGGCTCGACGTAGTCGAACACCTCGGGCTCCATCACATAGATGCCCGTGTTCACCGTGTCGGAGAAGACCTGCCCCCAGGTCGGCTTCTCGAGGAAACGCTCGACCTGGCCTTCCTCGTCGACGATGGTGATACCGAACTCCAGCGGATTGGGCACCCGGGTCAGGCAAACCGTGACCAGTGCACCCTTCTCCTTGTGGAAATTGATCAGATCCGTGAGGTCGAAGTCCGTCAGAGCATCGCCGGAGATGACGAGGAAAGCATCGTCCTTCAACGCCTCTTCGGCGTTCTTGACGCTTCCGGCGGTACCGAGTGGCTTCTCCTCATTGGCGTATGTGAGCTCCATTCCGAGCTCATCGCCGTCGCCGAAGTAGTTCTTGACGAGCGATGCCAGGAACTGAACGGTGACAACGGTCTCGTTGAGCCCATGCCTTTTGAGCAGCCGAAGCACGTGCTCCATGATCGGACGGTTCGCCACAGGCAGGAGCGGCTTGGGCATGCTGGAGGTCATAGGGCGAAGGCGAGTGCCTTCGCCACCGGCCATCACGACGGCCTTCATGTCGGAAGCGTCCTCCTAGAGAGACGACGGTCTAGCCGACTTCACCCGTCCAGATTGTCCCGCAGTTTTCCGCAGCGGGCCATCGGGGCCACCATGTCCGGACAATCAACGAGCTCAATCGGCCGTGGCGTCCGCGCGGACCAGGCGGCGGACTTGCACCACGTAGAGCACTCCTGCCCACCAATAGAGCGTTGTACCCCATCCTGCGAACGCCCATCCGAAAACAGCGGCGACTGACGCGATCCATCCGTTTCCGTCACTGAGGAGCAGGAGCGGGAAGGCGTACATCAGGTTGAAGGTGGCGGCCTTCCCCAGGAAGTTCACCTGGGGCGGCGGATAGCCGTGCCGGCGGAGGATGCCCACCATCACCAGCAGAACCAGCTCTCTCGCGAGCAGGAGGCCGGTCAGCCAGAGCGGCAGGATCTCCCGCCACGTGAGCCCCAGCAGAGTGGTAAGCACGTACAGCCGGTCGGCAGCGGGATCGAGAAGCCGACCGAGGCTGCTGATCTGATTCCAGCGCCGGGCGAGCTTGCCGTCGAGATAGTCGCTGATCCCGCTGAAGGCCAACACCAGGAGGGCCCAGCCATCGCAGTTGGGACCCCCGAACTCCGGCCTGAGGATCAGCCAGAGGAAGAGGGGGACGCCGACGAGCCGCGCCATGCTGAGGATGTTGGGGATGGTGAGGACCCGGTCAGTCTGGACACGGGTCTCCTGGACCTCCACCCGGGGGCCTCCTGTGCGAAAACGAGCCAACGATGCCCCCTGACCCTACCTCAACGCAAAAAAGCTCCGGCCCCTGGGCTGTGTGCCCAAGAGCCGGAGCTGTAAAAGGAGTTCGGCGGCGTCCTACTCTCCCACAGGGTCCCCCCTGCAGTACCATCGGCGCTGTGAGGCTTAGCTTCCGGGTTCGGAATGTAACCGGGCGTTT
>NZ_VISR01000039.1 GCF_007827595.1 Streptomyces sp. BK340
TCCAGACTCGAACGAGGCCTCAGCCGAGACGACGACCTCGCCCGTGCCTACCGTGACTGGATCCAGACCGCTTGACGGCAATAGGAGCTTCAACGTCGGCCACGGCTGCCCAGACCTCCCCGTGCGAAAAGATCCACTTCCGCACAGGCCCTGGTGCTCTGATCACATAGCTTCCGCGGTTGGCTGAACCTGTCCGAGCCCGGATTCACCCCCGTCACATTGACAACGCTGCTGGCGGACACCAATTCCACTTCGCCTACGTCCTGCGGCGTGAGGTCGAGGTCGGAGGTCTCGTCGTCGCTGGGTCCCTCTGCCTCTCTTCGGGCCTTGCGCCGGTCATTGAGAAGCGAAAAGACAACAGCGGCGAAATAGAGCACCCAGATCGGCGAGGCCAGCGCCAGCATGGTCAGCGGGTCCGTGCTCGGCGTCGCCACGGCTGAAAAGACCGTGATCCCCACGATCATGCCGCGCCACCAGCCGAGCATACGTCGGCCGCGCAGCACCCCAGTGAGGTTCAGCATCACCAGCAGCAGCGGCATCTCGAAGGAGAGGCCGAAGACGACCACCATGCGGGTGACGAGGTCGAGCAGATCGTCCAGCGGCAGCAGATTCTCCACCCTGTGCGGGGTGAAGCCGATCAACACCTTCGCGGTCGAGGGCAGCACCTTGTAGGCCAAGAGGGCGCCTCCGAAGAACAGAGGGACGCCGGCGCCGACGAACGCATAAGCGTATTTCCTCTCGTGTCCGTGCAGGCCGGGGGCGACAAACGCCCACAGCTGGTACAGCCATACCGGCGATGCCAGCACGAATCCGGCCATCAGGGACACCTTCAGCGCCAGGGTGAAGGGCGCGAGCAGACCGTTGATCGTGATCCGCGCGCAGGCGGTGTCCGCGGGTTGCTTGGCCAGATCGGCGAAGGACGTTGGGCAGCCGACCGAGTCCAGCACCGGCCTGGTGACGACGTTTACGATGCCCTTGTAGGCGAAGGCCGCGGCGACCGTGACGACCAGGATGGCAAGGATGGCCTTGGCGAGCCGGTTGCGGAGCTCACGAAGGTGCTTCGCGAGCGGCATCCGCCCCTCGGGATCCTTCTGCTTGTTGCGGGCTGACTGGGGCACGCCGCATCCTCATCTCGTGCGGCAGACCGGAGACTACCGGCCTTGCACTTGTGCTTGATCGTCTCCGTCACCCGGTGGGGCGCGAGCGCGCTACGACGACGGTTGCGGTCGGTAGCGTGTCCAGGAGGCAGTTGGTCCAGGTCGGCACCACTTGCCGCGAGCTGATCGCGGGAATGAGCCAGGGCGCGCAGGACCGGGCTCGGTCTCAGTTGCCGGTCGTGCTGTCCGTGGGTTCGGGAGGGCCCGAGACCGTCCGCGTTCCTGGTGCAGGTTCAGACTCGGGGCGTGGTTCGTTTGAGGCGTCGTCCTCCTTCATGGCCTTGGTCTCACTCCTGAGGATCCGCATGGACCTGCCCAGCGCCCGGGCCGTGTCGGGTAGTTTCTTCGAGCCGAAGAGCAAAATCACCACGGCGACCAGGATCAGCAAGTGCCAGGGCTCCAGCGCATTGCGGAACATCGTCACACCACCCCTTCGAACATGTCGGTCTTCACACCTGTCCCGGCGATCTGTGCTGTGTGTTCCTGGGCGGCAATGGTGGGACGCTGCAGGACGCGGTCGATGTCCACGGCCCCGCAGGGCTCTGCACCGGCCGATGGCCGGCACTCGTCGTCGCAGAAGGGCATCCGCAGGAGATGGCCGGGCCGGCCGACGTCCGACTGGGAGGAGGTTTCCCGGTGCACTCGGCACGGCGGTTTCACCGGTGTCCACCGCCCGCGCCATCGGGAGATTCCGACGGCGTCGTCCAGTCGGGCGGGGCGCCCGGCGGCAGTCCAGGCGGCGTACTCCTGGCGGACATAGAGGCGGCGGCGGGGGGCGAGCGCGATGGCGTCGGGGAAGTGCGGGCCGGCCACCAGTTCGGGATGGCTGCGGTCGAGCAGGACGAGTTGTTCGGCGGTTGCTGTGGCGGCTGCGATCGGGCCGGGGCCGGGGTCGTCCAGGGCCATGCGGTCCATGAGGGCGGCCCGGCGTAGCCGCAAGGTGCGTTCGGCGACTGTCGAGTCGACCGGGGATCCGGTGACGGGCCGCGCCTGGCGACCGTCGCGTTCGGCCCCGAGAGCGAGCACTTGGTGTATCTCGCGGCGCAGGTCTGGCGCACTCGCGTACGCCTCGTGCGGGGGCGGAGCACTGATGCCATCGCCGCTGTTCGGGGCACGGCTTCTGGGGTGTGAAGGCCCAATCGGCGGGTCGTCGCGGGACCCGGCGCCGCAGCTGCCCCCGGTGACCCGTCGCTGCGCGGCGATGCCGGCCCCGGCAGCGGGCCGCAGCTCGTGCGGAACCGTCGGCCCGGTCATGGCGAGCACCTCAGGCAGGCGCGGACTTTGCGGCCGCTGCGTGTTTGCTGGACCTCGGTCGACTGGGCAAGGTGCTGGACGATACTGGTGCCGCGGCCGTGTTCGTCGGGGGCGGTGTCGGGGCGATGGTGTTCCACGGTCGTACCGGAGTCAGTGACCACGATGTGCAGAGTGCCGTCGTCGAGGACGAGCAGCAGGGTCATGCGCTCGTGGCCGTACTGCGCGGCGTTGGCGGCGAGTTCGTCGACGATGAGGACGGCGGAGTCCCGCTCGATTGCGGGCACACTCCAGGTCTCCAGCAGATCGGCCGCGAAGTGACGAGCGGCGGAGACGTACGCCTCCTGCGCGGGCAAGGTGAGCAGTGCCCGGTGGCGGCTGTGTCGACCGAGCAGTGAACTCGGGCTGGGGGAATCGGTCACAAACATGGTCTTATGGCTCTTCTGTGGATGTGTGGAGGCCGGATCGGGGGGCCAGCCACTTCGGGGGCGGTCGGTAGGCGGATCCTGTGTGGCCGCGCTCACTGAGTTCCACGGACGACGCATGCCGAACGGTTCGAGTCATTCGCACCTTTTGTTCGACTTCTTGCGAATGCCAATGCCGGTGGCCTGGCTGAACTCACTCGCCCCTGCCAGAGCTCGACGCCGTACTCGGCCGGACCAGGCACCGGCAGCTCGGTCTCCTCGCCCGCAGCCCTCAGGACGACCTTGCAGGAACCTCGAACCGTAGAGCCGGACGAACGTCCCTGCCCGCGCCTCGGCTTGGTCACGACACTCGGTGTGCAGACATCCTGGATCCGATTCTCCGGGCCCCCCTGCGGAGGAAAACGCAAGTTGAGGTCGACGCCGTTTGGTGAGCCGCATACCGCTGCTCGCGCGGGGGAGGGGGAACACCTTGGCCGGGCCGTCGCAAAGACCAGGGTGGCGCCACCGGCCACCTGGACAGGGAGTGCGTGTCCCATCGGCGCACTCACGCATCAAGTCGGCTGAGAATCGGCCCGATTGGCCGGAGCCGGGAGACCGCCGACCTCCGCACAGCCGTGCCCACCCATGTTCGCGACCGGCACCCGAGGGGGCCGGATGTGGGGTGGCCGGCCTGCCACTGCCGGAAGCCGGGGCGCCGATCAGCTCCTTCGCCGCAGGGGCGTCGGCCTTCGGGGTCGCCGCCACGGTCATCTGCCGGGTGCCCTTGTCGGACAACCTCGCCGATCCCGGAGCCGTGTGGCGTGGGGGCATCGGGCGACGCCGGTGATCACGTGCGTGCCTGAGCAGCCGATGGCACGCATACAAGTCTTCTCGACGGCCATCGGCTGGACGTCCTCGGCGTGCTTCTCCAGCCCGGTCCACCGGTCTTGAGGCGACTCGCCTCTCGTCGACCGGCCGCCCTCTCCCCGCCTGCGGTACGACCCTTCGATGGCGATGTCTTCTCGGCCTCGTGTGCCGCCGTGCGCTCACGCCGACAGCTGTGGTCGCGCCACTCGGGGCGAGGGCGCCCCAGTGACGCGACCGTCCTGGCCTCGGGTCACGCCCGGACTGTGACCAACTTCTGACCGTTGTCCGCGTGGATCTCGAAGTGCTCGATCTCTCCTGGAGGCATGGCAACCGCTCCTTGGATCGTGGTGCCGGGAGGGTACTTGCCTGCCCGCCAGCTAGCGACGTCCGTCTTGGCTCCGCCGGGCCCGACCGCCTGAAGTCGGCAGGTGATTCCGGCGGGTGCGCCCCTGGCGGAGACCTGCACGACACTGCCCCAGGCAGAGGGCGAGACCTTCACCGAGGCGGAGACGCCGGTGTCGGGATCGCTTCCGGAGAAGGTGCGCCAGGCAGTGGGCGCGGTCGGCCCGGGCGGCGTCGCCTGACTGCCCACGGATCCGACAGCCGCCAGCCATGTGCCGCCGGCCGTTGCCGCGATGAACGTCAGCGAGGCGGCAGCACCGGCCAGCTGCAGACGCCAGGTCCTGCGGCGCCGGGACGCGGCCTGCTGGAGCAGCCTCTCCAGCAGACCCTCCTCAGGCACCCGCTGCACCGCCGGCACCGCGGGCCGTTCGGGCGGGGAGCCGTGCGCGCCTTCGGCTGCTCGTGCCACCAGCCGGTCGGCCAGGTCCCCGTCGGCCGTCGGCGCCGTCCGGCCTGAGGCTTCGGCTTCGGTCACCGTCGCCAGCAGCGCAGACACTCCCGTGAGCTGGGTGTGTTCGGCCTGGCATTCGGTGCACTCCGTGAGGTGGATGCGCACCCGTTCCATTTCCGCCGAGGGCAGCGTGCCCAGGACGTATCCTCCCAGCGCCAGCCGGAGGGCGTCGTGCTCCGCACTCATGGTCGCCACCTCCTGCCCGCCACGGTCACGGCTCGAGCCCCCGTTCCTGCAGCGCCAGCCGAAGGGCGTGCAGAGCGTAGTACGTGCGCGACTTCACGGTGCCCACAGGGATGCCCAGCACCTGTGCGGCCTCCACCATGGTCCGGCCGCGGTAGTAGGTCTCCAGCAGGACGGCGCGGTGATCCGGGGACAGCGACCGGACCGCTTCGGCAACCGCCCAGCTCTCCAGCGCCTGCTCGATCTCGTCCTCGCCGGGTTTCTGCTCGGCGACTCGTTCCAGTGCCTCGCCGCCGGTCTCGGCCGGCCTGGCCTGCCGAGCCCGGTGGGCGTCGATGACCAGGTGCCGGGCGACCGTACACAACCATGCCCGGGCCGGGCCGCGTGCGGGGTCGAACGCGGCGGGATGCTGCCACGCTCGCAGCATCGTCTCCTGCACCACATCCTCCGCCCATTGCCGGTCTCCTGAGGTCAGTCGCAGCACGTAGTGGAACAGGGCTCCTGCGTGCTCCGCGTACAGAGTGCGCAGCAGTTCCTCGTCTGCGGTCGAAAGGGTCCCTTTACCAGAGACACGGTGCGCGGAGCGATCCGGATCGGTCCTTGGACCACGTTTTCGGGAACTCCAGGGCATAAGACGATCATCGCGCACATGTACCGCTTTGTCCTGTAACGCACTGTATGGCATCGGTCGCGCTCCGCGGGCGCCACGGGCGATAGGTACCTGCCGGGCCTTGCGGCACCAGCAGGACCAAGCGTGCGCGGCCCGCAGAGGAGTCCGGCTGATCCGCCGCGATGACAAGAGGTTTCGAAAAAGGTGCATATATACCGAACCGCGAGAACCCCGCCGTCCGTGGAGCCGGACAAGAGCCGACTCACGCGAAATCCGGTGCTCGATCGCTGGGTCCGTGAGAGGCACACGCCCACGAACACGGCATCCACGCACATCCCTGCGGGTGCGTGTGCCCAGCCGGAGCAAGCCGTGTCTCCGCCTGATCAGTGAGGAGCGGACACCATGTACCTGAACTTTCGCACGCCAGGCCGTCGATCACGGACCGCGGCCGGGCTGGCCGTCGGCACCATCGCCACTGTCGCCGCGCTGGGCCTGCTCAGTTCATGCGGCCAGTCGTCGCATTCCTCGGCCACCGGGGCCGACGCCATCACACCCGGTCCGGGGCAGCACCAGATGGCTGGCATGACCGGAGCCACGGGGCTGGGGAACACGGCGGGCCCCGCTTCCGCCGCCTCGCCGATGCCGAGCATGAGCATGCCTATGAGTCCCGCGAGTACGGGCCGGTCGGTCGCACCGGTGACCGGGAACGCCGTGGCGATCAAGAACTTCGCATTCTCCCCGGCCACGCTGAAGGTCAAGGCGGGCACGACAGTGACCTGGACCAATCAGGACACCGACGCCCACACCCTCACCAGCGCCGGATCGGGCGGCCCGTTGCATTCGGCCGCACTGGCCACCCACGCCACCTACACGTACACGTTCACCAAGCCCGGCACCTACGCCTACCTCTGCACCATCCATCCGTTCATGACCGGCACCGTGGAGGTGACCTGATGAGCAACTACTACGACAGCCACGACGGAGCACCGGCCGACGACGTCGGTCAGCCTCAAACCGAACACGGCATGTCTCGGCGTCAACTCATCCGGCACGCCGGGTGGTTCGGCGGCGCGGTGGTGCTGACCGTGGCCAGTGGAGAGGTGATCAGCCACATCGCGGACTCCCGGGACACCAACGCCGGAGCCGCCGCCGCGGCCGTCGCAGCGGGAAACGGCGCGCTGCGGTTCGTGCAGGTCTCCGACAGCCATATCGGGTTCCAGGGGCCGGCGAACATGGACGTGGCCGGCTCATTCACCGCAGCGATCAACCAGGTCAACTCACTCGGATTCAGACCGGACTTCGTCATGCACAGCGGGGACCTGACCCATCTGTCCACGGCCGGGCAGTTCGACCAGGTCAAGCAGATGATGACCGGCATGCAGACGGATCGTGTCTTCACCGTGCCGGGCGAGCACGACTCCATCGGCGATGCAGGCCGCACCTACCGGCGGACGTTCGGCATGGGCACGCTCGGCGATGGCTGGTACAGCTTCGACACCCACGGGGTGCACTTCATCGCCCTGGTCAACACCCTGAGCCTGGAGAAGCTCGGGCACCTCGGCAACGAACAGATCGACTTCGTTCGCAAGGATCTTGCCGGACTGCCGTCGGACACCCCCATCGTGGTCTTCAGCCACATCCCGCTGTTCGCCATGTACCCGCAGTGGGGCTGGAGCACCGACGACGCCCTCAAGGTCATCGCCCTCCTGCGCCGCTTTTCTTCCGTCACCTGTCTCAACGGGCACGTCCACCAGCTTTTCACCAAGACCGAGGGCAACATCACCTTCCACTCGGCCACCACCACCGCCTACCCCCTGCCCAAACCGGGCCGTGCAGCCGCCCCCACCCCGCAGGTCGTCCCTGCCCGGCAGCTCAAAGACGCACTCGGCATCCGCAGCGTCGGCTACCGCCAAGGTGACCGCGAACTGGCCATCAAGGATCAGAGGCTGGCATGAATGCCCGAAGACTCCTCGCACCCACCCTGCGGTCGGCGACCGCCGCAACCCTCGCCGCCGGCGGATCCATCCATGCCCAGCTCTACCTTGACGGGTATCGCTTCATCCCCGTCATCGGCCCCTTGTTCCTGCTCCAGGCCAGCGCTTCCTTCGCTCTCGCTGCCCTGCTGCTGGTCGGGATGCCGTCCCCGCTGCTGCGGACCGCCGCGGCAGGCGTCGCGCTCGGCGCCCTCGGCGGATTCACCGCGTCGCGTACCGTCGGCGTGTTCGGATTCACCGAGCGCGGTCTGCAGCCTGAGCCACAAGCGGTCCTCAGCCTCCTCGCCGAAACCGGCACGTTGCTGCTCCTGGCCATCTGGCAGGTGACCGTGCCCAGACGACCCCGCGTTGCCCGCCCGCCCGTCAGGACACCCGACTGGGCCACCACCCGCACACCACCCGACTGAACGACCACCGCCAGGCGGGTGCTCACCGGTTGCCCGGATTTCGCCTCGGCTCAGGCCCTGCAGGCCCTGCTGCTTGGCGAAGCCCCCGCGCGCGGCCTGACCACCGACCACTCTCCACCACGTTGCGCGAGGCGCAGTCGGACAGCGGTGTGGATGCCGCCCGCCCTCGATCCGGAACCAAGGAGTACCCCCATGTACCTCGAACCGCGCCCAGGAATCGCTTGGCCGAGCCCGCACCTCCGCGAACTGCAGGACGCCGTACGCGCCTTGCTCGGCCTGGACGACGACACCGCCGTCATCATCCGCCAACTCATCTGTGGCGAAGTCGTCCACCCACCCCTGGAAACCGTCGTCAAGGTGCTGCCCATGGACGGCGAGGCCCACCGCTGGACGCTCCACCGCCCCGCCGAGGAGATCACCGAGAACGAACTACGGGCCACCCTGCTCGACCGCCGACCGAGCTGACCGGCGGACGGCGAGACCCTCGCGGCAACCCTGGCCGGCTCCCGGGTCCGTACGCGCGCCGTCGCCGATGCCGTGGCGGCAGTGCTCGGCGAGAACAACCAATTCGTACGTCTGGAGGCCGCCTACGGTCGGGCCCTGCACGACGATCCGTGCACGACGAAGGCGATGAAGCGGGCGGGCTTCTCGGCGACGGCTTCGAGTACGACCATCGGGCCGACGAGCTCTCGCGGTGACTACCCCTACGAACTGGCGATGCCGGTGACACAGCGCCCCGTAGCCACACCCACGGGGCGCCTCCTACTTGTCGACGGCGTCGCGTTGGCGATGGAGAAGATTCTGCGCGCCGCTGCGGTCCGGGGTCGCGGCGGTGAAGTAGTGGATGTAGACGAACAGGTTGTTGCGGACGCTGATCAGTTTGACACCGGCATTGCCGAGGTTGTCGAGGGTGCTGATGACGGAGCCGGTGGCATGGTCCGCGGGGTCCGCGAATGTCTGTTTGTGCGGCGTGCTGCTGGTCTGCCAGGTGTGTGCCATGGACTTGTACATGCTCTCGGCGCCGGTGGGTGCGGCGAACCGAACGAGGAAAATGTCGGCTTGGCTGCCATCGGTACTGATCCAGCCCTGTCGCGCGGCGGCGACGAAGCGCTGGCGTACCAGCACGGCCTTCTCTCGCGAGACGGCGTCCGCGGCGAAGAGTCCGTGGGCGAATCCGTCCAAGTCCAGCGCGCCGTCACGGTCGGTCCAGGCGTGCGCGCCTGCCGGCACCGGAAGGATGGTGGCCATGAGCTGTGCTCCCGCCCCGGACGCAGGTGCGCCCCAGGCTGAGGAGGGGGTTGCGGCGGCAGACGGAGAGGAAGCCGTCGAGCCCGTGGTCGCCGACGACGGCCGGGAGAGTGGCATCGAGCAGCTTGCCAGCACTGCCGTCAGAAGGGTTGCGGCGAGGAGCCCGGCGTACCGTCTTGGTGTGTGCACGCCGGGATGATGGCCGATCTCACGATCTTGTGTCCAGTGTCGCGGCATGAGGGCAGAGATTCTCCAGCCCGTGGTCCGGGCCGCCAACCGCAGACGCTGTGACCGCGCCGGCGGGAAGACTGCCCACCTTCGACCGTGAGGCCTGCAGGCAGCGGCAGCGCGACATTGCGGCGATGAGCCGGTGGATTCTCGCCGGACCTCACCACGTCACGGGCCCCAGTATTTCCTCAGCTGACCTTCCATGAACGGGCGCGGACTCACACTCACTTCGCCGGCGAAGGGGTGGTCGAGGACGAGGACGAGGGTGAGGCTCAGGCCCACCAGCAACGCGATCGATCCTACGAAAAGTAGCTCCACCTTGAGGTTCTCCACCCCGTAAAGCAAGGTGATCATTATCACGACCAGCGCTCCCCCGTAGGTGAGGACCTGCAGGAGAATGGGCAAGCGTTGAGTTGCGGCCAGGATGCGGGTTCTGCGCTGTTCGGTAATATCGTTCAGCCGCTCCACCGACTTGTCGTAGAAGGCCTGTTCGGAATTGCTTTTGGGATTGTAGTCCTGGAGGACTCCGTACAGTGCCTCAAGCTTTCCCGAGGTCGCACTGAGGCTATTCTTCCCGTTGCGCATCAGTGGCCATGCATCTTCTACGACGGCGTGGACGTATCCCCCGATCGCCTGGTCCAATTTTTTTTGCACCTCGTCCGGAAACGCATGCGCGTTGCGGGAAATTACAGCGAGATCTGTAGCCTCCGAAGTCACCACTACTTGAACTTGCTCAAGTTCGGTCCACAAGGTCACGATGACGAAAGCGAGCACGATTCCGTAGATGGCTCCGAACAGTTCAAGTACCGTGCGGGATACGTCATTGGTCACGCCATTGATCAAGGCCGGAAAAATGCGGCGCGTCACCAAGCAGGCGACGAGCGACAAAACAACAACGCCTCCAACGATGAGGATCGCGAGGCTGGCCGTGTTCAGGTGGTTGAGTAGCCAAAGTCCCACGCGGGCGACACTATCATGCGCGACCGCTTATTACTGATTCTCAATTGACGTTTCCATATCCCGTCAACTCTCATTTTTGAGGCGTCGAGCCATTCCAACCCGGCTTGGGGGCCCTGTAGTTGGAGTGATGAAGGACAACTCCACCAGAGCCGACACGTTCTGGCCGTGGGCCAACCGATGGCCGAACGCCGGAGGCGTGCTCAGGTCAGTCCTCTTCGTCCTCCAATCCAGCCACGTCTCCAATGGCGACTCGTAGGCCATGCATGCCTTGCAGGATGTCGATGAGGGCTTCCTCCGCCCCGCCCAGAGCCCGTCGGGTTCCCTCGACATCGCCGCGTTCCGTGTGCAGCTGGGCACTGAGTGCATACACCGCCGCCATGGCGGCGGCGAAGGAAGCCTCCCGGCCCGGTGGCAGCTCCTCCGCGTCGGGCGCGACCTGCAGCGCAGTACGGTGCAGCCTGTTCGTCAGGACGTTGACCGCAAGGCCGGGGTCACCTACCTGCTCAGACCAGCCGAGCATCGTGGAGAGGACGTCCTCGATCTCCTCCTCCTCGGTCAAACGCGTCGCGGCGGTGATTTCCAGCTCTGTCTTCGCCAGCAGGCTCCCCAGCAGATGCAGACGGTCCTCTTCCTGCGGACCTTCGGGTCGCACCTCCGGGTCAGCCATCGGCTCAGCCCCGAGAGCGACCAACGCGGCATGGATCTGTTCAGCCGTCACCGGACGCTCGCTACTGATGCTCATGCCTTCAGCTTCACCCCACGAAGGGGTATCGCCCATGCGCACACACCGACGCGTTCAAAAAAGCACGCTCTCACCGTGCGGTGTACGGGTGATCGCGAGGAGCGGCGACGAGGGAAGTCCTGCTGCCGGCGTGTTCCTGAGCGAGCGGTGGGCGGTCACCGCTCCCGAAGAAGGGACAGGCAGTGCGCGAGCACGTTGTGCATCTCCCGCGTCCAGCTGCCCGGCAAAAAGGTTGCCCTGCGATGCAACCTGCCTCCGAGCCCATGGGTATAGGAGGCGATACCGCACCTGACTCGGGGGATTACATGTACTTGGACCGTTCGGCCGGTCGGACCGCCGGCCGTTTCGGCGCTGTTGTGGTGGCCTGCGCGGCCCTGTTCACGGCCGCCGGCTGTTCGACGGACGCGGGTTCCGGCACCAGGGTGGCCCCTGACACGCCTGATGCCCGGGCCTCCACCGCGGCGGCCGACAAGGCCGCGGGCGGGCAGGACGACGGCGCGGGCAAGGCGTCAGGTGCACGCCCGGTACCGTCCACGCCGGAGCCCGCCGCGCTTGCGCAGGCGCGGGTGAACATACGCGACGGCCAGACGGTCGGAGTGGGCATGCCGATATCCGTGACCTTCTCCCAGCCGGTCCCGGCCGCCGACCGCAAGGGTGTGGAGAGCTGGCTGCGCGTACAGACCTCGTCCGGCACGATGGGCGCGTGGAGCTGGGTGAAGGACCACAACCTCCTGGACGGGCAGCGCGTCGACTTCCGACCCGGCACCACCTACTGGCAGCCCGGCACCCAGATCACCCTCCGGCTCGGCTCGCACGGCGCCCGGCACTTCACCATCGGCAGATCGCTGGTCGCCACGGTCGATGCGAAGACGCACATGATGACCGTCCACACCGGCGGTACGGCACAGCGCATCCCCGTCACCACCGGGGCGCCGGGGACGGACACCTGGAACGGGACGATGGTCGTCATGGACAAACAGCCCAAGGTGTACATGGACTCCCGCACCGTGGGCCTCGGCGACACCTACCACGACTACTACTACTGGGCCGTGCACCTGACGACATCAGGAACGTACGTGCACCAGAACCCCCGGGCGAACACCGAGGCCGGACACCGTAACGTCACCCACGGCTGTGTCGGCCTCGCCTCCAACGGCACCGCCCAGCGCTTCTACGACCAGGTACGGACCGGCGACGTCGTCACGGTCACCGGGGCGGACAAGGACCGCGTCGCCGCCGGCAATGGCTATGGCGACTGGAACCTGACCTGGAAGCAGTGGCTCGCACACAGCGAGGCCGGCGCCACCACGACCGCATGACCCCCATCGCACCGGCCCTGCGCCACACGCGCCCCGCGCCGTAAGAAGAGAGCACGACAAGTGACCGAGGACGAGTTCGACCTCTTCTACACGGCTGCCTGCCCGCGTCTGGTGGGTCAGCTGTACGCCCTGACGGGCGACTACGCCGAAGCCCAGGACGTGGTCCAGGAGGCGTTCGCGCGCGCCTGGGAGCGGCGTTCGTCCGTCCTGAACGGCGAGCGCGATCCCGAGGCCTGGATCCGCACGGTGGCACACCGTCTGGCACTGAGCCGCTGGCGGAGGGCGCGCCGCTGGTGGGAGCTGGTGCGGGGCGAGTCCGTCCCGCGACCGGTGCCCGAACCGAACCCGGACCATGTGGCGTTGGTCGCCGCACTGCGGCGCCTGCCGGATGCCCAGCGGACCGCGATCGTGCTGCATCACCTGTGCGATCTGAGCGTGGAGCAGATAGCGGCCCAGACCGGTGCGGCCGTCGGCACCATCAAGGCACGTCTGTCACGCGGCCGTACGGCACTCGCCGCTCACCTGGTGAGCGAGGAAAACCACTCCACGGAGGAAGCCTGTGTCTGACCAGCCACCACCGCAGCCCCTGACCGAGGCGGAGCTGTCGGCCCGGCTCCGTGGCCTGGCCGCGCAGGGCGCGGCGCCGGCCACAGGCGCACAGGCGAGGGACCGGGCGCAACGCCGTCGCCGCGGTCAGCGTGTTGTGCTCTCCTCCACCGCGCTGGCGGCGGCGGCCCTCACCGCCCTCGCCTCCGGTGCCCTCGGTTCCGTCACCAACGCGTCCGCACCCCCTGCGGCGTCCGTGTCCCACACCCCGACACCCGTCCCGTCCCCGGCGCCCGTCCAGCGGGTGACGATCGACCTGGAGGCCTACACATTGACCATGGAAGGAAGGAGGTTGCGCATCAGCGGGGTGCAGGAAAACTGCCCGATAGGCGAGAAGGCGGTCACGGTCACCGCCAAGCACCCCTCCATCACACTGCGCCCCGACAGGTTCACCAAGTATGTGCCCCGCCTGCAGTGGGCGGTCACCTTCACCGACCGCCGTCACCACGAGCGGCTGCTGATGTGGGCGCTCGACCCCTCCGCCGGTCTGAACAGCATCGGTCACAACGCCGGCCCCGGCGCCGTCGCCCTCTCACCCCGGGACGGGAAGTGGGTGTACGACGCCATCAAGACCGGCGCACGTGTGGAGATCAGGGGCCGACAGGCCGCGAGCGCGGACCCGGACTCCGTGTGCTACGAGCGCCAGCCGGTCACCGGCGACCAGTGATGCAGCGAACTCTACTTTCCTTTCCTCAAGGCCCCCACTTCTGAAAGCTTCGAACCCCGATGACTGAAACGACTGCCAAGACCCCCGAGAACACCTTCCTTCCGGGTGGTCGGCGCCGGCACCGCAAGCCCAGACAGGACGGGTCCGGAACCGGCCGGCGCCGGGCCCTCGTCCTCGCCATGGCCGTGCCCGTGGCGTCCGCCGCCCTGGCGGGTCCGTCCGCCTTCGCCGCCCAGAAGGGTGTCGGTACGACGGCCAAGACCCACGACCTGGACGCGGCCGACCGGCAGATGGCCAAGAACCTGAAGACCCGGGTACTCGACCAGCGGCTGGGCTCGAACGTGAGCGGTGTGGTCCTCAACGCGGACACGGCTACCACCGTCTGGGGCCACAACGCCTCCACCGCGCTGATGCCGGCGTCCAACGCCAAGCTCGCCACTTCGACCGCCGCCCTGACCATGCTCGGCCCGCAGCACCGGTTCACAACGAAAGTCGTCTACGGCCAGGGCACCCTGACCCTCGTCGGAGGCGGCGACCGCACCCTGACCACCGCCGACCTCGCAGAGTTGGCGAAGACCGCGACTGCCGGACTCAAGGCAGCCGGCCGAACCACCGTGAAGGTCACCGTCGACGACAGCCTGTTCCCGGAGCCGACTCTGGCCAAGGGCTGGAACGGCGGCTACTACCCTGACACCGTCGCCCCGGTCCGCGCGCTGGTCGTGGACGGGCACGGCGTCCAGGACACCTCCATCGACGCAGGACGCGTCTTCGCCGGGCAACTCGCCGCGCATGGTGTCACGGTCACCGGCGACGTCACCCGCGCCACCGCACGCACGACGGACGTTCCGGTGGCCCAGCACAAGTCGGCGCCGCTGTCGAACATGGTCCGCACGATGCTCAAGGACAGCGACAACGACATCGCCGAGACCCTGCTGCGGATGACGGCCCTGGCCGCCGACCGCCCTGCCACCTTCGAAGGCGGCACTGCGGTCGTACGCCGGGTGCTGAGCCGGGAGTACGGCGTTTCGCTCGACAACTTCGAGCTCCACGACGGCAGCGGCCTGTCCCGGGCCGACCGCATCCCAGCCGCCACGCTCGCGCAGATCCTCGAACTGCTGACGCAGCCCCGTTACGCGCACACCCTCGGCGCCGTCCTCGACGGCCTGCCCGTCTCCGGCGAGGCCGGCGGCACGCTCGGCCCGGAGTACGGCCGTTTCGACGACGCCAACTCCAAGTGCGCGGTGGGCAAGGTACGCGCGAAGACCGGCACCCTCACCGGCGCCATCTCGCTGAGCGGTCTGACGCAGGGCAAGGACGGCAAGTGGAAGGTGTTCTCCTTCGTCGAGAACGGCGCCACGGCCGACCCGAACGCCATCAAGGACGCCATGGACGGCCTCGCGGCGACCGTCAACGGCTGCTACGCGTAAGGGATTCAGCCTCACCCCTGGTGGACTCCGACATCGCCGCGGTCTGGTCGTGGGAGGGGGGCCGGGCGCGCCGTGCCGCAGGCCATCGGCCGGTGAACCCCCGCTTGCCGTCGGTGGTGCGTCAGTGGTTCGCTGCCCCGACGAGCAGGACAAGCGCGGTGAGGACGGCGGCGAGAGTCATCGCCGCCGCAGCCGGGACGGCAAGAACTCGCTGGTCCGCGGGCCGCTGTCGGCGGGCCAGCACGAGCGCAACCCAGGCCGCTTGCGCGAGTACGCCGCCGATGAGGGCGAGCAGCAGTGGCACGAGGCCGTCCGGGATGGGCAAGGCGTTCGCCACGAAGGCTCCCGCGACCGGACTCAAGCAGGCCAGCCCGACCCATGGAGCCACGCGGCGCTTCGGACGGACTCCCAGCAGGGCGGCCAGCGCCAGCCCCTCGCCGGCCGCATGAACCAGGAGCGCCGCCATCACGGCGACCGACGGGGCCAGTGCCAGGGTCGCCCCCTCCAGAAGGCGGTGCAGTGCGAGCCCTGATGCTGAGCCGATGCCGCCCGCCCGACCCCGCTCGCACGGGCAGCCGATAACAGCCACGGCACCCGTCACCCCGTACGAGGCGAGCGCAGCGAGCAGCACTGCCCACTGCGGCACGCCGACCTCTTCCGCTTCGTCCCACGCGTCGGGCAGGAGGTCGAGGACCGCGATGATCAACCCGGTCCCTTCGTCGGTCTGCGCGCCCGCTGCGCAGAGCACGGACAGCACGGACAGCGGCATGTCATCGGCGGTAGCAGTACGAATCCGACGAGGCGTCGCCGCCTTGAAGGCGCGTCTGGTGCACGCGCAACCCGGAAAACTCCGGGCCGTGCGGGAAGAAGCCGCTGTCGACCATGAGCCCGCCGTGCGCGGTGTCGGCGTCGAGTTTGACCATCCACGGGTCGATGCCCGAGGGATAGATCTGCTCGTCCCAGGCGGCATACAAGGAGTTCGTCAGGTACACCCGCCGTCCGTCCCGGCTGAGCTCGACCATCTGTGCTCCACCGGTCAGCGGCGTGTCCGGTTCGGCGGGGTGCGGCCGTCGGGAGACGACGCCACCGAGACGCACGGCCGCCGTCTGCCGTGGACGGAACGGGTCGCTCACGTCGTACTGCAGCAGGTCACCGGTTCCCCAGGCGGACACGTACAGCCACTGGTCGTCCACCGACAGGTCGATGTCGGTGATCAATGGCGGCACGGCGCCGAACGGCTGCAGCGCCGGGGGCAGGTCCTCCGTCTGCGCGGGCTCGGCCGGGACGGTGATCACCTTACGGATCACGAAGTCCTCACCCTCCCGGTTCCACAACCAGACCGATGCCGACAGGTCCTCCACACTGACCACGGTGTTCGTGAACCCCCACGTCGCCTCGGGATCGTGTGCCGGGCGCAGCTCCAGAACCATCTGGTTCTCGTCCCCGAGGTCGAGGCTCTGCAGATGCCGGCCGGAGTCCAGCTCCCAGAAGTGCAGCGTATGGCCGTACTGGCGACCCAGCAGCAGTTCGGGGACAAGGCCGTCCTCGATCATCGAGGGGGACCCCCACTCGCTGGTCACGGCGATGTTCTGGCGCAGATGCCACCAAACGTCGTAGGAGAGCTGCTGCGGTCCGCGGTCGCTCTCCCAGGCACGCAGCACTTCGAAGTTTTCGTGGTCCAGCAACGCGACGCCGCCGGGCCCGTCCGCACCGTCCGCGCCGCCCAGGCAGGAAAGGAACATTCCGTCGGGGCCGCAGTGGAGTGTGTGCGGGCGGGAGTATCCGGCCCTGGCGGCCAGCTCCTCGGGCTGGATCACCTTCACCAGGTGGGGGCGATCGGGATCGGGGCTGGTGTCGAAGACGTGCAGCCGGGACGAGCGCAGGCCCGGGACGATCAGGTAACGCCGTTCAGCGTGCTGGTGACCGGCGTGGGCCAGCGCGCTCGAGCAGGCGTTCCAGCCGAAGTGGTGCAGTTCGTTGCCCGGGTCGGGCAGCTCGGCCTGGGACGTCACGTGGCCGTATGCGGAGGATTCGGGGTCGGTACCCACAGTGAACAATGCGTCGGTGCGCTGTGCGGTCGGGTCGAATCCGACTACGTAGGCGAGCTTCTCGGGGGGCGCGGCGACGGCATCCGCCGGAGAGCGGTACAAGGTGGGGTCACTGTGATCGTCGCTGTGGTGAGCGTGCTCGGTCGTCGTCATGGCTGTTCCTCACTCCCCGGACGGGAGCCTGGACCCGGGTGGACTCCCGACAGAGCAGCCGAGCTCACTCGTTCGAGATCGGCGTACAGACGGGGGATGGATATGTCATGGATCAAGCGTTTCACACCCCTGGAGCCCTGCCAAGGCGACAGCGAACCGGTCCAGTACTCCTCCGTGGCACGCGGCGGTGCGGGCGGCCGCTGCCGGGTCCGGGGCGAGGTCGGCCAGAACCTTCACCGCCTCGGCGGCATAGCGGTAAGGGATCGCGCTCCCGACCTCGAACCCGGCCGCGAGCGGGGCTGGGTGTCCGAGCCGCCGTAGGTGTCGTCGCGCCGGATGCCGCTGGGCGGGACGACCAAGCGGGGCTGATCACTTGCTTCTCGCCTGGGCCTCGGCCGGTGCGGGCAAGTGTGCGCAGGCGGCCGGGAGATCGCCTCACACTTGCTTGTTGTCAGATCGCCCATCGGACAACTCGGGTCACTGTGCTGGCCGTTGTCGCACAGGGTCTTTGCTCGGGTTGGCGCGACGAAGGAGACACGAGAGGACGTACCTGATCCTCGTCGGTAGCCCTGTCCGGCCGTCCCGAGCAGCTGGCGGCCTGGCGGGAGCACCGCCCCCACGTCGACGACGTCAGCGCGTGGGCGAGCCGAAGGAGAGCCTCTCATGAGCACACCCCCCACCCTGCGAGCCGTGAGGACCACCCCCGAGGGCCTCCTGTGGAGCCCGAGTACGTCAGGACGGTGCGACGGTCGACGTCGTCTTGGTCCTGCTGTCGGCAAGCGCGGCGAGGTACCGCTCTGCGTCGAGTGCCGCCTGGCAACCACTGGCGGCGGCCGTGATGGCCTGGCGCTAGGTGTGGTCGACGACGTCGCCGGGGATGTTGGTGCGCGTGGAGGGCGAGGCGACCTTGACGTAGCCGTCGTCGTCCAACTCCAACTGGCCCTTGAACAGCTCGGTGCGCGGATCGTGGCCGATGGCGATGAACAGGCCGGTTACGTCCAGAGCCTGAGCCTTGCCGGTGAAGACGTCACGCAGAGGTCGAATCCGTGCACCACTTCTCAGGACGCAACCCGGAGCCCGGCACCGGCCGCAGACTTTCCGAGTGCCGCGCGGTAACACCGGTCGCAGATGCCGGGTGCCCAACGCCCGCTCGGTCCACGACATCCCCGGAGGCAAGGATGTCTGCGGTTCCGCAGCAGACGCTGTCCGGCGGATCAAGTCGGCAACCCACGGAGGTCGCTCGGCGGGAGCATGATGTCGCAGGTCATCAACAGCCTGCAGTTGATGAACGCCCTGAGGGACGCCACCTCGGCGGTGGTGTCCCTCTCCGATGACATGACCGAGGTTGCTCGTGCAGGGTCCGACGGTCAACTGGTCTTGTGGCCCCACTGCGGCCCGACCAGGGACCACTCCCGGTCCCACTCCTTGATGCGGCGACGGTCGAGGTATCCACGGCCGACGCTCCCGATCCCGAACACCACGCCGCTCAGGGCGAGGGCGGCGGAGGCTCCGAAAAGCCCCGCCTCGACGGCCGCCTTGCCGGGCGTGGGCGGCTGGCTACTCAGCTTCCCTTGGGTGTCGATCCAGATCCTGACCGTGGAGCCGGCCTTCTTCCCGGTGGTCACCAGCGTCCTGCCGCTGTGCGTGGAGCCGTCGGAGTTCGTCCAGCGGACCCTTGCCGATGCCAGCTCTCTGCCCATCTCTGAGGTCGCGGTGCGCGGGACGTCATCGAGGAGAAGGGCGCGGACAGGGGTCCGGTCGGCCCGTTGCTGGGCGAAGACCTGGTCGGCTGCATGGGCCGTCACCACACCGACCGCCGTGCCACCCACCGCGACGAGCACCCATATGGCCAGCATGAGCCATGCCTCGAGGACATCGTCGCGTCGCCGGATCGGGTTACTCCGCCATCGCCACAGCGGTACCCTCGTTCGCTTGCGCTTCCTGTTCGCGGGCCTCTCCTCGCGCATGTCTCCGCACCTCCTCGTCGTCACACACACGAAGGTGACAGCGGCGGCCTTTCGGTGGCATGGGCCGGTCAGGTCGAAGCGGAGGGCCGAGCGGGCCAAGCGCAGGCCGACGGTGGGCCGTTCGGCCCAGCACCCATACGGCTCGTCGACTCGCCGTGGTGCTGGGCCCGTGGGCAGTGTCGAACGCAGCGCCGCCGTCATCGACCTGATCACCCGGCTCACACACGAGAAAGCACCGCCACCGTCCTGGTCACCCCGACCGTACCCACCTCACCGCCGTCGATCAGATCGCCGGGAAGTCACGACGGAAGGCTCGTCCTGCCGGCCGCGGCCTGGTCACTTCGGGAGCAGGACGAGCCGTGGGCCGACTGCCCGGCACGCTCCCCCCGGAACGGTGCTGCGGTGGTCGTGACGGCCCCGGCGTGCGTGAAGGGGTTCACCTCCCTCACCCCGCCGTCCGGGCGAGGATCGCGGAGCAGGCTGTAGCACACGACGTCCCGTCACTGTCGTTCCCGAACACGGTGCTGCGCAGCATGCCCCCACGGGGTGCACCCCGACTGCTCCCGTGCGCGGGCGTAGCGGCCGAAGCGGGCGTAGACCGTCTGCCATGAGCCATAGCGTTCCGGCAGGTCACGCCAGACGACCCGTCCGCCGTAGACGCTCTCGGCGCCTTCTTGGCCGGGTTGAGCAATGTCGACCGGGTGGACGTCCTGCCCTTCCACAACTCGACGCCCACAAGTACGAGGCCCTGGGTATCGAGTTCCCGCTACGCGAGACGCCCGTGCCCGATCCGGAGCTGACGGAACGCGTCCGCGAGCAGTTCCGGGAGCACGGGTTGCGGGCGTTGTCAGTAGGCCGATCTCCGCCGTAAGTTCACCCGCGTGTGGGCCACTCGGCCTCCGTGCAGGGACCTGAGGCCTCTCCTGCCCCAAGTACCTGGCCTCGACACTGAGTTCGTGACTTTGAAGGAGGCCGAGATGCCCCGCACCATCACCGCAGGCTTGGACGGATCCCCGGAGAGCCTGACTGCCGCCGACTGGGCAGCCAGGGAAGCCCTGCTCCGGGACCTCCCGCTGCACTTGGTCCACGCCCTTGGGCGGCAGCAGCCCTACGCGCCCCTGGGTGGGGCATCCCAGGGGTCCCTGAGTCCGGACGAGCAGATGCGCCAGGCGGACCACATGCTTCGTAAGGCCGAAGCGACGATCGCGCGGCGCCACCCGGGCCTGCGGATCACCACCGACCGTCTTACCGAAGAACCCGTCACGGCCTTGCTTGGTGCGGCTCAAGCAGCCGACCTATTGGTGCTGGGCTCTCGAGGCCTGGGCGGTGTAGCCGGATTCCTGGTCGGGTCCGTCGCCCAGGCGGTCGTGGCGGGCAGCCGGCGGCCTGTCGTCCTCGTGTGGGGTGGCCTGCGTTCCGAGGACGAACACCAGCTTGGCGCCGTTGGTTCCGGGGCCATGGCGTTCCGGGACGTAGTCTTGGGCCTCAACTGCGCGGCTCCGAACGACACCGTGATCGGATTCGCCTTCGAAGCAGCCTTGCAGCGCGCCACGAGGTTGCGTGTCGTCCACGGTCGGAGCCCGGAACTGTCCTACTACGACAACGGCGGCGACCTAAACGCCGAACTGCACGACGAACTCACCGGCGAGATGCACCGTGCCCTGTCCGAGGCGCTGGAGCCCTGGCGGGACAAGTTTCCGGGCGTCGACGTGACAGAGCAGGCCGTGATCGGCAAGGCCGGCTCGCACCTCGTGGAGGCCTCGCGCGACGCGTCCCTCGTCGTGATCGGTCGCCGCCTGCGCCGGACGCCGATCGGCACGGTGATCGGGCCGGTCGCCCACGCGGTGCTGCACCACGCCACCGCACCGGTCGCGGTGGTCCCCCACGATTGACAGGTTGCCGGGCGAGCCAGAGCCCGTATCCCACTGAAGGCGGCGTGAGAACGCTCCAGTTCTCACGCCGCCTTCAGTCGGAACCGAACACCGCGATCAGGCGGGATCGTGTTCCTGGTCCGCGGTGAGTCGGACCCCGGTGATCAGGTCGGGTCGGATGCGTACGGCGTAGTCCATGGTCTCGTTCACCCAGGGGGTGAGCAGTTCCTGGTAGCGGGCCAGCTCATGCGAGTCGGTCACCAGTCGGGCGTAGCCGGTGACCACGACGCTCCAGCCGAGGTGGGTGTCGGGGTCTATGCAGTCGGCCTCATACGCCACCACGACGCCTTGGCCGTCGGCCTGCCCGGCGCGTGCGGTCAGAGCTGCGCCCTCGTAGGTGCGGATGACGATGTCGCCGTTGTCAAGGACGTGGTTGACCGGGCGGACGGTCGGCAGTGCCTGGCGGGTGAAGACGATCCTGCCGAAGGAGACGCTGCCCAGTAGCCGCAGGGCTTCGGCGCTGTCCAGCTCTATGCTCCGGCGCGGCCCGGTCGGGACAGTCTGCGTGGTGTCAGGGGTCATGGGGTGGCTTCCGTGCGGTTTCGTTGCTCACTGCTGTGTGTCTTCGGCCGGCGTGACCAGGCAGATACGTGGTCTGTCACTGTGGCGACGGGCGGTGCGCCGGTAGGGCATGTGCGACGTCCCTTCGAGGCCTGCGCGGCTGCCTGTCCGCGGCGCACCAGGTCGGGCGCCGCGGGCAGGTTCGATCAGGTCATTGGAACGGCCTGAGGGCTCTTCACGCCAGGGCCGTTCGGCCCTTGTCCGTGTCCGGCCGCCGAGGTTCGTCGCCGTAGTAGGCCATGCGCATGATCTCCTGCATGTCGTCGAGCATCGGCATGCGTGGGTTGGCGGGCGCGCACTGGTCTTCGTACGCGTTCAAGGCCTGTCGGGGCAGGGCGTCGAGGAAGGCGCGCTCGTCGACGCCCAGGGCCTGGAAGGACGGCTCGATGCCCACGGCATCGCGTAGCCGCTCCACCGCGCGGGCCAGCGACTCCACGCCCTCCTGCGCGGTGGCCGCCGGCAGGCTGAGGGCGCGGGCGATGTCCTGGAAGCGTTCGGGAGCGCGGTAGCTCTCGTACTTGGGCCAGCCCGTGAGCTTCGCCGGAACAGTCCCGTTGTAGCGGATGACGTGCGGCAGCAGGACCGCGTTGGTGCGGCCGTGGGCGATGTGGAAGGTGGCACCGAGGGTGTGCGACATGGCGTGGACTATGCCGAGGAAGGCGTTGCCGAAAGCCATGCCCGCGATCGTGCCGGCGTTGTGCATCCTCTCCCGCGCGTCGGGACGGCCGGTGCGGTCGTTGACCGCGGCTTCGATGTTGTCGAAGATCAGGCGGATCGCGTGCAGGGCCAGGCCGTCGGTGAAGTCGTTGGCGTAGACGGACACGTACGCCTCTATGGCGTGGGTGAGGGCGTCGAAGCCGCTGTCGGCCGCCAGCGCCGGAGGCAGGTCCGCAGTGAGCAGTGGGTCGACGATGGCCACGCTCGGGGTGAGTGCGTAGTCGGCGAGCGGGTACTTCTTGCCGCTCGCGGGGTCGGAGATGACCGCGAAGGGGGTGACCTCCGCGCCGGTGCCGGAGGTGGTGGGTACGCAAACGAGGCGGGCACGGGTGCCGAGGACCGGGAAGCGGAAGGCGCGCTTGCGGATGTCGGAGAACTTCTGCCGCATGTCGGCGAAGTCGATGTCCGGGTGCTCATACAGGAGCCACATCACCTTCGCGGCGTCCATAGGGGAGCCGCCGCCGAGCGCGATGATGGTGTCCGGGCGGAAGTCCCGCATGAGCTGGGCGCCGCGCTGGACGGAGTCGATGCTCGGCTCGGGTTCGACGTTGTCGATGATCTGGAGGGTGACGGGTTCGTGACGGCGTTGCAGGACGCGGCTGACGCGGTCGACGAAGCCGAGGCGGGTCATGGTGGCGTCCGTGACGACCGTGACGCGGTGGACGTCCGGCATGGAGGACAGGTAGCGCAGGGACTGCGGCTCGAAGTAAATCTTCGGCGGCACTTTGAACCACTGCAGGTTGTTGCGGCGCGCGCTGACCCGCTTGATGTTCAGCAGCTGGACGGCGGAGACGTTGTTGGACACCGAGGTGTGCCCCCACGAGCCGCAGCCCAGGGTGAGCGACGGCAGCATGCTGTTGTAGATGCCGCCGATGGCCCCCTGTGAGGACGGGGCGTTGACGATGATCCGTACGGTTTTCATGCGCTGGCCGTACTCCTCCGCGAGGTCGGGGTCCTCGGTGTGGATGACCGCGGTGTGGCCCTGGCCGTGGAAGGCGACCATGTCGGCGGCGAGGTCGAAGCCCTGCTGTTCGGAGTCGGCGCGCAGCACCGCGAGCACCGGGCACAGCTTCTCGCGGGTCAGCGGCTCGTCGAGGCCCACCCGTTCGGCCTCGACCAGGATCAGTGAGGTGTCGCCCGGGACGGTGAAGCCTGCCTGCTCGGCGATCCAGGCCGGACTCTGACCGACGGCTTCGGCGTTGACCTTGGGCTCGCAGCCCGTGCTGGTGCGGTCGGTCGGGAACAGGAAGGCTTCCAGCTTCGCCTTCTCCTCGGCGGTCGCCAGGTGAGCGTGCAGGGTGTGGAATTCGGCCAGTGCGGCGTCGTAGATCTCGTCGTCCAGGATGACGGCCTGTTCGGAGGCGCAGATCATGCCGTTGTCGAACGACTTGGACAGCACCAGGTCGTTGACGGCCCGGCGCAGCTTCGCGCTCTTGTGCACGTAGGCCGGCACGTTGCCCGCGCCGACGCCCAGGGCGGGCTTGCCCGCCGAGTAGGCAGCCCGGACCATGGCGTTGCCGCCGGTGGCGAGGATCAGCGAGACGCCCGGGTGGCGCATCAGGATGCCGGTCGCCTCCACCGATGGCGTCTCGATCCACTGCACGCAGTGCTCCGGTGCGCCAGCGGCGACGGCCGCGTCCCGTACGATCCGGGCAGCCGCGGTACTGCACCGCTGGGCCGAGGGGTGGAAGGCGAACACGATCGGATTGCGCGTCTTCAGAGCCATCAGGGCCTTGAAGACGGTGGTGGAGGTCGGGTTGGTGACCGGTGTGATCGCGCAGACCACGCCGACCGGCTCGGCCACCTCGATCATGTCCTCGATGTCGTCACGGGAGATAACGCCGACGGTCTTCATCGGGCCCATGCTGTGCGTGACGTGCTCGCAGGCGAACATGTTCTTGGCCGCCTTGTCCTCGAAGACACCGCGCCCTGTCTCCTCCACGGCGAGGCGGGCCAGAGCGGTGTGCTGGTCCAGGGCGGCGACCGAGGCCTTCTTGACGATGTGGTCGACCTCCTCCTGGGTGAGGGCGTCGTAGTCGGCGAGCGCCTTGAGTCCGTTCGTGACCAGCTGGTCCACGGCGATGGTGATGTCGGGCGGCGCGTCGGCAGCTGCTGTTGCCTGGATTCCGGCCTGATGACGGGTCATTGGGGGAGCGCCTCCGTTGACGAGAGCCGTCGGCGTCGGCCGACGGTGTGCGGACCGGAGCGGCACCGCGGGGGATTCGGTGCCGCTCACGCCTCCACCCTCGTCGCGCCTGATCCCGACTCCCAGGTGCCGATGGTCCCTTCCGGGGGCTGACCGGCACTGGTCGGGCGAGGCCTGGTGACCCGTCCGGGCAGCTCCCTCGCCGAACGCAGGAACCACACGTACGCGAAGGAGGGCGACCGCGCCGCAGCGGAGGCTCACGAAGGGCTTTACTCCCGGCCGCTGTCGGTGGGGCCGCCGCGCCACGGAGGCGGAGTGGCCGACCTGCGGGCCTCCTCCTTGCGGTGCAGGACCCGGTTCATCTGGGTGCGCAGCCGGTCCTGCAGCCGGTCCGCCAGTTCGTGTCCCGTGGCCTCCTGGGCATGCACGACCACGAGGGTGTTCCCCACGACGAGCTCGGCCCCGGCGGACCAGGGCCGCTCGGCGTGATGTGCCACCGCCCTGGTGACCCTCACCGCACCGCTCACCGCTGGAATGCCGGGCCGGCCGAGGACCGCGTCGACCTTCTCCCGGAGGTATGTGACGGCTTCCTCGTCCACATCGCCCTCCACGCGCACCTCCACGGCGGCGGCGCAGGTGACCTGGGTGCTGGTGTCCTTGGCAGTCATGTGCTCCGCTCCTTCTGATCGTTTCGCAGCGGCTCCAGACTTCTGCGGGCACCGGTCCTGGCCCAGGGCTGTCGGGTCCGAGTAGTGGGGCCATTGGACCTTCACTCTTAGGGTGGCTGGCGAGTTCGCGGTGCGAATGCCAGGTTCATCACAGTTGGCCGTTTCGCACCCTGGTGGCAGCGGTGTCTCACGGCCGAGGGACACTATGTACGGAGAACAGGGCCGACCGGCCCTGGTCCTTCGGCCCCGTGCGAGAAAAGATCTCGACACTGAGGGCCGATTCCGTCAACGAGCGGACATCGGTACGCAACGCGGAACCAGGGAGCAGTTTGATGGCGGACAGTGAGCAGCCCGGCGCCGATAACCCGATCCGGGTCTTCCTGATGGACGACCACGAGGTGGTGCGGCGCGGCGTGCGCGACCTGCTGAACGACGAGCCGGACATCGAGGTGATCGGTGAGGCCGGCACGGCGGAGCAGGCACTGGTGCGGGTACCGGCGTTGCGCCCGCAGGTGGCAGTGCTGGACGTCCGTCTCCCCGACGGCGACGGCGTGACCGTGTGCCGGGAGCTACGCTCCCGCATGCCGGAGCTGTCCTGCCTCATGCTGACCTCCTTCGACGACGAGGAGGCACTGCTCGACTCGATCATGGCGGGCGCGTCCGGTTACGTTCTGAAGCAGATCCAGGGCTCCGACCTGGTGTCCGCCGTGCGCACCGTGGCCGGCGGCCAGTCCCTGCTGGACGCCAGTGCGACCACCAGGCTGATGGCCCGGCTGCGTGGCGGCCAGCAGGAGGAGGAGCAGCCCGACGGACTGCAAGGTCTGACCGAGCGGGAGCGGGAGATCCTGGCTCTGATCGGTGAGGGGCTGACCAACCGCCAGATCGGCCAGCGGCTGTACCTGGCCGAGAAGACGGTGAAGAACCACATCTCCCGTCTGCTGGCCAAGCTCGGCGTCGAGCGCCGTATCCAGGCTGCCGTCATCGCCACCCAGGTCCAGGACCGACAGCGGCAGGAAGGGCACTGAATCCCGGAACCGGCGCGGACCAGAATGAATCGCCGGGCAACGTGCTCAGCGCCCGGCTCGTAACCTCCTCCACCACCAGGGACCACTCCGTCCCTGGCCAGTGAGACGGACATGGTGGGCGCCGTGGTGGAGGGTCGGACCGGCCCGGCGAGGATCCCGCTGTTCTGCAAGAAGTTGCCGGTCAGGCCCGAGACAGGTTTTCGCCGCCGTTCGCGGGGGCGGCCATTGGCTCCGCAGGGCCTTCGGAGCGCATCAGCTCGAACTCCACGTCGACCACGCCCTCGACGGCCCGGACCAGACGCGCGGCCATGGGGACCAGGGATGTGTCCCGGGCATGGCCGGTGAGCGTCACGACACCGTTCCGTACATCCACCCGCACAGCCGACACCGGAGCAGCGAAGAGATATGCCACGACCTCCCGCCGCACCTCCTCGGCGATCTCATCGTCGTCCCGCAGGAACACCTTCAGCAGGTCGGCGCGGCTGACGATGCCTTGCAGCATGCCCACGTGGTCGACGACGGGCAGCCGCTTGACCTTGGCGTGCGCCATGCCGCCCGCGCTGACCCTCGCGGCCCCCGTGGCCGCGGCTCCGTGCGGCCTGGGCCAGGGTCGCGTCCGCGCGGACGGTGAGGGCGGGGGAGGTCATGAGGCCCTCGGCGGTGAGGCCGCCCGCCTTGGCCAGGTCGTCGAGACGGCGCAGCTGTGTGGCCCGGTCGGGGTCGCTGTCGCGGAACTCCTCCTTGGGCAGCAGGTCGGCCTCGGAGACGACGCCGACCACGCGGCCCTCGCCCTCGAGGACGGCCAGGGCGCTGACCTTCCAGTCCTGCATGAACTGCACGATCTCTTTGAAGGCGGCCCGTCGGCCGACGGCGGCGACCGTGTGGGAGATGGCGTCACTGACGATGCGTGGGGTGCTGTACACCGGGACGCCTTCGTCAGGCCGGGCCGCTCACACGGCGCTTCCGGCGCCGTATGGGGCGTAGAGGTCCAGCAGCCGGCTCCTGGTAGTACGGAGGCGGTGGGCCAGCACGTCGCCAACCCACTGAGTGACGGCACGTCCGAGTGCTGGGTCGTCCTGGCAGAGGGAACGGACGGCCGTGGCGTCGAACTCGTAGGCCCGCACCTGGGTCGCCGCTGTGGCGCCATATGCCACACGTGCGGCACGAACAGCCAGGACAGGCCGACGAGTTCGTTGTGACCGAGGGTCTCGCTGATCGCGTGGCGCCGGCCGGGTACGTGTGTGTCGAGCTCGATGGAGCCGGTGCGGTGATCCAGAACCGGTCCGCATGCGCACCTTCGTTGAAGATGCGCGTCCCCTGCGGGAAGGTCACTTCCCGGGCAAGACGCATGAGCCGTTGCCGGTGCTGGGTGGGCAGCGCGCGCAGCATGCTCGGGGTATTCATGGCCGGCCTCCCGGACGGGGTACACGAACTGGTACCTCCAGCGTGTGGCGCCGACTCCAGTCGAGGGAGGGGCCATCGGGCGTCCGGAGCGGGGCCATCCGGCCTCAGAGCAGATGGCAGTGAAGACGGCCGCCGCCCCCGTGTCGGCGAGGGCGGCGGCCGCGGCGCGAGGACCGTGCCTCCCCAACACGAAACTCGCGCGGAAGCCCTCGCGGCTCATGGGGTGTGCGAGCCCCATCTCGAACGAGCCGTAAGGACATGGCACTCTCGGCCGGTTGACATCGCATTGCGAGCCAGGCCGTAGCTCCTGCCCTCGATGGTCCAGTTCGCAACGGTGCTGACGATGGGGCTGGCCGGGCCATGCCGTGGACCGAACGACCCATGTCCTGTGACCAGGAGCACCGGGAAACGGAAGAGTTGGGCTGGCCAGACCCACGGCAGCGGGACCATCGGGGTCGCGCATGGGCCGTGTGGCCGCTGACCGTGCGCGGCTGAGGGGCACAAAGATCAGCTGCGGATCCACTCACCCACACCGGTCCGTAAGGAGCCTCAGCCATGCCCAGAACCACAGGAGACGGAAAGGGGACGGCGCCTACAGCGGCGCTCGGCCTTCCCGCCGCCTCCGCGCTCGTCATCGGCAGCATCATCGGAACCGGAGTGTTCGCGCTACCCTCCGCCCTTGCCCCGTACGGGCCCATCTCCCTCGTCGCTTTCATCGCCGTCACCCTCGGCGCGCTCGCGCTGGCGCTGACCTTCGGGGCGCTGTCCAAGCGCGTTCCGGCGAGCGGTGGGCCGTACGTCTACGCCCGCGAGGCCTTCGGGGAGTTCGCCGGGTTCCTCAACGCATGGTCGTACTGGATCACGGCCTGGGCCGGCAACGCGGCCATCGTCGTGGCGTGGGTCGGCTACGTCGAGGTGTTCGTGAACACCGGGCACGACAAGTGGGCGTCGGTGCTTCTCGCGCTGGTCGGGCTGTGGATTCCCGCCGCGATCAACCTCACCGGCATCCGCAACATGGGCGCCTTCCAGGTGATCACGACCGTGCTGAAGTTCGTTCCCCTGATCTTCATGGCCACCGTCGGGCTGTTGTTCATCGACGCCCGCAACTTCGGCCCGTTCAACGCCAGCGGCCAGTCGGCGCTGGGCGCGATCTCGGCCGCGGGCGCCATCGCCCTGTTCAGCTACCTGGGCCTGGAAGCAGCCTCCGTCGTCGCCGGACGCGTGCGCGAGCCGGGGCGCAACGTTCCCCGCGCCACCGTCTACGGCACGCTCATCTGCGCCGTCATCTACATCCTGGGCACCCTCGCCGTCTTCGGCACCGTCGCACACGGCAAGCTGGGCGGCTCGACCGCACCGTTCACCGACGCCGCGAACAACATCTTCGGCGGCAGCTGGGCCGGAGACATTGTCGCCGTGGCCGCGATCATCTCCGGCATCGGCGCTCTGAACGGTTGGACCATGCTGTGCGCGGAGATGCCGTACGCGGCCACCCGCGACGGTCTCTTCCCGCAGGCCTTCGCCCGGCTGCGCGGCGAGGGTGGCGTCCCGGCCTTCGGCATCGTCGCTTCCACGGTGCTGGCCTCACTGATCACCGTGTTCAGCTACACGCGCTTCGACGACGTCTTCACCAAGATCGTGTTGCTCAGCGTGCTGACGGCCGTCATCCCGTACCTCTTCTCCGCCGCCGCCCAGCTGTACTGGCTGCTGGTCCGCGGCCGGGACAGCCTCAGCCCCCGCAGGCTCGCCCGTGACATCACCGTCGCCGCGCTCGCCCTCGCCTTCTCGTACTGGTCGATCCAGGGAAGCGGCTACCAGACCGTCTACTACGGCCTGTTCGTGCTGCTGCTCGGCGTCCCCGTCTACGTCTGGCTGAAGCGGGGACAGGACGCCTTCGGCGAGGCCACGGCGCCGAGGACCGCGGCGACCGTGGACCGGTCGGAACGCGCACCCGAGACGCCCCCGTCGGCCCAGCGGCTCTCCCGAGGGCTCCGGACCAGCCGCACCAGCGGAGCCCGGAAGCGCAACGACTTCCGCCACCACGACTGACCGCCCCCAAGCACAGAGGAACTTCCGCGATGAACACCTTCCACGTCGACTCGGAGACCGGCCGCCTGCGCCAGGTGATCCTGCACCGCCCCGGCCTCGAACTCTCCCGCCTCACCCCGCGCAACGTCGACGCCCTGCTCTTCGACGACATCCTGTGGGCCAAGAGGGCCCGCGAGGAGCACGACGCCTTCGCGCAGGTCCTGCGCGACCACGGCGCCCGCGTCCACTACTTCGCCGACCTGCTCGCCCAGACCCTGGACGTCCCCGAGGCGCGGGACTGGCTGCTGGACCGGGTCGTCACTCCCGGCACCGTGGGCCCGGCCCTCATCGACCCGGTACGCGAACTCTGTTCCGAACTCGACGGCGAGACTCTCGCCGGCTATCTGATCGGCGGGCTCCTCAAGAGCGATCTGCCGCTCGCCACCCCGCACAGCCTGGTGTGGAACACGCTCGGGCCCGACGACTTCGCCCTCGCCCCACTGCCCAACCACCTCTTCCCGCGGGACAACTCCTGCTGGGTGTACGACCAGGTGTCGGTCAACCCGATGGCCAAGTCCGCCCGGCGACGCGAGAGCCTGCATGCCGAGGCCATCTACCGGTTCCACCCGATGTTCGCCGGCGTCGCGCCCGCACCGCTGCTCGACGGACCCGTCGGCACCCTCGAAGGCGGGGACGTTCACGTCCTCGGCAACGGCACCGTCATGGTCGGGATGGGGGAGCGCACCACGGCCCAGGCCGTGGAGAATCTGGCCGCCCGGCTCTTCGCGGCCGGTACGGCGAGCAGGCTGATCGCCGTCCAGCTGCCCGCAGCCCGCGCGTACATGCACCTGGACACCGTGCTGACCATGGTCGACCGCGACGCCTTCGTCATCTACCCGGGCCTCGCCGACTCCCTGCGCTCCTGGACGCTGCGGCCCAGCTCCGAGCGCGAGACCGGTTTCGACGTCACCGCGAACTCCGATCTCGCGACCGCGCTCGCCGAGGCCCTCGACCTGGACAAGGTGCGGATGCTCTCGGCTCCCCAGGACATCCGCAACGCCGAGCGCGAGCAGTGGGACGACGGCAGCAACTTCCTCGCCGTCGCACCCGGTGTGGTCGTCGGCTACGAGCGCAACGTCACCACCAACACCTACCTGCGCAAGCAGGGCATCGAGATCGTCACGATCGCCGGTGCCGAACTCGGCCGCGGCCGGGGCGGCCCGCGCTGCATGAGCTGCCCCATCGAGCGCGACCCGCTCGCCTGACCCCGTAAGGACACCACCATGACCGTCGACCTGCGAGGCCGCTCCTACCTGAGCGAACTCGACTTCACCGCCCCCGAGATCCACCACCTCCTCGATCTCGCCCAGGACCTCAAGGCGGCCAAGCGAGCCGGCACCGAACAGCCACAGCTGTCCGGCAAGCACATCGCCCTGATCTTCGAGAAGACCTCCACCCGCACCCGCTGCGCCTTCGAGGTCGCCGCCGCCGACCAGGGCGCCCGCACCACCTACCTCGGCCCCGGCGACACCCACGTCGGTCATAAGGAGTCCATCGCCGACACCGCCCGCGTCCTCGGCCGCATGTTCGACGGCGTAGAGTACCGGGGCTCCGCCCAGTCGATCGTCACCGACCTCGCCGCCCACGCCGGCGTCCCCGTCTACAACGGCCTGACCGACACCGCCCACCCCACCCAGAGCCTGTGCGACATGCTGACCATGCGCGAGCACAGCACCAAGCCGCTCACGGATGTCAGCTACTGCTACCTGGGCGACGCCCGCAACAACATGGGCAACTCGCTGCTGTCGATGGGCGCATTGCTCGGCATGGACGTGCGCATCGCCGCGCCGCAGGCGCTGTGGCCGGAATCCGCTCTGGTCGACACATGCCGTGAAGTGGCCAGCCGTCGCGGGGCGCGCATCACCCTCACCGAGGACGTTGAGACCGCCGTACACGGCGCCGACTTCCTGCACACGGACGTCTGGGTCTCCATGGGCGAACCGGCCGACACCTGGCGCGAGCGGATCGAACTGCTGCTTCCATACCAGGTCAACGACAAGACGCTCGCCCTCACCGGCAACCCGGACGTGAAGTTCATGCACTGTCTGCCCTCCCTCCACGACCACCGCACCCGGCTCGGTCAGGAAATGTTCGAGACCTACGGCCTGAACGGCCTCGAAGTCACCGACGAGGTCTTCTCCTCGCCCGCCTCGATCGTCTTCGACCAGGCCGAGAACCGGCTGCACACCATCAAGGCCGTACTCGTCGCCACCCTGGAGGACTGAACCATGCGCATCGTCGTCGCACTCGGCGGCAACGCCCTGCTGCACCGCGGCGAACGCCCCGATGCCGCCATCCAGCAGGCCAACATCGACCGGGCCGCCACCGCCCTGGCAGCCCTGGCCCACGAGCACGAACTGGTCATCACCCACGGCAACGGCCCGCAGATCGGGCTGCTCGCCATGGAGAGCGAGGCCGACCCAGCGCTCAGTGCCCCCTACCCGCTGGACCTGCTCGGCGCCCAGACGGAGGGCATGATCGGTTCCCTGCTCACCCGTGCCATGCACGATGCTCTGCCCGGACACCGGATCGCCGCCCTTGTCACGCACACCCTCGTGCGGACCGACGATCCCGCCTTCGAACAGCCCACGAAGTTCGTCGGCCAGGTGTACTCCCGCCAGCTGGCCGAGAAGCTGGCCCGCAAGCGGGGCTGGCACATCGCCCGGGACACCACCGGTTGGCGGCGCGTCGTCGCCTCACCCGCACCCGAACGCATTCTGGAGACCGACACCATCCACGAACTCCTGAACAGCGGCACCCTGGTGATCTGCGCGGGCGGAGGCGGGGTCCCCGTCACCGCCGACCGCGACACCGGCGCACTCACCGGGGTGGAGGCCGTTATTGACAAGGACCTCACCGCGGCCCTGCTCGCCGAGGACCTCAAGGCTGATTTCCTGCTCATCCTCACCGACGTTCCCTACGTCTACGAGGGCTACGGGACGCCCGACCAGCACCCGCTGCTCGACGCCACCCCCCGCGACCTGCGGCACGGTGGTTTCCCGGCCGGCTCCATGGGCCCCAAGACCGAGGCGGCTGCCCGGTTCGTCGAGCACACCGGCGGCCTGGCCGCGATCGGCGCGCTGGACGCGGCGTACGAGATCGTCCACGCCAGGTCGGGCACGCTGATCCGGCCGGACCTCACGGTCGGGTGACAGAGAGGATGGCCGGTCCCGCTCCGTGTCGCGCGTCCAGGAACGGTTCCTATCGCTCGCCGTTCCACTCGCGGTAGGCGGCCACCGCGGTGGGCAGCGTGGGGAAGATGAGGTCCGTGCCCACGGTGTCCGCCAGGCCGTACGCCTTCAGGTCGCCCAGCAGGTCCTGCTTGACCCGGGCCAAGGCGAACACGACGCCCCGGTGAACCAGTTCGCGGCGCAGCTCGTCCACCGCGTCGAGGGCCGTGATGTCGACCTCGACGTTCGCCTCGGTGTTCAGGACGAACCAGCGGACGGGCACGGTCTGTCGGTCTACGGCGGCCAGGGCGCGGCGCCGGAAGTCCTCCGCGTTGGCGAAGAACAGCGGAGAGTCGTAGCGGTAGACCAGCAGGCCCGAGATCGTGCGAGCCTGCGGATAGTCATCGATGTCGTGCATGCCCGCCAACCCGGGCACCAGCCCCTCGACCGCGTCGTGCGGTCGCGCCACCCGCGTCAGCAGTTCGGCCACCGACAGGCCGACCGCCACGATCACCCCGTACAGGATGTCGAGAGCGAGCACGCCGGCCAGGCAGCCGAGGGCAAGGAGTAGTTCGCGGCGACGGAACGACGCCAGTCGGCGAAACCCGGCCAGGTCGATCATGCGGACGGCCGCGTATACGACGAGCGCCCCCAGCACCGCCGAAGGCGTCCGGCTCAGCAGGGGGCTCAAGAACAGCAGAACGGCGAGGACCACCGCTCCGGCCACGAGCGAGTAGCCCTGGCTGCGGGCTCCCGTCGAGGCGGCAAGCGCGGTGCGACTGGCGCTGCTGCTGACCGGAAAGCCGTGCAGGGCACCCGCACCGAGGTTGGCCGCTCCGAGCGCCAGGAACTCCTGGTTGGCGTCCAGGCCGGGTTCGCCGTCGGTGGGCCCGGTGAAGGCGCGCGCGGTGAGGATGAAGTCGGTGTATGCAACGATCAGGACGCCCAGTGCGGGCAGTACGAGGTGCGGAAGCTCGCCCAGGGCCGGCAGCGCGAGCGAGGGCAGCCCCGACGGCACCTCGCCGATCACCTTGATGCCGTACCGGTGGTCGAGGCCGAAGACGGTGACGACTGCCGTGCCGAGGACCACCGCGAACAGCGGTCCCGGCAGCGCCGGCACGTACCGCTTCGCCGCGAACAGGAACACCAGCGCGACCGCCGAGAAGACGACCGTCTTCGCATCGACGCCCGACAGGTGCCTGGCGAAGGACCACAGTTGGGCGAAGAACTCGGTACCGGTGGTCCGTATGCCGGTGAGCCTGGGCAGCTGGTCCACCATCATGATCAACGCCACCCCGGCCAGATAGCCGAGCAACACTGGGCGGGAGAGCAGGTCCGCAAGGAAGCCGAATCGCACCACCCGCGCGACCAGGCACAGCAGGCCGACCGTAACCGCGAGGGCCGCGGCCAGCGATGCGTAACGCCCCACGTCCCCGCCGGCGAGCGGGCCCACCACGGTGGCCGTCATCAGAGCGGTCGTCGACTCGGGCCCCACCGACAACAGCCGGGAGGAACCGAACAACGCATACAACGCGAGGGCGGGCAGGATCGCCCACAGCCCGGCGACCGGTGGCAGCCCGGCAACACCCGCGTACGCCATGACCTGTGGCACGAGGTACGCCGCCACCGTCACGCCGGCCAGCAGGTCGCCTCTCAGCCACGAGTGCTGGTAACCGAGCAGGGCGTCGAGGCCAGGTGCCAGCCGGCGCCACCACGAAGACCGTCCGCCCGCGTCCCCAGCCATATGCCACCCCTCTCTCCCTGGGCCCAGCATCCATGGCTGAGCGATCAACCGCGACACTCGCCCGGTGTCCAACCTGCCCGGTTCGCCACCTGCCGCCCAACGGGCCCGGCATGCAGGGACGTTCAGCCCAACGGATGGAGACCTTCGGCATCCGGCGTGACGTCAGGCATCGGACGAGAGTGAGACACGTCAAGGAGAAGACGATTCATACATCCCCGAAGGGATCACCATCATGGCCGTGCACGAAGCCCCTCACCGGAGCCCGGGCTTCCACCTGTCGGCCGCCTTCCGCTGGCACCGGACCGGCTCCGGCTCCAAGTTGGCTGTGTCGGCACGTCTCGGCACGCACACCGCGCAGGCTTACGCACTCGCGTCCCTGCGCATCCCGACCGGGTTCGTCTTCCTGTGGGCGTTCCTGGACAAGACGTTCGGCCTGGGTTACGCGACCGTGTCCGGCAAGGGCTGGATCGACGGCGGGTCGCCGACGAAGCGCTTCCTCAGCTCCGTCGCCGCGGGGCCGATGGAGTCGACGTTCCACTCGTGGGCCGGCGACACGTGGGCGGACTGGCTGTTCATGCTGGGTCTGCTCGGTATCGGCCTGGCTGTGATGGCCGGTGTGGCGCTGTGGCCGGCGGCGATGGCGGGCACGGCGATGATGGCGCTGATGTGGATGGCCGAGTGGCCGCCGGCCAGGCACCTGGCGAACGGCTCTCCGAGCATGTCGACGAATCCGTTCGCCGACTACCACGTGATCTACGCTGTCGCGCTCATCGCCGTGGCGGCAGTGGGCGCGGGCGCGACCTGGGGCCTGGGCCGGCTGTGGGCACGGCTGCCGATCGTCCGTGACCACACCTGGCTGCGCTGACCCGCACGCGAGGGGACGGACCTCGCCCCGGCCCGTCCCGCCGACCCGCTCCCGGGGCCCATGGTCCCCGCTGAAGGACCAGCGGCCCCTGTCCCGAACAACCCCCCGACACGACGCTGGAATCGGGCCCCCTCGGGTCCCGATTCAGGAGGTGGAGAACATGTCCCGCACCATCATGGTGGGTCTCGACGGCTCGCCCGAGAGTCGCGCCGCCGCGGAATGGGCGGCCCGCGAGGCGCAGATGCGCGGACTGCCGGTGAAGCTCGTCCACGCCTGGGAGCCGATCCCCGAGCACCTGGCCGAAGCCACGCATCGCGGCGCCGAGACTCTCCAGCACTGGACGGAGCGGATTCCTCGCGAGGCCGCCGAGGGACTGCGGCTGCGCCACCCGGGCGTCGAGGTGACCACGGAGCAGCTCACCGGAATCCCCGCCGAGGCCCTGGCCCGGGCGGCTCAGGACGCCGAACAGCTCGTCCTCGGCTCACGCCGCCTGGGCGGCATCGGCGGCTTCCTGGCCGGCTCGGTCGGCCTCGCGGTCGTGGCGCACACCGAACGGCCCGTCGTCCTGGTCCACGCCGGCGAACAGGCCGGGGACGAGCACGAAATGGACCCCGCGGGCATCCCGTCCGCGGCCACAGGGTTTCGTCCCGTCGTCCTCGGGCTCGACGTCGCCGGCCCCGACGAGGCGCTGATCGGGTTCGCCTTCGAGGCCGCCGCTCGCCGCTCGGCGCCGCTGCGGGTCGTGCACGCCTGGAACCCGCCGCCCTACTACGCCTACGGCATGGCCCTGGAGCCCGCGGTCGAGCGGGAGATGGCGAAGGGCGACGGCACCATCCTGAGCGAGGTGCTGCGCCCCTGGCGGCAGAAGTACCCGGACGTCGAGGTCGTCGAGCAGTCGCAGTACGGCAGCCCCTCGCTCCTCCTGATCGACGCCTCCCACGACGCCTCCCTGGTCGTCGTCGGCCGCCGCATCCGCCGCTCCTCCGTCGGCGCCCATATCGGCACCGTCACCCACGCCGTCCTGCACCACTCCACCGCCCCCGTCGCCGTCGTCGCCCACGACTGAGAGACCACCGCCGCACCCCTCCAGAGGAGAGAACAGATCATGAAGGCAGCGGTCGTACGAGCCTTCGGCGAGCCCCTCGTCATCGAGGAGCGCCTCGACCCCGAACCCGGCCCCGGTCAGGTCCGCATCCGTGTCGAGGCCTCCGGGCTGTGCCACACCGACATCCACGCCGCCCACGGCGACTGGCCCGTCAAGCCCACCCCGCCCTTTGTCCCCGGCCACGAAGGTGTCGGCGTCGTCGAGAAGCTCGGCGAGGGCGTCACCCACCTGTCCGTCGGGCAGCGCGTCGCGGTGCCGTGGCTCGGCAGGGCGTGCGGGCGGTGCGAGCACTGCCTGTCCGGCTGGGAGACGCTGTGCGAGCAGCAGATCAACACCGGGTACGGCTGCGACGGCGGCTATGCCGAGAAGATGCTCGCCTGGGCCGACTTCGCCCAGCCGGTGCCCGACGGCGTCACCCCGTTCGACGCCGCCCCACTGACCTGCGCCGGCGTCACCACGTACAAGGCCCTCAAGGTCGCCGACGTCCGCCCCACCCAGCTCGTCGCGATCTCCGGCGTCGGCGGCCTCGGCCACCTCGCCCTGCAGTACGCCAAGATCGCCGGGGCCACCGTCGCGGCCATCGACGTGACCGACGACAAGCTCGAACTCGCCGCGCAACTCGGCGCCGACCTCGTCATCGACGCCCGCAAGCAGGACGTCGGCAAGGAGCTGAAGAAGCACGGCGGCGCCCACGCGGCGATCGCGCTCGCCGTGAACCCGGCCGCGTTCGAGGCCGTCAACTCCGGCCTGCGGCGCGGCGGAAAGCTCGTCATGGTGGCCCTGCCCGCGCACGGCACACTCCAGGTCCCGATCTTCGACACCGTCCTCAACGGCACCTCGGTGATCGGCTCGATCGTGGGCACGCGGCAGGACCTCGCCGAGGTCTTCCAGCTCCACGCGGCTGGCCGCACCAAGGTCATCTATGAGACCCGCCCGCTCGCCTCCGTCAACGAGTCCATCGACGCGGTGTTGCGCGGCGAGATCAAGGCCCGGATCGTCTTCGACCTGGACGCGGGAAGGTGAGCACGATGGAACTCGCCCTGGTCGTCGGCGTCGACGGTTCCGAGCCGAGCCTGCGCGCCGTCGACTGGGCGGCCGACGAGGCCGCCCTGCGCGGGCTGCCGCTGCGACCGGTGTACGCCTCGCTGTGGGAACGGTACGAAGGCACCGCGCTCGCAAAGGACCTCGGCAAGCCCTCCGAACAGGTGAGGGCCGAGAACATCGTGGAGGCCGCCACGCGCCGTGCGCACGGCCGTCAGGCGGACGTGAAGATCACTGTCGAAGTGCTGCCCGAGGAACCCGAGTACGCGCTGGTCCGCGAGAGCCGCACCGCTGCTGCCGTGGTCCTGGGTTCACGCGGCCGCAGCAGCCTGGCCGAGGCGCTCCTCGGCTCCGTCAGCGTCACGGTGGCCGGCCACGCGCACTGCCCCGTGATCGTGCTGCGTGGCAGCCACGACAACCGGGCCGCATCTGGCAGGCACGGCCGCATCGTCGTGGGCGTCGGCGAGGAGCCGGTGGACGCGGCTGCGGTGCGCTTCGCCGCCGAGGAGGCACGGCGCCGAGGCGTGCCGCTGGAAGCCGTGCGGGCCTGGCGTTGCCCCGCGCACGAGACGACCGACCACCCCCTGCTGGCGGGTGAACCGGCCCGACTGCATGAGGAGCGGGCCGCGGAGATGCTGGAAGCGGCCCTGCGGGACGTCCCGGCTGACGTGGAGGTGCATCGGCGTACCGTCGAGGGCCACGCCCGCCAGGTCCTGAGCGACGCCTCGGCCGACGCCGACCTGCTCGTCGTCGGAGCCCGGCGCCGCGAGGGCCACTACGGCCTCCAACTCGGCCGCGTCGCCCACGCGGTGCTGCACCACGCCAGCTGTCCCGTCGCCGTCGTACCGCAGCGGGCATGAGCGAGATGACCGGTTTACAGGCCGGCCGCGTGATCGGGGACGTAGGTCTGCAAATCGCGCGGCGGCCGCTCGTACCCGGTCGACGGCAGCCGCTGCGGCAGCTTCAGCACCGGCGGCGGCACCTCGTGATACGGCACGGAGCCCAGCAGGTGAGCGATCATGTTCAGCCGCGCCCGGCGCTTGTCGTCGCTCTCCACGACGTACCAGGGCGCCTCGCTGATGTCGGTGTGGATCAGCATCTCGTCCTTGGCCCGCGAGTAGGCCTCCCAACGGGTGATCGACTCCAGGTCGATCGGCGACAGCTTCCAGCGCCGCAGCGGATCCTCCAGACGACGCCGGAACCGCTCCTGCTGCTCGGTGTCGCTCACCGAGAACCAGGACTTGCGCAGCAGGATGCCGTCCTCCACCAGCATCCGCTCGAAGATCGGGCACTGCCGCAGGAACAGCTGATACTCCTCCCTGGTACAGAAGCCCATCACGTGCTCGACCCCGGCCCGGTTGTACCAGGACCGGTCGAACAGCACGATCTCCCCGCCGGCCGGCAGATGCTCGACGTACCGCTGGAAGTACCACTGGGTCCGCTCGCGCTCGGTCGGCTTCGGCAGCGCCGCGATCCGCGCCACCCGCGGGTTGAGGTGGTCGGCTACCCGCTTGATCGTGCCGCCCTTGCCCGCCGCGTCCCGCCCCTCGAAGATCACGACCAGCCGCGCGCCCTCCGCCCGCACCTACTCCTGCAGCTTGACCAACTCGACCTGCAGACGGAGAAGTTCCTTCTCATACACCTCGCGGCAGCTTCGCCGCCTTCTTATCGGCCATGCCGCCTCCACCACCGACGACTCACTGAGTCACTTCCGACCGCGGTAGGCCCCCGACTGCAAAGGAAATCCTCACCATGACCGTACGTGTCGGCATCAACGGCTTCGGCCGCATCGGCCGCACCTGTCTCCGCGCGGCCCTCGACCGCGCGGAGGCGGGCACGCAGGACGTCCAGGTCGTCGCGATCAACGACATCGCGCCGCCCGCCACCCTTGCCCATCTCCTTGAGTACGACTCGACGTTCGGGCACATCGGACGCGAGGTCACGCACGACGACGGCTCGATCACCGTCGACGGCCGACGTATTGCCGTCACCGCCGAACGCGACCCGGCAGCCCTCCATTGGTCCGACTACGGGGCCGGCATCGTCATCGAGTCCACCGGCCGCTTCCGCGACCGCGACTCCGCGGCCCTGCACCTGAAGGCGGGTGCCCACACAGTGCTCCTGTCGGCGCCCGGCAAGGGCGTGGACGCCACCATCGTGATGGGCGTCAACGACGACACCTACGACCGGCACCATGACCGGATCATCTCGGCTGCCTCCTGCACCACCAACTGCCTTGCGCCGATGGTCAAGGTGCTCGACGAGAACTTCGGCATCGACCGCGGCCTGCTGACCACCGTCCACGGCTACACCAACGACCAGTCCCTGCTGGACGGCCCGCACAAGGACCTGCGCCGCGCCCGCTCGGCGGCACTGAGCATCATCCCGACGAGCACCGGTGCCGCCCGCGCCGTCGGCCTCGTGCTGCCGGAGCTGGCCGGCGCGCTGGACGGGATCGCCGTCCGGGTGCCCGTGGAGGACGGCTCGCTCACCGACCTCACGGTGGTGCTGAACCGTGAGACCACGGCGGACGAGATCAACACCGCCTTCGCCGCGGCGGCCGAGGGACCGCTGAACGGCATACTGCGCGTCTCGACGGCCCCCATCGTCTCCCGCGACGTCATCGGCGACCCGGCCTCCTGCGTCCTCGACGCCGCGCTCACCCAGGCCAACGGCACCCTCGCCAAGGTGTTCGGCTGGTACGACAACGAATGGGGTTACACGAACAGGCTCCTCGACCTCACCGCGCTGGTCGCCGACGTCTGATGGACAACGGCCAGCAGCTGTAGGTGGCCGCCGGAACCCGGTCAACGACGACGGCGTAGCCCACGGGTCACACGGGCCAGGTTCAGCCCGTATCCGACGCCGAAGGCGTGCGGCGTGAAGAAGGCGTCGCTGTCGGGATCCCAGAACTCGCGGGCGATCCTCTCCGGAGTGGGCCGCCGGAAGTCGGACGGGAGGCCGAAGATGCGCCCTGTCCATGTGCGCGCCTTTGGGGGTTGGCGCAGTTCCTTCGCCGGGGTTGCAACGACGACCGCGCCGGCGGCAACGAGCACCACGTGCTTTCGCAGTTGCCTGTTCATGGTCAGACGCTACGCGGCGTCCAGGCCCGCGGCCAAGGCCATGGCGCAGCGCAACCAGGGCCGACCGGCCCAACGCCCGGCCCCGGACAGCCCCTGGGACTGCCCTGCCGCCCGCTGGATGCTCGAACCATCGAGAAGCTTGGAGGAGATCCCTGATGCCGGACGCCTTGCTCAACCGACCCCCGGTTCACGCCCTGCTCGCTGACGGCACCACCGTGTGCATCCGTCCTGTGACCCCGGCCGACCACGACCAGGTGCAGGGGCTCTACGAGGAGATGTCCCCGGAGAACCTCCGTCTCCGGTTCTTCTCGCTGAGCCCCCGGTCCGCCGCCCAGGCCGCCGACCGGGCCTGCGCCCCGGCGCACCCCGGCTACCGGGCCCTGCTGGCCGAGACGCATGGTCAGGTGATCGGGCTCGCCGAGTACGACACGGCGGGTGAGAAGGACGAGGCCGAGATATCCATCGCCGTCTGCGACGGGTTGCACCACCGCGGGGTGGGCACCCTGCTCGTCGAGCACCTGGTCTCCGCTGCCCGGGCCGACGGCATCACCACGTTCACCGCCGACGCGCTCAGCGAGAACCGCGAGATACTTCGGCTGTTCGCCGACCTCGGCCTGCGCACCGCCCGCCACTTCGAGGGTCCCGAGGTGCGCTGCACCATCCGGCTCGACGCGGACGACGCCTATCTGTCGGCCGTGGAGGCCCGGGGCCGGGCCGCCGACGTGGCCAGCCTCGAGCCGCTGCTGTGCCCGAACGTGGTCGCAGTCGTTGGTGCCGGACGCAAACCGGGCTCGGTCGGCCGGGCGATCCTGCACCACCTGAAGGCGGGCGGCTACACCGGCCGCCTGTTCGCCGTGAACCCGAGTGTCAACCACATCCTCGGCGTGCCGTCGTACCCGTCCGTGAGCGCGCTGCCCAAGACCCCTGACCTGGTGGTCGTGGCCGTCCCGGCCGCAGTGGTCCCCGTCGCGGCTGAGGAGTGCGGCAAGGCCGGCGTCCGGGCGCTGCTCGTTGTCACCTCTGGCCTTGACGCCGACCAGGCGCAGACGCTGCTGGCCGCGTGCCGCGCCCACGGCATGCGCCTGGTGGGACCCAACTGCCTCGGCATCTCCAACACCGATCCCGACCTGCGCCTGGACGCCACCTTCGCCGCCGACCACCCCCTCCCCGGTACCGCGGGCGTCGCCGTACAGTCCGGCGGGGTCGGCATCGCCCTGCTCGACGGGCTGTCCCGGCTGGGCATCGGCGTCTCGTCCTTCGCGTCCCTCGGCGACAAGTACGACGTCAGCGGCAACGACATGCTCCAGTGGTGGGAGAGCGACGGCCGCACCGGACTGGCGCTGCTGCACCTGGAGTCCTTCGGCAGCCCCCGCGCGTTCTCCCGCACGGCCCGCCGCGTCACCCGCCGCATGCCGGTGCTGACCGTCGACGCGGGCCGCACCGAAGCGGGTCGCCGGGCCGCCGCCTCCCACACCGCGGCCGCCGCCACCCGCACCATGACCCGGCAGGCGCTGTTCACCCAGGCCGGCATCACCGCCACCCGCTCCGTCGGCGAACTCCTCGAAACCGCCGCCCTGCTGCACTCCGAGCCGCTCCCCGCGGGCACCCGCGTCGCGATCGTCACCAACGCGGGCGGTGCAGGCGTCCTCGCCGCCGACGCCTGCACAGAGGCGGGACTGGCTCTGCCGCCGCTGCCCGCTGACGTCGTCGACGACCTGCTCGCCGTGCTCCCGCAGGGTGCGGCGGTCGGCAACCCCGTCGACGCCACCGCCGCCGTCACCGAGGAACAGCTCGTGGAGTGCCTGGACCGGCTGACGCACCACCCGGGTGTCGACGCCGTCCTGGTGGCCCTCGTACCCACGGCGGTCGCCGCCGCGACCGGTGACGACCTCATCCGGGCCCTCACCGACGCCCCCGCGCACCGGGCCAAGCCGGTTGCCGCCGTCCGCCTCGAACAGGACCTGCCGGTCAAGCTGCTGCCCGCCGCCGACGGCGGGACCGTGCCGTCGTATGCCGAACCCCAGGCGGCGGCACGGGCGCTGGCCCACGCCGCCCGCCGCGCGGCCTGGCTCGCCCGGCCCGTGGGCACGGTCCCGGAACTCGACGGCATCGACACCACCCGCGCCCAGGAGATCACCGACACCTTCCTGGCCGCACACCCGGACGGCGGCTGGCTCGACCCACGCACCTGCGCCGACCTGCTGGCGTGCTACGGCATCCCGCAGATCCCGTGGGCGTGGGCGGAGACCGAGGACGAAGCCGTCCTCGCGGCCCAGCGGCTGCGCGGCCCGGACGACCGGGTGGTGATGAAGGCCCACTGGCCGGGACTGGTCCACAAGAGCGAGCAACATGCCGTGCATCTCGACCTCCAAGGCGATGCCCAAGTAAGGGCCGCCTTCCGGGACTTCGAGACCCGGTTCGCGGGGCTGCTCACCGGCGTGGTCGTCCAGCCGCTCGCCGCGCGCGGCACCGAACTGTTCGCCGGCGTCGTCCAGGACGAGGTCTTCGGCCCGCTCGTGCTGTTCGGGCTCGGCGGCACCGCCACCGAGGTCCTCGGCGACCACGCCGCACGACTTGCCCCGCTCACCGACCACGACGTGCACGACCTGATCACCGCGCCGCGCTGCGCCCCGCTGCTGTTCGGCGCCCGCGGCAACGGGCCGGCCGATCTCGAAGGGCTGGAGCAGCTGCTCCTGCGCCTGTCCCGGATGGCGGCCGACCTGCCGCAGCTCGCCGAGGTCGACTTCAACCCCGTGCTCGCGACCACGGCCGACGTATCCGTGCTCGACGCGCGGGTGCGGCTGGTGCCGCGCCGGCCCCAGGATCCCTATCTGCGCCGACTCCGCTGAGGAGGAACCCGAGATGAAGCACAACAAGATCGGCTCCGTGATGACCACGGACGTCGTCCGTGCCTCCTACGGCACCCCCTTCAAGGAAGTCGCCCGGCTGCTCGCTGACCACAGGATCAGCGGACTGCCGGTCGTGGACGAGGACCAGAAGGTCATCGGCGTCATCTCCGAGACCGACCTGATGGCCCGCCAGGCCGAAACCCCCGACCCGTACGAGCCGAAGCACCGCTCGCTCATCGCGGCGTTGACGCGCGACGGCAGGCGGAGGGCCGCCAAGGCCACGGCCCGCACCGCCGGCCGGCTGATGACCGAGCCGCCCGTCACCGTGCGCGCCGAGGACACCATCGTCGAGGCCGCGCGGACCATGGCCCAGCGGCGCGTGGAGCGGCTGCCGGTCGTGGACGACGAGGACCGGCTCGTCGGCATCGTCACCCGCCGGGACCTGCTCCAGGTCTTCCTCCGGCCGGACACGGAGATCCGCGACGAGGTGGTCGAGGAAGTCCTTGGCCGCGCGCTGTGGCTGCCGCCGCAGAGCATCGACGTCTCCGTGGTGGAGGGTGTGGTCACGATCGCCGGCCACATGGAGCGCAAGAGTGAGACGGAGATCGCCGTCTCCATGACCAAGCAGATCGACGGCGTGGTCGCGGTGGTCGGCAACCTCACCTACCGCGCGGACGACAGCCACGTCCAGCCCGCCGAGCAGGCCCTGCATGGCGTGGCCGACGACTGGCTGCGCCGCCTGTGAGGGGAGGCGGACTGCCATGACCGGCAGGGTCCTGGTCGCCTACGGGACGACGAACGGATCGACCGCGCAGATCGCCGAGGCCGTCGCCCAGGTCCTGTGCAAGGAGGGGCTGACGGCCGAGGCGCGGCCTGCGCCATCGGTGGCGAGCATCGAGACATACGACGCCGTGGTGATCGGGGGCGCACTGTACGCCGGCCGCTGGCACAAGGACGCGCGCCGCTTCGTCCGCCGCCACCACCGCGCCCTGGCCGCACGCCCGCTGTGGTTCTTCAGCAGCGGACCGCTGGACGCTTCAGCCTCGGAGCGGAACATCCCGCCCGTGCCCGGCGTCAGGCGCGCCATGGACCGGCTCGGCGTCAGGGAGCACATCACCTTCGGCGGCTCCCTGGAGGAGGGCGCGCGGGGCAGAGTCGCACAGATGATCCTCCGCAACGGCAAGGGCGGCGACTTCCGCGACCTCCCCGCGATCGAGGCCTGGGCGGAGCGGCTCGCAGAAGAAATGACGGTTGCTTAGGGCATCGCCTCCCTGCCTTGCCGGGCCTGCGTCTCACGGCACGACGGCCACCGGACACCGGGCTTCGCGCAACAAGGCGTGCACGAAGCCCAGGTCCCCGCCAAAGCCGCGTACCACGACCAGGAGTGCGGCGCCCGCGACATGGTGGAGCAACGCATGGGCGGGGTCGAGCAATACGCCGTCCTCAAGCACCGGAACCCGCGGTTACTTCACCCGGCCAAGGCCGCAGCGCGTCGGCCAGCAGTTGCACTTCATGGTCCTCCCGGCACGGTCATCCTCGGGAACACCGAAGGGCAACCCGGCGGCGCAGGAGGGAAGTTCCCAGGCATGTAGGGCGTGCAGCCGTACACCCGACCCTGGGCGGGTGTCGTCCCCCGCCGCGGACAGGTCGAGCACGAGCATCGCCGTGGTACTCAGATGGTTCGGCGGTGAGCCGCAACGCACCTCGAGCGGCAGGTCGCGCAGCGACGCCTCGTGCGCCGGCCATTCCACGACCGTATGACTACGGCCTGTCCCGCCGGCGCAGGCAAGGATGACCCGGCTCACGACGATCGCCTCCCTGGCACACGAGTGAGCCGCTCTCACGCCTCTCACCGTGCCGACCGTCCAAGGACCGGCGCAGGGGCCGAACGGACCTGCGAGAGCCCTTGCGGCCCATAGCAGACCGGGTCCCCTCAGGAAGATGCTGGCAGTACCGAGCAGAACAAGCGCAGGAGGTGCGCACCATGCTGTCGCCTGTCATCGCCGGAGTAGACGGATCGCCCGAGAGCCTCGCCGCCGCCGAGTGGGCCGCCCGCGAGGCCGTGCGTCGTGACCGACCGCTGCGACTGGTGCACGCCTGGAACTGGCATCCTCTCCAGACGGAAGGGGAGCCGGCGAACGCCGCGCAGCGGCATCTGGCGCGCCGTGTCCTGCGGCAGGCGGAGGAGCGTATCCGCAGCGCCGTACCCGGCGTGCGCCTCACCGATGAGCAGGTCGAGGGCCCGGCGACCGCAGCCCTGTTGAAGGCCGCCGAACAGGCCGACCTGCTGGTGCTGGGCTCGCGCGGTCTGAGTGGTTTCACCGGGCTTCTCGTCGGCTCCGTCGCCCAAGGGGTGGTCGCGAAGGCCATCCGTCCCGTGGTCCTCGTACGGGCAGGGGAGGAGGCGGAGGACGAGCACGTCCCGGCAGACGGCGGTAGCCCGTCCATCCGGACCGGCTACCTCGATGTGGTGCTCGGCATCGACCTCGCTGATGCCTGCGACGAGGTGATCGAGTTCGCGTTCGGGGAAGCGCAGTTGCGGCAGGCCCGGCTGCGTGTCGTGTACGCCTGGCAGCCGCCTTCTGCCATCAGCCTCGGCCCAGGAGACATCGCTCTGGTCAACGATCCCGAGCGGGCCGAGGAGTGGCAGGGATTCCTGTCCGCTGTCCTGAAGGTGTGGCGGGACAAGTACCCCGGGACCGAGGTCCTGGAGACCGTTGTGGAGGGCAAGGCCTCCACCGCGCTGGTCCGGGCCGCCTCCGCGGCGAGCCTCCTCGTCGTCGGCCGCCGCCTGGCCGAGCGGCCGACGGTTCCGCGCATCGGCCCCGTCACCCAGGCCGCCGTCCACCACGTCGGCTGCCCGCTGGCCGTTGTGCCCCACGAGTGAGAGACCGGAGAGCGCGATGAGCACACCGACGACGTACGTGTACGCATTCGCCTAAGGCAGCCGGGAGTTGACCGACCTGCCCGGCGGCAAGGGCGCCGGCCTGGCCGAGATGACCGGGTTCGGGCTGCCCGCGCCGCCGGGCTTCACCGTCACCACCCGCAGCCCGGGTGTTGCGCGTGCTGGGCTCGCCCTGACCTCCCCTGGTGGAAGAGGAGGCCAGGGCGTGTGACCGGAACCGCATCCACCGGGGGGCGTGGATCTGCAGCTCCACCCCTTCGTTCCCGCCGCCCAAACGGGGGCACGCTCGCGCCGCCGGTGAGGACGGGCCTGAGGGCTGTCGCGGAGCGCGAGCACAGCGTGGACTGGTGGGCGGTCGCCGCCGTGCCCTCCGCGGTGGTCGGGCTGTTCCTCACCCTCGCGGTCCTCTATGGACGGGTGCTCCGACACCACCGCTTGACCCAACCGATCGCCGTCCGTGACGAAGCGCAGTAGTGCCGTGTCACCATCGTGTCGGCAAGCCGGTGGAGAGAGCCCAGCCTGGGCACCTAGCTGGTGATCAGGCTCAATAGGACAACGGCAAGACCACCGAAACCGCCTTGCCGGTGAGACCGACGCTGACCTGGACGTCAATCGCGAGCTCCCGCACCAGAAGCCAGCCGAACCCGCCGGGCTCCCTCGGATCTGTGAGCTGTGGCCGCGGGGGCGGGCGGCTGCCGTCGTGCCACGCCGGTCGTGGGCCGACTCGGCGACCAGTACGGCATGCGCCGGATGTTGATCGCGAGCCTCGCGAAGATGATGGTCGGGCGCTGGTCAGCGCGTTCACGAGCACTCTGCCCCGATGCTCGTCGGCCGTACCCGGCAGGGTTTCGCCATGGGTGCGATGCCCGAGTCCCGGGGTCGGTCGGCGTGTGAACAGGGACATCCGGCCCCTGCCCGCCCCGGTTCCACAACAAGTTCACTGACGGTTACAGGCGCCGGCCGCATCCCGTCGGCGCTGCGCCGTGCGTACACCGCTGCCGCCTCAGGGGTGGGACCGCTGCACGGCTCTTGACCACAGCCGGCCGCCCGCGACAGCGGGTGGCAGAACGGAGGGACGTCATGACCGACGCTCCGCAGCAGTCTCGGGCCTACCTCGTCGGCGGCGGAATCGCCTCGCTGGCGGCCGCCGCCTTCCTGATCCGCGACGGCGGCTTCCCCGGCGAGAACATCCGCATCCTCGAGGAACTCCCGCTTGCAGGCGGCTCGATGGATGGTCGTGGTGAGCCCGACGGATACGTCACCCGCGGCGGCCGCATGCTGGAGGATGAGGCGTACACGTGCCTGTGGAATCTCCTGGAAACCATCCCTACCCTCACCGACGGGACCATGTCGGTGCGCGAGGAGATCCGCGAGTTCAGCGCCAAGTGGCCCACCGACGCCAAGGCCCGCCTCATCGGCAAGGACGCCGAGATCCTTGACGCCTCCGACTACGGCCTCGACACCCGGGACCGCATGGAGCTGACCCGGCTGCTCGTCCTCCCGGAGGCGGTGATCGGGGCGCGCCGGATCGAGGACTTCTTTTCCCCGCACTTCCTCGAGACCAACTTCTGGGCGATGTGGCGCACCACGTTCGCCTTCCAGAACTGGCACAGCGCCATCGAGCTCAGGCGCTACTTCCTGCGTTTCATGCAGGAGTTCCCACGCATGCACACCCTGGCGGGTGTGCGCCGCACGCGGCTCAACCAGTACGACTCGATCATTCGCCCGCTGCAGACCTGGCTGGTGGAGCGCGGCGTGCGCTTCGAGCACGGCGTGCGGGTCACCGACGTCGACTTCGTCACCGAGGAGGACGGCACCCGGCGGGTGCGCCGCCTCCACCTCGAACGCGCCGGACAGCAGGACGCGTACGACCTCGCGGACACCGACTACGCGTTCCTCACCCTCGGCTCAATGACGGCCGACGCAGCCTACGGCAGTGACGACACCGCTCCCGAGCTGATCCGGGACAAGCGTGACGGCGGATGGCGGCTGTGGGAGACGATCGCCGGCAAGGCGGACGACTTCGGCCGCCCGGCCGCCTTCCACGGCAACGTGGACGAGGCGAAGTGGGAGTCGTTCACCTTGACCATGCGCAGCCCCCTGCTCCTGCACCGCATCGAGGAGTTGTCCGGAAACCTTCCCGGTACCGGCGCGCTGATGACGTTCAAGGACTCCAGCTGGCTGATGTCCATCGTCGTACCGCACGCACCACACTTCGAGGGACAGCCCGAGGACGTCTACACCCTGTGGGGGTACGGCCTCTTCGTCGACAACGAGGGCGACTTCGTCGCCAAGACGATGGCCGAGGCCACCGGCCGGGAGATCCTCACCGAACTGCTCAACCACCTCGGCCTGTGGGACATCGAGGAGCAGATCGCGGCGACGACGACGGTGATCCCGGTGATGCTGCCGTACATCACCAGCCAGTTCGCCCCGCGCACGGTCCACGACCGACCGCTGGTCCTCCCGCGCGGCGCCGCGAACTTCGCCTTCCTCGGCCAGTTCACGGAGATCCCGGAGGACGTCGTCTTCACCGTCGAGTACTCCGTCCGCGGCGCCATGCACGCCGTCTACGGCCTGCTCGGCCTCGACCGCGAGATCCCTGGGATCTACCACGCCCTCTCCGACCCGAAGACGGCCATCGGCGTACTCAAGGCCGCCCTGGCCTGACCTGTGGTCGGTCCGGCCACAGTCGAGCACGCCTCGGCGGTCCAGGTTCGCTCCTGTGCTGCCGCAGGTGCCCGTACGAAAAGCCAGGCCCGGCCTCCACCGAAGGGGCACACCGGGCTGCCCGCTTGTGACGCGCACGGCCTGTCGGGGGGCCGGACCGAGGAGCCCAGTCCTCCAGGGCGGTTCGGCCCTATTCCGGGTGACGACTACACCGGATGATCGATGTGCCGGTCGGACCCGCACGACGGATCCCGGCTGTGGCGGTGAACGCCGTCCCCCTGCACGCGGACCGTACCCCGGCCGACCACGCCCTGCGCGCCGACACCCGGCGCCGGATCGAGCAACTGCCCCACGCGAGGGCGGAGTTCTGGTACGAGGAAGAGGCGGCCGAGGAACCCGGCGCCCACACCGGCCTGATGGACCTCGACGGCCTGGACCTGCCCACGGACGGCGATGTGTACCTGTGCGGCTCGCTGCCCTTCATGCGGGCCGTCCGCACCCAGCTCCTCCAGGCCGGCGTCCCGGCGCGCAGCATCCGCTACGAAGTCTTCGGTCCGGACCTGTGGCTCGCCCACGCGGAAGGCTGAGGGACGCTGATGACGTAGGGCGCAGTGGCGCGCGGCTGGACCACATCAAGGGCGGTCCGAGGGCAGAGTACTCGGCGCCATCGCCCTGGCGTGGCCAGACTGCGTGGCCCGGTCCGTGCTGATCCACGGGGAAGCGGGGCCAGGAGCAGCGAGGCCTCGAGAACCTGCCCCGCCCCCAGAGCCACCTGCTCTGCATGGCCTGCCGGGATCGCCAGGGGCCTCGCCTTACTCGCGCCGGGAATCAGCGTGCCGGAGCAGTAGCCCGGTTGCCGGACGGCCGTACGTGAGCGTCCTCCGCCCCGCGGCACCGGCTGCGGCAAACGATGAGAAGTGGCAGGCGGATCAGGAGATCTTGGTGACGGTCAGCAGGACGGCCGCGTCCTCGAGGACCTCGAGGCTGTGCCGGAAGTCTGCCGCGGCCGCCGATCGGCCTGGCCGGCTCACTTGTCCCGGCAGCCCGGAAAGGTCCACGAGACGACGACCCTGGAACCGGGTGACTGCGTCCTGCTCTGCACCGACGGTGTCGTGGAGGCGCGCAATGCGGCGGTGCGGAGTTCGGCCTCGACCGGTTCACCGACTTCATCATCCGCTCCAACGCCGCCGGCAGGTGCCCGGCCGAGGTGCTACGGCTGCTCATCCACGCCATCCTCGACCACCAGCGCAACCAACTGCGGGACGACGTGACCATCCTGCTCTTCGAATGGCGCCCGCAGTACGAGTGACGCGGTACCGCGCCGAGCCTTGCCGGCCGGGGACGCGGCGATCCTGCAGCACGCGACCGGCATGAGCTACGGCGACGATCAGGTGTCCGCTGAGCTGCTGGATGCCTCGGGCAGTATGGGCAGCAGCATGATGGTGGGCTCGGTGGCGCGGACGGTATGCGGCAGCCGGGCGGGCAGGTGGATCCAACTCCCGGGCGTCACCTCGGACTTCTCGTCGCCGAGTACAAGGTCCAGTCGGCCCTGGATGACGACGGGCAGGGCCGAGGTGTGCTCGGTCAGTTCCTGTCCGGTGGCGAACGCGAAGCCGACCACGCGCAGCCGGTCCTCGCGGGACAGGACGCGGCTGAGGGCACGGTCTCTGGCAGGGACAGTTCGGCGGCCAGATCATGGATCACGGTCGTGGACTTGGGGGTCTTTCTCCTCAGGGATTCGGGGTGGTGGGGACGGCGATGATGCTGATGGCGCCCGGATGGGCCTGGTGGCGGCGGAAGACGCGGCGCATCTCCAGGACCCGGCGCCGGGCCGCGGGATCGCGCAGGGCCCGGCCGGCCATGCGCGCGGCGTGCGTGAGCCCCTCGTCGACGATGAGCCTGCGTGGGTGAGGGCGTCGAAGCCGCTGTCGGCGCGAGGACCGGGGCAGGGCTGTCGTGAGTAGAGGGTCGATGATTGCGACGCTGGGGGTGAGGGCGTGGTCGGCGAGCGGGTACTTCTTGCAGGTCGCGGGGTCGGAGATGACGGCGAACGGGGTGACCTCGGCGCCGGTGCCCGACCTCGTACTCGGCGAGCGCCTTGAGGCCGGCCGTGACCAGACGGTCCACGGCGACCGCGGTGTCGGACGGGGCGTCGGTCCGGACGCGGTCCTGGGGCCGCACGTCCTGTCGGGTCATGGTGGTGTGCGCCGTTGTCAGGGACCGCCATGCTCATGCGGCGGCGCGGGACGGGAGGGACGCAGCGGGGGACCGGCGCCCCTCCCTGACTGCACTTTCCGGCGGATCCCGGCGGGCGGGGCAGCCGCCGAAGGATCCCTCTCACGTCCGTCCGGTCCGGCTCGTCAGGGACCGTCGGCCCCGGCCCGACCGAGCTGCCGGACGGCATCTCCAGCAGCGGCTCAGGGGTTCCCGGTCCGGTGGGACGGGGTGGGAGCTTCGATGTCGTCGATGCGGAAGCGCAGCCCGTTCACCACGCCGACCACGCCGTCGAGGCGCCAGACGGTGTGAACGAGCTCCGGTACCTGGCTCCGCGCTTCCACCCGGCCCTCAAGGGTGACGACACCGTCGCGGACACGGACCTGGACGGCGTCGGACGGCAGGTTCAGCGCGGTGACGACGATCTCCTCGGTCACCTGGCGGCGGATGTCGTCGTCCGCGCGCAGGAAGACCCGCAACAGGTCGCGACGGGTGGCGATGCCGATGAGGCGGTCGGCCTCGTCGACCACCGGCAGCCGCTCGACCCCGCGGCGCTCCATGAGCCGGGCGGCGTCCGGCACGGTCTGCTCGGGGTGCACGGTGATGGCGGGGCTCGACATCACGTCGCCCGCTGTTACGGCGGGCGGCGGAGCAAGGCCGTCCCGGTGTGCCTGGCAGCGCATCAGGTCGCTGCGGGACAGGACGCCGAGGACCTTGTCGTCGGCGTCGACCACCGGCAGTCCGCTGATCCGGTGATGGTCGAGCAGTCGCACGACCTCCTTGAACGGGGTCGTCCGGCGGGCGTGCACGACGTCTGTGGTCATCATCTCGCCGACGACATGGGCGATCACGGCGCATCTCCTTCACTGGTGCGGGCCGGGCGGGCGGCCTGTGACGCCTACTTCTGCGGGCCGCCGCGCCACGGGGGCGGCGCGGCCGTCCGGCGGGTGGTGTCGCCTCGGTGGGCGACGCGTTCGGTGGCGGAGCGCAGCCGGTCGTGGAGCCCGTCGGCGAGTTCGCGGGCGCTCGCCTCGTGGACTTGGACGACGACGGGTTCGGTGCCGACCCGGATGTCGCTGCGGCCGGACCATGGCGGTTCGACGTGGTGGGCCGAGGCCCGCTGTACGCGCACCTCACCGCTCACGGGCGGCAGGCCGGGCCGTTCGAGGGCGGCAGCGACCTTCTCGCGCAGGTAGGCCAGGGACTCCTCGTCCACCTCCCCGCCGGCGCGGACCCGCACCGCGGCGGTGGTCTCACGGGCACCGTTGTGCTCGGCAGTCATGTACTCCACTCCCTGCGATCGTTCTCTGACATCTCAAGGCTGCCGCGTTCGCCGCTTTCACCCCAGGGGCGACCAGCCCGGGAGGGTGGAGCGGTCGGCCCCGGCCCGGGGGGCCGAGCGGCCCGCCCTCGTCACCTGCTGTCGCTGCCCCCGGTCTTCTCCAGCGCCGCCCGGCCTGCCTCCAGTCGCGCCACCGGCACGCGGAACGGCGAGCAGGAGACGTAGTCCAGGCCGGCGGTGTGGAAGAAGTGCAACGAGTCGGGGTCGCCGCCGTGCTCGCCGCACACCCCGATCTTGAGGTCCGGGCGGGTGGCACGGCCCTCGGCGACCGCTACGCCCACCAGGCGGCCGACCCCCTCGCGGTCGAGGGTCTCGAAGGGCGAGGTGGGGAAGACGCCCTTGTCGAGGTATGCGGAGAAGAACTCCGCCTCGACGTCGTCCCGCGAGAAGCCCCAGGTGGTCTGGGTGAGGTCGTTGGTGCCGAAGGAGAAGAACTCGGCCTCCTCCGCGATCCGGCCCGCTGTCAGCGCTGCCCTCGGCAGCTCGATCATGGTGCCGACCGGGCAGTCGACGCAGACGCCGGCTGCCCGGGAGACCTCGGCCAGTACCCGCTGCACCTCATCACGCACGAGCCGGAGTTCACGGACGTCACCGACGAGCGGGACCATGATCTCCGCCTTGGGCGTGCCACCGGCCAGCAGGCGCTCGGCCACGGCCTCACCGATCGCCCGGACCTGCATGGCCACGAGGCCGGGAACCACCAGTCCCAGGCGCACACCGCGCAGCCCGAGCATCGGGTTCTCCTCGTGCATGCGGTTCACGGCACTGAGCAGTTCGACGTCGTGCGGGTCCGGCTGCTCTCCGCGGGCCTGGGCGGAGGCGATGCGCACCGCCAGTTCGGTGTGGTCGGGCAGGAACTCGTGCAGCGGCGGGTCGAGGAGCCGGATGGTGACGGGCAGACCGTCCATGGCCTCCAGGATGCCGGTGAAGTCCTCCCGCTGAAGGGGCAGGAGCTCTGACAGGGCACGGTCGCGTTCGGCGTCCGTGCCGGCCAGGATCATCTGCTCGACCAGCTTGCGGCGCTCGCCGAGGAACATGTGCTCGGTGCGGCACAGTCCGACACCCTGCGCTCCGAACCGGCGGGCCCGTGCGGCATCTTCCGGGGTGTCGGCGTTGGCGCGCACCTCCAGACGCCGCACGCTGTCGGCGCGGGCCAGGGCCCGGGCCACCGCGTCGACCACGCCCTCGGCGTCCGCCTCGCCAGAGCCGTCCTCCAGATGCCGGATGACCGCCGAGTCCATCAGCGGTACCGCTCCCGCGTACACCGCTCCGGCGGAGCCGTCCACGGAGACGACGGTGCCTTCCTCGACCACGGTGCCGTCCGCCGCGGTGAGGCGCCGGGCGTCGGTGTCGACGGCGAGTTCCTCGGCGCCGCACACACAGACCTTGCCCATGCCGCGGGCGACGACGGCGGCGTGGCTGGTCTTGCCACCCCGACTGGTGAGGACCGCCTGGGAGGCGATCATGCCGGGCAGGTCGTCGGGGGTGGTCTCCTGGCGGACGAGGACGACCTTCTCGCCGGCGGCGGCGCGCCGTACCGCCTGGGCGGAGTCGAAGACCACGGCCCCGACCGCCGCACCAGGTGAGGCCGGGACACCGTGGGCAAGTGCGGTACGGGTGGCGGAAGTGTCGAACCGCGGGAACATCAGCCGGGCCAGGCCCTCGCCGCTCACCCGCGCCAGCGCCTCGTCCGGGGTGATGAGCCCCTCATCGGCCAGCTGGGCGGCGAGGACGAAGGCGGCCTCGGCGGTGCGCTTGCCGACCCGGGTCTGCAGCATCCACAGCCGGCCGCGCTCGATGGTGAACTCAATGTCGCACAGATCCCGGTAGTGCTCCTCCAACGCCCGCATGTGGTCTCGCAGTTGTGCGTACGACGTCGGGTCCAGGCGTTCAAGGTCGGCCAGCGGGACGGTGTTGCGGATGCCGGCGACGACGTCCTCGCCCTGGGCGTTCGGCAGGTAGTCGCCGTACAGGCCGGGCCGGCCGGTGGCCGGGTCGCGGGTGAAGGCGACGCCGCTGCCGGAGTCGGAGCCCAGGTTGCCGAAGACCATCGTCTGCACATTGACGGCGGTGCCCAGGTCGTCGGGGATGTGCTCGCGGCGCCGGTAGAGACGGGCGCGCTCGCCGTTCCAGGACTCGAACACGGCCAGGACCGCGCGGTGCAGCTGCTCGGCGGTGGACTGCGGGAAGTAGTCCCCCGTCTCCTGCCGGATGAGGTTCTTGTGGGTCTCGACCAGTTCGGCCAGGTCGGATGCCGTCAGGTGCAGGTCGTCCTTGACGCCGCGCAGGTCCTTGAGGAGGGCGAGGGACCGTTCGAAGAGGGAGGAGTCGACCCCCATGACCGTGCTGCCGAACATCTGGACGAGGCGGCGGTAGGAGTCCCAGGCGAAGCGTTCGCTGCCGGAGACCCTGGCCAGACCGAGGACGGACTCGTCGTTGAGGCCGATGTCGAGAATCGTCTCCATCATGCCGGGCATGGAGAACTTCGCTCCGGAGCGGACGGACAGCAGCAGCGGGTCGTCCGGCTGCCCCAGAACCCGGCCGGCGGACGCTTCGAGCGCCGACAGATGTGCGGAGACCTCATCCCACAGGCCCGCGGGTTCGCTGCCCGTTTCCAGGAAGGCGCGGCACGCCTCGGTGGTGACGGTGAATCCCGGCGGTACGGGGAGCCCGAGGCGGGTCATCTCCGCCAGGTTCGATCCCTTTCCACCGAGGAGACCGGCCATGCCACGGTCACCCTCGGTGAAGTCGTACACGTAACGGACCATGACGCGGCGCTCCTCAAGCGTTGGGGGCGTGATGTCTCCAGCGTCGGACGGGGGGCGGATCCGGCGCGAGGTGCCGGCCGTCCCGCGTGAGGGACCGTTGGGCCCGGATGCGGGCTTGACGTTGCGAAGGGACCATCGGTGCCCCGACGGGGCGTTACGGCCCGTCGACCACCAGCACGGCCGGGACGAGGCTGAACGTCATCCGCATACAGCGATCAGGGAGGGGGACACGTGATGTCGCATCACATCGTGGAGTGGTTCACGACTTCCGGCCCGCCCCGGTTCCATCCGTGCCCCTGGTGTCCGCGGCTTCGGAGGGGCCGCCCCCCCCGCCCCGAGGCCACAGGCCCAGGCGCTGGCGGACGAGGAGCGCACCGTGACCGCGGTGCTGCGCCCTTGGCGCCGGAAGTACCCCAACGTCCCCATGGCCGCGACGGTAACCGAGGGACGCGGCGCGGTTGTTCTGATGCGGGCCGCCCGGGACGCGGGCCTCCTGGTGGTGGGCCGCCGTGGCATCGAACACCAGATCGGCGTGCACACGGAGGCCCGTCACGCACGCCGCCCTGCACCACGTCGGATGCGCTGTTGCTGTGGTTCCGCACGACTGACACCGCCGCACCACGCCGGGGCCGAAGGTCCCGGCCGGCCGGGACCCAACGGGATCGCCCGATGCCCTGTCCGGCACTCCCCGCCGCGGACCCCCACGACGAGCATCGACAGTGACGAGACTGTCCGACGAGAGGACCTGTGATGACCGCGACGATGACGACCGGCCCCCTGACCGCCGACACCTGGCGGCAGTTCGCCGGGAGCGGGTGGCGTCAGCGCATCGACGTACGCGACTTCATCCAGGCCAACTACACCCCCTACGAGGGTGACGCCTCCTTCCTGACCGGCCCCACCGACCGCACCCGTGCGGTCTGGGAGAAGGTCAGCGCGCTGTTCCCGGAGGAGCGGCGCAAGGGCATCCTCGATGTCGACGCCGCCACCCCCTCCACCATCACCTCGCACGCCCCCGGCTATATCGACCGCGATCGCGAGCTGGTTGTCGGTCTGCAGACCGACGCCCCCCTCAAGCGCTCGATCATGCCCAACGGCGGCCTGCGCATGGTGGAGAACGGGCTGAAGGCGTACGGCTTCGAGCCCGCCCCGTTCGTGACGAAGGTGTTCGACACCTACCGCAAGACTCACAACTCGGGTGTCTTCGACGCCTATACCCCCGCCATGCGCGCCGCCCGCAAGGTCGGCATCATCACCGGCCTGCCCGACGCCTACGGCCGCGGCCGGATCATAGGCGACTACCGCCGGGTCGCCCTCTACGGCACCGACCGGCTCACCGAGGCCAAACGCGCCGAACGCGCCCTGCTGGACGCCCGGCCGTCCACCGCCGACGTCGTCCGCGACCGCGAGGAACTCGCCGAGCAGATCCGGGCGCTGGGCGAGTTGGCCGAGATGGCCGCGTCCTACGGATGCGACGTCACCCGGCCCGCGGCCACCGCGCACGAGGCGGTCCAATGGCTCTACCTCGGCTTCCTGGCCGCGGTGAAGGAGCAGAACGGCGCCGCCATGTCACTGGGCCGCACCTCCACCTTCCTGGACGTCTACCTCCAGCGGGACCTGGACGAAGGGCTCCTCGACGAGTCCCGCGCCCAGGAGCTGATCGACGACTTCGTCATCAAACTCCGCATCGTGCGCTTCCTGCGCACCCCCGAGTACGACGCCCTGTTCTCCGGCGACCCCACCTGGGTCACGGAGTCCATAGGCGGCATCGGCGCCGACGGCCGCCCACTGGTCACCCGCACCTCCTTCCGCTTCCTGCAGACCCTCTACAACCTCGGCCCGGCCCCGGAACCGAACCTCACCGTCCTGTGGTCGCCCCGACTGCCCGTCGGCTTCAAGGAGTTCTGCGCTCAGGTGTCCATCGACACCAGCTCCATCCAGTACGAGTCCGACGACCTGATGCGCCCGCGCACCGGCGACGACACCGCCATCGCCTGCTGCGTCTCCGCCATGGCGGTCGGCAAGCAGATGCAGTTCTTCGGCGCGCGCGTCAACCTCGCCAAGGCCCTGCTGTACGCCGTCAACGGCGGCCGGGACGAGATGACCGGCGACCAGATCACCCCGGAGATGCCCCCGCTGACCGGCGAGTACCTGGACTTCGACGAGTTGTCGGTCGCCTACGACCGCGTCCTGGACTGGCTGGCCCAGACCTACGTCGACGCGCTCAACGTCATCCACTACATGCACGACAAATATGCCTACGAGCGCATCGAGATGGCTCTGCACGATCATCCCGTGCACCGGTTCATGGCCTGCGGCATCGCCGGCCTCTCGGTCACCGTCGACAGCCTCTCCGCCGTCAAGCACGCCCGCGTGAAGGTCATCCGTGACGCGACCGGACTCGCGGTGGACTTCCATACCGAGGGGGACTTCCCTGCGTACGGCAACAACGACGACCGTGCCGACGCCCTCGCCGTCGACCTGGTGGAGTCGTTCATGGCGAAGGTGCGCAGGCACCCGACCTACCGCGACGCCGAGCACACTCAGTCGGTGCTGACCATCACCTCGAACGTGGTGTACGGCAAGCACACCGGCAACACCCCCGACGGCCGCCGCGCCGGACAGCCCTTCGCCCCCGGCGCCAACCCGATGAACGGCCGTGACAGGCACGGTGTGGCCGCCTCCGCCCTCTCGGTGGCGAAACTCCCCTACGAGGCCGCCCGCGACGGCATTTCCCTGACCACCACCATCACCCCGGAAGGACTCGGTCACGTTCCCGGGGAGCGGGCCGGTCACCTGGTCGGCATCCTCGACGCCTACATGGCTTCGGGCGGTTTCCACATGAACGTCAACGTGCTGGACCGCGCCGTGCTGGAGGACGCCATGGAGCATCCGGAGAAGTACCCGGCGCTGACGATCAGGGTCTCCGGCTACGCCGTGAACTTCGTCCGCCTGACCCGCGAGCAGCAGCTCGACGTGATCAGCCGCACATTCCACGGATCGCTGTGAGCGTCATGTCCCCGGCCATGGCATCGGGATCGGTCACCGGCCGGATCCACTCCTGGGACCTGTCCACCGGCGTGGACGGCCCCGGGACCCGGTTCGTCCTCTTCGTCAGCGGCTGCCCCCTGCGCTGCCTCTACTGCGCCAACCCCGACACCTGGCACCTGCGCGACGGCCGGGAGGCCACCGTCGACGAGGTGATGGAGGAGATCGACAAGTACCGGAACTTCCTCGTCACGGCCGGCGGGGGAGTGACCCTCACCGGCGGCGAACCCCTGCTCCAGCCGGCCTTCACCGGAGCGGTCCTGCGCCGTTGCAGGGAGGCCGGCCTGCACACCGCTCTCGACACCTCCGGTCTCCTCGGCGCCCGCGCCACCGACGGCCTGCTCGCCGCCACCGACCTGGTGCTGCTGGACATCAAATCCTTCGACGTCACGACCTACCGAAAGCTGACCGGCGGCGCCCTCGCCCCCACCCTGAACTTCGCCACCCGCCTCGAACGGCTGGGCAAGCGCGTGTGGATCAGGTACGTCCTGGTGCCCGGCTGGACCGACGACGAGGACGCCGTCGACGGACTCGCCGGATTCCTCTCCGGCCTCGACTGCGTGGAACGGGTCGACATCCTTCCGTTCCACAAGCTCGGCACCGCCAAGTACGACGCCCTGGGCATCCCCTTCCCCCTGCGTGACACACCGGTTCCCGACAGGGCGCTGGTGGACCGGGTACGGGGCCAGTTCCGTGAGCGCGGCCTCGTGGCCCACTGACGCAGGCGAAATGGAGGCCGACCGGCCCTGGACCTCGGCCATCCTGGAAAGAATGGATTCCGACACAGACCGAGGCTGGGCCGACACCGCTGGGTCGCGGAGCGGACCGTGTCCTGGCTGTCCGGCTGCCGAAGCCTCCACCCCCGTTACGAGCGCAAGCCGGAACACTTCCTCGCCTTCACCGCCATCGCCGCGCCCCTCATATGTCATCGCCGGCTTACCAAGTGAAATAGACGTGGTCGGCGACCCCGCCTCGTGCGTCCTGGACGCCCCGCTCACCCAGACGCACGGCGACCTGGCAAGCTCCTCGGTGGTATCACAACGAATGGGGCTGCACGAACCGCCTGCTCGACCTCACTTCGTACATAGCGACCCGGCTGCCCCGGAGTTGACGGCTCCGGCCGACCGCGCGGTCTCGCTGATCCCTTATCGTCTCCATGTTCGAGCCGCTACCGTGGCAGGTGCACGGGTAAGGCTGCGGCATGCGGTGAGGCGTTGGAGGAACAGCGGTGGCGAACGCCGAGGAGGCCCGCGAGGCACAGGTACGGCTGCCTCAGTTGCGGCTGGACGAGCTGCTGGAGGAGTTGCAGGCCCGTCTGGACGCGGCGCGCGGCACCCGGGACCGGGTCCGCAGCCTCCTGGAAGCCGTGCTGTCGGTCGGCCGCGAACTCGACCTGGAGCAGGCGCTGCGCAGCATCGTCGAGGCCGCGGCGGCCCTGGTCGACGCTGAGTACGCGGCGCTCGGGGTGATCGGACCGGACGGCAAGCGACTGTCCGCCTTCCACACCGTGGGCGTCGACGCTGAGCAGATCGCGCGCATCGGCCCCTACCCGGAGGGCCACGGCATCCTGGGCGAGCTGATTCGCCACCCCCAGCCGCTGCGCCTGCCCAAGCTCTCCCACCACCCTGCTTCCTACGGGTTCCCGGCCCACCACCCGCCGATGAACACCTTTCTCGGCGTTCCGATCCGGGTGCGCGATCACATCTTCGGCAACCTGTACCTGACGGAGAAGCGCGGCGGGCAGCAGTTCGACGAGGACGACGAGTCGGTGCTGGCGACGCTGGCCGTGGCGGCCGGCGTGGCGATCGACAACGCCCGTCTTTACGAGGAGTCCCGGCTCCGCGAGCGCTGGCTCCAGGCGAACGCCGAGATCACCCACACCCTGATGTCCGGCGCGGACCAGGGCCGGGTGCTGCCGCTGATCGCCGAACGGGCCAGGGAGATCACCGCCTCGGCCCTGAGCGTGGTGGCCGTGCCGGTGAGCGGAACCGACACCCTTGCCGTCGAACTCGCCGTAGGCCAGGACGCCGAAGCGTGGCGAGGGATCATACTGCCCGTCGACGGCACGCTCATCGGGCAGGCGTTCGTCCAGCGGGCGCCGGTCAGTAGCCCGGACATCTTGCGTGACTCCCGGGACTCGGCCGGTCCGCCGCGCTTCGAAGGGCTCGGACCGGCCGTCGCCGTGCCGATCGGCACGGGCGACGAGGCCCGCGGCGTGGTGCTGCTGGTCCGGAAGTCGGACGGTCGGGAGTTCTCCGAGAAGGAGACCGAGCCGCTGCAGGTCTTCGCCGCGCAGGCCGCCGTCGCGATGGAGCTGGCGGAACGCCGCCAGGACGCCGAACAGATCGCCCTGCTGGAGGACCGCGACCGCATCGCGCGTGATCTGCACGACCTGGCCATCCAACGGCTTTTCGCCACCGGCATGACCCTGCAGAGCGCCGGTCGCCGCGTCCAGGACTCGATGGCCTCCGAGCGGATCCTGCGAGCGGTGGACGATCTCGACGAAACCATCAAGATCATCAGGTCGACAATCTTCGGTCTGCGGTCCCGCCACGACGACGCGGCGCCCGGCCTGCGTTCCCGTGCGGTGCGGGCGATCGGCGAGGCCGCTCCACTTCTGGGCTTCGCTCCCAGTGTTCGTATGGAGGGCCTGCTCGACACGCACGTGCCCGGTCCGACCGCTGACCACGTCATGGCCGTGCTCACCGAATCCCTGACCAACGTCGCCCGGCATGCCCGCGCCGACCGCGCCGACGTCGTGCTGGAGACGGACGGCAAGCAGGTCCGCCTGACGGTCACGGACAACGGCGTCGGCATCCCGGACGGAGGTCGCCGCAGTGGTCTGACCAACATGGCCGAGCGCGCGCAGAAGCTCGGCGGCGGCATGGAGTTGGAAAGCCCTGTTGGAAAGGGGGCGCGGCTGGTGTGGCACGCGCCGCTGGGTCAATCGCCGGACTCGACAGAGGGCGGCAGGTCCGCCGGGTGAGGCCTGGCGTCGGCAGGCGAGCCGCGTCATGACAGCCGCGACCGCGGTCGGATGGAAGGTGCCAGGACGGACAACCGGCGCCGTCCCGGCCCGCCGGCCCGGACTCGGGTGGGTGGGGCACCCCTGACGAGCACTCTGGGAGCTCACGGGCAAGGCATGCGGCAGGGAGATGCCACGAAATGACCAGGCGCTGCGGACGCACCATCAACGTCACGCGCCTCGCACCCCACAGTCTTCCGCCAGCCATGGGACGCGTCTTTCCTGGACACCCCCCCCCGCGTCCCCCACGACAGCCGGTCCCCGTCGCTGTCGTTGACCGCCGGGGAGGCCCGGCGCCTGGCCGGTCTGCTGCTGTTCCAGGCCGCCGCGGTCGAACCATCCCCGGACTGCCGCGGCGGAGGCGTCGACGTGACGCCCGTCGCCGGCGACGCCTTCGAGATGCGGGTACCGGGACACACCCTGACCGTCGACCAGCCCCGGGCCGAAGTGGTGGTGGGTTAAGGACACGGCACCCACGCCCGTGGAACTCTTCGTCGCGTCCGTGGCCGCCTGCACCGCGCACTGGGCGGGCCGATATCCGGACCGGCACGGCCTGAGCCGCGACGGCCTGACCGTCCGGGCGGACTTTCGCACGGCCGACGACCGCCCCGCACGGGTCGCCGCCCTGTCGATGACCGTGTCAGTCCCCGTCCCTGCCGGCCGAGCGACTGGCCGCGACGCGTGCGGTGGTCTCCCACTGCACGGAGAGCAACACACTGGCCGATGCTCCCGAGGTACAAGTGCGCGTACGGTGTGAACCGGAGAGCGCGGAGACACCGCACCGGCACGTCGGCGCGGGCTGACACGCGGCAGACGGCCATCGGATGCCCACGTCGCGACGCAGCAACGACCCCGCCCGGTCGCGTCGCCCTTGGACCGGGCGGCACGTGATCACACGTCGCCCTCCATCGCCTCCTTCACCGTACGGCGCGGCGAGGCCGGTCCTTCGGGGCCGTACCCGAGCCGGATGACCATCTGCGCGTGCCCACGGGGGCCGTGGGCCGGGAGACCGCCGAGGACCCGGCGCAGATCGGGCCACTCCATGGTCTGATGAAGAAGCGACGCACGCACTCCGCGCCGGGTGGCGAGCAGAAGCACGCGCTCCAGGGCCTGACCAGCCCGCAGCCAATCCGTCCGCCGGTCGTGTGCCGTGGACAGCAGCGCGAGCGTCGGGTGGGTCTCGAAGGCCCGGGCCGGCAGCACCTCCGAGTGCCGATGCGCCCCGAAGTCCCGCATGGGCATGCGATCGAGCGTGTCCTGCGGCCCCAGCGCCGCTGATGCAAGTCCCAGCGACCGGCAGTGCGGGGCACGGACCAGCCGGCGGCTCTCGGCTGCTCGGTCGGAGTCCGCGCGGTTGCGCCACTCGGCCTCCCACGTGGCGCGCAGCACCCGGTCAGTGTCGTCGTGCCCCGTGAAACGCAGGACGGCACCCTCCAGATGGGCCGCCTCGGTCAGCTCGGCGAGCACGTCCGACGGCAGCGGTCGCCCGGAGAAGGGGAAACGACTGCTGTGCCGACGCCACACCGCCTCGTACAGGCCGGTCGACGGTCCACCGCGGACCGATTCGGCGAGCCGGACCGTGGCGAGCAGAGCGGGCCGGTCGGGGCAGGGGAGCAGCCGGGTCACCGGCTCCCAGCCGAAGTGGGCCGCGGCGATGCGCAGATTGAGGACCGCGCAACCCACTGATAGATGGACGGCGCGGCCCACGGGGTCGGTGTGGCGCAGCGCCCGGTCCGCGGCCGCGTGGATGCGTACGGTGCGGGTGCCGGCGTCGAAGCGGAAGCGCCAGGGCTGAGTGTTGTGCAAGGAGGGTGCGGCCACGGCCGCCGCGACCAGCCGTTCCAGGGCTGGGGCGCCGAGGGTCGACGAGCTCATCGGGACTCCTTCCCGCCCCTGTACGAGGCCGTCTGGGCTGATGGGTGACCCTCCCCAGCCTTGGTTCCCGTCGGGACGCGTGTAAGGGGTCGTGTGGGTACCGTCGGGCGCTGACCGGCCTTAGGGCACCGCCGAGTACTGGTCGTGGCGCGGCGAAGCCGACGTGCCGCCGAACCTGGTCTGGAGCTACCCGGACCCGCTGCCCGCGGTAGGACCGGTCAAGGGGTTGCTCGCCTTTTACAACGAGGCGGTCGACATCACCGTGGACGGCGAGCGAGTGGAGCGCCCCATCACCCACTTCAGCAAGACGCTCTCGGGGGAATCAGACACATGACGAGAAGCGACCTCCGCATCCGTCGCAACGGACCGCATCGGTCGGCGGTCGGGCAGACAGTGCCGGGCCTGCGACGTCTGCCAGGGCATCGCCAGGTGTCCTGTACCGGGGCCGGTACTGTCTGCGTCACTCGTTCGGCCGTCATCTGTCGCTGGGTCTGCTGGTGCATGCGAACCGGCCAAGGGTCAAGAATGACCGGCCGCTCCGCTACGACGACCGCCAACCGAAGGCTGCCCCATCTGCTCCTGTTCGAATTGACAGTGGGCTACCGGGCCCTCGTACTGAACACGAGGGACCCTTGCTCAAGGGTCTCCCTGTGGTGGATTCCACCACCCGCAATCTCTCCCACTCAGCGAGGCGCCATGACGGTGCAGCAACAGCACGCCACGATTCCGACGGTTCTGGTCTACGAGGACGACCCCGGATTCCCTCCGCAGGTCAACATGCCAGTACCGCACCCCGTTCCCCAGCTCGACACCCAACCCTTCCCCACGGCCATCGCGGAAGCCGCGCCGCAGCCGAATGGTGCCGGGCCCGGCACTGAGGCCTTCCGCTACTGGGTGGCGGCCGATGCGCTCAGCAGGGCCAGCCAGACCTGGGGTCCGCTGGTTCCGACCGGAACGCACTGGCATCCCATGGTCGGACGCGCCCTCACCGCGCACCTCAACGCAGGAAACGACCTCAACGCTTTCTATGACAGGAAAGGCCTGTGGTTCTTCCGCAGTACGGTGGCAGGTGTCACTGTCGCCGCGTGCGAGAGCCCGGAGGTCGTCGCGCACGAGACGGGTCACGCGATCCTCGACGCCCTGTGCCCCCGGCTGTTCAACGCCGCGAGCGCGGAGACGGCCGCCCTGCACGAAGCCTTCGGAGACATCAGCGCGCTGCTGACCTCGCTCCAGCTGGAACCTCTGCGGATCGCGGTACTGGCCGAGACACAGAGCGACCTCGAACTGTCCTCGCGGGTGACGAGGATGGCCGAGCAACTGGGCGCTGCGATCCGCCAGGGCCACCCGAACGCGGTAGACGCGGACTGCCTGCGCAACCTGTCGAACAGCTTCTTCTACCACGACCCGGTTGAGATGCCGCCGAACGGACCGGCGAACATGCTCTCCAGCGAGCCGCACTCGTTCTCCCGGGTGTTCAGCGGTGCGTTCCTGAAGGTGGTCGCCGGGATCTTCCGGCAGCAGGACCTGCAGGACCAGGCCGGTCTGGGCCTCGCGGCCGAGATCGCGGGACAGCTGCTGGTCGATGCGGTCGTGGCCGCGCCGGTGGTGTCCGCCTACTACGCACAGGTCGCGGGTCACATGATCGCCGCGGACCAGCGCCGCAACGGCGGCAAGTACGGAACCTCCCTGCGATCGGCGTTCATCCGTCACGGCATCCTCTCCCTGGAGGCCGCCGTGTCCATCACCGAACCGGAGGTGGCACGCAAAGCCGCCGCAATCGCCGAGGCCACGCCGGGTGGCGCTGACGACGAGGGACTCACGGCCGTGACGCTCCACGGGGCGGCGTACGGACTCACCCAGCCCCTCATCCTCTCCGCCCCCGCACAGGAACGACGGTTCGGTATCGCGGGCTCCGACCCCGCCGGCGGCTCGGTACGCCCGGCCGACCCCGAGCGGGTCGCCACGTCGTACCTCGAGGACCTCTTCCGCCGCGGTCGCGTCGCCGTACCCGAGGAGTACCGTTCCGCTACGGCGTTCGTCGACGGCAGCCCCTCCCGGCTCAAGACGCACGAGATCACGCGAAGCACGACCGGCGAGGGCCTCGCTCTGGTGAGGCGGTGCTTCGACTGAGCAGTCGCGGCGCAATCAGTGGAAGAAGCGCAGACGACGGACGGTGAGCCGTCCGTCGTCCCCGCGCTTGACGACGTGTGTCGTACGCGGCGTCGGCTCCTCACCCTCGAACACCGCCTCGCCCCGCGCCAACAGGTCGCTGATGAACTTCTCGGTCGCCCGGCGCTCGGCGTCATCGCCCTGCCCGCCTTCGCCGGCGCTCTTCCGGTCCTCTTCACCATCTGCACTCACGTAACGCACTCCTTGTCGCGAATATCCGGATGCCTGCCGAGAGCGGATCACGCGGCTGTCGGGTCCGGCGCAGGTCAAGCCGCCAAAAGCCCCTAGGGGGCTCGGTGAGGGGCGTCCGCAAGCGTTTCGGCTGCCGAGACGGGCTTGTCGTCCCTGACCGGGAAGGCTGCCGTGTCGTCCACCGGTCCCCGCACATCCACCGGGAAACCGGCACGCGTGAGCGTTCCGGCGCCCTGTGCGGTCACCATGACGAGCGCGAGCCGCTCGGACACGACCTGCATGACAACGGCCTCGCTCTCGTCCACGGCCGCGGTCAACTCCTGCAGGCCCAGGCCGTCCGGCAGCTCCGTACGCGCCCGGAACACGGGACGGTTCTCCATCGCGGCGAGAGCGAACACCGGGTGGGCCGCAGTACGCATCCGCACCTGCCGTGCGAACGCGCGCTCGGCGGCGTCCTCGCCCACGAACACACACTCGTCGGCGGCCGTCCCTCCTGTGCTCGCGACCGCCTGGTCGAAGATCACACGACTGTCCTTGGCTCCCCAGTGCACAAGTGCCTCGTCCGAAAAGCGGTCGGGGAACGCCTCGTGCAGCGCGGCCGCTGCCCGTGCGACGGCACCGTCACCGGGTCCGGGGTTGGAGATGATGCCCCTGCGTACGTCGCGTAGGGCGTCGAGTACTGCCATGACACGTGGTCGGGGCTGAAGTGTCAGGGAGCCGTCCGGTTCCACATGCGGATCCGCCAGAGTCGCCCCGATGTCGAAGAAAATCACAGGCATGTGGAGCGCCTCCCCGCGCTGAGCGCTTTCGAGTCGGGCCGCCCGGGTGAAAAGGCCCCACGACGTGAACTGCCGGATGACGGTGGTCGGCGAGGGCGGCGGTGGCCGGACTCGCGTGGCATGGCCGGGAGCGGCTGAACAAGGCGGAACGGGAAAGTTCACCACGATCGAGTGAATGACTCCGATTAGCGGCAACCGCACGCCATCTCTACAAGTCACACGTGTCGCACTCAACCGCACCTGACCCTGGGGGGGACCATGAGCCACCAGCAATACCCGCCGCAGCAGCCCGGATGGGGCGGGCCCCAGCAGCAGCCCTACGGTGCCCCGCCGCAGTGGCAGCCGCCGCAGCCGAAGAAGACCGGCTTCGGGAAGATCCTCGGCCTTGGCTGCCTCGGCTTTGTCGGCGTCATCGTGCTGATCGGAATCATCGGCGCCGCCGTCAATGGCGGCTCCAGCCCGAAGAGCTCCGGCGCCTCGAGCGACGTCAAGCCCGCCGCCTCCGCGCCGAAGGCCAACAAGCAGCCCGCCCAAGACATCGACCAGGGCAGCGGGCAGAAGCCAGGCAACAAGAAGAAGACCGCCCAGAAGGTCGTCACCTTCAAGGTGTGGGGCACCGCCCCCGCCGGCGCCCTCGGCTCGCTCGACATCACCTATGGATCCGACTCGGACAGCCGGAACGGTGAATTTCGGAACGGCAAGTTCGAGGCCACCCTGCCCCTGAACGACGACGCCATGTACTACACCGTGAACGCGCAGCTCCAGGGCTCCGGGGACATCAACTGTTCGGTCACAGTCGATGGCCACACGAAGAAGGGGCACGCCGCCGGTGGCTACAACATCTGTGACGCGCAGCTGAGTTCCGGCCTGCTCGGCGGCTGGGACTGACGCAGTGAACTGTCGGCGCGGCACCCTGCCGCGCCGGTCACCAGGCGCCGCGCTGTTTCCTGGCAGCCTCGTTGAATGCCGCTCATGTGCGAGCTCACACTTCGGTGCGTCTGCGGCTGCACCATGACCCCGGACGGCCGTGCTGGACACGGTGCCTTCCGATGCGGATGCGGATGCGGATGCGGCCGTGGCGGTGCACGACTCACGGAACAGCTCGCCCTCGTTCGGCGCTGCAGTTGCAGTTGCGGCGCTTCGCAAAGGACGCCGCGAGGCTGCCTGGCGTGCCCCGGGTGAAATGGTTCGCCGCGGCGCAGGTCGTAGGTTTCTGGACTTCTGCGGACTTCGGATTCTGTCCTGCTGACGCCGGCCTTCCTCACCGACCCCGTGCTCGACCGGGCCCGCGGTCCGGCCACCCACCTTCAGGGCCTGACCGGCCTCCTGGCCGCAGCCGCCCAGGGCCAGGAGCAACCATCCCCGCTCTCAGTGCGCGCAGGCCCTGGCGGCCGGGGACTGAACCCGTTCCCTCCGGCCCCCGGCGCGGGTGCCGGACGCCGCGCTCGGGGTCATCATGGGAGCGTGATGGAGCTGTTCCCACCGATTCCCCTGACAGAGTGGCGGGACACCAAGGAGACGCTGCACCGCTTCGCACAGATCGTCGGCAAGATCCGCCTGGCGGCGAGCACCCGGCGCAACCACTGGTGGAACGTCCCGTTCCATGTCACGGGGCGCGGCATCACCACGCGTCCGATGGGTCAGGTCGACGGGAATCCGATCTTCACGATCGACTTCGACTTCGTCGACCACCGGCTCATCGTCGCGACGCTGGACGGCGACGAGCGGTCCTTCCCGCTTCCGGGCCAGTCCGTCGCGTCCTTCCACGCCGCGACCCTGGCCGCTCTGAACGCGCTGGGCGTTCGGGTCGACATCGCCATTCCCAGGCCCTTCGACCTGCCCGACACCGGCCGGCCGTTCGCCCAGGACACCGAGCACGCGACCTACGATCCCGTGGCCGCCAACCGCTACTGGCGGGTCCTGAGCCAGGTGGCGTCCGTGCTGGAGGAGTTCGCGGCGGGCTTCTCGGGAAAGAGCAGCCCGGTGCACCACTTCTGGCACACCTTCGACATCGCCCACAGCCGGTTCTCCGGGCGACAGATCGACCAGCCCCGGCAGGTCGACCCCGTAACCCGGGAGGCGTACTCCCGGGAAGTGATCAGTTTCGGCTTCTGGTTCGGCGACGACACCTTCACCGAACCGGCTTTCTACTCCTACACAGCCCCCGAGCCCACCGGCCTGGCCGGGGCGCCGCTCAGCCCCGCGTCCGCGCGGTGGGTCACGCGCGGCGACAGCCACCTGGCCGTGCTGTGCTACGACGAAGCCCGCGTCGAGACCGACCCCCGTGCCGCCGTCCTCTCCTTCTACGAAAGCGCCTACCGGGCCGGGGCCGAACGCGCCGGATGGGACATCGCTGCGCTCGCGTGCCCCGGAGGCATCACGGACCCGGTCCGGCAGATCTGACCACCGGACCGGAGAGGCCAACGATCGAGCGCGGTCAGTGGAGCAGCTCCCTCCCGGTTCGAAGCTGGTCAGGAAGGAGAGAGTGTCCCGCCGCGCGCGTGCTTCGTTCCGTGCTGCGGGGGTCAGGCATCGCAGCGTCCGATATGCCCGCACGCCGCGCAGCCCCGGAGATGAAACGACCACCCCGGTCCGCAGCCCGCCATGCACTCCAATGCACTCCACGCAGTCTGCTCAGCTGGGAGTGGCGGTCGGATCGAGGCCCGGGATCTGGCGGTGCGGCATCAGGGATGCCGCCCTGATCAGGCGCTGTCGTCAGGTTTCTGTGCCGGTGCGCGCCAGGATTCCTTTGAGCAGGCCCGTGGCCTGGCCCACCTCGATGAGGTAGCCGTCCGGATCACGCATGTAGCAGCGCAGCTCGGCACGGCGGTCGATGGGCGGAGTCAGGAACTCGGCCCCTTTGGCGCGCGCCGTGGCGTAGAAGTCGTGGATGTCCGCCACCCGTACGTTCAGGAAGCTGGAGACGGTGTTGAGGTCCTCCGGTGTGCGAAGGACGACATCGGGTTTGTCGTCGGTGGGGCCCCCGCCCGGGTTCATGATGATCCAGCTGTTGGCGACCCTGACGATGCAGGGGTTCTCGTCCATCACCACCCTTCCACCCAGTACGTCTGCGTAGAACGCCCGCGAGCGAGGGACATCGCTGACCGTGAGGAAGTGCGTGAGTACCAGGCCCTCGGCCGGTGCAGGAAGGTCGTCGGCTGTGGCGCCGGCGGACGTGACGTCGGACATGTGCCGAGCGTATGGCGCGCACGGCCGTTCCGGTCCGCGCCGCACCGGTGACAGTGCGGCGCGAGCGGATGGGGCAGACGGGCTGCAGGCTGGTCAGGACAGTTCGCGGACCCCGAGTTGCTGCACGAACAGCAGACTGTCGGCGTTGGCCCAGTACTCGGCGAGCATGCCGTCCTTGATCAGCAGGGTATCGGTGCCGGTGAAGTGGACGCGGTTGCCCACGGCGTCGTCGGACGCGCCGGGGAAGCCTCCGGCGTAGGTGCCTTCGGCTGCCCAGCGGACCACCAGGAAGTCGTCAGTGGCGATCGGGCCGACCGTGATCTCGAAGCTGAGGTCGCGCAGGATGGTGTGGATGCCGGTCACCCAGCCGTTCAGGCCCTCGCGGCCGTGCACGGTGTCGTCGCCGGAGCCGGTGATGGGGGCGGCGTGTGCGATGAAGTCAGGCGCGATGATCTTGTCGGTCTGGGACAGGTCGTTGTTCCACAGGTCCTTCCAAGCCTCGGCGAGCAGGGCGTTGGCGGAAGCGGACATGGCAGTTCTCCTTCGTGTTGATGGACTGCGTGGCGCCGTCGTCGAAGTCGACACCGGCGCCGTGTTCGGGTCTCCTGGCGGAATTGCTGCTGACACGGCTGCCGAGGTGGGGTTGGAGCCCGGGCCGTTGCTGCGGGGGATCAGCGACGGCCCGGACGGCTCGGGTGGGTCAGGCAGGCAGTTCGGAATCGGGGATCCAGTGGCCGTGGATGCCGGCGGGCACCCTGCGGGGGAGTTCGACGGCGGCCACGGTGCTCAGGTCGCTCGCGTCCAGGACGAGCAGTTCCGAGGCGTCGGCCCTGAGGTCGCTGACGATGGTGAGCAGGTAGCCGTCGTCCTCGGCGGTCCCGCCCGCGGCGGGCGCGAAGACGGCCTCGCCGGGCATCCGGCCCTCGCCGTGCGCGAGCAGTTTCTCCTGGCCGGACTGTGTGTCGAACTTGACGGTGTGATAGCCCGACAGCCCGGTGCCGGGGAAGGCGATGGCGTAGCTGTAGCGGTAGGCCGAACCGGTGTGGGCGTCGTTGATCGACGGGAACTCGGTGGCCAGGTCGTTGAGGGACTCGGTGGTGACCTTGCCCGTGGCCGGGTCCATGATCCACCGGTAGAAGGTCGAGCCGGCGTCCGGGCTGGTGCCGTAGCCGGGAGCGCCGACCCACCACTTCCACGAGCTCTCCCAGGCGGAACGGTCGAAGCACGGTGCTTCGAGGACGATCCGGCCCTGCGCGTCGGTATAGGCATTGGTCACGTGCAACAGCGCTGCCTGGTCGGCCACTTCGTACCAGGTGGTCCTGCCCCCGGCGCGCGGCATCACGCCGATGCGCAGCGGGACGTCGTCGTGCCAGCGGTAGGGGATGCCGGACTGCTCGGCGTGGTCGAAGACCACCGGCGAGTTGATGAAGACGACGTGCTCGCGGGTGATGGCGAAGTCGTGCATGAGCGAGGGGCCGGAGCCGTCGATGACCTCCGAGCTGACGATGTCGCCGGAGGCGTCGGCCACGTAGTAGGTCAGATACGGCGGGAAGGGGCTGTAGCTGAAGAAGTGCAGTTCGCCGGTCTCCGGGTCCTCCTTGGGGTGGGCGGTCATCGCGCTGGTGAGCTTGCCGCCGAAGTCGTGGACGCCGATCGTGTCGAGGTCGGCGCTGACCTCCCAGGGCAGGTTGGCCTCCTGCAGAGCCAGGTAACGGCCTCCATGGAAGATGATGTTGGTGGCGGCGGCGCTGACTTCGAGTTCGGTTCCGGTGAAGGGCGCGCCGTCCAGGTAGGGGGTGCGCACCCAGCGGTTGCGGTACCACTCGGCCCGGCCGCCCGTGAGGCGGACCCCGTGGATCATGCCCTCGCCGCGGAACCAGTGCGTGGGGGTGACGCCCGGCTTGGGGTTGTGACCGTTGCGGAAGTAGCGGCCGTCCAGCTCAGGCGGGAGGCTGCCGCGTACCTTCAGCTCGTGGCCGGTGATCTCGTCGGTGACGGGGGTGAAGTGGCCGCTGACATAGGGCTTGTCGATAGTCATGGTCATGCCTTTCGGGTCGAGAGAGCCGAGACGAGGAGGGTCAGGGCGGCGCAGGCCAGGAAGGCCGCGCCGGGGGAGGGGAGCAGGGTCAGGAAGGACAGGCCGATGGCTCCGCCGATCTGCCGGGTGGCGTTGACCAGCCCGCCGGCCAGGCCGTTGTCAGTGGCCAGGACGCCCGTGGAGGACATCGCGGTGAGCCGGACGAAGGCCACCCCGAGACCGATGCCTATGAGGAGCGTCGGGCCGAGCAAGTCCGCAAAGAAGGTGCCCTCGGCCGGAGTCCGGGACAGCCAGGCCAGTCCGGCCGCGAGAACCAGCAGGCCCGTGGGAAGCACGAGGCGGCCGGAGACCTTGCCGGTGCCCCATGACGAGGCAGTGATCGTGAGGGCGAGGGGAAGCTGGGTCAGCCCGGCCTCCAGGGGTGAGTAGCCGAGGGCGCGCTGCTGATACAGGGGCAGGAAGTAGAACAGGCCGAGCCAGACCGCGCCCAGCAGGGCCATCAGCACGTTGGGCACCGCCACCACGCGCATCCGCGCCGGCAGCAGCGGGTCGGTGGCACGCCGCTGGAGCACCACGAACAGGCCGAGCAGCGCCACACCGGCCACGGCCAGCGGCCAATGGCCGGACAGGCCGTAGGTGAGCGAGACCAGCCCCGCCGTCACCGACATCGCGCCCGGCGCGTCCAGGCTTCCGCCACGCGGCCGGTCGGCCCCGACGAGCAGCCGGGTGGCCACAAGCACGGCCAAGGCGAAGGGCACCATCACGACGAACACCGCACGCCAGCCGTACAGACTGGTGAGCAGCCCGCTCAGCAGCACACCTGCCGCCCCGCCGGCACCGGAGACCGCGCCCCACACTCCGAGCGCGGTGCCACGCCGCTCCCTGTCGGGATAGAGCGTCAGCACGAGGGCCAGCGCTGTAGGCGCCAGCAGCGCGGCACCGATTCCCTGCACTGCCCTGCAGGCGATCAGCGCGATCACCGTGGGCGCCAGTGCCGCGCCCAGGGACGACAGCGCGAACAGGCCGATGCCCAGCAGAAACACGCGGCGAAGGCCGTATACGTCGCCTGCGCGCCCGCCCGGCAGCAACAGCGCGCCGAAGACCAGCACGTAGGCGTTGACCGTCCAAGCCTGGCCCGTGTCCGACAGAGCGAGCCCGTCCCGGATCCGGGGCAGGGCGACGTTAACGATCGAAGTGCTCAGCACGACCAGGAACTGGGCCGTGGCCAGAACCGCCAGTGATGTCCAGTCGGTGGCGGTCGGTTGCTCTGCGGTGCGGGTCATGTCTCGACACTCGCAGCGGGCGCCCGCCGCTCGCGTCGGTAGTCATTGCCTATACGACTCCTTGCGGGACGGCTTCTCGGGCACTGGGGTCTGTTCCGGATTCCCCTGTGCCACACAACCGCACCGCATAGGTTTTCGAACATGCCCGAGACACACACGGATGAGCTGATCGGACGTCAAGACGAGACACGGCAGCTCGACGCCCTGCTCCGAGCGGCACGGGAGAGCCGGGGCGGCGCCCTGGTCCTGCGCGGTGAGCCGGGCATGGGCAAGAGCGCGCTGCTGCGTCACCTGGACGAGGCCGCGACCGGATTCCTCGTCATGCGGGCGTCCGGTGCGGAGTTCGAGACGGAGCTGCCGTTCGCCGCGTTGCACCAGTTGCTCGCGCCCGTCGCCGACCGGCTGACGGCGCTTCCTGCGCCGCACCGCAAGGCGCTGGAGATCGCTTTCGGCCTCGACAGCGGCAGACCCGATCCGTTCCTGGTCGGCGTCGCGTCGCTCGGCCTCCTGGTGGAGACAGTGCGGGAACGCCCGCTCCTGTGCGTCGTCGACGACGCACAGTGGCTGGACCGGGCGTCAGCCAAGGTGCTGGCCTTCGTGGCCCGCCGGGTCTCGGCCGAGCCGATCGCCCTCCTGTTCGCGGCGCGCGAGCCGAGCCGTCTGCCGGAGCTGGACGAGCTGCCCGGCCATTCGCTTCGGGGGCTCGGCGAATCGGATGCCCGCGCCCTGCTGGCCGCGGCGGTCCGCGCCCCGTTGGACGAGCGGGTGCGCGACCGCATCCTGGCCGAGGCGCGTGGCAACCCGCTCGCGCTGGTGGAACTTCCCAGGACCGCCGGACTCGGCGGGATGGCGGGCGGATTCGCCCAACCCGGCTCGGTGCCAGGCGTGATCGAGCAGAGCTTCCGCTCCCGGCTGGAGCTCCTGCCACCGGCGGCCCGGCTGCTGGTGACCGTCGCCGCCGCCGACCCGATCGGCGACCCCGCCCTGCTGTGGCGTGCGGCCGAACTCCTGGGCATCGACGCGGCAGTCGCCGCGGAGTCTGCCCCGCTGGTCGAGTTCGGCACCCGGATCCGATTCAGCCACCCCCTCGCCCGCTCGGCCGCCTACCACGCCGCGACGCCGGAGGAGCGGCGCAGCGCACACCAGGCCCTGGCCGCCGCGACCGACCCGGTCGCCGATCCCGACCGGCGGGCCTGGCACCGCGCCCAGGCCAGTGCCGGCCCGGACGAGCAGGTCGCCGCCGAACTCGAAGCCTCCGCCACCCGCGCCCGGGAGCGTGGCGGTGTCGCGGCGGCGGCGGCCTTCCTCGAACGCTCGGCCGCACTCACGATCAGCCCGGTCCGACGCGCCGAGCGGATCCTCGCCGCGGTCCATAACACGCTCTCGGTGGGCGACTTCGACACGGCGGCCGAACTGCTCACCACCGTCCGGACCGCCGAACCGAGCCAGGCCGCCAGGGCCGACCTGCTCCGCGGCAGGCTGTCGTTCGTCCGCCGCCGGGGAGACGAAGGCCCCACAAAACACCTCCTGCGCGCCGCCGCCCTGCTGGCGGCCACCGACCCCGCCTGGTCACGGGAGTGCTATCTGGACGCCATCGAGATGGGCGTCCTGCTCGGCGACCTCGACCACGTGGTGGACGCCGTCAGGAAGGCCCCGCCGTCGGGACAGCCGGTGTCCGGCGCGGCGGCGCTCCTGACCGGCCTCACCACCCTCGTCGGTGACGGGCATCGGGCGGCGGGGGAGATCCTGAGGCCGGTCGTCGGCGACGCAGGCCACGACGTGTGGGCCAGGCGGCCCTCACTGGGCTTCATGCTGGCCGCCGAACTGTGGAACCGCGACGCCATGTACGGCATCGCCACCCGTGCCGTCGCGGCGGGCCGAGAATCGGGTTCCTTCCACGAGCTGCCCATCGGACTGGCCATGCTGGCCACCGCGACCGTGCACACCGGCGACTTCGGTGCCGCGACGGAGCTGATCTCCGAGGAGGAGGCGATCGCCGATGCCACGGGCGCCGCGCCGCTGGTCTATCCACGCCTCCACCTGGCCGCGCTGCGCGGACGGCGCGAGGAAGCGGTCGAACTGTTCGCGTCGGTGGATCACCGGATGAGCCTCAGCGTGCAGTGGGCCACGGCCGTATTCAGCAACGGCCTCGCCGACTACCCGGCCGCGCTGAAGGCGGCAAAACAAGCGGTCGAGTACGGCGCCCTCGGCACGTCGGGCCTTGCCCTGCCCGAGCTGGTCGAGGCGGCCGTGCGATGCGGCGAGACCGAGGTCGCCGCCGCGGCCCTCGCGTCCCTCCAAGAACGCACCCAAGCGGGCCGACAGGCGTGGGGCCTTGGCGTCGAGGCCTGCGCGCGGGCCCTGGTGACCGAGGACGAGTCCGCCTACCAGGAGGCGATCGCTCTGCTCGACGACGGCGCACTGGTCGTCTACCGCGCGCGGGCGCAGCTGCTGTACGGGGAATGGCTGCGCCGCCAGGGCCGACGACGTGACGCCCGGTCCGCGCTGCGGCCTGCGCACGAGTCGCTGTCCGACCTCGGTGTGGAGGCGTTCGCCGAGCGCGCCGCGGGCGAGTTGCGCGCCACGGGCGAGCAGGCTCGCAGCCGCACGTCGAAGGCATCGGACCAGCTGACGATGCAGGAGGTGCACATCGCACGCCTGGTCGCCGACGGCGCCACCTCCAAGGAGGTGGCGGCGAAGCTGTTCCTCAGTCCGCGGACGGTCGACGCGCACCTGCGCAACATCTTCCGCAAACTCGGGCTCACCTCACGCAGGCAACTGCGAGACCTGCCCGGCATTCGTTAGCCGCATGGTGGTGGCCGCGGCCTCGGGCCCGTTCATCGACTCCACAGGACCGGGCCAGCTCAACCCGTACTTGGCCCGGTAGGCGCCGGAGACACGCTGGACGAGCTCGGGGTCATCCACCGCCTGGAGCGTGACGGACAGCCGGACCCCGGCCACCTCCACCTCCGTGTCCGCATGCCGCAGGACCCGGCGGTACCAGGCACTGCGCCGGCCGAAAGCCGAGCGGACATACACCTCGCCGTCGAGCACCACCACCCAGACCGTCCTGTGCGACCACCGGCCGTCCGCATGCCGTACCCACAAAGCGATCTCCGCACGATCCATGTAAGCGTTCATGGACGAACTTTCACCGTGGCGGCACTACGTACGCGTCGGTGGTCTTCACCTAGATAGGCGGGCTCCACCGACGCGAGAGCGGTGCTCTCGCGACGAGGCTCAGCGTCATGACGAACATCGACATGACGAAGCCGGACGCCGCAATCGACACCGACACGCGCACCCTTGAGGCGGCCACTGGCGTCGGGGTGCTTCACCACAAGGGCACCAAGAAGGACCAGGGCGCGAGGAACAAGGGCACGAAGAACAAGACCAAGCGCCGCCTCGCCAAGGCACTGGCGTACTTCGCCCTGATCTTCTCCGGGCTCCTGGTTCTGGCCGAGCCGTGGCTGCTGATCCCCGTCGTCGCCCTGGTCCTGGCGGTCTCCTTCTGGGACTGAACTCTGCGCCGCCAGGACGCAACTGCAGCCAGGAACTAGGCACCCGCATCGGGTCGATGCCGGGCATCGATAACGCTTCCTGAGCCGGAGTGCGGACCAGCTGCCCGGTGAGGTCCTCAGCAGGAAGCGTGATGTGCTGCCTTCCGGCATCGCCTCGGCACCCCTCGTCCCCACCGACCGCACCAGGGCGGACGAGCCGTGCTACTCCCAGAAACACAAGAAGCACGGCATGAACATCCAGGTCGTCCACACTCTCCTGACCTGCCACGTGTTGAGGACGGACGAGGTTTCAGTGCTCGCAGAGGGAGAATTCTCGTTCGTAGAGCTGCTCGTTGTGCTCGTCGACGAAGAACTTGCGTTCCCGCATGAGCTGTTCGCGGTACTCCTTGGCCTGTTCAAGTGTCATGGTCGAGGTGTCGGACCATGGTTGTTGCGGTGGCACATCGGATGTCGAGAAGATCCTTTCCGACGGGTCTACCAGGAAGAATGCGAGAATCTTGCGATATCCCGGGCGGGTGGGATCCGTGAGGCGGAATGAGCCGACGCGGTGTTGCAGGATGTTCGGGAACGCCAGGCAGCGGCCTGCTGGGGTCGATGTCGATCCCAGCACCTGGTTCAGTGCGTCTTCGTCCTCCAGGCCGTAGACCTCACGCATACCGTTGTCGTCGTTCTGCTCGTAGTGCGGGTCGTCGAGTGCCGCCCGGAAGCTCAGCCTGCTTTCGGTGATGTTCTCGCTGTCCCAGTAGTAGATTCCGGTCGAGACGATCCGCTCGTTCATCATCCCCTCGACATGCCAGGAACCGCCGGGGTACTCGGGCTTGTCCGGGGTGAGGTGAATGGTGGCGAGCTTGACGATGACCTGGAGACGGCGGCCGCGCAGGTCGACTCGGGCGGATTCGTCCGGCAACTCGGGCGGAGTGAAGGCCGGGGCGTCCGGGATGACCGGGCGGCGGTTTTCCCACCAGTCGTCCTGGGCCTCTTCCCACGTGCGGAGGGCTTCTGTGTAGGCCCCGTCATCACCGTAGGAGGATTTGTCCGGATACTCCGGCTCCGAGTCGTACCACCCGTAGGGATCGGCCTCGATCCGCAGAGGTCGAGGATGGCGCGGATCGGTGAGTACGTTCTCCAGCAGCGGGCGCAGACGCGCGAACAAGTCCGGTAGAACGGAGGCCAGTTCGCGATGAGTCTCGGGGTGGACGTTGTTGACGTACGAACGGAAGGCGACATCGCCGTCGTCGCTTACGTCGACGTCCGTGGGCAGCCACTGGAATTTCTCCGAGAATTCGTACCTCGAGTAGTGGTCCGTCGGGTTCCGCCAAGCCCGCTCTGGCGCGCCGCTCGCCTCCCTCACCAGGCAGAACAGTGAGGGATGCACCAGATCCAGTACCTGGCCGTCGGACCCGGGATGCCCAGGGCGGCGTCGTTCAGGCGATGTGTCCGTCTTGATGCCGATTCAGGCAGCTGACGTGACTGTGGGGTTCGTGGACCGGGTTGGAACGGAGGCAGGCGCGGCCTCTGAGTGATCATGAGGTGTCGAGTCCCTGATCACCATGTCGGTGGCCAGTGGGAATCCTCCAGTCGCGGCCACCGACGGGGAGTCGGGTGGCCGCGTGTTTCGCTACAGTCAGTGCAGATCTCCGGTGGCTCAGGCCCGTGCACCCGCACTCGGCCGCGCTGAGGTCGTGCGGGCCCGGTTCTCACGGATCTCGTCGTGGTGGGCGGCGGCCCAGCCGACCAGGGACGTGGCGATCTCGTGGAGGCCGCGGCCGAGCGGGGTCAGGGTGTACTCGACGCGCGGGGGCACCTCGGCGTAGGCGGTGCGGGAGATCAGGCCATCCTGCTGGAGTTGGCGCAGGGTGAGGGTGAGCATGCGCTGGGAGATGCCGGGGACTTGGCGCTGCAGGTCGGTGTAGCGCAGCGGGCCCGGTTCCAGGACGGCGATCAGCAGCAGGCTCCACTTGTCTCCGACGCGGTCCAGGACCTCGCGGATGAAGGCCATGTGCTCGGCCGGGATCGCCGCACAAGGCCCGATCGCCGCCGCCCCGACCGCCTGCGCTCCGTCGGCCGCCTTCGTCTCGCGGGTCTGTTCCATGACGCACATTCCTCTCCGGCACGAACACCGGTGTGCCTTTTGTACCGCCTTCCATACTGGTCCACCATGGCGTTACGAACAAGTCGTAAGAATTGGAGGTGTGCGGTGAAGGTCGACATCTGGTCCGAGGTGACGTGCCCCTGGTGCGGGCTGGGCCATCACCGCCTGGCGTGGGCCGTCGAACGGTTCGAGCACGCCGGCGAGGTGGAGGTCGTCCACCACTCGTTCCCGCTCAGCAGCAGCTTCCCCGAGGGACGGATGTTCTCCGTCCGCGAGGCCCTGCTGCGACGGCACGGTGTGGGCGGTGGTCAGGCCGAGGCGTCGACCCGGCGGATCGAGGCGCTGGCCGCGGCTGAGAGCCTGAGCCCGTACCGGGTGCTGGACAACCAGGTCGGCAATACCGACCTGGCCCACGAATTCCTCGCCCACGCCTCCGCCCAGGGCAAGAACCGCGAAGCGTGGGACGCGATCTTCGACACCTACTTCGGCCGGGCCCAGCCCGTCTTCTCCCCGGACGACCTGCTCGCTCTCTCCGATGCCCTGGGCCTGGACCGCGAGCGGACCCGACAGGCCCTTGCCCAGCGCCGCTACCGCGAGCAGGTCCGCGACGACGCGGCCCGTGCTCAGCGCCTCGGCGCGACGGGCGCCCCGTTCATCGTCGTCGACGGCCGATACGGCGTTCCCGGCGCTCAGGACAGCGACACCCTGCTCGATCTGCTCCGCACCGCCTGGAACGACACCCACCCCCTCGCCCCCGTCGCCGGTGGCGACGTCCCGGCCTGCGGCCCGGATGGCTGTGCCGTCCCCGCACACGGCTGATCCCCCCGATCTGCTCCCGAATCGCCCGTGATCTTGAACCGAGGAATCCGATGAACGTCCTGCTGTGGGTCCTGCAGGGACTGCTGGCCGCGATGTTCGCGATGGCCGGTGTCATGAAGACGACCCAGCCGATCGACAAGCTCTCCGGCACCCTCCCCTACGCCAAGGACCTCGCGCCGGGCACGGTGCGGCTGATCGGGGCGGTCGAGCTGGCCGCCGCACTCGGGCTGATCCTGCCCGCCGTCACCGGCATCGCGGTGGTTCTCACACCGCTCGCCGCCGTCGGCCTCGCGGTGGTGATGGCACTGGCCGGCGCCTTCCACCTCCGCCGCGGCGAGTACAGCGCCATCGGCATGAACGCCGTCCTGCTGATCTTGTCCGTCGTGGTGGCCTGGGGCCGCTTCGGCCCGTACTCCTTCTGATCCTTCCAAATCCATCCCCGGCCGGCTCCTGCCGCCCGGCCATCCGCCCGCGAAAGGCGATGACACCCCCATGACCGACCTTCTCGTCCTCGGCGGCAGCGGCCGCACCGGCACCCACGTCCTGACACAGGCCGCCGAACGCGGCCACCGCGTCCGCGCCCTCGTCCGCGAGCCCTCCGCCGTCCAGGCCCCGGCCGGTGTCGAGCTGATCCAGGGCACGCCCGCGAACATCGACGAACTCCGCCGGGCCGCCCAGGGGGCCAGGGCGGTGATCAGTGTGCTGAACAACGCCCGCGCCTCCGACAACCCCTGGGCCAAGCCGGTCAGCCCGCCGATGTTCATGACCGACGCCGCCCGCAACACCCTGACCGTCATGGCCGAACAGGGCATCCGCCGGATCGCCCTGACCTCCTCGCAGGGGGCCGGCGACGACTGGGCCCGCCTCAACCCGCTGGTGAAGGCGTTCATCAACCTGTCGAACATCAAAGCCGGGTTCACCGACCACACCGGCGTCGACCAGGTCGTGCGCGCCTCCGACACCGACTGGACCCTCGCCCGGGCCGTCGCCCTCACCGACAAGCCCGCCACCGGCCCCCTGCGCGCCGGCGAGGCCCGCACCACCACGCCCGGACGCTGGATCAACCGGGCCGACCTCGCCCGCTTCCTCCTCGACGCCGTCGACGAGGAGACCTGGATCCGCAGCGCGCCGCTGGTGTGGAACGCCCGCGGCTGACCCACCCCGAACCCCTGTCGAACAGCCAGAACACCCCGAAAGCCCGAGGAGACATCCCCATGTCCGAAACGTCCAAGGTCATCGCGGTCTTCGGAGCCGGCACCGGTCTCGGCGCCTCCGTCGCCCGCCGCTTCGCCCGCGAAGGCTTCCGCGTCGCCCTCGTCGCCCGCCGCAAGGACCGTCTCGACGCACTCGTCGAACAGCTCATCGCCGAAGGCATCGACGCGGCCGGATTCACCGCCGACCTCTCGAAGCCCGCCGCTGTCCCCGCCCTCATAGACGCCGTCCGCGACCGCTTCGGCCGGATCGACGTCATCGAGTACGGGCCGATCAGCGGGGAACAGAGCTTCTCACCCGCCACCAAGCTGGATGCCGCCACCTTGCAGAAGGACAGTCCCCTTCTCCTGCTCACCCCGGTCGAGGTGGTCCGCGCGGTGCTGCCCGAGTGGACCGAGCGCGGCGACGGCGCGTTCCTGATGACCACCGGCCACACCGCCGTGGTGCCGCGGCCGTACATGAGCGGCGTGGGCCCGCTGATGTCCGCCGCCCGCAACTGGCTGTACTCCCTCAACGGCGAACTCGCCGACATCGGCGCCTACGCGGGCACCCTGTCCATCGCGGCGTTCATCGCCCGCAGCGAGATGGGCGAGATCGCCGCCGCGTCCCGGCCGGAAGGCGTCGGACCGCTCGTCGACCCCGACGACCTCGCCGAGCACTACTGGGACCTGTACGCCAAGCGTGACCGCATCGAGCAGATCCACCCCGAGCCGACCGCCGGGTAACCCCAGCCCGGGCCCCTCGCCACCACGGTTCGGGTCATCCCTCGGCGACGATCACCCTGCGTACAGGCCAGTCCTCCGGTGAGGAGTCCAACTGGCCGTCCGCAGGGACCGCCCGCCAGCGAGGAACCTGCGGCCGTACGCGGGGAAAGGATCTTGGCCGCTGTCATCACCACGACGGAAGACCGTGCCTGCCCGATCGTCATCGCCCATCCCCGCCGGCCTGGGCCAGCTCGCTACTGCCCGGCCTGCCGGGTTCGGGGAACACCCGCACCTGCTGGACCGTCTCGCGACAGTGCCTGATCACGCCGGGCGAAGGGCCGGCGCCACCTCCTCGTCTTCGTCCTCGCACTCGCCGCGTGCGCGGTGCTGGCTGGCGCGAAGTCCCTGGCAGCGATCACGGAATGGGCCGCCGACGCCCCGGCAGCCGTGCTCACCGCTCTCGGCGGCCCGAGCCGTGAACCCACCGGTCCCACCGCCCCGGCCGAGGCCACCGTGCGCCGCATCCTGCAACGCGTGGACGGCGACGCCCTCGACGCGGCGATCGGCGCCTGGCTCGCAGCCCGCGACCCCGACCGCCCGTCACCCAACCATGACCTGGGCAGGCGCGCCCGCCGCTCGCTGGCCGTGGACGGCAAGACGGTTCGCGGTGCGCGCCGCGCCGACGGCACCCAGGTCCACCTTCTGGCCGCGATGACCCGGACCGGCCTGGTCGCAGCCCAGCGTGAGGTCGGCGCCAAGACCAACGAGATCACCGTCTTCCGGCCGATGCTCGCCGACCTCGACCTGGCCGACACCGTGGTCACCTTCGACGCCCTGCACTCCCAGACAGCCCATGCCCGCTTCCTGGTGGCGGAGAAGAAGGCCCACTACATCGCCGTGATCAAGGGGAATCAGCTGCTGCTGCTGCACCAGCACCTCAAGCAGCTGCCCTGGCGGGAGGTTCCGCTGCTGGACAAGACCCGCGCCACGGAGCACGGCCGTGACGAGATCCGCCGCGTCAAGACCTGCACCGTCACCCGCGGCCTCGACTTTCCCCACGCGGACCAGGCCGTGCAGATCGTGCGCCGTCGCCGGACGGTCACCACCAGGAAGGTCACCCTGGAACGTGTCTACGCGGTCACCGATCTGACGGCTGAGCAGGCCGATGCCCCCGAGATCGCGCACCGTGTACGCGAACACTGGGGCATCGAGAACAAGATCCACCACGTGCGCGACACCACCTTCGCCGAAGACGCCTCCCGTGTGCGGACCGGGACCGCGCCCCCGGCCATGGAAGGCGGCTCGCGGGACGAGCGCACGCGCAACGGCTGGTATTACTGGGGCATGCAGGAAGAGACGGCACGCTCCGCGATCGACACGTTCATCTCCGCGTTTAACGCCTCGGACGACAGCTATGTGACTGCCCTGCTCTCCCAGGCCCTGACCTCGGACGTGGTCTTCTGGGGGCCGTTGGGTCGCAGCGAAGGAATCGCGGCGGTCGAGCGGTTCGTGCTGGACATCCGGCGCCACCCGGCGGGGACCGGCACGATGGTGCGCTGCTCAGCGGTGGACATGCCTGACGAGTGGGCCCGGTACCAGTGGGTCTTCACCACACCGGATGGAGGCCCCCGCCTGACGGGAACGGACGTCGTCCATCTGCGGCGGAGCCTCATCGACCAGGTCATCGTCTTTGCGGGGGAGATCGAGCCGTCCGCCTCCTGAGTCGTCCTTCAGTCGCTGTCCTTCTCGGTCAACCCGTTACGAGCTCTAGACATCGACCACCTAGGCTGGCGCGGTGACTGATGAGCAGGAGCGGGTGCAGCCGTCGGGAGTGTGGGCCACGGCGGTGGGGGTGGCCAGGGTGCGGGAGCTGGAGACCGAGCGGGAGAACGCGCTGTTCCGCGATCCACTGGCACAGGCCTTCGCCACCGCCGGCGGTCTGGGGCCCTCCTTGCCGCCGCCCGGCGACGAGGCCGCTCGACGCCGCCGGCAGGGTGTGGCGTTCTCCATCGTCATCAGAACGAAGTTCCTCGACGACCTGTTGCAGCAGGCCTCCGCGTCCGGGGTCCGCCAGGTCGTGCTACTGGGTGCCGGCATGGACAGCCGGGCGTTCCGGATGGACTGGCCCGAGGGCACCCGGCTGTTCGAGGTCGACACCGCCGCGCCACTGGACTTCAAGGCTTCGGTGCTGCGCCAGGAGCGGGCCGTCGCACGCTGCGAGCGGATCACTGTCGCGGTGGATCTGCGTGAGGACTGGCCAGGCGCGCTGGGCGCCGCAGGGCACGACCCGGCGGTGCCCACCGTGTGGATAGCCGAAGGGCTGCTGATCTATCTGCCGGAGGACGCGGTGGAGCTGCTGCTGGACCGGATCAGCGCGCAGTCGGCGGCAGGCAGTCGGATGGGGCTGACGTTGGGCTCGCGCGGCGTGATCGAGCGCTTCGGCGCGGACGCCGTGCCGGGATCGGCGGCGTCCATGTGGGTCTCGGAGATGCCCGACGACCCGGTGGGCTGGCTGGCCGGGTACGGCTGGGAGGCCGAAAGCCACACCCTGCGCGAGCGCGCTGCCGCCTACGGCCGCCCGATCAGCACCCCGCCGCAGCGCGAGGAAGGGCCCGGCGGACTGATCTCGGCGGTCCGCCGGTAGAGCGCCCCCCGGTTCCCAGGAGGTTGCTCCGTAACAGGTGTGGCGCTTGGTGCGTTGCTTGGTCATGAGCGGGTGATCTCAGCGGATGATCCGAGTTGGATCCAGCCGTTCTCCGGGCTGACCGAGGGCCAGTTCGGCAAGCTGGTGGCGTTGGTGCAGCGCCGTGGAGGTGACGTCAAGCGAGGCGGGCCATGGCGGCTGCCGCCTGGCGGACCAGGTCTTGTCGGTGCGCCGCTGCTGACCATGTCATTGGCCCGCCGGCCACGCAGGGACACGGCCTGCGGTGCCGCCTCCAGCAAGAACTACCGCTACCCGACCAATCTGCAGGTCGTCATCGACGCCAACAACCGCCTGGTCGTTGCGATGGGTATCCCGCTGCCCAGGAGTCGCCATGACCGCAGGGCTTGTGCCGAGTCAGGTGTCGAACGGGCTGGGGCCTGCCGTCGACGGCCCACCTGATCAGGCGCTTGTGTGCGGTGTGGAACGAGCCGAGCTTGTCGGGAGGTCCCGCCAGGGCGAGTTGGTGAGGTACGTCCACGCGATGGCTGTCCGCCGCCGGGCCCGAGCCTGAGCGTGGGTGGAACATGCATCGTCCCGGTTGAAGAACTGGAAAGTCCTACGGGACTGTCGTCTCAAGGGGACGGTGTTCACCAGGCCATCCTCGGCATCGCCCGGCTTCACAGTCTTGAACCGCTCCGGGTCTGATGGAGGCTCGATTCCCTGAGAGGATCGAGTCATGGCACGTCCGTCCCCCTACCCTGCTGAGCTTCGTGAGCGTGCG
>NZ_VISR01000040.1:0-55385 GCF_007827595.1 Streptomyces sp. BK340
CGAGGAGACGACCAGCTGCTTGATGTTGAGGATCAGGTCGGTGACGTCCTCCTTGACGCCCGGCACGGTGGTGAACTCGTGCAGGACACCGTCGATACGGATGGACGTGACCGCCGCACCCGGGATCGACGACAGGAGGGTCCGGCGCAGGGAGTTGCCGAGGGTGTAGCCGAAGCCCGGCTCCAGCGGCTCGATCACGAACCGGGAGCGGAACTCGTCGACGACCTCTTCGGTCAACGAGGGACGCTGAGCGATCAGCATGTGTGGATCAGATCCTTCTTTCGTGGACGCCCGCTATTTGACGCCCGACGGACCGCGCCGCTCGCGCAGCACGGGGTACTGCAAGGGTACGGGCGGCACGACCCCGATGGGGTGGTACCGCCCGAGAACCGCAGGCCGCGAAGGCGACGCGTCAGACGCGACGACGCTTCGGCGGACGGCAGCCGTTGTGCGGGGTCGGGGTGACGTCCTGGATGGAGCCGACCTCGAGGCCCGTGGCCTGCAGGGAGCGGATCGCGGTCTCACGACCGGAGCCCGGGCCCTTGACGAACACGTCGACCTTGCGCATGCCGTGCTCCTGAGCGCGGCGGGCAGCCGACTCGGCGGCCATCTGCGCGGCGAACGGCGTGGACTTCCGGGAGCCCTTGAAGCCGACGTGGCCGGCGGAGGCCCAGGAGATCACGTTGCCGGACGGGTCCGTGATGGAGACGATCGTGTTGTTGAACGTGCTCTTGATGTGCGCGTGGCCGTGAGCGACGTTCTTCTTTTCCTTGCGGCGCACCTTCTTGGCAGCGCCCTGACGTCCCTTGGGGGGCATCTACTAACTCCTACGGGAGGTGGTCGGTCCTACAGCGAAGACCGTGGACTGAGGTCCGCTGCGGACTACTTCTTGCCCGGCTTCTTCTTGCCGGCGATGGCGCGACGCGGGCCCTTGCGGGTGCGAGCGTTGGTGCTGGTGCGCTGACCGCGGACGGGCAGACCGCGGCGGTGCCGCAGACCCTGGTAGCAGCCGATCTCGACCTTGCGGCGAATGTCGGCCTGGATCTCGCGACGGAGGTCACCCTCGGTCTTGATGTTGTTGTCGACGTACTCGCGGATCGCGACCAGCTGCTCTTCGCTCAGGTCACGAACGCGGGTGTTCGGGTCGATACCGGTCTCGGCCAGCGTCTGCTGGGAGAGCGTCCGGCCGATGCCGAACACATAGGTGAGGGCGACTTCCACACGCTTTTCGCGCGGGATGTCAACACCGGAAACGCGTGCCATTCAATGGCTCCTGGTGATCTTCGGAGGTCTTCCGCAGAGCCGGCTCCCGGCCGCCGTACGAGGTACGAACCGGGTCCTCGGCCTCCGAACCGAGGGTGTCGAGCTGGATGGCTCGGGCTCTGCGTATGAACAAATTCAGCTTGCGTCGCGCGAATCTCTGCGGGTGCAGAGGGTTCGGTCCTGCGTCAGCCCTGGCGCTGCTTGTGGCGCGGGTTCTCGCAGATGACCATGACCCGACCGTGACGGCGGATCACCCTGCACTTGTCGCAGATCTTCTTGACGCTCGGCTTGACCTTCATGGGATTGAGGTTCTCCGGGTCAGTGCCACCACCCCGCCGGAACGGGATGCGGGCAAGATCTACTTGTACCGGTAGACGATCCGGCCACGCGTCAGGTCGTACGGAGAAAGCTCCACCACGACCCGGTCGTCAGGGAGGATGCGGATGTAGTGCATACGCATCTTGCCGCTGATGTGTGCCAGGACCTGGTGGCCGTTCTGGAGCTCGACCCTGAACATGGCGTTCGGCAGAGACTCGACGACAGTGCCCTCGATCTCGATGGCACCTTGCTTCTTGGCCACGCTTCGCCCTTCGAATCGACTACCTTGATCGACTCTCCTGCTTCCCTTACGGGCGCATGCGGACATGCGGGTACACGAGAGCCGACGAGTCAGTCTACGTCAGCGCACCCGGAAACACGAATCGAGGGAATCTGCCCCGCATGGAAGATCGTCATGCAAGGGGATCGGGAGCGGCCACGATCCCGTACTCGGCCAGCTTCGCCCTGCCGCCGTCGGGAGCCGTCAGCACCAGCGGGCCCTCCTCGGTCAGCGCGACCGAGTGTTCCCAGTGGGAGGACCAGCTGCCGTCGGTCGTGATGACCGTCCAGTCGTCCTCGAGGACCTCGGTCCGCGGGGTGCCGAGGGAGACCATCGGCTCGATCGCGAGGCAGAAGCCGGGGACCAGCTTGGCGCCCTTGCCGCGGCGGCGGTCGACATAGTTCAGCAGGTGCGGGTCCATGTGCATCTCGGTGCCGATGCCGTGGCCGCCGTAGTCCTCGATGATGCCGTAGCGGCCGCCGCCGGGCTTCGGCTGGCGGCGGATGTACGTCTCGATGGCCCGGGAGACGTCGACCAGGCGGTTGCCCTGCTTCATGGCCGCGATGCCGGCCCACATCGACTCCTCGGTCACCCGGGAGAGTTCGATCAGCTCCGGAGCGTGACCGGAGCCCACGAAGGCGGTGTACGCGGCGTCGCCGTGCCAGCCGTCGACGATCGCGCCGCAGTCGATGGAGATGACGTCGCCGTCCTTCAGGACGACGTCGTCGGAGGGGATGCCGTGCACCACGACGTCATTGACCGAGGTGCAGATCGTCGCGGGGAAGCCGCCGTAGCCGAGGAAGTTCGACTTGGCACCGTGCTCGGCGATCACCTTGCGGGCGACCTCGTCCAGGTCCTTGGTGCTGGCGCCGGGGACGGCGACTTCGCGAGTGGCCGCGTGGATGGCGGCTACGACCAGGCCCGCCGCACGCATCTTGGCGATCTGCTCGGGGGTCTTGATCTGCACCATGGGGGGCCTGCGCTCTCCGTCACTCACGTCGACTGGGTTACCTACACAACACTACGGCCGCGGCGCCCGGGGAGGGCACCGCGGCCGGAAGGACCGCGATCTACTTGTTCTCGGCCTTCTCGCGCTTGAGCGCCTCCAGCGCCCGCTGCGTGATCTCGTCGACCGGACCCAGGGCGGAGATCGTCACGACCAGGCCCTGCGCCTTGTAGTAGTCGATGATCGGCTCGGTCTGCGTGTGGTAGACCTCCAGCCGCGTACGGACGGTCTCCTCGGAGTCGTCGTCGCGCTGGTACAGCTCACCGCCGCAGACGTCGCACACGCCCTCCTGCTTCGGCGGGCTGTACGTCACGTGGAAGACGTGGGACGAGTCGTTGCGGCAGATGCGCCGGCCGGCGATCCGCTTGACGACCTCCTCCTCCGGGACCTCCAGGTCCAGGACGGCGTCCAGCTTGATGCCCTCGTCGTCCAGCAGGCGGTCCAGCGCCTCGGCCTGCGAGACGTTGCGCGGGAAGCCGTCCAGCAGGAAGCCGTTCTCCGCGTCCGCCTGCTCCATGCGGTCCTTGGCCATCGCGATGGTGACCTCGTCGGGTACGAGGTTGCCGGCGTCCATGTAGGACTTCGCGAGCTTGCCCAGCTCGGTCTGCCGGCTGATGTTCGCCCGGAACAGGTCACCGGTGGAGATGTGCGGGATGGCCAGCTTCTCTGCGAGCCGGACGGCTTGCGTTCCCTTACCGGCACCAGGCGGCCCGACGAGGACGATACGCATCAGCGGAGGAACCCTTCGTAATTGCGCTGCTGGAGCTGGCTCTCGATCTGCTTCACCGTCTCAAGACCCACACCCACGATGATCAGGATGCTGGTCCCGCCGAACGGGAAGTTGTTCGACGCGTTGAACCCGACCAACGCCATTGTTGGCACGAGAGCGATCAGTCCCAGATACAGCGAACCCGGCCAGGTGATCCGGTTGAGCACGTAGCTCAGGTACTCAGCGGTCGGTCGGCCAGCCCGGATGCCCGGGATGAAGCCACCATACTTCTTCATGTTGTCGGCGACTTCCTCGGGGTTGAAGGAGATCGCCACGTAGAAGAACGCGAAGAAAACGATGAGCAAGAAGTACAGAGTGATGTAAATCGGGTGGTCGCCCTTGGTCAGGTTGTTCTGGACCCACTGCTTCCAGCCCGAGTTGCCCCCGGAGAACTGGGCCACCAGCGCCGGAATGTAGAGCAGCGACGAGGCGAAGATGACGGGAATCACACCCGCCTGGTTCACCTTGAGCGGGATGTAGGTGGACGTACCACCGTAGGAACGACGCCCGATCATGCGCTTCGCGTACTGCACCGGGATACGGCGCTGGGCCTGCTCCACGAAGACGACGAGCCCGACCATGACCAGGCCGACCAGGATGACGGTGCCGAACTCGATCCAGCCGCCGGCCAGGGAGCCCTGCTTCTTGATGGCCCACAGCGCGGACGGGAAGGTCGCGGCGATCGAGATGAACATCAGGATCGACATGCCGTTGCCGATGCCGCGGTCGGTGATCAGCTCACCGAGCCACATGACGACGGCCGTACCGGCGGTCATGCAGATGACCATGGTGATGGTGGTGAAGATCGCCTGGTCCGGGACGATCTGGTTCGCCACCGAGCAGGTGCTGAACAGAGCACCGCTGCGGGCGGTGGCCACCAGGCCGGTGCCCTGGAGGATGGCCAGCGCCACGGTCAGGTAGCGGGTGTACTGCGTGATCTTGGCAGTACCCGCCTGCCCTTCCTTCTTGAGCGCTTCCAGGCGCGGAATCACGACCGTCAACAGCTGCAGGATGATGCTCGCCGTGATGTACGGCATGATCCCGAGCGCGAAGATCGTGATCTGCAGCAGCGCACCACCGCTGAACATGTTGACCAGCCCGAAGAGACCCTGATTACCGGAGGCCTCACGGACACACGTCTGCACGTTCTTGTAGTTGACGCCCGGGATCGGGACATGGGTACCGACCCGGTAGACCACGATGATGGCCAGCGTGAACAGCAGCTTCTTGCGCAGGTCGGGCGTCCTGAACGCCCGGGCGAACGCGGTGAGCACGGTGCCTCCTGCGACCCCCGCGTATGCGCGTGAGGTGACGACTAATTTCGGGTTGATGAGCCTGTGTAACGAGGTTACGGCATGCCAAGACGGCGCTGGATGCCAGTCGCCACAGCCTACCTATATCAGGGCTGAGCCGGAACGCCGACCGACGGCCCGTCAGGAGTGAGGTGACGTGGCCCACACTTCGGGACATATTCGAATGTATGCCTGGAAACCACCCTCGTCCCCGCACAGGCACCTCGCAGACCCCCTGATCGAACGCGGCGCATCCTGCCGCGAGGCCCTGCTCGACGCGGGTCCGCGGGTCGACAGGGAGCGACGATCTGGCATCCAAAGACACGGAGCATTCCCCAAACCTGCCCGCCACTGATCACCCACCAACGCCTCAGCTCATCGCCGGGCGATACCACAGGCCGTCGGTCAAGGATAATTTTAAATTCGAACTGCCTCCGTTTTCAGCCATCATCTGCCACCCAGGGGCGGCCAAAATTCCTTGACAGGTTCAAACCAGGCTCCCTATGATCATCGGCGACCAATCCGATCAGGGATTTTCAACTGATCGCACTCGTGCGCGAGGACATCACGCACGAAAACACATTCCAAATAAAGGGGGACCTGTGGCAAAGGCGCGTCTGGCCGCCAGTACTGCGGCAGCCGTTGTAGCTGGGATTGCGTTGACTGCGACGCTCTCGTCACCTGCCATGGCCTCTACGGGGGACGGAAAGTGCGAGAGCACCGAACTGTGCGTGTACGACTCCTACGGCGAGAAGGCGAGTGAGGGCTACTACGACCTCAGGGGCGGACACAAGAATTTCCACGGAATGTACTGGTTCCGTGGCGACCACGGCTATATCGGTGATGACATCAGCTCTGTCAAGGCGGGGTCGAACCCTGACTGCGAGGGCTGGACCATTTGGAAGAACGTGAACTACACGGGCTACAGCTTCCACATCGCCAAGGGCGTGAAGTTCGACTTCACGGGTGGCTACTCCTGGATGTACAACGAGGCCTCCTCGCTCGAGAAGTGGCGCTGTTAATCCTCCGAGTGACGCCATCAACCAAATGCAGTTGAACTGAGTGCCGGTCCTTCAGGGCCGGCACTCAGCCGTCTCATAGGGCAGCTGAAAGAGGAATGAAGAATCTTACTCAGCGCAGCATAGGCACTCTTGCGCTCGCTGCAGCGCTGGTCGCCTGCTCGACAGAGGGAAAGGGCTCGCAGGAGAGACACCGGCCCGAACACGCGAGCATCGATGCGAAGGCGGAACACGTCAACCGGCCGCTGGACAGATACTTCCTGTCACCGCAAGACGTTCTCCAGATCCGGAAGGCAGAAGCCTCTCTGACCAATCGATGCATGCGCAATCTTCACTACGCGAGTCACCCCCTGCCAATGCCCCGGCTGGAACACGAGGAGTCGAATCTTTCCGAGTTCCTGATATTCCCTGTGTCGCAGGCCAGAGAACACGGCTACGAAGTTGCGCGCAAGGCGTCCGATTCAGATACGGAGTGGAAGAGTCGGGCTACGCGTACGCAGATCGCGCTATTAGACGGAACCCTAAGGCAGTACAAACGCAAGACCGTCCCCAAGGGCGGATGCTCGGCATTCGCCGCCCAGACCCTCATGAGGGGAACGAGGCACCAACGAATTCAAATCGACGGCATGTCGATTACGCATGACGCAAGCGCAACACCAGATGGAATTTTCGACACCGTGTTGAGCGCTATGCGGTACTCCACTGCCGTGAAATCCGACAGCGATGAAAGAGTCAAGAGCGTCACCGAAGAGTGGTCTTCCTGCATGCAGAAAGCAGGGTTTCACTACGCCTCTCCGGCGGAAGCGGCGACTGACAGCCGATGGTCCAAAGGCAACAGGCCGACAAAGCTGGAAACATCTGTGGCGGTAGCGGATATGAAGTGCAAGAAGGAGGTCCGCTACCTGGACACCGTGGTGGAAGTTCAATCCGAGAACGAGCGAAACATGGCTGCAGAGCAGTCAACGACTCTGAAATCGCTTCAGAAAGACTTGAAGGTGTGGCTGTCCAACGCCAGGAAAGAAGTCAATAGACAGCCGGCCTGAAAGTCGAGGCTATGAACAAGTAGAGCCGCCCCCCGCGACAACGCGGGGGGCGGCTCTACTTGCTACTGAGAACGAGCTCAGACGAGCTCGGTGACCGTACCGCCGGCGGCGGTGATCTTCTCCTTGGCGGAGCCGGAGACGGCGTCGACCGTCACCTGCAGCGCCACGGAGATCTCGCCCTGGCCGAGGACCTTGACGAGGCTGTTCTTGCGAACGGCACCCTTGGCCACCAGACCCTCGACCGTGACCTCGCCACCCTCGGGGTAGAGCGCGGCCAGCTTGTCGAGGTTCACGACCTGGAACTCGGTCTTGAACGGGTTCTTGAAGCCCTTCAGCTTCGGGAGGCGCATGTGGAGCGGCATCTGGCCACCCTCGAAGCGCTCCGGAACCTGGTAACGGGCCTTCGTACCCTTGGTACCACGACCGGCCGTCTTACCCTTCGACGCCTCACCACGACCGACACGGGTCTTGGCGGTCTTGGCGCCGGGGGCCGGACGGAGGTTGTGGATCTTGAGCGGGTTCTGCTCCGCCATGATCAGTCGACCTCCTCGACCGTCACGAGGTGGCGGACGGTGTGCACCATGCCGCGGAACTCGGGGCGGTCCTCCTTGACGACCTGCGTGTTGATGCCCTTGAGACCAAGGGAGCGCAGGGTGTCGCGGTGGTTCTGCTTGCTACCGATGTAGGACTTGACCTGCGTGATCTTGAGCTGAGCCATCACGCACCCGCCCCGGCACGCGCACGCAGCAGAGCCGCGGGAGCGACGTCCTCGAGGGGCAGGCCACGGCGGGCCGCGACCTCCTCGGGACGCTGCAGGCCCTTCAGGGCCTCCACGGTCGCGTGCACGATGTTGATCGCGTTGTCGGAGCCGAGCGACTTCGACAGGATGTCGTGGATACCGGCGCACTCGAGCACGGCACGCACCGGACCACCGGCGATAACACCGGTACCGGGGGACGCGGGCTTGAGCAGCACGACGCCGGCAGCCTTCTCACCCTGGATCGGGTGCGGGATGGTGCCCTGGATACGGGGGACCTTGAAGAAGTGCTTCTTGGCCTCCTCAACGCCCTTGGCGATGGCGGCCGGCACCTCCTTGGCCTTGCCGTAACCGACACCCACGGTGCCGTCACCGTCGCCCACCACGACCAGCGCGGTGAAGCTGAAGCGACGACCACCCTTCACAACCTTGGCGACGCGGTTGATCGCGACAACGCGCTCAACGTACGCGGTCTTCTCGGCGGCAGCAGCGCCGCCGTCACGGCCCTTCCGGTCCCGCCGCTCGCCGCCACCGGCACCGCCACCGCGGCGCTGGGGTCCAGCCATTGGAATTACCTCTCTCTGTTTCCGCTAGCTACGGCAGGCTCAGAACTTGAGCCCGGCTTCGCGGGCGGCGTCCGCCAGGGCGGCAATGCGCCCGGCGTACTGGTTGCCACCACGGTCGAACACGACAGCCTCGACACCGGCGGCCTTGGCACGCTCGGCGACCAGGGCGCCGACCTGCTTGGCCTGCGAGGACTTGTCGCCCTCGCCACCGCGGACGGACGCGTCCAGGGTGGACGCGGACGCCAGGGTGTGGCCCTTGAGGTCGTCGATCACCTGCGCCACGATGTGGCGGTTGGAGCGGGTCACGACCAGACGGGGACGCTCCGCCGTACCGGAGATCCGCTTGCGGATCCGGATGTGACGGCGCTTGATCGCGGCGCGCTTGTAGGCGTCGCCCTTGAGGATCTTCTGCCCGTATGCCATGGCTTACTTACCCGCCTTTCCGACCTTGCGGCGGATGACTTCGCCCTCGTACTTGACGCCCTTGGCCTTGTACGGGTCAGGCTTGCGCAGCTTGCGGATGTTGGCCGCAACCTCGCCGACCTTCTGCTTGTCGATGCCCTCGACCTGGAAGCGGGTCGGGGTCTCCACCTTGAAGGTGATGCCCTCGGGCGCCTCGACGGTGATCGGGTGGCTGTAGCCGAGCGCGAACTCGAGGTTCGAGCCCTTGGCCGTGACGCGGTAACCGACACCGCTGATCTCGAGCTTCTTCACGTAACCCTGGGTCACGCCGGTGATCATGTTCGCCACCAGCGTGCGGGACAGGCCGTGCAGGGCCTTGTTCTGACGCTCGTCGTTCGGACGGGTGACGTTCAGCACGCCGTCCTCACCCTTGACGATGTCGATCGGCGCAACGACGGTGTGGGTCAGCGTGCCCTTGGGGCCCTTGACCGAGACCGTACGGCCGTCGATGGTGACGTCCACGCCGGCGGGAACCGTGATGGGGAGCTTGCCAATACGCGACATAGCTGTTTCCTCCGTTCCCTTCCGCTACCAGACGTAGGCGAGGACTTCCCCACCCACGCCCTTCTTGCCGGCCTGCTTGTCGGTGAGGAGCCCGTGCGACGTGGAGATGATCGCCACGCCGAGGCCACCCAGCACCTTGGGCAGGTTGGTGGACTTCGCGTACACCCGGAGACCGGGCTTGGAGATCCGCTTGATGCCCGCGATGGAGCGCTCACGGTTCGGGCCGAACTTCAGCTCGAGGGTGAGGTTCTTGCCCACCTCGGCGTCCTCGACGCGCCAGCCCGTGATGAAGCCCTCCTGCTGGAGGATCTCCGCGATGTGAGACTTGATCTTGGACGCCGGCATCGTCACGGAGTCGTGGTATGCCGAGTTCGCGTTCCGCAGACGCGTAAGCATGTCTGCGATCGGATCAGTCATGGTCATGAATTGGCCTTCGGCCTCTCTCGCCGGGGTTTCCAGGTGCCCATCCCTCTCCTCGATCCGAGACGAGGCGGGTGCGATGCGGTGGACCTACGGCGTAGTAAGTCGTACGGGCGCGGCAGACGCCCAACCCCACAAGCCTACGGCATGCGGAGAAGGGCCCCTGCCGACCCAGATGCTTACCGAGAGCTTCAGGAATCCCTAAAAAGCGGGGATTACCAGGAGCTCTTGGTCACGCCCGGCAGCTCGCCACGGTGAGCCATCTCACGAAGGCACACGCGGCACAGGCCGAACTTGCGGTACACGGAGTGCGGGCGGCCGCAGCGCTGGCAGCGGGTGTAGCCACGCACACCGAACTTGGGCTTACGAGCAGCCTTGGCAATCAGAGCCTTCTTCGCCATCTCGCTTACGCCTCCTTGAACGGGAAGCCGAGGTGACGGAGAAGGGCACGGCCCTCAGCGTCGTTGGTCGCCGTGGTGACCACGGTGATGTCCATACCCCGGACGCGGTCGATCTTGTCCTGGTCGATCTCGTGGAACATGACCTGCTCCGTGAGACCGAAGGTGTAGTTGCCACGGCCGTCGAACTGCTTCGGGGACAGGCCGCGGAAGTCGCGGATGCGCGGGAGCGCGAGCGACAGGGTGCGGTCCAGGAACTCCCACATGCGGTCGCCACGGAGCGTGACGTGGGCACCGATCGGCTGACCCTCACGCAGCTTGAACTGCGCGATGGACTTGCGGGCCTTGGTGACCTGCGGCTTCTGACCGGTGATCGTGGTGAGGTCGCGGATGGCGCCGTCGATCAGCTTGGAGTCGCGGGCGGCGTCGCCCACACCCATGTTGACCACGATCTTGACGAGGCCGGGGATCTGCATGACGTTCTCGTACTTGAACTCGTCACGCAGCTTGCCCGCGATCTCCTCGCGGTACTTCGCCTTCAGACGCGGAGTGGTGGTGGTAGCCATCAGATGTCCTCACCCGTCCGCTTGGCAACGCGGATCTTGTTGCCTTCGTCGTCGAAGCGGTAACCGACACGCGTGACGACCTTGTTGCCGTCCTTCTCAACGACCAGCTGGACGTTGGAGACGTGGATCGGCGCCTCGGTCGTGACGATGCCGCCGGCCTGCGAACCGCTGGCGGTCGGGCCGGCCTTGGTGTGCTTCTTGACCCGGTTGACACCCTCGACCAGGACACGGTCCTCGCGGGGGAAGGCCGCGATGACCTTGCCCTGCTTGCCCTTGTCCTTACCGGTGATGACCTGGACCAGGTCGCCCTTCTTGATCTTCATGCTTACAGCACCTCCGGCGCGAGCGAGATGATCTTCATGAACTTCTTCTCGCGCAGCTCACGGCCGACCGGGCCGAAGATGCGGGTGCCGCGAGGGTCGCCGTCGTTCTTCAGAATGACGGCGGCGTTCTCGTCGAAGCGGATGTACGAGCCGTCCGGACGGCGGCGCTCCTTGACGGTGCGAACGATGACCGCCTTGACGACGTCACCCTTCTTCACGTTGCCACCGGGGATCGCGTCCTTGACGGTGGCGACGATGACGTCACCGATGCCCGCGTAGCGGCGACCGGAGCCACCGAGCACACGGATGCAAAGGATTTCCTTCGCACCAGTGTTGTCGGCGACGCGCAGTCGCGACTCCTGCTGGATCACGTCTATCTCCTGTTTGTCTGCCGGTTCCCGGCAGGGGCCCTGTTACGGAACCCCTGCCGAGCCTGGCGGAACTGTCCTGCGAGGGATGTCCCGCAGGAACTTACTTTTTGGAATTCCCTTGCGGGAATTACCTACTTGGCCTTCTCGAGGATCTCGACGACGCGCCAGCGCTTCGTCGCGGACAGCGGCCGGGTCTCCATGAGGAGGACGCGGTCGCCGACGCCCGCAGCGTTCTGCTCGTCGTGCGCCTTGAGCTTGTTCGTACGGCGGATGACCTTGCCGTACAGCGCGTGCTTCACGCGGTCCTCGACAGCGACGACGACGGTCTTGTCCATCTTGTCGCTGACGACGAGACCCTCACGGGTCTTGCGGAAACCGCGCGCCTCTGCGTTCTCAGTCACGTTCTTCTCGCTCATCAGGCGTTCTCCACCGTTTCGATGCCCAGCTCACGCTCGCGCATCAGGGTGTAGATCCGCGCGATGTCCTTGCGGACCGCCTTCAGACGGCCATGGTTCTCGAGCTGCCCCGTCGCCGCCTGGAAGCGGAGGTTGAACAGCTCTTCCTTGGCCTCGCGGAGCTTGCCCAGAAGCTCCTCGTTGCCCAGCTCGCGCAGCTCGGACGCCTTGGTACCGGCCGACATCACGCTTCACCTGCCTCGCGCTTGACGATCCGGCACTTCATCGGCAGCTTGTGGGCTGCACGAGTCAGGGCCTCACGGGCGATCTTCTCGTTCGGGTAGGACAGCTCGAACATCACCCGACCCGGGTGAACGTTCGCGATCCACCACTCCGGCGAACCCTTACCGGAACCCATGCGGGTCTCGGCAGGCTTCTTGGTCAGCGGACGGTCCGGGTAGATGTTGATCCAGACCTTGCCGCCACGCTTGATGTGGCGGGTCATCGCGATACGAGCCGCCTCGATCTGGCGGTTGGTCACGTACGCCGGCGTGAGGGCCTGGATGCCGTACTCGCCGAACGCAACCGTCGTACCACCCTTGGCCATACCGCGGCGCTTGGGGTGGTGCTGCTTGCGGTGCTTGACCCTACGGGGGATCAGCATGTCGGTCAGGCCTCCGTTCCGGTGCTCTCAGCCGGAGCGGCGGGGGCCTCGGCCTTGGGGGCCTCGGCGCCGGCAGCCTGCTGCGGCTTACGACCACGCCGCTCGCCACCACGGCCACCACGGGCCGGGCGGTCGGCGCCACCGCGAGCCGGGCGGTTACCCGCACGGGCGGCAGCGTTCTCGGCGCGGACCTCGGCGATGTTCTTGACATCGCCCTTGTAGATCCAGACCTTCACACCGATGCGGCCGAAGGTCGTCTTGGCCTCGAAGAAGCCGTAGTCCACGTTCGCACGGAGCGTGTGCAGGGGCACACGGCCCTCGCGGTAGAACTCCGAGCGGGACATCTCGGCGCCGCCGAGACGGCCACCGCACTGGATCTTGATGCCCTTGGCGCCCGCCTTCATCGCCGACTGCATGCTCTTGCGCATGGCACGGCGGAAGGAGACACGGGAGGAGAGCTGCTCGGCAACGGCCTGGGCCACGAGCTGAGCGTCGGTCTCGGGGTTCTTGACCTCGAGGATGTTCAGCTGGACCTGCTTGCCCGTGAGCTTCTCGAGGTCGCCGCGGATGCGGTCGGCCTCGGCGCCACGGCGGCCGATGACGATGCCCGGACGAGCGGTGTGGATGTCCACCCGCACGCGGTCACGGGTGCGCTCGATCTCAACCTTCGAGATACCGGCGCGCTCCATGCCGGACGTCATCATCCGACGGATGGCGACGTCTTCCTTGACGTAGTCCTTGTACAGCTTGTCGGCGTACCACCGGGACTTGAAGTCCGTGGTGACACCGAGCCGGAACCCATGCGGGTTAACCTTCTGGCCCATTACCGGGTTCCTTCCTTGCTGCTGACGACCACGGTGATGTGGCTGGTCCGCTTGCGGATCCGGTAGGCACGGCCCTGGGCACGCGGACGGAACCGCTTCAGGGTCGGACCCTCGTCGACGTACGCCTCGGAGATGTAGAGGCTGTCGGCGTCGGTGTGGTCGTAGTTGTGCGCGGCGTTGGCGATGGCGCTGTCGAGCACCTTGCCGACCGGCACGGAGGCTGCCTGCGGAGCGAATCGCAGAACAGCCTGAGCCTCCGTGGCGTCCATGCCACGGATAAGGTCCACCACGCGGCGGGCCTTCATGGGCGTAACGCGGATGTACCGCGCCTGGGCCCTGGCTTCCATGGTTGTCCCTCTCAGTTACTTACGTGTCTGAATGCGATCCGCTACTAGCGGCGCTTCGACTTCCGGTCGTCCTTGACGTGGCCCCGGAAGGTGCGGGTCGGCGAGAACTCGCCGAGCTTGTGGCCGACCATCGACTCGGTGACGAACACCGGGATGTGGGTCTTGCCGTTGTGCACCGCGAGCGTGTGGCCCAGCATGGCCGGGACGATCATGGAGCGACGGGACCAGGTCTTGATGACGTTCTTGGTGCCGGCTTCGTTCTGGGCGTCCACCTTCTTGATCAGGTGGTCGTCGACGAAGGGCCCCTTCTTCAGGCTACGAGGCATCTCAACCCGTCCTTAGCGCTTCTTGTTCGTCTTGCGGCGGCGGACGATGTACTTGTTCGACGCCTTCTTGGGCGAACGAGTACGGCCTTCCTTCTTGCCCCACGGGGACACAGGGTGGCGACCACCGGAGGTCCGGCCCTCACCACCACCGTGCGGGTGGTCAACCGGGTTCATGACGACACCACGGACGGTCGGGCGAACGCCCAGCCACCGCTTACGGCCGGCCTTACCCCAGTTGATGTTGCTCTGCTCGGCGTTGCCGACCTCACCGATGGTGGCGCGGCAGCGGATGTCGACCAGGCGGATCTCACCGGACGGCATGCGCAGGTGGGCCATCTGGCCCTCCTTCGCGAGCAGCTGCACGGAGGCACCGGCGGAGCGGGCGAACTTGGCACCGCCACCGGGACGGAGCTCGATCGCGTGGATCGTGGTACCGACCGGGATGTTGCGGATGGCCAGGTTGTTGCCCGGCTTGATGTCGGCCCCGGGACCGTTCTCGACGCGGTCACCCTGCTGCAGGTTGCGCGGGGCGAGGATGTAGCGCTTCTCGCCGTCGGCGTAGTGCAGCAGCGCGATGCGCGCGGTGCGGTTGGGGTCGTACTCGATGTGCGCGACCTTCGCCGGCACGCCGTCCTTGTCGTGACGACGGAAGTCGATCACGCGGTAGGCGCGCTTGTGTCCGCCACCCTGGTGGCGAACGGTCACACGACCGGCGTTGTTACGGCCGCCCTTGCTGTGCAGGGGGCGGACCAGCGACTTCTCCGGCGTGGACCGCGTGACCTCGACGAAGTCGGCGACGCTGGCGCCACGACGGCCCGGCGTAGTCGGCTTGTACTTGCGGATTCCCATTTCTCAGTCCTCGTCCGATATCGGACGATCCGGACCGCCCTTAGGCGGTCGGACCGCCGAAGATGTCGATACGGTCGCCCTCGGCGAGGGTCACGATCGCGCGCTTGCTGCCGGCACGCTGACCGAAGCCGGTCTTCGTGCGCTTGCGCTTGCCTTGGCGGTTGATCGTGTTGACCCCGGTGACCTTGACCGAGAAGACCGCCTGGACGGCCTGCTTGATCTGGGTCTTGTTGGCGTTCGGGTCGACGATGAACGTGTACTTGTTCTCGTCGAGGAGCGCGTAGCTCTTCTCGGAGACGACCGGCTTGAGCAGCACGTCACGGGGGTCCGTGTACGACTTGCTCAGCGGGGTCTCGACGGTGTTCTTGCCCTCGGTGGCGTGGCGACGCGCCTTGGCGACGCGCGCGGCCTTGGCGGCCTTGGCGGCCTTCGAGGCAATGCTCGGGTGACGCGTAGCCATCAGGCCTCGCTCCCTTCGGTGTCAGCGGCCTTGGGGCCAGACACGAAGGACTCGAAAGCGGCCTGGGTGAAGACCACGTCGTCCGAGACGAGAACGTCGTACGTGTTCAGCTGGCCCGGCTCCAGGATGTGGACCTGGGGCAGGTTGCGGGCGGACAGCCACGCGGCCTCGTCGGCGCGGTCGACGACCAGGAGCAGGTTCTTGCGCTCCGAGATCTTGCCGAACAGCGACTTGGCGGCCTTCGTGGACGGGTTCGCGCCCTCGACCACGCCGGAGACGACGTGGATGCGGTTGTGACGCGCCCGGTCGGTGAGGGCACCGCGCAGGGCGGCGGCCTTCATCTTCTTCGGGGTGCGCTGCGAGTAGTCACGCGGCTGCGGGCCGTGCACGACGCCACCACCGGCGAACTGCGGGGCGCGGGTCGAACCCTGACGGGCGCGACCGGTGCCCTTCTGGCGGTACGGCTTCTTGCCGCCACCACGGACCTCGCCACGGGTCTTGGTCTTGTGCGTGCCCTGACGGGCAGCAGCCAGCTGCGCGACGACGACCTGGTGGATCAGCGGAACGCTGACCTTGGCGTCGAAGATCTCCGCGGGGAGCTCGACGGAACCGGCCTTGTCGCCCGCCGGCGAAAGGATGTCAACAGTGCTCATCGGTTACCTCAGGCCCCCTTGGCCGCGGTGCGGACCAGGACGAGGCCGCCGTTCGGACCGGGAACCGCGCCCTTGATGAGCAGCAGACCCTTCTCCGCGTCAACGGCGTGGACGGTCAGGTTCTGGGTGGTGACCCGCTCGTTGCCCATGCGACCCGCCATGCGGAGGCCCTTGAACACGCGGCCCGGGGTGGCGCAGCCACCGATGGAACCGGGCGAGCGGTGCTTGCGCTGGGTGCCGTGTCCGGCGCCGAGGCCCTTGAAGTTGTGACGCTTCATGACACCGGCGAAGCCCTTGCCCTTGCTCTTGCCGGTCACGTCGACCTTGATGCCGGCCTCGAACACCTCGGCGGTGATCTCCTGGCCGAGGGTGTACTCGCTGGCGTCAGCGGTACGGATCTCGACGAGGTGGCGGCGGGGAGTGACGTCGGCCTTGGCGAAGTGGCCCTTGAGGGGCTTGTTCACCTTGCGCGGGTCGATCTCGCCGAAAGCGATCTGGACGGACTCGTAGCCGTCGACATCGTTCGTACGGACCTGGGTGACGACGTTGGGGCCGGCCTTGACGACGGTGACCGGAACAACGCGGTTGTTCTCGTCCCACACCTGCGTCATGCCGAGCTTCTCGCCCAGGATGCCCTTGATCTGCTTAGCCATTCTCAGCTCACCGACCCTCAGAGCTTGATCTCGATGTCGACACCGGCCGGGAGGTCGAGTCGCATCAGAGAGTCAACGGTCTTGGGGGTGGGGTCGAGAATGTCGATCAGGCGCTTGTGCGTGCGCATCTCGAAGTGCTCGCGCGAGTCCTTGTACTTGTGCGGCGACTTGATGACGCAGTACACGTTCTTCTCAGTGGGCAGCGGCACCGGGCCCGCGACCGACGCACCAGTGCGGGTCACCGTCTCGACGATCTTCTTCGCCGAGGAGTCGATGACCTCGTGGTCGTAGGCCTTGAGCCGGATGCGGATCTTCTGTCCCGCCATGGCTACTCAGTAGTCCTGTCTCTTCTAACGCTCTGGAACCCGGTGTTCCTGACTTCTTTCTCCGACCCACGCGGTCGGGCGTGTCGCGCTCCCGCTGACACAGATGTCCCTTGTTCGAACATCCCTGCGGGGAATGCACACGGCCCTTCCGGAACCGCAAGCCGAGGGCGGAAGGCCCACCGGGCGCCTGGTCGGTGCCGCACCACACTTCCCGGAAGATTCCCGTACGTCCGCCCCAGTGCTGCCCGCAGGCAGTTAGGGCGACGAGTACTGTGGGACTCGCTTCCGGTCCTCCCGGCGGGAGGCGCGCAGCATCAACACTCGACCGAGCAACTCCGACAGTCTGCCATATGGGGCGGGGGGCTGGCCAATCGGGCCGGAGAGAATACCCCCAGGGTGACGCAGGTCAAACACAGACCCGACGCCGACGACCCATCGCCCCGCGCGCCCCGCACGGCGCGTAACCGACCGATCACCGGTTACGACCACCCGGGTCGGCGCGCCGCCGGCCCCGCGAGGCGGACCCCACACGGAGGACTCCCTCCGCCCCCTGACCTACTCCCGCTTGCAGCCGAGAGTCTCGACAGTGGCAGGAAAGTAGGCACGCATGAACTTTTCGATGTCCTTGCGGTGAGTTTGGTCCGTTGGGTTGATTTGGGGGAGTTGGAGGGTGAGCGTGAAGTAGTTGCCACCCTTGGTTTTGCAGGGGGCCTGCGAGATGGCTCCGTCGGTGCCGATGATTGTCTTGTTGGGAATGCCCTTCACGTAGCGCGGGGCTGTGACTCCCGAGACTGAACCTGTGCCAGTTGCCAAGTACATGAGGTCCGTCGCATAGCCGTCCCACGAGAAACGAAACTCGAGCACGGGATCATGGCGCGACAAAAGAATACAAGGTGCTGTAATTTCCTCGCGCCTATCCACTCGAGTGAACTCGTGCAAGTCATCGGCGGACTGCACGAGCAGGCGCGCGAGACCCTTATCGATGCGAGTACCGCAGATAGCCCCGGGCATCTCAGCGGGATGGGCGCAGGAGAGCTCACACAGAGCGAGGGACAAGGCAGCCAATCCGAGCATACCGGCACGAAGGACAGCATTCACTTGGGCTGCTCTCCCGACATTCCAGCTGCATGCGAAATTCCAGCCTCAGCAGATTGAGTGATCTCCTCTTTAGGGTTGTAGTACGGGTCGCCGCCCAGTTGGCGAGCCTTCGTCCACTCCCCTGCAAGCGCCATCAACTGACCGTTCCTCATGGAGTAGGCCTTGACGTTGTCCTCCGCCTGCTGGCCATCGAGTCTCTTCTGCTCGTCCGCGAGCCATTGGTCGGTGACATAGTCGAATCCGGTCTGTACGTCTCCACCGACCATCGGAATGTAACTGATTGCCTTGTCGAAGAACGGCTTGGTTTCGAACTCCGCACCCTTCGGGGATCCCGCTGCCTGAATCCGGGCCTCCTCCAGGAAGCCAACCGTCCGGCCTGCCCGGGTCAGTGATTCCGCCGACTCGCTGTGATCGCCGTGAATGTTCGCAACCATCGCCTGGTTCATCCCCCCGTTCAAAATGCCGTAGGCACCCTTGTCCTTCGACACCTGTTTTGCCACCTCGAAGAGCTGGTCCTGGGGAAGAGGCGAGTGCTGGATGTCGATCTCGCTCATGGACGCGTGAACCGTGGCGCCATGGTTGACAAGAATGTTGGCCATCGGACGGCGCAACGACGGTGGGAAGTCGTCACCCCGGTCGGCCAGGCAACCCAGAGCCGATCTGAAGGCCGCATCGTTCGCACCGGTATGAGCCACATAATGCGCGTGCTTGTCGGTGGGATCGATGCCCGTCGCCGCCGCCTGGAGCGCCGCCCCGAACCCCGCCCGGTCGTCCCCGTCGACACGCGCCTCGTACGTACCCACGTCGGAGTTCTTCGGATCGCGCAGGGTGACCTGCCAGTCGCGCTCCTGCACCAGGTACTTCATGCGCGCGTCCGAGCCCAGATAGTGCGCCGCCGTCTTCGGATCGTGGCTCATGATGCCGAGCACCCCGTCCACCGGATCGTTGGCGAACCAGCCGCCCCGCTCGCCGGCGTAGCCGCCCTTCAACCGCCAGATCCCGGGCTCCCGCCGCTCCGCCGCGATCATGTCGTCGCCCAGGTCCTCGAGCATCTGCGGCGCATACCCGTGCCCCCGCTCCATGAGCGTCACCAGCGACTGGTACCCCACCGCCTTGTCCAGCCGCTCCCCCTGCGCGGCCGTGGCGTAGTGCCGGACGCCGGCGTGCCGCATCGCCGCGCGCCAGTGCCGGTACCAGGCCGAGCCCGTGTCCCGCGTCGCCGCCGCCAGCGAGTCCGCCAGGCCCGTTTCGATCGGGGCGTACGCGCCCGCGGCCGACCCGCCCCGCACATGGATCAGGTCGTTCAGCTCGTTGGTCAGCCGGATCGTGCCCGCCGCGCCCAGATCGTCCAGCAGAGTGCGGGAGAACGCCTCGTCGTCGGAGTTGTCGTGGAACAGCCGCCGCAGTTCCGTCAGTTCGCGCCCCGAGAGAAGCCGGCCGCCGCTCAGCTTCTCCAGCGTGTCCTCGGCCTTCAGGGCCTCGTACTTCTCGACGTCCCCCATCGCCCGGCCGTTGAAGCCCCGGCCCCCGGCCAGCGGGTCCGAGTCGACGACCGCGGCCGTGAGCGCGAGCTGGACGCCGGTGTCCGCGTCCGTCACGTCCCGCACCGCCTTGTCGAGCCGGTCCTGCCAGGAACGTACGGCCGACTCGTCCCCCTCGCCCTCCCCCGCCTCACGGTCGGCTCCCGCGCTGACCAGGCCACGCTCCGACACCCGCAGCCCCGCCGCCACCGCCTCCCCCCGCACCGCCACCAGCCGCCCCCGCAGCTCCACGAACTGCGCATGCGCGTCCCGCAGCAGGGAGGCGATCGCCTTCGCCTCCGTCTGCGCGTACTGGAACTCCCTGAGGGTCACGTCGAAGCGCCCGTGCGCCGCCTCCGCGCTCATCCCGGTCCAGGCGGGGCCCGTCGTGATGCCGTACACATCCCGCCGGTACACCCGCTCCTGCTTCGCGAACTCCCCCGCCATGCCCTCCCAGGACTCCGCGGCGGAGGTGAGCGCGGAGAGGTCGGCGCTCATGATCTCGTGGTACGTCGGCATCCCGGCCGGGCCCGTCAGTAACGGTCCAGCGGGGACAGCTGCCGGACGCGCGCCCCGGCCGCCAGGTCCGCGGCCGTCAGTACCGTGTTCGCGCTGCCCAGGGCGTCCCGTTCCGAGCCCAGCCGGGCCATCAGGTTCCGCACCTGGTCGTCCCACGTCTCGTGGGCCTTCCGCAACGCCGTCGAGGTCAGCCAGCCGTCACCGTCCCGCGCACCGAACGCCCTGACCGCCGCCGCGGTCTCCTCGTCCGCCCGGTTCCCGGCCTTGCGGGTCTCAGGCTCGATGTGGTCCTGGATCGCCCTGACCGCCGCCCGCTTCCCGGCGGGCGAGGACGCCAGCCCCTTCGCTCCGTACCCCATGACCAGGCCGCCCACCGTGCACCCCTCGCCGTGCCACACCGTCGACAGCTTCAACCGGTGCACACCGATCTTCGTCACGGTGTGTCTCACGGCCACCAGGTTGACGTGGTCCGGGGCGTGAACAGCAGAAGGGCCCGTACGACCGAAGTCGTACGGGCCCTTCCGACAGCTACCAGGTCGAAGACCCGGGCCGGATCAGCTCAAGATCACTTGTTGATCTTGGTGACCTGGCCGGCGCCCACGGTCCGGCCACCCTCACGGATGGCGAACTTCAGGCCCTCCTCCATGGCGACGGGCTGGATGAGCTCCACCTTCATCTCGGTGTTGTCACCCGGCATGACCATCTCGGTGCCCTCGGGGAGGGTCACAACGCCGGTCACGTCCGTCGTACGGAAGTAGAACTGCGGACGGTAGTTGTTGAAGAACGGCGTGTGGCGGCCACCCTCGTCCTTGGACAGGATGTAGGCCTGCGCCTCGAACTCGGTGTGCGGGGTGACCGAGCCCGGCTTGATGATGACCTGGCCGCGCTCGACGTCCTCGCGCTTGATGCCACGGAGCAGCAGACCGACGTTCTCACCGGCCTGGCCCTCGTCGAGCAGCTTGCGGAACATCTCGATGCCGGTGACCGTGGTGGTGGTCTTCTCGGTCTTGATGCCGATGATGTCGACGGTCTCGTTGACCTTGAGGACACCACGCTCGATACGACCGGTGACGACGGTGCCACGACCGGTGATCGTGAAGACGTCCTCGATCGGCATCAGGAACGGCTTGTCGACGTCACGCTCGGGCTCGGGGATGTTCTCGTCCACAGCCTGCATCAGGTTGAGGACGGACTGGCCCCACTCCTTGTCGCCCTCGAGGGCCTTGAGCGCGGAGACGCGGACGACCGGCAGGTCGTCGCCCGGGAACTCGTACTCGGAGAGGAGCTCACGGACCTCGAGCTCGACGAGCTCGAGGATCTCCTCGTCGTCCACCATGTCGGCCTTGTTCAGGGCGACGACGATGTACGGAACGCCGACCTGGCGGGCCAGGAGCACGTGCTCCTTGGTCTGCGGCATCGGGCCGTCGGTGGCGGCGACCACGAGGATGGCGCCGTCCATCTGGGCAGCACCGGTGATCATGTTCTTGATGTAGTCCGCGTGACCGGGGCAGTCGACGTGGGCGTAGTGACGGGTCTCCGTCTGGTACTCGACGTGCGCGATCGAGATGGTGATACCGCGCTGGCGCTCCTCAGGAGCCTTGTCGATCTGGTCGAACGCCGAGGCCTCGTTCAGGTCCGGGAACGCGTCGTGCAGCACCTTGGTAATGGCGGCCGTGAGGGTCGTCTTACCGTGGTCGATGTGACCGATGGTGCCGATGTTGACGTGCGGCTTAGTCCGCTCGAACTTCGCCTTCGCCACTGGGGTCCTCCTGTGGAGTGGTTCTGAACGCCTTGCTTCATCGGCGCCAGGTGATCTTTGCTGGAAAGCCCGGAACCCGGGGCAAACATCCAGGAATGCGGGTGTTTGCCCCTCGAGGCTCCGGAGTCAAGCCTAAAGCGTGTGAACGCGGTGCGTTACTCGCCCTTGGCCTTCGCGATGATCTCCTCGGCGACGTTCCGCGGAACCTCGGCGTAGGAGTCGAACTGCATGGAGTAGCTCGCACGGCCGGACGTCTTGCTGCGCAGGTCGCCGACGTAGCCGAACATCTCCGAGAGGGGCACGAGGCCCTTCACGACGCGGGCACCGGCCCGCTCCTCCATGGCCTGGATCTGGCCACGGCGGGAGTTGATGTCACCGATGACCTCACCCATGTAGTCCTCGGGCGTGGTGACCTCGACGGCCATCATCGGCTCGAGCAGCACGGGGCTGGCCTTGCGCGCGGCCTCCTTGAAGGCCTGCGAACCGGCGATCTTGAAGGCGAGCTCGGAGGAGTCGACCTCGTGGTAGCCACCGTCGATCAGCGTGACGCGCACGCCGGTCATCTCGTAGCCCGCGAGGATGCCGAACTGCATGGCCTCCTGAGCACCGGCGTCCACCGAAGGGATGTACTCCTTCGGGATACGGCCACCGGTCACCTTGTTCACGAACTCGTACGAGGCGTCGCCGCCCTCGATGGGCTCGATCGCGATCTGCACCTTGGCGAACTGGCCGGTACCACCAGTCTGCTTCTTGTGCGTGTAGTCGACGCGCTCGACGGCCTTGCGGATCGTCTCGCGGTACGCCACCTGCGGCTTGCCGACGTTGGCCTCGACCTTGAACTCACGGCGCATACGGTCGACCAGCACCTCGAGGTGCAGTTCGCCCATACCACCGATGATGGTCTGGCCGGTCTCCTCGTCCGAGTGGACCTGGAAGGACGGGTCCTCCTCGGCCAGGCGCTGGATCGCGACGCCCAGCTTCTCCTGGTCACCCTTCGACTTGGGCTCGATGGCGACCTGGATGACCGGCGCCGGGAAGTCCATGGACTCCAGGATGACCGGGGCCTTGTCGTCGCACAGCGTCTCACCGGTCGTGGTCTGCTTCAGACCCATGACGGCGATGATGTCGCCGGCGCCCACCGACTCGATCTCCTCACGCTTGTTCGCGTGCATGCGGTAGATCTTGCCGATGCGCTCCTTCTTGCCCTTGACGGAGTTCAGCACCGCGGTGCCGGACTCCAGGCGGCCCGAGTAGACCCGGACGAAGGTGAGCTTGCCGAGGTGCGGGTCGCTCATGATCTTGAACGCCAGCGCCGACAGCGGCTCGTCGTCGGACGGCTTGCGCTTGACGACCGTCTCCGGGTCCTTCACGTCGTGGCCCTCGATGGCCTCGACGTCCAGGGGGGAGGGGAGGTAGCGCACGACCGCGTCGAGCAGGGGCTGAACACCCTTGTTCTTGAACGCGGTACCGCAGAACACCGGGGTGACCGTGGTGTCCTTGGACTTGCCGGACGCGATGGTGATGCGACGGATCGCGGCGTACAGCTGCTCCACGGAAGGCTCGGCGCCCTCCAGGTACAGCTCCATGATCTCTTCGTCGTTCTCGGCCACGGCCTCGAGCAGCTTGCCGCGGTACTCCTCGGCAGCCTCGGTGTGCGTGTCCGGGATGTCGACGACGTCGTACATCTCGCCCTTGGTGGCCTCGGCGGACCAGACCAGGGCCTTCATCGTCACCAGGTCGACGACGCCCTTGAAGTCGGCCTCGGCACCGATCGGGAGCTGCATCACGATCGGCTGAGCGCCCAGGCGGTCAGAGATCATGTCGACGCAGCGGTGGAACTCGGCACCGGTCCGGTCGAGCTTGTTGACGAAGCAGATACGCGGAACGCCGTAACGGTCCGCCTGACGCCACACGGTCTCGGACTGCGGCTCAACACCGGCGACGCCGTCGAACACCGTCACGGCACCGTCGAGCACGCGCAGGGAACGCTCCACCTCGACGGTGAAGTCGACGTGGCCCGGCGTGTCGATGATGTTGATGGTGTGATCGACGTCTTCCAGCGGCCAGTGGCAGGTGGTGGCAGCAGAGGTGATCGTGATGCCACGCTCCTGCTCCTGCTCCATCCAGTCCATGGTGGCAGCGCCGTCGTGGACCTCACCGATCTTGTAAGACACACCGGTGTAGAACAGGATCCGCTCGGTGGTGGTCGTCTTGCCCGCGTCGATGTGGGCCATGATCCCGATGTTGCGGACCTTGGCCAGGTCAAGTGAAGTGGTAGCCATAAGGCTTCAGTCTTCTCTCGGTCTCGATGTGGGTAGCGACTACCAGCGGTAGTGCGCGAAGGCCTTGTTGGACTCGGCCATCTTGTGCGTGTCCTCGCGCTTCTTCACAGCGGCACCAAGGCCGTTGGAGGCGTCGAGGAGCTCGTTGAGCAGACGCTCGGTCATGGTCTTCTCGCGACGGGCGCGGGAGTAACCGACGAGCCAGCGCAGCGCGAGGGTGTTGGCGCGACCGGGCTTGACCTCGATCGGAACCTGGTACGTCGCACCACCGACACGGCGGGACTTGACCTCGAGGGTCGGCTTGATGTTCTCCAGCGCGCGCTTCAGCGTGATGATCGGGTCGTTGCCCGTCTTCTCACGCAGACCCTCCATGGCGCCGTAGACGATGCGCTCGGCGGTGGAGCGCTTGCCGTTCAGCAGCACCTTGTTGATCAGGGAGGTCACCAGAGGAGAACCGTAGACCGGGTCGATGATGACCGGGCGCTTCGGGGCGGGGCCCTTACGAGGCATTCTTACTTCTCCTTCTTGGCGCCGTAGCGGCTGCGGGCCTGCTTGCGGTTCTTGACACCCTGGGTGTCGAGCGAACCACGGATGATCTTGTAGCGAACACCCGGCAGGTCCTTCACACGGCCGCCGCGCACGAGCACGATGGAGTGCTCCTGCAGGTTGTGTCCCTCACCCGGAATGTAAGCGGTGACCTCGATCCCGCTGGTCAGACGCACACGCGCGACCTTACGCAGGGCCGAGTTCGGCTTCTTCGGGGTGGTCGTGAACACACGCGTGCAGACGCCACGACGCTGAGGAGAACCCTCAAGTGCGGGCGTCTTGTTCTTCTCGACCTTGTCCTGCCGGCCCTTGCGGACCAGCTGCTGGATCGTAGGCACTACTTCTCCGGTTTCTGTGTGCCGATAGGTACAGCTAACCTGGAACGTCGCCGACCCACGCGGTCGGGTGTGTCGAATCTCGCGGACCTTTGCCGCAAGGCGAAAAGGGCGCAGATTACGGTGGCCGGTGTCGGCTCGCCATGCGGTTAAAGGCACGCACGAGAGCCAGGGCACACCCCAGGCACAAGGTCTGAGCGTACCTACCTCATTCGCTGTGGTCAAAACAAATGGAGTCCAGCGGCCCCGAGCTGCGGGCGATGTCAAGCCGCTGTACCCTACGTGATCTTCGAATCGGTGATCGACGCATGTCCGGGCGAGCGCTGTATCGGGAGCGGTCAGCCTGGCGGAGGGTCTCCGCGTGCGGGCCCGACGGGGCGCGAACAGACTGAGACCCATGACCGCGCCGCAGGAGCCGCTGGCCGGCCCCCAGCCCCCGCCAGGGCACTCCCCCGTGTCGTCCTTCGCGCAGGAGGCGGCGCTCGTCGCGGCACCCGGGACCATCGCACTCGCCCTGCTGTACTACTTCGGCAGCCTCTACATCAGGGAGTACTACTCCACCCTGGGCGTGGTGCCCGAGGACCTCGGGATGTCCGTCCAGAACGTCATGGCCAACAGCACGAGCGCGATCTTCCTCCCCCTGTGCGTCCTGCTGGCCGGCGGGCTGATCGTGTTTCTCGTGTTCGGCCGGCTGGAACAGGCGCTGGCCGGGCCGGAGCACGCCGTGCGTCGATCGTCCTGCTGCTCGCCGTCGGCATCGCCATGGTGTTCCTGGGCCTCCCGGCCCTCGTGGCGGCACCGGTGATCCCTTTCCCGGCGGGCTGGCCCCGCGTGTTCATGCCTGCCGTGATGGTGGCCCTGGGGTCCACGCTGGCCGTCTGCGCGGTCCATCTGCGGCTCAACCAGAGCACCGGTCTGCGGGCCCGGCAGCGGACCCCCGACGGCGACCGGGTGTGGCTGGCGATCGGCGCACTGCTCATCGGACTGCTGACGGTGAGCCTGTTCTTCGACATGGCTTAGTACGCGGCGGTCGTCGGTCACAGCAACGCCAGGCTGGACGCGGAGCAGGGGTACAAGCGGCTGCCGGCCGTGGTGATCCACTCCCGGGTGCCCCTCACCCACAACGCACGGGACATCGAGTTCAGGGACCACGGCAGCCCGAACGGGCCGTACCGGTACGAGTACCGGGGCTTCCGCCTGCTCGCGAAGGCGCCGACCCGCTTCTATCTGATCTCCCGCACCGCGCGCTACAGGGACGGTGTGGTGGTGCTGCCCGACGACGGCACCGCCTGGCTGGAGATCCGCGCGCCCGGGAGAGCGCCCGGCGTCACGTCTGCTGCTCCCCCGTCCCGTCCTCGGACGGTGTCCCGTGCTCGGACGGAGTCTCCGGATCGGTGGTGACGGGCTCGGGGGTCGTGGGACCCGGGCTGGTCGGGCCCGTGTCCGAGGTCGTGGCCTCGTCCGCCTCACCGTGGACGGGGACGGTGACGGTGGAGCCGTCGGCCGTCGTGAGGGTCAACTCCCCGTCGTACGGGCCCGGTTCCGTCGGCGTGTACCGGAAGGTCACCGTGCAGCCGTCCGACGGCACCTCGCCCAGACACCCCTCGACGATCTCGACCTCGTGGCCCTTGATCTCGCCCCTGACGTCCTGCAGGGGCGGGGGCGGCCGCTCCTTCGACGCCTTGATCTCCACGTCCTCCTGGACCGGCTCGCCCACCTGTGTCCTCGTCAGCTCGATGTCCGACGCGGTGGACTCCTCGTTGTCGGCGTCCAGGAAGACCTGGGCGTCCGACCCGCCCGGGTCCGAGGTCGTCCCGGTCTCGTCCGGGCCCGGTGTCCCGGTTCCGTTCTCCTGCGTCCCGGCGGTCTCGGTCCCGGTGGGGCCCGGAGGCGTCGGACCGCCGTCTCCGCCGGCCCCGCAGGCCGCCGTCGTCGCCAGCACGGCCAGCGCCGCCGCCACGACAAGACGCCGGGCAGTCGCTGCAGTCATGACGTGGGCACCTCCGCCTCCGCTCGGCCGGTCCGGCACAACCTCGCACACCGGCTGCAGGGCAGGCGTGGACGGACGTGGCTGACACGGAGCGATCACTCGAACGAAAGACCCGAACAACGCCGAAGGGCGGTCACCCCACGGGGTGACCGCCCTTCAGTTCAAGCTGCTCGCTTACTGGTTGTACGGACCGTAGTCGTAGTCCTCCAGCGGAACGGCCTGGCCGGAGCCGGTGCCGAACGGCGAGTAGTCGATGTCGTCGTAGCCGACGGCCGAGTACATCGCGGCCTTGGCCTCCTCGGTCGGCTCGACCCGGATGTTGCGGTAGCGGGACAGACCCGTACCGGCCGGGATGAGCTTACCGATGATGACGTTCTCCTTGAGGCCGATGAGGCTGTCGGACTTGGCGTTGATCGCCGCGTCCGTCAGAACTCGGGTCGTCTCCTGGAAGGAGGCGGCCGACAGCCAGGACTCCGTCGCCAGCGAGGCCTTGGTGATACCCATCAGCTGCGGACGACCGGAGGCCGGGTGACCACCCTCCTGGACCACACGACGGTTCTCGGTCTCGAACTTCGAGCGCTCGACCAGCTCACCGGGCAGCAGCTCGGCGTCGCCGGACTCGATGATCGTCACGCGGCGGAGCATCTGCCGGATGATGATCTCGATGTGCTTGTCGTGGATCGACACACCCTGCGAGTTGTACACCTTCTGGACCTCGCCGACCAGGTGGACCTGGACGGCACGCTGACCCAGGATGCGCAGCACGTCGTGCGGGTTGGTGGCACCCACGGTGAGCTGCTGGCCCACCTCGACGTGGTCGCCCTCGCGGACCAGGACCTTGGCGCGCTTCGAGATCGGGAACGCCGTCTCGTCGCTGCCGTCGTCCGGGGTGACGACGATCTTCTTGGTCTTCTCGGTCTCCTCGATCCGGATGCGGCCGTTGGCCTCGGAGATCGGGGCGACACCCTTCGGGGTACGGGCCTCGAAGAGCTCGACGACACGGGGCAGACCCTGGGTGATGTCGTCACCGGCCACACCACCGGTGTGGAAGGTACGCATCGTCAGCTGGGTACCGGGCTCACCGATGGACTGGGCGGCGATGATGCCGACCGCCTCACCGATGTCGACCAGCTTGCCGGTGGCGAGCGAACGGCCGTAGCACATCGCGCAGGTGCCGACGTGCGACTCGCAGGTCAGGATCGAGCGGGTCTTGACCTCCTCGATGCCGTGGTGCACCAGCTGGTCGATGAGCACGTCGCCCAGGTCCACGTTGGCCGGCGCGATCACCTTGCCGTCGATGACGACGTCCTCGGCGAGCATGCGGGCGTAGACGCTGGTCTCGACGTCGTCCGCCTTGCGCAGCACGCCGTCGGCGCCGCGCGAGGCGATCCGCAGCTTCAGACCGCGCTCGGTGCCGCAGTCCTCCTCGCGGATGATGACGTCCTGCGAGACGTCCACCAGACGACGGGTCAGGTAACCCGAGTCGGCGGTACGCAGGGCGGTGTCGGCGAGACCCTTACGGGCACCGTGCGTGGAGATGAAGTACTCCAGCACCGACAGACCCTCACGGAACGAGGCCTTGATCGGACGCGGGATGGTCTCGTTCTTCGCGTTCGACACCAGACCACGCATACCGGCGATCTGCCGCATCTGCATCATGTTTCCTCGGGCACCCGAGTCAACCATCATGAAGATGGGGTTCGTCTTGGGGAAGTTCTCGTTCATCGCCTCGGCGACCTCGTTGGTCGCCTTGGTCCAGATCGCGATGAGCTCCTGAGTGCGCTCTTCCTTGGTGATCAGACCGCGCTCGTACTGCTTCTGGACCTTCTCGTCCTGCGCCTCGTAGCCGCGGACGATCTCCTTCTTCGCCTCGGGAACGACGACGTCGGAGATGGCGACGGTGACACCGGAACGGGTCGCCCAGTAGAAGCCGGACGCCTTCAGGTTGTCGAGCGTCGCCGCCACGATGACCTTGGGGTAGCGCTCGGCGAGGTCGTTGACGATCTCGGAGAGCTGCTTCTTGCCCACCGAGTAGTCGACGAACGGGTAGTCCTCGGGCAGCAGCTCGTTGAAGAGCGCGCGGCCCAGGGTGGTGCGCAGGCGGAACGAGTCACCCTGCTGCCACTCGGGCTCGCCCTCCTCGCGGGCCGGCGGGGTCCAGCCGCGCGGCGGGATGGTGCCCACCGGGAAGCGGATGTCGATCGGCGACTGCAGCGCCAGCTCGCCGGCGTCGAACGCCATGATCGCCTCGGCCGTGGAGCCGAACGCACGGCCCTCGCCCTTGGTGTCACGCAGCTCGCCGTCGGTGGTGAGGAAGAACAGACCGAGGACCATGTCCTGGGTCGGCATCGTCACCGGACGGCCGTCGGCCGGCTTGAGGATGTTGTTCGAGGACAGCATCAGGATGCGGGCCTCGGCCTGCGCCTCCGCGGACAGCGGCAGGTGCACGGCCATCTGGTCACCGTCGAAGTCCGCGTTGAACGCGGTGCAGACGAGCGGGTGGATCTGGATGGCCTTGCCCTCGACCAGCTGCGGCTCGAAGGCCTGGATGCCGAGGCGGTGCAGGGTGGGAGCACGGTTCAGCAGCACCGGGTGCTCGGCGATGACCTCTTCGAGGACGTCGTACACGACGGTGCGGCCGCGCTCCACCATGCGCTTGGCGCTCTTGATGTTCTGCGCGTGGTTCAGGTCGACCAGACGCTTCATCACGAACGGCTTGAAGAGCTCCAGCGCCATGGCCTTGGGCAGACCGCACTGGTGCAGCTTCAGCTGCGGGCCGACGACGATGACGGAACGCGCCGAGTAGTCGACTCGCTTACCGAGCAGGTTCTGACGGAATCGACCCTGCTTACCCTTCAGCATGTCGCTGAGGGACTTCAGCGGGCGGTTACCGGGGCCGGTGACCGGACGGCCACGACGGCCGTTGTCGAAGAGCGCGTCGACGGCCTCCTGGAGCATGCGCTTCTCGTTGTTCACGATGATCTCGGGCGCACCGAGGTCGAGGAGGCGCTTCAGGCGGTTGTTGCGGTTGATCACACGGCGGTACAGGTCGTTCAGGTCGGAGGTCGCGAAGCGGCCACCGTCCAGCTGCACCATCGGACGCAGGTCCGGCGGGATGACCGGCACGCAGTCGAGCACCATGCCCTTGGGGCTGTTGCTGGTCTGCAGGAACGCGGAGACGACCTTGAGGCGCTTGAGCGCACGGGTCTTCTTCTGGCCCTTGCCGGTACGGATGATCTCGCGGAGGCGCTCGGCCTCCTCGTCGAGGTCGAAGGACTCCAGGCGCTTCTGCAGCGCCGCGGCACCCATCGAGCCGTCGAAGTACGTGCCGAAGCGGTCACGCAGCTCGCGGTAGAGCAGCTCGTCGCCCTCGAGGTCCTGGACCTTGAGGTTCTTGAACCGGTTCCACACCTCGTCGAGGCGGTCGATCTCGCGCTGCGCACGGTCACGCAGCTGCTTCATCTCGCGCTCGGCACCCTCGCGCACCTTGCGGCGCACGTCGGCCTTGGCACCCTCGGCCTCGAGCTCGCCCAGGTCGGCCTCGAGCTTCTTGGCGCGGGCCTCCAGGTCGGCGTCGCGACGGTTCTCGATCTGCTGGCGCTCGACCGAGACGTGCGCCTCCAGGGAGGACAGGTCGCGGGTACGGCGCTCCTCGTCGACGTACGTGATCATGTACGCGGCGAAGTAGATGACCTTCTCGAGGTCCTTGGGCGCCAGGTCCAGCAGGTAGCCGAGGCGCGACGGGACACCCTTGAAGTACCAGATGTGCGTGACGGGCGCGGCCAGCTCGATGTGGCCCATCCGCTCACGGCGCACCTTGGCGCGCGTGACCTCGACGCCACAGCGCTCACAGATGATGCCCTTGAAGCGGACACGCTTGTACTTGCCGCAGTAGCACTCCCAGTCCCGGGTCGGACCGAAGATCTTCTCGCAGAAGAGTCCGTCCTTCTCGGGCTTCAGGGTGCGGTAGTTGATGGTCTCGGGCTTCTTGACCTCGCCGTGGCTCCACTGACGGATGTCGTCCGCGGTGGCCAGGCCGATCCGGAGCTCGTCGAAGAAGTTGACGTCGAGCACTATGCGTCAATCCCTCTCAGGGTCGTGAGTCTGTGGTCTGAAACGGGGGCCTGGGGGTCGGCGGGGCCCTGTGGGTGAGGGCCCCGCCGGACTCCCGTCAGACCTCTTCGACGCTGCTCGGCTCGCGCCGGGACAGGTCGATACCGAGCTCCTCCGCAGCGCGGAAGACGTCCTCGTCGGTGTCACGCATCTCGATGGACATACCGTCGCTTGACAGCACCTCCACGTTCAGGCAGAGCGACTGCATCTCCTTGATGAGCACCTTGAAGGACTCGGGGATGCCGGGCTCGGGGATGTTCTCGCCCTTGACGATGGCCTCGTAGACCTTCACGCGGCCGGTGACGTCGTCGGACTTGATGGTCAGCAGCTCCTGGAGCGCGTACGCGGCGCCGTAGGCCTCGAGGGCCCACACCTCCATCTCACCGAAGCGCTGGCCACCGAACTGCGCCTTACCACCCAGCGGCTGCTGGGTGATCATCGAGTACGGACCGGTCGAGCGGGCGTGCAGCTTGTCGTCGACCAGGTGGTGCAGCTTCAGGATGTACATGTAGCCGACCGAGATCGGGTCCGGGAACGGCTCACCGCTACGGCCGTCGAACAGCCGCGCCTTACCGGTCGGGAGCACCATGCGCTCGCCGTCGCGGTTCGGGATGGTGTGCTGCAGCAGACCCGCCAGCTCGTCCTCGCGGGCACCGTCGAACACCGGGGTGGCGACGTTGGTGCCGGGGGCGACCTGGTCGGCGCCGATGGCCTGCAGGCGCTGCGCCCACTCCTCCGCGAGACCGGAGACGTCCCAGCCGCGGCTGGCGAGCCAGCCGAGGTGGATCTCCAGGACCTGTCCCGGGTTCATTCGGGACGGGACACCCAGCGGGTTGAGGATGATGTCGACCGGAGTTCCGTCCTCGAGGAACGGCATGTCCTCGATGGGCAGGATCTTCGAGATGACACCCTTGTTGCCGTGACGGCCGGCGAGCTTGTCACCGTCGGTGATCTTGCGCTTCTGCGCGACGTAGACGCGGACCAGCTGGTTCACGCCCGGCGGCAGCTCGTCGCCCTCCTCGCGGTCGAAGACGCGCACGCCGATGACCTTGCCGGTCTCACCGTGCGGCACCTTCAGCGAGGTGTCACGGACCTCACGGGCCTTCTCACCGAAGATCGCGCGCAGCAGGCGCTCCTCGGGGGTCAGCTCGGTCTCACCCTTCGGGGTGACCTTGCCGACGAGGATGTCGCCGGCGATGACCTCGGCACCGATGCGGATGATGCCGCGCTCGTCGAGGTCGGCGAGGACCTCCTCGGAGACGTTCGGGATGTCCCGGGTGATCTCCTCGGGGCCGAGCTTGGTGTCACGGGCGTCGACCTCGTGCTCCTCGATGTGGATCGAGGAGAGGACGTCGTCCTGCACGAGGCGCTGCGACAGGATGATCGCGTCCTCGTAGTTGTGACCCTCCCACGGCATGAACGCCACGAGCAGGTTCTTGCCGAGGGCCATCTCACCGTTCTCGGTGGCCGGACCGTCGGCGAGGACCTGGCCCTCGATGATCCGGTCGCCCTCGTTGACGACGACCTTCTGGTTGACCGAGGTGCCCTGGTTGGACCGGGCGAACTTGTGCAGGCGGTACGTGATGTACGTGCCGTCGTCGTTGGCCGTGGTGATGTAGTCCGCGGAGACCTCCTGGACCACACCCGCCTTCTCGGCCTTGACCACGTCACCGGCGTCCACGGCGGAGCGGTACTCCATGCCGGTGCCGACGAGCGGGGCCTCCGACTTAATCAGCGGCACGGCCTGGCGCATCATGTTCGCGCCCATGAGGGCACGGTTGGCGTCGTCGTGCTCGAGGAACGGGATCATGGCGGTCGCGACCGACACCATCTGGCGCGGCGAGACGTCCATGTAGTCGACGTCCTCGGGGCTGACGTAGTCGACCTCACCGCCACGGCGGCGGACCAGGACACGCGCCTCGGCGAACCGGAGTTCGTCGTTCAGCGTGGCGTTGGCCTGCGCGATGACGAAGCGGTCCTCCTCGTCGGCGGTCAGGTAGTCGACCTCGTCGGTGACCTGGCCGTCGTTCACCTTGCGGTACGGGGTCTCGACGAAACCGAACGCGTTGACCCGGCCGTAGGAGGCGAGCGAGCCGATCAGACCGATGTTCGGGCCTTCAGGGGTCTCGATCGGGCACATGCGGCCGTAGTGCGACGGGTGCACGTCACGGACCTCGAAGCCGGCCCGCTCACGGGAGAGACCACCCGGACCAAGAGCCGACAGACGGCGCTTGTGGGTGAGACCCGACAGCGGGTTGTTCTGGTCCATGAACTGGGACAGCTGGCTGGTGCCGAAGAACTCCTTGATGGAGGCGACGACCGGCCGGATGTTGATCAGGGTCTGCGGCGTGATCGCCTCGACGTCCTGGGTGGTCATGCGCTCGCGCACGACGCGCTCCATACGGGCGAGACCCGTACGGACCTGGTTCTGGATCAGCTCGCCGACGCTGCGCAGACGACGGTTGCCGAAGTGGTCGATGTCGTCCGTCTCGACAACGATCATGTCGCCGTTGTCGCCGGTGGTCTCGGTCTCGCCGGCGTGCAGCTGCACCAGGTACTTGATCGTCGAGATGATGTCCTCGACGGTCAGGATGCCCGCGTCGAGCGGAGCGTCCGCACCCAGCTTCTTGTTGACCTTGTAGCGGCCGACCTTCGCGAGGTCGTAGCGCTTCGGGTTGAAGTAGAGGTTCTCGAGCAGCGTCTGCGCGGCCTCACGCGTGGGGGGCTCGCCCGGACGCAGCTTGCGGTAGATGTCGAGCAGCGCGTCGTCCTGGCCCTGGGTGTGGTCCTTCTCCAGGGTGGCGCGCATCGACTCGTAGTCGCCGAACTCCTCGAGGATCTGCTCGGTCGTCCAGCCGAGCGCCTTGAGCAGCACGGTGACCGACTGCTTGCGCTTGCGGTCGATACGGACACCGACCATGTCGCGCTTGTCGATCTCCATCTCCAGCCAGGCACCCCGGGACGGGATGATCTTGGCGGAGAAGATGTCCTTGTCGGACGTCTTGTCGATGCTGGAGTCGAAGTAGACACCGGGGGAACGGACCAGCTGAGACACCACGACACGCTCGGTGCCGTTGATGACGAAGGTGCCCTTGTTCGTCATGAGCGGGAAGTCACCCATGAAGACGGTCTGGGACTTGATCTCGCCGGTCTCGTTGTTGGTGAACTCGGCGGTGACGAAGAGCGGGGCCGCGTACGTGAAGTCGCGCTCCTTGCACTCGTCGATGGAGTTCTTCGGCGGCTCGAAGCGGTGGTCCCGGAACGTCAGGGACATCGACCCGGAGAAGTCCTCGATCGGGGAGATCTCCTCGAAGATCTCCTCCAGACCGGACTTGGTGGGGACGTCCTGACCGTTCTCAAGAGCCTCCTCGACCCGACTCTGCCAAGCGGTGTTGCCGAGCAGCCAGTCGAAGCTCTCGGTCTGCAGCGCGAGCAGGTTCGGAACCTCGAGAGGCTCCTTGATCTTTGCAAAGGAGATGCGCAGCGGGGCGGTGCTGGCGCCGTTGTTCGTATTCGCGGTCGAGGCGTTGCGCGAGGCGGCCAAGAGGGGGTCCTTCCGAGGGCTCGGACTCACTACGCGCGTGCCGGTCCCTCTCCGTACACAGAGACAGAAACCCCAGGTCAAGGGAGCTTCGGTCATCGATGCTGGAGTGAGGGCAGACCCCTGGTGACGGGCAGGGGGCAGCTAACAGGCAGCGCAAAGGGTCAGTGTAGCCACTTGGCACACTGATGTCCAGTGCGGGTTTTTCGAGACCCTCGTTGTTCTCAACACCCTTGTCAACGCCTTCGGCCTGCTGCCCTCAACGCACGTTGATACTGCCCTCTTCGTCGTCGATCCATGCCTCGGATTCGGATCCTTGTGACGACGCGTCCTGAGAATTGCGCGCTGCGTGCGGTTCGTCAAGGCCCCTCAGCCCAAACGGGACTGTCCGGAGACACGACGAAGATCACCATACCCCTCGCCACCAGGGGTACAAGGCAACCGAGGCCGGACCTCCGATACGCCGAAGAGCGACCACCCGGATGGATGATCGCTCTTCGGTGCGTTCGCGTTACAGCCCTAGGAGGCCGTACTCAGCGCGCGGAGAGAGTCGCGGGGACTCCTTGAGGTCTTACTTGACCTCGACGGAGGCGCCGGCGGCCTTGAGGGACTCGGCGGCCTTCTCGGCGGCGTCCTTGGCGACCTTCTCGAGGACGGGCTTCGGGGCACCGTCAACGAGGTCCTTGGCCTCCTTCAGACCCAGCGAGGTCAGCTCACGCACGACCTTGATGACCTGGATCTTCTTGTCGCCGGCGCCGGTGAGGATGACGTCGAACTCGTCCTTCTCCTCCTCGGCCGGGGCGGCGGCGGCCGGACCGGCCGGGCCCGCAACGGCGACCGCAGCGGCGGCGGTGACGTCGAACTTCTCCTCGAAGGCCTTCACGAACTCGGAGAGCTCGATGAGGGTCATCTCCTCGAACTGGGCGAGCAGGTCTTCCTGGCTGAGCTTCGCCATGATGGGCGATCCTTCCACTGATTCGGCAGGTGCCGGATGTACTGGGTGAGGCGGGCGTACGTCGGCCCGCTGCGACCCGTGCCGCCTATACGGCCAGGGTCAGAAAGCGAGCCGAGTTACTCGGCACCGCCCTGCTCGTCCTGCTTGGCACGAAGAGCGTCCACGGTGCGGACGAGCTTCGAGGGAAGCGCCTGGAAGAGCTGAGCAGTCTGCGACTGCTTGCCCTTGAAGGCACCCGCCAGCTTGGAGAGCAGAACCTCGCGGGACTCGAGGTCCGCAAGCTTCTTGATCTCATCGGCGGACAGCGCCTTGCCGTCAAGGACACCGCCCTTGATGATGAGATTCGGGTTTTCCTTGGCGAAGTCACGGAGACCCTTCGCCGACTCCACCGGGTCACCGGTGACGAAGGCGACGGCCGTCGGACCAGCGAAGAGCTGGTCGTCCAGCGTGATCCCGGCCTCGTTGGCCGCAATCTTGGTCAGCGTGTTCTTCACCACGGCGTACTGGGCGTTCTCACCGAGCGACCGGCGCAGCGTCTTGAGCTGCGCCACGGTGAGACCGCGGTACTCGGTCAGCACGGCGGCGCTGGAGCTGCGGAACTTGTCCGTCAGCTCGGCAACCGCGGCAGCCTTGTCGGGCCTCGCCATAGAGCCTCGGCCTCCTTCCGGGTGATTCGGACCGCGCGGACCCGAAGGAGGTCTGGGTAAAACAAACGCCCCGGCGCAGGCGCTCGGGGCGGACTCGACCGGCTGCACATGCGTGAGCGCATCTGCTCCGGGAGTTCTTCCACAATCACCTGCGCGGGTCGCCCACTTTGCAGCGGATCCTTCGGCCACCGCACCCTCGTACAAGCGTGCGGCAACGACCAGCGGTCTTTGGCTTCTTCGGAAGAGTACGGGACCGGGGCGGTGTCGAGCAAATCGGGCCCTACGGGGCCGCCCCGGTCCCTCAGCGTGCGGGCCTCAGGAGGTGGTGGCGGTGCCGCTGCTGCTGCCCGACACGGTCCCGGGCCCTCCGGCCTTCATCAGCTCCGTGAAGTCCTTGGTGTCGGCGGCCGGGGGCGCCTCGGCGGCGACCTTCACGCCGTAGTCGCTGTAGTAGGCCGTGCTGGTCATGGTGCCGGTCGCCATGTCCGCCTTCTCGACCTTCTTGACCAGCAGGTCCTGGCCGTCGACCCAGATGTCGATGGTCTCGGTGGTGACGCCCGCCTGGCTGAGCTGCTTCTTCAGGCCGGCCAGCTGGTCGGCGGTGAGGTGGCTGTTCTTGCCGGCCAGGTCGGCGACGTCGACCTTGCCCGAGTAGTGCGTGGCGTCGACGCCGGAGACCTTCTCCTGGCCGACCTTCTTCACGTCACCGGAGGCCAGCAGCAGCTTCACCGACTGGTTCGGCGTGGTGTTCTGCATCTGGTCCTTGAGGTACGCGCCGGAGCTGCCGCCGAGCTTGGCGAGGTCGTCGTACGCGTACTTGATCCAGTGCTTGCCGCCGAACTGTGCGGCGAACTTCTCGCTCATCTTGGCGTAGTAGGCGTCCGGCAGATAGCGGGCCTCCATCGACGTGGTGCCGGCCTTGCGCATGGCTTCGGCCATCTTGCCGCCGGTGTAGTTGATGGTGAGGTTGCCCTTGAGGCCGTCGCCCCAGGCGAGGGCGCCGTCGGCCGTCATCGACATGGTGTCGCCGAGGGTCGTGCTGGAGCGGACCTTGGCCGACTCGGCCTTGTCCGTGGACTTCTCGGCGGAGAGCAGGGCGGCAAGGGGGCTGACGTGCGTGACGCTCTTGCCGACCGTCTTGTCGTCCTTCCCGGACTGCGAGCCGCAGGCGGCCACACCGGTCAGCGCGGTCACCACCGCGACAGAAAGGGTCACCCGGCGAACGGTCGTGCTCTTCATGTAGTCCCACCCCTATGCGAGTCCTGTGCCTGCAACGTAGCCCAGGCCACTGACAGTCGTACGAAAAGTCGCACAAAGAAAGGACGGGCCCCGAACCTTTCAGGTTCCAGGGCCCGCCCTCTGCTTACGCGTGCCTGACGCGGCTACCGGGGTGAGCGCGGGGCTCAGACGGCGGCCGGGTCCTCCTCGACGAGGAGGTTACGGGTGCGGTTCGAGTCGACCGGAATGCCGGGGCCCATCGTGGTGCTGATGGCGGCCTTCTTGATGTAGCGACCCTTGGCGGCGGACGGCTTGAGACGGGTGATCTCCTCGAGCGCCGCAGCGTAGTTCTCCACCAGCTGGGTGTCCTCGAAGGACGTCTTGCCGATGATGAAGTGCAGGTTCGAGTGCTTGTCGACGCGGAACTCGATCTTGCCACCCTTGATCTCGGTGACAGCCTTGGCCACGTCGGGGGTGACGGTGCCGGTCTTCGGGTTCGGCATCAGACCACGCGGACCGAGCACGCGGCCGAGGCGGCCGACCTTGCCCATGAGGTCCGGGGTGGCGACGACGGAGTCGAAGTCCAGGCGGCCCTTCGAGACCTCGTCGATCAGCTCGTCGGCGCCGACGATGTCGGCGCCCGCGGCACGCGCGGCCTCGGCACGGTCACCGGTCGCGAAGACCAGGACCCGGGCGGTCTTACCGGTGCCGTGCGGGAGGTTCACGGTGCCACGGACCATCTGGTCGGCCTTACGCGGGTCGACACCCAGACGGAAGGCGACCTCGACGGTGCCGTCGAACTTGGTCGTGGAGGTCTCCTTGGCGAGACGGACGGCCTCGAGCGGGGCGTACAGCTTCTCCCGGTCGACCTTGGCGTCCGCAGCGCGGAGAGCCTTGCTGCGCTTGCTCACAACTGCTCCTGTGTGTTCTGAGAGGAGTCGTGGTGTACGGGCCGAGCAGGCCCTACCACGGTGGTTCTACGAAGGTGGGCTTCAGCCCTCGACCGTGATGCCCATGGAGCGGGCGGTGCCGGCGATGATCTTCGACGCGGCGTCCAGGTCGTTGGCGTTCAGGTCGGGAAGCTTGGTCTGGGCGATCTCGCGGACCTGCGCCTCGGTGATCTTGGCGACCTTGGTCTTGTGCGGCTCGCCGGAGCCCTTCTCGACACCAGCGGCCTTGAGGATCATCTTCGCGGCCGGCGGGGTCTTGGTGATGAAGGTGAAGGAGCGGTCTTCGTAGACCGTGATCTCCACCGGGATCACCCAGCCACGCTGCGACTCGGTCGCGGCGTTGTAGGCCTTGCAGAACTCCATGATGTTGACGCCGTGCTGGCCCAGCGCGGGACCGACCGGCGGGGCCGGGTTCGCCGCACCGGCGTTGATCTGGAGCTTGATGAGCCCCGTGACCTTCTTCTTCTTGGGAGGCATAGCTCTCCGGGTCCTTTCGATTCGGGTCCTGCCGGCATCCGGGGGCCACCCGGACGCAGGCATACCGCACAACGATAACGGGTATGGATGTGCGGCCAAAAACCGTGCAGGTCAGACTGGCTACGAGAGCCTGCCTGACCTGCGCGGAAGCGATTGGTCCAGAAGGAACTAGTTCTTCTGGATCTGGTCGAAGGAGAGCTCGACCGGCGTCTCGCGGCCGAAGATCTCCACCAGGCCCTTGACCTTCTTCGAGTCGGGGTTGATCTCGTTGATGGTCGCCTGGAGCGTGGCGAACGGGCCGTCGGTGACGGTGACCGAGTCGCCGACCTCGAAGTCCAGCACCTGGACCTCGACCTTGCGCTGCGGGGCGGGCTTGCCCTCGGCCTCGGCGGCCTCGCGGGCGGCCTTCTCCTCCGCCTCCGGAGCGAGCATCTTGACGATCTCGTCCAGGGTCAGCGGGTAGGGGTCGTAGGCGTTGCCCACGAAGCCGGTGACACCGGGGGTGTTGCGGACGACGCCCCAGGACTCGTTGGTCAGGTCCATGCGGACCAGGACGTAACCGGGCAGCTTGTTCTGCTTGATCGTCTTGCGGTCGCCGTTCTTGATCTGGACGACCTCTTCCTGCGGCACCTCGGCCTGGAAGATGTAGTCCTCGACGTTCAGCGAGACGGCGCGCTGCTCCAGGTTCGTCTTCACGCGGTTCTCGTAGCCGGCGTAGGTGTGGATGACGTACCACTCACCGGGCAGGGAGCGCAGCTCCGTGCGCAGGGCCTCGATCGGGTCGACCGGGGCGGCGGCCTCCGCCTCGACCGCTTCCTCGGCCTCGTCCTCGGTCTCGACCGCTTCCTCGGTCTCGTCCTCGTCCTCGACGTGCAGCGCGGCTTCCTCGGCAGGCTCGCCCGCCTCGGCCTCGGCAGCCTCGAACTCGTCCTGCTCGTCCGCGCCCTCGACGATGTCGAGCTCGTCGTCCACCGTCTCGTCCGGCTCGATGGCGTCGTTCAGGTTCGGGTCAGACACGATGGCTGCTTCTTCCTGGATACATAGGGGTAGAACATGCGAAAACGGGCGCCGGTACCACGGCGCCCTTCGCTCTTGGCTCAGCCGAAGACGTACTTGGCCGCGTGGTTGAGCCCATAGTCAATCACGGTCACCAGGGCGATCATGATTGCGACGAAGAAGATCACCACGGTGGTGTACGACGTCAGCTGATTGCGCGTCGGCCAGACGACCTTGCGGAGTTCCGCGATGACCTGTCGGTAGAAGATGCCGAGGCGCTTCAGCGGGCCCTTCTTGGCGCGCTTGCCACCCTTGCGGGCCTTCTTCTTGGTCTCCAGCGCCTCGTCCTGGGCATCAGGCGTGTCGATGGAGCCCACGGCGTCCGTCATTCGTCCTCACCTGATTCCGGGTCGTGGCCGTGCCGCGCCCGGTCTGAGCCGCACGGCGGTGCATCGCTGTACGTACATGTGCACACATCCTGGCGGTGTGTGTAGCAGGGCCGGAGGGACTTGAACCCCCAACCGCCGGTTTTGGAGACCGGTGCTCTACCAATTGAGCTACGACCCTTTGTGTGTCCCCCAACGTACCGCATCCGGACGAGTGCTCGGTGTGCACCTGCTGTGGACCGGCTGCTGAAGGCCAACGAGGTGAGAGTGTACGTGGTCCACGGCCCGGCGTCGAACAGAAAGTGCCTGTACGGAGTCGCCGCACCGAAGATCGTCCTGGCCGGAGGCCGGATTCGGATGCCTGTTCACGCCTCGACCCCTTGCTGTTCAGTCCGTGAAACCCGCGTGCCGGGGGCGTTTCCGGTCTGGAACGATGGGCCCCATGAGCGCTGCAATCCCTCCCACCGAGCGCCGGGTCTCCGCCCGAGTCGGCGCGATCTCCGAGTCCGCCACCCTCGCCGTGGACGCCAAGGCCAAGGCCCTGAAGGCCGCCGGGCGTCCGGTGATCGGCTTCGGCGCGGGTGAGCCCGACTTCCCGACGCCGGACTACATCGTCGAGGCGGCCGTCGAGGCCTGCAAGAACCCGAAGTACCACCGCTACACGCCGGCCGGCGGCCTGCCCGAGCTGAAGGCCGCGATCGCCGCGAAGACGCTGCGCGACTCGAACTACGAGGTCGACGCGTCCCAGATCCTGGTGACCAACGGCGGCAAGCAGGCCATCTACGAGGCGTTCGCCGCGATCCTCGACCCGGGCGACGAGGTCATCGTCCCGGCGCCGTACTGGACGACCTACCCCGAGTCGATCCGGCTCGCGGGCGGTGTCCCGGTGGAGGTCGTCGCCGACGAGACCACCGGCTACCGGGTGAGCGTGGAGCAGCTGGAGGCGGCCCGCACGGAGAAGACGAAGGTCGTGCTCTTCGTCTCCCCGTCGAACCCGACCGGCGCGGTCTACAGCGAGTCGGAGGCCGAGGCGATCGGCCGCTGGGCCGTCGAGCACGGCCTGTGGGTGCTCACGGACGAGATCTACGAGCACCTCGTCTACGGCGACGCGAAGTTCACCTCGCTGCCGGCGCTCCTGCCCGAGCTGCGCGACAAGTGCATCGTGGTCAACGGCGTGGCGAAGACGTACGCCATGACCGGCTGGCGCGTGGGCTGGGTCATCGGCCCCAAGGACGTCGTCAAGGCCGCGACGAACCTGCAGTCGCACGCCACCTCGAACGTCTCCAACGTGGCCCAGGTGGCCGCCCTGGCCGCCGTCTCCGGTGACCTGGAGGCCGTGGCGAAGATGCGCGAGGCCTTCGACCGGCGCCGCAAGACCGTCGTGCGGATGCTCAACGAGATCGACGGTGTGCTGTGCCCCGAGCCCGAGGGCGCGTTCTACGCCTACCCGTCGGTCAAGGGCCTGCTCGGCAAGGAGATCCGCGGCAAGCGCCCGCAGGACACCGTCGAGCTGGCCGCGCTGATCCTGGAGGAGGCCGAGGTCGCGGTCGTCCCGGGCGAGGCCTTCGGCACGCCGGGCTACCTGCGGCTGTCGTACGCGCTCGGTGACGAGGACCTCGTCGAGGGCGTGAGCCGGATGCAGAAGCTGCTCGCGGAGGCGCGGGACTGAGGTCCGCTCCGCACACGGGGGCCGCTCACCTTTCCGGGAGCGGCCCCCGTCCGCATGTGCGAGCAAGACCACGTTCGGGGAAAGAGGTACCGGCGTGACCGGGACGTACGGCAGGATCCTGGGATGGAGCGTGTACGTGATCTCTCTGAGCTGCCGAAAGCCCATCTGCACCTGCACTTCACCGGCTCGATGCGGCCGGGGACCGTCCTGGAACTGGCCGACAAGTACGGCGTGCGCCTGCCCGAGGCCCTGACCGAGGCGCTGACCAGCGGCGAGCCCCCGAAGCTGCGCGCGACGGACGAACGCGGCTGGTTCCGCTTCCAGCGGCTGTACGACGCGGCGCGCTCCTGCCTCCGGGAGCCGGAGGACATCCGGCGGCTGGTCCGGGAGGCCGCCGAGGAGGACCTGAAGGACGGCTCGGGCTGGCTGGAGATCCAGGTGGACCCGACGTCGTACGCGCCCCGGCTGGGCGGTCTGATTCCGGCCCTGGAGATCATCCTGGACGCGGTCGAGACGACGGCGCGCGAGACCGGGCTCGGGATGCGGGTCCTGGTGGCGGCGAACCGTATGAAGCACCCGCTGGACGCGCGCACGCTGGCCCGGCTCGCGGTGCGGTACGCCGACCGGGGTGTGGTCGGCTTCGGTCTGTCGAACGACGAACGGCGGGGCATGGCGCGCGACTTCGACCGCGCCTTCGCCATCGCACGCGACGGCGGCCTGCTGTCGGCCCCGCACGGCGGCGAGCTGACCGGCCCGGCGTCGGTGCGCGACTGCCTGGACGACCTGCACGCCTCGCGGATCGGGCACGGCGTGCGCGCCGCGGAGGACCCGCGGCTGCTGAAGCGGCTCGCCGACCGGGGCGTGACCTGCGAGGTCTGCCCGGCGTCGAACGTGGCGCTCGGTGTCTACGAGAAGCCGGAGGACGTGCCGCTGCGCACGCTCTTCGAAGCGGGCGTCCCGCTGGCCCTCGGCGCCGACGACCCGCTGCTCTTCGGCTCCCGGCTGGCCGCCCAGTACGAGATCGCCCGCCGGCACCACGGCTTCACGGACGCGGAGCTGGCGGAGCTGGCCCGGCAGTCGGTGCGGGGTTCGGCGGCGCCGGAGGACGTCAAGGCCCGGCTGCTGGCCGGCGTGGACGAGTGGCTGACTCGCCCGGTCGTCTGAAGTGGGCGTAGGGCGGATACGCCTGGAAGCAGATCAGCACCTCGGGGCGGCGCCACGGGTCCGCCTCGGACTCCAGCCCGCGGATGCAGCCCATGAGGGCTGAGCCGCCCTTCACGATCCGCTTCTGGCGCGGTCCCCGGCCCGCCGCCGAGGCGCACTCCATGGCCGTGTCGGCGAAGACGTCACGGCTGCCGATGAGGAAGAGCGTCCGCGCGTGGGTGGTGTGGCGCAGCTCGTCCCGGAAGCCGCTGTCGTGGCTGCGCCGCTCCCAGGCGGCCGCGTCGCGCGCGGTGCGAGCCTCGTCGGTGCGGACGGTCAGCGGGGTACCCCGGGCCAGTCTGCGGCGCAGCTCGGGCCACTTGCCGGGCCGCAGCCCGTAGGTGTGGTGGGCCAGGACCAGGTCGACCCGCTCGCCGCCGCCTCCGTGATGCGCGGTGACGGTGTCGCGCAGCGGGACGTGGACGACGGTGTGCCGCGAGTAGGCGGCGAAGGAGAACAGGCCGGCCAGCCGGCTGAGTCCGTCGTGGTCGCCGGTCAGGACGCCGTAGGGCGCCGGCTCGTGCAGTGACGTGTGCCGCAGCGGCTGCCGGGGCTGGACGACGCGGTGCTCGTGCGGCCCCGTCCTGAACCGGAACTCCCGCAGCCTCAGCCGCATGTGCGATGCCTCATGGCACCAGCGTCGCGATCGGCCGCCGTCCCGCGCAACGGGGTTTCACGGGGCCACGCCGCCCAGCAGGGTCCGGGCGAGCCCGGTGGCGAACGCGTCCACGGGCGGTCGTTCGCCGCTCTCCGTGGCGTCGTAGGCGAACGCGCGCTGGGCGCAGGCGCCGAGCAGGAGCGAGGCGGCCGAGAAGGTGTCGGCGTCGGCGCGGACGCGGCCTGCGGCCTGCTCGGCGCGCAGATAGGCGTCCAGGCTCTCGATCGGTGTGTGCGGCCCGGAGCCGATCTTCCGCAGCGCCTCGTAGTGCCGCCGCTTGAGCTGCGTCTCGGCGTACAGGGAGGCGGCGATCGGGAAGCTCTGCTCGTAGAAGAGGGCCGCCTGGCGGGCGATCTCGGTGAGGTTCTCCTCCAGGGTGCCCCGGCCCGGCTCGGCCTCGAGACTGCTCAGCAGCGGGGTGAGCCGGGGCAGACGCTCGGCGAGCACCCGGACGAACAACTCCTCCTTGCTGTCGAAGTACTTGTAGAGCGCAGCCTCGGAGCAGCCGGCCGCTCTGGCGATCTCCTTGGTGGTGGCGCGGGCGAGTCCGACGGTGAGCATCAGCTCGTGAGCGGCGTCGAGGATGCGGACACGCGCCGGCTTCGTCTCCATGGAACGTCCAATCGGGGCTTGACGAGTGAGTGAGTGCTTACCCACTCTAGAAGAAACCAGGGTGAGTGAACGCTCACCCACCCCACGTGAGGGCGGGAGTCCCCATGAAACTCACCGTTTTCGGCGCCACCGGCGGCATCGGCCGGGAGATCGTCCGACAGGCGCTCGACGCGGGTCACCGGGTGACCGCCGTCGTCCGCGATCCGGCCAGGCTGGACGTCACGGGGAGCGCCCTGGAGGTGTTCCGCGCGGACCTCACCGACCCGCAGGAGCTGCGCGCCGCCGTCGCCGGCCGGGACGCGGTCCTGTCCGGCCTCGGCGCACGCAGCCGCAAGGACGCGGGGGTGGCCGCCCGGCTCACCCGTACGGTGCTCGGGGCCATGGAAGCAGAAGATGTGCGGCGACTGCTGGTGGTCAGCGCCGGCCCGGTCGGACCGGAGCCGGAGAACGACGGCCTCCTGGACCGCAGCATGCGCGGATTGGTCTCGGCGATCCTGAAGGACGTCTACGCCGACCTGCGCGAGATGGAGGCCGGGCTGGCGCGCAGTGGCACGGACTGGACGTCGGTACGGCCGCCGCGCCTGCAGGACAAGCCGCTCACCGGGCGCTACCGCACGGTCGTCGGCGGCTTCCCGCCCAAGGGCCGCTTCATCGCGCGCGCGGACGTCGCCCACGCGAGGCTGTCGATGATCGACGACATGGGCACGGTGAAGCAGGGGGTGGGGGTCGCGTACTGAACCCGGATGTGCGTACGGCTCTTGCGGGCCTGTCGAGCGTGCGGCTTTCCCGACTTGTCGGCTACAGGCTCACGCCGACGGTCACCGGCTCGTTGACCAGCGTGATCCCGAAGGCCGCCTGGACCCCGGCGACGACCTCGCGGGCCAGGGCCAGGAGGTCCTCGGTGGTGGCGGCGCCCCGGTTGGTGAGGGCGAGTGTGTGCTTGGTGGAGATCCGGGCCGGTCCGCTGCCGTAGCCCTTGGTGAAGCCCGCCTTGTCGATCAGCCAGGCGGCCGAGATCTTGGTACGGCCCTCACCCGACGGGTAGGCGGGCGGCTCGACGCCCTCGCCCAGCCGCTCCCGCACGCGCGCGTGGAACGCGGCGAACTGCCCGTCGGTGAGGATCGGGTTGGTGAAGAAGGACCCGGCGGACCAGGTGTCGTGGTCCTCGGGGTCGAGGACCATGCCCTTGCCGGCGCGCAGCTTCAGCACGGTCTCGCGGGCTGCGGCGAGCGGCACCCGCTCCCCCGGCTCCACACCGAGTGCCCGGGCCGCCTCGGCGTACCGGACGGGCGCCGACAGCCCGTCCGCGTCCTCCAGCTCGAAGCGGACGCGCAGCACGACATAGCGCTCGGGGTCGGCCTTGAATCGGCTGTGCCGGTACGAGAAGGCGCACTCCTCGTTCGTGAGCGTGACGGTCCGGCCGGCCCGGCGGTCGTACGCGATCACCTCGGTGATCGTCGAGGAGACCTCCTGGCCGTAGGCGCCCACGTTCTGGATCGGGGTGGCGCCCGCTGAGCCGGGGATCCCGGCCAGGCACTCGACGCCGGCGAGCCCGGCCTCGACGGCGCGGGCGACGGCGTCGGTCCAGATCTCGCCGGCGGCCAGCTCCAGCGTGGTGCCGCGCAGCTCGACGCCGGTCGTGGCGATGCGCAGGGCGGTGCCGTCGAAGCCCTTGTCGCCGATGACCAGGTTGGATCCGCCGCCGATGAGCAGCAGTGGCGTCCCGGTGTCGTCGGCCTCGCGGACGGCGGCGATCACCTCGGCGTCGGTCGTCGCGGTGACCAGCCGGGTGGCGGGGCCGCCCAGCCGGAAGGTGGTCAGCGGGGCGAGGGGGGCGTCGTGGAGTTCCTGCACGCGCCCAAGACTACGAGACGGCACGGACAGCACCGCGAGGCGGCACGGGTGCGCCCGGCCGGGGGCCGTTCCTCCGGCCCGGCACGCGCGCGCGTACGGCCCCGTCCTCACCGACGGGGCCGTACGCGCGCGCGTGCCGGGCGGTGTTCCGTGAGCCGAGCCGGGCTGCCGGCACCGGGCGGCGTGCGCTCAGTGCGCGGCGGTCTCCAGGACCGGCGCGGGCTCGGTCGTGCCGGTGGCGAGGACAGTGCGGCGCCGGGCGGGGATCAGCAGGGCCGCGACTCCGGCGAGGGCGACCATCGCGGCGCCGACGACCAGCGCGGGCCGCAGTCCGTCGACGAAGGCCTGGGCGCTCTCGTAGCCGCCCTGGGCCGAGAAGATCGACGACATGACCGCGATGCCGAGCGCGCCGCCCACCTCGCGCAGGGCGTTGTTGGCGCCGGAGGCGATGCCCTGCTCCGCGGGCAGGACGCTGGACATGACCAGGTTGGAGGCGGGCGCGAAGAACAGGGCCATGCCGATGCCGCTGATGATCAGGCCGGGCAGCTGGGCCGCGTAGGACACGTCGGCGGTGGCCACGGAGGCCAGGTAGCCGAGCCCCGCGGCCTGCAGGAACAGGCCGGTGGCGACGACCGGGCGGCCGCCGATGCGGTCGGAGAGGATGCCGGCGATCGGCGCGACGAGCATCGGCATGCCGGTCCACGGCAGCATCCTGAGGCCCGCCTCGGTGGGCGAGTAGCCGAGCACGCCCTGCATGTACTGGCTGAGCAGGAAGATCGAGCCGAACATCCCGAGGAACATCAGCAGGCTCGCGGCATTGATCCCGGAGAAGGCGCGCGAGCGGAAGAGCCGCATCGGCAGCATGGGGTGCTTGCTGCGGCTGCCGTGGTGCACGAATCCGCCGAGCAGCGCGGCGCCCGCGATCAGGCCGGTCAGCACGAGGGAGCCGGTCCAGCCGTCGACCGGGCCGCGCACCAGTCCGTACACGATCCCGAAGAGCCCGCCGCTGACGAGCAGGGTGCCGGGGAGGTCGAGCCGGGCGCCGGCACCGTAGGACTCGGCGAGGCGCAGGCGGGCGAGCGGCAGCAGGGCCACGCCGAGCGGGACGTTCAGCCAGAAGATCCAGTGCCAGGAGATGTGCTCGGTGAGGCTGCCCCCTATGAGCGGCCCGGAGGCCACGGCAAGGCCGTTGACGGCCCCCCAGATGCCGTACGCCATACCCCGCCTGGCGGCGGGCACGGCCGCGGTCAGCAGGGTCAGTGTGAGCGGCATCATCACGGCCGCTCCGACGCCCTGGACCGCGCGGGCGGCGATGAGGGAGCCGATGCCGGGGGCCATGGCCGCCGCGGCGGAGGCGCCGGTGAAGACGGCGAGTCCGGCGAGGAAGAGCCGGCGGCGCCCGAAGCGGTCGCCGAGCGCGGCGCCGAACATCAGCAGGACGGCGAAGGTGAGCGTGTAGGCGCTCACGGTCCACTCCAGGTCGTCCAGCGCGCCGCCGAGGTCCTTGCGGATGGAGGGCAGGGCGGTGGTGACGACGAGGTTGTCGAGCGCCGCCATGAACCCGGCGACGCTGGTGATGACGAGGGCCCAGACGGCGCCCCCACGACGTGCGGTCTGCTGTGACATCTCTCCCCCAGAGGGTGATCACTGCCGTTGATTAGTTATTGCTGACTAACTTTGCAGCCCATGGAAAAGGGCGGGACGCCGCCCTCTCTCGCGCTACTTCTCCAGCCGCCCGGTGATCCGGGCCGACGGGTACATCCCCTGCCAGACCCGGTGCTCGGGCGGAAATCCCATGGCGGTAAGGGTGTTGATGAGCATTCCGTACGCCAGGAAGGTCGTGGTGTCGTTCACGTCCGCCCCGAGCGGCGGGTGCACGGTCTCCCAGAGCTTCATCCAGCCGGCCCGCACGGCCTCGCCGAACGCGTGGTCGCCTTCCGCCTCGGCGGCCGCCACCGTGATGTACGTCTGCATCTGCATCTGGAGCGTCTCGGGGTGCTCCGTGAGCAGACGCACATAGGCGTTCGCCATGGCGTGCCGGGCTTCGTCGCCGTCCAGCCCCTCGGCGGCCTCCCCGAGGATCCGGCAGGTGTCCTCGATGCACCGGAGGGACGCGGCGGCGAAGATCGCCTTCTTGCCCGGGAAGAGCCGGAAGAGGTACGGCTGCGAGACGCCGACCCGCTTGGCGATCGCCTCGGTGGAGGTGCCGAAGTAGCCCCTCTGCGCGAACTCCGCGATCGCCGCGCGAATGACGCTCTCGCGCCGCTCCTCTGCGCTCATCCTGACCATGCGAGAAAGTTAGTACTCAATCACTAACCAGTCAAGGGATGACCGTGCCGACCCGCGCGCAGGTGACTGTGCCGCTCCATGCGTAAGGGGCGCCCACCCTTGGTCGACGCCCCTTACCCGGCTCTGCCGTCAGGCCAGTCGCACGACCGCCCGGGACATGCCCAGCACCTTCTCACCCTCGCTGGTCGCGATCAGGTCCACGCGGACCGTGTTGTCGTCCAGCTTGGCCGCGACCTTGGCGCTGACCTCGATCACCGCACCCTTGTCGTCGTTCGGCACGACGACCGGCCTGGTGAAGCGGACCCCGTACTCCACGACCGCGCCCGGGTCACCGGTCCAGTCGGTGACCACGCGGATCGCCTCGGCCATGGTGAACATGCCGTGCGCGATGACGTCCGGCAGGCCCACCTCCTTGGCGAACTTCTCGTTCCAGTGGATGGGGTTGAAGTCCCCGGAGGCACCCGCGTACCGCACCAGTGTGGCGCGGTTCACAGGGAAGGTCTGCGCCGGCAGTTCGGTGCCGACCTCGACGTCGTCGTACGCGATCTTCGCCGTCATCGCTGTCTCACGCCTCCTCGGCCGCACGGGCCACGAGCTTGGTCCAGGCGGTCACCACGTGCTCGCCCGCCTCGTCGTGCACCTCACCACGGATGTCCAGCACGTCGTTGCCCGCGAGGGACTTGATCCCCTCGATGGTGGAGGTGACCGTGAGCCGGTCACCCACGCGCACCGGGCGGTTGTAGGCGAACTTCTGGCTGCCGTGCACCACGCGGCTGTAGTCGAGACCGAGCTGCGGGTCCTCGATGACCTCTCCGGCCGCCCGGTAGGTGATGGCGAACACGAACGTCGGCGGCGCGATCACATCGGGGTGCCCGAACGCCTTGGCGGCCTCCGGGTCCGAGTACACGGGGTTGGCCTCCCCGACCGCCTCGGCGAACTCACGGATCTTCTCCCGGCCCACCTCGTAGGGCTCGGTGGACGGATAGGTCCGTCCCACGAAGGACTGGTCGAGCGCCATGGCCCGGCACCTCCTGGTCTCGGCAGCGTATGAAACGACGTAAGGCCGCCCCCCTGTTCGAGGGGGCGGCCTTACGTACGAGCCTGATTTATCGCGTCTCGCGGTGCGCGGTGTGCGCGTTGCAACGCGGGCAGTGCTTCTTCATCTCCAGTCGGTCCGGGTTGTTACGCCGGTTCTTCTTGGTGATGTAGTTCCGCTCCTTGCACTCCACGCAGGCCAGCGTGATCTTCGGGCGGACGTCGGTGGCAGCCACGTGAGTGCTCCTTGACGAACGGATTGATTGAACTAACGCAAAAAGAGTAGCCGATCGAAGGACCGACCCCGCAATCGGCTACCGTCAGTAGCGGTGACCGGACTTGAACCGGTGACACAGCGATTATGAGCCGCTTGCTCTACCGACTGAGCTACACCGCTTTGATGAGATCAGTCCCCGCCTTGCGACGGGAACCTCTCACACCAGAGCCCCAAAACGGAATCGAACCGTTGACCTTCTCCTTACCATGGAGACGCTCTGCCGACTGAGCTATTGGGGCGAGCGATGAAGACATTACACGGTCCGCCGCCGTTCACCCAAATCCGTATCCGGCCGCCCGCCACGGGCTCGTTCGCGGGCCCTCAGCGGGCCGTTCCCAGGCCTCCCGGGAACCTCGCGAGTCCCCTCCGCGGCCCGGGCACGCGCGCGTGAGACACCGGTCATGACCGGTCGCGGTGCGCAGCGCGCGCACGCATGAGCGCTGGTCACACCGGCGGGCGACGCGGGTACCGCCGGAGGCGGACCACGCCGGTACGACTATTGCGCTCCTCCGCGCCGCGCACTGCTCGCCACCCTAGGCTCGACTCACTCTGCGTGATCTTGGGTCCGTCGTGGCCCTGCCCCCCAGCCCCCGGCCCGACCCCTGGAGTCCGATGCCCGACAGCCAGCCGCAGCCACCCTCGCCGTCGAACCCGTCCGGGTCCTCCGGACAACCCGACCCGGCCGCCCTGCTGCTGTGCGGGGCTCGGCTCACCGACGGCCGGACCGTGGACGTACGGCTGGGCGGCGGGCGCATCGAGGCGGTCGGCACGACCGGCAGCCTGACCGCGGGGCCGGCCCGCAAGGGCGCCGCGCGCGTGGACCTCGGCGGCTACCTGCTCCTCGCGGCCCCGGCCGAAGCGCACGCCCACAGCGACACCGCGCTCTCCGCCGAACAGCCGGGACCGGTCTCGTACGCCCCCGAGGACGTCCAGCGCCGGGCCACGGAGGCGGCCCTGCTCCAACTCGGCCACGGGGCGACGGCGTTGCGCGCACACGTGCGCGTGGGCGATGTCCAGGGCCTGGGCTCGCTCGGCGCCGTACTGCAGGCACGGCGCTCCCTGCGGGGGCTGGCGGAACTGACCACGGTGGCGATGCCGCGCCTGCTGACCGGGGTGGCCGGGGCCGACGGGCTCGCGATGCTGCGGGACGCGCTGAAGATGGGCGCCTCCGTGGTGGGCGGCTGCCCGGACCTGGACCCGGATCCCACGGGTTACGTGGAGGCCGTGCTGGAGGTGGCCTCGGAGCACGGCTGCCCGGTGGACCTGCACACGGACGCGGCGGACCCGGCCCGGCTGTCCCGGTTCGCGGCCATGGCGGGTGGCCTGCGCCCCGGCGTGACGATCGGCCCGTGCGCCGGTCTGGCACGCCTGAACACCGAGGCCGCCTCCCGGCTCGCGGACCAGCTCGCGGCGGCCGGTGTGACGGTGGTGTGCCTGCCCCAGGGCGGTTGCGGGGGCGCGGACCGGCGGGGCACGGCCCCGGTACGGCTGCTGCGCGCGGCAGGGGTGCGGGTGGCGGCCGGCAGCGGCGCCCTGCGGGACGCCTCGAACCCCGTCGGCCGCGGCGACCCCCTGGAGGCCGCCTACCTCCTCTCCTCCGCCCATGGCCTGCGCCCCGAGGACGCCTACGACGCGGTGAGCGCCTCGGCGCGCGCGGTCCTGGGCCTGCCCGAGGTCCGCGTGGAGGCCGGCTTCCCCGCCGAACTGCTCGCCGTGCGCGGCGACCACCTGTCCGGCGCCCTCTCCCTCGCCTACAGCCGGATCGTGGTGCACCGGGGGCGAGTGGTGGCACGCACCAGCGCGGTGCGCGAGTACTGCAGCTCGGCGGCAGCGGCGGAACTGGGACTGCCGCGGCAGGGGCGGAAGGAGCTGTCGTGAGGTGGCACCGGTCGCGCAGGGGCACCCGCCAGCCCTCGGGACGCCCGTACGGTTCGGGGGCGCATGTTCGCAACGAGGGGCGCACATCCCAGCCTGTACACCCCGATCGTGCGCCCAGGCGCCCTCTAGCCGCCGCACGCCCTTGATCATGCTCCGGCGCACCCCCGAGCCACGGCGCGCCCCGGCGTGAACCCGTGCGGCGGCCGCGCTTCTTCGGGCGTACGGTCGGAATCATGCGCATTGTCATCGCTGGTGGTCATGGTCAGATCGCGCTGCGGCTGGAGCGACTGCTCTCCGCGCGCAGGGACGACGTCGCGGGGATCATCCGCAACGCGGAACAGAGCGACGATCTGCGGGCGGCCGGCGCCGAACCGGTCCTGCTCGACCTGGAGTCCGCCTCGGTCGAGGAGGTCGCGGCGCATCTGCAGGGCGCGGACACCGCGGTGTTCGCGGCGGGCGCGGGCCCGGGCAGTGGTGCGACCCGCAAGGACACGGTGGACAGGGGTGCGGCCGTGCTGTTCGCGGACGCGGCCGTACGCGCGGGCGTACGACGTTTCGTGGTGGTCTCCTCGATGGGCGCGGACCCCGCGCACGAGGGCGACGACGTGTTCGACGTGTACCTGCGCGCCAAGGGCGCGGCCGACGCGTACGTCACCCGTCAGGACGCGCTCGACTGGACGATCCTGCGCCCCGGGACGCTGACGAACGACGCGGGCACCGGCCAGGTCCGTCTGGAAGCCCACACCGGGCGCGGCTCGATCCCGCGGGACGACGTGGCGGCCGTACTGGCGGAGCTGGTGGACACCTCGGCGACGGCCGGCCTGACGCTGGAACTGATCAGCGGGTCGACGCCGGTGTCGGTCGCGGTGAAGTCGGTCGCGGGGAACTGAGGCGGGCCGCCGGGCGTTCACCTGTCGGAGCGTCAGGGCATCACGGCACCAGAAGGTCAGAGCGCCAGAAGGTCAGAACAGAGGCAGCTGCCCGGGAAAGTCCGGCACGGCGTACCCGTCCAACGCCGGCTGGACCGCCCCGAGTTGGGCCTGCCGCCGGGATCCGGAACACGAGACGAGCTCCCCGCCCTCCCGTGCCCCGGGCGGGTCGTGCCGCGCGAAGCGCCCCGCGACGACGGCGATCTCGCGACGGCACACAGGGCAGGTTCTGCGACGGGAGGTCATGCCGCCAGTGTGCCCGCCGCGCAACGAAGACACCCCTGTGTGGCGGCGCCGGGATTCGAACCCGGGAAGGCTGAGCCGACGGATTTGCAGCATCCCTTTGCCGCCCCGGTCACTGGTGTCCTGACCTGCACGAGTCCGGACACAATCCCGAGGGCATGCCCAGCCCGGCCGCGTGTCGTCCACACAGGTCTGTTCTTCGTCGCGAATCCAGGGCGAACTGGGTAGGTGCGCGGGTACGGTCGAGGTGCTGGATCCGACCGTGTTCGAGGGGGCTTTGGTGGCGGGCGGGGAGGCGCAGTACGGCGCCGACGGTGGGGACCACGTCGACTTCCGTGACGGTTCGTTCAACGGCCCGGTCGCGGGCAAGGTCGACAACCACTTCTACGGGGCCCGGCGGCCTGCGGCCGGGTGGCCGCATCAGGTGGGGGTGATCCCGCCGCGGGCGGCCTGTTTCCAGACCCGCGCGGAAGTGGTGCGGCTGCGTGAAGCACTCACGGGTGGACAGGCCGCGGTCCTGGTGGGGCAGGACACGGTCCACGGTCAGGTGCTGGCCGGGATGGGCGGGGTGGGCAAGACCCAGCTGGCCGCCGACTACGCCCGCACGGCCTGGCAGGCCGGTGAGCTGGACGTGCTGGTGTGGATCACCGCGGCCAACGCCACCGCGGCTGCCTCCGGGTATGCGCAGGCCGCGGTGGAGATCCTGGGCGCCGACCCGGCGGACCGGGAGGCAGCCGCGCGTGCGTTCCTGGCCTGGCTGGAGCCCAAGGCGACCGCGACGCCGTGCCGGTGGCTGGTCGTCCTCGACGACGTGACCGACCCGGCCGACCTGAACGGATTATGGCCACCGGCCGGCCCGCACGGCCGCACCCTGGTCACCACCCGCCGGCAGGACGCCGCCCTGGCCGGCCGTCTGATCAAGGTCGGGCTGTTCACCGAGGCCGAGTCCCTCGCCTACCTCACCACCGCACTCGGCGCCCGCGACCGCCGCGAGCCCGACGAACAGCTGACGGCACTCGCCCAGGACTTAGGGCATCTGCCGCTCGCGTTGTCGCAGGCCGCTGCCTATCTCATCGACGCGGGCATCAGTGCCGCCGCCTACCGGGCTCGGCTGGCCGACCGTGCCACCTCTCTCGCTGACGCCGCCCCCGAGGTCCTGCCCGACGGTCAGACTCAGAGCGCGGCGGCAGCCTGGTCGCTGTCCGTGGACCGCGCCGACACCCTGCGCCCGGTGGGCCTGGCCCGCCCGATGCTCCAGCTCGCCGCATTCCTCAACGCCAACGGCATCCCCGAAACCGTCCTGACCAGCGAACCCGCCCTCGCCCACCTGACCCGGCACCGCGCCGAAGAGCAGGACAGGACTCCCGTGTCTGTCACTGCGGACGAGGCGGTCGGTGCGCTGCGGGCGCTGGCTCGGCTCAGCCTCATCGACCACACCCCCGCCACCCCCCACCAGGCCGTCCGCGTCCACCAGCTCATCCAGCGCGCCACCCGTGACACGCTCACCCCCGGCCGGCACGACCAGCTCGCCCGCACCACCGCCGACGCCCTCACTAAGGCTTGGCCCGCCATCGAACGCGACACCGAACTCGCCCAGGCCCTGCGCGCCAATGCCGCCGCCCTCACCCGCACCGCCGAAGACGCCCTGTACCGGCCCGACGCACATGCGCTGCTGTACCAGGCCGGACAAAGCCTCGGCGAAGCCGGACAGGTCACCGCCGCCACAACCCACTTCCAACGCCTGACCGAAACCACCCGCCACCGCCTCGGCCCCGACCACCCCCACACCCTGACCGCCCGCCACAACCTCGCCTACTGGCGAGGGGAGGCGGGAGACGCGGCCGGTGCCACAGCCGCGTACGAGCAGCTACTGACCGACCAAGTGCGAGTGCAGGGAAAGGACCACCCCCACACCCTGGCCACCCGCCACAACCTCGCTCACTGGCGGGGGGAGGCGGGAGACGCGGCCGGCGCCGCAGCCGCGTACGAGCAGCTACTGACCGACCGGGTTCGGGTGCTGGGCGAGGACCACCCCGACACCCTGATCACCCGCAACAGCCTCGCCTATCGGCGGGGAAAGGCGGGAGACGCGGCCGGCGCCGCAGCCGCATTCGAGCAGCAACTGACCGACCAAGTTCGAGTGCAGGGTGAAGACCACCCCCACACCCTGGCCACCCGCAACTACCTTGCCCACTGGCGGGGGGAGGCGGGAGACGCGGCCGGCGCCGCAGCCGCATTCGAGCAGCTACTGACCGACCAAGTTCGAGTGCAAGGTGAAGACCACCCCCACACCCTGAACACCCGCAGCCACCTCGCCTACTGGCGGGGGCAGGCGGGAGACGCGGCCGGCGCCGCAGCCGCGTACGAGCAGCTACTGACCGACCAAGTTCGAGTGCAAGGTGAAGACCACCCCCACACCCTGATCACCCGCAACCACCTCGCCTATCGGCGGGGGCAGGCGGGAGACGCGGCCGGCGCCGCAGCCGCATTCGAGCAGCTACTGACCGACCAAGTTCGAGTGCAAGGTGAAGACCACCCCCACACCCTGAACA
>NZ_VISR01000040.1:55483-83304 GCF_007827595.1 Streptomyces sp. BK340
CACCCGCAGCTACCTCGCCTACTGGCGGGGGCAGGCGGGAGACGCGGCCGGCGCCGCAGCCGCATTCGAGCAGCTACTGACCGACCGAGTGCGGGTGCAGGGTGAAGACCACCCCGACACTCTGAACACCCGCAGCCAGCTCGCCTACTGGCGGGGGCAGGCGGGTGACGCGGCCGGCGCCGCAGCCGCGTACGAGCAGCTACTGACCGACCAAGTTCGAGTGCAAGGTGAAGACCACCCCGACACTCTGAACACCCGCAGCCAGCTCGCCTACTGGCGGGGGCAGGCGGGAGACGCGGCTGGCGCCGCAGCCGCGTACGAGCAGCTACTGCCCGACCAAGTTCGAGTGCAAGGTGAAGACCACCCCCACACCCTGACCACCCGCAGGCAGCTCGCCTACTGGCGGGAGAAGGCGAGAGAGACCCCCCGCGCCTGAAGGCTGACGGGATCCGACACCGTTCCCGAGCCTGACGGGCTGGGCACATGGGTTGCGGAGCATGGGCGTACGCCTACGGTTGCCCTCGACGGGCTCCGCTCCTCACCGCCCTGCACTACGCCGTTTTCAGGACGACTACTCGTAAATGGTTGCCGCTCGAAGGGCTCGTGCGAAGAAGCCCCAGTCGCCGCCGGCGGCCAGCTCGCGCCCGGCGTTGCTGTACCAGCCGTCCGCGTCGCCGATCCATGCGGCGAGGGCCTCGAGGAATCCAGCCAGGTCTGCGTTCTCCCACGAATCGCCCTCTGCGAGGTGGCTGCGGTGCAGTGAACGGACGAAAGATGCCAGGTCTTCTCTGCTGTTGACCTGATCAGGAGAAGCGGTCATGCGCGGCACTCTAATCGGCACGCCAACTGCCGGTGCATGGCGAGAAACAGGCCGTCCTGCCTGAGGTCTGGCCGTGCGGTGACCCGTGTGGTCGGCGGGCTGTGATCTGGGGTTTCGCTACTGGCGACTGTGGGCTCCTCTGTCACTGCCGGTCGCCGTCGAGTGACCTCGGGCGGCCCAGGGACGGCCCGGCAGGACGATGCTTCAGGCCCTCCGGAAGGGGCCACAGTCGAGGCCGCCTCGTTGCCGGCTCGCCGACCGTACGGCCTTCGCCACGCGGGATGTCCATCTGGCTCAGCTCCGGTGTGGACGCGACGGAGTGCGCCCGCTGGGCCGGCCACGGCATCGCGGTCCTGCACCGGGTGTACGCCAAGGTGTTGGACCAGACCCGCGAACGGGCCAACAGCCGGATCGACGCGGCGCTTCGGGAGTGGAACGAGCCGGAGTGAGGGGGTCTCCCCCGGGGGACGCCTGGGGGGGACACGCGCTGATCAGAGGTGGGATTCGGGCGGGACAGGGTGAGACACGCCCGGTGAATCCGAAGCCGAATCGAACGGAGGGCGGGAACGAAGAAACCCCCTCCGACCTGCCGTATTGGCTGTTCGGAGGGGGTTATCCCCAGTGTGGCGGCGCCAGGATTCGAACCTGGGAAGGCTGAGCCGGCAGATTTACAGTCTGCTCCCTTTGGCCGCTCGGGCACACCGCCGGGGTTGCTGCCCTTCGAACCGCTTTTCGGCGGTGCTCCCTGGCAACGACGTAAACAATACCCGATGCCGAGGGGTGCTTCGCCACCCGATTCATCGGCGCCCCTCAGGTCGCCGGGTGGCTAGGCTGGTGCGGATGCGGCCCGGTTCCACACCGGGCTAGGCGGCCGCCGCCACGCACCCGATTCGCACCCGATACAAGGAGCCACAGGACATGGCCGACTCCAGTTTCGACATCGTCTCGAAGGTCGAGCGGCAGGAGGTCGACAACGCCCTCAACCAGGCCGCCAAGGAGATCTCGCAGCGCTACGACTTCAAGGGCGTGGGTGCCTCGATCTCGTGGTCCGGTGACAAGATCCTCATGGAGGCGAACTCCGAGGACCGGGTCAACGCTGTCCTCGACGTCTTCCAGTCCAAGCTGATCAAGCGCGGCATCTCGCTCAAGGCGCTGGACGCGGGCGAGCCCCAGCTCTCCGGCAAGGAGTACAAGATCTTCGCGTCCATCGAGGAGGGCATCTCCCAGGAGAACGCGAAGAAGGTGGCGAAGATCATCCGTGACGAGGGCCCGAAGGGCGTGAAGGCCCAGGTCCAGGGCGACGAGCTGCGCGTCACCTCCAAGAGCCGCGACGACCTGCAGGCCGTGATCTCGCTGCTCAAGGGCAAGGACTTCGACTTCGCGCTGCAGTTCGTGAACTACCGGTAGGACACCGGCGGGAGACGTGCGGAAAGGGTGGGCACCCGGAGGTGCCCACCCTTTCTCCGCCCGTGGCGCGCGTCCGTCAGTCGCGCGAGTTGCCGAACAGGATGCGGTAGAGGATCAGCAGCACGAGCGAGCCGCCGATCGCCGCGGCCCAGGTCGCGCCGTCGTAGAAGTGCTTGCTGACCGGGTGGTCCAGCCAGCGCGCCGATATCCAGCCGCCGATGAACGCGCCCGCGATGCCGATGAGGGTCGTACCGATGAAGCCGCCCGGGTCGCGGCCGGGCAGCAGGACCTTGGCGATGGCTCCGGCCAGAAGCCCCAGGATGATCCAACCGATGATGCTCATGCCGTGAACCTGCCCTCCCGCGCTGTGTCCGCACTGTCCGGCCCTTGAGAATCCGGTGAGGATCGGCTGTCCGTAGCGCGCGTGTTCGTGCCGTGTCGATGAAGAGGACGCCACCGGTCCACCACGCGGTTGCGGAGATCAGTAGGGTGCGGCGCATGACCACCTCCGACACCGGCCTGCGCCGCACCCTGGGCGTGCGGGACGCCGTGATCGTGGGCCTCGGTTCGATGGTCGGGGCCGGTATCTTCTCCGCCCTCGGTCCGGCCGCGCGCGCCGCCGGACCGGGGCTGCTGATCGGTCTGGCCGTCGCGGCCGTGGTGGCCTACTGCAACGCCATGTCCTCGGCCCGCCTGGCCGCTCTCTATCCGGCCTCCGGCGGCACGTACGTGTACGGCAGGGAGCGGCTGGGCCCGTTCTGGGGCTATCTCGCCGGCTGGGCGTTCGTGGTAGGCAAGACGGCCTCCTGCGCGGCCATGGCGCTCACCGTGGGGGCGTACGTGTGGCCGGCGCAGGCGCACGCGGTGGCGGTGGCGGCCGTGGTGGCCCTGACTGCGGTGAACTACGGGGGCATCCAGAAGTCGGCGTGGCTGACGCGGGTGATCGTGGCCGTGGTGCTGGCCGTCCTCGCGTGTGTGGTGGTCGTGTGCCTGACCTCCGCGGAGGCCGATGCCGGGCGCCTCGGCATCGGGGTGTCGTCGGGTGTGGGCGGGGTGCTGCAGGCCGCCGGTCTGCTGTTCTTCGCGTTCGCCGGGTACGCGCGCATCGCGACTCTGGGCGAGGAGGTGCGGGATCCCGCGCGCACCATTCCGCGTGCCATTCCGCTGGCGCTCGGAATCGCGCTGGTCGTCTACGTGACCGTGGCGGTGGCCGTGCTCGCCGTCCTCGGCCCGGACCGGCTGGGGCACGCGGCGGCGCCGCTGGCCGAAGCGGTGCGTGCGGCCGGGGCGCCGGGTCTCGCGCCCGTGGTGCGGGTGGGGGCCGCGGTGGCCGCGCTGGGGTCGCTGCTCGCGCTGATCCTCGGAGTGTCCCGGACGACGCTCGCGATGGCCCGCGACCGTCATCTGCCCCGGGCGCTGGCCGCCGTGCATCCACGGTTCCAGGTCCCGCACCGGGCTGAGCTGGCCGTCGGCGCGGTGGTCGCCGTGCTGGCCGCGACGGTGGACGTGCGCGGCGCGATCGGCTTCTCCTCGTTCGGCGTGCTGGCCTACTACGCCGTGGCCAACGCCTCCGCCTGGACGCTGAGTCCGGCCCTGTCGGCACGCCTCGTGCCGGCCGTGGGGCTGCTCGGCTGCGCGACGCTGGCGTTCGCCCTCCCGTCGGCCTCGGTCGCCGTCGGGGCGGGCGTGCTGGCCGTGGGCGTGGCGGCCTACGGCGTTCGACGGTGGTGGGCGGGGCACCGCTCCGGCACGGCCGACGAGGCTTCCGGGCGCTAGGTGTGTTGACCTGACCGGCAGGCCCTGGGTCAGCGGGCCGCGAACGGCTCGTCCGTGCGGACGATCTCGCGGCCCAGCGGCAGCAGGGAGACCGGGATCATCTTGAAGTTGGCGATGCCGAACGGGATGCCGATGATCGTCAGGCACAGGGCGATGCCGGTGGTGATGTGGGCGAGGGCCAGCCACCAGCCGGCCAGGATCAGCCACAGCACGTTGCCGACGCACGAGGGCGCGCCCGCGTCCCGGCGCTCGACCGTGGTGTACCCGAAGGGCCACAGGGCGTAGACGCCGATGCGGAAGGCGGCGATGCCGAACGGGATGCCGATGATCGTGATGCACAGCAGCACGCCGGCGAGCAGGTAGGCGAGGAACAGCCAGAAGCCGCTCAGAACGAGCCAAATGACGTTCAGGATGGTCTTCACTGGTGGTGACCTGCCATCTTCTCGAGCCGGGCGATGCGTTCCGCCATCGGCGGGTGCGTGGAGAACATCTTGGACAGCCCCTGGCCCGCGCGGAAGGGGTTCGCGATCATCATGTGGCTCGCGGTCTCGATCCGGGGCTCGGGCGGCAGTGGGAGCTGCTGGGTGCCGACCTCCAGCTTGCGCAGGGCGCCGGCGAGGGCCAGCGGGTCTCCGGTGAGCTGGGCGCCCGAGGCGTCCGCCTCGTACTCCCTGGAGCGGCTGATGGCCAGCTGGATGAGGGAGGCGGCGATGGGGCCCAGGATCATGATCAACAGCAGGCCGAGCAGGCCCGGGCCGTCGTCGTCGTCCGAGCGGCCGACCGGGATCAGCCAGGCGAAGTTGACCAGGAACATGATCACCGAGGCGAGGGCGCCGGCCACGGAGGAGATCAGGATGTCGCGGTTGTAGACGTGGCTCAGCTCGTGGCCGATGACGCCGCGCAGCTCGCGCTCGTCGAGCAGGCGCAGGATGCCCTCGGTGCAGCACACGGCCGCGTTGCGCGGGTTGCGGCCGGTCGCGAAGGCGTTGGGTGCCTCCGTCGGGGAGATGTACAGGCGGGGCATGGGCTGGCGGGCCTGCGTGGACAGCTCGCGGACCATCCGGTACAGCGCGGGAGCCTCGAACTCGCTCACCGGGCGGGCGCGCATCGCGCGGAGCGCCAGTTTGTCGCTGTTCCAGTACGCGTAGGCGTTCGTGCCCAGCGCGACCAGAACCGCCACGATCAGTCCCGTACGGCCGAAGAAGCTGCCGATGACGATGATGAGTGCGGACAGTCCCCCGAGGAGTACGGCGGTCCTGAGCCCGTTGTGCCGGCGGTGCACGGTACGCCCTCCAAGTCGTGCAGCAGGGGAACCCTTTGGTCCAGTGGACCCTCCCGTTCTGGTCAACGCCAGGCGGCGGCCCCAAGTTCCCTTGAGCGGACGTCTGGGCACGTCGGCCGCACGGGTGACGTGCTCTTACGTCCTTCCGTGCGCCTCTTGCGCCTCGCCGCGCGCGTGGGATCGCGGGTGCCCCACGCGCGCGTGCGCGTCCTCAGAACAGTCCGGTGGCCGCGAAGCGCAGGACCAGCTGGGGTGCGCCGGAGAGGACCACGCCGACGACTCCGGTGAGGGCGAGCGCCGCGGTGAGGGGCGCCGGGACCCGGTGCCGCGCGGGGGCGCCCTCGGGGGCGCGGAACAGCAGGGCCGTCCACTGGAGGTAGTAGAAGAGGGCGATCACCACGTTGACGGCCATGACCACGGCGAGCCAGCCCAGGCCCGCGTCGACGGCCGACGCGAACACGGTCACCTTCGCGAACAGGCCGATGACGCCCGGCGGCAGTCCGGCGAGACAGAGCAGGAAGAACGCGAGGAGGAGGGCTCCGGCCGGGTTGGACGCGTACAGGCCCCGGTAGTCGCTGATCCGGTTCAGGGACTTCGTACGGCCCACCAGGGCGGCCACGGCGAAGGCGCCGAGGTTCACGGCGCCGTACATCAGGGCGTACGCGACCGTGGAGCCGATCGCCTTCTGGCCGTCCTTGACGTACGCGGCGGCGGCGATCGGCACCAGGAGGTAGCCGGCCTGACCGACCGAGGACCACGCGAGCAGGCGTACGGCGCTGTACGCGCGCGTGGCCTGCTGGCGCAGGGCACCGACATTGCCGACGGTCATGGTGAGGGCGGCCAGCGCGGCGAGCGCGGGCCCCCAGACGTCGGCGTAGGACGGGAGGGCGACGACGGTGACGAGGATCAGGCCGGAGAAGCCGACGGCCTTACCGACGACCGACAGATAGGCGGCGACGGGTAGCGGCGCGCCCACGTAGGTGTCGGGCACCCAGAAGTGGAACGGGACGGCGGCGGTCTTGAAGGCGAAGCCGACGAGGGTGAGGACGACACCGGTCTGGACGAGGGTGTCGAGCCGGCCGTCGACGTGCTGGATCCGCTGGGCGATCCGGGTCAGGTAGAGGGTGCCGGTGGAGGCGTAGACGAAGCTGATGCCCATCAGGCTGACCGCGGTGGCGGTGACCGAGGACAGGAAGAACTTCAGGGCCGCCTCGGAGGACCGCTTGTCGCCGTGCCGGATGCCGACGAGGGCGAAGGCGGGCAGGGAGGCGACCTCCAGGGCCACGATGAGCGTGGCCAGGTCGCGGGAGGCGGGCAGCAGCGCTGCGCCGGCCGCGGAGGACAGCAGCAGGAACCAGAACTCCCCGGCCGGGACGCGCTGGTGATCGTCCCTGAGGTTCGTCACCGACATCAGGGCGGCCAGTAGGGCGCCGCCGAGGGCGAGGAACTGGATGACCAGGGTGAAGTGGTCGGCCGTGTAGCTGCACACGCTCGCGTCGCCGGGCAGGCAGAAGGTGCTGCGGTCGCCGTCCAGCAGCGGCAGCAGCATCAGTGTGGCCGCGGCGAGGCCCGCGACGGAGATCCAGCCGAGGAGGGGCTTGCGCGCCTCGGGGACGAACAGGTCGGCGACGAGGACGGCGAGCCCGACCACCGCGGCGATGGTGGGCGGCGCGATCGCGAGCCAGTCGACGGACTGGACCACGGACTGCACCGTGGACTGGGCCAGCGGCTGGGCCAGGGCGCTCATCGGGTGCCTCCTGCGAGGAGCTGCTGCACGGCCGGGTCGGTCAGGCCGAGCAGGACCCTCGGCCACAGTCCGGCGACGACGGTGAGGGCGACGAGCGGGGTCCAGGCCGCGAACTCGTAGCCGTGGACGTCCGCGAGCTTCGGCATGTCCTGCCGTACGGCGCCCATGCAGACCCGGCGGACCACGATCAGCATGTACGCGGCCGTCAGCAGGGTGCCGAACGCGCCGATCGCCATGAAGGTGAGGAACGCGGGCCGGCTGAGGTCGGCGGCGGGGTTGAAAGCGCCGAACAGGGCCAGCATCTCGCCCCAGAACCCGGCGAGTCCGGGCAGGCCGAGCGAGGCCACGGCGCCGAAGGCGAGCAGTCCGCCGAGGCGCGGGGCCTTGCCGTAGAGCGCGGCGCCGGTCTCCTCGGCGAGGGTGTCGAGGTCGGTGCTGCCGGTGCGGTCCTTGAGCGCGCCGACCAGGAAGAACAGGAGGCCGGTGATGAGGCCGTGGGCGATGTTCGCGAAGAGGGCGCCGTTCACGCCGGTCGGGGTCATGGTGGCGATGCCCAGCAGGACGAAGCCCATGTGGCCGACGGAGGAGTAGGCGATCAGCCGCTTCAGGTCGCCCTTCGCGCCCTGCTTGGCGAGGGCCAGGCAGGCCAGGGACCCGTAGATGATGCCGACGACGGCGAACGCGGCGAGGTAGGGCGCGAAGGTGCGGAAGCCGTCCGGCGCGATCGGCAGCAGGATCCGGACGAATCCGTACGTCCCCATCTTCAGCAGGACGCCGGCCAGCAGGACCGAACCGACGGTCGGGGCGGCGGTGTGGGCGTCGGGCAGCCAGCTGTGCAGCGGCCACATCGGCGTCTTGACCGCGAGCCCGATCCCGATCGCCAGAACGGCGATGACCTGCACGGATGTGGTCAGCGACCGGCCGTTGTCAGTGGCGAGTGCCACCATGTCGAACGTGCCCGCCTTGATTCCGATCAGGAGCAGGCCGAGCAGCATGACGACGGAGCCGAGCAGCGTGAACAGGATGAACTTCCACGCGGCCCGGGTCCGGCCCTCGCCACCCCAGCGGGCGATGAGGAAGTACATCGGGATGAGCACCATCTCGAACGCGAGGAAGAACAGCAGCAGGTCGAGGACGGCGAAGGTCGCGAGGGTGCCGGACTCGAGCAGGAGCACCAGAGCGACGAACGCCTTCGGGGACGGGCCCGCCGGCGGCTTGAAGTACGAGTAGAGCGCGCAGAGGAAGGTCAGCAGCGCGGTCAGGACCAGAAGGGGGAGGGAGATGCCGTCGATGCCGAGGTGGATCCGCACGTCGAGTGCGGGGATCCAGCTGATGTCGGTCGTGGCCTGCATCTTCGACGGCTGGTCGTGGTCGAAGCCGAGCGCGAGGACGATCGCCGCGACGAGGATCGCGCCGGTCACCGTCACGCCGTGCCGCAGCACGGCCTGCCCGGGCGACTTCCCCTTCAGCCCGGGCGGTGCCGGCAGGAGAGCGGCGACCGCCCCGAGGAGCGGTCCGACGACGACGAACGCCAGAAGGAACTGCATCACGGACTCGTTGATATCGATCACGCCTGCTCACGCTCCCGTGGCGACGAGGAGGACGGTCACCGTCAGGACGACGGCACCGGCGAGCAGCGCGCTCACATAGGTCTGCACATTGCCGGTCTGCGCACGCCGCACCGCTGCCCCGAGCAGCCGGGGCAGGGCGGCCGCACCGCGTACGTAGGTGTCCACGACCGCGCTGTCGAGGAACCGCACGAGGCTCGCTCCGGCCTGCACCGGGCGGACGAACAGCACCGAGTAGACGGCGTCCAGGTGGAAGCCGACGGCAGCGTGCCGGTACAGCGGGCCGAGCAGCAGCCGGCCGGGGTCGGGCGCGTGGGCGAGTTCGCCGTAGGCCGGCCCGTGGTCGGCGAGGGCGTGGGCCTCTACCAGGCTCGCGTCGCCCTCCGGGTGGGCGGCGGCCTCGCCCTGGAGGCTCTCCCACTCGAAGGAGGGCGCGGGCGCTGCCGGGACGCGGGCGGCGAGCGCGCGGGTGCGCTGCCAAGTGCCGTAGGTGACGAGCCCGCCGACCAGGGCGAGGCCGGTGCCGAGGACGGAGGTGAGGAGCATCGGGGTCAGGTCGCGGCCGTCGAACCAGGCGGGCAGCGAGCGGTAGGCGAGCCCGCCGAAGGCCAGGGACGGCACGGCCAGCACCCACAGTACGACGGTCATCGTGAGCGGCTGGCGGCCGTGGTCGGGGGCTTCGGCACCCTTGCCGCGGAAGGCCAGCAGCCACAGGCGCGTGGCGTAGGCGGCGGTGAGCAGGGCCGTGAGCAGACCGGCGACGAGGACGGTCCAGCCCGCCGCGCCGGGGGCGTGGCCGGTGTGGCCGGTGGCCACGTGCTCGGCGGCGCCCAGGACGGACTCCTTGGAGAAGAAGCCGCTGAAGGGAGGGACGGCGGCGAGCGCGAGGAGCGCCACGGTCATCGTCCAGTAGGCGTCCGGGACGCGGTCGCGCAGGTGGCTCATGCGGGACATGGCGGCCAGCGAGTTGGTGCCGGCGGCGTGGATGATCACGCCGGCCGCGAGGAACAGCAGCGCCTTGAAGGCGCCGTGCGACAGGAGGTGGAAGACGGCGGCACCGCGGTCACCGACGGCGAGCGCGCCGGTCATGTAGCCGAGCTGGCCGATCGTCGAGTAGGCGAGGACGCGCTTGATGTCGTCCTGGGCGAGCGCGGCGAGGCCGGAGCCGGTCATCGTGACGGCGGCCATGACGGCGAGGACCACCATCGCGGCCTGGGACGCCTCGAACACCGGGAGGAGACGGGCGACGAAGTAGACACCGGCGGCGACCATCGTCGCGGCGTGGATCAGCGCCGAGACGGGCGTCGGGCCGGCCATCGCGTCGGGGAGCCAGGTGTGCAGCGGGAACTGCGCCGACTTGCCGGCCACGCCCGCGAGCAGCAGCAGGGCGACCAGGGTCGGGTGGTCGATGCCGCCGCCGGCCACGGCGCCCAGGACGCGGGTGATCTGGAACGAGCCGGCGGCCGTGCCCAGGGCGAACAGGCCGATGAGGAACGGCACGTCACCGAGCTTGGTGACCAGGAAGGCCTTCAGGGAGGCGGCGCGGGCCTCGGGGGTCTCCCAGTAGTGGCCGACCAGGAAGTAGGAGCAGATGCCCATGACTTCCCAGCCGACCAGCAGCACGATCAGGTCGCCGGAGTAGACGACCACGAGCATCGCGGAGGTGAACAGGGAGACGAGGGCCGCGTACGAGGGGTAGCGCGGGTCGTCGCGCAGGTAGCCCGTCGAGTAGATCTGCACGCAGGTCGCGACGAAGGCGACCAGGACGGCGACGAGCGCGGCGAAGCCGTCGATGTCCAGGGACAGCTCGATCGGCACCGAACCGGTCGGGGTCAGCTCGGTGTGGGCCGCGATGGGCGGGCCGCCGCCCTGGCGTACGGCGACCAGCGCGGCCAGCACGAGCGCGGCCAGGGCCGGCAGTACGGCGAGCGGGCGGACGAAACCGGGGGCGGTACGGCCCAGCAGCAGGCCGGCAGCGGCGCCCAGGAACGGCAGGAGGGGGACGAGGACGGCGAGGGTGGTCGTGGTCACGCGGTGGCCTCAGCCTTCTCGGCCGCGGGGGTGTCGGTGCCGGGGCCGTCGGTGTCGTCGCCGTGGCCCTCGGCGGTGTCGCGGAGCTTGTCGATGTCGGAGGTGCCGCGGTTGCGGTACACGGCGAGCACGATCGCCAGGCCGATGCCGATCTCGGCGGCGGCGATGGCGATGGTGAACAGGGTCAGCGCCTGACCGGAGTGCAGGGTCTCCGCGGCGGCCCGGCTGAGCCAGACGTCGAAAGCGACCAGGTTGAGGTTGACGGCGTTGAGCATCAGCTCGACCGACATCAGGACCAGGATCGCGTTGCGGCGGGCGAGGACGCCGTACAGGCCGGTGCAGAAGAGGAGGGCGGAGAGAACGGCGGGATAGACGAGGTGCATCAGCGCGCGCCTTCCTTGTCGCCGGGGACGGTCACCGCGGTGGCCGGGACGCCGGAGGCCGTGGCCGGGGTGCCGGAGGCCTGGCCCGTCGTGCCGGAGGCCGTGTCCGCCTTCGCCTTGCGGGACAGGACGATCGCGCCGACCAGGGCCGCGAGGAGGAGGACGGAGAGGGCCTCGAAGGGCAGGACCCAGTTCTGGAAGAGGCTCTCGCCGGTGACCCTGGTGGTGCCGGCGGCCGGGCCGGTCAGGTCGATCCAGGTCGTGCGGAACGCGTCGGCGACCACCCACACCAGGGCGCCGGCGGCGGCCACCGCGACGGCGAGGGCGATCCAGCGGTTGCCGGAGTCGGCGTCCGGGGAGCGGCCGATGGGGGCCTTGGTGAGCATCAGGCCGAACAGGAGGAGGACGACGACGGAGCCGACGTAGATGAGGACCTGCACCCAGGCGATGAACTCGGCGGTGAGCAGGAGGTACTCGACGGCGAGGCCGCCGAGCGTGACCACCAGCCACAGGGCGGCGTGCACCAGCTGTCGGGTGGTGACGGTGACGAGGGCCGCGCCGAAGGTGACCAGGCCGACGAGCAGGAAGGCGATCTCGACACCGGTCGGGGACAGGAAGCCGTGCTGGGCTGCGGCGAGGCTCACGACTCCCCCTCCTGCGGTTCGGCCTGTGCGGCGGCCAGCTTCTCGGCGGTCTTGCGGGCGGCGGCGATCTCCTTCGGCTCCTCCGCGCCCGCGTCCAGGGCGGGCGGGGCGGGGACGGTCCACATCCACTCGCGGAGCTTGTCGCGCTCGTGGGTGAGTTCGTGGATGTCGGTCTCGGCGTACTCGAACTCCGGGGACCAGAACAGCGCGTCGAAAGGACAGACCTCGATGCAGATACCGCAGTACATGCACAGGGAGAAGTCGATGGCGAACCGGTCGAGGACGTTGCGGCTGCGCTCGCGGCCGCCGGGGGCGGCCGGCGGGACCGTCTCCTTGTGGGAGTCGATGTAGATGCACCAGTCCGGGCACTCGCGGGCGCACAGCATGCAGACCGTGCAGTTCTCCTCGAACAGGCCGATGACCCCGCGGGTGCGGGGCGGCAGTTCGGGCTGGGCGTCCGGGTACTGCTCGGTGACCGACTTCCTCGTCATCGTGCGGAGGGTGACGGCCAGGCCTTTGGCCAGGCCGGAGCCAGGGATGGGGGCCATTAGGAGATCACCACCTTGACGATGCCGGTGAGGGCGATCTGGGCGAGGGAGAGGGGGACGAGAAGGGTCCAGGAGAGCTTCTGGAGCTGGTCCTCGCGCAGGCGGGGGTAGGTGACGCGAAGCCAGATGACGACGAAGGCGAGGATCGCGGTCTTCAGCAGGGTCCACAGCCAGCCCAGGCCGTCGGCGCCCCAGGGGCCGTGCCAGCCGCCCAGGAAGAGGACGGTGGTCAGAGCGCACAGGACGATGATTCCGGCGTACTCGGCGAGCAGGAACAGCGCGAAGCGCAGACCGGTGTACTCGGTGTACGCGCCGAAGATGATCTCCGAGTCGGCGACGGGCATGTCGAAGGGCGGGCGTTGCAGTTCGGCGAGGCCGGCCACGAAGAACACGACGGCGCCCACGATCTGCCAGGGCAGCCACCACCAGTGGAAGGCGTGCACGATGCCCGGCAGGGAGACGGTGCCTGCCGCCATGGCCACGGAGGCCGCGGCGAGCAGCATCGGGAGTTCGTAGGCGAGCAGCTGGGCGGCCGTGCGCAGGCCGCCGAGCAGGGAGAACTTGTTCGCGCTGGCCCAGCCGGCCATGAGCGAGCCGAGGACGCCGACGCCCATCACCGCGAGCACGAAGAAGATACCCGCGTCCAGGACCTGGCCGACCGCTCCCTCGCTCGGCCCGATCGGGATGGCGAGCAGCACGAGCAGGTACGGCAGCAGGGCCACGGCGGGGGCCAGCTGGAAGACGCGGCGGTCGGCGCCCGCCGGGACCACGTCCTCCTTCTGCGCGAACTTCACGCCGTCGGCGATGAGCTGGGCCCAGCCGTGGAAGCCGCCCGCGTACATCGGGCCGAGGCGGCCCTGCATGTGGGCCATCACCTTGTGCTCGGTCTGGCCGACGATGAGGGGGAAGGTCAGGAAGACGACGAACACGGCCACGAGTCGCAGGGCGACGTCCAGCGCGTCGTTCACTGCGGGCCTCCTGTGGGGTCGTCGGGGGTTTCGGGGGTCTCAGAGCTGCGGGGGGCGTCAGAGCTGTCGGAGGTGCTCCGGTCCCCGGCCGCCTTGGGGGGTTCAGGTGTCTTCGGGGCCTCGGGTGCCTGAGGTGCTTCGGGCGCCTTGGGGCCCTCGGGCGCCTGAGGTGCTTCGGGCGCCTTGGGGGCCCGGTTCTCGTCGGGTGCCTGCTCGCCCTCCGGCGCCTGCTCCGGCTTCTGCTGGTCCTCGAACGCCGGGCGCGCGTGGTGCCAGGGGGCGTCCGAGCTGCGCGGGGTGTGTTGGGAGGCCGAGCCCTCCGAGGCACTGCGCGCGCGGCGCGGACCTGCCGGTGCCTCCGCCTCAGCCCCGGCCGCCACCTGGCTCGCCGAGCCCTCGCTCGCGCTCCTCGTCCGACGCGGCCGCGCGGCAGCACCACCGGTCCCGGCCGCCCCGGCCGCCCCGGCTGCTCCAGCCGCTCCAGCCGCTCCAGCCGCTCCAGCCGCTCCAGCCGCTCCAGCCGCTCCAGCCGCAGTCTCTGCGGCCTGGTCGGATGCCTGGCTGGCCGAGCCCTCCGCCGCCGTACGCGTCCGTCGTGCCGGACGCTCGCCGGCCGCGGCGCGCTCTCCGGCCACGCGGGCCGGCCGCTCCCCAGCCGCGCGGGCCGGACGGGCCGGACGGGCCGGGGCAGGCGGCAGCTGGCCCTTCAGTGGGCCCCACTCGTTCGGGTCCGGGACGCCCGGCGGGAGCATCTGGCGACGCTTGGGGCCACCGTGCTCGGACTCGCCCGGCTCCTTGGCGCCGGGCCAGGCCTTGGCCACACGGGCGGCGAGGACGAAATCCTTGCGCAGGGGGTGGCCCTCGAAGGTCTCCGGGAGGAGGAGGTGCTCCAGGCCCGGGTGGCCCTCGAAGTCGACGCCGAACATCTCGTGGGTCTCGCGCTCGTGCCAGGCCGCGCCCGCGTAGACGCCGACGGCGGAAGGCAGCTTCGGCGCCTCGTGCGGGACCGTCGTCCGCACGAGCAGGCGGCGGACCGGCGCGAGGGCGACGACGTGGGCGGAGACGCGGAAGCCCGTGCCCGGTTCGTCGACGGCGCTCAGCCAGTCGAAGTAGGTGCAGGACAGGGTCGTACGGGCCGTCTCCAGGGCGGTGAGCCAGGAGGACGGCGGGACGTCCACCGTCAGGACCTCGTACGACTCCTCGGCCGTGGCCTGCGGGCCGAAGAGCTCCTCGGCGGGGGCGGGCAGCCAGCCGACCGTGCTCATCGCGCGCCCTCCTCGGGCGAGGCCGGAGCCGAAGCCGGGGCCGAAGCAGGCGCCGGGGGCTTCACCAGGCCGCTCTGCAGGGCGGCGGTGGACGGCCGGTGCGAGGCGTACCGCTCCTCCAGCGACTCGCGGGCGATCTTCTCCTGGAGCTTGAGGATGCCCTGGAGGAGCGCCTCGGGCCGCGGCGGGCAGCCGGGGACGTACACGTCGACCGGGATGATCTGGTCGACGCCCTTGGTGACCGAGTAGGAGTCCCAGTACGGTCCGCCGCAGTTGGAGCAGGCGCCGAAGGAGATGACGTACTTGGGTTCCGGCATCTGCTCGTACAGACGCTTCACGGCCGGGGCCATCTTGTCCGTGACCGTGCCGGAGACGACCATCAGGTCGGCCTGGCGGGGGCCCGGCGCGAAGGGGATGACACCGAGGCGGATGAAGTCGTGGCGGGCCATCGACGCGGCGATGAACTCGATCGCGCAGCAGGCGAGGCCGAAGTTGAACACCCACAGCGAGTAGCGGCGGCCCCAGTTCAGGACCACCTTCATGGGCTCGGGCGCGAGCCGGGCGAGGGCGCCCAGCCGCTTCGGCTCGGGAAGCAGGAGAGGCTCCGCACCGGACGGGTTCACGTCCATGTCAGGACCCCCTTCTTGTAGGCGTACAGCAGGCCCACGGCGAGGAAGCCGAGGAAGATGAACATCTCCACCAGGGTCGTCGCGCCGTAGCCGGGGGCGGCGAAGACCGTCGCCCAGGGGAACAGGAAGATCGAGTCGACCGCGAAGATCACGTACAGGAAGGCGTAGACGTAGTAGCGGACCTGGGTGTGGGCCCAGCCCTCGCCGACCGGGTCGACCCCGCACTCGTAGGTCAGCAGTTTCTCGGGGGTGGGCACGACCGGGCGCAGCAGCCGTCCGGCGCCGAACGCGACCGCGACGAAGAGCACGCCGATGAGGGCGAGCAGTCCCACGACCGAATAGGACCGGAAGTAGCCGGCCGCGACGTCCGCCGCGGCGATCGTCGAGTGCCCCAACGTCTCCCGCACCGTCCGCCCTCGCTCCCTGACCTCGTGACTTGGTGAACCCTGTGATGCAACGTGATTCGAGGATCTGTACGCACGGGAGTCTAGGCCCTGATAAAGACACGGTAAGCAGCCCGTCACACCGTGAGATGTGGGGACCGTGCGGAGGGTGGGGTTTTCCCCCGGGAACGGGGGCGGTGGACCGCATGGCGCAAGGGGTGCCGGGCACGGCAGGCTGGCCGGTATGACCGCTCCCGCTCCCGCCTCCGCCGCCGACCGGACCGACGGCCCCGACCGTCTGCCTCCGGCGCGGTTCGCCCTCGGCCCGCACACCTGGAAGGAGATCGCGCATCTCCTGCTGAACCTGCCGGTGGCGCTGCTCGGTTTCACCTACGTGTTCACCGTGGTGCTGGTCAGCGGAGTACTCACCCTCACGGTGATCGGACTCCCGCTGCTGGCCGTCTGTCTGCTGGGCGCCCGGCAGCTGGGCAAGCTGGAGCGGCTCCGGTCCCGGGCGCTGCTCGGGGTGCGGGTCGAGGAGCCGACGCCACTGCCGATCGCCAGGGGCGGGGGGCCGATGCAGCGGCTGTGGCTGGCGCTGAAGGACCCGGTGGGCTGGCGGACGCTGCTGTACGACTTCATCCGGCTGCCCTGGGGGATCCTCACCTTCGCCCTCGTGCTGGCCTCGCTGTTCGTGCTGTGGCCGGTGCTGCCGTTCATCACGCGTGGACTGGCCAACGTGGACCGGGCGATGGTGCGCGGGCTGCTGTCGCCCTCCGACGAGCTGGAACGCCGCATCGCGGAGCTGGAGTCGGACCGCGGGATCGTGGTCGACACGGCGGCCGCCGATCTGCGCCGCATCGAGCGGGACCTGCACGACGGGGCGCAGGCCCGGCTGGTGAACCTGGCGATGGGCCTCGGTCTGGCCAAGGAGAAGCTGCGGGAGGGCCGGGCCGACGAGCACGTCGCCGCGATGGTGGCGGAGGCGCACGGCGAGGTGAAGCTCGCGCTGCAGGAGCTGCGTGACCTCGCGCGCGGGATCCATCCGGCCGTACTGACCGACCGGGGCCTGGACGCGGCCCTCTCCTCCGTCGCCTCCCGCTGCACGGTCCCGGTGAAGGTGACGGCGGACCTGCCGGCCCGACCGGCCCCCGCCATCGAGGGCATCGCCTACTTCACCGTCTCCGAGCTGCTGCAGAACCTCAGCAAGCACAGCCAGGCGCGCTCGGCCTCGGTGGAGGTGTGGCGCTCGGACGACCGGCTGCTCATCCAGGTCCGGGACGACGGCCGCGGCGGCGCCACTCTGGAGGGCGGCAGCGGGATGCGGGGACTGGCGGAGCGGCTGGGCGCGGTGGACGGCCTGTTCGTGGTCGACTCGCCGGCCGGCGGCCCGACGGTGGTCACGGCGGAGCTGCCCTGGCGGGACCGCAAGGAGTAGGCGCACGGCCCGGCGCACCCGGCACGCCCCGGAGGGTGGGGAAAACCCCCGGCCCAAGAGGCCGACGGCCTCCATGGCCCGGGAAGGCGCCGCGCACCAGGCTGGGAGTCACGGCAGCACGCCGCCAGGACGAGGAGAACGGGACGACACCGATGGCCACGGAGTACGGACAGGAGTACGGGCGGGGACACGGGCACCCGGCCGGATCCGGCTTCCCCGCCCCCGACGGGGAGCGCCGCCACCTGCTGCCCGCCGCGCTGCGGGCACCGTTCGAGGCGCGCAGCTGGCGCGAGTTCGGCTACGTGCTGCTGAGCCTGCCGATCTCGGCCGTGCTGTTCAGCTGGACGGTCACCATGGTGGCGCTCGGCGCGGGCCTGCTGGTGACCTTCCTCGGCATCCCCGTGCTGGCCGCGGCGCTCGCGAGCTGCCGCGGCTTCGGCGCGCTGGAGCGCACGCGCGCGCGTGCGCTGCTGCGCCTGGAGGTGGCCGACCCGGAGCCGCTGCGGGCGCGCCGGCAGGGTGCGTTCGCGTGGATGGGCGCGGTGCTGAAGAGCGGCACGTCGTGGCGGCATCTGCTGTACACGCTGCTGCAGTTCCCCTGGTCGCTGTTCTCGTTCGTCGTGGCGGTGAACTTCTGGGCGTACGGCTGGGCGCTGCTGACGTACCCGCTGTGGTTCTGGGTGTTCCCGATGTACGGCGGCCAGGGCGGTCTGCAGCTGTACGGCGACGCGCAGCACAGCGTCTACCTCGACAACCCGTTCGAGATCACCGTGACCGCGCTGGTCGGCCTGCTGTTCACGCTGGCCACGCCCTGGGTCGTACGGGGGCTGACCACGGTGGACGGGCTGCTGGTGCGCGGGCTGCTCGGTCCGTCGCGGCTCTCGGCGCGGGTCGTGGAGCTGGAGTCGGACCGCGGGGTCGTGGTGGACACGGCGGCCGCCGATCTGCGCCGCATCGAGCGGGACCTGCACGACGGGGCGCAGGCCCGGCTGGTGAGCCTGGCCATGGATCTGGGCCTGGCCAAGGAGAAGCTGCGGGAGGACCCGCAGGCGGCGGCCCGGATGGTGGAGGAGGCCCACGGCGAGGTGAAGACGGCCCTGCAGGAGCTGCGTGACCTCGCGCGCGGGATCCATCCGGCCGTACTGACCGACCGGGGCCTGGACGCGGCCCTCTCCTCGGTCGCCTCCCGCTGCACGGTCCCGGTGCGGGTGGAGGTCGACCTGCCGGCCCGGCCGGCCCCCGCCATCGAGGGCATCGCCTACTTCACCGTCTCCGAGCTGCTGCAGAACATCAGCAAGCACAGCCGGGCGCGCTCCGCCTCGGTCGACGTGTGGCACGCGGAGGACCGGCTGATGCTCCAGGTGGTGGACGACGGGGTGGGCGGCGCGGACGCGACCCGGGGCTCGGGCCTGGCGGGCCTGGCGGGCCGTCTGGACGCGGTGGACGGGATCCTGGTGGTGGACTCACCGGCCGGCGGCCCCACCCGGGTGATCGCCGAGCTGCCCTGGCGGGCGTGAGAGTGCGGGTGCCGCCGGCGGGCGCGAGAGTGCGGGTGACTCCGGCGCGCGCTGGAGCTCGAGCCGCCCCGGCGGCCCTGAGGGTGCCGGCTGCCCCGGCAGGCCTGAGACGCGAGCCGCCCCGGCGTGCTTGAGGGCGCCGGCTGCCCCGGCGTGCTTCAGGGGCGCGAGCCGCTCCGGCGGGCCTGAGGGCGCACTTCGACCGCGGTACGGCCTCCTGCGACATCCCCCGATTCCCCAGCTCCTGCGCGCGACGGCCCGAATGCTGGAATGCTGGACCTTCGTACAGGACGCCGTCGGAAGGTCGGGCTGTGGGGGGCCGGGAGATCGTGGAGGACAGGGTGCGGGTCGTCATCGCCGAGGACTCGGTGCTGCTCAGGGAGGGCCTGACCCGGTTGCTGACCGACCGCGGGCACGATGTCGTGGCGGGCGTCGGGGACGCGGAGGCGCTGATCAAGACCATCGCCGACCTGGACGCGCAGGGCACGCTGCCCGACGTGGTGGTGGCGGACGTACGGATGCCGCCGACGCACACCGACGAGGGCGTCCGGGCGGCCGTACGGCTGCGCAAGGCTCACCCCGGGCTCGGGGTGCTGGTGCTGTCGCAGTACGTGGAGGAGCGCTACGCCACCGAACTGCTGGCCGGTTCGAGCCGGGGCGTGGGCTATCTGCTCAAGGACCGGGTCGCCGAGGTGCGTGAGTTCGTGGACGCCGTGGTGCGGGTGGCCGAGGGCGGTACGGCGCTGGACCCCGAAGTGGTCGCCCAGCTGCTCGGGCGCAGCCGTAAGCAGGACGTGCTCGCCGGGCTCACCCCGCGTGAGCGCGAGGTGCTGGGACTGATGGCGGAGGGCCGGACGAACTCGGCGATCGCCCGGCAGCTGGTGGTCAGCGACGGGGCCGTGGAGAAGCACGTCAGCAACATCTTCCTGAAGCTCGGGCTCTCCCAGAGTGACGGCGATCACCGGCGTGTTCTGGCGGTTCTCACCTACCTGAACTCGTAACGGGCTGACACTGTGTCAGCAGCGTGTCAGTCCGTCCGGCTTCTGTGGAGACCGGACGTCCGGGTGGGAGGCCGCAGGAGACAACCGGGAAATACGCGAGGAGCGTCTTGAGCGATGCTCCAGTGATACGGGAAATCATGAGAAGTCAGCGCGACCAGCCGTCCCGAAGAGCCACCCGTCCGCGGATGGCCACGGGAAGGCGACCCTAACCGACGTAGGGTTGATACCGGGATGGTCCCTGGGACGACCATCCCCGGAACAGCCGCCTCGAAGGAGGTCCAGTTCAGTGACCAGTCAGGTCAGCAGCCCAGCGGAGCAGGCCGACGGAACCGTCGTGGGAGAGCAGCGCAAACCGGGCGGAGCCAAGGACGTGCGGCGCCTGGATCGGGTGATCATCCGGTTCGCGGGGGACTCGGGTGACGGCATGCAGCTCACCGGTGACCGGTTCACCTCGGAGACCGCGTCCTTCGGCAACGACCTCTCCACCCTGCCGAACTTCCCCGCCGAGATCCGCGCCCCCGCCGGCACCCTGCCCGGCGTCTCCTCGTTCCAGCTCCACTTCGCCGACCACGACATCCTCACCCCGGGCGACGCGCCGAACGTGCTGGTCGCGATGAACCCGGCCGCTCTGAAGGCCAACATCGGCGACCTGCCGCGCGGCGCCGAGATCATCGTCAACACGGACGAGTTCACCAAGCGTGCCCTGCAGAAGGTCGGCTACACCGCCTCCCCGCTGGAGGACGGCTCGCTGGACGGCTACAGCCTGCACCCCGTGCCGCTGACCACCCTCACCGTCGAGGCGCTGAAGGAGTTCGCCCTCTCCCGCAAGGAGGCCGAGCGCAGCAAGAACATGTTCGCCCTCGGCCTGCTGAGCTGGATGTACCACCGGCCCACCGAGGGCACCGAGAAGTTCCTGCAGACCAAGTTCGCCAAGAAGCCCGACATCGCGGCCGCCAACATCGCCGCGTTCCGGGCGGGCGTGAACTTCGGCGAGACGACCGAGGACTTCGCGGTCTCCTACGAGGTCGCCCCGGCCACCGAGGCCTTCCCGGTCGGCACCTACCGCAACATCTCCGGGAACCTGGCCCTGGCCTACGGCCTGATCACCGCGTCGCAGCAGGCGGATCTGCCGCTGTTCCTGGGCTCGTACCCGATCACGCCGGCGTCGGACATCCTGCACGAGCTGAGCAAGCACAAGAACTTCGGCGTGCGGACCTTCCAGGCGGAGGACGAGATCGCCGGCATCGGCGCGTCGCTGGGGGCGGCCTTCGGCGGCTCGCTCGCGGTGACGACGACGAGCGGTCCCGGCGTGTCGCTCAAGAGCGAGACGATCGGCCTGGCGGTCTCCCTGGAGCTGCCGCTGCTGATCGTGGACATCCAGCGCGGCGGCCCCTCGACCGGCCTGCCGACCAAGACCGAGCAGGCGGACCTGCTGCAGGCCATGTTCGGCCGCAACGGCGAGGCCCCGGTCCCGATCGTCGCCCCGAGGACCCCGGGCGACTGCTTCGACGCGGCCCTGGAGGCCGCCCGGATCGCGCTGACCTACCGGACCCCCGTCTTCCTGCTCTCCGACGGCTATCTGGCCAACGGCTCCGAGCCGTGGCGGATCCCGGACCTGGACGAGCTGCCGGACCTGCGCGTGCAGTTCGCCTCCGGCCCGAACCACACGCTGGAGGACGGTACCGAGGTCTTCTGGCCGTACAAGCGGGACCCGCAGACCCTGGCCCGCCCGTGGGCGATCCCGGGCACGCCGGGCCTGGAGCACCGCATCGGCGGCATCGAGAAACAGGACGGCACGGGCAACATCTCCTACGACCCGGCCAACCACGACTTCATGGTCCGCACCCGCCAGGCCAAGATCGACGGCATCGACGTGCCGGATCTCGAGGTCGACGACCCGCACGGGGCGAAGACACTGGTCCTGGGCTGGGGCTCGACGTACGGGCCGATCACGGCGGCGGTACGCCGGCTGCGCACGGCGGGCGAGTCGATCGCACAGGCCCATCTGCGCCATCTCAACCCGTTCCCGCGCAATCTCGGAGCGGTGGTCACCTCGTACGACAAGGTGGTGATCCCCGAGATGAACCTCGGGCAGCTCGCCAACCTGATCCGGGCGAAGTACCTGGTCGACGCGCACTCGTACAACCAGGTCAACGGCATGCCGTTCAAGGCGGAACAGCTCGCCGCCGCGCTGAAGGAGGCCATCGATGACTGAAGCCACCCACTCGCTGCTGCAGCTGGTCCCCAAGGCCGAGGCCAAGCAGTCCATGAAGGACTTCAAGTCCGACCAGGAGGTGCGCTGGTGCCCGGGCTGCGGTGACTACGCGATCCTGGCCGCCGTCCAGGGGTTCATGCCGGAGCTGGGCCTGGCGAAGGAGAACATCGTCTTCGTCTCGGGCATCGGCTGTTCCTCCCGTTTCCCGTACTACATGAACACCTACGGGATGCACTCCATCCACGGCCGCGCCCCGGCCATCGCGACGGGCCTGGCGTCCTCCCGCCGGGATCTGAGCGTGTGGGTGGTCACCGGTGACGGCGACGCCCTGTCCATCGGCGGCAACCATCTGATCCACGCCCTGCGCCGCAACGTCAACCTCAAGATCCTGCTGTTCAACAACCGGATCTACGGCCTGACCAAGGGCCAGTACAGCCCGACCTCCGAGGTCGGCAAGATCACCAAGTCGACCCCGATGGGCTCGCTGGACGCGCCGTTCAACCCGGTGTCGCTGGCGATCGGCGCGGAGGCGTCCTTCGTCGCGCGCACGATCGACTCCGACCGCAAGCACCTGACCGAGGTGCTGCGCGCGGCCGCCGACCACCCGGGCACGGCCCTGATCGAGATCTACCAGAACTGCAACATCTTCAACGACGGCGCCTTCGACGCCCTGAAGGACAAGCAGCAGGCGGACCAGGCGCTGATCCGCCTGGAGCACGGGCAGCCGATCCGGTTCGGCACCGACGGCACGCATGGTGTCGTAAGGGACCGGCAGACCGGCGACCTGAAGGTGGTGACGGTGACCCCGGAGAACGAGGCGGACATCCTGGTGCACGACGCGAGGTCCGCGTCCCCCACCACCGCCTTCGCCCTCTCCCGACTGGCCGACCCCGACACGCTGCACCACACCCCGATCGGTGTGTTCCGCTCCGTCGAGCGGCCGGTGTACGACGTCCAGATGTCCGAGCAGCTGGACACGGCCATCGAGCAGCACGGCAAGGGCGACCTGGCCGCGCTGCTGGCCGGCGGGGACACCTGGACGGTCGTCGGCTGATCCCGCCGTTCCGTGATCACGAGGCCCGGGAGCGGAGTTCCCGGGCCTCGTCGTACGTCTGGCGGGCCTTCTCCACGTCGCCCATGCGGTCGTGCGTCCACTGCGCCAGGGACCGCACCTGTTCCGCCGCCTCCCGGCCGAGGGCGGTGAGCGAGTAGTCGACGCGGGGCGGGATCACCGGCTTGGCGTCCCGGTGGACCAGGCCGTCGCGCTCCAGGGTCTGCAGGGTCTGGGTGAGCATCTTCTCGCTGATCCGGCCCACCTGGTCGATCGCCCGCCGCAGCTCGCTGAACCGTCGCGAGCCCTCCATCAGCTCGATCAGGACGAGCACACCCCAGCGGCTGGTGACGTGCTCCAGGACGAGCCGGTAGGGGCACATGGCCTCGGCCTCGGCTCCGGTGCGCGCACGCGAGTTACTTACTGCCATGCCAGTACCTTACTTCAAAGTGGGTACTTTCGCTTGGTTAGTGCACCTCCTAGGGTGAGTGTCATAGCCACCCCACAAGGAGATTCCGACCATGAGCATCGTCGTCACCGGAGCCACCGGACACCTCGGCCGCCACGTCGTGGAACAGCTGCTGGAGAAGGTTCCGGCGGAGCAGATCACCGCCGTCGTCCGCGACGAGGCGAAGGCCGCCGACTTCGCGGCCCGCGGGGTGAAGCTCGCGGTCGCCGACTACAACGCACCCGACACCTTCGACGGCCTGTTCGCGGCCGGTGACAAGGTCCTGCTGATCTCCGGCAACGAGTTCGACAAGGGCCGGGTGCAGCAGCACCGCGTCGTCATCGACGCCGCCAGGTCGGCCGGCGTGGCGCTGCTCGCGTACACCAGCGCCCCGGGCAGCCTCGAGGCCGCGCTCGCCGACGACCACCGGGCCACCGAGGAGGCACTGCTCGCCTCCGGCCTGCCCTACAGCCTGCTGCGCAACGGCTGGTACCACGAGAACTACACCGAGAACCTGGCCCCGGTGCTGGAGCACGACGCGGTCGTCTCGGCGGCCGGCGAGGGCCGGGTCTCCTCGGCCTCGCGCGCCGACTACGCGGCCGCCGCGGTCGCCGTGCTGACCGGCGAGGGCCACGAGAACACGACGTACGAGCTGGGCGGCGACGTGGCGTGGAGCTTCGCCGAGTACGCGGCCGAGCTGAGCCGGCAGACCGGCAAGGAGATCGCCTACAACGCCGTCACCGGCGAGGCCCTGAAGGGCATCCTGGCGGGCGCCGGCGTGCCCGCGCCGTTCGCCGAGATCCTCGTCGGCGTCGACGCGTCCATCGAGAAGGGCGAACTCGTCGTCTCCTCCGGCGACCTGTCCCGCCTGGCCGGCCGCCCGACCACCCCGCTCGCCGAGGCGGTCGCCGCCGCGCTCAAGGGCTGACGGACCGGGAGACCGACCCGCACCTCCGCCTGTCATGACCGTATGCCGATACGGGCATGACAGACGGGGGTGCTCGGCGCTACCTTCGTTCTCGCGTGCGTGAGTGAGGCGAGAAGGAGGGGCCCGTGGCCGGGACGTCCAAGGGAGAACACCGGGCAGGCCTGCTGAACGGCTTCGCCGCGTACGGCATGTGGGGACTGGTCCCCCTGTTCTGGCCGCTGCTGAAGCCCGCCGAAGCGCTGGAGATCCTGGCCCACCGGATGGTGTGGTCACTCGCCTTCGTCGCCGTCGCCCTGCTCTTCGTACGGCGCTGGGCCTGGGCCGGGGAACTGCTGCGGCAGCCGCGGCGGCTCGGCCTCATCGCGCTCGCCGCGGCCGTCATCACCGTGAACTGGGGCGTCTACATCTGGGCCGTGAACGCCGGCCATGTGGTCGAGACGTCCCTCGGGTACTTCATCAACCCGCTGGTGACCATAGCGATGGGCGTGCTGATCCTGAAGGAGCGGCTGCGGCCCGTGCAGTGGGCCGCGGTCGGCGTCGGCGTCGCCGCCGTGGTCGTCCTGACCGTCGGCTACGGCCGTCCGCCATGGATCTCCCTCTGCCTCGCCTTCTCGTTCGCCACCTACGGGCTGGTGAAGAAGAAGGTCGCTCTCGGCGGCATCGAGTCGCTGGCCGCCGAGACCGCGATCCAGTTCCTGCCCGCGCTCGCCTTTCTGCTCTGGCTCTCCGCGCACGGCCGGTCCACCTTCACGAGCGAGGGCGCGGGGCACACGGCCCTGCTCGCCTCGACCGGCATCGTGACCGCGCTGCCGCTGGTCTGCTTCGGAGCGGCGGCCATCCGCGTGCCCCTGTCCACGCTCGGGCTGCTGCAGTACCTGGCCCCCGTCTTCCAGTTCCTGCTCGGCGTCCTCTACTTCCACGAGGAGATGCCCGCCGCGCGCTGGGCAGGCTTCGCACTGGTGTGGCTGGCGCTGATCCTGCTCACCACGGACGCGCTGCGTGCCGCGCGGAGGCCGCGGGCGGTCGTCGTGCCGCCCCGCGCCGAGACGCCCAGCTCAGCCGCGGTGGACGCCTGACGCAGGGGCCGGCTGTCAGTGGGGGGCGCTATAAGTGGTGCCCATGTCGACGCAGACGCCCGCACCGCTGCACTGGAAGCTCGTCATCGACGCGGCCGACCCGCACTCCCAGGCCGACTTCTGGGCCGCCGCGCTGCACTACACGGCCGAGGACAACAGCACGCTCGTAGAACGGCTGCTGTCGCTGGGCGCGCTGCCCGAGGAGGCCACGGTCGAGTACCACGGCCGCCGCGCCTTCCGTGACCTGATCGCCGTACGGCATCCCGACGACCCCCACGACCCGGACGCCGGCACCGGGCTGGGGCGGCGGCTGTTGTTCCAGCGCGTCCCGGAGGCCAAGACGGCCAAGAACCGGCTCCACCTCGACCTGCACCCCGGCGCCGGGCGGCGCGCGGACGAGGTGGCGCGCCTGACGGCCCTCGGCGCGCGGATCCTGCACGAGGTCGAGGGGCCCGCCGGTGACTGGACGGTGATGGCGGACCCGGAGGGCAACGAGTTCTGCGTGCAGTAGCCCGGGCGGGCGAACAGGAAGCGGGGCGACCGGTTACGCCTGCGCCTGCGCCGCCTTGGCCGCGCGGTCGGCCAGGCGGACCATGCGGGCGCGGGCCGACTCCAGGGGCTGCGGGTCCTCGGCCGCGGGCCCCGGCTCGGCCATGAGGTCCGTCCACAGACCGATCAGGTCGCGGCCCATCCGCAGGCCCTCCTCCGGGTCGCGTACGGCCCGCCAGGCGGTGGCCGCGCTCCGCACGTTGCCGTAGGCGCCCTCGGCGTCCGCGGCCTGCCGGCGCATCCGCGCGAGGTCCAGGGAGAGTTCGAAGGAGCGGACCGGGTCGCCCGCCAGGTAGGCGATGTAGGCGGTCAGTTCGCGCAGGTGCAGCACCTCGGCGTGGCGGGGGCCCAGCACCCCGGAGGCCTCGACGACCGTGCGGTCGGCGAGTTCCGCCGCGACCTCGATACGGCCGCTCCGGACAGCCTCGTTGATCCGCGCCATCGGCTCGGTCAGCAACTCGGCCCCCTCCGCGGTCTCGGTCACGGGCTCGTCCCCGAGCACCTCCTCGGCCACGGCGTCGAATCCGCGGGCCGGGGTGGGGGTCGCAGACGCGACCGGGGCGGGCTCGGGGTCGAGCAGCGGGGCGAGCTTCGGAGCGGGGGCGAGCACGGGAGCGGGCTTCAGGGCGGTCACGGACACGGCGTCGGCCTTCGGAGTGGGCGTGGACACGAGGTCGGGCTTCGGGGCGGACGCGGACACGAGGTCGGGCTTCGGGGCGGGGGCGGAAACGAGGTCGGGCTTCGGGGCGGAGTCGCGCTCGGGTACGGCGGCGGAGGCGGGGGGTGCGTCCACGGTGTCCGGTACGGCGACGCGAGCCGAGGGCGCGTCCATGACCGGTGGCGGGCCGAACTGCCCGGTGGGTGCCTGGGCCTTACCCGCCGCGGCCGGGGCAACCGGCTTCGGGGAGACCGGCCGCGCGGAAACCGGCTGCGGGCCCCGCGGAGCGACCCGGACCGGGTCTCCCGCCACCCTGCTGGAGCCGTCCGCCGAGACCTCGAGGGGGACCACGCAGCCGGCGCGGTCGTCGTGGATCGTGGCCCGTATGGGGGTGCCCAGGCTGATGGCCAGGCGCTGGAGGTGGTTCAGCACGGCGTGCTGGATCTCCTCGCCCGGAGCCGCGACGACCGACGTCCCGCCCACCGAGGCGCTGCCCTCGCCGGACACCCGGACCTGCACCATCGCAGGGTGCGCCACGGGCTGCTGCACCCGCTTCTTCTCGAAGCTGAGTCGAGACATCGGTTTCCTCACTCCCCCGGCGTCGCACCCCGGTCGTACGCGTCCTACCAACCAGTCTGTCGGTTCAGCCCGCTTCCCGCGTAACCGCGACGTCACAGCCTCGCACCAGCCGCACCCCTGACGCCTCTTGAACCCAAGTGCTTGCGTATGCATAAAATGCATACGCTGATATTCGCGCATCGACATCGCTCGCTTTGGGGGACCCATGAGCCGCCGCTTCCTGTTCGTACTGGGCAGTGCCCGCCTCGACGGCAACACCGAACTGCTGGCCCGCGAGGCCGCCGCGCAGCTGCCCGGTGACGTCGAGCAACGGTGGATCCGCCTGGCCGAGCACACGCTGCCCGACTTCGAGGACGTGCGGCACGACAGCGACCGCGTACGACCGGCCGCGGACACCGAGACCGGACTGCTGCTGGACGCCACGCTCGCGGCCACGGACATCGTGATCGCCTCGCCCCTGTACTGGTACTCGGTCTCCGGCCTCACCAAGCGGTACCTGGACCACTGGTCGGGCTGGCTGCGCACCCCCGGCATCGACTTCAGGGCGGCGATGGCCGGGCGCACGCTGTGGGGTGTCGCCGCGCTCGCCGACCGGGAGCCGTCGGTCGCCCAGCCCCTCGTCGGCACCCTCAACAACTCGGCCGCGTATCTGAAGATGCGCTTCGGCGGGGTGCTGCTCGGCAACGGCAGCGCGCCCGGGGACGTACGGAAGGACACCGACGCGCTGGCGCGCGCCAAGACGTTCTTCGCACAGGAGACGCCCCTCGCCCGCTTCCCGCACCAGGACGCCTGACCCCCGTCCCGCGCGGTTCGCCGCGCCCTAGGTGTATTGATCACGAGCGTTGTTGACACTGGGTCTTGATCATGGCGAAGACCTCCGGTGTGGTGGAGCTGTCTAGGAACGCACCAC
>NZ_VISR01000041.1 GCF_007827595.1 Streptomyces sp. BK340
CGACACCACGCTGGACGAGTTGATCCGTATCGCGGGCAGCCGGTGGGCGGTCGAGGAGTGCTTCCAGAGCGCGAAGCAGGAGTGCGGCCTGGACGACTACCAAGTCCGCCGCTATCCCGGCTGGCACCGTCACATGACTCTCGCCATGGCCGCCCATGCCTGCCTGACAGTGCTGCGGGCCCGAGAACTGGACACGGACAAAGCAGAAACGGATCCTCCCAGCTCATCCGCCTGAGCCTCGCCGAGATCCGACGACTGATCACCCGGCTCACCGACCGCTGTCCCACCCCGGTCGAGCACATCCTGCATTGGTCGACATGGCGCCGCAGGCGCCAACACCAAGCCCGCCTCAGTCACTACAAACGACGGGGCCACAGTCCCTGAAAACTGCCCAGCAATCAGAACAAGCACCGTTGCAGTACTAAGCCCGCCACCGGCATGGCCGAAGCCGCCCCGGCCACGCCCGTCGCATCAGGCGGGGACGGAGTCGCTTCTGAGGAGTCGGAGACGCAGCAGCCGGACACCGTGCTGGATGAGACCCGCGCCGAGGGTGCACAGCGGCGGCCGGGCAGTTGGCCGGTGGCCGTCACCGAGGCCGCCGCAGCCACCGCCCTCGCCTGCCAGGAGGCTACGGGCGCCGCAGGCAGCCCTGCCCAAGACGACCCCGCCGCGGGACAGGACGACACTCCCGCCCACGACGGCGGGCCGGTGGCGGACGAAGAGCCGGTCCCGGACGAGGAACGAAGCGGCAAGGGCTTTGACTACGGGCCGTTCGCGGTCATCGACGGCCGCCGCCGCGCCCATCTGGCAAGCGGCAAAGTGATTCCGTGTCCGGCGACATCGGTGAGGGAGTTGGTGACCTGGGCCGCCGACCGGCCCTTCGGCACGCCCCGGCTGCATCCCAGCGGCAAGGACGGCGACCCGCTGATCGTGCTCACCGCCGATGCCGTGAGGGCTCTGGGGCTACCCGACCGCGAGGACGGCGAGGAGCGGGCCCTGCCCGTCGATCACCCGGTCATCGCCGACCTTGCCGCACACGGCTGGGAGATGCCGCAACGCGGCAACAAGCCCTGGTTCTCCGCCTGGGTCCGTATCTTCCAGCGCGTCCAGCGAGGCCGCCGGTCGGTGCAGCTGGCCATCCTGCCCTGGGGAGCCCTCACCACCGGCGGCTGGCCGCTGCCCGTCGACCCCGACACCAGGCGGCCCGCCTCCACGGTGCCCGACGTGGTCCGCTTCCTGAGCATCTACAGCGACCGCGTCATGACCCCGGTCAGCTCGACGGCGGTGACCGGACAGGAACTGATGAGCGCCCTGCGTCCGGCCACCCGCGCCTGGCGCGACGAGGGCTCCGGGAAGGTCCGCTCGAAGTGGCTTGAGGGAGCCCTCCACTTGCCCGTGGACCCGGCGCCTGCGGAGGCGACCCGGGACCACCCGCTGGCCGCTGGCCGCGACGAGAAGGACCCTGCCCAGGTCCTGCAGGAAGAAGCCCTGAAGTGGTGGCGCATGCCCACCGAGGAAGAACGCCAGCTGCCCTTCGTCGTCGGCCTCGACACGATGCTGGCCTTCTTCGCGGCCTGCAACGCCACCCCCATGGGCACCTGCGCCCCCTACGAGGTGCAGCAGCCCGCCTTCGACAAGAAGGTCCCCGGATCCTGGCTGGAAGACCTCTCCGGCGTGCCCACCGACCCGCTGCTGCCCAGCCCGTTCACCCCGGACGGCTCGCGCCCCACCGGATGGGCCTGGTACGAGACCCACACGATCGCCCTGGCCGCCGAACTCGGCCACACCCCCCGGCCCATGCGGGGATACCTGCGACCCAGCGAGAAGCAGGCCCGGGCGATGGGCATCGCCCCGCATCCCGACCGCTACGACGATCGACGCCCGGATGCCGGACCCGTGCCGCCGTTCGGCCAGGTCCCCTACCTCAAGCCCTGGTACGAGCACCTCAACGCCGCCTACATGGAGACCATGACCTGCCTGGGAGCGGTCACCCACCCCGACGGCACCCCGCTGACGCCACCTGAGTTCCTTCAGGCCATGGCACGGATGCAGGAGCCGACGTTCAGGGCCGAGCACCCCACCGACCTCCTGGTCCTCAAGGCGATCAAGCAGACCATCAAGGGCGCGATCGGCAAGTACCGGCAGGGCCCGCAGGACTACGGCCGCCGCGCCGAGGGCACCAACGCCCGCTGGAAGGCCCTGGACCGGCCGGACTGGCGGCCCGATCACCGGGCCGCGATCCTCGCCCGCTACCGCGCGGTCATGAACCGCAAGCTCATCGCCACCGCCAAGGCCATCGGCGCCCGCCCGCTGGCCGTCAACACCGACTGCATCGTCTTCGCCTCCCCCGTCCCGGACATCCTGTGGCTGACCGGCCACAAGTCCGGCTTCACCGTCGGCCCCAACCCCGGCCGGGTGAAGCTGGAAGGCGTGCAGTCCATGGACTGGTACCTGCAGGTTGCCGAACTCAACAAGAACCCGGCGAGCCGTATCAAGGACGGCCGCACCGACGCCGCCTGGGAAGGCAAGTGATGGCCACCACCCCCGTGCTCGACGCCCTGTGGGACATCCACCACCTGGAACGCGACCGCCTTGCCGCTGCCCCGCAGCGAGGCATGCCGCAAAGCCCCCACGCCCAGGTCGCCTTCCTCCACCGCCGCATGGGCCGCAAGACAGCCCGCGTGGCCGAACTGCTCGGCGTGCACCCGGAGACGGTGCGCCGCTACCTGCGCGGCCAGCGCCGCAACCCGCCCGCCGCCTTCGCCGCCCGCCTGCACGACGCGGTCGCCGCCCGCTTCCGCTCCCGCCTCGGCCGCAAGGCCGACGACGCGATGCGCCGCCGCGGCCTGCGCGCCTACATCACCGCCACCTTCACCTTCTACAGCCCTTCCGCGGGCAGCAGCGACGACGGCCGCGAACGCCGCCTGAACGAGGACCTGACCCCCTCGGAGACCGAACGGCTCCTCGCGGCCCGCGACGCAGGCAATGAGGCACGCGCCCTGGAAATCGCCGGGCAGGCCGTCGCAGAGGCCTATTTCGGCCTGCGCGGCACCGGCATGGACGTCACCGTCCGCGACCTGGTCCACATCAAGTTCGAACTCTGACCCGCCGCTTCGGCCCGCTGGACGAAGGACCGCCCGATGATGCACCGCCCCGCCCGCCACACCCTGCGCCGTGACCAGCGCACCGCCCTCAACGCGAGCGTCACCGCCGTCGCCGCAGGCGGCCGCGCCACGATCGTGATGCCCTGCGGCTGTGGCAAGGGCCTGGTCTCCGCCCGCACCGCCGAGCACCTCACCCACAGCGGCCACGTCCGCCGCACCGTCGTCATGGTCCCCACCCTCGACCTGCTCGCCCAGACCGCCCAGGTCTGGAAGGAACAGAACGACCACCACGGGCACCTGCTCGCCGTGTGCAGCCCCCGCGCCGACCTCGACGCGGCGGGCATCCCCCAGACCACCGACCCGGCCGAACTCGCCGCCCTCCTGAGCGGCCTGGACCACTACACCGTCTTCGCCACCTACGCCTCCCTCGCCGACGGCGACGACAACCAAGGCGCCCTGCTCGCCGCACACGCCGCCCGCACCCTGCCCTCCTGGGACCTGCTGATCGCCGACGAAGCCCACCGCACCTCAGGCAGCATCAACAAGGCCTGGGCCGCCGTCCACGACGACGACAAGATCCCCGCCCGCCGCCGCCTCTACTACACCGCCACCCCCCGCATCTGGGAGAGCGACCCCGCCTACACCGAAACCCTCCACCCCGGCACCGACGGCGTGAGCCTGGCCGTATCCATGGACGACCCCGACATCTACGGCCCCACCGTCTACCGGATGGAACTGAGCGAGGCCATCACCGCCGGCCTCGTGTGCGACTACCGCATCGTCATGATGGTCGTCGAACACCCCGGCCTGCAGCACGAACTGCGCCGCACCCGCAACGCCACCTTCCAGGACACCCCCGCCCTGGTCAGCCTCTCCACCGCACTACTGAAGACCGCCGCCCGCTACCCCGGCGCGAGCGCCGGCAAGTGGATCAGCTTCCACCAGCGCGTCAAAGACGCCCAGGCCCTCACCGACACCTTCCTGGAGACCGCCGCCGCCCTGCGCGGCGAGACGACCCCCGGCCCGCACGACGAGACGGACGTCCCCCTCGTCCCCGCCACGCTGCGCGCCGACACCGTCCACATGGACCACCCCGACCGCGTGGCGATCCTCGACAACCTCAACCACACCCAGCCCCTCACCGACGACGGCCGGCCCAGCGCCCTCACTCTCGTCTCCAACGTCCGCATCCTCGGCGAAGGATGGGACTCCACCTCCGTCGACGTCTGCTTCGCCGCCCCCCGTACGGACGTCGTCGGCATCGTCCAAGCCCTCGGCCGCGCCCTGCGCCCCCGCCCCGACGGCTCCAAAGCCACCCTCCTGGTCCCCCTCTACCTCGCCCCCGGCGAGGACCCCGGCGACCTGCTCAACTACCGCTACTACAAACCCCTCTACGACATCCTGCTCGCCCTGCGCGCCCACGACCGCCGCATCAGCGACCGGCTGCCCACCACCCAGCTCGCCGAACCGCGGCCCACCCCACCGGCCACCAACACTCCCGTCGGCGCCGGCGCGGGCGAGGAGGAGCACACCGGGCCGGTCGTGGAGCTGCCGCAGCAGCAGTCCCCGACCCCGCCCTTCGGCGACGGCCCCGGCACCCCGGAGATCATCGGCCCCGACGGCATCGCCCTCACCCCCCGCGAAGTCGCCCAGGTCATCCGCCTCCACGTCACCCGGCCCTCCGGCGTCACCGCCGACTGGGCGATCGGCGCAGCCGCCGCCGCCGACTTCTTCAACGAACACGGCCACCTGTCCCCGCCGCGCACCCTGCCCGGCCAGGGCACCGACCCGCGCTTCCTGGAACTGCCCGCCTGGCTCGACGCCCAGCGGGCCGCCCGCCGCAACGGCGAACTCAAGGACTGGCAGATCGAACGCCTCGACGAAGCCGGCATGGTGTGGGAGCCCCGCAGCGAGAACCGGCAGATGCTGATCACCTACGCCCGCCAGTGCGCCCAGCAGCACGGCGGACTCGCGGTCTCCTCCGGCTACACCACCCCCGACGGCCGCACGTTCGGCCGCGACCTGGCCAACCTCCGCCAGCGCGCCGCCCGGCTGGAACAGCAAACAGCCGCCGACAGCGACGACCAGAAGGGCTTCGCCGAACTCCTCGACGCCCTCTTCGAGATCGACCCCTGGTGGAACCCGCCGTGGCCGCTGCCCTGGCAACGCCACTACCAGCAGGCCAAAGCACGCCACGAGCGCGGCGAGCACCTCGCCCAGCCCGGCGACACCCGCACCTACCGGCAGTGGCTGCGCAACCCCGGAGACAGCCTCGGCGCGGACCAGCTCGACCTGCTGCGGGCGATCGGCTGCGCACCCGGCAGCGCCTGAACCCGCCTCCCGGCGCGCGGTCCGCCCCCCTGGCGTCGACTGGCACCGCTTCTCGGAGACCCTCACGGGTTTCTGTGTCCCCCCACCGGTGCGTCCGCCGTAGGTTGCCATCGAGGGGTCGGCGTACCTTCCGGGTCCAGGCCATACGGCCACAGCCTTTGCAACATCAGCTCTACCTCCACCTGGCGGAAATGGGCTTGAGGGCTGCCGCGGTCGGCGACCTGCCGGGCCATGGCCTCGGCGCCGTGCTGGTCCCCGGCCTTCTCCCGGATCTCGATCAGGTTGACCAGGGCGCGGGTTTCGCCGTGGTCGGCAGCCTGCCGGTAGAGGGCTTCCGCGCCCTGCTGGTCCCCGGCCTCCTCCCGGATCTCGGCCAGGCAGTACAGGGCGTAGGCGTCGCCGTGGTCGCCGGCCTGCCGGGCCAGGTTTTCCGCATCTTCCCGGTCCCCGGCCTCTTCTCGCCGCATGGCCAGGTGGTACAGGGTGTTGGTGTTGCCGTGGTCGGCGGCCTGCCGGGCCAGGTTTTCCGCATCTTCCCGGTCCCCGGCCTCTTCTCGCCGCATGGCCAGGTGGACCAGGGCGCTGGGGTTGCCGTGGTCGGCGGCCTGCCGGGCCAGGTTTTCCGCGTCTTCCCGGTCCCCGGCCTCCTCCCGGATCTCGGCCAGGCGGCACAGGGCCCAGGTGCTGCCCTGGTCGATGGCCTGCCGGGCCAGGTTTTCCGCGTCTTCCCGGTCCCCGGCCATCTCACGGATCACGGCCAGGCGGCACAGGGCCCAGGTGCTGCCCTGGTCGGCAGCCCGCCGGTACAGGTTTTCCGCGTCTTCCCGGTCCCCGGCCTTCTCCCGCCGCAAGGCCAGGAGGTACAGGTCGCTGGTGTTGCCGTGGTCGGCGGCCTGCCGGTAGAGGCTTTCGGCGCCTTCCGGGTCCCCGGCCTTCTCACGGATCTCGGCCAGGCCATACAGGGCACCGGTGTTGCCGCGCTCGACAGCCTCCCGGGCCACGTTCTCCGCGCCTTCCCGGTCCCCGACCTCCTCCCGTCGCACGGCCAGGAGGTACAGAACGCCGGTGTTGCCGTGCTCGACAGCCTCCCGGGCCACGTTCTCCGCGCCTTCCCGGTCCCCGGCCTGCTCGCGCAGCATGGCCAAGCGATACAGGGCGTCGGTGTGGCCGTGGTCGGCGGCCCGCCGGTAGAGGGTTTCGGCGGTTTCCTGGTCCCCGGCCTCCTCCCGGATCTCGGCCAGGAGATACAGGGCGTAGGTGCTGCCCTGGTCAGCGGCCTGCCGATAGAAGATTTCAGCGACTTCCCGGTCCCCGGCCTGCTTGCGCAGCACGGCCAGGCAGTGCAGGGTGCCGGTGTCGCCGTGGTCTGCGGCCCGCCGGTAGAGGCTTTCGGCGCCTTCCGGGTCCCCGGCCTCCTCCCGGATCTCGGCTAGGCGGTACAGGGCGTAGGTGTTGCCTTGGTCGGCGGCCTGCCGGGCCAGAGTTTCGGTGCCCTGCTGGTCCCCGGCCTTCTCAAGAAGCGCGGCCAGGCGGTACAGGGCGCGGGTTTCGCCGTGGTCGGCAGCCCGCCGGTAGAGGGCTTCCGCGTCTTCCCGGTCCCCGGCCATCTCCCGGATCACGGCCAGGCGGTACAGGGCGTAGGTGTTGCCTTGGTCGGCGGCCTGCCGGGCCAGAGTTTCGGCGCCCCGCTGGTCCCCAGCCTCCACCCGCAGCATGGCCACGCTGACCAGGGCGCTGGTGCTGCCGCGGTCGGCGGCGCGCTGTTGGAGGTGGTGGGCCCACTGAAGGCGGTGCCGGGCGTCTGCGGCCTCGATGAGGCTGTCCAAGTCGTCGGGGTGGGTGAGGTAGGCATGGGCGGCGTGCCAGAAGGACGAGGGCGGGCACAAGTGGGCGCGGGTGGTGCGGCCGTGTTGTTCGAGGTAGTCGGCGAGCCGGAATACCGGCCCCGTCGGTTGCGCGGAGGGCGGGGCCGCAGCTGTGGTGGGGGTGGGTGGGCGTCGTGGGGGGCGGGGGGTGGTGCGGCGCAGGGGGGCTTGTTTGCCGTGGACCGGTTCGGCGAGTTCGGCGAAGGCGGCTTCGGCCCAGTCGTCGGTGAGCTGGTCGTAATCGCTCTGGCTGAGGTAGTCGACCGCTGCGTCGGTGAGGAAGGCCTGGGGGAGATGGAGCCCGACGCCGAGGCGGCGGACGTCCATCGCCGCTTCCAGCAGCGCTTTGGCGGCGGGGCTTGCGTACTGGTAGCGCTTGAGGAGTTCGGGGGCACCGGCCAGATCCTGGGTGACCCGCCCATCGACGCCGGCGCGCGTGAGGGCATCGGCCAGCAGACCGTCACCGCCCTCGGCCAGGGCAGCCGCCGCCGCCAGGGCCGGCGCGTCGAAGAAATCCGGGACGATCACAGTGCGACCGGAGAGGAGTTCCCGTACCCGGCTGTGCGGATCGTCCCCGCCCGGAGCGGGCAGGGCCGTGTACTGGAGGGCGAATTCGGGCCAGAGCGTGCCCAGCACGAGGACCGGCCCGCGCTCCGGGGTGACCAGCAGATGGTGCACGGCCGCCGCGATCCGCTCACCGGCCGCCCGGTGCCCGAGGTAGTGCTGGGCCTCGTTCAGCCACAACACGGTGCGCGGCTGAACACGGTGCAGGTCCTCCAGAGCGGCCTCGGCCCGACTCGGGTCGGACGGATGCCACAGCCGCCAGCCTTTCTGCGCGAGTGGCTGGACGGCCTCCCAGCATGCCCGGGTCTTCCCGGTCGACGAGGTGCCCACCAGGACCACGATCCGGCTGCGGCCGGCCGCCGCATCCGTCACCGCCTCGTCCAGCAGCCGGTCATGCTCGCGCCGCACGTACCCGGGCAGCACCCGCGTCCCGGGCGCATCCGAGCCGTCAACGATGCTGCTGTGCCCGGCTGGATGGACCTCCAGATCGTGCGGTTCCCACTCGCCGATCGACCTGCCGGGCCCCGGCCGCTCACCGCCTCCGCCCCCAGCCCCGCCCTCGGCCGCCTTCCGCTGCAGCTCCAGTAACTCGTCGACCGGCAGCCTCAGCGCGCGGGCCAGCGCTGCCACTGTCCCCGCCGACGGCACCGGCCCACCGCTCCGGAAGGCCTCCCACACGGTCGTACGGCCCAGCCCCGCCCGGGCGGCCAGGTCCGTCTTGTTCAGCCGCATGCGGGTCCGCCCGGCCTCCAGCCGCCTGCGCAGGTCGGTGAGTGCCGGACTGTCGCCGCTCTGCTCGTCGTGCACGTGCTTGCCCCCGGGCCGTGATGTGTTCGCCGGAGTTCATCTTCGTCCCGGCGAACCCCGGCGCACACCCCTTCCACAACGTTCGACCACGTCAACGCCCCTTCGTGTCTACGGGAGTCTGCTGTGATCGTCGCCGTCGTCCTCCTCGCCACCGCACTCGTGATCGTCGTCGCGCTGCTGGCCGCCGCCGGCGCGGGCAAGCTCGCCCGCATGGACGGCGCCACCTACCCGGCCGCTCTCACCCGCGCCGCCGTCACCTTCGCCGCGGTCATCACCCTCGCCGCCAGCGTGGCCGGTGCCTTCGCCGCGCTCCTGACCTGACTGTCATGCGACGGCAGGCCACTTCCCCCCGGCCGTACTCAACTCCTTGCCAGACGTGCCTGAACGTCGCAGACCTGCGCTGATCAGGCAAGTCTGGCCCTGCACGGGGACCCAGGGACGCCGATGAACCATCGAGCCTGCGATCTGTTGTGTCTGCCGGGTGAGCCACCCAATAGGGTTTCCAGACACCACTCCGTACCTCTGCCGACGTTCAAGAGGGACGGGATCCGGCTCTACCCGTCTGGCAAGGCCAGCTGGTCCAGGAGGGAACAACGGGGATGCTGAATGAGACGTTAGCGGCGCTGGCCGCAGCAGGCGGAGCTGCGGTGGTGCAGAACGCAGGGACAGACGCGTGGCCCGAACTGCGGCCGGCAGTGGCACGATGGTTTGGCCGCGGGGATGAGCAGCGTGAGCGGGCAGCGCTGGAAAGTCTGGACCAGACCGCTGCCGTACTGGAAACCGCAGAGGCGGCCGAGGTCGAGCAGGCAGGGATCCGCGAGGAGGCCATGTGGCGGGCCCGTATCCAAGCCGCACTTGAGGACATGGACGACGCCGAGCTGGAGCGGGCTGTCGAAGGTCTTCGTGAACTGCTGGCCCAACATGCCTCGGGCCGTCCGGGCGGCTACGCCGTCGGCGGCGACGTGAGGATCAGCTTTGACATCGGCAGGATCACAGGCGGCGGCGCCGTATATGGCGTGACCCTCGGCCGCGACGGGCACACCTCTCCGGGGCCGGAGAATGATCCGGACGACGACTGGCCGCAGGAGTCCTGATCCGTGGGAGACATCGCCAAGGGCGTCCTCGCGGGCGGATGGGCGTTGGTCGTCGGTTGGGTGCTGCCCGCCTCGCTCAATCTCGCGCTCTTCTTCCTCGTTGTCGCCCCTAATCTGCGGCGGATCGCAGTCATCGAGCGTGTCTGGCCCGACAGTGCCAGCCAGGCGGCCCTGCTGCTCCTCGCTACCGCCGTTCTCTTCGGCATCGTCCTCAACGCGCTCCAGACGCCGCTCTACCGGTTCCTTGAGGGGTATCTGCTGTGGCCGCGCAGGGCGTACGACCGTGGGTGTCGACGCCAGCGGGCCCGCAAAGAACGGATCGCTGAGCTGATTGCCCACCCGGAAGGTCGCACTCCGGTACAGCGGGCGCTCCTCAACGAGCAGCTGGCCCGCTACCCCACGGACGACGATCAGCTCGCCCCGACCCGGCTCGGCAATGCCATCCGTCGCTTCGAGGAGTACGGCCACAACCGCTTCCGCCTCGACACCCAGGTGCTGTGGAACGAGCTGAGCGCCGCCGGGCCCGAGCAGGCACGCCGTCAGGCGGAAACGGCACGTACCAGCGTGGATTTCTTCGTGGCATTGCTATACGGGCACGCGGTGGTGGCGGCGCTTGCTCTTCTGGCTCTGCCGTCAGCCGGAGCCGAGCAACTCCTGCTGATCGTCACCGCCATCGCGCTGTGTGCGCTCATCCCGCTGTGGTACCGCTCGGCGGTGTACGCCACCGACGAGTGGGCCGCCGCGGTGAGAGCCATGGTGAACCTGGGCCGCAAACCGCTGGCCGACGCGCTCGGACTCGTACTGCCGCAGCAACTGTCCGAGGAACGCGCCATGTGGCAACTCGTTACCCGCATGTCCCGGCGACCCTACCGGGATGCTGCAGACGCGGCCTTTGCGCCGTACCGGGCCGCGCCATCAGATCCGAACCCTCCATTGCATCCACCGGGCCCGGGTGCATGATGCATGCCGCGCTGAAGGAGTTCAGCGCGCTGTGCCGCTCTCGGTGCGAGCAGCGCCGATCCTGACCTGACGCGGGCCGCGGTCCTCGACCGCCCGTGATCATTGGCCGGTCGTCGGTCAGGGCTGCACGCGGGCGTGGTCGAGACGGCGGTGGACCATGGACAGGGTGGTCAGCAGTTCCAGCAGCTCCTCGTCGGTCACGTGCCGCTTCAGCCGGGGATCGTGTGCTGTGGGATTGCGGTACATGCTGCCCAGCCCCTTGAGCAGCATCGCGAAGCCCTTCTGCTCCCCGGTCTCGGTCGGCGTCGTACCGGTGTTGATGGCCACCCGCGGGGTGCCGGTGGCACCGGGCATGAGGACGGCGTCGATGAGCTGGGAGCCGTCGAGCTGCTCGCCGGTGAGCTGCCTGAGCCGGTCGAAGACGGACTTGGCGGCCTCCAGGCCGGCGTGGAAGGCGTTCTTCGCCAGGATCTCCCGGGTGCAGTAGGCCAGGACCTGTGGGTGCGTTCCCCGGCGGCGCAGCTCTGCCCGCAGGGAGTTGGCGTGCCGGGCCGCCTCATCCAGGGTGCTCGCGGCCGGTCCGCTGGCCACCTTGCCTTCCTCGTTGACCCGCAGGCCGATGTGGACCAGGACCTCGTTGAGGTCGTCGCGGCGCCGGGAGAACACCTCGGGCTGCCGCACGTAGCGCACGGGAGCCATCGCCTCACTGATGAACCTGATCACGCAGTTCGACGCCTGGTCACGCGCCTGCCGTATCAGCAGCGCGCGGGCCAGCCGCTCGCGCTTGCTCGAGCCGTCGGCGTCCGCAACGCCTGACTGGGCCAGCAGGTGAGCGATCTCCCGGCCGGTGAGGCCGCCCTCCGGCAGCTCCACCTGGCGCCGGACGAACTCCACCACCTGCTCCGGCACGTCCTCCAGCGCCGGGAAACACCCCATGCGCTGGTACGACTTCAGCATCAGCAGCAGGGCCAGTAGATGCTCATCCCCGTCCGTCGCATCGGCCGCCCACTCCAGCTCATCGCGAGTCGGCGAGAAGAACAGATACAGCTCGTGCGCGGTGATCAGCCGCTTGAACCGCGGATACGCGGTCCGCTCGATCGAGGTCACAACCCGCCCCATGCCCCAGACGACGGTCAACATCACCACCAACGACACTGAGCCGAATGGGTGACGGGCCGGACGCTCAGGGTTTCAAGATCAACTCATTGCCCCTTTGACGCGTATCTGGGTCACACCCGCCGAGTCCAGTGGGTTCAGCCAAGCTGAAGCCTGTTCAGCGGGAACTCGCGGGTCGATCTGTGTGCATCAGCTCGGCGTGTCCCTGGGTTCGGCGGGAACGTGGGGGTGGGCTGCGAGGCGGCGGGCTTCGGCCGTGACCTCGGCATCGATCTGTGCCGCTGTCTTGTCGCCGTATTCGAGGGTGTCGTACTCGTCGTCGAGTTCGGCCAGTTGTTCCGTCAGTGCGAGTTCGTGTCCGTGGTGCTGATGAATCCGGAAGGTGAACTCCCGAGGTGACAGCTCGCCGGCAAGCATGCGGCGTGCGAGCGCGCGCACGGCGGCTTCCTTGCCGGCATCGCTGGCGACGGGAAAGAAGGTGAGGCCGAGCTCTTCGAGAGCCTCGGGGAGCAATTCGTGCACGTCGTAGTCCGCCTCAGCACGTGTGCAGGCGGCCAGGATTCGAAGCCCGGGGCTGTCGAGCCCGGCGACGAGCGCATCACAGGCTGCGCTGACGACGTCGCGTGCCCGTACTTCTCCCGTGCTCCAGAGGGCGGCATGGTCCTGAAGGGCACTTGCTGCTGCTTCGGTCGACGTCACCCGCCCATGATTCCGTTCACGGGGCGTCCTGGTCGAGCTGATTTCGTCGAAGTTGCTGTTCAGAGGCCTGTACCAGCAAGGCTCGTGCGGAGTCCGCGTAGCGCATCGCGGTCTTCTCATCGAGCCCGAAGACCTCGGCGAGGTGGAGGGGGTCGGGGCCATGGGAGAGGGCTTCTTCGAGCTGCCGGTCGACACGGAGCTGTTCCAGGGTGGCGGCCTGGCCGCGAAGCGGTGTGGTCAGGGAAACCGCGCTGACCGGGCCGGTGCCCAAGGCGGTGAACTTGTTGATCAGCAGGTGCGGGTTAGCGGTGTCGGGCCAGCGGCAGCGTCGGTGGTCCAGCCACTCGCGGGCGACGTGCAGTGTCAGCGCGTCCAGAGGCCGGACCCGGCCGTCGATCACGAGCTTGCGATTGCCGATGTCGAGGTCGTCGAGTTGGAGGCGCCGGATCGCACCGGATCGCGCGGCGTGCACTGCGGCGAGCGCGAGGACCAGCCGGTCCGCCGGCTTGGCGACCGCGGCAACGGAGTTGTTGACGTGCTCGGGCTCCAGGGGTTGGAGGATGCCGTACTCGTGCTGGCCGACGCGGATGCGGCTGGTCGGATTCTTGAAGATGGTGCCGCTCTTCTTCGCTCGGCCGAACAGTGACCGCAGCACGATGAGCGTGTGCCGTCGCTGGCTGCCGTGGAGGGCATCGAGCTGGGTGAGGACGTCGTCGCGTGTCACGTCGCGCAGATGGCCGTAGGGGGCAGACCACTCCAGCAGGATGGGACGGATCCGGTTGAGGTAGCCCCAGACCGTGGCCTCGTCGCGGGGCTGGGACCTGGGGCCACCGTCGTGCAGGAGGCGGGCCCAGTGCTCCACGTCGCGGCGGATTCCGGGTGCGATGCCGTCGAGCTTGCGCTCCAGCCACTGTTCGAAGGACGGCGTCCGGTCGTCTTGGAAGACGCCGATGTTGGCGAGTACTTCCACTGTGCGTTTGACGCTGAGCCCGCGGGATCGCAGGGCCGGGAAGATCTCGGAGTGCCGCACGACTTCGCCGCTGACATGGCCGGACAGCACGATGACCAGGGCTCGGCCGACGTCGAGGCGGACACCGCGAGGCCAGCCGTGCGCTTCGCCGAGACGATGTGCGGTATGCCGGGCCCAGGCCAGCCACGGGTTGTCGAGCCGGGCATGTTCCTGGCGATTGAACCGGGTGAAATCTCGGCGGGCCTCGAACAGCGGTGGCTGGAGCCAGCCGGAGAGCGGCCGGTGGGCAGGGGCCGGGTCGGGGTGGCGCGGGCGCCCCCGACGTCGTCCCTGCTTACCTCTGGGAGGGCCGGGCTGACGCGGACGGTGGAGGTTGGTAAAAAACAGTTGATGATGCTGAACCTTCTCCAAGTAGGGCTCCAGCACGGTGACTTGTCCCTTGGCTTCCTGGCTTGCCTGATGCCAGCACAGACGGCAGTACCCCTTCTTCAACCGCACTGTTCGCCGACAGCCGCTGCACTCGGCTGGCTCCTCGTTGCGGCGGAAACTCTCGCATGCGCCGCAGGCACGGCCGGGCAGCACGCCCCAGCCGAAGCAGGTCGGGCAACTGGCTGGCGGTTTGCACTTGCCCGCCGGCAGAACGTAGGCCATCACATCGGCGGCAGAGACCGGCCGTCACGGCGACGCGGAACCACCACCGGAGCCAGGCCAGCCGCAACGGCGGCCTGCTGGCCGGTCTCCTCGCCGGGGCGCCGGACTTTCTCCGGCTCGGGGATCAGTAGATCGCTGATCTCGCAGCCGAGGGCGACGCAAATGACGTCCAGGTCCTCCAGCTTGAGTGAGACGGGCTGGCCGGACCACAGTCCGGACATCTTCCCTGCCGAGATCACCAGGCCGTGCTCTGCCAGGCTCCGCTGGAGCTCGGAGGCTTTCCAAACGCCCTTGTTCGCGGCGGTCAGCCGTAGGTTCCACCTCATCGGACCAGTCCTTCCAGCCGCTTCGCGGCCCGTTCCGTCCCGGCGACCCAGGCGTCTTCAACCCGGGTCTGCTGGACGTGGATGTATCGCATGGTCGTGGCGATCCAGGAGTGCCCCAAAACCTCCTGGATTGCGAGCAAATCAAGCCCGTTTCCGTAGAGTTGGGACGCGCAGAAGTGCCGCAGGACGTGCGGAGTCAGCGTCTCGCCCCACCCCGGCAGGTGCGCTTTGGCCGCGTCCTTGAGCCCGCTTCGCAGGGCGTCGTCGCCCACCCGGCGGGAGGAGCCATCGGTGCTCTTGCGCTCGGAGGGAAACAGCGGGGCACCAGGGCGTGTGTGATCGTCGTCGAACTGGCCCCAGACGTCCTCGATGAACCACCGAAGCGTCCGGTCGGCGCCGTTGATCAGCGGCACCATCCGCTCACGCGGCCCCGATCCACGGGCGCCCTTGCCGTGGCGAACGTGGAGCTTGCCGAAGCGGCCCAGGTCCCACTTGATGTCGGCTAGGTCGAGCTTGCATGCCTCGCTCACCCGCAGGCCGACCTGGGACATCAGCTTCGAGGCGGTGTAGTTCCTGGCGGTAGGGGCGAACTTGCGGCACGTCGCCAGCTCGCCGCCCCAGCCCGTGAACAGTGTCCCGACCTCCGGCTCGCTCGGCGGGATCCGTAGGTGGGCGTCCTTGGCCCCACGCGGCCGGTTCATCTCGTCGATCGGGCACTCAACGACCCGGCCGGTCATCCGGTGGAGCTCGACCTTGTGCCGCAGCTCCAGGAACATGAAGTACGTCGTCAGCGCCTGCGACCGTGCCAGCCGGGTGCCGCTGGGAGAGTTCCGCAGCACCTTCCCGAAGTACGCGTCAGCGTCAGCGGGCTCCATGTCCCACAAGGGCCGGCCGAACCAGGACCTGATCTGGTCCAGGTGCCCGACGTCCCCACGGATCGTGCCGTCCGCCAGGCCAGCTGAGGCCCGCGCAAGGACGAACCCGGACAGTACGTCGGTCTCGAACCGCTCCAGCTCCTCCGCCGACGCGGGTGCCCAGTGCTCACGCAGGTCCCGTACAACTGCCAGCGCCGCCAACCCGAGCCTCCTCGCCTTCGGCCCGACTGCGGATCGGTCGGACGAGGTGAGAACGCTTCAAGAATCCCGAAGTTACGTCACAAGGTCACAGAGCACCCGAAGGAGGAAGAACCCCCTGACCACGAGGCCAGGGACTCAGCGAGGCTCAGAAGAACTCACGGGATGTCGCACACAACACACGCCACGACACCGATCTCTACAAGGAACGGAGCACGTCGAGAGCCTGATCGACAAGCTGAAGACGACCTCGTCAGATGTACGTGACCGAGAATACGACGTCGGCCGAGAAACTGAGCAACTCACCATTCGACGTCGGATGACTGTCGAGCGTCAGCAGTCGGTCCGTGAACTGCTCGTCAGCTGGTCCGACAGGCAACGGGAGGGGCGTTCCGCTGTCCTCGCCGGCGGTGGCCGTGTCGTTGCTGTCGGGAAACAAGCTGCCACTGTCGTCCTCCACGCCCTCAACACGGACGGTTACCTTTCCTGCCGTATCCGGTGGATTGAGTGTGACGTCGCTCTCGCCTCCGCTTACGGCCCTGCGACTCCCAGATTCCATCGGTTCCCATTTGATGGTTTTGAAAGCCGCACCCGTGTCGCCGGCGACGATGAATCTGAAGGACGCCTCACCGTCGGACGCATCATCACTGTCGTCGAAGCAGAACAATTGTGAGAGCCGAGCGCTGACAACGCGCTGCTTGGTGCTGATGCTCTCGGGTTGGGTTGCGGGAGCAGGCCCCTTTGAACTCCAGACGTAGTCGAAGTGCCCAAGAGAGTCCCATGCCAAGATCACGAAGAACAGCCCCTGACCACTTAGCAGCGGGGTATGGCCAATGATCTCCGGCTCGGTCAGTTCATCCAGCAGTGTCAAATTGTGCTGGATCTGCGCAGTGTCCGAGACCGTGCTGGCGACCTTTTCCTCCGGATCGAAAAAGGGTATCCCACCGTCGAGGTTGGGGATATTGGTGCTGAGCTGCACGCGGGCTTTCGTGGGGACGCTGGAGGCGATCGCAGTCGAAACGAACGTTCCTCCGGGCGTGATTTGCAGCTGCGGAACGTGCCCTTCGGCGCAACTTGTGAGGAAGTTGGCGCGATTACTTTCGAGAAGGGACGGGATATCCACTTTTCCGATCAAGGGGCCGTTGGGCCCATCAAGCTCGCGGAAGAGACGTGCTTGGAAGAGTGTTCCTTTCGGCACGCTTCTTGTGAGCGTGGTTGTGGATGAGAAAATCCCGGTCTTCTTAAACGGCGGGAGCGGTTGGAGCGGGGGGACGAGATCGAAGGGGACCTGACGCTCCCATAGCTCCAACCTTGGTGTTGGCCCTGTTGGGTCGATCGTGAACTCTGCTGTGCCGAAGCACACTTCCGAATCTGGCACGGGGAAAAGGCGTCCCATCTTGCCCTCCTCAATCCGCGAGCACACTCTGACGCGACTCGACGTGCATCTACGCACCCGCTTCGAGAGATCGCTGACGTGCTGCAGAGAAGATCCTGAGTTCACCTTCGGAGCGGGGCCCGGGAAGAGCCCAACCGTGCAAGGCGCACACAATCATGCTAAACCTCCTTGCGAAGCCTATCCACTTGGAGTACGCGACGCGCATCTTGAAGAAGGGCTGCGCCGTCACCGCGTATTCGCCGCAGCCACCCGCGGCAGCGGCTCGCCCACCGGTCGACTTCGTTCCGCCCCGTAAGAGCACGTCTCGCAGAGCGAGCCTCCAGTGCGGACGTCATCCGAGGGTGTCAGCCTTGAAGGGTAGGGAATCGTCCGCCACGAAGCCGTGCTTGCGGGGGCACGAAATCGTTGATGGCCGCAGCCGTCTACGACCTTGACCCCTGCTTCTGCCGTTGGTTCATCGAGCCCGCGCTGTACGCATTCGGGCGCCGGCAAGTCACGGCGGCACTGCTCAACTACGCGCGGCGGCACGGACGCGGAGCAAGCGGGTGCCAAGCGAGCCGGGTACTGCGCGCACTTGCCGCTGCGTGCCGCTCGGTCTCCGGCATACGCGCCTGGTGGAAGTCGCGATCCGGTCCACCGCGTGCTACAGCACCCCGTGCAGGGCGTTCTCCTTGAACCCGTCGTCTTCCTCGCGGTAGCGGCGCATGACCTTGGAGCCCGGGGCCCATCCGCCCTGTCGCTCGGCCACGGCGTCGGGGTTGCCGGCGCGGGAGGACTCGGTGACCAGGCCGCGGCGGGGGCTGTGCCCGGTGGGCCGGATGTCGAGTCCGGCGCGGGCGCCTGGAGGCGGGCGACGGTCCGGCGAAGGCTCGACGGGCGACTGTTCTGGGCAGGCCCATCGAGCACAACCAGTCGGAGGAGACTGAGAAGGCCAAGGCGCGGTCGCCCTGGCTGGCCATGGACCTGGTGTTCCGGGCGCCGTCGACGGCACAGATCGCGTGGGCGCTGCTCAGTGAGGAGCACCGCCTGGTGCTGGAGCTGTGCCAGGACCTCGCCCGGGACAAGACGCTGGCGCGGCTGGACTCGGTCGCACAGATCCGCTGGGGGAGCGGTGGCAAGCACCGCAAGCCCATCCGGGACGGGCTGATCGTCGCGGTGGCACTACGAGTCCAGAGCCGGAAAGCCGCTGCTCCACGATCACGCGGTGGTGTCAATCCGCGCTCGGCGGCCGGACGCCAAGGGGACGTGGGGCAACCTGTCGGCAGATTCGATGCTGGAGCACATCGTCGCGGCCGGCACCCTCTACTCCCTGTACTTCATGGAGGAGGTGTCCGCCCGGCTCGGGTGGGCGTGGGAGCCGCGCGAGGTGACGCCCGGCCGACGGCCGGTCATGGAGATCGCGGGTATCGACCAACGGCTGATCGGCTGGCAGTCGACCCGCCGCCAGCAGGTCGAGGACGCGCTGCCTCTTCTCGTGGCCGACTACGAGGAGAGGCAGGGGCACCCGCCGGGGGAGCGGGCCGCCTACGCGCTGGACCGGCAGGCCGCCGACCGGACGCGCCCGCCGAAGCGGAAGGTGCCGCAGTCGCTGTCCGAGCTGCGCGAGCGATGGCGGGCCTCAGCGATCCGGGCGTTCGGCGCCTGCACCGTCTACCGGCTCGCGGAGCGGGCGCGAGCGGCGGCTGCGGCGGTGTGGGCGCGGGTGCGGCCGGTGGTCGACATAGCGCTGGCCGCCGTCGACACCGTCGCCGTGGTGTACGTGATGCGCGGCGCCTTCAAGCGCCACCATCTGCTCGCCGAAGCCCGTCGCCACCTCTCCTACACCCTGCGCGGTCGACACCACCAGCCCGGCCTGGACGAACTGATCGTGCAGACGGCGATCGATGACTACACCCGCCCGGTTGGCCGACGGATGATGACCGCCGACCTGCGCGCGCTGTACCCGCGCGACCTCGAGGACCAGGCCGTGCTGCGCCCGTTGACCCGCAACCGGTCCGCCTTGCCGTACGAGCGGGCTCGCCTCGCCGCCGACGCGCTGAGGGTCCGGGTCCAGGCGGAGCGTCGCGCGGACCGCCTGGGCTCCCGGACCCGGCCGCGCACCGTCGCCGTGCCCTCCGCCCCGAGGTCGCGCCCGCGGCCGTTCCACTCGGACCGTAAGGGCGGCCGCGTTCCGGAACAGCCGACCGACGTCGCCACGGTGGAGCAGACCCGCCGGACGCTCGCCGAGGCCGCCCTCGCCATGGTCCAGGAAGGCGCCCGGGAGCGTGCCGTCCACGACCTTCGACCTCAGCCCGCCCCAGCGACGACCCCGCCGCCGCACACCCAGCAGCCCGGCACCCTGCACGCACCGGGCCGGACCACAGGAGGAGTCGCGTGAGCACCCCGGAAGAACAACCCAACAGCCTTGAGGCCGCTCTCGCCCGCGCCCGTGCCGCCTCCAAGAAGATGGCCGCCGCGCTCGCTGAGACCCAGGAACTCGATGAGCCCTTGGCGTGGGAGCCGGTCTGGAAGAGGCCCCGGAAGCCGAAGAGCGACCGGGAGAAGAAAGCGGAGCTGCGCAAGCAACGACGGCGGCTCCAGGACGCCGGACGCCGCCGCTTCATCGCCGGGCAATCGCGCCGGCCCCGCTCCCGGCAGAACCGGATCGGCAACGCCGCCGCGCGCCGCGATGCGCGCGCCCTGTCCCGGGTACGGCACTCCAACGCCTGGCTGTGGTGACGATGCCGGGCATGGTCCACCGAGTGGACCGCACAGTGTTCTGCATCCGGTGGTGATGCATGACATCGGGTGGAGTCCACTCTGGTGCGCACCGGATGACGATGGACTCCACTCTGGTGCACACCGCGATGTCCGCCACCGAACCCGGCGCGCACCACCCGACGATGCCCGGCACTCGCGCGCGCACTCGGTGCACCGCACGCGATGTCTCGCACCGCACCGGTGCGCGCACCGCCCAGCCATCCCTTGACCAGGTCCGGCCGGGCGCGCGTTTCCCCTGATCCAGGTTCGCCACCTAATACGTTTCCCCTTGGCACAACACGTCCCGGCCACCGATCAGGTCGCGGTCAAGGGGGTGTGTGATAGAGGGCCCGCCGCCGCGTAACGCGCACCTGATGCGGTGCGGTGGCGCGCACCGCGATGTCTGGTGCGGTGCACGATGCGCGCGACGCGGTGCACCTCCCGGCGGTGGCGCGCACCCGATGCGCGCCGTGCGCACCACCACCGTTCCCGGTGCGCACGACACGATGGACAGGCGCACCGGGTGCGCACGGACCGGCTCGGGGTGCGCATCATTTCCGAACCGACGAGGGTGTCGGTCCGGGACCAAGCCGGGAGCTGGACTGCCGCAGCATCAGATCAGGACCTGGGCGAGCACGCCAGCGGTGGCGGCGGCAAGGGCGAGGACTGCGGCGAAGGCTGCGCAAGCGCGGGCTACGGCGGCGGGGTAGGTGACGCCGTCGAGGCGGGCGAGCACGCCCGCGGCAGCGCCGACCAAGAGGGCGAGCACGACGACTAGAGCGATGGTGAGCAGGACGACGACGATGCGGTTCACGGCGATCTCCAAGCAGAGGTCGGGGCGTTGACGTGACCGACCTTCCTGGAACCGGTGTGGAACGAGGTTCACATGGACAAAGCTGTACACCTGGACACTGCTGCTGGACACCCGACGCTGGGGGGCGAATGAGCACGGGGAATCCTGGGCCCGAGGAGGCTCTCGTCGAGCTACGCAGGCGAGTGCACGAGAGACGGATCAACAGGCGGTTGACAGCAGCCCAACTAGCCGGCCTGGCGGGGGTGAGTCGCACCACCCTCTACAACTTCTCCAACGGGGCTGTACCGAGGGAAAGCACGGTCGAGGCACTGGGCAGAGCGTTGGGTATGGACGTGAACGCCTTACATGAATTGCGGCGGATCGCGGCTGGGGAAGGCGAAGGTGCCGCGAGAGCGGAGCGCCCCCTCAGGAACGCAGTTGTCGGGCGGCCCGCCGTGCCGGCCCCGGCGCCCGCCGAGGACCGTCTGCTGGCCCTCTTCCAGACTGGGTCCGCCGTCGGCAGTGCTCTCACGCTCCAACTGACCGCGTCCGGTCGGTTCGAGGACTTCCTCGGCTCACTTCGCCGGGTCGGCCTGAGCGAGGCCGAAACTGCACAGTTGCGTGAGATCAGGACCCTGCTGGAGCAGATCGACCCTCCCGGCCGGGACATCCTGATCGCGTGTGGGCGCGTAGTGGAGGGAGTGGTTGGTCTGGTGGAGGAGCGGACCACACGCGCCGAGTTCCGCTGGTTCGAGTTCGGCAAGCTCCTGCAGGGCATCGCCCTCTTCGCGGCGATGGCGTGGCCAGCGGCTCCGGACCTCGACGAAGCGCGGACCGAACTGTTCTATCTCAGCGATGCCCTTGACATGCCCGAGGAGCTACGGGCCGAGGTGAAGAACTACTGCCGGGCGGAACTGCCCACCGCCGAACAGAGGGAGATGCTCGAGGAGGCGGAGCGCCTCAGCCGGGCTTTCCACGCGATCCGGCTGACCGCCGGCTGACCGCCGGCTGACCGCCGCCACTCCTGTGGGCCGGACCCCCGCAGGAGCGGCGCGTCTGATGCCACCAGGCGCAGCTGGGCGCTGCGGCTGGTGGATCACCGTTCCAGGGCTGACCTGCGACGGTCCAACTTCGCTGTCACGATCGACCCCAGGTCCGACTTCGGTGGCAATCAGTCCAGGTTCGCTGTCACCAGACAACGTTGATCACGATGCGGTTACGGCCGACAGGTATTTCAAGATCGGCGTCACACGGGAGCCGAAAACCGAACCTGTACAAGGTGCACGGCGGGATCGGCCCGCCCACCCTCCAGGAGCACCCTGTGGCAAGTACCGTCGGCGAGCCTGAGCAGACCCCTGTCCGGGCCCGGAAGGCCCCCTCCGTAGACCCCTCCATCACCCCCTCCGCGCCCCATCGTCAGGCTCCGGGCGTTTCCCCAGGTCAGGCCCGGCGATCAGGGGGTCGACGCAGGTCCGACAACCCTCATATCCAAAGGCGCCCTAAGCACAGGAGGACTTCGACCGAGCCTCGACGCAGGGAGCTGCTGCAAGCGCTGGGGATCTTTCAGAGGGCAACGCCCGATCAGCTATGGAAGCTGACCCGCCCGGACAACCAGCACGACAAGCTCACGCGGGACAACCTCCTGGATCTTCAGGACCACCACCTGGTGAGGATCGAATCGGTCCAGGACGACCAGCGACAGGTATGGGTACTCACCGCCCGAGGGCACCGCGAGGCGAAGAAGCTCCTGGAGTCGAAGGGCATACGGATCTCGGTGCTGCGCAAGGAGGAGTACGACCCGGACACCGGGGAGCTGCTCGGCACCGGCTACGACGACCACGCCGCGGCGGTTACCTCGACGGCCGCCGAACTCCACCGCGCCGGGATCGGCCACCGGCTCGGCTTCCAGACCGAAGTCGGGCACCAGCTCGGCAACGGGTACGTGCAGCGGGCGGACCTGGTGGTGCGGGCGCCGGCCGCCGGGGTGCCGGTGATGCTGCTGGAGATCGACCGCCGCACCGAGGACGCCCACGAGCTCGTGCACAAGCTGCGCCGGTACTGGCAGTGGGGCCGGCTGCTGCCGCCGGACGCGGAGAAGCACACGGCGTACCTGGCCCGCTCCCGGCCGGACGCGATCGAGCACGTCGACCACGAGAAGCGGCTGTGGCGCCGGGTCTACCCGCCGACCGGCCGGGAGGGCCTGGCGCCGGTGGCGTTCGTGTTCGCGGACACCACGGCCGCGAAGGTCGCCAACACGGTCGCCGTGCTCGAGAGCGCGGGCCGCCGCTACTGGGCGCCGCGCCGGTATGACACCTACCACCGGGGCATCACCGCCCGGGACTACGGTCAGGCCGTGCCCGTCCTCGTCACCACCCTGGAGCAGCTTCAGGAGCACGGCGCGGGCGCAGCGGTGTGGCGGCGGCTGGGCCGCGAGGGCGAGCAGACACTGTCGGCCGCGCTCGACAATCCCGACGGCGACGTCCTCTACCGCCGCCAGGCCGCCCGCGCCGAAGCGGAAGAGAAGCAGCGCCAGGCCGCTGAACGGGAGGCACGGCGGCCGGTGTGCAAGCGGTGCGGGGCGAAGTTCACCGACGAACGATGGGAGCAGACCATCGCGCGCGGCGGTGCCTGGAAGGCCGGTGACCCGTCTGCGTGCGCCAGCTGCCACGCCGACGACGTCGCCCGGAAGGAAGCCGCCGCCGAAGCCGCCCGCCTCCAGGCCGCCGCGCCGCCGGAACCGGAGGACAACCACGATCAGGAGCCGGGCAAGTCCCGCCGGGGCCTGTTCCGCCGCCGTACCTGGTCTGGGTGTGGTGTGAGGTCTCAGGACTGAGTTGACACTTTTGCCTCATCAGATCCTTGACAGGCTCAAGACTTACTGGACATGACCGGGCAGCCGAGGCCCGAAGCTCGTCGGCCGAGCCGGTGGCAGTCTGTACTGGTCAGGGCCCGTCTGAGTTTCCGAGGTTCGGATCGACGTTCCATCGCTGGGGCAGATCTGCGTTGCAGAAGACGCAGACGAAGTGGCCCTCTCGCACGATGTTGTGTTCCTGGCAGGTGGGACACCGTCGGAAGACCACTGCGTGGGTGAAGTAGTCCGGGTGGTCGAGGTCAGCTTGATCCAGCGCCCGTGCCACAGCCGGCCACGAGGTGACGTCCGGGCAATAGCCGGTCGACTGGTTGCTGACCTCGTTCACCGCCCAGCGTCCGGCCTCGGTGGAGAAGCTGATTTCGCCGGCGCTCAGCACTCGGCCGCCGCTCGCGCAGGCGACGTGTTCGCTGCGGCGTGGGGCCAGCCGCAGGACACCGTCCGTTCCGATGACGAAGGTGAACGGCTCGCCCAGTTCCTCGGCGGTCTGGGCCGTTGCCCAGTCCGCGAAGTCGGCAGCTGTGCGGATCGCGGCACCGCTGTCCGCTGACTGGACGGCTGCGATCACATGGTGAGGCCCGACATAGCGGTAGGCCCGTCTGGACGTGCTCATGCCGATCAACGTAGGACACGTCGTATTGGCATGCTCAGAGTTTCGGCGCGTGGATCTTGGCCTTCCAGCGGGTCACCGGGTGCTGGTCCTTGCGGGCGTGGAGTGAGATCTCAGCGCCTTCGCAGGTGACGCGGAAGTGCGTGTCCTCGACATAGATGGTGACGATCCGGCCTGCGTAGGTGCGACCGACGCGCAGGCGTTGGCGGGCCACCATCACGACGCCGTCGGTAGGGACCTTGCGCTCGACGCTGACGGCGTCCGCGGCCGACGGGATGCCTCCCTCAGACCTTCGAAGCCACCCGCGGCGTACTTCGCCTTCCACGTGTAGACCGACTGCCGGGAGACCCCGTACCGCTGGGCGACCTCGGTGATCGGCGAACCGTCGAGTACCTCCAGCACCGCCCGGTACCTCTGCTCGACCAACCAGTCGCCCTGCTGCGGGCTCTCCGCCTCCTGAGTCACACCCGAAGCATCTGAAGTGCCATCAGAAAATGTCAAGAGTGTCCTGAGAACATCACGTCAACTATGTCCTGAGCCCTCACACGACAGTCTGGGTAAGCCAGGGCCGCGTGCCCGCGGGACTGGTCACGCTGCCTGAGTGTGACGCACGCCCCGGCAGGGCTCCCACTGCCGCAGATCAAGCTCCTGGGCGGACCGCGCAGTGAGCCTCGCCGTCACCGACAGCTGGGTGTGGGGCAGTTGCTGGCGCGGTTTGCCCGTATCTAGGATCCGCAAGTTTGTTAGCAAAGGCGGGCCTTCGACTTGCGGTATTGCCAATGTGCGCAGTGCGGCGGCGTGGAGCTGTCGGCGGTTGATGCGCAATCGGCGCGGGTGCGGCGTCTCCGGGCGTCACGCTCGGTGAGATCTGGCAGGTGGCTCACTACGGCCGCGCCAGGCGTTGGACGAGGTCTTCCCAGGCGGCCTGCAGGCGGGCTGCAGGTACCGCGCCTTCCTGCCGCAAGAAGTCCAACACTTCGATGCTCATAAAGCCGAGCAGTGCGTAAGCGAGCATGTCGCAATCGCCGTCCGCGCCTGACTCCCGTAGAAGTGACGAGACATGACGGTGGAAGTCCTTCCCCGTGTCGGATGCGCAGCGCATTTCGAGGGGAAGCTGGCGGCCGAGGGCGATGCCGAGGTCGGAGTCTGCTGCTGTGCGGTCGATCAGCGCGTTGCCGAAGGCGGTCAGCCTGGCTGCGGCGGGTGCTCCAGGTCCCAGGGGAGGTGGGCCTGCGGTGTAGGCAGTCCGGAACTGTGTCTCCGCTTCGCCCAGCAGGACGAGGAGCAAGCCGTTGCGGTCGCCGAACCGTCTGAAGAGCGTGGCCTTCCCGACCCCGGCTTCCTCCGCGACCGCCTGCATGGTCACATGTTCGGCTCCTCGTTCAGCGACCAGTCGAGCGGCTGCTTCCACCAGACGGGCCCGGTTTCGGGCTGCGTCGGAACGCTCGGTGGCGGGGTGTCGCATGTCGGATTTCACTTTGAGCTCCGGAGACCACTCCACGGTGCCGGCGGCAGCGTCGGGACAGGTGGCTCGGTCTGGTGTGTCGGGGATGGGACCTGGGTGCCTGCCCGGGCCCGGACCGAGGCCGAGCAGGCACCCAGGACGGAACTGACGGTGCATCGGCGTCTGCGGGTATCGGACGCTATGCCGCTGTCAGCGCCGTGCGGCGGTGGAGGGTCTCCTCAGACCGACGGGTGGTGCTTGGCGAGGAAGTCGGTGATCAGGCGCAGCCATCCCTCGGGGCGTTCGACCATGGGCAGGTGGCCGGTGGCGAGTTCGGCGAGTTCGGCGCCGGGTATGGTCTCGGCGATCTGCCGGTGCAGCGCGGTCGAGGTGAACCAGTCGTCGGTGGTCGATATCACCAGGGTGGGCACGGTGATGCCGGCCAGGTCCTCGCGGACGTCGGCCCGGCCGACGAGGTCGGCGTGCTCGGGGGTGCCGTCGGCGGCGGTGGCGGCGGCGAAGCCCAGGGTCTGCTGCAGCTGCTCGGCAGGCATCGACTCCAGCGCCTGCGTGCCCAGCGACATCATGACGAGGAACTCGGCCAGCATCTGCTGGTCGCCCGAGGTAGCGATCTTCCGCCACACGGAGGAGGCGAGAGCGAGGCGGTTGCTGCGGTGGGGGAAGGTGGCGGTCAGCACGAGCGCGGTGACGCGCTCGGGGTGCCGGGTGGCGGCGCGGATCGCGACCGGGCCGCCGAGGGAGAAACCGGACAGGGCGAAGCGGTCGAGTCCTTCGGCGTCGGCCGCAGCGACGAGCTGGTCGGCCAGGTCGTCCACCGATAGCGGCGTGGTGGAACGGGGGGTGTCGCCGCTGCCGGGGTAGTCGATGCCGACGACGGTGTGGCGGGCGGCCAGTTGGTCCAGGATGGGCCCGTAGGTGTTGATCAGGCTGCTGCCGGCGCCGTGGGCGAGGAGCAGGCCGGGGCCGGAGCCGAGGCGAGTGCGGGCGAAGGTGGGCTCGGGCAGATGGCGAGCTGACATGGCGGATCGCTCCTTGAGGGTCAAGACAGGGGTGGGGTGGTGGGGATGCGCTGCTGCCACCACGTGCGGATGTGTTCCAGAGCGGGCAGCAGGGCCCGGCCGTGGTCGGTGAGGGTGTAGGTGGCAGGGCCGGGGGGCAGTTGGGCGTGGGTGACCAGCCCGGCGTCGACGAGTTCACGCAGCCTCGCGGCGAGCATCTTGGTGCTGATGTGGCGGATGGCGGTGTGCAGTTCGCCGTAGCGGGCGGGCCGGGTGGCCAGGGTGTGGAGGATGATGCCGTTCCACTTCTGGCCGAGGACCTCGAACGCGGCGGCCAGGTCCGCGTCCGCCGTCAGTGGCGGGAGGGTGGTGCAGGCTGCCATCAGCTTTCCGCTCTCGTCTCGTGGCTGACAGGTGGTGTCGCGGACGCTTCGGACGGGGCCGCAGCCGGTCCGGGCGTGCCCCGGCCGCGGCCCATGGCCGCCTCACCCGCCGCAGGGGGTACGGCGGGGCGGCGGCTGCGGGGTCAGGGAAGGAGGACGACCTTGCCCTCGTTGCGGCGGGCCTCGACGTCGGCGTGGGCCTGCGCGGCCTCTGCCAGGGGGTAGGCGCGCCACACCGGGACGTCGAGCTTGCCGGCGGCGATCAGGCTGGCCAGCTGCGGCAGGGCCTCGGGGAAGCGGTCGGCCGGGTCCATGCCGGTGAAGCGCACCCCGTGCTGGGCGAAGGAGGGGTCGGCGATGGTGATGACCTGGCCGGCGTCGCCGGCCAGGGTGACGGACTCGGCGAGTACGCCCGCGCCGGAGGCGTCGAACACGAAGTCCACCCCGCCCGGAGTCGCGGCCTTTACCCGCTCCACCCAGCCCTCGCCGTAGGGGACGGCGGTGGCGCCGAGGCCGCTGACGCGCTCGATGTCCTGTTCGGCGACGGTGCCGACCACGGCGATACCGCGGGCGGCGGCCAGCTGCACCGCGATGGTGCCGACGCTGCCGCCCGCACCGTGGATCAGCAGGGTCTGGCCCGCCCCGACTCCCAGATGCTCCAGGGCTCGGTAGGCGGCCTCGCCGACGGTGATCAGGCCGGCCGCGGTCTCGAACGACAGCTCCTCCGGCTTGGCGAACGGCCGGTCCAGCAGCGCGTACTCGCTGTAACCGCCGACCGCCGCGACACCGAAGACCTCATCGCCGACAGCGAAGCTCGCGCCCTCACCGACCTTGTCGACGACACCGGCGACGTCCCAGCCCGGGACCATCGGGAACTCGACGGGGAAGACGCCCTGCATCATCCCCGCGCGGATCCGCACGTCGATCGGGTTCACGGCGGCGGCCCGGACCCGGACGCGGACCTGGCCCGGTCCCGGCTCCGGCGTCGGGACCTCCGACAGCGTCAGCACGCCGGGCGCGCCGTACTCGGAGAAAGTGATCGCAGTGGACATCAGGAACTCCCACAGGGAAGGGAAACTGCACACACCCTGAATCATTCAGTGCGTGTGATTGCTCTTCCTGTGTATCACACACAACGTGTGATTGGCGAAGTTCGGCGACCGTGGCCCTCATCACACGTAATGTATGATTCTTAGGTAGGATGGCCTCATGTCCTTCACGCCCGTTCACCGCCGCCAGCCGGCCCTGAGCAACCCGCGCGTCCAGCGCACCCGCGCCCGCATCCTCACCGTCGCGCGTGAGCTGCTGCCCGAGGTCGGACCGACCGGACTCACCTACGCCCTGCTCGCCGAGCGGGCCGACGTCACCCGCCAGACCCTCTACCGGCACTGGGCCAACCGCGCAGCCCTGCTCTTCGACCTCATCCTCGACGGCCCCGACCTCGGCGATTACCCCGAACCGGGCAGCGACGTGCGCGCGGTGGCCACCGCCTGGCTGACAAGCCTGCGCAACGGCATCAGCGACCCCGCCATCCGTACCGCCGTCCTCGCCGTCACCGCCCAGGCCGACCACGACCCCGACAGCGCCCAGGCCCTCGTCCGCATCGGCCAGGACCGGCACGCGGCGCTGAACAAACTGCTCGAACCGTCCGGCGTCCAGATCAGCGACGACGAGTACACGATGCTCTACGGGCCCGTCCTCGCCCGGCTCTTCCTCGACCGCGGCCAGGTCACCGACACCTTTATCGACGCCGTCGTCACCCAGTGGCTCACCACCCTGGAACGCTCCGGAGCGCTCCCGCAGCCGCACGCCTCGACCGGAACCTGACAGCTGTTACCGGCCTCGAATGTTGCCGGCCTCGAACAACGGAACGGCCGGTGGCAGCAGGGAACGATCTAGAGGCGGATCACCACCAGGGCAATGTCGTCGCGCCCGCCGCCGGCCACGCCGAGGCGGGCGAGCAGAGCGTCGGCCAGGCGTTCGGGGCTAAGGCGGGCATAGCGGGTGAGGACGTTGGTGAGCCGGTCAAGGCCTACGTCGATGTCCTCGCCGCGGCGTTCGATGAGTCCGTCGGTGTAGAGCACGAGGGTGTCGCCGGGGGTGTAGGGCACAGCGGCCTGGGGACGGGGAACGTGGGTGGGGCGGGCCCCCAGCGGTGGATCGGTGGCCTGGTCGAGCAGGTCAAAGGTGCCGTCGGGGTGGGCTAGGACCGGTGGGGGATGGCCGGCGATGCTGTAGATGATGTGACGGCCGTGGGTGTTGATGACGGCTTTGACCGCGGTGGTGGCCAGCGCTCCTTCCACCGAGCGCGCGTACAGGCCCAGCACTTCCATCGCCGGGGCGGGCTCGCGAAGCGCCCGGATGGCGGCGGACAGCGCGCTGCGGAGCATGCCCATGACGGCGGCGGCGTCCAGGCCGTGGCCGACGACGTCGCCGACCGCGACGGCGAACAAACCGTCGTCGGGCAGGTCAACCACGTCGTACCAGTCGCCACACACGTTCAGTGATCCGGCGGCGGGCAGGTAGCGCACCGCGACATCCTGGTGCCGGGCCAGGTCCGGGGACTGGAGCATGGCCTCCTGGAGGGTGACGGCGACCTGGCGATCCCGGGCGTGGGCCTGGCGCAGTTCCTCGTTCAGCCGCTGCAGGTCGCGGGCCCGCGCGTACAGCTCGGCCTCCATCGCCTCCCGCTCACCCATCGCGACGAGCGGAGCAGTAGCGCCATAGCGCACTGCAGGCACGGGCGCGCCCGGCCCACGTGCGCGCAGTGAAGTGTCGGCCCTGCTGATGACAGCGACGACGGCACTCGCTGCATTCCGTACTCCTGCTCGTGGGTGCCACCCGCGCACAGCGGCAAACCGTGCGTGGCGACCATCTGACTTACCGCCCGATCGGGTAGAGCCGCAATCGTTCTATGTGCGGGGCGAGGGCAGAGGCCGCTACGAAGATCACAACTTGCTGTGATCTTCGAGAGGACTCCTGCTCGTGCGTTTCGCCCGTACCGGCGCCGCGGTGGCCGTGTTCGCTGCTCTCCTCATCCCGACGACCGCCAACGCCGCGCCAAGTCCGGCTGCTGCCGCGCCCGGTGAGACCGTCACCCTGCCCGTCCGGGACGCCCTCGCTGGCCTGCCCGTCCAGGCCGAGGACCGCACCGGATACGAGCGCACCAAGTTCAAGCACTGGATCGACGCCGACAAGGACGGCTGCAACACCCGCGCCGAAGTCCTCAAGGCCGAAGCGGTCATCGCCCCGGCGCAGGGCGCCAGGTGCGTGCTGACGGGAGGGGAGTGGTACTCCCCCTACGACGACCGCTACATCCAGGGTCCCAGCGGCCTGGACATCGACCACCTGGTCCCGCTCGCCGAGGCCTGGGACTCAGGCGCCTACGCCTGGAGCGCGAAGGAGCGGGAGGCCTACGCCAACGACCTCGGGGATGCCCGGGCGCTGATCGCGGTGTCGGCTGCTTCGAACCGGTCGAAGGCGGACCAGGACCCAAGCACGTGGCTTCCCCCGGCCGCCGGCTACCGCTGCCAGTACGTCACCGACTGGGTCGCGGACAAGATCCGCTGGGGCCTGAGCGTCGATCCCGCGGAGCGGGCCGCCCTGGCGGCTGTCCTTGACGACTGCCCCGACGCTCCCATCACCGTCACCCAGGCCCGCTGACTCGGTTCGTGCCCGCCATGGCCCGGCACTTCCATCGGAGGACCGGGCCCGGCGCGTCTCTGGCACGATCAGCGGGCGCTGCGGTCGATCAGGGAGCCGTGCCACCCCCTTCGGCGACCTCGACGGGCACCAGCCCGCGCTCCTGGGCGTGCACGACGCCTTCGACGACACCACCGCCTACCGGGCGGAGCTGTCGGTGCGCGTCGATCCGCCGGTCCTGCCCGACGACCCGATCCTTCAGCACAACCTCCAGGTGCCGAACTCCTGGTGGGCCGACCCCACCGGGACGCTGGAGAAGGTGTCGGCCGTCGACACCCGGCGCGTGGCCGTACGGCAGCAGTACATGGACCGGGCGATCCCCGAGTTCCTCAGGATTCCGGCCGCGGCCGTGACCTGCTGGACATGTGCCCATGCGGATGTGCACTGGGCTAACGTCACGGCGCCCCTGCGGCTGCTGGACTGGGAGGGATGGGGACAAGCTCCGGAGGGGTTCGACTCCGCCACTCTCTACGGCTATTCGCTGCTCCAGCCGGACACCGCCGCTCGCGTCCACGACGCCTTCCCCACCCTGGGCAGTCCAGCCGGTCTCGCCGCCGAAGCGACCGTGTACGCCCAGCTGCTCCAGACCCTAGCCCGCGGCGACAATCTCACCATCGAAGACCAACTCCGGGAGTGGGCCGGGGACCTGCAGCGCCGCAGCACGTCTCCGTAGGCCCGTGACGCGGCGATGCCGGGCAGCACAGCGCGCAAGGTTACGGGGCGTTGATGCGGGATGGACAATGCGTTCCGGTCTGCTGAAAGATGCGCTGTTATGGCGGATCACGTACTTCTGGAAGCCGGGGACGACCTGGTTCGGCAGCTCTCGCATGAGCGGGAGGCGGTCAAGGCCGTGCTTGAGCTGGTGTGGAACTCTCTTGACGCCGACGCCAACGAAGTCGACGTGACCATCGAGCGATCCGCCACCGAGGGCGTGGACAAGGTGGTAGTCACCGACACTGGCGACGGCATCTCACCGGAGAAGGCACGAACCGCGTTCAAGCAGGTCGGAAACTCCGACAAGCGCATGGGTGGCACGACAGAACGGCTGAAGCGGCCGCTGCACGGAAAGGCCGGCCGCGGGCGGCTGCGGGCCTTCGCTCTGGGCAATTCAACACGGTGGACAAGCACGGCCCGTGCAGTCGATGGCCGCCTGATGCGCACCACGATCGAGTCCGAGATCAGCAGACGGACGACGTGGAGCATCGACTCACAGCCAGCACCTGAGACCGACCGGCCCGGCACGAAGGTTGAACTGTGGGGGAAGCAGTCCAGCCACCTCCTTCGGCTGCTGGAGCCCAAAGCCGTCGCCCAGATCACGGCAGCTCTCGCGCCCTATCTCCTGACCTGGACCGATGTCCGGGTCACTTACGACGGCCAGCGGATCGACCCACGCACCCAGATCCAGGAGGAAGAACACTCCGAGGACCTGACATTCGAGTACGACGGGCAGACACACTCGATCGCTGTCCGCCTAATCCACTGGCGCACCGGCACGGAACGCACCATCGCCCTGTGCGACGCCGCCAGTTCCCCTGTAGAGAGCATCGACGCTTCCGTTGAGCACACCGACTTCTCCTACACCGCCTACGTGCTGTGGGAACCCATGCCCCAGCACCGCAACGAGATCCCCTTGATCATGCTGGGTGGTGACACGCCCCTGGCACCCTTGTTTCGTGTCGCTCGGGACTGGATCGGCGGCCGTCTCGAAGAACGGCGTCGGCGCCAGCGCCGCCAGCTCGTGGACAGGTGGATCGAGGAAGGCGTCTACCCCTATCCGCGCCACGCCGAAGGTGACCAGGCCCGTGCCGAACAGGCGACATTCGACCTGGTCGCGACCTCCATCAACCGCCACATCACGGGCGACAGGACCAAGAAGCGGCTCACGCTGTCCTTGCTGCAGAACTCCCTCCGCCACAACCCGGACGAGATGGTGGAGATCCTGGAGAAGGTCCTGAGCCTGAGTGGTGACGACGTCAGCCACCTGCACGGTCTCCTCCAGCAGACGAGCCTGTCCAACATCATCCGCGCATCATCGATCGTCACCTCACGGCTTCAGTTCCTGACCGCCCTCGAGCACCTGGTCTTCGACGTGGAGACCTACGGAGCGGTCAAGGAACGTGATCATCTCCACAAGATCCTCGAACGCGAGCTGTGGGTGTTCGGCGAAGAGTTCAACATGATGCGCAGCAGTGAGATCGGCCTGACCCGAGTGCTGGATCACCACCGGCGCGCCGTCGGCTGGGACCCCACCCCGGACGGGCCCGTCCACGCGGTCGACGGCAGCACCCGGCGAGTCGATCTCATGCTCTCCGCCGAAAGCCACGAGCACGACCGCGTGCGACACCTCGTCATCGAGCTCAAGGCGCCCAAAGTCGACGCAGACCGCGAACAGGCCAACCAAGTCGACGACTACATGCAGGCCGTCCTCAACGAGCCCCGCTTCGCCAATGTCGAAACCACCTGGGACTTCTACCTCGTCGTCCGTTCGATCAAGGACAGGCTGAAGCCGTCCGTCCGTCAGGCCAACAAGCCCGAGGGCCTGTACAGCGAACCCACGCAATACGAGCACGCCAGCGTCCGGGTCTGGGTGCGCACATGGTCCGAAATCCTGCGAGAAGCCAAGCAGCGCCTGGAGTTCGTCAAGAACGGCATCGACCACAACCCCTCCCTGGAACAGGCCCTCGACTACCTCCGGCAGCGCCACGGTGACCTCATCCCTGACCAACTGCGCTACCCGACAGCCGTTCCCACACCTCGCTCTGGGGCAGCTCACAACCCTGCCGTCTGATCACCGTGGGCCGACGTGCCCCGGAACGCCGCGGCGCCGTCACTGGCCGTCGATAGCGTGACCGCCGTGATGGTGGGCACCGAAGAAACCCGGCTGGTCGTGCTGCGCGGCAACAGCGCCTCGGGGAAGTCGTCCGTCGCGGCCGGCCTGCGCGAGAGGTTCGGCCGCGGCCTGGCCGTGGTCGGCCAGGACAACCTCCGCCGCATCGTGCTCCGCGAACGGGACCGGCCCGGCGCCGCGAACATCGGCCTGATCGGGCTGACCGCCCGCTACGCCCTGGACGCCGGATACCACGTCGTCGTCGAAGGCATCCTCTACGCCGATCGCTACGGCGACATGCTTGACCAGCTGCGCGCCGACCACCGTGGCCCGACCCACGGCTACTACCTGGATGTGCCGTTCGGCGAAACCCTTGCTCGGCACGCCACCAAGCCGATCGCCGACGACGTCAGTGAGACGCAGCTGCGCGACTGGTACCGGCCGCGCGATCTGCTGCCCGGCGGTCTCGAGACCGTCATCGGCCCGGACAGCGCCCTGCACGAGACCGTCGACCGCATCATGCTCGACACCGGCCTGGCCCACCTGCCCGCCGTGGACCGCTGACCGGAGCACTACGCGACGCGCCGGCCCCCCCGACCATGAGGCCGACCACGGGTACGGCCTGCGCTGCGGCGCATCAACGATCGTCAGCGGTCACGTTGTGGCCACCTACCGGGACGGCCGACGACCCGCCGGTCGACGGGAACCCGTCCGCGCATGCCACCGAAGTTGTCCTGCACGAAGCCGCCGGACGCCTGTCCGTAGGGCGCTGCCCCTCCAGCAAGAACAAGGCGGCACCACCGATCAACGCGGTGGTGCCGCCGCCCGTTGGGGAACCCCCCTGTGTGAGCGTCAGGAAATAGGTTCTCCCAGGAGTAGGGAGCGGGCGCGGGCCCGGAAACCGTTGTCCAGGCCGGCGGTGCCGACGAGGAATCCCACGACGTCTGCAGCGCGCTTGGCGGCAACCTCCTCAAACAGGCCGCCCATATCCTCGGGCTTCCCGATGCGCCCGCCCAGGGCGGTTACCGAGGTGACCAGTTCCAGCATGCGTAGGGCTGGCAGCACTGTGTCGGGACGGGCCAAGATCCTTACGGTCAGCTCGCGTAGCCGGGGGTAGTAGACGGGCAGCAGGTCGACGTGGACGTCGCTGGGCAGCGCGCCGCTGTCCTTGACGGTCTTCAGCAGGCGGGCCAGGCCCTCTTTTTCGCGCAGGCCGGCGGGTCCTCCGAAGAGGTATTCCTGCAGTCCGCGGTCGGGGTCGGCGATATGGGTGGCGCGGATGGCTTCCACAGCTTGGCTGAGGGAGAGCAGGTACAGCCAGGCGCAGTCCAAGACGAGGGCCAGGTGCTGGGGGACGCGTGCGTCCAGGAGCGGGGCGGCTGCGGTGACCTCGTCGACCAATAGCATCGGATTGCGGTACGGCTCGGTGACCCAGTAGGTGAACTCCCGGTAGTCCGCCAGTGGCTTGAGCCGCTTGTCCAGGTCGCCGAAGGCACGCAGCACGGTGGTGGCCTTGTCCGGATCGAACAGCCAGGCCAGCGGCTCCGTGCCCAAGCCGAGTTCGCACGGGTGCAGTTCCTCCAGACGTGTGACCTCGCCGCTGTTCAGTGCGGAAATCCTCAGACGAGACGTCAGCTGTCGTGCAGCGTCGGTTAGGTCCCGCTCTCGGACCATGTATGCGGCGTCCGCACCGAAGAAGTCGGCCACGCCCCGCACCCAGAACATGCGGTTCGTCGACCCCTTGCTCGAAGTCTTGCAGTCCACGATCGCGCTCTGCATGCGGAAGCCACCGGCCACCGTGTATCCGAGCACGTCCAGATCGGTGTACGCCTCCGGTCCGCTGGAACGCTGACCGCGAGGCGTGGCAGATGAGGCACCCGCCTTGGAGACGCCGCGCAGCGGCACGTCCAAGCGGGTGGTGTACCCCATCCTCCATAGCAGCCGCCTTGATGCGACCTTCAGCCCCAGGTCGAGTTCGGTCATCGCGCGCGTCCCCTTCCCAAGGCGGCGTCTACCACGCCCTGCCATTGCCGCGGGCTGCTCTTCGCTTTGGCCCTCGTGCGGTACATCGTCTGCATTGGTGCGGTGAATGACTGGCCCAGCGCCAGCGTCTGACGTGCCTGCTCGTCACCCACACGTCCGCCGATCTGCTCCCCGAAAGAGATCAGGTCGCGGGCGATTCGCAGCGCCTCGCGGTTGTCTGGCGTGTCGATGAAGCGGGGCATTACCCAATTGCCGCCGGGCTTGGGGTCGGGATCGAAAGCCACTAGTCCCGCTGCGTGGATCAGCCGGTACTGCCGCTCATGAGCCTCGTGAGGACGCAGGAAACCTCGGTTCGGGTCGAGCAGCTTGTCGATCACGTCGACCAGTGCATGCCCCGGCAGGCTGGTATAACCGCCGAAATGCTGACCGCAGCGCAGGCAGGCCAGCACTGCCAAGGCCTTGTCCAGCACCGGCTTGCGGCCGCGCAGCAGATCGCGATCGAGAATGTAGGGCAACGCGGCAAACGGCTGAAGAGTCCCGTCCGGGCGCTGCACGGCGGGCGCCAGCAGCAGGCCCCGCGCGATCGCGTCCTGGAGCAAGGGCTGCGTATCGACAACGGGCAAGCCTTGTTCGCCGCGGACGGCTGCGAAAGCCTCGGCCAGCTGGTCGCTCCCGTGATCACGGACCAACTCGGTGATCACCTGGGGGTTTTCGAATCCGAAGAACGGCGAGTACAGGACGTCACCGTCCGGCACCTGGATGCGTTTGAGCAGTTCCGCCCGCTCACCGATCTCAAGCAGCAAGGGAAGCGCGGCGGAGTCCAGACCCACCTTGGAGGCCACCTCTTCCTGCGGCACGGGCCCGTCGGCTAGGTAGTCCACCAAGCGCACCATCTGCTCCTCGGTTTCCGAGGGCCGCCGGTTCCGCCACGCCTCACCAAGCCTGGCGTACAGATCGTCGTAGTAGGGCACGCTCTCGGTGAACCGTGTGATCTTGCCGCCGGAGCGCTGCACGCCCTCCACGAACCCGAGATCTTCCAGGGCCAGGACCACCGGGTCGAAGGCGAACTGGTTTACATCCAGCTGTTCCGCGGCTACTGCGCGCAGTGCGGCTGCGTTGTCGATGACTTCCTGGCCCCGTATGAGCGCGGCCAGGCTCGCGGCCATTCCGATCATCTGGGTGTCCATCAGCGGTTCCAGAGTTCCGGAATTCGGATCAACGTTCCGCAATCCTGCGTGCACGTCCTGGCAGCGCAGCCCCTCGTCGAATCTGTCCATCAGCTCCTCGCCCCCTCGATCGGCGCGTCCCGGCGCCGCCGGCCATCATCTCTCGTCTCCGCCCGGCACGGAGGGCTGTCAGTGGCGTGCGGCATCATCGGCAGATGGCCGCCACACAAGCCCCGCCGACGTACCTGGAACGCCTCCGTTCAGACCTGGATGTGATCGAAGCTGATTTCCTGAAGATCCTCGCGGACTCGCAGATCCGGAACGTCGACTCGAACCGCCGGTCCAACGGCATCGTTATCTACGCTGCCCCGAAGTGGGGCTGGGTGCCCAGCGGCCCCGCACTTGAGACGCGAAGGATGGAACTGCTGGGGCGCGTACGGGAATGGGAACCGTTGTTCCGGCTGCTGTTTCCGCACCCGACGCCGGAGGTCACCAAGCGCCTCGACAGGACCCTCGGCCTGCTGCAGCGCTGGCTTGTACGCCCCCGGGACATCACCGTGCCGGCCTCCATCGACAAGGCCATCGACAAGGTCAAGGCGGCCACGGCCACGCTCCGGAAGCTGGGCGAGCTCCTGCCGGATGACACCTGGACGGTGCGGGTAGTGGTCGACACGAACATGCTGCTCGATGACCCCGATGTCGCGATCTATACGCCGCTGCTCGGGAACCGGTACATGGTCCACCTGCTGCCCGTCGTTCTGCGGGAACTGGACGACCACAAGCTCGCTGGCCGCAACCCCGACATCAGGGACGCGGCGAAGAAAGCCGACCGCCGCCTGAAAGGGCTTCGGACCAACGGCGACGTGCTGCGCGGTGTGCGGGTGGCCGGTGATGTGCATGCCGTCTTCGAGCACATCGAACCCAAGGGCGACGGCCTGCCGAACTGGCTCGACCTGGACGTGCCCGACGACCGCTTCGTGGCCTCCACCCTGCTGCTGCAGTCCCAGCACCCCGGCTCCGCCGTCTACGTGGCCACCAGGGACATCAACCTCCAGACCAAACTCGCCGCCGTCGGACTGCCCTTCATCGAGAAGCCATGAGCACCAGCAAGCCCGCGGTACCCAGCAAGGGAGCACCCTGTGTCCGCCGACTTCTCCGCCCTGCACGAACCGCTCGTGGAATGGGTCTACGACCGCACGAGCTTGGCGCGGTGCTGATCACCGAATTCGGACAGTCGCACGGCCTCAGCGAGAACCAGACCTACCAACTCCTGCAGTACTGCAAGGGCCACCGGCTCCTGGACGACCGCCACACGACTCATGACGGCCTGCCAGCCTCACTGACTCCCCCGCCAATCCGGCTCTTGTGGGCACGGAGAAGAGGAACGAAGGCAAACCCGCCCGCAACAGAGCGGCCACCCCGGGACAGACCATCGAACGGCGCTGACCGCACCGCGAGAGCGGCGCTCGCCTGCGCGGTGAGACAGCACGAGACCCCGGGCATCTGCGGCCCGGGGTCTCTCTGTGCTCTGGAATGTCCGCCCGGTTCAATGACCCGCTGACGCTCAGAGGGGGGCTTGTTGGTGTATCGCGGGGTTGCTGGCCTGGTGTGTTGTGGGTTGGTTGAGAGGCCGGGTGGGTGGTTGGGCGGGGAGGTCGGGGTGGGTGAGCTGGGGTTGTGTCTTCTGTTCTGAGTGGGGCCGCGCTCGTTGTAGGTAGTTCTGGCGTGTAAGGGCCTGGTTGGTGTTTGTGCTGGTCAGGGCTGTTTCGCCTGATCGGTGGGTGGGGGTTAGCGGTTGTGGGTGGGGCGTCTGTGTTGTTCGGCGAGGTGGTCGAGCTGTACGGCGTCGAGAGCGGTTTTGGTGATGCGTTCGGTGCCGTCGTGGATGGCGGTGATGGCGGCTTGGCGGATGAGGCGTGTGAGGGATCCGATGCGGCCGGCGGTGCGTTGGTGGAGGTAGGGGGCGTGGCGGGGGAGGGTTCCGGGCTTGTGCTGGTGGAGGTCGAGGGCGTTTTCGATGTCGGTGATGACGTCGCGGAAGGGTTCGCGGGTGCCGTGTCGGGCGGGGAGGGGGCCGCAGGTGATGAGGGTGGCGCGTCCGGCGAGTTGGGCGCCGCGGGTGCCGCTGAACAGGGGTGTGTCGGTGACGTTGATGCCGGCGTAGACGAAGGTGGCGGGCAGGCGTTCGGTGAGGTCTTTGAGTAGGTCGGCGGTCTGGGCGCCGGTGGTGGTGCGGGGGTTGAGGCGGTGGATTTCGTCGATGAGGACGAGTTGGACGCCGGCGGTGGTGTAGGTGTGGCAGACGGCGTCGGTGATCTGGGTCTGGGTCATGCGGGCGGTTACGGGGATGCCGAGGTAGCGGGCGAATTCGGTGATGAGGGTTTTCGCGGTGGCCCCGGGCGGGACGAGGACGTAAGCGACAGGGGCCGCGGTGTGGGCTGATCCGGGCGCTGCTGGGTTTTTGCGCAGGTGGGCGAGGTGGCAGGTACGGCCGACGTTCAGCAGGGCGGTGGTTTTCCCGGCTGCGGCGGGTCCGGTGACGATGAGGGAGGGCCGTGCGGTGGTCTGCTGGTGGCGGCCGAGGATCATCAGGGTGCGGACCTGGGTGGCGAGTTGGCTGATGGCGGGGGTGCGGATGGTGACGAACGCGGAGTGGTAGGCGAGGCGTTCCTCGGTGGTGCGGGGCGGGTCGTCGGGCTGGGGCGGGGCGGGCGGGTCGGTGGTGGCGAAGCGCTGCCAGCCTTGCCAGGTGGTCAGGGGCCAGGACGGCTCGGCCGCCTCACTGTCGCCGGCGCCGACTGGTGTGCTGCCCGCACTCTGCGGGTTCGGGTTCACCATGTGTCGGCTTCCTCGTGTGCGTCGTAGAGCCCGAATCCGGCGGCCGCGGCGGGGCAGGTGTCGTCGTCGGGGAGGTCGTCGAGGTCGTCGATGCTGTCGTCCTCGCCGTGCTGCGCCGACTCGCCGGTGATGGGGCCGGTGCCGTACCGGGGGTGCCGTGCGGCGGGAACCGGCAGCGTGGTGGCGCGGGCGAGGAGGGCTTGTTCGGCGGTGGTGGCGTGGCCGCTGTGGACACGGCGCATGAGCTGGTCGAGGGCGTCGGCCAGGCCGGCCTCATGCTGCTGGCTGTCGTCGTGGTTGTTGTGGTGGGCGTGGGTGCGGATGTGCTGCCAGGTGTGGTCGTTGAACGGCTGGTGGACGTGGTCGCGGTGGATCCAGGGGATTTCGGTGAGGTCGCCGTCGGGCAGGCGGATCCAGATCTGGCGGACGTCGTGGGGGTTGTAGTGGATTTCCCATTTCCCGCCGCGGCCGGCGACGGGGGAGGCCTGGCAGCGGTACGGGGCGAGGAGATCGTGGTCGTAGGTGCGGTGGTGGATTGTGATGCCGGCGGGGGTGATGGCCTGCCAGCGCACGGGCAGCAGTTCGAGGTAGTCGCTGCAGGTCAGCGGGACGGGCACGTACCCGGCGACGGCGACGAGCGCGGCCCACATCTGGTTCGGCGTGAGGGCCTTTCTCGGCATCATCGGGTGGCGCAGGCCTTCGTGGGGCCGGTGGTGGTAGTGCACCAGCCACTCATCGAGGAGGTCCTGGAGCTGGGCGACGCTGTAGCAGGCGTCTTTCTCGGTGTCGGGGCCGCGGCGGGTGACGTCGGATCCGGTGTAGCCGGGCAGGTGCTGGCAGAACAGCGCGTTGATGGTGCCGAAGGTCCGCTCCACGATGCCTTTGGCGGTGGGGGCGCGGGGAGGGGCGGGCTGGACGCTGATGCCGAGGTGTTCGCAGGCGGCGGTGAACGCGGCGGAGACGAAGACTTTGCCGCGGTCGACGACGATCGTCTCGGGCAGGGCGACGGGCCTGGCCGCCGCGCCGGCCAGCCGCTCGTCGAGTGCGGCCAGACGCTGGTGGGGGAGTGCGGGGGCGTGGTCCATGCGCAGGATGTCCGGCCAGGTCGGCCGGGCGGGGTGGGGGACGGCCATCTCCGCCAGCAGCAGGGCCGCGTCGACGGCCTTGGTCGCGCTCGGGCACAGCACGGCGGCGAGGATGGCGCGGGTGGCGACGTCGACGGCGATGGTGAGTTCGGGCCGGGCCAGACGCCCGTCGTCGAAGAGGGCCAGGACGTCCAGGCGGGTGGTGTCGACCTGGACCTGCTCGCCGGGCCGCAGCGCCGTGGCGGGGGTGAAGGCCCGCCCGTCCACGCTCGCGGGCACCTGCCTCACGGGCCCGGAGGGCAGTTCGCCGGGCCGGGCGAGATTGGTGACGAGCCGGTACAGCGTGGCCTGGGACGGCGCGGGCACCGTGCCCGGGCCGTGTCGGTCCTCGAGGATCTGGTTGATCAGCGGGAACAGGCCGTTGATGGTGCCCTTGGAGCGGCCGCGCCGGCGGCGCAGCGCTTCGCGGACAGCGGCGACGACGCGTTCGTCGGCCCGGCCGGTGGGGCTGGAGGCGCGGGTGGTGCGGTGGTCGAGGAGCCCCCACAGGCCTTGCTTGCGGTAGGCCAGGCGCATGCGCTGCACCGTGGTGCGCGAGACGCGGCCGAACCCGAGCGCGGTCAGCTCCTTAGCCTTGGCCTGGTCCCGCTGGGCCAGCGTGTGCTGTTCGGGGTCGTACTGCGGCCGTACCGCCTCGTCGCTGCCTGGCCCGCCGGGCAGGCCGCATTCGACTTCCCTTACATTCCGCTGCCAGGCCAGCGCTTTCTCACGCGCCGCGGCGGGGGCGGTCTCGAACAGGCCCCACTGCGGGGCGGCCTGGGGTACGTCGGCCCCGATGACGGTGAAGCCGGGGTCGGCGAACAGGTGCCCGGCGAGCACGGCTTCACCGCCGCCGTCCGGGCCGACGAGGTGGATGTCCTGCCCGGAAAGGGCGACCACTTGCCACTTCACGCCACGGAAGCGGACGTGAGCACCGACCTTCACGGCCGGCCGGGCATTGCGCCGCGCGGTCACCTGGCATCTCCCGTCTCGGGGCCGCTCCAGCCCTGCGGGCCGACGGGGACGCGTTCGTGCAGGGGCGTGTCGAGGCCGGCCGTCAGCTGTCCGTGCCACAGGGCGTGGAAGACACAGGGGAGGACCTCGATCGGGTCGCCGATTGCTTCTGCGCCCTCGATCAGCGGCCGCGTCCGCGTGAACGCCTCGACGACCGCCGCCATCAGGCCCAGGCGGCCGGCGTTGCGGGGGTGGCGGGAGCCGGCCAGCCATTTCAGGTTGGCGGCCAGGACGTCGTCGAGCGGTGTCAGGCGCCGGTAGGTCCAGCCGATGTGCGCGCACGCCTGCGCCACCGCCTCGGCGGCCTTCCTCGCGAGTTTCCCCGCCCGAGTCCGGGTGGCTGAGGCAGTCGGCAAGCAGGGCGGTGCCGTCGGCACGGCGGGCGAAGAGCTGCGGCACCCAGGAACGCACCTGCCCGCGGGGGTTACGCCACAGCAGCGGCACGGGCCGCCCCGCCAGGCCTGTCACGTCCGGGTCGCGGTCCAGGACCATCAGTTGGGCGCGCATCGCGTTCGACCCCGCGGTCACGTGCCGCCCGGTGGTCGCCGACCACCACAGGCCTGGCCCCCAGCGGCGCCCCGGGACGACCGGGAACGCCGACACCGGTGGCAGTTCCTCGAACGCCACGGTCATGGCGGCATCCGCCCACCGCTGCTGCACAACCTGCCCCACCGGGTCGAGGAACACCGCCTCGAACCCGCCGCCCTGGTCCACGGCCGCTCGCCTTGCCCGGCTCCTGGGCCGGGCCGCTTCTGTGCTGGTCACCCGCGCCAGCCAAGTTGCTCCCGTCGGTCCAGGCCTTCGTTTTCATTGTTTCTGCCACGAACGAGTGCCGTATCAGCTAACAGCCGACCCGTCCGTCGGCGCATCGGCTGTCAGCCGCCGTCCTGCCTGCCCGCCGTCAGCATCTGGCTGAGCATCTCAACGGGCATGTCCACCCACCGGGCCACCTCCTCAAGCGGCACCCCGCCGTTCACCGCCGCCACCGCGGTCCGTTTCCAGGCGTTCTCGATCAGACCGGCACTGTGACCGAGCCCGCGCAGCAGCCGCCGGGCGACCTCGGCGGTCGGCCCGGTCTGCACCCCGCGCAGCTGCAGCAGCTGCTCCTCGGCGCTGTCGATAGCGCTGGTGATCAGCCTGCGCTGCTCGGCGGGCACCGCAGCCCGCCACATCGTCCCCGAGCCGGGCGCCTTCTTCTCCTTGCCCAGCACCCGCAGCTGGCCGGCCATGGTGGTGGCCTGGTGTTCCTGGCGCAGCCGCCACGGGTCGTTGTCGTACCCAGGAGGCCCGCCAGCGCCGCGGCGAAGGCGGATGACGCTGCCCATCCAGGAGATCAGCGGCCCCCCGTGGTCGGTCGCGGCCAGGGGCCCCAGCCATTCCCGACCCAGCCGCTCACCGAGCCTGCGGCAGAACCACCCGTCGGCGGGCAGCGCCCGCGGCCGCCCAGCACCACTGTCGGCCCACACCAGCTCGGCCATGGCCGGGTCCAGCAGCGCCTCGGCCACCGCCACCACCTCCGGGAAGACGGCCGCGTCCCGCCCCACGATCCGCCACCGCTCCAGATCACCACCTGCATCCCCGCCCGCCACCTGGTGCAGACGCCGCGGCCAGATCGTCTCCCGCTCCCACTGCAGGGCCTGCTCCCACCACCGGACCACCACCGCTCACGCCAGCGCGAACACCCGCTCCGGCTTTACTCCGGCCCGCACCGCCCGCCGCGCCACCTTGGCCCATCGTCGCTGCGCCGCCACTACCTCCGGCAGCCCACGCAGGTTGAGGTGCTCCAGCGGCTGGTGGGCGTCCGCGTCCAGGAGCCACCGCCCGTGCCGGACACACGCCCGCTCCCACCGTGGCGCGTACCGCACTGTCCGCAGCTCCTGCCCGGTGCGGCGGGCCGTGCACAGGCGGCAGCCGAAGGCGACCGTGCCTCCGGTCCGCCACGCCGCCGCTGGCACCCCGTTCTGTCCGGCCGACAGCTTGGCGTCCTCCTGTCCCCAGGACGGCAACGCCCGCGCCAGCACGTCTTCTTCGACGCCGCACAGGCCTGTCAGGAGCTGCCGTCCGGCTGCGTTCAGCAGCACCTCGGCGTCGGCCCGCGCGCCCCGCCATCGTGCCCCGGCGGATAGTTGCGCCACTGCCAGCACGACCGCAACACCTTCGCCTCCATCCCGTAACGGCTCGCGATACGGCAGATCAGCGACGAGGTCGTCTCCCCCTGCAGGGGAACTGTCCGCAGGAGGCCGGGATGATGTGTCACGCCACCACAGTCTCGCGTTCGCCGATCCGGGCGAGCGGTTTCGCAGCAGCCGTCCGGGCCCGGCCGGCCGGTCGCGCAGTGCGCTACGAGCTTTTCACCGCGCTGGGCCTGCCCGGCCAGCCCCCGCGTCACCCCAGAGAGTTCGACCGCCTGCTCAAGACCGCCCTGGCCGAACGCCCTCGCACCCGCGGGATGGTCCCAAGGCCAAGTCGCAGATCAGCAGCTCCCTGGGCTGCTTCCCGCACCCACAGGGATGGTCCGGTGTACGGCGCATGGCTCACCGCTGGCAACGACTGCTCCCCGCCCCCGCGGGGATGGTTCCCGCCGGTGAGGCGCCGGCGGGAAGGTGAGGCGGTCAGTCGGTGGTTGGGGGTCGGTCGTCGAGGACGATGGTCGTCACGTCGCCGTTGGGGGAGCGCTCGGTGCGGGCGGTGGTGACGGCCTGGTGGGTGCGGGTGTGGATGGCGTGGGCGAGGGCCCAGCTGGCGAGGTCGTCGTCGGGGGGCTGGTCGAGGATGTGCTGGGTGGTGACCAGCACGGCGAGCAGGGAGCGGCCGGAGAGGTGGGTGTCGATCTGTCCGTCGTCGGTGTCGCCGATCCGGTCCGGCAGCCGGAAGTGGGCGTGGGTGAGGGACTTTTCCACCAGGAACGCCCAGGTGTCCTTGTGGCATATCAGCCGGGCGGAGGAGACGGCGGCCGCCGCCAGCAGCCCCCGCCGGTACTCCGCCTGCTGCTCACCGGGGCCCGAGGTGTCGCTGCTCGGCGTGCCGACAGGTCCGGCAGCTGCTGAGGGCGGCACCGTGGCCGGGTCGGGGCCCAGCACCGCAGGCTCCGGCTCCTCTCCTCGGTTAGCAGGCACGGATGCCAAGCCCTCTGCTTCGCCCGTTACTTCGGTAGCAGCGGCGGGAGCGGACGATATGCCGTCGAGGCCGCTCGGTGCGCGCTGCGCGCTAGGCCCGTCCACTCGTGAGGCCTGGTCGATGGGCTCGGGCGGATCGCGGAAGATGCGCTCGTCGGTATCGGTATCGGTATCGGTGGGCGGGGTGTCGGCGGCATCCGGTGCGTGCTGGTCGGGCACGGGTGTGTCGTCCTTCCGCTCGTCGTCGAGGTCGGCCCCGGCCTCCAAGGCGGGCGCCTGCCGGATGGGGAGAACCTCCTCGGCCCCTCCCGGCGGGCTGGGAATGTGGGGTAGGCCCAGGGTGTGGGCCCAGGCCTGGGCGATCTCGCGGCGCAGGTCGTCGACAGCGGTGCGGACCTGGCCGAGGTCGCTGAGCATGCGTTCCTGCCGGCGGCGCAGTTCGCGGTTCTCCTCCCGCACCCCGGTCGTGCTGTAGGTGACGTGCTCCAGGACCTTGCTGTGCCGGCTCTCCTGCACCTGGTGCAGCGCCGTGATCCCGGTATGAGGATCGGCGAGCATCCGGCGGATCTCGCCGAGCTCACCGATGATCTTCTCGATGTCCCGTCGTGCCACGCGCTCTCCCTTCGCGATGACCGGGACATCCCTTTCCGTCCATCTGTGAACTGACGCCGCACTTTTCGGCCGTTTCGCGTATGCCGGACGTATCTGCGCCCGAAGACGAGCGTCTCTCCCCAGGGCGCGGGCCGGTACGGCACGCAGCCGATGCGGAACCGATTTCGCCCGCCGTACCGCTGTGAACTGCGGAAACGATGTGGCAGGGCTGCGAGGAGGGGGAGTTGAGAAAAAACTTCGCCTCCGGCATCCGGATCCGGGCCCCAGTGGCGTGTAAGGGGTGAGGGCCTCGGCCTTCACCAACGAGTTCGTCTCTACTGGGAGGCCTGGTCGACGACTTGGTCGTACTGGGCAGGAGCGGGCGGGGTTCCCCTGCTGCTTCTGCTGTTCTCCGTGATGCGCCGCACCCGGGGCGTCACGGAGATGCTTGTAAAGGCGCATATCGAGACCCGGACGGAGCGCGAGCAGCGCGCCACCATGGTCGCGATGGCGCAGGCCCTGCCCGACGGCGGCGCCGCCGCCCGTTTCGAGCAGGGCCGGCCGGCCTGGCTGTTCCGCAAGGACCTGGCCGACCCGGCCGGGCACCGGGCCATCGCCACGCGGGAGGCTGCGTGAGTGAGGCCGCACCGGGAGCGGACTTCGAGTCCTTCGTTCTCGAGACCATCGAGGCGTTCTCCCGACTGGCCCGGGTCGAGGCGGGCGACCTGCACAGCGCGGAAGACGCTGTGCAGGACGTCTACCTGAACATGTACCGGCGGTGGGCGACGATCTCTGCACAGGAGGGGTCGCTCACCGCCTACGGCCGCACCGCAGTGAAACGGGCGGTCATCGACCAGTTCCGTCGGAACAAGCGGATGGTCACGGTGCCGGTTCATGAACTGCCCGAGACTGAATCCGGCATCGGCATCCCCGAGGCCGCCTACGAAATGATTAAGGAAGGAATCGGCGAACTCGTCGCCAGTCTTCCTGAACGGCAGTGCGAGGTCATCACTCTGTGTGTTCTGCAGGACCTCAGCCCTGCAGTGGTTGCGCAGCGCCTCCAGATAAAGGAGGAGTCGGTGAAGCGCTACATCAAAGCCGCCGCCAACAACCTGAAGAAGTCCATCAACGAGCACAGCGAGGAGGCCACCGCATGACATACCTGTCCGCTTGGACGCACCAGCCCGAGGAGCGGGGAACCGTCCGGCTCCTCGCCCTCTGGCTCCTGCTCGAAGGATCTGAGCAGGCATTTTCCAAGGGTTCTCGGATCAGCGAGGACCCTGTCCAGGCGGAGGGGGGCCAGCCTTCGGGCTGGCCCCCGGCCCCCGCCCCCTGCCTGGAAGACCAGGGAAACGGAAATCATCGAATCGGCGCGGTCCGTGAACTACGCACTCTCCTGAAAAGGGAAATCGATGATTCCGCGACGCCACAGGAAACACGGCGCGTAGCAGAAATCCTTGAGTTCCTAGACAGGGATAATTTGGCGCGAAGCTGGTGGGAAAGGGCGGCTCTCAAGGGTGACGAGGATGCGCGGGACTATCTTCGTATCCTCGATGTTGAGAGCGAAGAAGAACTATCCGCATGCTGTGGGCGCGGGAAAGAACACGCTGAGGAAGCTTTCAGATCATTCGTGAGTGGCTTTGCATGCCGGTCGGCCGGTATTCGCGTAGCCGCAGACAGGGTCGATTGGGCTTTGGGGGAAGCCGGAGTCGGGCTGTCTGAAGCAACGCAAGCTCTCGTGCGTGAGATTGAGGACTTCCTGGCGCACTTGGACCACACCACCGGCGGGCCGCGGTGCTGACACGACAGCGCGCCGCGCGCCCACAGATGGGAGAGTCTTTGTAGACCAGCCTCCATGAAGCCTTCACGTGAGAAGGCCGGACGACTCGTTGAAGTGGCGGCCGATCCCCACCCGCGTGGGGGTCGGCCGCCACTGCGTTACCCCAAAGCTCCGTAGCCGATTCACGGAGTCCTTCCGCCAGTCATGACTGGATCGAGCACTCGCCCCTGCATACGGGACACCAACCCAGTCCGCGGTTGGTGCGACGTCAGCTGGGGGAGGTGCTACTGCGGACGCGGTACGACGTACATCCACCAGCATCGAAGCGTGCTGGCCGGCGTCGTGAGCCTCGCCCACTCCGTTTTCTACGCCGCTGCCGAGCCAGGGGCTTACCAAGCAACAACGACCGCCGGGCTCTTGCCGGCTGTTGCCAGTTCTAGCCGCCGCCCGGTTACACGAGATCAAGAAGTGAACGCTATCCGTACGTTCTTGGTACGCGAAATGTGCGCTTCACGCTAGGGTTGCGGGACTGGAGGTGCTGCATGTCCGAGCTGTTCGACGCGGTCGACGCGCTCATCGCGTCCCGCTCCCCGTTGCCGCCCCCGGCGGAACGCAAGCGGCTGCGTCAGGCGCACGGCCTGACGCTGGACGAGGTGGCCGCCGCTTTGCAGGTGCGGCGGGCGACGGTCAGCGGCTGGGAGGCCGGTAAGACCGAGCCGCGGCCGCCGGAGCGCGACGCCTACGCCCGCATGCTCAAGCAGCTCGCCCAGCTCTACCCCGCAGGCGCTCCGGTGCCCCCTGAGGACACGGCGATCCCTGAGACGCCTGCCGTTGCGGCCGCTCCTGCGCCATCGGCAGTTGAACCGGCCCAAGCCCGCTCCGCACCCACAGGCCCGGCTGCGGAGCCCGCGAATACTGCACTTTGCCCCGCTGCCCCTGCCGCTGTATCGCGTCCGGCGGCCACGACCCGGCCGACGTCGCGCCGTCCGGCCGTGCGGAAGGCTGCCCCCGCAGGTATGACGGAGGCCGGCACCGATCCGCGTTTCGAGAACGGCCCGCTTGCGGTCGTCGATGTCGACGCAGATGGTCAGGTGCGGGCGTACTGCGTCGGCGGCCTGGTCCTGGACGTAACCGCGAAGTCGCTTCCCGCGCTGGTGGAGTGGACATTGCGCGAAGGGCGGCTCGGTCAGCCGAAGTTGTCGGGGCCGGGCAAGGATGCCGACCCGCTGATCGTGCTGACCGGGGCCGCGTGCGAGCGTTACGGCCTGCCCATCACGCTCACCAAAGAGGAGCGCCTGGCCGGCCGGATCCCGGAGGGCCACAAGGTCATCAAGCAGCTGACGCGCGCCAACTGGCAGCTGACCAAGCGCGGGTTCGGGCCGTGGGCGAGGATCTACCGCCCCGCGCAGGGATCGGAGCGATCCTGTGTGCAGTTGTGCATCCCGTCGTGGGATGCGCTCGATGCCCGGCACTGGGCCGACGCTGCCCAGCTTCCGCCGGCCGAACTCGCGCGGCTCCTGGGCACCTATGCGGCCCGGGTGATGACGCCGCGCGGCTCCACCGCTGTCACGGGTCTGGAGCTGATGACCGCCCTGCACCCGCCGACCCGCGCCTCCGAACCGGACGCGGACGGCAGGCGGCATTCCGAGCACAACCCCGGCTCGCTGGGCAAGGATCCGGTGGACTGCGCGCCGTGCGAGGCCCCCGACGGGCACCCGCTCCTCGCCGATCTGCCGCGTTTCCATCCCCGCACCCCGGCTGAGGTCCTGGTGGAGGAGGCGTATGACTGGGCGCGCCCGCTCACCGACGCCGAATGCCTGCGCCCTCATCTGGTGGGCATCGATGTGAACATGGCCTTCGCGGCCGGCGCGAACGGTCTCACGGTCGGCCTGGGCGCGCCGACGCACGTCAAGAACCCCGTCTTCGACGCGAAACTGCCCGGTTCCTGGCTCGTCGACCTCTCCCACGTCGACCTGTCCCGCGTGAAGGTCGGCAAGGACAAGTGGGCGGACCTGGACGCGAGCCTGCTGCCCGGTCCGTTCACGCCGAAGGGCGAGCGCCCGGAGGGGCCGGCCTGGTACGCGACGCCGACCGTGGCGTACGCGGTGGAGCTCGGCTACGACGTCACGCCGATCGAGGCGTACGTCCGCCACGACAACGGCCGTTACCTGGACGCCTGGTACAACCGGCTGCGCGACGCCTACCTCGCCACGATGGCCGACCTCGGCGTGCACGCCGACATGCCGCCGGCCGACTTCCTCGCGGCGATGGACGGCTACCGCCGGCGTGACCCTCAGCTGGCGATCGTGGTGTCCGCAATCAAGGCGACCGTGAAGGGCGGCATCGGCAAGCTGCGCGAGCGCCCGCGCGGGGAGGGCTGGAAGCCCGGGCAGCCCTGGCGGGCCCTTGCCCGACCGACGTGGCGCCCGGACATCCGCGCCGCGGTCATCTCCCGCACCCGGATCAACATGCACCGCAAGATCGTCAAGCACGCGGCGTTCACCGGGCAGTACCCGGTGGCCGTCCTCTCGGACTGCGCCGTCTACGCGTCCGACGGGCCGTCGCCGCTGGACTTCCTGCCCTACCGGGACGGCAAGCCGCTGCCGGGCGGCTTCAAGCTCGGCATCAACCCGGGCCTGGTGAAGTGGGAGGGCACCCAGAGCGTGCTGTGGGGCGAAGGCGTCCGTGAGCAGTTCAACGCTCCGGAGCTCAACCTTGCCCGGTACATCAAGGACGGCACCGTCACCGACGCCGACAACGGAGAGTAGGAGTAGGCGATGAGCCTGTTCGGCGACGGCCTGAATACCGCGGTGCAGAAGGCGTTCACCCGCGCGGTGCCCAAGAGCGCGCCAGCGCAGATGCGCTACCTGGTCAAGCAGCTCAAGGGCACCAAAGCGGTCGCCCAGATGCTGCGCATCTCCCAGCGCACCGTCGAGCGGTACGTCAAGGACCAGATCAAAAAGCCCCGCCCGGACCTCGCCGCGCGCCTGGAGCGCGAGGTGAAGGCCCGCTGGCAGCCGCAGATCCGGGCCAAGGCCCGGCACAAGGCGGCGACCACCGACGGCATCGTCATCGATACCCGTGCCCGCATCGGCTACACGGCGCCGATCGGGACGACGGACGAGGACCGGCTCCGGCACCTGACGGTCGCCCTGCCGCCCCGCTACGCCGCCCGTCTCTTCGATGCCCAGGAACAGGGTGCCACCGACCAGGAGCTCCAGCAGATCGCCGCCGAAGCACTCAAGGAGGTGTACTTCCAGGACGGCGGCCGCCGCGCCGGCAGCCTGGAAGAGGTGCGCTTGACCGACATCGAGCACGTCGAGTTCGACCTGTAGACGTCCCTCGCCACCGGCGAGCCCGATCTCCATGGTGAGCCGGAGCAGGCTGGTTGAGAAGAGGATCAAGCCGACACGGTCCGGGTGGGGGCGTAGTTACGCTTGGGTGCGCTGTGCCGGGCGTCGCACTGCACATCCCTGAACTGCCGTCGTCTGCACTCCCGTCTGCACTCCAGCCGACATGGGTGAGTCCTGAAGCGCGGCGGCGACGGAGCCCCGCGCAGGTCCCGTCGCGGGGGACCGTCCCCATCTGTAATGGGCATTACGTGTCAGGTCGTTCAGGCGGGGAGCTGGGTGCCGAGGTAGCGGCGCGGCGGGTGGTTGCGGTCGATACGCATACGGATCTCGGCTTGGCCCTCTTGCTCCATCTGTTGCCTGGCTTCGGTGAGGTTCAGGATCTTGTCGACCGTCACAACCTCGATGCAGGGGCCGAGCGGAAAAGCGTGATCGCCTATGGTGAAGGTCATCGACTCATGTGCGGCTGCCAGCCGGAAGTGGCTCTCCCTCGTTGCACGGTCGAGGACGTCACGGTGGATGGCGATCACGGAGACCGTAGTGCCGCGCAGGATGACTTCCTCACCGCGCAGCAGGGCCAGTACCTCTTTGACGTCCCGCGCGTCGCGCAGGCTGAAGTCGTCGGGGACTGGGAAGAACTGGCCTGTGCGCTGCTGAAGCGTGGCGAGGTCTGCAAAGGCGTTCGTCCAAGCTTCGGCCTCACCTTCACTCCAGCCCTCGGGCACGAGCTCGGTGCTGATGGCAGCATGCATCCGGTGCTGTTGCGAACCGGACAGCACAAGCTCCAGTATCCGCCCCGGTGCGGCCGCTGCGATCAGGCGCAGTGCGGGTACGACCGTCTGCGGGAGGAAGTTCTCTGGCGGTCTGATCGTGAGCTGCATGCCCCAGAGCTGCTGACGCATGTCGTATCGCACGTGCGCCTGGATGCAACCGAGGATGTCCTGACCGAAGAGCGTGCCTCCGTCGGTCCCGTACACACGCTTGTCGAACCGTACCGGGAGTGACATCAGCGGTAGCCCGGAGTCGGGATGTAGAACGACCAGCTGTCCCGGAACCGGCGGCGCGATGTCTTCCCGGTGCGAGGCGAGGCGTATTGAATGCGGCGTGAACGTGCCGTTGATACCTAGCTCGGCCGGAGCGCTGACTGTCATAGACCCCAGGTTGGGCGCAGATAGCGTGACCTCGCCGCCGAACCGCATGGCTTCCTCGAACTGCTGCTGCCGCGCCTGGTCCTCGGCATCGTCAAGCAGGAACGTCACCTGCCCGGTGAACTGGATTGCTGACTCGGCACTGTCCGGAACGGGCTTGCGTACCAGTTCGATGGCTGTCTCCCCCCGGTCGCCGGCGGAGACTCGAACGCCGTAGTGCGGTGAGAGGTCCTGGGCACGACGGGAGAGCGTCTCGTAGCGCTCGATCAGGTCAGGGATCCCCCGTAGCATGCAGTCACGCTCGGCACGGGCTTCCACGATCCTATCCAGGATGTGAGTGTCGCTGTTGTGCAAGGCGTACCGGACGAGGTCGCCGTGAGCAGCGAAGTGAGCATCCAGCCAGCAGCGGCCGCGCCACTGTCGTACAAAGGGGAACTCAGCTCGTAGGCCATCGAACCAGACCTGCTCCGTGGGATTCGGGTCGATGGGCACCACAAGATCCCAGTGGTCTGGTTGCGACCGAGCCGTCGACACCAGCGATCGCTGTACCTGGTCTCGGCGGCTCTTGGTCATGTGGCCGGTGAAGGACTTCACCTCGTAGTTGATCAGACGGTTGTCCGCGGTGTACTCGAACAGATCACGTCCACCGTCACCACCCGTTCCGTCGACCGCCTGAGCACGTGGATACAGGCGAAGGAGCAACATAGTCACCAGGGACTCACAGGCCTTTGGCTTCTTCGCCAACTCTTCCCAGGGCACTTCGACCATGCTTCAACGGTAAGGGCATGTACTGACACGCCATCCTGTCGTCGTTCCATCCACTGCACGGCGGATCGTGGCACGCGGCCGCCAGAGATAGCCCGGCCCCGCCTGAGGACAGCACCGGCGCCGCACGGGCGGCCGCAGGCGCTACCTCACCACCCGCCTCCGCAAGATCGCCCCTGGCGTCCGGCACGACTATGTCGAGTCCCTGCTTGGTCAGTCGAAGACGACGTCCGAGACGGACACGAAGAACTCTCCCGTCATCTCCTGTTCCTGGTCAATGTGGTTGCAGCACTCCTCGGTGGCGCCGGTGGTGCAGACGCCGCCGTGCCCGCCCCAGATATTCACGATCGCGTGGCGGCCCGTCTTGCGTCCCGCCAGCGCTGCCGTGGTCCACGCCTGTTCGGGGCTGCGGCCGTGGACGACCACCATGAACGGGGTCGGCTCCAGGTCGGCCCACGCCAACGGGGCCGACGCGTTCCAGCCGTCCCTGGTGACGAAGAACTGGTACGTCCACGTCGGTCCGGTGTGGTTGGCGGTGTGCTCGTAGGAGAAGGTGAGCTCCTTGGCGCCGGCGTCGAGAGCTGTGGTGGGCCAGTCGCCCACGAGGTCCAGGCCGGCGAATCGGGGGTTGCCCGCGGAGGCCACCTTGCCGTCGTCGTCGCCGGTGCTGAACTTGCGGTACTCCAGGTAGTGGCCGTGCCGGTTCCACGGGTAGTCGGCGCACATCCGTTCCTTGCCCGGGACGACCTCCGACCACCAGACGTCCGGGGCGCAGGCCGCACGGACCTGGTCGCAGAAGGCGCTCGTGCAGGCGTGGCCTCCGCCGCCCACCGCGGACTTGAGGGTGAGCACGGACCGGCCCGGCGGGTCGGCCATGTTGCCGTGCCTGGGCTGGGCGACGTCCGCAGTGCGGTCGTCGGGCACCGCGACGGGGATCGGCTGATACGGGTCATCGGCCCGGCCGGGCACGGTGCATTCCTCGGAGAACGGGCTCCAGCTTCCGTCGCCGCGCCGGGCCCGGATCTTGACCTGGTAGGTGTCGCCCGGGTCGGTTCCCAGAGTGACCCAGTGGTTGGCGGCGAGCTTCCAGCCGCCCCACCATGTGGGCCAGTCCAGATGGAGGGTCTGGGTCAGGCGGCCGTCGAGCCACACCTCGTACTCGTGCGGGTACGCGGCCCGGCCGTCGTCCCAGTCGGGCGGGATGGTGTCACCGCCGGAGTTGCCTCCGGTGGTCCATCGCAGGGAGATGCCGTGGAGGATCTCGGAGCCGTCGGTCCGGTACGTCGTGGCGGCCGTGAGGTCCTTCGGGTCGTAGTAGTCGCCGTTGACGGGAGTGCTGGGTGTGGAGGTCACCCGGAATCACCTCGGTCTTTCATGGCAGGGGAAAGGACGGGGAAGACGGAAGGGTGCTCTTCAGTCCCTCACTCCCGACTCCTTGCAGCCACCCTGATTCGCCCCAATGGGTGACGCTTCTGGCGGGTAGAAGGGGGTGCGTCGCACGCGCCGCGGGCCTGTCGAACAGTGGCGCCTGGGGCCCAGGTGCCGGAGGGCGACGGTGGGCCCAAAGGACAATGGCCCCTTCCCTAGGTGATCAACATTCAAGAGGTTGCCGTGTCCGGTACATCAGATGAGCCCGACTTCTCCGGCCTGGACGGGGGCGAGGATCAGCAGGCGGACGACATCGTGACGAGGTTGGGGAAGGGCTCTTGGTCGCCGAGGCGGGCGGGGAAGGCGGCGCAGCCGATGAGTCTGGCGCGTCCGGCGAGTTGGGCGCCGCGGACTCCGGTGAACAGGGGGGTGGTGACGTCGATACCGGCGTAGACGTGAGGTCTTTGATGAGGTCTGCGCTCTGGGCACCGATGGTGGGGGCCGAGAAACTGTTCGAGGAGGCGGCCGCCGAAGGCGACCCGGACGCAGCGCGCCGGCTCGTCAGGATGCATGAGGAAGCCGGCAACCACGAGGAAGCAGAAGCGGCGTCGCGGCTAAATCCTGTATTAGGACTCGTTGACCTGCTTGGTTGGCCGTCCAGGGGAACCCGCGGGAGGCCAACCAGATGGTGAGGTCGCGGGCAGACTGCGCCGCCCGGGCACCACCGGCCAGCACAACAGGCCCGTCGCACCTGCCTACATCACCGATCGGTCCGCGGACTTCGAGCGACGGTGGTCGCACTGACCCGGTACCACGCCGGGACGCAGCAGGAGGGCCGCGCGCACCGGTCGGTCGTGTCTCACGGACGCCGGTCGGTGCAACCCCGCCTCATTGCTCGTCGGGGTCGGGGCGGCGGGTCTGGGCCGTCGGGAACTCGGGGCACAGGCGGCGATACGGGGTGTCACCGACGTAGGTGGTCCACTCCTCGTGGGTCAGATTGCGGCCTGCTCGCTGGCACAGGGCGTGCGGCCACTGCCGGGGGACGGGGGTGATCCGGGCAGAACGGTCCCAGGAGCCGGTGGCCAGGGTCTTGCCGTCCGGACTGAACGCCACCGACGTGACCCAGCCTGCCGCGTCGCCCAGCGTCGCGAGGGTGCGGCCTGCGCGGAGGTCGAAGAGGACTGTCGTACGGTCCCGGCTCGCCGTCGCGAGGATCCTTCCGTCGGGGCTGAAGGCGATGGCGGTCACCTCCTTGGTGTGGCCGGTGACGGTGCGGACGACAGTCTTGGCCTTGATGTCCCACAGGCGTGCGGTGCCGTCGCTGGAGCCGAGCGCCAGCGTCTTCCCGTCGGGACTGAACGCCGCCGCGTTCAGCAGGTCTGCGTTGTTGAACCGTGCGGTGCCGCTGAGGGTGCGGGTGTCCCACAGGCGTGCGGTGCCGTCGGTGGAGGCGGTCGCCAGTGTTCTGCCGTCGGGGCTGAACGCGACGGCGTCCACCCAGCCGCTGTGCCCCCGGAGCGTGCCGACGCAGCGGTGGGTGCGGGTGTCCCAGAGGCGTGCGGTGCCGTCGGTGGAGGCGGTGGCCAGCCTGCTGCCGTCAGGGCTGAACGCCACCGCGTCCACCGCGCCGCCGTGTCCGCGCAGCGTGACGAGGGCACGGTGCGTCCGGGTGTCCCACAGACGGGTCTGCCCCTCCTGGTCACCTGCCGCGAGCAGGTGCGCGCCGGAGTCGAGGGCCACGGCCAGCACGGGTACCGCCCGGTTGTCGAGGACGGCGGTCGTACGGCCGGTGCCGGGATCCCACAGCCGGGTGGTGCCGTCCCGGCTGCCAGTGGCGAGCGTGCGGCCGTCGGATCCGAAGGCCACGGTGTCGACGTAGTCGCGATGACCGCTCAATACTTCGGTAGCGTTCTGAGCGGTGGTGCCCCACAGCCGTACGGTGCCGTCCGAGGAAGCCGTCGCCACAGCCCTCCCGTCCGGCCGGAAGGCCACCGAGTTGACGTGGCCCACATGCCCGTCCAGGACGCCTGTCGAACGGTGGGAGTGCAGGTTCCACAGCCGGGCGGTGTCGTCCCAGCTGCCGGTCAGCAGCGTGCGGCCGTCGGGGCTGAACGCTACCGAGGCCACGACGCGCGTATGACCCCGCAGAGTTGCCGTACCGCGCCGGGTGCGCACGTCCCACAGGCGCGCCGTCCCATCGGCGGAACCCGTGGCGGCTGTCGTGCCGTCGGGGCCGAACGCCACCGCGTAGACCTCACCCCTGTGACCGCGCAGGACGCCTGTCGAACGGTGGGTGTGCAGGTTCCACAGCCGGGCGGTGTCGTCCCAGCTGCCGGTCAGCAGCGTGCGGCCGTCGGGGCTGAACGCCACCCCGCTCACCCTCCCGGTGTGGCCGGTGAAGGTGGCGAGCGCGCGGCCCGTCCGCCCGTTCCACAGCCGGGCGGTGCCGTCCTCCAAACCGGTGGCCAGTTTCGTGCCGTCGGGGCTGAACGCCACCGCGGTGACCGCGCCCGCCTGAGCGGGGAGCCGGACGGCCGCCGTGCCGGTGCGTACGTCCCAGACGCGGACGGAACCATCGGCGGAGCCCGAGGCGAGGGTCCGGCCGTCGGGGCCGAACGCCACGGCGGCGACCGCACCGGTGTGCCCCGACAGGACGACAGGCGTGCCGCCGCCGTCGGCACGCCAGAGCCGGACCTTTGTGTCCGTCCCGCCGGTGGCCAGCGTCCGTCCGTCGGGACTGAACGCCACCGCCGTGAGCGTTCCTGCGTTGCCGGCCAACGGCCGTACCGGGTACATGGGGACCGCCAGAGCGCCCTGGGCGCCGGCGGTGGTCGCGCCGTTCGCCTCGTACCGCAGTCCGGCCAGGGCGAGAAGACCGGCCAGCCCTGGCCGGGTGCCGAGCAGTGCGCGCGACTGAGCGGCGAGGCCGTCGGCGATGGCGATGCGGCTCTTGTCGTCGGCCGCCTTGCGTTCCGATTCCGCGGTCTGCCACTGCCGGCCCGCGAGCAGCGTGGCGCCCAGGGACACGACGACCAGCAGGACGAGAGCCGCCGAAAGACGCCTCAGCCGACGGTTGCTCCGGCGCGCTGCCTCGGCTTCGGCCGCCGCCGCTTCGATCTCGGACTCCGCCACAGCCGCGCTCCGGTCCAGGAACTCGGACTCCAGCGGGTTGAGGTCGCTCCGCCGAGCCTGCGCCATGTCCACGGCCCTGGCCAGCCGGTGTCCCCGGTACAGGCTGCCCGGATCGCGCCCAAGTGCCTGCCAAGCCTCCGCGGCGGCCGTGAGGTCGCGGCGCAGGCGCAGCCAGTCACGGTCCTCGACCAGCCATGCGCGTAACAGGTCCCAGGCGCGCACGAGCGCTTCGTGGGTGATCTGGACGACCCCGTCGTCGGCGGTGACAAGCCGTTGGTCCACCAGACGCCGGAGCGCCACTCGCGAGGGACCGCCCTCGTGGGCGAGTTCGTCCTCACCCACCCTGCGGCGGACGGCCTCACCGCCCTCGTCCACGGTGACCAGTCTCAGCAGCAGCCGGCGTGCGGCTTGCCGCTCCTCGGGGTCGAGGGCGTCGTACACCCCCTGGGCGGTGTTGGCCACCGCGTCCCGGATCCCCCCGGACGCCTGATAGCCCGCCAGCGTCATACGGCGTCCGTCGCCCTGCGCCCAGGTGGCCTGCAAGGTGTGCGCCAGCAGGGGGAGTGCTCCCGCATCATGACGGCCACCCTGGACGCCGAGGTCGCGCAGGAGCGTCTCGACGAGGCCGGGTTCGAGTTCCAGACCCGCGGTGCGAGCCGGTCCGACGATGGCCTGCCGCAGTTCCGGTTCCGTCATCGGCCCGAGCACGAGACCGCCCTTGCTCATCGCCCCAGACAGTCCGGGTACGGCGATGCAGCGGTGCAGGAAGTCCGCGCGCACCGCCAGCACCACCGGGGTCGGCCGTTGGATCCCCTCGCCGCCGGCGGCCAAAGCGACGAGCCGAGCCGCGAAGGCATGGCGTTCCTCCGGGTCGGCGCACTGCGTGAAGACCTCCTCGAACTGGTCGACGAGCAGCACCGCCGGCCCGGGACCGTCTCCTTCCGCTGTCGCCGACGACTGCTCCAGCGCCGTCAGGGGGTTGGGCCCGGGCGTAATGCGCACGACCGTCGAGGCACCCGCAGCGTCCTCCGCCGACTGCCCTCGACGCAGCGCGGGCGACAGCCCGGCGCGAAGCAGCGAGGACTTGCCCGCTCCCGAGGCGCCCGTGACGAAAATGGGCGCGCCCCCGTCGAGGCGCGTTCTCACCAGCCGGAGCAGCTCGTCGACCTGCGCCGTACGGCCGAAGAACCACCTCGCCATGTCCTCGGTGAACGCCCTCAGCCCCGGATACGGGCACTTGTCGTCCGGCGTTTCCGGCGCAATGACTCCGGCCTGATCGGCCGGTCGGGTCAGCAGGTTGCCCAGGAGCAGGTAGTCGCCCAGCAGGCCCTCCCACCAATCCTGCTTCGTCTTCCGGTCGGTCTTCAGTTCACTCAGACAGGCCTTGACGTACTTGTCGAACAACGCGCGGGCGGGAAGCCTCCTACCCCGGCCGAGTTCGAGGTCGGAGAGCGTCTGCGAGGCGGACCCGATCCGCAGGGACAACGACTCCTGCGTCAGACCCGCTTCGCCGCGCAGCTCACGCAGTCGCCGCCCCAGCCGAACCCGCTGCTCCTGTGCTGCCTCGTGCCCCGTGGCGGCCGAAGTCATCGAGGCTCCAGGTGACCGGAGTTCCGGCGCACTCCGGATCCGCCGCCCTGATACGCCCCTTGACCTGCATGTTCACCCGGGAATTCCGGGTTCGGCCGCAGTCCGGGACTTCGGCCCCTGCTGTCGGGCAGCCTGGCCGAGGCCGGTCCCACCCCGCCGCTCACCACGTACCGACCGGCCGACGTCCCCACACCCACGCGCTGCCCCCTCACCCCGTAGCACGTGGAGCCTAAGCCTCTCAACGGACAAGAGATGCCGGTTCGGCCCGAACCCGCACCACGCATTCCCGAACCGGCGAACTTGCCACAACTCCGAACAACCGAACCGACGGAGGGATCACGATGAACGACGAGACGATCGACCCGGCCGAGAACGAAGCCGTCGGCGGCGGGGCCGGCGGCCGCCGGACCGAGCCCGACACCATCCGGCGCCTAAGCCGGGTGGCCGTGTTCGGGCTGGTGCGCGGGATGGCCGCCGCGACGGGCTCGGCGCTGATCGCCGGAGTCACCTGGTGGATGCGGGACCACTGAACCGCGCGGGCGTACGGCGGTCGCGCCCAGCCCGATCACGACATCCCCCGCGCCAGTGCTGACGCTCGCCCGCCAGACCTCCCGCGAAGCAGAGGCCGAGCACTTGAAGCCCTCGACGGTGAAGTTCGTCCACGGACTCGCCCGCATGACGCCGTAGCCGACCGGCAAAGGCCAGTCGCCGTGCTCCCCTTCCAGCCGCCGGCCATACCTCCGCCCATGGCAGATCATCGCTCAGTAGCGCCGTCGTACCCTCCTGCAGACGTCGACCCCAGGCAGGATCGTGCAGGTCCTGCAGGAGGGCACCGGACCTCAGGTGGGCTGCGGCAAGACGTGCGTCCAGAAATGACGGCGCCACCGCCGCGGCCTCGGCCGTCGTCAACGCCTCCCGACCCACAAGGGGCGAAGCCGCTCGGCCGTAACCACCTCTCGGGCCGACTCCCGGGGGGAACCTCGACCTTAGAAGAACAACCGACCAGGACGTTGGAGGGCGTTGGTCGGGGAACACCGTCGGGCCGGGGTCCGGAGCAAACGCTTCGGGGCCCGGCCCGACTGGTGTCGACTGGTGTCGGTACGGGAGCACACCAGGTGCACCTGTACCGACCGCCCGACACGGCTGCCACACCACGGGCGGCGGGAACTGCAATCCGGAGGACCGGTTCCATGAAGAGCATGCCCCCTTACACCGCCCTGAGCGGCGCTGAGCCGCACTGGGTGAGGGCGGCCCTCGACGAGCACCTCGATGTCACCGAGATCGCTGTGACGATCTTCCGCGACGCGGTTCCGGAGTTCGCCGGCGGCCTTGCCGTCGTGATCGTGCTCGCCGTCGTCGGCTGGTACGTCAAGCGGCGGCGGAACACACTGCGCCAGTACACCCTGCTCAACAGCGTGGATGCGGACGGGAACCCGGTCCTGCACGTTACGACCCGCCGCCCGGGCACCGTTGTCACCCGCGACGTCGGCCGCGGCCCGGAGCGGTTCGAGCTCACCGACGTGGAGCTGCCCGACGGCACCTAGGTCGCGGAGCCCATGGACCGCTACGTGTAGCCGTCCCCGCCACTTCTCAGATACGGAGAGGGCGTTCGCCACATGGCGGGCGCCCTCTCGTCCCGCCCGGACCACTTGAGACTGCCGTGAAGAGCCGCCCGATCGTCTTCCCGGACCGCAGCCCCACGGACGACGACATCCTTATGCCCACTGCATGCCCAGCCCCCGCAGGGCCTCCGACTGCTGCGCGCTGAGCTTGTCGCGCCTCGATTTGGTGTTCGAGACCCACACACCCAGCTTGATCGACGTGCCGTCCGGTAGTTCTTCAACGTGTGCTCGCCCCACCACGGTCCGGCCTTCGCGGGCGATGTACTGGGCGAGGGCCGCCATTCCGCGCTCGAAGGCCACTGACACCTTTCCCACCGCCTTCCCGGCGCCCCCGTCTGCCGGGACCGCAGCAGGCGCCTCGGCAGGCTTTACACCCAACTCGGAGAGCCGTTCCTGCTGCTCGGTGGACAGCTGCGCCCAGGTCCTCGCGTCTCGTTGCCTCACCAGCCATCGTCCGATGTCGTCGCCGTCGAAGGTCACGCCGGGTGCGATGTCGGGGAGCCGACCGCCTGGTTCGTCGGTGGCGAGTTCGGTGAGGACGCGGTGGTGGCGTTGCCAGTCGAGCGGCCACGGGCAGTCCCAGTCCGGGTCGATGGCCGTCAGCTGCGCCGCGCGCTCCCGGGCCCGCTCAGCGTCCTTCCCGAGGCCGCCCTTGCGTCGGAGGTTGGCCATCAGTTGCCCGATCGCGACGGGCTGTCCGTCGGGGTCGTCCCAGACGGCGTCTTGGCGGGGTGCGAGGTGTCCGGTGGCGCGCCGGTAGGAGCGCAGGGTGGCGAGTTTGGTCTCCCAGGCTTGGTTGCCCGGTTCCCACACCATCCCGGCTTCGGGGGCGTCGAGCAGTTCCTTGCGGTGCGGGTCGAGCTCTCCGGCCCGTAGTGCTTTGCGCTGTTGGTGCACCCACCTGCCCAGCGGGAACGCCTTGGTCACCCCCACCTGCGTCTCGACGTCGTAGGGCACGGCATACAGCCCGCTGATGTCGTTTTCCGCCCGCCACCGCAGCAGGGCTTGGTAGCCCTCGAGCCAGACCAGGGACTGTGGCCGGTAGACGCGGGTGCGCAGGAACGCGGCGATGGTGGCGGGGTCGCGGGGGCTGGAGAACTGCAGCAGCTCCGACTCCGCCACGCCACTTCCCGCCTGTGGCCCCTCCGGTCCGGTGCCCGCGGCGGCGCCGGCGATGATGCGCCCGTCGTCGTCCCGTCGGACGTGCACCTTGCGCGTTCCTCGGGTGAGGGCGCGGTTGGCGAGTTGTTCGGTGAGGTGTTCGGAGTGGGAGCGCAGGCCTTGGAGGACGGCGACGAGGGGGGCGTAGGAGGCGCTGGCGATCATGTCGGTGGGGTCTTCGCCGGGCTGGAGGAAGACCGGCACGATGATCCGCGCGGTCTTGGTGGTGCCGTCGAGGTTGGGTCGCAGCGCCCGGCCGATGTTCTGCACGATCTCGACCTGGGAGCTGCGGGTGTCGGCGAAGCAGACGGCCTCCACACCCCGCTCGCCCCGGATGTCGACGCCTTCTCCGAGGACGCGGCAGCTGGCGAGGAACGCCCGGTGCACCCGCCGGCCCGCGGCGTCGATGCCATTGGCGAACTGGCGCAGGACTTCGCGGCGTTCGGTGACGAGGTGGTCGCCGCACAGCCAGGCCGCCCACACCCGGTCTGCGGGGACGTGCCGGCCGACGGCCTCGACGTCCCCCGGCTCGGCACCGAGAGGAGAGGCGGGCCGGGCGGCGGCCTCGTCCAGGGCGTGGGCGGTGACCTCGTCCGCATACAGGTCCGCAGCCGTCCGAGGCAGATTGACCGCGAAGGCTTCGGCTTCCTCGACCCGGCTGTGGAAGGTCATCATCGTCTTGATGTTGCGGGCACTGGCATGCTCCAGCAGCGCGGCCTGCAGTAGCGCGAGGCGCCGGCCCCGCCGCGCCTCGTCGGACAGGCCGACAAAGTAGTCGGGGTCCTCGATCTCCAGGACGTCGATCTCGAACCCGGCGAGGACGCCCCGCTCGACCGCCTCCGAGAGCCCGAACTCCGCCAGCCACGGCCCGAACATGGCCGAGTCCTGGCCCATCGACGCCAGCTCCAGCTCGCGCCCGTCCTTCCCGCGCTGCGGCCGGGGAGAGGCCAGGATCCGCGGGGTAGCGGTCAGGTAGAGCCGGAAGTCGGCGGGGATACGGGTGTTGTCGTGGATCGCCGCCCACGACCGACCAAGATCACCCGCAGTCGAGTGGGCTTCGTCCACGACGGCGAGGTCGAACGGGGCCATCCGCTGTCCGTACAGCCGCTCCCCGCCCGCCAGAGCAGCCTCCAACGGCCCCCGCATCGTCCCCCGGCCCGCCGGGTCGTCGAAGTCCTCACGATCCACCAGCGAGGCGTACGTAGCGAACACGACCACCGGCCCCGACCCCGCCCACAGCGCGAGCTGAATCGGGTTGGTCGTCGTCCGCACCACCAGCGACTCGAGCACCGGATCGTTCTCCAGCGAGCACACCGCCACCATCGGAGCACGATGGCCCACTGCCCGCCACGCCTGCGCGGTCTGCACAAGCAGATCCAGGGTCGGCACCGTCACCAGGATCCGGCCACCGGGGAAGCACTCCAGCGCACACGCAGCCGCCGTGATCGTCTTCCCCGACCCGGTCGCCGACACAATCGTCCCCCGCGCCCCCTGCGCCGGGACCGAAGACCTTGCAGGAAACCCCACCCAATCCCGGAAAGCCGATTTCTGCCGTAGTTGGTGTTCGCGAAGCTGAATCAAAAGAGTTCTCCGGACTCAGGAAGGACCTGGACGACGGAAGCGATGCGGCATCCGGTGCGCTGGTAGAGGCCGCCGTCTTTACCGTGCACGGCCCAGGCCCGCTCGGCCGCTGCCTCGGCTGACGCAGCCATTAGATGAACGACCGGACCCGGCACGCCCGGGCGGGAGCGGCCGGCGACGGGCCGAGTACCGATCCGGTAGACGCGGTGCCGCGAGATCTCCACAGCCGCGACACCCGACCGCTCGGCCTCAGCCACCTCGGTCATCAGCCGCTGCAACCGCTCCTCTTCACAGCGGACAGCACGCGCGTCACGGGAGGGCGCGTACACGGCCACCTGATCCCTGTCCATGGCAGCGGCGATCCGCTCCCACTGAACGCACCGCAGCTCCGCGATCAACAGCTCACTCAAGTGATGCGGTTCCGCAGGCCCCACCCGTGCGCGCCCGGCGCGTTCCTGCGCCAGATGTACCTGCGCGGCCACCTGACGCCGATCGAGTGCGGCGGCCCTCGCGATCACCCCAAGCCGCGCAAGCTCATGCGGGAGATACTCGTAGATCAACACACGATGCGGCTCTCTGCCGGGGGTCCTTCGATTACGCCAATGCTACATGCTGCATCACACCGAGATGCAGCATTAACGGTGGAGCCCTGCATGCGCTGTCTCGTAGGATCCCTGTCATGGACTGGGGACCGCTCGTGAGCACGTCACTCGGTGCTGTCATCGGCATCGCCTCCACGCTGGCGACGGATCAGATACGGACCAAGCGCGGCCGGGAAGACAAGGACCAGGCCGCACGGCAGCAGCTGTACGGCGATTACCTGGCCGCTCTCGCCAGGACGAGGAACCATTTGCGGATGGCGGCAAGGCCGTCTGGCTTGCCAGATGGAGAACGGGTTCGCAGGGCTGCTGAGGCGTTCCACGAGGGGAATGCCTACGAACTGCGCTATCAGATCGCGGTGGTGGCGCCCAGGGAAGTCGTCGAGGCATCGACTGCCGCGTTTCGGTCCCTGCGGGATCTGAGGGACCTCATGGAAGGGGGGAGCACTCCATACCAGTCAGGACTACGTGCAGGCCCGGGACAGGTGGGAGCTCCTGCTCGCGGAGTTGCGGATCGCAATGAGGCGGGATCTCGGCAGGCAGGTCTTCTAGCCACCCCAGCCTCACCCCGTAGCCGCTCGGACCGCAGGCCCGTTGGCCGGCCCCGCGCAGCGGGGCCGGCCTGTGGCGCGTAGCGCCACCCGGTGACCGGAGCGCAGCGAAGGCACCGGATGAGGGCGAAGCCCTCACTGCTCCGGAGCGCAGCGGACGGAGCATCACCGGCCTTGCGCAGCAAGGCCGGTGAGCTGACCGCGCAGCGGTCAGCCAGCGCTCCCGCGGAGCGGGAGCGCAACCCCCGTGCGCAGCACGGGGGTTCGCTTGCACATCGCGCAGCGATGGTGGTACCCGCTCCGCGGG
>NZ_VISR01000042.1 GCF_007827595.1 Streptomyces sp. BK340
GAGCTTGCCGGGTTCCTCCGCTCCCAGGGCAAGCGCAACCCCGTTGTCGGGCCGCGTGGCAAGCTCTCCCAGGTCACGGCCCCGGACACCGGCGTTATCGAGATGCGCGTCGAGGTGTCTTCCGACGAGGGTTCCCCGGACGTCGAGTGGCGGGTCTTCGGTAGCGACGGGAGCGGCGAGCAGGCGTCCCACACGCCCCCACCACCGCAGCTGCGCCCGCAGGACACGACTCCGCAGCTGCGCCCGCAGGAAACGACCCTGCAGGAAGCGACCCCGCAGCCGCGCCCGCACCTGCGCCCGCTGGACACGACCCCGCAGGCGACGGAGGACGGCGGCTCGCCGGCGGTGGTCGTCGAGCCCGGAAGTCCCGTCACGCCGCCGTCCGCCTTGAAACGATGGGGCACCCCGGGCGACCCGGCGGACACACAGCAGCCGCAGCCCACACAGCAGCCGCAGCCCACCCAGCACCCGCAACTCACCCAGGACCCGATGGCCCACGGGCAGTTCAACGAGTCCGAGGACACGGCGTCCGTGATCTTCACCGTCGACTCCTCCGAATTCGACGGAGCGCCGACGGAGCTCACGGTCACCTTCGACAAGGAGAGCAGCGAACTCGACGCGGCGGCGGAGAAGGAGGTCGCGGCATTCGCCAGGGCGGTGGCGCCGGAACTGAAGAACGCCCTGTCGCGGAAACTTCCGCTCCCGAGGTTCGACGTGGTCGGGCGCGGCAACTCGCTGCTCAACGCGAAGCGCACGGGTGACCGGCGGGCAACCAGCCTGCTGAAGGCACTGCAGACCCATCTGTCACGAGAGCTGGCCGACACCCACCCCGATTTCGACGTGGCCGGCCTCCTGAACCGCCGGCTGTCCACCGGGCGCCTGGTACCCGAGCCCAACGTCCTGCCGAACGAGCCGCTCAAGAGGCGCCGTCGCAGCTCCACGATCACTGTCAGCAGGCCGAACTTCGAGGCTGTGTCTCCGGTGAACGCGGAGAGCCCGATCGAGGCGCCACCGTCCCTGGATCCCCAGACCCAGGAGTTTCTCGACTCACGCAACGTCGTGATGGACGAAGCCGCGTACCTGCCCACCGGGACCATCCCGCTGCCCGGCGACCCCCAGTCGGGCCTGGACCCGTCGGCCGACTTCGCCCTGACCCCGGTGCATCCTGTGGATATCGCGCGACTGCGGGCGGACAGCAAGGGCAAGCGCCCCCTGCGGTTCCGTCAGGACCGGAGCCTGCTCTTCCGGTGGGAGCGTGAGCGTCCGCAATTCGAGAGTATCGAGGACGTCTTCGCAAACGGTCTGCAGGCCAAGAACCCCGGCGCATACACAAGTCTTGAGGAGTACAAGAACGACAACACCCCGTCCGTGTTCGTCAGCACCACCCGGTCCGCGACGCAGCAGAACGAGGGCTGGGGCACCGCCCACCGGTACCTCATCGACGCCCCGGGAGGCATCGACGTCCATGCCACGCTGCCGCACTCGCCCATGGCGGAGCTGGAGCAGGAGGTCGCCTTCCCCGGAGGGATCAAGCGCGCGTTCATCGTCGGTGCCGAGATCGTCCAGGGCACGTTGCTGGACCAGTCCACCGGCGCCTACACCACCACCGTCGAGTTCGTGCCCAACCCCTACTACGACCCGGTCCACAGGCTCGAGAACGCCTCCCAGCCCATGGGCCCCGACCGGGACGAGGCTCCTGACACCCGCACCGACGCCGGGGACACCGTCCAGCGGGAGACCAACGCGGAGGAAGGGACCGGAGCGCGCGAAACGACGACACAGCAGGAGACTGTGCGGCCGGCCCGGGAAGGGATTCAGTCGGGGTTCGAGTCGGGGATTCAGTCGACGGAGCACGTGGAGCACAGCCGCTCCGACGACTCCGGCCAGGTTCCGCCCGACGCCATCTCCGAGCACGGCATGGACCTCGACGTCGACGGCGGAGAGGACACAGCGCTCACGCCGTCCGTCCTCCAGTGGGCTGACAAGGCCCGCGCACAGCTCGCACAGTCGCTCGACGACCTGCTGAACGGAGCCGACGCACGGGACCGGTGGCTGGACTCGATGGTCAAGGCCGAGCAGGTCGGCGACGCCGTCCAGAAGCTGACCGACCTCGGGGCGAAACACCACCCCCTCTGGGAGGGCATGCCGCTGAAGCGATGGCAGGAACTGACCACGGACCTCGTCCGTGATCTGCTCACCACCCCTGAACACCCGGCAGAGGAGGCCCGGGTCGCCGACGCCACCAAGTCGCTCTACCACTTCGGTGGGAAGTACCACCAATCGTTCTGGTCGACGATCGAGCCCGACAAGATGTGGCGCTTCACCGAGACCGTGCTCCGCCGCACGCTGAACGAGAACGGGCACGTACTCAAGGCCGAGCAGCTCGCCGAGGCCCGTCAGGTGCTGCTCGCCATCGGGGCGAAGCACCACCCCGGCTGGGCGGACATTCCCGAGGAGCGCCAACAGGCTCTGACGACGCTGCTGATCCAGGAGGCATGGAACAAGGGGACGGACGCGGCCGGTCTGCTCGCCGAGCACCTGATGCGCGAGGATGTGCTGCGCAGCCTGCCGCAGAGCGAGCTGGACGGCGCGCTGCAGCAGGCAGTCGGCCTCATGGCGAAGTTCCATCCCTCGTGGTTCCCGCTGTTCGATCCCGGGACGCACGGTTCTGAGCCCAGTGGCGGCCACGAGCTGAGTGACTCCTCCGGAGCGGAGCGGTACCGGGACCTCGTCGAGGTCGCCTTCCTGGTGGCCCGGCACGAACGGTCCCAGGCAGCGGAGCAGGCGACCCGGATGGAACTGAGGCGGGTCGGATCCGCAGGCGCTGGGAAGTTCACCAAGCACGTGCTGTCCACCGGCTCGCACAGTGCCAGGGTCATCTACCTCAAGTCGCCGACGGTTTACCTGACGGAAGAACCGAGGTGGCGGCAGCACGACGCGAGCAGCGACGGCGAATACTTCCTTTACCACGAGGGCACGACGTACGACAGCGAGCCCCTTCCCTGGGCCGGAGAGTTCACGGTCTACGTCCAGCTGCACGCTTCCGTGTTCGGCTTCAAGCCGGACCTGTCCCAGCCGGAGCTGGGAGACGAGAACGGTCGGGCGCGGATGGGCGGTGAGCATCTGGCCGAACTCGTGGCCTCGGACCCGGACTTCGCGGCCGCCCTCGGCACCGCTCGGAGCAGCGGACTTGACCTCCACGTGGTGGCCGTGGCCTGCTACCCGGCCAATGACGTGGGCCTGCCCAAGCTTCCCGCCCTCGACTTCGCCCAGCACCTGGCACACCTCAGTGGCCCGGGCATCGTCACGCACGCGAGCCCCTTCGTCGTCGTCCTGAACGGCCTGGGAGAGATCCAGGTCGAAGCGCCCCAGGAAACACCCGGCGCCGACCACTGGAAGACCTTCACCGCCCTTCCCCACGCCCCCTCCGACCTCAAGGCGCAGTGGCCGTTGCAGGACGGTGTGTCGCTGTGGCCGGCGGATAAGAAGCCCTGGCGGCAGTCCCTGGTGCCGTCACAGGCCCTGCGGAGCCTGATCCCCCCGGGGCGGGGCGCCTCGGTCGTGGGCGGTGAGCGGGACGGCAGCGGCGTCATCTCGCTCGAACCGGCCGGGCAGGGACGCTGGCAGGAGAAGAAGCTCACTATGGCGGAGCTTGCCGCCAAGCCTGAGGTCGAGGCCCTGCCCAAGGACGTCCCCGTGGTCCTGCTGGTGAACGGCGCGGGGATCGCACCGCAGTCGTCGGCAAAGGACGGCGAGGCGGTCACCACCACGGTGGACTGGGGCGCCGCGCCGGCGCAGCTGTTCGCCGATGCCCGTGGCGGCCCGGTGATCGCGCCCATGGGCTGGCTGGAGCTGGGACAGGATCCGGACAGCCCCGACGACTTCGGCGTGCTGCTGGTCGAGAGGCTGGACGGCAGCGGCCCGGCGTGGAAGCTGTTCCTCCCTGGGCGTCCCGGTCCTTCCGGAGGCTCCGAGCAGCCGTCCGGACCGCCGTCGAACGTGCGGGACGTGCGGGACGAGCGGGACCACCTGGACGGTCAGCCCATGCCCGGCCAGTCGGGGGACCGGACGTCCGTCGGCCCCGACCGCAGCGTGGGGGAGAGCCGGCCGCAGAACCACCCCAGCCCGGACGGGCGCGAGCGGCTCGCCAACGCGGAGGACAACGGTGTGGGGGTCGGCACCTTCGGAGCCGACCTCCACCAGCCGCAGCCGATGTCGTGGGTGTCGTCCGCACCTGAGGAGGGACCGGGCCAGTTCCCTGGCCATGAGCCTCAGGTATCGGTAGTGGACTGGTACGCGGCAGCGGCGAAAAACCTGATGGACGCATCCCGCCGGGAGCTGGAGCGGGACCCGGACGGACATGCGAACTGGCTGAACAAGCTGCTGACCGATGCCGAAGCCAAAGCCGACGGGCAGATCACCCAGAACCAGATCGACGAAGCCGTGGACGCGCTGCTCAACCAGGGAGCGAAGTCCCACCCGCTCTGGGCACACTTGGATCCGACGCGCTGGCAGCAGCTGAGCGGGCCATGGGTCAGAGGGACCCTGGAGGCGCGGGGATGGCCGCTCAGCGACGACCAGGTGTCCCAGGCGGCGCAGGTGCTTTTCGAGTCCGGCATTCAGAGCCAGTCGGCCTGGGCCGGGACAACGCTCGAAGCGGTGCGACTGCTGGGCAAGGACCTGCTGCGGGACACCTTGATCACCAATGCTCGGGCTCTCACGCAGAACCAGAAGCAAGAGGTCTTCAAGGAGCTGTACGGCCTCGGTTCGCAGCACCACCCCTACTGGGCGGTCCTCGACCCGGCGCTGAAGCAGGCAATGGCCGCTCGGCTCCTCCACGAGGCGTGGCACAAGGGCACGGACGCCGCAGGCGTGCTCGCCGAACACTACGTCCGCGAGGACGTCCTGCGATTCTTGGGCGATTCGGTCCTGGACCAGACTCTGAAGCAGGCACTCCAGGTGATGGAGCGCCACCATCCGTCCTGGTTCACCCGCCAACTGCCGCCGCAGCACATGGTGTCGCCGGAGACAGAGGCGTTCCTCAAGCAAGCCGAGTGGGAGGCGCACCGCCGCTTGGTCGAGGTCGCTCATCTCCTGATCACGAAGGGACCGGGGAAGGCGCAGGAGAAGGCACATGCGCTGGAGCACACCTCGCTCGGCTCGGCCGGGCCCGAGAAGTTCCTGATCGAGCCGGGCCCGACCAAGTCCCCCAATGCCGCAGTCGTTCGCATGATGAACGCGGCAGAAACCGCCCAGAACACCGACTGGTGGGCCCTGCATTACGCCGGCCCCGGCCCGGATGCCCACTTCCACCTCTGGCGCGACGGCGCGATATACGACACCCGGCCGCTCCCCTGGGCAGACGAGCCGACCGTGTACGTGCTTCTCCACGGCGCGCCGGACGTGTTCGGGCCCGCGCTGGCCGAAGAGGGGCTGGGCGATGCCGACGGCCTCTCGCGCATGAGTGCCGAACACCTGGCGACATTGCTGACGACGGATGACACTGTCGTCAAGGCTCTGAATCTCGCGCGAGCGAGTCAGAAGTCGCTCCATCTGGTGTTCGGCAGCTGCTACATCGCGGTGGACATGGGCCAGAAAATTCTCACGGCGAGGAACATCGCGCAGGCCCTGGGCCACCTGCCGATCGTCACGCACACCACTCCGCTCATCTTTAAGATCGCCGATAACGGCTACATCGGACTGGAAGTCCCGCCGGACACTCCGGACTCCGACATGTGGCAGACATTCACGGCCGAGCCCCTTGTCCCTGCGGCGCTTTACTGGACCTGGCCTCTTGTGGGCGGGGTCACACTACGGCTCTCCTCCGAGAACCCGTGGAGACACCCTCTGAGCCCTTCCGAGTCACTGAGCAGACTCATCCCCCAGGGCGCTTCGTTCGTCGAGGCTGCCCGGCACGGATCAGGGGTCAAGGCATTCGTTCCGGACGGCAACGGGGGCTGGCGGGAACAGGTCCTGACAATGGCCGAACTCGCCTCGCGGCCCGAGGTGGTAGCCCTGCCCAAGGACCAACCGCTGGTCCTGCTGGTGGACGGAGCCGGCATCCCGCCTCGGTCGTCGACAAAGGACGGTGGCGTCGTCAACACGGTAGTGGACGGGAGCCAGACACCGGCACAACTTTTGGCAAGCGCCCTCCAACACCCGGTCATCGCGCCCGTGGGCTGGCTCGAGACCGACACCCAGGGTGTGCTGGTGGTGCGCCAACTCGAGGACGACGTTCCGTCGGGCGAGTGGCGGCTGTTCCATCCGGGCGGAGCCGGCTCCGAGCCCCTCCTGACGTCGACCGGCCCCGAGTACACATACACGCCGGGCTTCGCCGACAACGGGCAGACGTCCCAGTCCGTCATGTTCTCGGACCCGGTGCTGCCGCAGCTCTCGGTCCAGCACGTCTCCGACGAGTTCTCCCAGTCCTCCCAGCCCTCGCTTCAGGACGGGAGCCGACTCCAGGGCAAGTCGGCACTGGGTGCATCGGCCCACACTCAGTCCTTGTCCCTCCAGGCCGCCGCCCAGACACACGACACCGAAGCCGACCACCCTCTCCAGCCGACCGTGCCGACCCCTGCACAGGTGCTGGCAGTTGAACCGCAGCAACAGCAAGGGCCGCGCCCGCCGGCGCGAATCACCGACGAACACCGCCTCAGCGCCTCCGACAAGATACTCCAACTTACCACTCAGGGAAGGGCAGTTGAACAACTGGTCGAGCAGGCGCTGAAGGGCCACTTCCGTCCACACGAGTGGAGCGAGCTCGCCCCGCAGGTGATGCCGTCTCTCACTGCGGCCACGCTCGCGTCACGGCTGTCCGGTATGACCCGCGGCGAACCCTGGGTCGTCCCGGTCCGCTTCGGTGGCTGGACGGGTGCGATCACGATCGACGGGCTGGTCGGTCTGTTCGCCCACGACCGGAACGCGGACTCGTTCGAGTTCGAGAACGGGACCGAGACCCAGAAGGGTGTGGGCGGGACTGAGGACGCGCGTCTGCGGCTCACCGGCTCCCTCACCGGGAAGATGGCGCTCGACTCGGGGGTCGGCCTGACCAGCACCCTGGGCAAGGCCAAGGACTGGCAGGCGGGCAGCGAGCGCACGTCGGCCGGCAGGTATCTGTCCAAGTCGAAGACGGTGGAGGAAGCGGCCCTCTTCGACGGCTGGGCCGTCTTCGGGGTCTCCGTCGACCTCGCCAACCGGATCTCCGTGCACCACATCCAGATGCCCCGTACCGAGGTGGTGTCCGGCGTCAAGATCGCGATCCCGCGCGCCGAAACACTGAACCCGGGTGACGACTTCCTCGCGTTGACGCACCACGCCTCAGTGCCCGAGCGGATCAAGCAGCAGCGGCGACTCGGTTCCACGGACATCGTCAAGGACGTGTACCCCCTCCTCCCCGACGGCGGCGAACCCGGTGCCCGCGACCCCCGCGCCTTCGACCGTCTGCCGGACGGGCTGGACCACGTGGGCCGCCGGGTCTTCGGAAACGGCTGGCAGGCCGTCAAGCAGCAGCTGGGGGGCCGGCTCACGCTGGTCTCCCTGCACCAGGAGCTGAAGCCCATGATGTCGGGCCAGCCCCTGATCGTCACGACCGACGGCGGAAGCGTGGAGATCACCGCCTCCCTCGTCTCCCTGCACCATCAACGGAGCACCAAGGCCACCGAGTTCAACGCCGGCTACGAGATCCGCGGCGCGACGGCCGTCCAGCGAAGGGGCTCGTCCGAGACGACGGTCGCGATCCCGGGGCTGAACGTCAGCGCCCTGCCTCCCAGTCAGGGGAGCTTCACGCCGACTGGGGTGTTCAACACCTCCGAGACCGGGGTGGTGTCCTCGGGCTACCGTACCGGCGTCACCACGAAGTCCAAGGTGCCTGGCGAGGTCTTCGACGGTGTGGCAGCCCTCCATGTCAAGTTCAGGAGCGGCGCCCGGCATGGCACCGGGGAACTGCGGGTGGGCGTGCAGACCCTGATCGAGAGCGCCGAGACGGAGCCGCTGGAGGCCGCGGAGCCATGGACGGCGCCGCAGGCGGCGACCTCTCCCCAGGACTCGGGCACGACCACCCCCGAGGAGCCGGGACCGACCCGGCACACGGCGGACGGCCAGCTTCTGCCACCCGAGCGGGTGTGGGGTGGACAGCCGGGCACCGGCCTGAAGGAGACGGACGTCATCCGGGACCTCTACGGGTACGAGGGTGTGCTCCGGGCACTGGACCAGGCCGGCTCCCGGTTCTTCGGCCCGCTGTGGGGCACGTACCGCAATGCCGTGCGCGGCGCCTACTCGCTGGAGCGGTTCCTGGCACACCTCGGCGGGATGTCACGCGGCAGGGTGCTGCACGGACCCGAGCCGACCGGGATGCTGACCGCGTTCCCGGGCCTCAGGATCACGGCCACGGCCAAGGTCACCTCGATGACCTTCCGGCGCATGGCCGGTACAGAACTGGCTCCCGTCTCCAGACGGCTGTCGGGCCAGCAGGAGCGCCGCGGCGAGACCTGGGAGGCCCAGCTCGGCGGCTCGGCGGGAGGCCCCGCCAAGATCCTTTCCACCGCGCTCAGCCTGCAGTTCTCCGGCAATCGCAAGTACCACAGCCTCATCGGTACCCGTGCCAACGGTGCCGGCGCGGTGCTCACCAACAGCAAGATCCCGGTAAGGGTGGGTGTCTTCGACGCCAGCTTCGAGGTGAGCTTCCGTTTCGAGGCCGCCCTGCGCACACCCGTCCAGCGGACCGCGCACCTGAACGGCGAAGTGACCATCCCGGCCGGCGAATCGCTGACGGTATCCACCGGGGGCCTGACACCCATCACGGTGACCCCCGGAACCTACCAGGGCGTGATCGACCAGCTCACCGAACATGGAGCGGTGGGCGAGCCCACCGGATACCTCAGCACCAAGCCGACGCCCGACGGACGGGTCCTGCTGCCCCCAGCGCACGTGCAAGCAGGCAGACTCGGCGCCTCCGACGTCGTGCTGAGCCTCTACCCGGACGGCAACGCGCTCGTCGACACCATCAGGACGGACCTGAAGGACGCACTGGGCAGCGGCTGGGCCGATACCGAGAAGGCCCTGAACGAGACGCTGGAAGGCGATGCGCTCAAGCCGTTCCTCTCGGAACTCACCAGAGGCGGCGGCCAGATATCCGTCCCGGTCTCCGGCAACGGGTGGTCCGGGAAGATCGTGGTCCGCAGGGCCTGGATAGACCCCCTCGACCAGCCCGTCTACCGGGAGACCACACGGAGCACCGAGTACGAGATCGGTACCGACACCGAAACGGGCCTGGCCACCGAGCAGGAAGACTGGTCCCGGGACACGCTCACGGTCCAGGCCAAGGGCAAGACCGGCCCGGTCTCGCTGACGCTCTCGGGCGCCCCGGGCCGTACCCGCTCCCACAGCCAGACCTCCACCATGACCGGACGCACCGTCACCCGCGGCAAGGCCGTAGGAAACGCGGCGGTCTTCCAGGGCAGGATCTACGTCGAGGTCGAATACCGGCTCAAGAAGTGGCTGGGGCTCAAGCCCTTCGCAATCGGAGGCAGGACGGTGCCGCTCACGGCCGAACTGCTGTTCCCGGAGCGAGACCTCCAGATCGCCGACGCGACCGGCGCACCGACCGCCCAGCAGCCGCAGACCGCCTTCGAGCCGCCGCTTCGGATCGAACAGCGCCACATTCTCGGCTCCTCCGACCTCGTGGAGGACATGTGGGTGCTGCCCGGCCTCGACGGCCGCTCCCGCACCTGCGCGGACCTCGTCAACGATCTGGACGAGAGCGGCCATTCGGTCTACGGGGCATGGCGCTGGAAGAAGGTCCGGGCGAAGATCCTCAAGGAAGTCACCCTGGACCGGCTCCAGCACTCGCTCCGCTCCATGAACGCCGGCGATCCGCTCACGGTGCACACCGCCTGGGGCGCAGTCGAGATCACGGCCTCGGTCCGGAAGACGGGGACCGACGTGGACGCGGTCCACACCAGCAACGCGGACCCGGTCGAGTTCAACATCGGCACCCGCGTCACCACCGCCAGGTCCGGCACCGACGGTTCCACGACGTCCGACACCTCCACCGAGCTCACCGGGACGGCACAGGTCAGCGGCTCTGTCGACCCCACCGGCACAGGGGTCGTACCACTGCAGCTCGGGGGCGGCATCACCGGAACACTGACCCGCGCCCACGGCACCGCCAGCTCGCACACCACGGTCAGCGGTATCTACACCAAGACCAAGGTGCCCGGCGCCTCGTTCAGCGGGGTCGCCATGCTGCACTTCAGGTTCAAGCACAAGCCCCTGCCACTGGAGGCGGAGCGATCGGCGGTCGGCAGCGTTCCGGTCGGCTTCCGGTTCCTGTCCGAGCAGTCCGAATCCAGGCAGTCGGCCGGTCTCGGCGTCGGTGGGCCCACAGGCATCTACGACGTCATCGAGGAGGAGCCGCCGGCGCCGGCGCCCACCAGCGCGGTTCGTACACCGGCACCCCCGGACGCCGTGGCGCCCCCCGCCCGAGTGTGGCCGGCCCCCAACGGCCGGGAGTCCGGCCTCGCGGACACGGACACCGTGCGCGACCTGCCCGCCACCGGTGGCCTCCGCCAGGCGCTGGAGATCCATGGGAAGCAACTGCTCGGCACATCGCTGTGGAAGCGAAACAGCCCGATGATCCACGCCGTCGTCTCACGCGAGATCCTGATGGCCAACCTCCCAGCGATGACCCGCGGTGAAGTGCTGCTCAGTCCCACCACCAACAACCGGGCCGGCGGCCGGCGCATCCAGATCTCCGCCACGGCGGAAATCCTCCAGCTCTCCTACGTCCGTCAGGACCACAAGGCGAAGACCAATGCCGTCAGCTTCAACACGGCAGGCACGGCACACCGCCGACAGGACGGACACACCGTGGGCCTGACCGGCAACGTCACAGCCGACCTCGAGGGCCTGGGCATTCCCGTCAGCGCCGGGCTCCAGACGGGCGGGCAGTACCGCGGCCGCGGTACCGACCTGCAGGACAGCGGCGGCCGGGTAGTGAACAGCGGACTGTTCCCCAACCCGAGCGCGATCTTCGACGGCTTCGTGCGGATCGACCTCACCCTGCGGTACGGCGACGAGACCGAGCGGATCTCCGGCGTCATCCCGGTAGAACTGGGGCTGCCGCTGGCCGAAACCACCACGCTCACCCACGACTACGACGGCCCGGCCATCTTCGACGCCGCACACCCCAAGGGCGTCGGAGACTCGCTGCTGCCGCCCACGGAACTGGTGGAGGAGCCATCGCCCCAGGACGTCCTCGATCAGCCGAAGCTCGCGCCGATCCCCGAGCTGCCGGACGAGGAGGACGACGAGTCTGCTGCACCACAGTCCGAGGCGAACGACGAATTCGGTGCGCCGGCGTCCGAGTCCGGCGAATCCCTTGCCCTGGCAGTGGACGAGGAGACGACCCAGGTACCCCCCAGCATCGAACCCGACCCCGACGGCCAGGTGCACGAGGGCCCCAGGCTCACGCTCGACCTGCCGGACGAGCCACTCTCCGAGAGCCTCGCCCTCCTCCACCCCGAGTGGCAGAGAGCGCTGATGTCGGAAACCGCGCTGACCGCCCTCGACACCCCCCTGGACGAGATCGCGGCCCTCCTGGCGCACCACAAGATGAACGCCGCAGTGCGCGCCGACCTGCGGCAGACCGCCTCGGGCATCATGCATACTCACAACTACTACCCACCCGTGATCGACGGTCCCCCCGACCCGCAGCAGAGAGAAGCGCTGGCAAGGGTCGAATACGCGCTGCACCTGGACCGCGGCAGCATCGATCCGGAGCGGGCGGCGATCGAGCTGGCCAACCACCTGCGCAGGGCCCGCGGCGCGTAGGGGCGGACAGGGATGTTCCCGCCCGGCGGAGGGGGCCGCCAGGACGATCGGCCGGAAGAGCCGGGCGAGAGTTCGCAGTCGTCGGGTCAGGGCACGACGTTGCTGCCGCAGCCGACGGCGCTGCCCGCCGGGGAACGGCTGACAGTGCCTGCGGGCACCGACGAGCAGGCGGCGATCGCCGAAGCCGCCGAGCTGGTGGGGAAGTTCAGCGATGAGTACGGCGTACAGGTGGCGTCGGGGCTGGCGGCTTCGGCAGTGGTAGAGACCAACCCGGGAGCGGATGCGAAAACGCTGGAGCGGGTCGCCGTGCGCAAGTGGTCCATAGGTGAGTTGCGCGGCCTCTACAAGGCACTGGCGCACTACGCGCCGATTCTCGGCCGGCGGCGCGCCGAGTCAAGCCGTGCCGGCCACGACCAGGAAGTGACGATGGTGGGGGCGGTCACGTTCGGCCTGGAACGCAAGAAGCGGGATCTGACGATGGCCGGGGAGTACATCGGCTCTCACAAGGTCTTCAACGTCTGCGCGCCGGTGCTCTTGGCGAAGGGATTCGGCGGTGGTGAGCGGGAGATCGAGGGAACCGCCACCCACGAACTGGCGCACGGTTTGCTCAAGTACGCCCTGCCGACTTTCACTGAGCGGTTCGGCACCTGGACCGCGGACGGGAAGCCGAAGCTCGCCGACGGTGTCGAGCCCCCGCGCGGCGACGCCAAGTCACCCAAGGCCGACTTCGAGGCGTCGGTCAAGTCGTTCCTGCTGCGCCCGGAGGCATTCGCGGTCGAGGGGCACCGAGGCACGCCGCTGCCGTGGAGTCGTTGAAGCAGCGGCACCCGGCGGTGTTCGTGAAGAAGGAAGGAGAGATCTCGGGCAGGGCGGCAACCCGCATCGCCAAGGAACTGGCCGCCGAGCTTCCAGAGTTCACGGCCCAGGCCGGTACCTGGGACCAGGACGGATTCCTGAACTTCGACGGCGAGCGGCCGATCACCTTGTACGGCGCCACCAACCCCAACGAGGACCTTTCGGAGGCGGCCAAGTTCTACTTCGTGGCTCTGGAGGAACTACGCGCGAAGGCTCCGCAGCGTGCAGCCTTCTTCGATGCCCTGGTGGAGGCATGGAAGGCTCCGTGACCCCGGAGGCCCTGGCGGTGCCCAAGACGCCGCCGCCAGGGCCTGGGACGGATCAGGGGGATGAAGGACAGCCGCCAGGAGACGCGGCCCGGACAGTGTCCACTCGGCGAGTATGTGGGGGTCGATGCAGCGGCGTGACTCGGCCCACTATTCGTTTCTCTTCGGGAGGGCCATTACGGATTTCGTCCCTCGTTGAGCTGCACCGTCTGGAAGCGGTCGCTCACAGACTGACGCACAACAATCCCTCGGGCGAATGCCGAAATGCCGCCCGATCGTCAGATCGGGCGGCACCTGCAACGCGTTTAGCATTTACGCGCGTCGCCGACTCAGGAGGGAGAGGAAGCCCTCACGACGGCTCAGGGGTAGACAATGTGGTAAAGGTTCTCGGCGTACTGTCCCCAAACGGCATCGGCCGTACCGGAGCTCACAGTCGCCTTTGCTGCGTACGTCGGCGGGCCCCAGGCGCGGACACCGAGCCGGAGCTGGTTGTCGAGAATATAGAACGCGAACTTGATGTAGCGGTCGGCACCTTCCGGGTGTCCGGGAAGTGACTTGAGGATGAAGTAGTTGTCCCCGATGGTGTCCACCTTGACCGGGGCGTTGCCCGGCTGCAGGGTGCAGCTGTTACCGACCACCAACACGCTGCCGCAGCCGCTGAAGGGGAAGTACGTGCTGAAGTGCGTGATCGCGGTCTTGAACACCGCCTGCTTGACCTGGTCGCCCGATGCCGTGTTGGCCAGCGGGAAGATTCCGAACTCGCACTTGTACTCGTAGTTCGACGAGGTGTCGGTCACCGTCCAGCACGTGTTCGGCGCGGTAGCAGCGGCGGCTGGCGTGGCGGTTGCGGCCAGGGAGCCTGTGAGACCGAGCAGCACCGCTGCAACGGACAGCGCAAGGCGTTTCATTTCATTCCGTTTCATTACTCATTGCAGTCCGTTGACTACCGGACGAATGAACTGGGACGTCTGAAACATATGGCCGAGAGGTCGTTGTGGAAAGTCATGCGAATACATGACAGCGCAGCTTCCCTGATGCGTGCGGGGGTGTTGCGCACCGGCAGCCGGTCGGAGACTCGATGGTGTCCCGCCGAGGGCACAGAAGCGATCACCGCAGAGTCCTTAACCATGGAGTAGAGGTCACCCAACTCTGCGAATTACAAAGCTCGTTGAGAGAAATTACACGATGGCCTTGTGCCGGGCACCGTGGTTACTGAGCTTGAACTGGGGTTGTCGCGGACGGGAGGGATAGCCCGGTTCCGGCGAGGCACCCGTCGATCAGGCCAGGGAGGTACTGGATCGTTCTCAGACCGCGGCGGATGGTCTGGATCAGGTGCTCGGGCGTGGTGAAGGCGGTGTTGGACAGCCAGCCGCGCCGCAGCAGGGACCAGATGCCCTCCACTGGCTTGAGGTCCAGCGCGTAGGAGGGCAGCTGGTAGACGGTCAGCCAGTTCCGTTCGGCGATGAACTGCCGCATCCCGGCGGCGAGGTGGACGTTGAGGTTGTCCCAGATCAGCGCGATGGGCCGCCAAGTTGCTGGTGTGCGGTGATGAGCAGGTCACGGTAGTCGGTCCAGACGAAGCTCTTGCGTCCGTCGCGTCGGGCGTCGTCGCGGCGGGGCCGGTAGATGAGCCGGGAGCGTTCGCCCGGCTTGTAGCAGGTCAGGGCCGCGATCGAGATGCGGCGGCGGAATCGGCCGCGGACCCGGATGACGGGTGTGTGGCCCCGGCGGGCCCAGGTGCGGGCGGCAGGCGGCGTCATCGAGAAGCCGGACTCATCCTCAAAGATGATCCAGGCGTCGAGCGCCGCCGCGAGGCTTCCACCTGCGGCCAGGTCTCCTTCACCCATCCGGTCACCCGGTCCTCGTCGCGTTCGACGGCCCGTCTGGCCGGCACCTGGCAGGAGAAGCCGTGTCGGATCAGCAGCTTGCGCACTCCTTGCAGGGTGTAGCTCTTGTGGAAGCGGCGGCCGATCACGGTCTTGATCCGCGACAGCGTCCAGCGCTGGTCCGGCCAGCCGTGCGCCACCGGTCCTCTGGCCAGCTCGGCTACAAGTACGGCGAACTGGGCCTCGCTCAGCCGTGACGGCGAGGCCGGCCCCGTCGACCGCAGGGCCCGCGGTCCGCCCTTGTCCCAAGCCCGCCGCCACCGCTGCACCGAGCGCACGCTGACCCGTAACTCCTTCGCGATCACCGAACTCGGCTTGCTGAGGGCGAACCGCTCGGCGGCTGTCATCCGGATACCCTCGCGGAACTGCCTGCGCTCGTCCGTCAGGCCTCCGCCCTGCGCATACCTCATGACAACGGCGTACCGCGAGGATCAAGCTCTGTCAGCAGCCACGACAACCCGAGTTCAAGCTCAGTAAACGCTGACCACGCTGGTTGGAGACCTGGGCCTGCGGGCCTTGAGGTCCGCACTGGCAGCTTCTTCCCCAGCCTGCTGGCAAGCCGCCGCCGGACGGCGATGGTGCAGATGACGTTGCCGGTGGGCACGGATACGCTGGCGACGGAGTCGAGGCTGGTCTGGGCGCCGGAGCTCGCCGGGACTGCAGAGACATCGAGACTCCACAGGCCAGATCTCTCAGAAGCCTTCCGCTTACCGGTCGACAGGCTTGGTCAGTCGAACACGGTTCTTGTTTGGGTGATCTCTCGGTGGCCGTGGCACAACTGCAGAGCCTCCTGGTAGCTCGGGGTTGTGACCCCAACCGAGTAGTACCAGGAGGCCCTGTGTCGCGGTCTTTCGTGCTCGTGGGCGCAGAGTCCAGCGCGCCGTCACCGGAGTGTGCTGCCCCGCGTACAGGTTTGGGAAAGCGGCGCACGGTCTGGCGCGCGTGCGGTGTTACGGCTCGGACCCGACGGAGGCGGAGTGGCAGGTTGTCCGGCGGTTGCTGCCGGGTGCCTGCGTGGCTTCAGGGGTGGGGGGCCGGAGGACTTCTGCCACCGCGTGATGCCGGACTCGGTCCGCTATATGGTCAGCAACGGTGTCAGGCTAAATCACCATCCCTACTTGGTCGGCTCGGAGACTGGTCTCAACTCGTGGTAGCTCGCTTCCGTGTGAGGATGAACCAGGCCATGCCGGGTATGGCCAGCAGTAGTCCCCAGAACACATGCATCACCGCGAACGCAGTACCGATCATCACAACAGCGCTGACTGCGGATTCGCGCCGGAGCTGGGGGACAGAGCACGTGCTCGCCGATGGCTTGATGAGCCGGCGACCGGTGATCACCTGAACGAGGTTTCCGGCGGCGATGAGCCCACAGAGGGAGGCGAGGGAAGCCATGATCACATTCATGGCGCGGAGGATAGATCACTAACCGAGGTGAGGACACAACTACCCCGCCCTGGGCCGTCGGTGGGCCGCCCGAGGGTGGCCGACACCGAGATCGACCCCTCTGGCCCCGGCAGCAGGCCACATCGGCACCTGACTGGCCTGCGTCACCACGCAGCGACCGCTGACGTGACCTCCACATGAGGAGGTGAACCGGCGCTCTTGTGGCCTCCGTCATTCATAGTGGGCCGCCGGCGAATCCGCGCCGGCCGTCAGACGAGAGCCGACCGCGCGGAAGGTCTTGCCGACATCATGGGATCGACAGAGACGATCGGCGCACAGGAGAAGCAGTCGGCCACGGTCCTGCCAGCTTTCTACTGCCCCATAGGCCCTGCCATGCATCCGGACGCGCACGACATCAACGCTCAGAGCACCGCGTGGATGTACCGCTTCGGTCTGGGAGCCGACGATGCGTCGCGGCGACGGATGATCCACACCCGTTCCGGGTACTGGGCCGCGCGTATGTGCCCGACCGCACGCCCGGAGCCGCTTCGGGTCCTGTCCGATTACAGTTTGTGGACCTTCGCCTTCGACGACGAGTACTGCGACGAAGGCGAACTGCGCGACAAGCCGGGCGAACTGGCCCGCGCGGTGGTGCGGATCCACCGCTCCGCGGAGGTGGGCGAGGAACTGTACCCCTCCGACAAGTACGGAGCGGCCCTGTGGGACGTGCGCACGCGTATGGAAGCACTTGTCGGCGTACACCAGACGGCACGCTTCACCAACGCACTCACCAGGTACTTCCTCGTCGAGACCCAGGGAGCAGGATTCAACGCCCGCGCCGACCACCCCCGACTGGACGAGTACATGCTGTACCGCCTGTCCACCGGTGGCGGTCACCTGCTTCCCGAGCTGATGACCATCATCGCCGAACGTACGCTCCCTCCGGACCTCCTCGAACACCGCCCGGTGCGCGCGATCACCGAGATGTCCGCCGCCCTGGCCACACTCGCCACCGACGTGGCCTCCTACCGCAAAGAGCGCGCCCGCACCGACGGCCCGCCCAACATCGTCGATGCCATACGTGCGGAATACGACTGCTCGGAGGAACAAGCGCTCGAGTTGGCAATGCGCATCTGGGACAGGATCATGACCCTCTTCCTGCGCCTGCGCGATCACCTCGTCAGCGCCACCCCCGCTCTCGCGGACTACCTTCACGTCATAGCCCAGTACGTGCGCGGCGTTGTCGACATGTCCGTCGCCACCGCCCGCTACCGCTACGCCGACGGCGAGGGCGGCGACGAGATCATGCAGACCTCCGGAAGCGGTCTGCACCCCCACCCGCGCGACGACTCCACCGCGCCACTGTCCATCCCATGCATCGCCTGGTGGTGGCAGTACGACCCGGCCAGCACGGCGAAGTAGTCCACCGTCCGCCAGAGCGCCGGCGGCGACCCGTTCGCTCGGGTTCGCCCGAGCCCGGCCGATCCGAACTCCGACTGCCCGCCATGACGGTCCTGTGAACCTGAAACGGAACGAGCGCCGTTCTCTGTGCCGGAGACTATGTCGACTCCGTCGCTCCAAGGGGTGTGCCGTCCCACTCAGCGTGGTGAATCTTGCTGCGACGCGCCATATCAGGCCCATGACGAACTCCAGCAGGCGGCAGCTCTACACGGTTGAAGAGGAACGGCGAATGCCACCCCGTACCCCGAACACATCATTGGGCTCGGTCCCGCAGTTCCCCGCCGAGCGACGCCACGAGAACCCGACGGCCCGGCGGATCAGTGTCACGGCCTGGGCCGCCCTGGCGGTCGTGTACTTGGTCTGGAGCTCCGCCCAACTCGGCATCCGGGTAGTGACCGCGGCCGTACCCCTGATGTTCTCCGCCGGAACTCGATTCATTGCGGCTGGGCTGGTGCTCGCCGGTTTGCTGGCCTGGCGGGAAGGGGCGGCCGAGCTTCGGGTAACCCTCCGCCAGCTGCTGGCGGCGGCCGCCGTGGGCCTGCTGCTTTTGGTGGGTGGCATCGGCATGGTGGTCCTGGCGGAGGAGTCGGTGCCCTCCGGGCTCGCAGCCCTGCTCATCATCGTGACCTTGCTCTGGGTTGTGGTGCTGCACGCCGTCACTGGCGAACGGGTCCCCGCGATCACGTTTCTGGGGGTGCTGGTAGGGCTTGCCGGATCAGCGGTTCTGATCGTGCCCGGGCTGAGCGGACAGGTGAAGCTAGGCGGAGTACTCACGGCGATCGCGGCTGCGCTGCTGTGGTCGATCGGATCCTTCTTCTCTCCTCGGCTGCCGTTCCCCCGCAGCCCGCTGGCAGCCGGCGCCTACGAGATGCTTGCCGGCGGCGCGGGTTGCCTCCTGGTGGGTCTGGTCCGCTGGGAGAAACATGATCTGAACCTCGACGCGATCTCTACCGTCTCCTGGCCAGGGCTCGCCCACCTAGTGCTCTTCGGCGGGCTGGTTGCCTTCACCGCGTACGCCTGGCTGCTCGGCACCGCCCCGCATTCCGGGGTTGCCACGTGTGCGTACGTCAATCCAGTGGTCGCCGTCTTTCTGGGCTGGTTGATCCTCGGCGAGCCGCTCTCCTGGCCCGTCCTGCTCGGAGCAGCCATCGTCGTAGCCGGCGTCTTCCTGGTCGTTAGCACAGAGCGCAGACGCTGAACTGGACTTCATGCCGAGCCCGGCGACCGGCTCGCCTGCCCAACAGGGGCATCGAATGTCAGGTCTGCCGTGCCGTAGCTAACACCGACCCAACACAGCGATGGGAGCCATCACGATGACCCTTCACCACCTGTCGATGACGACCGCCCGGATGGCGGAGTCCCGCCGCTTCTACGACGCCGTCCTCTGCCCACTCGGGTACACCCCTGCCATGGCCACCGACCGACTGAGCATGTGGCACGGGCCGGCCCCGGAAATCCTGTTGTGGCCCGTGGAGGGCGAGGACTGCGCCAGACACACGTTCGGCCGCCCCGGCTGGCACCATGCGGCCTTCCTCGCCGACGATCGGGACACCGTACAGACCGTGCACAGCAATGTCACCGAGGGCGGCTGGACAGTGGTGCACGAGCCACGCGAGTACCCCGAATACGCCGAAGGCTACTTCGCCGTCTTCGTCGAGGATCCGGACGGCCTGCGCATCGAAGTGGCGCACATACCCGGCGAGATCCGCGATCCGGAGTGAGACCAGCACTCACCCGTGACATCGGTGACGCCGCCATCGCCAAGGAGACGCGCGAGGGACCAGATGCCGGTGCAGGGCGACCGTGTTCCAGGTGCCGGAATGTGAACCCGTCACGGTCGGCGGTCCGTCGTCAGGGGTAGGGAGCGTGTCCCGGCGCTCGCGTGGGGCAACCGTCGGGGCGCGCTCCGGTCGGGGCGGGCGAGGCACCTGAAGCCCGCCGCACTGTCGAAGGGGCCAAGGTGGACACCGATCGGTACACAAGCGGGTACGCACCCGACTCCGAGGACACCGGGGGATATCAACTGCCCGTAGTGGCCTGGGAAGAGCACCCGGAACCGGTCGCGCTGGCGGAGCCGCACGTGGTGTTGCCGGCGAGGGCGACGCTGCCCGAGACGCCGCAGTGGCAGGTACCCGAGCCCCGGACAGGCAGGGGAGAGACCGAAGCCGTTCCGGGGGCCCTTACCGAAGAGGCACAAGCCAAGCCCGCGACCAAGGCTGAGCCCGTGTCGGCGGCGGTGACCCTGGTGGGCAAGGACCCGGGGCCGGGGGACGACAAGGGGGGAGACGGCAACGACGACGGTGAGCTCCCCCCGGGCCAGATCTCAAGGCCGATGGTCGCGGCAGCGGCTCTGGCGGGGCTTGTCCTGGTCGGTCTGCCCCTGGTGATCGCGCACCTGACGACGTCCAGTGGGCACAAGAACGCCGCACAACCCGCTCCTGTGGCTCCTGTCGCACACAGCCAGCACGCTGCACCGACGCCCGCGACGAGCCCCACGCCCCACAAGCCCGCAAGCACCCCTTCATCCCCGTCCGGGCACAACACCCCGCAGCCGAGCCCGTCCGGGCACAGCACCCCGCAGCCGAGCCCGTCCGCGGACAACACTCCCGCAGCCAGCACCTACCAGGCAGTCGCGGGCCCCGGGTGTACTGGCCACAGCGGCACCTTCACCGAGAACGGCTGGTTCACCGACGGCACCGCAGGCTGGACGAATCACTCCAGCGGAAGCTTCGCGGGCAACGGCTGCAGCGGAGCCTATGTGTCGGTGCCGATGTCCGGCGATCCCCGCCAGGACGACGAGAACTCCGCGGTGTGGGCCTTCAGAACCGGCTCGGTCGCCGGCGGCTCCTGCACGATTTCCTTCTACGTCCCGGACAGCGCGAATCCGAAGGAGGTCGGAGGCGCTCCCGCCTACTACACCGTCCAGACCAGCACGTCGCCGGGCAAGGGAGCGCTGGGCACACTCGACGTCAACCAGGTGACCAACCGAGGTCAGTGGGTCAACGGCGGACGTTTCCCGCTCAAGAACGGTCTGATCGCGGTGGTGCTGCACACCCGGGGCGACGACACGCAGAACGGTGCTCATTTCGCCGCGGCGGCGGTACGGGCGGACTGCTCGCCGTGATCGCGGTCGACGCGGCCCGTACGGGCACGCGGCTCGCGCATGGGGACCACGGAGTTGGCAGAAACGGAACGGAGGCGGCGTGGTACGCCATGTACTGACGGTGTGCGGGGAGCGGCACAACGGCTCTTTCCCCACGATCGGGGAGGCGCTGAAGGTGGCCCGCAGCGGTGCGGTCATCAGCGTCCGGCCCGGCCGGTACGAGGAAAACCTCGTCATCACGAAGATGGTGACCATCACCGCCGAAGACGTTCGCGGCACAGTGAAGATCACGCCGCGGCGGGGCGCTGCGGTCCAGATCGCCGCAGAGGCCGTACAGCTCACCGGACTGGTGCTGCACGGCAGGGACGACAAACTGCCCACCGTGGATGTTTCCCGGGGCCAGGCCGCGCTGCAGGACTGCGAGGTCATCGGCTCGTCGTGGACGGCCGTGCTCACCCGGCAGCAGGGCACGCTGGCGATGCGGGGCTGCCGGGTGACCAACGCCGCGGGCGCCGGCATCGTGGATACCTCCAACGGGTCCAGCGTGATCGAGGACTGCGTCGTCGAGCACCTCGGTACATCTGCCGTGGTCATCGGTGAGCGGGCCAATCCCGTGGTGCGCAAGTGCGTACTGCGGGACGCCCGGGGCAATGGCGTGTGCGCCAACGGCGAGGCGCGTGGTTCGGTCGAGGACTGCGAGATCTCCGCTACCGACAAGCCGGCCGTGGCGCTCGAGGAGAACAGCTCCACCCGGGTCATGCGCACCGCGATCCGCGACACCTCGGTGGGCGTCTACCTGAGCACCTCGGGCCGGGCCGTGGTGGAGGACTGCACGGTCTCCGGGGCCTCCGCGCAGGGCATCGTACTCGCGGGTGGCACCGATCCGGTGGTGCGCAGATTGCGTACCTCGCGCACCAAGGGCAGCGGAATCCACATCGACGCGCGCTCACGCGGCACCTTCGAGGAATGCGAGGTCGCCGACGCCGAGAGCTCGGGCATCTGGGTGGGGGAGCACTGCAGCCCGACCCTGACCAGGGCTCTGGTGCGCGACTGCGGTGGCGCGGGCGTGGAGCTGGTGGGGGAGTGCACGGCCGAATTCGACCGGCTGGAGGTCCGCGACGCCGGGGACGCGGGAGTCATCGTGACCGACGGCGCCAATCCGCTGCTGCGCCGGACGACGATCTCCGAGGTCGGCGGGCACGGCGTGGAAGTCGTGCGGGACGCCCGCGGAAGACTGGAGGACTCCGAAGTCTCATCGGCGGGCAAGTCCGGTATCCGGGTCGCCGAGGGAGCCAACACCTATGTGGGCAGGACCACGGTGCGGGGGGCAGGACACGCCGGGGTGTCCGTGGCGGACGGAGGCCAGGCCACACTGCGGGACTGCGAAGTGGTGGATTCCGGTGCGGACGGGCTGGCGGTGGAGGCGGAGGGCGAACTGACGGCGTCGCGATCCCGGGTCCGCGGCAGCCGCCGCAACGGCATCTCGGTCGCGGACGGGGCCCGTGCCACGCTCACCGGATGCGAACTCTTCAACAACACGGGCGACGGAGTCCGGCTGGACACCACCGAGCCGGTACGGGTGGCGGACTGCTCCGTCTTCGACAACCGGGGTTCGGGGCTCAGGCAGACAAAGCCCAGTAACCGGCTGTCGGTCGAGGGGCTGTCCAGCCGTGACAACGGCATCGCCGACGCGCATGGTACGGCGACCGCCGCGGCGGAACCGGACGCGGGACCCGACGCCGTGGCGCAAGCGGCATCCGAGCCGCACGTCGACCCGGAGGGGCCGCTGGCCGCGCTGCAGGCCCTGGTCGGCCTTGACGGCGTCAAGGAACAGGTCAGCACCCTCGTCAACCTCAACAAGCTGGCCAAGCGACGGGAGCAGGCCGGTATGCCCGCGCTGCCGATGAGCCGTCACCTGATCTTCGCGGGACCACCCGGTACCGGCAAGACCACCGTGGCCCGGCTGTACGGGGGGATCCTGGCCAACCTCGGAGTGCTGCGCAGCGGTCATCTGGTGGAGGTCTCGAGAGCCGACCTGGTGGCCCAGATCGTCGGCGGCACGGCCATCAAGACCACCGAGAAGTTCAAGGAGGCGCTCGGCGGCGTGCTCTTTCTCGACGAGGCGTACACGCTCAGCGCCCAGGGCAAGGGATCCGGAGCCGACTTCGGCCGGGAGGCCATCGACACGCTGGTGAAGCTGATGGAGGACCACCGCGACGACATCGTGGTGGTCGCCGCGGGCTACTCCGAGGAGATGCGGGGCTTCCTGGACTCCAACCCGGGCCTCGCCTCCCGGTTCAGCAGGACCGTCGAGTTCGAGAACTACTCGGTGCAGGAGCTGGTCACCATCGTGGAGACCATGTCCGTCGCACATGGCTACCAACTGGCCGAGGGGACGCGCGAAGCGCTGTCGGTGCACTTCGAACGGATGCCCAAGGGCGCGGACTTCGGCAACGGCCGAGCGGCCCGGAAGGTGTTCGAAGAGATGATCGACCGTCAGGCGTCACGGCTGGCGGGACTCCCTCAGACGACCCTCGACGACCTGGTCCGGCTGGTACCGGTCGACGTCGGCGAGGCAGCCGCGGCAGTCGTCGCCGGGGGCGGCCAGAGTGAGGACGGTACGCCTGGCGTACTGGAGCAACTGCGCGCGATGGTGGGCCTGCAGGCGGTCAAGGAACAGGTCGAGGACGTCGTGAACCTCCTGGCCCAGGTGCGCCGGCGTGAGCAGGCGGGACTGCCGACAGCGAAGATCAGCAACCATCTGGTCTTCGCGGGACCGCCCGGTACTGGCAAGACCACCGTGGCCCGCCTCTACGGTGAGCTGCTGGCCTCGCTCGGAGTACTGCCCGGGGGCCAGCTGGTCGAAGTGGCCCGCGCCGATCTGGTCGGCCGCTATGTCGGCCACACCGCGCAGCTCACCCGTGAAGCGTTCGAACGGGCGTGCGGTGGTGTCCTCTTCGTCGACGAGGCGTACGCACTGACGCCCGCGTATGCGACAGGGGGCGACTTCGGCCAGGAAGCGGTCGACACGCTGGTGAAGCTGATGGAGGACCACCGCGACGAGGTCGTGGTGATCGTCGCCGGCTACCAGGAGGAGATGCGCGGCTTCCTGGACTCCAATCCCGGGCTCGCCTCCCGCTTCTCCCGGCAGATCCTCTTCGAGAACTACAGCAGCGACGAGCTGGTGACGATCGTGCAGGGACATGCCGAGTCGGTGGGCTACAGCTGTGCCCCCGAGACGGTCGAGTTGCTGCACACACTGTTCAACAGCGTGCCCAGGGACCGCAACTTCGGCAACGCCCGGCTGGCCCGGCAGGTGCTGGAGGCCGCGGTGACACGTCAGGCGGGCAGGCTCAGCCGGTCGTCCGCCACCAGTCTCGAGGATCTGAGCCTGCTGCTGCCCGAGGACATCCCGCTCGACCGGGCGGTCGGCCCCGTGTGAGCGGGACCGTCCGCGCGGGTGCGGAGTCGACTCACCCTTACCGGGTTCCTTGCAGAAAGCCCCGGCGTTCACGCCGGGGATGAATGCATCTCAAGACTGCTCTGACGTGCACCTTAGAGCGGACGTTGCTGCTGCTCGATGTACTGGCGGACGATCGCCAACGGCGCCCCGCCGCACGACGCGGAGAAGTAGGAGGGTGACCACAGGTGCTCGTGCATGATGGCGTGGTTGATCCGGCCGGTGAACTCCTGCCGTATCCGGCGGGCGGAGACGCCCTTGAGGCTGTTGACCAGCTTGGAGACGGCGACCTTCGGCGGGTAGTGCACCAGGAGGTGGACGTGATCGCGTTCGCCGCTGAACTCCTTCAGCTCCGCTTCGAAGTCCTCGCACACCTTGCGCATGATCTCTTCGCAGCGCGTCAGTATCTCGTCGTTGAAGACTCCACGCCGGTATTTCGTCACGAAGACCAAGTGCACGTGCATCGCCGAAACTACATGCCTACCAAGCCTGTAATCGTTTCTGCCATCCATGAGACCAATCGTACTAGGATCCGGGTCATGCAGCTCCGCTACAACTACCGGGCCTACCCGGACGCCTCCCAGCGCCGTGCGCTGGCCCAGGCGTTCGGATGCGCCCGCGTGGTGTGGAACGACTGCCTGCGCGACCGCAAGGGAGCGCACGCGGCGGGGCTGCCATACGTGAAGTCAGCGGATCTGTCTCGACTTCGCATCACACAGGCCAAGCGCACGGAGGAACGCGCCTGGCTCGCCGACGTGTCAGCGGTCGTCCTGCAACAATCCCTCCGGGACCTCGACACCGCCTACAAGAACTTCTTCGACAACCTCAGGAGCAAGCGGCCGGGTCGCAAGGTCGGGCCGCCCCGCTACAAGTCGAAGAAGGACACCCGGCAATCGATCCGCCTGAACACCAACGCCTTCTCCCTGAAGGACGACGGCACCGTGTACGTGGCCAAGGTCGGTACCCTCAAGGTCAAGTGGTCCCGTCGGCTTCCGGCCCCACCCACGTCCCTCACCGTCACCAAAGACAACTCCGGCCGGTACTTCCTCAGCTTCGTCGTGGACACCGAACCGGACATCCTCCCCGAGGCGGAGACCGACGCCGGTATCGACCTCGGCCTGTCCGCCTTCGCCGTCCTGTCCGACGGCCGGAAGATCGACAGCCCGCGCTTCCTGCGCCGGGCCGAGAAGAAGCTCAAGCGCCTTCAGCGGGAGCTGTCCCGCAAGGCCAAGGGATCGAAGAACCGGGCCAAAGCCCGCATCAAGGTCGCACGCCAGCACGCCAAAGTGGCGGACCGGCGCCGGGACTGGCAGCACAAGGCATCCACGCAGATCATTCGCGACAACCAAGCGGTGTACGTGGAAGACCTCGCGGTGTCAGGCCTCGGCCGCACCCGGCTCGCCAAGTCCGTGCACGACGCGGGATGGTCCGCATTCGTCGGCATGCTGCAGTACAAGGCGCTCAAGCACGGCCGCACCTTCGCCAAGGTGGACCGGGCCTTCCCCTCCTCTCAGGTCTGCTCGGCCTGCGGATTCAGGGACGGCCCCAAGCCCCTGCACGTCCGGCAGTGGACGTGCGGCGAGTGCCACACCGTGCACGACCGCGACCACAACGCAGCCCGCAACGTCCTCTTCGAAGGACGCCGAATCGTCGCCACCGGACGGGTGGAGACGCCAAACGCCTGTGGAGCGCCGGTAAGACGGGCACACGTGCCCGCACAGCGCGTTGAAGCAGGAAGCCCCCGGAAGGGTCAGACGACCCAGGCCGGAATCCCTGGACTTTAGGCCAGGGAGTACGTCAAAAGGAGCGATGTGTGAAGGTAGGGCATGAGGTGCCGGTCCCGCGGCGCGGTCCCGGTGGCTGGCGGACCTGCGTCGCCGTCCCCGTGTTCTCGCTCTTGCTGCTGCTGTGCGCCCCTCCGGTGACGGCTGCCGCGCTGGGTCACCGACCGGCGGAGGGGGGCCTGCCCACGTCTCCGGGGCCCGACCCGGCGGCTTCCCTGCCGGAGATCTCCCAGAGGCTGCCAGGAGCGGGCGAAGGCTGTACCAAGGGGGCGGCACGGAAGATCCGTGGCGTGCCTTGGCCGCAGCTCTACCTGCGGCCGGAACTGGCATGGAGACTGACCCAAGGGGCGGGCGTCACCGTCGCGGTGGTGGGAACCGGGGTGGACGCCCACGCACCGGCACTGAAGGGCCGGCTCTCCAACGGCCCAAGTGTGTTCGACCCCCACGGTGTCGGAAGGGACTGCGTCGGGCACGGCACATTCGTGGCAGGGCTGATCGCCGGCGCCCGGCAGCAGGGAGCGGGTTTCTCCGGCATGGCGCCCAAGGCCCGGATCCTCGCCGTGTCGGTCACCGATGTCACCGGCGACACCACGGCCAACCTGATCGCCAAGGGCCTGAACGCGGCCGTGGACTCCGGAGCACAGGTGATCGACGTCGCGGTCGCCGTCGACACCGGCAGCGAGGCGCTGCGGCAGGCGGTACGACGGGCCACCGACAACGGACTGCTGGTGGTCGCCCCCGCCACCATGGACACCCAGGCCTCGTCCGGCGCGGTCTACCCGGCGGCCTACCCCGGAGTTGTGTCAGTGGCAGCCATCGGTGCGGGCGGGCAGCCGCTGGGCAACGGGGCCCAGGGAGCGCCGGTGGATCTGGTGGCGCCCGGTGACACGGTGATGAGCGCAGGCCCGGGCGGCGGCTACTTCACCGGGACGGGAGCCAGCTTCGCCACCGCGTTCGTGGCCGGCACCGCCGCCCTCGTCCTCGACTACCGTCCCCGGCTGACGCTCGACCAACTGGTGCACCGGCTCAAGGCCACAGCCTATGCCCCGGGCACCGCGCTGCCACAGGCACAACTGGGCTACGGCTGCGTGGACCCGGTCGGCGCGGTGGCCTCCATACTCCCGGAAGAACGCAGCGCCTCCCCCTCGCCCCGGCCGGCCGCGGCTGGACCGCGACTGGCCATGCCCCCGCGCCCGGACCACTCCGCCGAGCGCCTGGCCGCCATGGTGGGGGGCTTCGCCGCGGGTGTTGTGGCGCTGGTGGCGCTGGCCGTGGCCGTGGTTCCACGCGGGCGGCTCCGTCACTGGCGGCCGGGGCGTTACCGGGCACCGAGCTGACAGCGACTCCGGAGCGAGCGCTCCCGGCACCGGGTCAGCACCTGCCCGCCGTCGGTCCACCGCAGCCCCACTGAGGTGGCCAGCGCCGTGCTCCTGCCCGTCACGGTCTACGCCGCCCGTTCGCAGGGCGCGGGAGGGCGCTCTTCCGTGCCTCGAACGCACCCGGTTTACCCCGGCATGGGCCCGGGTTGGTATGTCGTGAACCACGGAGCTCTTCGACACCGTTCCCGAATTAGCGCACAAGCAATGGGTGTTACACCAGGAGGACGAATGAAGCGGTGGTCCTACGCGGGCCTGTTCCTGGCTGCTTCCCTCGGGCCGGTACTCGGCCTGCTGGGGGGCTCCGACGCCTCGGCGTCGGAAGCAGCCGACGTGAATGTGACCTTCTACGGCGCGGCGGACAACGACCCGGGGGGCAGCACGCAGATCTCGAACCCGTCTGTCCACGACAAGGCGGGTGGGACGGGTACCTTCGACGACCCGATCACCTTCGCGGCTGGTGAGGGCAGCTACCAGCCGGGTACCAAGATCTACTATCCGGCCCTGAAGAAGTACTTCGTGATGGAGGACAGCTGCGCGGACTGCGGAGCCAACCACGTCGATCTGTACATGGGCTCGGCAAACGACGACGGCATCGTCCAGTGCGAGCAGGCGAGCACCAAGCCGGGCGAACAGTCGATCGTTGTCGACCCGGATCCCGACCTCCCCGTCGACAGCACGCCTCTCTACGACGGGTCATGTCACGCCGGCGGCTCCACTGGCGAGACCTCGGCGAAGTCGCCTGCGGCGGCCAAGTCGTTGACGGTCGGCGTCCCCACGACGAGCAATGGGGAGGCATCGAACAACACCCAGTTCGAGAAGCCCTGAGTGCGGATCCGCCAGTGGCCTTCATTGTCGGCCGGGATCACCTGAGGTCCGTCGTCCGGCATCTGATGTCATGTGGCCACCAGCGCTCCGGGCCCCCTCTGGCCCGTCATGACGATGGATGTCGCCGGGGCTCCGGGGACCGATGAACACAAGTGTCACCTCATGGTGGGTGGGGCAGCCGCCTCATCCACCATGAGTCGTATGGGGCCGACGAAGACTCAGGCGACGATCCGGGAGTCGTAGAGCACATGGCCGATGGTCTCGTGCGGGAGTCCGCGAGGCGAACAGCAGCAGAACACGGTGAGTGACGCCAACCCACTGGGCGAGGCAACAAGCCTACGGCCAGAGTCTCCACAAGGCCCGTGTCGGCACTGATCGAACCGTTGGGGCCGAGCCCGCCGTACAGAAGAGTGTGACAACTGACGGTCATGCTGCGCACCGCAGCGGTGTGGTGCGGGTGCACTGCGGCGTGCGCGGTTCCCCACCTCGTCCGCCGGACTCAAGGCCGCCCACCGGACACCCGTCGGGGTCGTCGAAGGTCTGTCTGCCTTGAGGTCACGAGGAACGAGCGGTGGAAAGTTCATCACCAGTCAGAGGGAGGGAGGGAAGGGTATGCCGAAGCACCGTGCCGAACCCGCCGAAACACGTTTCACCACGGTGGTCGGTATGACGAGACTGCTGAAGGGCCGTCTTCGTATCAACCGTTTCCGTGTCGGTGTGCCGCTGCTGGGCGCTGTCGGTTCGAGGCTGAGGAGCCGTCTTCGTATCGCCCGGTTCCGCAGCGATATGCCGCTGCTCGGCGGTGTCCGCCCGCCCATCGCCGCGTTGTTGTGCATGCTGCTCGCTGTCAGTGCTCTCACCGCGCTGACTCTGAGCGGGGTCGGCGACGGCGACGTGCCTCGGGCTGTGACCGACTCCCAGGAGCAGATCGCCGCCGACGGAGCCGCATGGCTCCGTGACGCAATCCGGGGAGACATGAGCGCCCTGGGGCGTTCCGCCGAGGCCCTGACCGCTGCCGGTACCAAGGATCCCGTGGCCGCGCTGAAGGGGCTCAGCGTCTCGGGCCGCGCTTGGCGGGGCAGCGCAGTCGTCGATGTCGAGAGCGGAAGGCAGCTCGCCGCGCGTGGGGAGCAGGTGCCGTTGCGCAAAGGCGAGTCCTTGCCGTCGGGCCCGAGAGTCGCACTGCGACTCGCCTCATCGGGCAGCGGAAAACCCCGCCTGCTCCTCTTCGTCCAGATGGAGGCTGCCAAGGGGCACGGATGGCTGCTGGTCACCTCTGCCGCGCTCAGCCTGCCGCCCGTCCACGGCTCCGGGCGGGTCGTGCAGTTGGTCAACCGCACGGGTACTCCGCTGGCCACGGCCGGATTCGCCTCGGCGGAGTTCGCCGCCGTCGACCGGAAACTGTCCGCCGCCGCTGAGCGCGCCGCCGCGGCCGACCGTGTCACAGCAGCGTCCGGGAGCCTGCTCGGTCCCGTCAGGGACGGCCGCCGTACGGCGGCCGGATGGGCGGCGGTCGCACCCGGGGCCGACGGCAGCGCCGCAGACGGCAGGCCTGACAGCATCAGTCCCTTGGGGCTGGTCGTCCTGACGTCGGTGCCCATCGTCCAGACCGCGAAGGCGACCGGGTACTTCCAGTTCGCCTTCGGCAACGCCGGCACACTGATCGACTTGGCTGTTTTGGTGACCCTTCTGCTCGTTCTCGGTCTCCAACGCCCCCTGCTGCGGCTGCACCTGACGGCTGCCCGGATCAGCGGCAGCGGGTCGTCCCAACGAGACCTGCGGCGGCCGGTACGGATACCGCTGTTGGGTGAGCCCGCACGGATCGGCCGGGCGCTGGAGTCACTGCGCCGCCAGTTGTTGCACGGGACGGCGCCGAAGCCGCTGCCCGTGCTCCGCAGGGCCGGAAGCAGGGCGCTGATCGCCTACTGCGCGGTGCTACTGGCGGCTTGGTCGGGTCCGCTGCTGGTCACGGTCAACCGGGCCGTTGCCGGCCGGGCCGTCCCGGCGCAGCTCATTGCCGACCAGCAGGCGCGGATTGACACCGAAGCGGACCGGATCCGCCGGTCGTTGAAGCAGGCTCAGACCGATCTGGCCTCTGTGGGCACCGCATTGAGGGGGCTGTCCGATGCCCGACTCCAGGGCGTTCTGGGTCAAAGCCTGGCCGCCAAGCGCGAGATCTTTCGCTCGCTGTACGTAGTGAACGGAGCGGGCAGAGTCGTGGTCCAGGTCGGAGAGACCCCCCTGGCCACCCTCGCCCACCCACCGTCCGGCCGACGGGTGTCCCTGGTCAATGCCTCGGGCCGGGTACCAGTCATCGCTGCCTATGCGTACATCGGGACGGCGACACACGGCGCAGGCCACGCCCCCACGACGCTTGTCGGAGAGATCGATCAGAGGGTCCTCGGCCGTCTCCTGACGCGCCCCGCGCTCGGACGGGTGTGGCTGGTCGATGAGCGGGAGCGGATCCTCGCGGCCAACACCGGCTTCCGTGCCTTTGAAACGCTCCCTCAGCGCGAGCTCGCCGCCCTCGCTGCCAAGGGAGGACGGATGGGTGCGCTGACCGATGGCACGGACCCGGCGGTCGTCGCGGGCGCACCACTCCCCAGTACCGGTGCCACCGCAGGACTGAAGTGGCAGCTCGTCAGTTCCGAAGACGCCGATGGGCTGGACCTGGCCGCTTATCAGGCGCAATGGCGCACCGTGCTCGCCGGGTTGCTCAGCCTCGCCGCGACCACCGTCGGTCTGGGATGGCTGTACTTCGTGGTGGTACGCCCGCTGCGCACACTCGCAGCCAACGCCGAGCGCCTCGTCGCCGGGGACCGGCGCACCGTCCTGTACCCGATCCACCACGACGAGATCGGTTCGGTCAGCCGAAGCCTGGAACTGATCCGGCAACAGCTCGCGGAGCAGGAGCGCGACAGGGCAAGAGGCGCTTCGGCGAACCCCGCCGAAGCCGCCGCTTCCTGGCCGGGCTGAAGGTTTGGTGAAACATGGTCTTCCTGTACTACGTCCTGCTGTTCTGCTGTGTCGGTCTGCTCGTCTCGGGCATGCTGGAGCAGCACCGGCACAACACGTCCCTTGAAAGCATCCCGGTGCGGGTGCTGGTCAACGGCATCCGCGGCAAGAGCTCCATCACCCGGCTGTGCGCCGGGGCGCTGCGCGGGGGCGGGCTGGTCACCGTCGCCAAGACCACCGGAACTGCGGCCCGCTTCATTCACCCGGACGCCACCGAGGAACCGGTGTACCGCAAGTTCGGCATAGCCAACGTCGTGGAGCAGATCGGCATCGTCCGACGGGCGGCAACCTACCGGCCGGACGCCCTGGTGATCGAATGCATGGCGGTCATGCCGGCCTTGCAGGAGATCAACCAGGAGAAGCTGATCCGTTCCACCATCGGTGTGCTGTGCAATGTCCGCGAGGATCATCTGGCCGAGATGGGGCCGACGCTGGACGACGTGGCCCGCTCACTGTCGCGATCCATGCCCGTGGGCGGTGTCTGCATCACCGCGGAACAGGATCGGCTGCACATCCTGCGCGAGGAGGCGGCCAGTCGGGACTGCCTGCTGATCGCCGTGGATCCCGAATCGGTGACCGACGAGGAGCTGCGCGGCTTCTCCTGGTTCACCTTCAAGGAGAACGTGGCCATCGCGCTTGCGGTCGCCGGACTGCTCGGTGTGGACCGGCAAACGGCGCTGCAGGGCATGTGGGACGCGCCGCCCGACCCAGGGGTGCTCTCCGTGGAGCGGTACCGCACGCCGGACGGGAAGCGGCTGCGCTTCGCCAATGTCTTCGCGGCCAACGACCCCGAGTCCACGCTGATGAACGTGCGCCAGTTGGAAGAGCGCGACGCGATCCGGAGACCCCTGCATGTCGTGATCAACTGTCGCCCGGACCGAGTGGAGCGAAACGGCCAGATGGGTGCCATCGTGCCCGATCTGGATCCGGAAACCGTCTTCCTGATCGGCCACCCCACCAAGAGCGCCCGTGACGGCATCCCCGCACAGTGGTCCGGCCGGGTGGTGGACCTGGGCGGCGACAGCCGCGACCCGGCGGAGCTGACCCGGGACCTGATTGCGGAGCTGGGCCCGGACTCCTCGCTCGTCGCCGTCGGCAACATCCACGGGCAGGGCGAACTGCTGTTGGAGCAACTCGCCCAGCTGATCGGCGACGACAGCCGTGCAGAACAGACCTCGTCCCCGAGTGCCCTTGGTCCGCGCGAGCCGTCCGGGCCACGCCACACCGTGCCGGACCAGACGCTGTACCCGAACGAGCCGCTGATGAGGAACCCCTCGTGATCTCCGCAACCCTCACGCCGCAGATGGCCGCCCTGGGCATATCCCTCGGGCTGGCCTTCTCACTGATCTGCTACCTGACCACCAACCTCTCACCCGGCGGCATGATCAGTCCCGGCTGGCTGGCGCTGACCATTGCCACCGACGTGGAACGCGCCCTCCTGATGATCGCCATCACGGTCCTGACCCTGGGCATCACCAAACTGATGCAGCGAGTCGTGATTCTCTACGGCAAACGACAGTTCGCCGCCGTCGTACTGACCGCCGTGCTGTTGCAGGCGACCCTGATGCTGATCCTGCAGCACGAGTTCCCGATGCTGTACACCACCCAGACGCTGGGATTCATCGTCCCCGGACTCATCGCCTACCAGCTGGTCCGGCAGCCCGTTGCAGCGACTGTCATCTCCACCACGGCCGTGACCCTGGCCACCTATGTCGTTGTGGCCACCGGGCTCCTGCTCGGCGCACTGCCGACAGCGTGACCGCCTCCCACCTGATGTCTGCCAAGGCTTTGACATGCACAACACGACACCCCGCAGCGGCGCGCCGAGCCGCCGCAACGTCCTCGGGATGGTGGCCGGGGCCGGCCTGCTGGCCGCCCTCGCCGGGGAACTGACCATCGCACTATCGGGTGAGGATCCTCCCTCCGACATCCCGGGGACCGGCGCCGGTGCCTTCCGTTACGAGCGGACGTCGTCGCCGGATCGTACGCTCGTGCTCGCTGACGACGGCAGTGTGCTGGCCACACTCACGGACGGAGCGAGAACCGCCGTTTTCACCGGTCCCTTCCGTAACTTCACCGAACCGAGCGCCACCAGAGCCGTAGTGCGCTCCAACAGCTGGGTACGCCTGATGCCGACCGCGTGGGCCCGTGGGCAGGAGACGTCTGCCTGGTTTCGCACCTGGTTCCCTCGGACCCTTGCGAACCGCGGTCCGGACGTCCTCGGCGTCGCCATGGAATACCTCACCGGTGCACCGGACCGGTTCAACTCAGACGGTGTGCGCTACGCGGGCCGTGCCCGCTATGGGCCGATGGTGTCCCAGTCCTCGGGGCATGGCCTCTCGACCAGGGACGAGCGTTCCGACTTCTACGACTACCTCGGTGTTCCATGGACATTTCCGGACGGTACTCGTAAGTCCCCGGAGAAGGGCCGCTACGGAGACGTCGACTGTTCAGGGTTCATGCGTCTGTTGTGGGGCTATCGGATGGGTCTGGCCATGCACGACTCCGACGCACCGGGGATCGGACTGCCCCGCCGGGCCTACGCCATAGCCGCCTACGGGCCCGGCGTCGTGATCATCCCCGACACACACGAGCGCCCCAAGGCGCTCGACTCGCTCCAGCCGGGCGACCTCGTGTTCTTCGCGACCCGCAATTTCGAACCGAACCTGCTGAACCACTGCGGCATGTACATCGGGCCGGACAATGAAGGCCACCCGCGTTTCTTGTCCAGTCGCCAACAGGCCAATGGCCCTACCTTCGGTGACCTCGGCGGTACCGCCTGGCTGGACGGCGACGGGTTCTATGCCCGTGGATTCCGTGCAGCCCGGCGGCTGTGAGCGTGTGCCTACTCGTGTGGCCGCCGGGCTCAGCCTCGTACACAGCCATCGGCCGGTAACCCGCCAGAGGCGGAAGGCCACCAATTACTACGTGGCCGGACGGTCGAACAGTTCAGTGGAAAGCGAAGCGAAGGAAAATGAAGAGAAAATCTTAACAAATGCATCCGCTGGCACCCCGACGCCCTCCCTGTTCGCCGGTCTCCTGTGCATAATCACCGCGTGAACTACCAGGACCTTCTGTACACCGCCATGCGTGACGCTCGCCCAGCCATAGGCCAGGGGCGCGTCGCTGATTACATTCCCGCTCTTGCGGCCGCCGATCCGCAGGCATTCGGTATGGCATTGGCCACAGTGAGCGGGGAGGTGTACGGGGTCGGCGACTGGGAGCGTCCGTTCTCGATACAGAGCATCTCTAAAGTCTTCTCCCTTGCGCTCGTTCTCGCGCACGGTGGGGACTACCTGTGGAAGAGGGTCGGGCGCGAACCCTCGGGGAATCCCTTCAATTCGCTCATCCAGCTCGAGGCCGAGGGCGGCATCCCCCGCAATCCCTTCATAAACGCCGGAGCCCTGGTCGTCACCGACCGGCTGCAGACCCTGACCGGTGATGCCGGCATCACCGTACGGGACTTCCTCCGGCGCGAGGCCGGCAGTCCGGCGCTGGACACGGATCGGAATGTGGCTTTCTCCGAGGCGGTGAACGGCCACCGCAACGCGGCGCTGGCCCACTTCATGGCCTCCTGCGACAACCTGGAGAACCCGGTGGACACGGTGCTCGCGCAGTACTACGCGCAGTGTGCGCTGTCGGCGAGCTGCCGGGATCTCGCCCTCGCGGGCCTCTTTCTGGCGCGGCACGGTGTCCTCGCGGACGGCTCACGCCTGCTTTCCGGCAGCGAGGCGAAGAAGGTCAACGCCACGCTCCTGACGTGTGGCACCTACGATGCCGCCGGGGAGTTCGCCTATCGCGTCGGTCTGCCGGGCAAGAGTGGCGTCGGCGGCGGGATCCTGGCCATCGTCCCGGGCCGGGCGGCACTGTGCGCCTGGAGTCCGGGCCTGGACAGCGCCGGCAATTCCATGGCTGCCGTGGCCGCTCTAGACGCCTTCACCACGCACAGCGGGTTGTCCGTCTTCTGAGCGGCCCCACCGGCTCGCGGCCATCGCATTCGCCTCTCGATAGGCGCTGTGGCCCGTGAACCGATCCGGTGGCCCCATACGTGTTTCTATTTGAACGCCGTCGTGCCGGGGTTCACGGCCTCCCCGACTCCCCATCCCGTCGATCGGGGAGGCCCTCTTCTGTGTTTTGGGTAACTTGGGTGGGGCGTTTGCGGGGTGCCGCTCCTCTCGCGAATTCTTCTCCTTCTGAACGGTGAACCGGGAATGGTGCTCCATCCGTTCTAGTTGATGCAGGTTCCACCACAGGGCCGGTTCCGGAGTGTACCGGCCACAATTCGATGCTCCCGTGGCTCACTCACTGGTCCCGCAGTGGCCGAGTTACGGGCTGCCGAGAGCATGCGTCGGCTGACTACCCGTCAAGACTGCTCCCCCCCTAGTTGACGGGCTTCGCTCGCGCATTCTCGCGGCGGGCCCCGGTCCATCCATCCCCCAACGACGGACCGGGGCCGGTTCATGTTCCTCCGTATCCGATTACTTGACCCTTCGTAGGTGTACCGGCTTGCGATCCAAAAGAAGATCGCGGCGGGTACGGCTGCCCGGCTGGGCCAGGAAAGGTGGCCGAGCCGGGCAGCGTTTCGGGGGCGGCGAACCAGGACCGGTGAGCGCGTTGACTCAGCGCCGGCCGGTCCGGCCGACGGGCGGATGGACATCGAACTCCCATGCCGGAGTAGCGAACTCGTGCCCGGTGTACTGCCCGGCCTCACCGGTTGTCACAACACCGGCTTTGCCGCATTCGGCTGCGGCGCCGCTCGGCATGCCACCGCGCGCTGGACGCCCGATGGCCGAGGCGGTAGGTGTGCGTTGACGCGTTCCGGCGCAGCTCTCGCGAGATCGTCGACGGTGACCGGCCCGACCGATGCACGATCTCACGGACCCCCACATCCTGTGCGCGCCGAACCACCGTGCCCCGATCGCCGGGACACCCCGCCACGGCCGCCGCTACAGGGCGGAACGTGCGTGCGCCAAGGGGCCGCAGCCTCGGCCGTCAGTTCGGTCCGCTGGTGGTCGGCGGCGGGCCGGTCGGCGGTGCGGCGGGAGGTGATGCCGATGACAGCGGCCAGGTGGAGCCGGCCCTCTTCGGTCGGCGGGTAGGTGACGTCGCCACACCAGCGAGCGTCACGGGCGCGCGGGTCGGCTGAAAGTCCCGTACGACCGGGGCGGGTCAAGCGGCGGCGGGTGGTTCAGGGGTGGTGTTGCGCCTTGCTGCCTGACCACTCACGCACCGCGGTCTCGGTGAGTCCAACCCGGTTGCACGCGCTGGAGGCTCAGGCTCCTTCTTCGTGGGTGTCGCCCTCGGCTGCCCCGGAAGCCGTCGCATCCGCGGGTTCGGGTCTCGGCTGCGACGGCTGACGCGGCGTCAGCCGTGCGAGGATCTCCTCGGCCTCGAACATCGCCTTTCTCAGCACGTCGTCGGCGGATTCCACGCTGTGGATCAGCCCCGCGTTCTGGCCGCCGGGGACGTTCGCCAGATCGAAGTCACCTTCCTCGAGGGCCTGCTCGTACTGCTGGCGGACTATGCCAAGGCGGTCGTAAAGCGCCTCTTCGGCGCCGTGCCATCGGTCGGTGAAGGAGTTGCGCAGCACTCGGTTGGTGTACGGGGCCGGCCAGGCATGCCCACTGACGACGTCGTCGACGCTGGTACGCACGGTGTCGTCGCCCGTGGCTTCCACCAGGCGTGACCAGGCCGCCTCGGATACCAGCGCTTGCCGGGTCGCCCAGAACCGAGTGCCCATCATCACTCCGTCGGCACCCAGCGCAAGTGCGGCAGCGATGCCCCGGCCGTCGGCGATACCGCCGGCCGCGACGACCGGTGTGCCCGGGGCTCGATCCGATACGAGATCCACGACGGACGGGACCAGCGTGAAGGTGGCTTGGTTGTCGATGCCATGGCCCCCCGCCTCCGTACCCTGCGCGATGATCACATCCGCGCCGAGGTCCAGCGCTCGCTCGGCCTCAGCGAGGGTGTGGAGCTGCATCATCAGAAGTGCGCCGGAGCGCTTCACCGCTTCGGGGAAGGGACCAGAATCGCCGAAAGAGAGCAGTACGGCGGGTGGACGCAACTCGTCCAGCGCGCGATACAGGCAGCTGGGGTCCTTCTTCAGCATCCAATTGATGAAGCCGCAGCCGACCTTGGTGCCTTCGGTCGCGGCGTATTCGCCGGCCAGCCAGTTGTAGTCGGCGTAGCCACCCGAGATCATGCCGAGGCCGCCGGCCTCGCTGACGGTGCGTGCCAGCAACCCGCCGGCGGCTAGGCCCATGGGGGCAAGTATCACGGGGTGCTCTATGCCGAGTTTGGCGGTGAGCACGGTCTGAATGGACATGTGCTTCCGTTCGTTTCGATTCCCAGCCCGCGATCGACAGGGACTCGCCGGTCGGACCGGGTACTGAAAGGCATGTGCCTCTCGCGGAGTCCGGGTGCTGTCACACCGACGGGGTCGGGGAAGAGGCACTCTTCTCGCGGCGGGTCCTGGTGGGACTGGCGTGCAGCCTTCGGGTCTCGCCCCACCGGGGTGTGAGGTCGTTGTCCACGGAGAGCTGGTCCAGCACTCGGGCCACGATGTGCCGTACCACGTCGTCGACGCTCTCGGGCAGGTTGTAGAAGGCAGGCATGGGCGGCAGCATCTGTGCGCCCATCTCCGTCAGTGTCAGCATGTTGCGCAGATGAGTGGAGTTCAGGGGAGTCTCCCTGGGGACCACAACCAGGCGACGACGTTCCTTGAGCATTACGTCTGCCGCCCGGGCGATGAGGTTGTCGGCGATTCCGTGCGCAATGGACGCCAGTGTGTTCATGCTGCAGGGGACAATCACCATGCCGTCGACGTGGTACGACCCGCTGGAAAACGGAGCAGCCTGGTTGTCATTCCGGTATTCGGCGGTAGCGAGCTTCCGTACCTCGTCCACCTGATAGTCGGTTTCGATCCGAATCGTCTTCTCGGCCCAGGAACTCATGACCAGCAGTGTGTCGATCTCCCGGTCACGCAGTGCTTCCAGCAGCCGGATGCCGATGATGGCCCCGGTCGCACCGGTCATCGCCACGACGAACCGGGGTCGCTGCTCACGGTTGGTGCAATCGCATGCGCATTGATTGTGGCGGGCAGATGAAATTGATCCCGTGTTCATGAGTGATGCAATCCCCCTTAGGGCGCGGGTGATCGTATTGTGACCGGAACGGTGTTGCGATCATGCGTGGCAGCGAAGGCCAACGGAAGTCGTCGCATTCACGCGCCGGTGGCGATCTCCGGCCGCCCGTGCGTAGGATCCGGCCAGGTGGAGCCCGAGGCACAGGTAAGCAGCACTTCCAGCCAGTGCGCAACACATTGGCTGAATATTTCATCTGGTTTGTAGGCGTTGAACCGGACGGTGCCCGCCGTCCGTTGTAGTGGGTGCAGGTCTTGTCGATTCTCGGTTCACTCAGGGAGTTCCCCGGTGATCGGACTTTGGGAGCGGAGAGCCTGCGCCGGGTCGCGATCAGTCGTGCGCGGTTATCGATTTTCCATCTGAATTTCTCAGGCTACGCAGCGTTCCCGACGGAGTTTCCATGACCACAGACAATTCCGTTTCAAGGGGGCGGGTAGCAGCTCCGGGGACCATGGCTCTGGACCGGGCTCTGGGCCTCCTGGACATACTGATGACAGAGGCTCGCCCGCTGCGATTGACAGAGTTGGCCCAGCGGACCGGAATGGCTAAGTCCACCATCCATCGCATGCTCCGGGTACTGGTCGCCCACCACCTGGTGCATCGTGTGGGGATGGAGTATGAGCCCGGGGAGCGAATGGGGGCTCAGGTGCCCGGACTGCTGCGGAAGACGGCGGCGCCGTACCTCTTCGACCTCTACGAGAAGTACCGGTCGACCGTCTGCGTGGGCATCCTGCGCGGAGCGGATGTCGTCTATGTGGAACGCATCCACGGACAGAGATCGGTGAGGACGCCTTCATGGGTGACCGACCGCGCGCCCGCGCACTGCACCGCGGCAGGCAAGGCTCTCCTCGCCCATGAAGCGGACGCCTTGCTGCGAGTCCTTCCGGCTGGCCAGGCACTCGAGGCCAGGACCGCTAGGACCATGACCACACCTGCTGTGCTGTGTCAGGACCTGGCAAGGATTCGCGCTGAAGGCTTCGCGCTCAGCCGAGGAGAATACGTCGCCGGAGTGGCTTGTGCCGCGGCTCCGATCGTCGGACCTACGGGTCAGCCCGTCGCAGCGATCGCCATCGGCGATTCGGTATCCCGGCTGGACCCGCAGCGAGCCGGGGCAGACGCGCGACGCGCGGCCTTCGCCGTGTCCCTGGCACTTCGCGGCGGATCCGTGGGAACGCGGCCCGACACCTCCTGAGCCTGATGGCTTCGGCGGCTCTGACACCACATCGGCCAGCCTCACCCACCGACTGGCACGGCATGGGCCGGCGCAGTGTGCCCTGTTCCGCGAGGGCCTGGGGTGTCGAACTGGAAATGAGCTTCGAGCAGAGTGCCGAACATCGCGCCATAGCGATGCTTGAGGGGCTTGTCGGCATGCAGCCTGAGATTGGGGAGACGCTCCAGTACGACCCGGACGGCCGTCAGTACTTCGATGCTGAACAATTGAGCGCCCAAGCAGTGGTGAGAACCACGACCAAAGGAAAGATGACGGCTCGGTGTCCGGGTGACATCAAAACGCTCCGGCTCGGGGAAATGACCCGGATCCATATTCGCCGTGGAGATACAGGCATGCACCAAGTCACCGCTGGAAATCAACACACCCCCCAGCGCGATATCCCGTCGGGCCCGCACACGCATCACGGGAATACCCGGATACAGGCGCAGGGATTCATTTACCGCACCCCAGGCTACTTCCGGTTCGTGACGCGCCTGCTGCAGCAGCTGGTGAGCGGCGAGATTCACCAGTGTGTAGCCGACATTCGCACCCGTAAGTCCTGAGGTGACCACGGTCCACACCGATCCGATGAGATCCCAGTCGCTGAGAGGTGCCCCCTCTATCTGGTATCCCTCCTGTTGGGCGGCGATGAGATAGTCGAGCAAGCCGCCTTCGGGCTTTCGGCGACGACGCTCGATGAGGTCCTCGAAGTACGACCACATCTCCGGGATCGCCGGAGAGCGCCCCTCGTTGATGGCTGCCTGCTGCGCCCTACGCCAGGTGATCAGGCGTGGAACATCGGCGAAATCCAATCCGACCATGGCGCTCATCAGCCGGCCGCCCAGGCGGTTGGAGATCTGGTTGACAACATCCACTTCGCCGGTGCCGGGCAGGAGAATGTCGTCCACCAGGTCGTTCACGATGTCCTCGATTATGCTGGACATGGAGTTGACGCGCCGAGCCTGGAAGTAGCGCTGGGACAGTCGCCTGAGTGCGGCATGGCGCTGACCGTCGGCGTTCCACATGCCTGCGAAAACGGGGTCGATACGCCGGTCCCAGACCTCCCAGGAGAAATCGGCTGTCCGCAGCAGTACGGATTCGACGTTGGCGTAGGAGCAGACGATCCACGCCTGGCTCGTGTCATCGAAATGAACCGGCGTGGACGCGGTCCACGGCAACTCCGGACGTTGGAGCACGTCGGGTCCCTGCCTTTCCGTCGCAGAAGACGTTGCTGGGCGGTTGGCCTGCGTCCGGAGGGTGGCGGAGGTCTTCACCGCTCCTTGACGTCCATGGCGCAGAAACGCCGGGGCCGCCACCGTGGGCTGGTCCGCCCGTTCGGTGGCCTCGTCGTCGGCGCCAGCGTAGGCGGGTGTGGCCAGGGCGCCTACCTCTCGTTCCAGCGACTGGAACACACTCCCCAGGGGCCGGCATCCGGTCGGCGGGCGAACCGCTCGGCGACTGGTCGCATCGACCATGATGTCGGGCGGTTTGACAGCGGACGGATGACAACCACACGGGCGACTCTTGGCAGGTCCTACTTCGGGACCTGTCGAAGGGCGGAAGCATCCATGACCGTTTACAACCTGGCACTCATCGGATTCGGCGGCGTCAATCGGGCGCTCGCAGAAATCGTCGCGGAGCGGAACGAAAGACTCCGCGAGGAGCTCGGTTTCGGACTGCGCGTGGTCGCTGTTACCGACCTCCGGCTGGGTTCCATCGTCTGCGCCGACGGGGTCGACCTGGATGCCATTCTGGCGCTCGGCCCCGGAGACGGGGATTTCTCGCAGTACGAGGGGGGGAGCCCGGAGCCGCGCAACGAGTGGGTCATCAAGAACGCGCCGGCGGATGTCGTCGTGGAGGCGACGTTCACGAATCCGCTGGACGGGGAACCCGCGGTCTCTCACTGCCGTTGGGCCCTGACGTCGGGCAGGCACGTGGTCACCACGAACAAGGGGCCGGTGGCACTCGCGGCCGAAGAGCTCAAGGCCCTGGCGGCCGGAAGTGGCGCGGCGTTCGAGTTCGAGGGCGCGGTCATGAGCGGGACACCGGTCATTCGGCTGGTCAAGCGCATGTTCGGCGGGCTGGAACTGAGCGGCTTCGAGGGCATTCTCAATGGGACCTCGAATTATGTTCTGGGGCGTATGGAAAGCGGGCTCGACTTCGACGCCGCGGTGCGGGAGGCCCAGGAGCTCGGCTTCGCGGAAGCCGACCCGACCGCTGATGTGGAAGGACATGACGTGCGGCTGAAGGTCGCCATTCTGGCCAATGAACTCCTGGGCGCATGCCTCTCGCCGGCCGATGTTCCCTGCACGGGGATCTCTGCCCTGACCGCCGAGGACATCGACAAGGCCGCCGCGGAAGGTACCCGGTGGAAGCTGATCGGCTCAGCACGACGGGAACCCGACGGCAGCGTGTCCGCGCAGGTGGCACCCCACGCTGTGCCGCTGAGCCACCATCTCGCCGGAGTCTCCGGAGCCGTCAACGCCGTGGCATTCGACACCGACCTGCTCGGAGTGGTGACGATCTCGGGGCCTGGTGCGGGACGCCTCGAGACGGCGTACGCGCTTCTCTCCGACATCATCGCCATTCACGAGGCGAAGACCACGCCCACCACCCGTTCCGTCCTGTCCAGCTGATTGCGGAAGTGCTGCTGAAATGATCACCCAGGTATTCAACCCGTTCAACCAGGACCTGGTCGGTACGGTTCCCGACATGGACACCCGCGGCGTGGAGGCGCTCCTGGAGCGCGCCCGCACCGGTGCCAAGGCCGGCCGGGCTATGCCCCGGCACCAGCGGGCCGCGATTCTGGAGTCCGCAGCCGGCCTCGTCGGCGAACGCGCCGAGGAGTTCGCAAGGCTGATCGTCGAGGAAGCCGGAAAGACGATCCGGCAGGCACGGAAGGAGGTCTCCCGCTGTGTGAACACGCTGAAGCTGTCTGCCCACGAAGCCATACGCAACGCGGGTGAGGTGATCCCCTTCGACGCATTCCCCGGCTCGGAGAACCGGCAAGGATGGTTCACCCGCGAGCCACTCGGGATCATCGCGGCCATCACTCCCTACAACGATCCGCTGAACCTGGTGGCGCACAAACTCGGGCCAGCAGTGGCCGCAGGCAATGCCGTCATACTCAAACCCTCCGACCTGGCCCCCCTCTCGGCCATAGAGCTCGTCGACACGCTCATCGAGGCCGGGCTCCCCGCCGAAGTGATCACTGTGGCGACGGGCGGGGCGGAACTGGGCGAAGCCATCGTCAGCGCACCCGATGTACGGATGGTGTCCTTCACGGGCGGATTCGTCACCGGGGAAAGCATCGCGAGGACAGCGGGTCTGAAGAAGCTCGCCATGGATCTGGGCGGGAATGCGCCCGTCATCGTCATGGCCGACAGCGATATCGAGGACGCCATCGAGAGCTGCGTCTCAGGAGCCTTCTGGGCAGCCGGTCAGAACTGCGTGGGGACCCAGCGGATTCTGGTGGAAAGCGCCGTAATGGATCGGTTCCGTGAGGGCTTCATCAAAGCCACCCTCCTTCTCGCCGTCGGTGACCCGCTTGACGAGGCCACCGATGTCGGGCCGATGATCACCGAGGATCACGCAGAGCGCGCCCATGCGATGGTCGAAGCAGCCTGCGCCGCGGGTGCTGACCTCCTGTGCGGGAATGTACGCGTGGGATCCCTGTACCACCCGACGGTCCTGGAGAACGTCCCCGAAACCAGCGCCCTCTGGTCCGACGAGGCGTTCGCGCCCGTTGTCGTCCTCCAGGAGTTCTCCGATCTGGAGGAGGCGGTCTCCATGGCCAACCACACCGAATACAGCCTGCATGCCGGGGTCTTCACGTCGAATCTCGACCTTGCGCTGGCGGTGTCCGAGCGGATCGACGCCTCTGGCGTCATGGTGAACGACTCCTCCGACTACCGCTTCGACGGAATGCCCTTCGGTGGCTTCAAGTACGGCAGCATGGGACGTGAGGGAGTTCGGTTCGCCTACGAGGAGATGACACAGCCCAAGGTGCTGTGCATCAGGCGGCAGTAGCCATCAGTTGCTGCTTGAGCCCTCTCTCTGAGGGCCGGCACAGGTCAGCAGGCGCCCCCAAACGCTGAAGGAGCCGTCTTCGGCAACCTTGACGGGCCTCCTGGGCGGTGCGAGGCGGGTCGAGTCTCACAGCCATGTGCTTCCACGGCGATATCTGCAAGATCGTCGATGCCTGAGTCAACGAGGAAGTCAACAGTCCATGGTCACAGAAGTGCACATACGGGAGCTGGCCGACACCAAGGAGCTGCAGGCGGCAACAGCTCTGATCACGAAGGTGTGGCAGGCGGAAAATCCACCGGTGCCGTTCACCTTCATGCGGGCGCTCAGCCAGGCAGGGGCGCAGGTCCTGGGGGGATACGTCGAAGGGCGGCTAGCCGGCGTGGCGGTCGGGTTCCAGGGCCGCGATGCTCAGGGATCACTGCTCCATTCCCATGCGGTCGGCGTCGATGAACCGTGGCGAGGCACCGGCGTGGGCCGGGCGATCAAGTTCGGCCAGCGCGACTGGTGCCTGGAGCGCGGGATCAAGCGGATAGCGTGGACGTTTGACCCGCTGCGGGTCCACAACGCCTACTTCAACCTGGGCCGGCTCGGCGCCGTGGGTGTCTCTTACCACGCGGACTTCTACGGGCCGATGAATGACGGGTTCAACCGGGGCATCCCCACCGACCGAGTTCTGGCCCACTGGTACCTGACGCAAGACGGGACCAGCCCCACCCCCTGCGCGGCCCCCTCGCCCGACGTCACCTTGCTGGATATCGGCGACGACGGGTGGCCGACAAGCAACGCAGCCACCTTCCGTTCCGGCGCGGACGTGCGGCTACGTGTACCTCCCACTCCGCCGGCCGACCCGCCGACGGTCCTGCGCTGGCGGCTCGCGCTGCGCGAGGCGATGGAACCGCTGATGCACACCGGCTACCGCTGGACGACCGCGGCCGCGGACGGCACCTACGTCCTCACCCCGCCCACCGAGGATGCCCAGCACTAGCGGCCGACGTCGCCCGGTCGGCACGGACCACCGAAGCAACTTCGCACACAAAGGGAGAGTGTTGATGAACATCGAGGCTGTCGAACTGCGACGGGTCGCCATCCCCCTGGTGTCGCCCTTTCGCACCTCCTTCAGCACCCAGACACGGCGCGACGTGCTGCTGGTCCGCGTGGTCACCGACCAAGCCGAAGGCTGGGCAGAGTGCGTCGCGATCGCGGACCCGCTGTACTCAAGCGAGTACACCGACGCCGCGCACCGCGTGATCGCCGACCACTTGCTGCCCCGCCTGTTCGCCGCCACCCGCGTCAACGCCGACCTGGTCGCCCCGCTCCTGAGGCCGGTGCGCGGCCATCGCATGGCCAAAGCGGCAGTGGAGACGGCCGTGCTCGACGCCCAGCTCAAGGCCTCCGGCGTCTCGCTCAGCAGCCATCTGGGCGCCACCGCAACCCACGTCGACTCCGGCGTGTCCGTCAGCATCTACGACGAGATTCCGGCCCTGCTCGGCGCGGTGGAGAGCTACCTGCTCGCCGGGTACCGACGCATCAAACTCAAAATCCAACCCGGCTGGGACATCGAGCCCGTCGCAGCGGTCCGCGAGCGCTTCGGCAGCCAGATCTGCCTGCAGGTCGACGCCAACTCCGCATACACCCGCAGCGATGCCCGCCACCTCGCCACGCTCGACGAGTTCGGGCTGCTGATGATCGAACAGCCGCTCGACGAGGAGGACGTGGCAGGCCACGCCGAACTCGCCCGTATCGTCCGCACCCCGATCTGCCTCGACGAGTCGATCGTCTCCGCCCAGACCGCATACGAGGCGATCCGCGCCGACGCCTGCGCGATCATCAACATCAAGCCCGGCCGGGTCGGCGGCTACCTGGAGGCCAGGCGCGTGCACGACCTGTGCGCAGCGGCCGGAATCCCCGTCTGGGCGGGCGGCATGCTCGAGACGGGCATCGGCCGATCGGCCAACCTCGCTCTCGCGGGCCTCCCCAACTTCACACTCCCTTCAGACATCTCTGCCTCCGACCGGTACTTTCAGCAAGACCTGACCGAGCCGATCACAATGAGCGCCGACGGACGGATCGAGATCCCCAAGGGCCCCGGCATCGGCGTCGCACCCATCCCCCACGTGCTGAAGGAACTCACCGTCTCCACACAGGTGCTCAAGCCGTGACCCTGCTCGACGAACTGACCATGCGCACCGAGGACATGGTCCAGGACGTCCTCGGCCTGTGCCGCATCGAGTCACCATCACACGACTTCACCCAGCTGGCCGAGATCGCCGAACACACCGCGGAACTGGGCACCCGCCTACTCGGCCGCACTCCCGAACGGATCCAGGCCGAAGGCCGACCGGCGCTCTACTGGAAACCACAACCTGGCGGCGTGCTGCTGCTGGGCCACCTCGACACGGTCTGGCCCGTCGGCACCCTGCGCAACTGGCCGACGCCGCTGCGTACCCAGACCACACTTTCCTGCCCTGGTGTCTTCGACATGAAGGCCGGCATCGTGCAAGGCCTCTACGCCATGACTGCGATCGGTGCCCCTGCGGGAGCCGGCATGCTGCTGACCACAGACGAGGAGATCGGTTCGCCGGTCTTCCGACCGCTGATCGAAAAGGCCGCCAGCCGGGCACGGGCGGTACTGGTGCTGGAAGCCAGCGCGGACGGCGCACTCAAGACCGGCCGTAAGGGCATCAGCCAGTACGTGGTACGGATCTCGGGACGAGCGGCACACGCCGGCCTGGAGCCGGAGAAGGGTGTGAACGCCCTCCTGGAGCTGTCCGCGCAAGCGCGTGCAGTCGCCGCATTCGGCTCCGACGGGCTCACTGTCACCCCGACCCTCGCCGCCGCCGGAACCACGGCCAACACGGTGCCGGCCGAGGCATACTTCCACGTGGACGTCCGGGCTCGAACCCGCGCCGAACAAGACGCCCTCCACACGCGGATGAGCACACTGACTCCCGTGTTGCCGCGTGCAGAAGTCACCGTCGAAGGTGGCCCCAACCGTCCTCCGATGGAGCCGGGCCAATCCGCAAAGCTGATGGACATGGCGCGCACCACCGCCATGGACCTCGGGCTCGGAGCCGTCCACGCAGTCAGCGTCGGCGGAGCCTCTGACGGCAACATCACCGCTGGCATCGGCATCCCGACCCTGGACGGCCTCGGCGCGGTCGGCGGGCACGCGCATGCCGACGGCGAGTACGCCCTCATCACCGAGATGCCCCGCAGATCGGCCCTGGTGGCCGGGCTGACCGCCCGCCTGCTTTCGCAGACCTGAAACGGATCATGGCTGGAACAGCGTATATTCTCTGCCCTGCGTGCGCGAAGCGTTGGCCATGGACCAGTGAACTCGCCCAGCAACAAAGGGTGTGCTTGATCCGCTCGCTTCGATTGCCGCTTCGATGGAATGCCCTTGGCCGGGTTGCGGCCGGGATTCCCCTCACCGCGAGAATTGGAATGAGCAGTGGACCTGCTGTCCGTACATGGGTTCACCCATGGCTCGGTAAAGGTTTCGTACGCGGCTCGGCGAATAGTCGAGGCCGGCTTCGGAGAGACCCGGCACGCCGGGGTGAGCACACGAGTGAGGCGTCCCGTGCGAGGGGACGTCGTACTCTGCGAGGTCACCGGCATAGGCCAGCACAAGTTCCTGGCACAGCGCGACGGAGCGCGTAACAAGCTCTTCGTCGGTGACCAGGTACTGCTGGTCTACGGTGCCCGGTACGCGCCCGACCAGTTCGAGGCGGAACTACCTGAAGATCTCGGCCCCTGCCACCTTGCTGCAGCAGGCGGCATCGCCTCCAGAGTGGTGTCACGGCACGCGAGTATGGCCGATCCCACTGCTGTGCGACCCCTCGGGCTGGTCGTCGACGAGTCCGAGGAGGTCATCAACCTCCGCAGTCTTGCCCGTCGCGTGGCCTCGGGCCCGTACGAACGGCCTCCCGTCATCGCCGTCCTCGGCACGTCGATGAACGCCGGAAAGACAACTGCGGTGGCTTCTCTCGTTCGCGGACTCACACGGGCCGGCCGCCGAGTCGGTGCGGCCAAGGTGACGGGCACCGGATCTCCCAACGACCCCGGGCTGATGGCCGCCGCCGGCGCGGCCTGCGTCATGGACTTCACCGATCTGGGGCACCCCAGCACCTATCAGCTGGACGCCGGTGAGGTCGCCGCCATCCTGCGTCAGACGATCGAGCAACTGGCCTCGGACAAGGTGGATGTGGCCGTACTGGAGATCGCCGACGGCATTCTGCAGCCCGAGACCGCGGCCCTGGTAGAAGCCTCTGAGTTCCGCGACGGAGTGGACCGTGTGGTGTTCGCGGCAGGGGACGCGGTGAGCGCCGTCGCGGGTGCACGCATGCTGACCGGCCAGGGGGTGCCCGTCGTGGCAGTCAGCGGCCTGGTGACGACGGCGCCGCTGGCCGTGGCCGAGGCGACACGTCTGCTCGACATCCCCGTCCTGTCCTCCGGTGCGCTGGCCGATCCCGCCGTGGCCTCCTCGATCTTGGCCGCACCGGACGTCCCGCGCGAATTCAGCGCGGACCGGGTTCCGGGCGGGCCTGCCGTACTTACATCTGCCCTCGACACGAACGCTGCGGCAGCGACGGCGTGACGGAGCGGGGCAGCCACATGGTCAGGCTGCCGCGTACCTTCGGGGGCAGACGTCGGCGGATGACCGTCCAGTTGGCGCTGATCGGCCTTTGCCAGGCGATATGTGTGGTCGCCTTCTCCGTGGTGCTTCATGTGGTGGCAGACCGCGCGCGGCATCCCTCCGGCGGCCTCCGGATGACGGGTATCTACCGGCCCTTCGCACACTGGCCCTCCGCGGCACTGCTGACCGCGCTCGCCGTTGCCGCGGCGGCGGCCGTCGGACTCAAGGCAGTCGCTCCGCCATTGGCGGAGCGACTGGCACAGAGCTATGTGCACAGCGTCCGTCTGGCGCTGTTCGATCAGATATCCCACAGCGAGGCATGGGGATCCAACCGCCGGACGGTCGGTGTGACGGTCCTCCGGTTCACTGGTGACTCCACTGCCCTGCGGCAGTGGGTCAGCCGGGGTGTCGCCACCCTGTTGGCGGACGGCGTTTTCGTCCTGTGCACACTGGCTGTACTGGCGGTGTTCTCGCCGGTGGCAGGAACCGCCACGGCGGTCCTGGTCCTGCTGTGCGGGGCCGCGGCGGCCCTGGTGGGCCGGAGGCTGCGTGACAAGGTGAAGGAGACCCGTCGCCACAACGGCCGTCTCGCAGCCTTCGTCAACGAGCGCGCCACCCACTTCGCCGTGATGCAGTCACTCGGCCGCGGGGCGCGTGACCGCCGGGTCCTGTCGCGGCGTAGCCAGAAGTTCAGCGACGCCGTGGTGGCGCAGGCACGGCTGAACGGGGCACTCGAGGCAGTGGCGGAAGCCGCCCGTACCGGCTCCGGTCTGGTCGTGATCGGCGCGGGGGTGGCAGCAGGAGCCCGCCCGGATGCCCTGCTCTCCCTCATGCCGGTCGCGGGCTTCCTGGGGCCACCGCTCTCCTCTCTGGTCAGGGTGCAGGAGTACTGGCAGCTGTCGCAGGTGGCCCGGCGACGCATCGCGGAGGTGATCTCTACCCCCGCTCGCCTGTGCAAGCCGGCTGCCCCTGAGCCGCTGCTGGACGGTCCAGGGCAGCTGGAGCTGGTACATGTACGCATTTCTGGGTTGCTGGGCGGCACGTCGGTGGTCGTGCCTCCAGGGCAACGGGTGTGCCTGCAGGGCGATGCGGCGGTGGGCAAGTCCCTATTGCTGGCCGTTCTGGCGCGGCTGCATGTACCGGACGGCGGCACGGTTTTGCTCGACGGCCAGGACATCGCCCGGTGCGATCCGAACGAGCTCCGGCAAGCGGTCCGGCTGGTCAGTCCGGAACTGCCCCTGCTGCGCGGTAGCGTGGAGATGAACCTGCGGCATGGCGAGGGTACGGCCCGGCAACAGGACATGCCCGACGAGGCCGCGACGTTCACCGAATTGCGTCGATGGCAGGACGAAGCGCTCGCCGCGTTGCTGCCGCAGGGCCTGCGCACGAAGGTAGGGGAGGGCGGTCAGGGACTGTCGATGGCTGCCCGGAATCAGGTGGCGCTGGCCAGAGCGCTCCGGAGCCGACCTCGGGTGCTGCTGCTCGACGCGGTGGAGTCGAAAACCACTGTGGGCGGAGAAGCCCTGGACAGGGTGCTCGCTTGGTATCCGGGCACGGTGATCTACGTCAGCCAGGATCGCTGTTTCGCGGAACGGGCGGACTCGATATGGCACATCGCCGACAGGGTGTTGACGGTTCGCCACCAGAAGGCCAACCAGCCGGGCCGGACTAGGCTTCACAACGGCTGAGAAGCCCGGTCAGAAGCCGTCGATCACGGCCATGGGTGGAGACGCGACTTGGGAGTTGAGATCGGTGTACTTCTTCATGGCGTGCGCGGACTCGTCGCGGCCGTGGCCGAACTCGCGAGGATCGTCGCCTACCCGATGAAGGGAAGGACGGTTTTGCATTGCCTGGGTACGCGAAATATTCTACCGTCTGACCACAGTGGACAAGGCGACGGTCGTCATTGTGTCGCGCACTCCGGGAAGCTCGGTAATTTCCGACCAGATTTCCTGGATACGGTCAGACGCTTTCGTCTCCACTCGAATCACCAGGTCGAGCTCGCCGCTCATGACGTCGCAGGAGACAATTTCCGGGATTTCCTTCAGGGTGCGGATGACGTCACCGCCACGCATTCTGTCATGGCGATAGACGAAAATCATGGCGCAGAAGGGAGGGGATTCCCGGTCACCGCTGCCGGAGATGATGGTGTACCCCTGGATGTATCCGTCGCGTTCAAGGCGATCAATGCGTTGGCGCACCGCGTTCCTGGACAGGAGGACCCGGTCGGCCAGTTCTGCGTGAGGTATGCGGGCATTCCTTGTCAGCTCGGCCAGGATGCGTCTGTCCAACTCGTCCGGCGTTCGCCTGGTCATTGATGTCTCCTGCGTCCACGAGGAACGGCGTTCGTCAGGGGTAGCCGGCCCGCTTTGAGTAGCACGGTTTGATGTCGCAGCGCGCGGTCAGCCGTGACGAGAGTCGCTTTGCGCACAATCTACCGGGTGTCGGCTCGTGGGACTACCGCAGTTCGAGAGTCCGCCTGTCCGGAAGTTCACTGGTGGAACCGGTTGTAGCCAAGATCGGCAGCCATCATGGTCAAAACTGCGATGAGGGCCGTGCTGATGGAACCAGTGCCCTTGCGCAGTGCCATCTCTGTCCCCAACCGAGCTCCCAGGATGTTGCACACACTCATGCCGAGGGTCCACATGACATGGCCTCGCTCTGTGAAGCAGAAGCGCTCCCAGGTTGGTGCTGGCGTTGACCACCTTGGCCAATGCTGCACCCTGAACGAACTCGGTCGACAACACTGCCGTGAATCACAGGGCGAAAAGAGCGCCTGTTCCTTGACCGCATATTGCTTGGCCGCCATGGCGACGGCCACTCTCCTGCGCGGCAGTTGGCGGCAGGCCGTCACCGCCACGCCTTCCGCCTCACATGGCATTGAGGCGCGAGCCGAGAACCGGGTCTAGATGTCCAGGTGAACGGGCGCGGCCGAGGTATGGGTTCATCGGACCGGGCGCCACACCAGGGCAGATGCGGTGGGAGGTGCATGGGGGAGAGCCCTGTTTCGTGCATCCCCGGACGTGCCTCCGCTTGACGTGGGTCCATGCGTGTCGCGGTCGGTGAACCATTTGATGAACAGGGGCCGTGTTCCTCAGTGAACGCCCTTGCGATCCTTGGGTGTTCACAGCTTGCCGGCATACCTCCCCCGGGCCGGAAGCTGCGCCCGGGGGCTGCCGAATTGGTCACGGCAGCCCCCCGGGCGACGTGTCGATCGGTCGTGTGTCCTTCGGTTCGCATGCAGGTGAACACGCCCAGGCGTGTGGCGATTGCCGACGGCCTTGCGCTGCGATCTGAGCACCCTCTGAAGTGTAATAAACTTGACTGTAAAGTTCATTACTTTGAACTCCCTTGTTATGGTGGATAGGGAACCCGCGCGCGCGGCACGACTACTGGATGCCCAGGCGAAGGCCGAACGGCTCTTTACGGCGATCGAGGAACGTGGGCTGGTCGCCCCGGGAGAGCGGGAGCGGGCGGTCAGCGACCGAATCCGGGACCTGGCGAACGAGTTGTTCGGAACAACTCGGCACTGGCACAAGCGGATCGTGAGATCCGGGCCGAACACCCTCCTGCCGTACCGGGAGAATCCGCCGGACCGTGTCATTGCCACAGACGACATCGTGTTCGCCGACTTCGGGCCGATCTTTGAGGAGTACGAGGCCGACTTCGGTCGGACGTTCGTCTTCGGCGATGACCCGGTCAAGCATCGGCTGTGCGACGACTTGCCCCGCGTGTTCAGGGCCGGCAAGCGCCACTTCGAGAGCGACCCTGACATCACCGGACATGAGCTGTACGCCGAGGTGGAGCGACTGGCGGCAGAGGTTGGTTGGGAACTGGGTGGTTGGCATGCTGGGCACCTGGTCGGCGAGTTCCACCACGAGAAGATCGACGGCGCGGAGCCGGAGTCGTACATCGCCCCCGCGAATGACACCCCGCTACGCCGCAACGACAAGGCGGGCCGCCGCTGTCACTGGATCGTTGAGATCCACCTCGTCAACCGCGAACACGGGTTCGGCGGCTTCTACGAGGAACTCCTGACCCTCGGCTGCGACGAGCAGGCAGAACTCATCGATAAGCGTTCAACGTTCCCGATCAGCTGGTGTCGCGAGGCACTCGTTGAACCGTTTCCTGCGCCGCCCGGGCTGGCCACCGCGGGATGGCAACGCTCGGCAGTGCCCGCTACGGCCCAAACCGCCCGCCGTCAGCAGCTGGACCGTCCTGTCCACCCGTTCCGCCAGCGCGGTAGGCCAGCATGCTCAAGGAGCTCGTCATGAACGAGACGCCGGCGACAGGAGAATCATTTGCTGCCCTCGGCCATCAACCGATCCGAAGTGATCGGCGGGAGCATCAGGCGTAGCTGGAGCATCGCTGCGAATCGGCTCTCCGCGTCGTCGAGATCGATGCCACCGATCTCGACGACGCGACGCAGGCGATAACGGAGAGTGTTCGGATGGACGGCCAGCCTGGCGCTCGCCTTGGTCACGTCACCGAATGTGTCCAGCCACGCCTGCAGGGTTTCCACCAGTCTTGAATTGTGTGCGGTGTCGTAGGCGATCAGCCGGGCCAATGGCCCGATCGGCTCTTTGCCTTCGGCCGCGACGATGCCGCCGAGCTCGAGGAGCAGCCAGTCGACGTGGATGTCGGCGATCCGAGCCACCCTCAATCGGCCACTTCGTCTGGAACGGAGCACCCTGAGTGCTCGCTCCGCGGCAAGGCGCGAGCTTGCCAGCCCGGCCACGTCGTTTGCTGGTGTTCCCACCCCGATCACACCCGTCACCCTGTCACCGGTACGGTCCAGGAAGTTCTTCGCGATGCGCACCGCACGGTCTTCGGCATCCGTTTGGCTGCGCACGATCGGCACGATTCCGTAGCACACCTCGCCGATCAGCGCGGTTGCAGACCGGGAGTCAACCACCGAGAGATGCAGACTAAGAGCGTTGGCCAGCCGTTGCCGCTCGTCTGCCACTCTCACATGAGACTCAGACTGGTCGTCCGATGCCTGTTCTTTGAGGGCGCAGGCCATGACGACCGTGGTCTGCTCGACCATGCCCAGTCGTACCAGTGCTTCTGCCGCGCCGGGACCACCTTCCAGCGCGGTCCCCACCAGGTCGGTCCGGACCCGCCTTGATACGTCGGCGCCTGCTCGGATCCCGAGCAATTCCAGCGCTACGACTTGAGCGGCTTCCTGCAGTGCCTTCTCGCGTTCCGCGGTGAGCGGCCCGGGTGCTATCGCCCAGATGAAGCCAAGCACTTCATCTCCGGCGCGCACTGCAATGGCGACACGGGGCAGGTTGGCAGCGTCGATCGGCCCGGAGTAGACCGGGTCGCCGGTTGTGTACAGCTCGCGGAAGACGCCGTGTGCCTCGTGCCGTTGAGTGATCCACTCAGGTGCCTGTCGGCCCAGAATCGTCGCCACCCGGGATGGGTCGGCCTCATCCTGGCGGTTGGAAAAGGCCAGAACCCGGTGATTGCGGTCTTCGATCGTAATCGGGGCGTCCAGTAGTGCAGCAACTGCATTGGCGATGGCGAAGAGATCCCCCGATGGCATGCCGGTCAGCGTTCCCGGCCTTGCTCCGCCTACTGTTCCCTCGGCCAGGACTGACCGGAGCAACGCTGCGAGCTGGGACCAGGAGGCGCCGCGGGTAAGAGTCAGCAGAGCCGTCCCGGAGCGCCGGCTGGCAGCTCTGATCCGCTCGTCGTCGGGGACGGGGGCGCGTACCACCAGCCCGGCTGCTCTATGGCCGCCCAAGGTATGGAGCAGCCGTGTGATCTCATAAGGCCCCTCCACACCGACCCCGAGCACCAGAGCGTGGTTCGGAAGCTCCGGCTCGTCCATAGGATCGTGGATTGCTATGCCACCGATGTTGTCGACTATGTCCGGGTCACCGTGGATGAGATCAAGGAGTGTGGTTCCGAGATAGTCGAGCACGCGGCTGAGACCGGTTCCCGGACGCATGGTCCCCACTATTGGTAAGCCCTTTGTGCTAGAAGACGATCTTGCGGCGCTGGGTGACACATGCAGGCGGGACACACCTGGCCACCCCTCCTAGTGATGACATACGAAGAGATCTGCCGACCGTCGCGGTTGTGATAGATGCCCGCATCGAGAGACGCGAGCGGTCGATGGTGGCCCACGGACCGTTGCACCGCCTGGTGCGGTGCAGGGCAAAGCTGCGCTTCACACCTCTGATGTGGTGACTGTTTCCCGACCACGCCTGCAGTAAGGGCAGGGCACTGTGCCGTTCTGACCGTCGCCCGGCACCAGCGTGCCCCAGTCGTCACAGATGGTGCACTCGTTTCCGAGCCTGCGGCGGCCCGGATGCGCCTGGCGGGCGTCTGCCTCCCCAGAACTCTGAAGATCCGTGTGACGTGCAGGCTTCGCAGCTGATTCCGCGCTGCCCGGACAGGCCAGATTGCGCGGATGGAGGATCTCCCCGAGTTGCTCTCTGCTGAGCAGGCCCTTGTCCAGGACAAGGTCGTACACACTGGCGCCGCTGAGCAAGGCCTCTTGCGCCACTGCTGTCGCCTGCTCATACCCGATATGAGGATTCAGGGCGGTCGCGAGGCCGATGGAGCGGCCTACCTGCCGGGCGAGGTGCTCACGGTTCGCGGTGATTCCCGAAATGCACCGCTCGGCCAGGGTCAGACATCCCGCTCGAAGGTGCGTCAGGCTCTTGAGAAGGCTGTGGACGATCACCGGTTCGAAGGCATTGAGCTGGAGCTGCCCGGCTTCCGCGGCGAAGGTGACCGTAACGTCGTTGCCGATCACCTCGTAGGCGATCTGATTGACCACTTCGGGGATTACCGGGTTGACCTTCCCAGGCATGATGCTGGAGCCGGCCTGCACCGGCGGCAGTACGATCTCGCCGAATCCGGCCCGCGGTCCGGACGACAACAGGCGCAAGTCGTTGCATGTCTTCGAGAGCTTGACCGCGATGCGCTTGAGCACCCCGGACAGCTGGACGAATGCCCCCGCATCCTGAGTGGCCTCGACCAGGTCGTCAGCGGTGGAAAGCGGGAATCCGGTGATCGTCGTGAGATGGCGACAGGCCAGCCCGGCGTATCTGGGGTGCGCATTGAGTCCGGTGCCGATCGCGGTGCCGCCAAGGTTGATCTCCTGGATCAGCTCGCAGGCCTCAGTCAGACGCTCACGGTCCTCCTGGAGCATGACCGCGTAGGCGGCGAACTCCTGGCCGAGTGTCATCGGCACAGCGTCCTGAAGCTGGGTGCGGCCCACCTTGAGGATGTCTGCGAACTCGATCGCCTTGGCTGAGAAGGCCTTCTGAAGGGCCTCCATGGCGTCGTGCAGGTCACGTGCGCCGAAGTGCAGGGCGATCTTTCCCGCGGTCGGGTACACATCGTTGGTGCTCTGCCCGGCGTTCACATGCTCGAGCGGGTGAAGGTGTTCGTAGGAGCCCTTGGGATGACCCAGGTGTTCCAAGGCCCGGTTGGCGATCACCTCATTGGCGTTCATGTTCGTGGATGTGCCGGCACCACCCTGGATGACGTCGGTGACGAACTGGTCGTGCAGGGCTCCGGCGCGGATCTCCTCACAGGCACGGATGATGGCGTCAGCCTTGTCCGGCTCAAGCAGGCCCACCTCCCGGTTAGCTAGAGCGGCGGCCTGCTTCACACAGGCCAGAGCCGTGACCAGGGCCGGGTAGGCGGAAATGGCGGTGCCCGTGATGGCGAAGTTCTCCATGGCACGCAGCGTGTGGACCCCGTAGTAGCAATCGTCCGCTACGGCGCGCTCACCAAGCAGATCGTGCTCGTATCGGAGCTGCCGCACCTCATCGTCGGATTGGGGAGGGGCAGGCACGGGCTGGGGAGGAATCATGCCGGTGGTCATTGCTGCATCCGTTCGTAGCGCGTTGGGGGCAAAGCCTGGGCTTGCTTCCGTCCCGGACGGAAGCAAGCCCAGGACCATATCCCCAGGTGGGGGGGCGCGCCGGTGCCGAGGGGGATCTGGATGTTGCCCCATCGCCAGCTGGGCCTCAGCGGCAGTCCCGTCATGGCGTGTAGGTGTGGCCTGAGGCGGGCCAGGCCGACTTGTTGAGCAGCCCGGTTCTTGCATTCAGATGAACGGAAGTGGTCGAAGCCCGGGTTCAGCCGAACGGGATCTGAGCTCTTGCGGGGCCGGTCACACGTCCTTTGGGCCGTTCGGCACGTCCGGAAGATCGAAACCGAGTACCCGGAGATAGGCGAGGGCACGAGCGGTCTGTCCGCGCACCTGGTACACCGCACGGAGCGTCGTGCCGATCGCATCACCGATCCTCTGGTTGCCCCATCCGAGCTGTTGCAGCCGCAGCACGACTGCAAGACGGTGCGGTGGCCGCACGTACAGCCGCTCCCCAGCGGCGAGGCGCTCGACGAGACGCTCGCTGCCGCACCACAGATCGCGCGATCGCTGGCTGAGGCCTCGCCTCTCGGTTGCGGTCAGACCGCCCCAGATTCCAAGGGGCTGGGGCTCTTGCATCGCCATCTCCAGACATCGGTCCTGCAGCCTGCAGGTCGAGCAGACGACCTTCGCTGCGTCGGTGCAGAGCTGGTCCGAGCGGGAGTGGCCAGAAGGAAAGAACAGCTCCGGATCGATGCTGGAACAGGGGGGTGCTGCCGACGGCACCGCGGCCTCGTGCCCTGTTTCGCGGGCGAGCCCTTGGGCGAACTGGGGCCGGCCAGTGGGGGAAGCAGGCATCGTCGACCTTCCTGCGGATGTTTGATCGGGATCGGTAGCTGGGAACCGTGACACTTGTGTCGCGTGTGCGACGCCGACTCGGGCCGCTCCGGCCGGGCGCGACGGGTAGTGCGGGGCGGATTAGCCAGGGAGGCGACCAGGAGTCTCCACCGCGTGGCGGCTGGAGTATCCGGGGTTCGGCTGTCAGGAGCGACTAACTGTTCCTGTGAACGGCGGAGGGGCGCGCGGAGTTCACATGGCGCTCACGCGCCTGTCCGGGGTCGGTATCGATCGGTCCATCGGCCTGTCGCCGTGTCCCAGTGCGTGCACCTGGGGGCGTCAGGGGCCCGGCGCTCAGGCGGCCGACCGCGAAGTTTCACCCCTGCGAACCTCGTCGGCATGGCGCTTTGGCGGTTCGTTGGGATGCCGTTGGCGACGGAAGACACCCTCGGTGGCCGGGAAGGGGAGGACCGCGCCCGCATCACAGCGGTGACCGGGTGAGGGGCTCCGGCACATGTAGCGGCCAACGGGAGTGTGGTTGGAATGCAGGTCAGGCGTTCGGGCGACAGAGCGTCCAGAGGGCGGACCGAGACGGCTGAGCGGCGCGGCGGCGATCAGGGGCGCGTATCGGTTCAGGAAGCAGATGAGGCCCCGCCGACCGAGCGTGCCACGCTCGACGAAGAGACCCTGCATGAGCTGTACCGGTTGCACGGCAGCTACCTGTTCCGCGCACTGCTCCGGCTCACCAGCGGTGATCGGGGGCGGGCCGAGGACGTCCTGCAGGAGACCCTGGTGCGAGCCTGGCAGCACCCGGCCGCGATGTCGCGGGGCCCGGAGCATGCCCGCCCGTGGCTGTTCACCGTTGCCAGACGTATTGCCATCGACCACTTCCGCATGCAGGCGGCCCGGCCGCAGGAGACAACCGACGAAGTGCCGGAGGAGTACGCGAATGTCGCCGACCCGTTCGACGACGTTCTGGTGGCCCGCGACATGGAAGTCGTCCTGGCGGAACTCGCGCCCCATCAGCGGGAGGTCCTGATCGAGCTGCATATGAGGGACCGCTCGGTGGCTGAGACGGCGGGAATCCTGGGCGTCCCGGTCGGCACGGTCAAGTCCCGCAACTTCTACGCGATACGTTCGCTGCGCGAAGCGCTCGGTGTACATGACGAGGCTCTTGAGGCCTGATGCCGTAGCCCACACAGCGTGGATCCCCCGCCGGGTTGTGGTGGAAGGCCGGGAAGTGGCTGACGGGCACCCTGCGTCCGCGTACGCCTCCTCCCGGCTCTGTCGCGGGTTCGATCTCCGCGAAGCATCCCGTGTGGGGGAACGCGATCGGGAAGGGATACGCGCGGTAGGTCTGTCGGCCGCACCTGCACGGAGGCAGATCGCAGGGTCGCCTTCCGCCGGCACCAAGGTCACTGAGGCCAACCAACTCGTCTAGACCGCCCGACGACGGAACGGCAAGTCCGATGGCTTGGCGGGGATCCCTGCCTGCAATGCGGGAGCGCGGGAGTAGCGCTGCCGAGATCGGTGTGAACCCCGCGCATGTCTCATGAACCGTACTCGCGCTCTGGTGCGTTCTGCTTTGTAAGGCGGTTGCCCGATCCCGGACGGGGTGGATCCCTGCTGGAAAGGAGTGCGCGGAAGTGTGCATGGCGTCGGCATGGATGAGGCACGAACCAGAGCGGGGAAATCGGCGCGCGGCTGTGCGCAGGATCGATCGGCTGCCCAGACCTGGCGTCCGGGCTCCCGGCGGGTCGCGGACCTGTGGGCGGAGCGGCTGGATGATGGGTGAGCACGAGGCCGAGACGGTGAGTCTGCTGGTGCGCTCCTGGGTGGCCGGCTCTTCACCGCTGGCCGACCCCGGTCGGGCCCTGGGTACTGGCCTGCCGGTACCGCGGGCGCAGGCCCTTGAGGTGATCGAGTCGGCTCGCTCGCTGGCGGTGCTCGGCCTGACGGACGGCTGCCCTGCCGTGAGCTCGCCTGCTCTGGTCCGCAGTCAGCTGGGCGACGCTCGCTTTTCCGAGCTGTGCCTGATCGCTGACGCGTTGGTGGTCGGCCAGCACCCGTCCGTAGCCGAGTGGACCGCCGGGGATTACCGCGTCGCCGTCGAATGGACAGCGGTGCTGATCCAGAGGTGGGGCGAGGATGGCGTGCAACGACTGGTGGCGGAGCTGTCAGGAAGCTGACGGAATCCCACGCTGACCAGCCTAGGCACCCACACTGGTCAGCCGAAGCTGACCCACAAGGAATCGGTCACTTGACGCAATTACGCCTTCCAGGATATTTCATCTGGTAGCGAACAGTGCCGAGGGCTACCTCGAACGACGTATGGGCGTCGGTAGGCTTGCCCGAGGCGCGATCAGGGCGTGGTTTGGTGTCGATGTGCGGGTTGTGCTGCTGGGCCCAGTCGGATTGATCTCGCCGGACGGCGCGGAGACTGAGGTCAGGGAAGGTAAGCGACAGGCGGTTCTGGCGTTGCTGGCGGCGCGGATGAACCAAGTGGTTCCCGTCGCGCGAATCCTGGAACTTGTCTGGGACGGTGATCCGCCTCCGCGCGCTCGGCAAGCGCTGCAAGGGCACGTCGCGGAACTGCGGCGACAACTGTCTGACAGCCCGCTTGCCATCCTGTGGGACGACCTCGGGTACGAGCTGCGCGGCGCCCCTGAGGCAGTGGACGCGCTTGAGTTCCGCCGTCTCGTAGCCCTGGCCGCCAGGACGACCGAAGACGAGCAGGCCGTAGCACTGATCCGCAGGGGGCTGGGTCTTTGGCGTGGCAGCGCGCTCATGGGCGTCGCCGAGGGCGAACTGCGACGCACCCTGGGGGTCGAGCTCGAAGCGGCCCGGGTACTGGCGGTCGAGGCATGGGCAGATCGAGCGCTGCGACTGGGCAGCGGCGGCGATGCCGTAGCCACACTTGAGGAAGCGGTACGAGCGGACGGGCTGCGCGAGTCCCTGGTTGGCGCGCTCGTACGATGCCTGCACCAGGAGGGCAGGCAGTCCGAGGCCCTCGAGGTGTATCACCAGGCGCGGCGGCGGCTGCGGGACGAGCTTGGCGTCATCCCCGGCACCCAGTTGCAGGCGGCGTTCGCCACCGTGGTGGCCTGTTCCGAGCACGAAGCCGCCGGGGCGGCCCACTCCCGGTCCCAGTCCCTTGCTCCCACTGCCCCACCAGTGCCCGAAGGCGCCGCGTCGACGCCGGTCCTGACACAACTGCCACGGCTGCCGGGCGGCCTGGTGGGACGCGACAGGGAGTCCCGGTGGCTGGACCGGGAGTGCGGGCCTGGCCACGAAGGAGCCGGACTGGCTCTGATCACCGGCCCCGCCGGGGCGGGCAAGACCGTGCTGGCGGTGCGCTGGGCGTACGCGGTGGCCGGGCAGTTCCCGGACGGGCAGCTCTTCGTTGACCTGCACGGATTCGGACCCCAGGAACCCGTAGACGCTCACGCGGTCCTCGGCCACTTCCTGCGCGCCCTGGGCGTGCCCGACGAGCACATCCCGGAGGACCCCGTGAGCCGCGCGGGCTGCTTCCGCACCATCACGCAGGACATGCGGCTCCTGATCGTGCTGGACAACGCGCCGTCGGCGGAAGATGTGAGAGACCTGCTGCCTGCCGGCCCCGGCTGCTCCACCGTCGTGACCAGCCGCAGTCAGCTGGGCGACCTGGTGGTCATGGAGGGCGCCGCGCCGTTGACGTTGGGAACGCTGCCCCTGCCCGAGGCCCTCGAGCTCATTGCCCGCCTGGCAGGAACCGAGCGGGTTCGGGCAGAACCGGAGATGGCGCGCCGTCTCGCCGAGCTGTGCGATTGTATGCCGCTCGCCCTGCGGATCGCGGCGGCACGCCTGGCAGCACGTCCCCGGTGGACCATCAGTGCCCTGGTGGACGAGCTGGAAGACGAGCGGCTGCGCCTTGGCATGTTGCAAACCATCGGCGATTCCGGGGTGATCGCGGCCCTCGCCTCCACCCGCGGCCAGCTCACACCGGAGGCCGGCCGCCTGCTCGCGCTGCTGGCCATCCACCCGGGGGGCGAGATCGACGGACCGGCCGCAGCGGCGCTGCTCGATTGCGAGGAGGCTGCGGCACGGAAGGCGTTGGACGTGCTGGTGGCCTACCACCTTGTCAGCGAGGCCAGACCCGGACGATTTGCACGGCACGACCTTGTCCGCCTTTACTGTGCCGACCTTCTGGCCTCCGAAATCACCGTGTGCCATCGTCGCCAGAGCCGGGCCAGGCTCTTGGACCACTACATAGCCGTCACCGCGCAAGCCGCCTCCTTCACCCACGCGTCAAAGAGCGCTCCTGGCAGCCCCTCGGCCCGGACCTCCACGGTGAAGGTGCGTTTCCATGACAGGCAGGGGGCTGTGGACTGGTACCAATGTGAAGAGGCCGCCATCCTGGCCCTCATCCGCATGGCCGCAGAGGATGGCGAGCCGGATCGCGCCTGGCGGCTGGCCGACAACTGCATCAACCTGCACCTCGGACGCGCCGCGCCAGGAGCGTGGCTGGACTGCGCCGCAGCCGGGCTCAGCGCCGCGAAGCATTCGGACGACACATACGCGCTGATGAGGATGCACTATGCGGTCGGCTCAGCGCTCAAGGCGCGAGGACGTTGGGAGGAAGCCCAGAGTGAGGTGGAAAACGCTCTCGCGTGTGCTTCCTCGCTGCCGGCCGGCGAGGACCGGCTGCGTTGTCGCATGGCTCTCGGCCTGATCCGCGCCGACCTGAACAACCTCGACGAGGCGATCCGCTGCATCGAGCAGGCACTGGACGAAAGCAGAGAGCTGGGCCACGTCGGCGCTCAGGCTCTCGCGCTCAGCAACCTTTCGTATCTGCTGCTCGCTGCAGGGCAACCGGCGGCGGCGCTGGACAGAGCACGGCAGGCGACCGCTCAACTGCCTTCCCGGAGCAGCTCCGTCACTTCACTTGCAGCCCTGCTCAATGAGATCGAGGCACTGAATTGCCTCGGTGAGGTCGCTAAGGCGGAGGAGCGGTTGGCGGAAGCCATCGGCCGCTGTCGAGCCCGCGGACACCGCGATTACGAGGCCACGGCAGAGCTTTGGTACGCCGAGCTGCTCGAGCGAGCCGGCAAGGAGTCCGAGGCACACCCCCATCGGGCGGCGGCCGCAGAGCTATCTGCCGGACGTGGGAAGGGCTGGAAAGCGGAGCGTGCCTCGGCAGCGATCTCACTGTGGTCGTGCGAGAACCGGTAGAAGCCGTGCCGAGCTCGCCGGCAGCGTTTCGGCCGGGCAACGGGTCGACGCCCACCGGCCCGAGCTGCAAACGCGCTCCCGCGCAGCAACGAGTCAGCCCTTGCCAACGAGGATGGTGAGTTCTGGACCGAATCCATCAACCGTACCCGCGTGGACGGCGGTTCATGGCGACCGCACGCTGCCCACCAGGCGGGTGTCGGCCGAGCGCGCCCGAGCCGCACCGGCGTCGAGCCGTTCATGATCGGGCGTCAGCGATCCTCCGCGATGATCAGGTCATTGCGCGGACACGAGTCCAATACGTGATGCCCCCGTCTCCGGAGAAGTCCCGTCATCGGGGCGCGGTTGCTGATCGGGGCTGAGGGCGGAGTCGGAGTGCTGGTCGGCCTCGTGAAGACTCTCGCTGGCCCCACCAACGTGGAGTGCCCGATGGCCCGTGTGCTGTGCGGCCAGGCTCGTGCGGTCGGTGGGCCGGCCGGCCATGGTGGAGAGGCTGTCATACGTCAGGGCGAGTTGTGAGGAGCGTTCTTGCTCGCTACCCCCGGCCGTGGCGTCAATGAGTGCGCGGATGGTGGACTCCTCGGAGCGGAACCAGGCGAGTGCGGCGTTCGCGTCCGGCAGACGCGGGAGTGCTCCGGGTGG
>NZ_VISR01000043.1 GCF_007827595.1 Streptomyces sp. BK340
TGAAGGATCTCGGTGGCATCCCCGCCTACGGCAACCAGCGCACCGCCTGGGACGCCGGCTGCCGCCGCGACTACGAGAACCCCGAGCACCGGTAGGGTCGCGCGGCCGCTCCGGGACACCGCGCGGGGACGCTGACATGCTCGTACGGTGAAAGAAGGACGCCCTTGTTCACCCGTAAGGGCGTGTGCCCCAGGAGGTTGAACCGATGACCACCGCCGCAGAGATCATGCATTCCGGAGCCCAGTGGATCCCGGCGACCGAGACCCTCGACCGGGCCGCGCAGATGATGGCCCGTCTGAACGTGGGTGCGCTGCCCGTCAGCGACGCCGACGAACGGCTGTGCGGCATTGTCACGGACCGTGACATCGTCGTGAAGTGCGTGGCCAAGGGCCTCGATCCGTCGAAGGTGACGTGCGGAGACCTCGCCCAGGGCACGCCGCGCTGGATCGACGCGAACGCGACCGTGGAGCAGGTGCTGGACGAGATGTCCACGAACCAGATACGCCGACTGCCGGTGATCCAGAAGAAGAAGCTCGTCGGCATCATCAGCGAGGCCGATCTGGCCAGGCATCTGACGGACCGCCAGATCCACGACTTCGTCGAGCGGGTCTACGCCTGACACCGACCGAGGTCAGCTCCCCAGGAGCCGGCGCTTCTGGCTCTCGAACTCCTCCTCCGTCAGCACCCCTTGTGCCTTCAGGTCGGCCAGCTGCTTGAGCTGATCGATCCTCTGAGTCATCTCGTCGGGGGCGGCGGACTGCGGTGCGGGAGGAGCAGGCGGCGCCGGCTCCTGCTGCTGTGCGTAGGCCTGCTGCTGTTCGTAGTCCTGCTGCGCCCATCGCCCCGCCTGCCGTCGTGAGACGCGGTTGGACACGGCGGTGGCGGTTCCGGCGACGACGGCGGTGCGTGCGACGCCCCGAAGCAGTCCGGGCATGTTCGGTCATCTCCCATGATTCGGTCCGGCCGTTCAGCCGGCCGGTGTTCGGTCCCCGTCGTTCGGGCGACCGGTGTCGGCGCGGCCGTTCAGGCGACCGCGGAGCCACCGGGGGGAGTGGTCTCCTCCGTGGCGTCCAGGGAAGCCAGCAGGGCCTGCACCGGGATACGGCCGCTCGCGACGAGCTGGGCGCCGCTGCGCCTGAGCGCGCGGGCCAGGGGAGCGGCCCACACGTTCTCGTACACCAGCACCGCGGCGGAGTTGCCGGGCTCCAGCGCGTTGCCGGCCTCGTCCAGGTCGCTCTGGTCCAGCACGCCGGCCGAGGCGCCCTCGAAGACGGTCAGATCGACCTCGTCGCCGAGGTCCTGCAACTCCAGCGCGACGACCGAGCCGTCGGTGTCCTTGCGGAGGAAGGCGAGGTCGATGATCCGGACGAGGCCGCGCTCGACCAGATCCACCAGCAGGGGGAACGCCTCGCCCGTCATGCGGTTGCCGGGGAACTCGATGACCAGGTAGTCGACCGGGCCCATTTCTTCGATGCCGTTCATGGCCACTCCTCGGGAACAGGGGAGGGGGGCCGTCCGCGGCTCCGTGGCAGCGCCCTCGCGTCGGCGGAGGTCAGCCCTCCTGGCCATTGCAGCACGCGCCCCAGAGCCTCGCACATCCGCGCACGACGCCCCTCCGCCCCCCCGCCTCGGGGTGCCGCCGGGTGCCCCGGCGGCCACTCTGGTCGGAGGAGGAGCACCGCAGCGAAGGCGTGTCGAAGGGAAGGCGTGTTGAAGGGCCATGAGCAACGCCATGCCGACCACCGCGAGCGCGCCGACCCCGACCCGGCGCCGCTGGTACCGCCGAAGCGCGCGCGCGGGACCCTGATGCGACGGGGCGGGCGGGCGAACCGGCGTCCCGGGCCTGGTTGGTGGAAGCGGCGCAGCACCGAGCTCGTGGCCCGGGCGAAGACGCTGCACCGAGAGGCGGAGATCCGCTTCCCGGTCGTCACCCATCTCGCGGACCGCATGGTGTCCGTGAACATCTTCGACTCCGGCACCCGGCTGGCCGCACAGTGCTTCCTCACCGCCATCCCGCTGCTGTTCGTGGTCGCGGCCTACGCTCCGCCGTGGCTGAGGCAGCAGCTGGTCAGGTCCGTGCACGCGGTGCTGGGCCTGACGGGCCCCGCCCAGGCCGAGCTGGAAAAGGCGCTCCAGCCGACCACGGAGGATCTCCGGCAGGCCACCGGCCTCATCGGCGGACTGATGGTGCTGATCTCGGCCACCGCCGTCAGCCGGGCCCTGCAGCGGTTGTGCAAACGTGCTTGGGAGATCCCCAGAGCGGGCACCCATGTGGCCCCGTGGCGCTGGGTGGCCTGGCTCGTCCTGTGGCTCGGGGCGATGCTCCTGCAGGGCCCGATGCGCGACGGGTTCGGCCTGGGCGCCTGGCTGGGCATCCCCCTCACCCTGGTGACCCAGACGGGCCTGTGGTGGTGGACGCCGCATCTGCTGCTCGGCGGTCTGATCACCTGGAAACCCCTGCTGCCGGGCGCCGTCATCACTGCCGTCGCCCTGACCGTCCTGACGAGCACCGCGCCGCTGTACATGCCCAGGGCCATCAACCGGGCCCTGGCCGACTACGGCTCCCTCGGCCTCGTGTTCCTGCTGCTGTCCTGGATGATCGTGGTCGCCGTCGCGGTCGCCGTCTGCATGAGCGTGGGCGCCGTCGTCGCACAGGAACCCCCGCTGGCGAGCCGCCTGGGCAGCCCGCCCCCGCGGTGGAGTCAGGAGACCTAGGGCTTCGTCCATTCGGCCTGCCCAGCGCGCGCGGTGCACGTGCGGCTGACGCAATGGGGGTTCAGGCACCCCCACCGCGCCGGAGGCACCGTGACCGAGCCGCCCGCCCCGAACCCCCCGAGCCCGGACGACGAGCCCACGGCCGGCGGCCGGGCGGGGGCGCGCCGGAACGGGGGCGGGGCGGCCGCGCGGACCGCGCGCGCCACTGCCTCGGCCGTGCTGATCGTGCTGACCTGCATCCTCGTCCCCGTCGCCCTGCTCGCGGTCTGGGTGAAGGACATCGCACTCGACACCGACCGGTATGTGTCCACGGTCGCGCCGCTGGCCACGGACCCCGCCGTCCAGGACGCGGCGGTCCACCGGATCACCGAGGCCGTGGGCGCCAAGGTGGACGGACCGCAGGTCGCCTCCGACATCGCCGCCTGGCTCCAGTCCCAGGGGCTGCCGCCGCGCGCCGCCGACGCGCTCAAGGGCCTGGGGCCGCAGATCGACTCCGCCGTGAACCAGGCGGTGACCAAGATCGCCACCCGTGTCGTCGACAGCGACCTCTTCGCGACGACCTGGCGCACCGCCAACCGGGCCGCCCACCAGGCCGTCGTGCACGCCCTGACCGGCGAGGGCCGCGGTGCCGTCGGGGTCAGCGACGGCACGGTCACCCTGAACGTCGGTACGGCCGTCGACGAGGTGAAGAAGGAGCTGGTCGACGCGGGCCTCAAGCCCGCCGAGAAGATCCCGGAGGTGAACAAGCAGATGGTGCTCTTCCACTCCGACCAGCTCGCCAAGGCCCGTAAGGGCGCGCATCTGCTCAACGTCGTCGGGAACTGGTTCCCCGTCATCGTCGTCGTCCTCGGTGCCCTGGGCGTCTTCCTCGCCCGCCACCGCCGCCGGGCCCTGGCACGCACCGCCCTGGGCGCCGCCTTCGCCTGCCTGGTGGTGGCCATCGCCCTGGTCGTCGCCCGCCACTACTACCTGGACCACCTGCCGCCCGAGGTGCAGTCGAAGGCCGCCGCCGCGGCCGTCTTCGACACCCTGCTCCGTTTCCTCAAGGTCAGCCTGCGCACGGCCGTCGTCCTGGGCGTGGTCATCGCCCTCGGCGCCTACCTGGTCGGGCCGGGCCGCCTGCCCGTGGCCATCCGGGGCGCCTCCGACAACACCGCGGACTCCGCCGCCCGGTGGGCGGCCGGCCACCACATCCACGCCGGCCGCGCCGGCAGCTGGGCGCTGGCCTACCGCAAGGGCCTCACCCTCGCCGCGCTGCTGGTCATCGCGCTGGTCTTCGCGCTCTGGAACCACCCGACCGTGCTCACCGTCCTGCTCCTCGTCGTCGTCCTGCTGGCCGTCCTGGCCGTGCTCGCGCTGCTCGCGGCCGGCGGCCGCACCGCGCAGGACGCGGGCCCCGCGGCGCCGCAACCGCCCGCCGACCAGCCCTGACCGCAGGTGCGGGGGGCCGCCGGATCCGCATGAACTGCGCCGGAGCGCGAAGGCTGCGATTCTGATCCCGTGGAGCGTCGTCCACTGCCTCACGGACCGTGGTGGTGACCCGATGGCCATGAGTGAACAGAACACCGGGGGACCGGCCGACGTGTGTGCCGATCCCCTGGGCGAGCCGTTCCTGCAGACACGGTTCGCCCCGCCGGCCAGGCCGGCCACCTTCCTGCGCCGCCCGCGGCTGGTCGAACACCTGGACAAGGCCCTCGGCACGCCGCTGACGATGGTCAACGGTTCGGCCGGGGCCGGCAAGACCCTGCTGGTCGCGGACTGGGCCGCCGGGCTCGGGCGGCCGGTCGCCTGGTTCACCAACGAGGCCGGGGACCAGGGCGCCGGCATGTTCTGGGCCTACGTCCTGCACGCCCTGCGCGCCGCCGGCGTACCGCTCTCCGCCGACATCGGCTGCCCCGCGGACGCGAGCCGCGTGGACCACAAGCTGCTGGCGCGCCTGGCCGACGAACTCAGCGGCCATGACCGGCCCGCGATCCTGGTGCTCGACGAGTTCGACCGCCAGACGGCCTCCCAGACCGCGGAGCAGCTGGAGTTCGTCCTGCACCACGCCGGGCCCGGACTGCGGCTGATCCTCGTCACCCGCAGCGAACCGCTGCTGCCGCTGCACCGCTACCGGGCCGCGTCGGCCATGACCGAGATCCGGGACGCCGAGCTGGCCTTCACCCCCGAGGAGGCGGCCGACCTCCTGGAGCTGCACGGTCTGCGGCTCCCGGCCGAAGCCACCCGGGCCCTGGTCGAGCGCACCCGGGGCTGGGCCGCCGGACTGCGCCTGTGCGCCATGGCCGCCCAGGAGAGCGAGGACCCCGAGGCCTACCTCAGGGAGTTCGAGGCGGGCCGGAGCACGGTCGCCGACTTCCTCCTCGCCGAGGTGCTGAAGCGGCAGACGGCCCGCACCCAGGACCTCCTGCTGCGGGTCAGCGTCGTGGACCGCTTCTCTCCCGGACTGGCGGAGGCGCTCACGGGCCGCGGCGGTCTCGAACCGGTCCTGGCCGGGCTGCACCGGCAGAACGCGTTCGTCGAGGACCTCGGGCACGCCTGGTACCGGCTGCATCCGCTGTTCGGCGAGATCCTCCGGGCCCATCTGCGGGCGCGCCATCCGGGCCTTGAACCGGAACTCCACCGGCGGGCCGGGGAGTGGCTGCGGGCCACCGGGTCGCTGCCGGAGGCGCTCGCGCACGGCGCCGCCGCCGGTGACTGGGAGTTCACCGCCGGTGCCCTCGTCGACGACCTCGCGATCGGACAGCTGTTCACCGGGCTGCGCGCGGACGACCTCGGCGAGCTGTTCGCGCGGATGGGGCCCGAGGCCGAGGGCGCCGCCCCGGACGTGGTGCGGGCCGCCCGCGACCTGGCCGAGCACGACCTCGAACGCGGCCTGAACCATCTGCGCCAGGCCGAGGAGCAGCTGGCCGAGGAGGAGGCCGATCCCGCGCTCCGGCTGAGCTGCGTGCTGCTGGAATCCCTGGCGGCCCGGCTGACCGGCTCTCCCTCCCGGGCCGAGAAGGCCGTGGCCACGGCCGCGGATCTGCGCCACGACGTCCCGGCCCACCTCCTGGAGAAGCACCCCGAACTCACCGCGCTCCTGCTCACCCATCTGGGGTCGACCCGGCTGTGGGCCGGCAGCTTCGACGACGCCAGGGCCGCCCTGTCCGAGGTGGTCGGCTGCCCCGGCGGCGTCGCGACCGCCCTGCCCCGCCAGGACTCCCTCGGACACCTGGCGCTGATCGACTACCTGAACGGCTGGCTCGGCCGGGCCGAACGCAAGGCGCTGGCGGCGCTCAGCGAGACCGAGCAGTTCGGCCTGCACCGGCCCTCCGGCGCGGATCTCGGGCGGCTGGTGCTGGCCGCGGTGGCCGTGGACCGCGCCGACCTCGCGCAGGCCCAGGCCCTCCTGGAGGAGGCGGCCGACTCCGGCCCCGCCGTCCTCGACCCGGTGACGGCGGCGGGCAGATCCCTCGTGACGGCCCGGCTGCTGCTCGCTCGGGGCGACCCGAGGGCCGCGGCGGAGGCCGCCGACCCCGCCGTCCCGGCCGACGTGACCTCCCCGTGGGCCGAGGTCCACACGGCGCTGGTCACCTCCGCCGCGCATCTGGCCGAGGGCCGGCCGGACACCGCCGCGAAGGTGCTGGACGACGTGCCCTACGGCACCGAATCGGCGTACGCGGCGGAGCTGGCGTGGGCCCAGCTCGCCGCGGGCAACCGGGACGCGGCCCTCGACCTGGTGGACCAGCTGCGCACCCTGAGCCGTACCGGCCCGGGGGTGAGCGTCTGTGCCGCGCTGGTGCGCGCCCGTGCCGCGCAGGACACCGGGGACGTCGCCACCGCCCGCAAGCTGCTCGCCCGGGCTCTGCTGGAGGCCCGGCGGGAGCGGCTGCGGCGCCCGTTCCTGGAAGCCGGGCCACACATCCGGCACCTGCTGGAAACCCCGCCGCTGCAGAGCCTCGCCGCGGGCTGGCTCACCCCCGGCGACCCCGTTCCCCGGGTGGCCGAGGAGCGTGCGCCGCTGGTCGTCGAGGATCTGAGCGGACGCGAGCTCGAAGTGCTGCGGCGCCTGAGCCAGCTGATGTCCACGGAGGAGATCGCCGCCGACCTGTACGTCTCCGTGAACACGGTCAAGACCCACCTCAAGAGCGTCTACCGCAAGCTCGGGGTGAACCGGCGCGGCGAGGCGGTGCGGCGGGCCCGTGAACGCGGACTGATGTGAGCCGAGGTGGCGGCGTGGGACATTGGCGAGCTCTGATGGTGCTCGGAACGGCCCAGTTCCTCATGGTCCTGGACACGTCCGTCATGAACGTCTCCATCAGCCAACTGGTCGAGGACTTCCACACCGAGGTCACCGCGATCCAGGCGGTCATCACTCTGTACGCGCTGGTGATGGCCGCATTCATGATCATCGGTGGCAGGCTCGGCGACATCCACGGCCGCCGTCGGCTGTTCCTGGCCGGTCTGGTCGTCTACGGCATCGGGTCGGGCCTGACCGCCCTGGCGCCCACCCTGTGGGTCCTGGCTCTGGGCTGGTCCGTCATCGAGGGCCTGGGCGCCGCGATGGTGCTGCCGGCCATGGCGGCCCTGGTCGCCGAGTCCTACCGGGGCCGGGACCGGGCGGTGGCCTACGGCGTGATCGGCGGGCTGGCGGGTGCCGGCATCGCGGTCGGTCCGCTGCTGGGCGGCTGGGTGACGACCTATCTGACCTGGCGGCTGGTCTTCGCCGGCGAGGTCGTGGTCGTCCTCGCGGTCCTGTGCTGCCACCGGGTGATCCGCGAGTCCGCCCGGAGCGAACCCCCGCCCCGGCTGGACGGCGTCGGTGCCGCCCTTTCGGCAGCCGGACTGGGGCTCGGCGTGCTCGGGGTGCTGCAGAGCAGCACCTGGGGCTGGGTGAGGCCGCGCAACCCTCCCTTCACCGTCCTCGGCTTCGCCCCCACCCTTTTCGTCGTCGCCGCCGGGGTGGCCGTGCTGGCCCTCTTCGTGCACTGGGAGCACCGACGCGAGGCCACGGGCGCCGACCCCGTGGTGCACCTGTCCCTGCTGGGCGTGCCGCCCCTGCGGTCCGGTCTGCTGACCTTGGTGAGCCAGAACCTGATCCTGCTGGGCCTGTTCTTCGCCATCCCGCTGTATCTGCAGGTGGTGCAGGGCTTCGACGCCTTCCAGACCGGGCTGCGGCTGCTGCCGGTGTCCGTCACGATGCTCGTCACCTCCCTGACCGCCGCCCGGCTCGGCCGTACCGTGGGGCCGCGCCGGATCGTACGGCTGGCCCTGCTGATGCTTGCGGCGGCCATCGTGTGGCTGTTGGCCACCATCGACCCGGTCATCGACGACGCGCAGTTCGCCGGGGCCATGGCGGTGCTCGGCATCGGCATGGGACTGCTCGCCTCACAGCTGGGCAACGTTGTCCAGTCCAGCGTGGGCGAGACGGAACGCAGCGAGGTCGGCGGCCTGCAGTTCACGGCGCAGAACCTCGGCTCGGCGCTGGGCACCGCACTCATCGGCTCGATCCTCATCGGCGCGCTGGCACACGCGTTCACCGCGCATGTCCAGGACAACCCCCAGCTGTCGGACGAGGCGCGCCGGCAGACCGGTGTCGCCCTGGAGGCGGGCGTCAACTTCGTGCCGACCGACCAGGTGCGCTCGGCGGCCGAGCAGGCCGGGCTGCCGCCGTCCGAGGTCGACGCCGTCACGGAGTCGTACGCCGTGGCACAGCTCGACGGCCTGAAGGCGGCGATCTTCGCCACTGGCGGGATCACCCTCGCGAGTCTCCTCGTCACTCCCGACCTGCCGACCGCGCCGGCCCGGCGCGGTCGGCCGTCCAAGGACGGCAGCCCGGCAGACGACGCCGACGCCACCGATTGAGCGCGAAAGGCCAGGCGATGTCCTCGACCGACCACACCACAGCGCGGGCCGACAGGGCCGAGCGCCGCAGCCATGCCGACTACACGGGCGCGGTCTACGGGTCGATGCTCGCCGCGTCGGTCGTGATCGGCGCCGGCAGCCTCGGTAAGTTTCCCCGGCTGCAACTGGTGGTGCTGCTGGTGCTCACCGGCGTCGTCTTCTGGGTCGGGCACGTCCACGCGCAGTTGTTCGGCGCCCACCTCGCGCAACGGCCACTGGACCGACCGACGGTCCTGCGGGTGTGCCGCGAGGAGTGGCCGATCGTCAAGGCGGCCGTCCCGCCCGCCCTCGCCGTCGCCGTGAGCCCGCTGCTGGGCCTGGGCGTGGAGGGTGCCGTCTGGCTGGCGGTCGCCGTGGCCGTGGCCGGGCAGGTGGGCTGGTCCGCGGCCGGGGCACGGCAGGCGGGGGCCTCCTGGCGGCTGGTGTCGGTCAGCGCCGCGGTCAATCTGCTGCTCGGCCTCGTGATCATCTCGTTCAAGCTCGCCCTGACGCACTGAATCCGGACCCCGGATCACCTGTGCCGGGTGAGGCCGGGCGCCGCCGCACGGAGCAGCATCGCAAGAAGACCGCAGCAGGCCCGCGGCGGGAGAACGGCACATGCGCTACGAGATCCGTATCGATGGACTCATGTCGGAGACGCTGACCAAGGCCTTCCCTGAACTGGACCATGTGAAGATGTCCGGTCAGACGGTGCTGTTCGGTCGCATCATCGACGAGGCGCACCTCTACGGGCTGCTGACCCGCTTCCAGTCGCTGGGGCTGCGGGTCGTCGAGATGCGGCAACTGCCGGAGTGACAACGGCACTCACAGCACCGCCGCCTTGATCCGCCCCGAGCGCGCCGCCTCGCCCAGGGCCGCGAAGTCCCGCTCGTTCCGGTCCGCGTACACCTGCGCGAAACCGGTCAGCGCACGGTCGAAGCGGTCAGTGCCGCCCAGGTACGCGGCGATGGCGACGGGATCTCCGGAGCGGGCGTGGGCCCGGGCCAGGGAGGCCCCGCACACCTGGCCGAACAGGTTCAGCAAGGGCGGGTCCATGGTGTCCGGGCGGGCGATGCCCTTCCAGTCGCGCAGCTGGCGTACGTAGAAGTCCCGCCCGCGCCCGTCGAAGCCCACCACATGCGTCCAGCCGAGGAAGATGTCGCTGGTGGTCTGGATGAGCCGCTGTCCGGTCACCACTCTGCGGCCCTGGTTGTCGTACCGCTCGCCGCCCGTGTGCGCAGCGAGCACCGACTCCTGCGCCTCCTTGGCCTGCAGCAGCAGGGGATCGTCGTCGTCCCGGCCGAGCAGCAGCAGGATCCAGCACCGGGTGCCGACACTTCCGACGCCCACCACCTTCCGGGCCATGTCCACCAGCCGGTAGCGACGCAGCAGGTGCCGCCGGTCCGAGGGCAGGGTGCGCGCGTATCCCTCCAGCAACGTCTGCAACTCCCTGTCCTCGTCCTGCCGGGCGGCCGGGTCCTGCAGATCCCGCAGCGGGACGATCAGCGGCGGGTCCGGGGTGATCCGCCGGCCCGCGGGCGTGCGCCGGGTGAGCTTGGCGAAGGCCTCCAGCGAGGTGCGGGTACGGGCGCGCGCGGTCGCCTCGGCCGTACGGCGCCTGCCCTCCTTGCCCATCGTGGAGGCCAGCAGCGCGCGCAGCTGGTCGGCGTCGTCGTGGGCGTACCAGATGTCCAGCGTGTGCATGCCGGCGAACTCCCGCATCCGCTCCCGGTAGGCGCCCACGCACGCGCGCACCGCGTCGTCCTGCCGCCCGGCCGGGAAGCCGTTGGCGCGGGCCGCGATGACGAAGCTGGCCGCGAGCCGCTTGACGTCCCACTCGAACGGCCCGGGAAAGGTCTCGTCGAAGTCGTTGATGTCGAAGACCAGATGGCGCTCCGGCGAGGCCAGCAGCCGGAAGTTCAGCAGATGCGCGTCTCCGCACAGCTGTACCTGGAGCCCGGTGTCGGGGAGCGGGCCGAGGTCCGTCGCCATCACCGCGGCCGCGCCCCGGTAGAAGCGGAACGGGGATTCGAGCATGCGCCCGTACCGGATCGGCACCAACTCGGGTACCCGGGTGGCCGACTGACGCTCCAGCACATCGATCACGTCGGGCCGGTCCGGCGCGGGTTCGAACACGCTGTGGCCCGAACGCGGGGCGCGGGTGCGGGCGTCGCGGCCGTGGGCCGCCCGGTCGGCCAGTGACGAGGAGCCGGTGACGGCGCTCGGTGCGGTCATGATCCACTCTCCAGTTTCCGGCGGCCAGCCGTCCGCTCCCGGACCCGGCTGCCGCGGGGACGGCAGGGCCGAGAACGGCCCGACCGTCCGTGCCCCCCACCCCATCGCCGCGGCCCCGTGGAGGGATCACCCGTGGTGGGTGACCCGGCGCACCGGTCATGCGCGGCACGCTGTCCCGGTGAGGGGTTGCGCACGCCGCCCCCGCCGGCGGTCCGGAGGCGACCCGTTCGATCCCGCGAGGAGGAGCCATGACCGAGTCGCGTGGTCCGGTACCGTCCGGACCGCCGCACCCGTCCGACGGGACGACCGCCGGCCCCGGGGACGCCATGACGGCGCTCGCCGGGTCGTGGACCTGGATTCTGGGGTCGGCCGTCGTGACATTCGTACCGGGCGTGCTGATCCTCGTCTGGCCGGACGAGACACTGCACGTCCTGGCCGTTCTCATCGGCCTCTACCTGTTGCTCGCCGGCGCGTTCCGGTTCGTCATGGCCTTCTCCCACGAGGCCCACGGCGAACGGTTCGCCGGAGTGCTGATCGCGGTGCTCTTCGTCCTGGCCGGCGTGCTCTGCCTGCGCAATCCGCTGCAGACCATCACCGCGCTGTCGCTGATCGTCGGGCTCGCCTGGCTGGCGTCCGGCATCGTGACCCTCTACACCGCGCTCTCGGCCAAGGACCTCCCGCACCGCGGTGTCGTCCTGGCCGTGGCGGTGCTCGGCATCGTCGCCGGGATCGTGGTGCTGGCCCTGCCCACCGAGTCGGCGCGGGTGCTGACCAGACTGCTCGGCCTGTGGCTCGTGCTGCTGGGCCTGGCCGAGGTGTGGGTCGCCTTCTCGTGGCGGTCCGCGCTGCGCAGGAGCGGTGTGCTCCCGGGCTCCTCGGACCGCGTGGAGTGAGCGGGCGGGGCGTCCCGCCCGCCGTCCTCACCCGCCACGATCACCCGCCTCGGGTGAGGACTCTCCCGCCTCGCCGTGTGCACGCTGAAAACGGCAGAGACCGGTCCGAGAGCTTCAGGAGCTCTTTTGGGCCGGTGCCCCGGACAGAGGAGAGAGCATGAGCGCGACGAACTACCTCGCGTACGACTATCCGCTGCTGAGCGCCTTCTGGACCATGCTGTGGTTCTTCCTGTGGATCCTGTGGTTCATCATCCTGTTCCGGGTCCTCGTCGACGTCTTCCGCGACGACGACCTGAACGGCTGGGCCAAGGCCGGCTGGACACTCTTCGTGATCTGTCTGCCCTTCCTGGGCGTCCTCGTCTACGTCATCGCCCGCGGCAAGGGCATGGGCAAGCGGGAGATCGCGCAGGCGCGCGCACAGCAGGAGGCCTTCGACTCCTACGTCCGGGAGACCGCGAAGGGCGGTACCGCCCCGACCAGCAGCGTCGACGAACTGGCCAGGCTCTCCGAGATCCGGGCCCGCGGTGACATCACCGAGGACGAGTTCCGCAGGGCCAAGGAGCTGGTTCTCAGCGGCGCCGGAACGGCGCAGCGCCCCGGCTCCACCCCCACCACGTCCGGACACTGAGCACCACCCACGAGAACGAATCGAGGCAGCCGCATGGCCGCGACACACCCCACACGTCCCAGCCGCACCACACGCGCAGCAGGCCAGCGCTCTGCAAAGCAGCAGTGGGCGGGCGGGCTGACGGCCTTCGCAGGCGTCATGCTCCTGCTCGCCGGACTGCTCGGTGTGTTCCGGGGCATCATGGCGATCGCCCACGACAACGTCTTCGTCACGACGCCCAACTACGTCTTCAAGTTCGACCTCACCAGCTGGGGCTGGATCCACCTGGTCCTCGGCGCGCTCGCCGTGGTCGTCAGCTTCGGCCTGGTCCGGCCGGCGCCCTGGGCACGCGTCGCCGGCGTGGGCATCGCCGGACTGGTCATCATCGCCAACTTCCTGTCCCTGCCCTACGCCCCGGTCTGGTCGGTCGTGATGATCACGATCTCCGGCTTCATCATCTGGGCCCTGTGCGTGGTCCAGGGGGACGAGACCACCATGAGCCCATAGAGCACCGACCCGGTCGCAGACGAACCCGCAGCAGCATCCGGCCGTAGGAGAACGCATGGACCGGTATCCGCCCATTGCCGACCACGGCATGGTGGGAGACCTCCAGACAGCGGCCCTGGTGTCGTCCGGCGGGAACGTCGACTGGTGGTGCACTCCCCGCTTCGACTCGCCCAGCGTGTTCGCCGCGCTCCTCGACAGTGAGCGCGGCGGACACTGCCGGCTGGCGGCGGAGCTGCCGGACGGGCACGGCGACGGCATGTCCGTCCGGCAGCTGTATCTGTCCGACACGGCCATCCTGATCACCCGGTTCATGGGACCCGGCGGAGTCGGCGAGGTCGCCGACCTCATGCCACCCGTCGACTCCATGGCGCCCACCGACCGGCACCGCCTGATCAGGGTGGCTCGCGTCGTACGGGGCAGCCTCCCCTTCGCCTTCGAGTGCCGGCCGCGCTTCGACTACGGCCGCGCACCACACACACTCGGACTCATCGACGACCGCACGGCCGTCCTGCACGGACCGGGCCAGGACCTGCACGTCCAGTCCACCACCGGGATCCGGCTGCGGGCCGACGGCGACGACGTCACCGCCCACTTCACCCTCTCCGCCGGACAGGCCGCCGTCGTCGTCCTGACCACCACCGCGGAGGGCGGTCAGGCCCCGCCCGCGCCGTCCCTCCACGGCATCGCCGACGACGTGGAGAAGTGCCGCCTCTTCTGGCTCTCGTGGCTGCGCTCCTCCACCTACCGCGGACGCTGGCAGGACGTGGTCAACCGCTCGGCGATCACCCTCAAACTGCTCACCTACGCGCCGACGGGGGCACCCATCGCCGCGGCCACCATGGGACTGCCCGAGCAGATCGGCGGCGAGCGCAACTGGGACTACCGCTACACCTGGATCCGGGACGCCTCGCTGTCCGTCGGGGCCCTGATCGATCTGGGCTTCGAGGCCGAGGCGCAAGCCTTCCGCCGCTGGCTGCGCGACCGCGTCGAGGCGGGCGGCACCGCCTCGGGCGATCCCCTGCAGATCATGTACCGGGTCGACGGCGACCCCCAGCTGACCGAGGAGATCCTCGGCCACCTGGAGGGCTACCAGGGATCACGGCCGGTGCGGGCGGGAAACGCTGCCGCCGGCCAGCTGCAGCTCGACATCTACGGCGAGGCCCTCGACGCCCTGGCGGCGGGCGGCGACATCGGCGCGGTCCGTGGCTGGCGGGCGCTGACCGACGTACTGGACTGGCTCACCGACCACTGGGACCGGCCGGACGAGGGCATCTGGGAGACCCGCGGCGGACAGCAGAACTTCACGTACAGCCGCCTGATGGCCTGGGTGGCGTTCGACCGCGGCATCCGCACGGCCGGCCGGTTCTCCCGCCCCGCCGACATCAGCCGCTGGACGGACGCCCGGGACGCGGTCTTCCGCCAGATCATCGAGCGGGGCTGGCACGACAAACGGCAGGCGTTCGTGCAGCACTTCGACACCGACGTCCTGGACGCCTCGCTGCTGCTCATGCCCCGGGTCGGTTTCCTCTCCCCGCGCGACCCGGACTGGATCAGCACCCTGGACGCCATGGACGAGGAACTGGTCAGCGACAGCCTGGTCTACCGCTACGACCCCGCGGCCTCACCCGACGGACTGCGCGGCTCCGAGGGCACGTTCAACCTGTGCAGCTTCTTCTACGTCGAGGCGCTCGCCCGCAGCGGCCGGCTCCACCAGGCCCGGCACGCCTTCGACAAGATGCTCACCTACGCCAACCCCGTCGGCCTGTTCGCCGAGGAGATCGGTCCGTCCGGCGAGCAACTCGGCAACTTTCCCCAGGCGTTCACCCATCTCTCCCTGGTCACCGCGGCCATGGCGCTCGACGAGGAGCTGAGCCGGGACACGACCCGGTCCGGGACCGGCGGCAGACGGCACTCCGTCGTGCACGGCCTGACCGAGCCCCCCGAACCCACGGACGGGGGCGGCGGAGATGACTGACCGGACAGAGCCGGCGAAGGCGCCGCCGGGGCAGCGGCGGGTCCTGGCCGCGCTGGCCCTGGCCCAGTTCATCTGCAGCTTCGCCGGCTCCAACATGAACGTGATGATCAACGACATCAGCAAGGACCTGGACACCACCGTCCAGGGCGTCCAAGTCGCCATCACCGTCTTCCTGTTGGTCATGGCCGCGCTGATGATCCCCGGCGGCAAACTGACCGACCGCCACGGCCGCAAGCGGTGCTTCGTCGTCGGCCTCGTCGTCTACGCCGTCGGCGCGCTGCTGAGCGCGGCGGCACCGGGACTCGGCGTGCTCATCCTGGGCAACTCGATCCTCGAGGGAATCGGCACCGCCCTGCTCATCCCGCCCGTCTACATCCTCACCACACTGCTCCACCCCGACCTGACCTCCCGCGCCCGGGCGTTCGGGATCATCATGGCGCTCGGCGGCATCGGCGCCGCGGCGGGACCGCTGATCGGCGGACTCATCACGACCGGCATCAGCTGGCGCGCGGCCTTCGTCTTCCAGGCGCTGGTCATCGCGGTGATCGTCTGGCTGAGCCGCCGTATCGAGGACCCCCTGCCCCCGGACCCCACCCGCTCCTTCGACACCGGCGGAGCGGTCCTGTCCGCGACCGGCCTGGTCCTGGTCGTCATGGGCATCCTGGCGGCGGACAACAGCATCTGGCTGATGATCGCCCTGATCGCCCTCGGGGTCCTGGTCCTCGGCTGGTTCTTCCGCTCGTCGCGGGCCAAGGAACAGGCCGGCCAGGAGCCACTGCTCTCGCTCTCCCTGTTCCGCAACCGCACCTCCAACCTCGGGCTGGTCACGCAGAACGTGCAGTGGCTGCTGCTCATGGGAACGTCCTTCACGGTGGCCGCCTACCTCCAGGTCGTCCGCGGCTACGACGCCATCCGGACCGGAGTGGTCTTCACGGCGGCCACGCTCGGCCTGCTGGTCACGTCGCTGTCCGCCGAGAGCCTGGCGCGACGGCGCTCCCAGCGGACGCTGATCATGACCGGCTTCGCGTGCTCCGTCGTGGGCGTGGCGGTGCTGGTCGGCCTGGTCGGCAGCACCTCCTCGGCCTGGGCCTTCGTCCCCGGGCTCCTCCTGATCGGCCTCGGCCTCGGCGTGATGCTGACCCCGTCGGTGAACGTGGTGCAGTCGGCCTTCCCGGAGGAACGGCAGGGCGAGATCTCCGGCCTGTCCCGCAGCGTGTCCAACCTCGGCTCGTCCTTCGGCACGGCGATCGCCGGCACCATCCTGGTCTCCGGCCTCAGCAGGGGCGCGTACGCCGCCGCCATGATCACACTGGCGGTGATCGGCCTGGGCGGCCTGGCCGCGGCGGCCCTCCTGCCACGGGGACCGGGCGGCCCGACGCCCTACGACACCCCTGCCACGGCGCCGGGGGCGCACGCCTGAGGACGACCGGGGCCCGGCACCGCCCGACCGGGGCCCCGCGGCCGCCGGACCGGGGCCCGCGGCGCCGACGTGACCCAGAAGACACCGCCCAGCCCCTCTCCCGGCTGCTCCGTCCGCGGGCACGCGTGGCATCATCGGCCGAGGTAAGGACCGAAGCCGTACGTAGCCGATGACGGACGTGCGCGGTCGCAGGCAGCCGTACGAGGAGCACGATGAACCCCGCCGCCACCGTCCCGCCCGCGGTGGGCACCTCGCTGCTGGACGACTTCTCCCTGGAGATGACCGGCAAGGACGTGCCGAAGCTGGAGGAGGCGCGCGACAGCATCCCCCGGGGCACGCGGATCAACGTCACCTTCCTCGCCGGCGAGGACCCGGACATGCGGCTCGCGGCCGCCCGCGCGGTCAAACGGCTCGGCTTCGTCCCCGTCCCGCACATCTCCGCCCGCCGGCTGCCCTCCCAGCGGCACCTGGAGGAGTTCCTGGCCGGCCTGGCGGCGGACGGCACCGCCGACAACGTGTTCGTCGTCGGCGGCGACCCCGCCCGCCCCGAGGGCCCGTACGAGGACGCCCTCGCCGTCATCCGCACCGGACTGCTCGAACGCCACGGCGTACGGCACGTCGGCATCAGCGGCTACCCCGAGGGGCACCCCGCGATCACCGACCACTCCCTGTGGTCGGCGCTCGGCGACAAGAGCGCGGTGCTCGGGGCGCAGCGGATCGCGGGCGACGTCATCACCCAGTTCGGCTTCGACGCCGACCGGGTGCTCGGCTGGGTGGCGGACGTGCGCGCCCGGGGCGTCACCCTGCCCGTCCGCATCGGCGTCCCCGGCCCGGCCGGCGTGCGCCGGCTGGTGACCTACGCCACCCGCTTCGGCGTCGGCACCAGCGCCTCCATCGCCCGCAAGTACGGCTTCTCGCTGACCAACCTCATGGGCACGGCCGGCCCCGACCGCTTCCTGCACGCGCTCGCCCAGGGGTACGACCCCGCACGCCACGGCGAGGTGAAGGTGCACTTCTACACCTTCGGCGGCCTGCGCACGACCGCGGAGTGGATCGCCCGCTTCCGCCGGCCGGACCGGGGGGCCTGACCGGCGGGGAGGTCCCCCGCCTCCTGTTCGACATCTCGACGGCAGGCCGGTGGGCCGGTGGCCATTTCTGATCGGTGGGCGCCAGGCCCGGCCCGACGCCCGGGACCCGCCTGCCTCCCTGCTTGCTGCTCTTGCGCTGGTCATGCCAGAGCTCTATAACGTCTCCAGCAGGTATCGGCGGGGATGGCCGGAAATGGCAGTTGCCGCCGACCAGGGGGGATCCTCGGCTCCGCCGCGATCGGCAACAGTGCCCCGCAGACCGACGGAGACCGAACCATGACCGACGACGCCTATCGTGCTGCCCTGACCCGCCTGGCCGTGGACCCGGCCTTCCGCGCCGAACTCGACGGCGACACCGACGAGGTGGCGCGAAGACTCGGCCTGTCACCCGCGCAGGTCGGCGAACTCCGCTCCCTCCGCGTCGAGTCCGGCACCGACGGGGGACCGGCCGCGCTCGACCCCAGGCTGTCCAAGTCGTCCCTGTTCTTCGGCGGCGCGGCGCATGCGCTGGCACACCACGACGTCCCGGCCGACCATGCCGTATCGACCGACCACGTCTCCGGCGACCACGACGCCGCGGGCCCGGCCTCCGCCGGCCACTCGTCGGAGCTGCCGGAACCCGCCGCAGGTCAGGAGGGCGGCGGCGGCATCGACGTGGCGTCGACCGGCTCCCACAGCCTGCTCGGCGGCCCGCTGCTGGACCGGTCGCCCGCTGAACCGATCGGCGGTCCGGGCGAGTTCGGAGACTTCGGTGACTTCGGTGACTTCGGCGACCACGGGAACGGGGATGTCGGCGCGGACCTCGGCGGGCACGTCGGCGGGGGAGCCGAAGGGGGCTTCGGTGACTTCGGCGCCGGGGGCGACGGCGGGTTCGGCGGAGCCGAGGGGGGCTTCGGCGGGTTCGGGGGCGGTGCCGACGGCGGGTTCGGTGACGGGGGGCCGGGCGCGGGAGGCTTCGGCGACGGCGGGTTCGGTGGTGCGGACGGCGGCTTCGGCGACGGCGGTATGGGCACCGGTGGATTCGGTGAGGGCGGGTTCGGCCATGGCGGCTTCGGTGACGGGGGCCTCGGTGGCGGCGGTGCCGGTGCCGGTGAGGGTGGCTTCGGAGACCTCGGTGGCCATGGCGGCTTCGGTGGGGCCGGTGGGGCCGGTGGGGACGGCGGCTTCGGCGGTGCGGGCGGTGAAGGCGGCGGGGACGCCGGCCACTTCGGTCACGGAGGCATCTACGACCGCGACGGCGGCGACGGCGGCGGTGAGGGTGGCGGCGGTGGTGGTGAGGGCGGTGGTGACCCGGAGAACACCAACCGTCCGAGTGGTGGCGGTGGCCATGGCGGCGGTGAGGGCGGCGGCGGTGGTGGTGAGGGCGGTGGTGACCCGGAGAACACCAATCGCCCGAGTGGTGGCGGTGGCCATGGCGGCGGTGAGGGCGGCGGCGGTGGTGGTGAGGGTGGTGGTGACCCGGAGAACACGAACCGTCCGAGTGGCGGTGGTGGCCATGGCGGCGGTGACGGCGGTGGCGGTGGTGAGGGTGGTGGTGACCCGGAGAACACCAATCGTCCGAGTGGCGGTGGTGGCCATGGCGGCGGTGACGGCGGTGGCGGTGGTGAGGGCGGTGGTGACCCGGAGAACACGAACCGTCCCAGTGGCGGTGGTGGCCATGGCGGCGGTGACGGCGGTGGCGGTGGTGAAGGCGGTGGTGACCCGGACAACACCAACCGCCCCAGTGGCGGCGGGGGCCGTGAAGGCACCCTCGGCCGTGCCGGGACGACCGTGCGCGGCGGCATCGACCTGCCCGGCACCGGCGACATAGCCACTCACCTGTCACCCTCCGCGCCCGACGCGGACGGCGGCTTCAACGGCGGTACGTTCCTCAGCGGTTCCGGCGGAGGCTGAGCCACCGCATGCTCTGCCATGTCTGCCGCGTCCACGTCCGACGCGACTTCCCGTACTGCCTGCACTGCGGCACCCCGCGCCGGGGTGCCGCACCGGCGTCGTACGCCGCGCCCCAGCTGCGCGGCCTCGACGACCCCGCGCTGCTCGTCCCGCTGACCGGCCCGGTCACCACGCTGGGCCGCGGCGACGACAACGACGTGGTCCTGTCCGACGGCAGCGTCTCGCGCCGCCACGCCCGTGTCGTCCGCACCGCCGAGGGCTTCCGGATCGAGGATCTGGACTCCTTCAACGGCACTGCCGTCGCCGGCGTCGACCTGCACGGCGGCGCGGCCCGGCTCGCCGACGGCACCGAGCTGTCCGTGGGCGACGTACGCCTGGTGTTCGAGCAGCCCCGCGACGCCCGGATCGGCTCGCGCACGATGGTCGTCGGCACCCAGCTGACCCAACTGCCCGCCACCGGACAGGAGGAGGCCCCGGAGGCGGGCGGCCCGCTCACCGCGCGCCCCCGCCGCCGTTCCGGCTGGGCCCTCAAGCAGATCCCCACCGAACGCGGCGCACCCCGCTGGGTGCTCAGCTCCACCCGTACCGGCCGCTATCTGGAGCTGGACGAGCGCCAGGTCTTCCTGTGGCACGCCGTCGACGGCGAGAACACCGTACGGGACCTGCTGTTCGCCTACGCCGAGCGCTACGGCGAACTCGCCCTGCCCCGCATCGAGTCCGCGCTGGCCGCGTTCGCGGACGCCGGCCTGCTGCGGGGTCTGCCCGGCCGGCCGGAGCAGGAGCGGCCGACGGGCTGGCGCCGGGCGGCGCGCGCCGTGTACCGGGCGCTGCTGAAACTGGAGGTGTCCGTCCCCGGCCTCGACGGACTGGTGACCCGGCTCTACCAGGGATTCGGCTGGCGGCTGTTCACCCGCACCGGGGTACTGCTCGCCTGGCTGTCGGTGACCGGCGGCCTGGTCGCGTTCTTCGCCGCCCAGGGCCGGCACCACCTGCTGGACTTCGGCGGGGCGGGCGTGTGGGGCCCAATCCTGCTGGCCACCGGGTACGTCACCGCGCTGCTCGTGCACGAGCTGACGCACGCGCTGGCCGTGAAGTCGTACGGCCGCAAGGTCCGGCGCGGCGGGTTCCTGCTGATGATGGGCATGCCGTTCGCGTTCGTGGACACCAGCGACATGTGGTTCGGCACCCGCTGGTCCCGGGTCGTCGTGGCCCTGTCCGGGCCGCTGTCCACGGCGGCCCTGGCCGGCTGGTGCGCCACCGGCGCTGCCCTGCTGCCCGCCGGACCCGCCTCGGCCGTCCTCTACCACCTGGCCTTCGGCCTCTACCTGAACACGCTGTACAACTTCAACCCGCTGATGCCGCTGGACGGCTACCAGGCGCTGACCGACGCGCTGCGGGTGCCGCGGCTGCGCGAGGAGGCGAGTGCCTACTTCCGCACCGGCCTCTGGCGGGACCTGCGCGCGGGCAACCGGCCCGGGCCGCGCCAGGCGGGCATGGCCGCCTACGGCCTCGCGGTCGTCGTGGGCACCTACGGCTTCCTCGCCCTCGCCCTGCTGGCCTGGCGCTCCCGGATCGGCGACCTGCTCGAAGGCCGGCTGGCCGAGCCGTGGACCACGGTGATCGAGGCGGCCGTCGTCGCCCTGGTGGCCTTCCCGGTGTGGGCCGCCCCCGTGCGCTGGGTGCTGCGCAGCGTACGGCGCCGGCGGGGCGCCAAGGACGTACCGCAGGGTGCCGGGGTCGCCGCGCCCGTGGAGGGGACGGCATGACCGACGACGCCGGCTGGGCCGTACCCGGCTACGAGACCGTCCGCACGCTGGGCGAGGGGGCAGGAGGCAGGGTCGTCCTCGCCCGGCACACCGCTACCGGCGTGCCTGTCGCGGTCAAGTACCTGGGCGAACGCCTGCGCACGGACCACGAGTTCCTGGCCCGCTTCCGGGCCGAGGCCCGGCTGCTCGGCGAGCTGCGGCACCCGTGCGTGGTGCGGCTGTACGAGTACGTCGAGGCACGCACCGGTGCCGCGATCGTGATGGAGGCGGTCGACGGCGTCAGCCTGCGCCGGCTGCTGCACCGGCACGGGGCGACCGGCCCCGAGGCCGCGCTCGTCCTGCTCAAGGGTTCCCTGCTCGGGCTGGGCGCGGCCCACACGGCCGGGGTGGTGCACCGCGACTACAAGCCGGAGAACGTCCTGGTCCGCGCCGACGGCACCAGCGCACTGGCCGACTTCGGCATCGCGGTGCGCAGCGGCCGGGAGACCGAGGCCGCGGGCACGCCCGCCTACATGGCGCCCGAGCAGTGGGACGGCGCGCCGGCCGGCCCCGCCGCCGACGTCTACGCGGCTTCCGTGGTGTTCTTCGAGTGCCTGACCGGACGGCGCCCGTTCCCCGCCGACGACCTGACGGCCCTGCGCCTGCAGCACCTGCGCGCACCGGCCCCGCTGGACGACGTACCCGCTCCGGTGCGGGGGCTGCTGCGCGCGGGCCTGTCGAAGGACCCGGCGGACCGGCCCGGCGTCGAGGCCTTCCTCGCCGAACTGGAACGGGCCGCCACCGAGGGGTACGGCGCGGGCTGGGAGCAGCGCGGCCGCCGCCGGCTCGCCGAACTCGCCGCGTTGCTGGCCCTGTTGTTCCCGTTCACCGCGACCGCGACGCTCGACGGCTCGGCCACCGCACTCACCCTGCTGGGCCGGCTGAAGCGCGGCGGGTGGAAGGTGGCGACCGGCGGGGTGGCCGCGCTGGCGGTCGTCGCGGGCGGAGCGACGTACGCGGCGGGCCGCCCGCACGAGACATCGACGACGGCGGCGAGTTCAACCCCCACACCAATCGACTCCCCGACGAAGCCCGGCACTTCCCCCTCCTCATCCCCGTCCACTTCGCCGAGCAGCCTCCCGCCCACGGCGGACACCACACCCTCGGCCACTCCCTCGGACAGCCCGTCGTCCTCGCCCGCACCCTCCACCGAGCCGACGGCACCGGCCGGGACCCCCACCACCACGGCTCCTGGCCCGGCCGCACCCGGCGACATCACCATCACCATCGGCTCGTGGCAGCGCGGGCAGAAACCGGGCACGCTCGTCGCGGCGGTGACCGTCCAGACGACGGGCACCGGCCCGCTGACCGTCACCGCGAACTACTACGTCGACACCCCCGCCGACCCGTACGGCTCCCAGTCCCAGCCGCTGTCCGGGAGCACCCGGTACGACCTGACCTTCGAGGCGGACTTCTCCAACCACCCCTGCCGGGGGACCTGGGACGTCACGCTCAGCAGCGACCCGGCGGCCGTCGACGGCCCCCAGACGGCTTCCCTGGACGCACCGCCGTGCTGAACACCGCCCGACGAGAACGGATCGACATGACGACAGCCACCACAGTGGCCGGCCGGCCCCTGTCCGGCTGGTCACGGGACACGCGCTTCGGTACCTGGTACGCCCTGCTCCCGGATGCTTCCGGCGAGCCCGCGCTCGGGGCGCTGCGCATCGACCGGGCCCTGCTCGGGCCACAGGGCACCCGCGAGCGCCTGGCGGCCGCGGTGCTCGCCACGGCGAAGCTCCGGCTGCCAGGACTGCTCGGCACGGTCGACCTGGTGTCCGAGGCAGGCGAAGTCTGGCTGCTCACGGCCCGCCCGCCGGCCCCCGCGCTCGCCGACGTCCTGTCCGCCGACGGCCCCCGCCCCGACGCGGGCAGCGTGGCGAGCATCCTCAACGAGACCGCACAGACCCTGCTGGCCCTGCACACGGCAGGCCTGGCCCACGGCTCGCTCGGCCCGGACACCGTGGTCCTCGCGCCGGACGGCGTGGCACTGCTGGCGGAGACGGCACTGAACGCGACACTGGGCGACACACCACAGCCCGAGCCTCCGGCGGCGGACGTCGACGGGGTGGGCGCACCTCTGCCGCGCGACCTCCCGCACCCGCCGGACCGGTCGGACCTGAGCGGGGTGGGCGCGCCGCTGCCGGGTGGACTTCCGAGTCAGGGGCGGGCGGACATCGGCGCGGCGACCGCACCTCTTCCGGGTGACCTCCCGCACCCGCCGGACCGGGCGGACTTCACCGGGGTGGGCGCACCGCTGCCGGGTGGACTTCCGAGTCAGGGGCGGGCGGACATCGGCGCGGCGACCGCACCTCTTCCGGGTGACCCCCCGCACCCGCCGGACCGGGCGGATTTCAGCGGGGCGGTCGCACCCCTGCCGGGTGACCTTTCGCGTCCGGAGCAGGCGGGTACCGGCGCAGTGGCCGCACCCCGGTCGGGTGACCGCCCGTACCCGGACCGCCAGGCAGCCGACACCGCGGCCTGGGCCGCCCTGGCCCGTACCCTCGGCGCTGCCTGGACGCAGGCCGGGACCCCTGCGGCGGTCCTGTTCGCCGACTGCGCCACCACCGCCGAGTCCGAGGGCCTCGCGGCGGCCCGAGCCGTGCTCGTGGCCGGGCGCGCGGCACTCCCGGCGGACTTCCTGCGCCGCACGGCGCTGCGCGCGGCGGCGGCAGCGGCGGCTCCGCGGTTCGCCGCACCGACCACACCACCGCCGCACCCGGCTCCAGCGGCTTCCGAGAGCCCGGCGGCACCGGGGGACCGACACCCGGCGCCGGCGCTCACGCCGCCCCCCGCTCGACGCCCGGCGGCCGCCGAGCCCACCGCCCCCACATCCGCCCCGACAGCCCCGGCATCTCACCCTCACCCCTCGGCTGCGGCAGAGCAGCCCACAACCGCAGCCGCCGCTGACCAGCTCACCGCCCCGGCGGCCGCAGACCAGTTCACCACCTCGGCACCAGCCGACCGGCTCGCCGACGCGGCAGCGGCCGAGCGCCTCGCCGCCCCGGCACCTGCTGCCGACCGGCTCACCGCCCCGGTACCTGCCGACCGGCTCGCAGCCCCGGTACCCGCCGACCAACTCACCGCCTCAGCCGCGGCCGACCAGTTCGCCGCGTCAGCCGCCGCGGACCAGCTCACCACCCCCGGCCGCGCCCACCGCTCCACCGCCCCCGACGCCCAGGCCACCGTTCTCGGCAAGCGCCACCGTGTCGCCTCGCCCCCGCCCCCGGTGTCCGCCGGGGAGGACTCCGGCGAGATCCTGCTCCGTTTCGGACCCGGGATTCCGGCCGACGAGCAGGACGTGCTGCGCGCCCGGTGGCGTACCGAAACCGTCGTACCCGCGCGGCAGCGCCCGCGCCCGCGCCGAAGGCGCCGGGGCTGGATCATCGGCACCGCAGTCGTGGCGACGGCCGCCGTCCTGCTCTGGCTCCTGCTGCGCCCGGCCCCCGCCCCCGCGGTCGTCGCCGTCCGGGTCCAGGCCCCCGCGGGGACGCTGCACTGCGGTCGGACGGCCGACCTGGTCGCGGTCGTCACCACCGACGGTCAGGGCGGACCCGTCACGTACCGATGGCTGCGCGGGGACGGCCAGGACTCGGGCGAGCTGGTCAGCACCGCCCACCGAGGTGAACGCCGGCTCCGGGTGCACCTGCGCTGGACGGTCCGCGGCCCCGGCCGCTTCCGGGGCACCGCCCGGCTGCGGATCGCGCACCAGCGGACCCCGATGGAGGCCAAGGCGAGCTTCACCTACGTCTGTCCCTGAGGTTCCTGAAGCCGCTGAACGCCACGCCTGCTGCGAGGGCCGGCCAGGGTGACGCCACCGCGTCCCTGACCGGCCCCAGGTACGTGTCGGATTCTCGCCAGCGGACGCCCCCCGCGCTGGTCGATCCTGGACGCATGGAGACAGGGACGCACTTCGACCGGGAGCACTGCGTGCGCGCCGTGCAGTCCAAGGACGCGCGGTTCGACGGGTGGTTCTTCACGGCCGTCCTGACCACCCGCATCTACTGCCGGCCCAGCTGCCCGGTCGTCCCGCCCAAGGCGGAGAACATGACCTTCTACCCGAGCGCTGCCGCCTGCCAGCAGGCCGGGTTCCGAGCCTGCAAGCGCTGCCGCCCCGACACCAGCCCGGGCTCCCCGGAGTGGAACCAGCGGGCCGACCTGGTGGCCCGGGCCATGCGGCTGATCGCCGACGGGGTGGTGGACCGCGAGGGCGTGCCCGGGCTCGCCTCCCGGCTCGGCTACAGCACCCGGCAGGTGGAGCGGCAGCTGCTCGCCGAGCTGGGCGCCGGCCCGCTCGCGCTGGCCCGCGCGCAGCGCGCCCAGACCGCCCGCCTCCTCGTCGAGACGACCCCGCTGCCCATGGCGGAGATCGCCTTCGCGGCCGGCTTCTCCTCCATCCGCACCTTCAACGACACCGTCCGCGAGGTCTTCGCCCTGTCCCCGAGCGAGCTGCGCGCCCGGGCGCCGAAGGGCCGGACCAGCGCCCCGGGCACCCCGGGGACCCTCGCGCTGCGGCTGCCGTTCCGGGCGCCGCTCAACCCCGACAACCTCTTCGGCCACCTGGCCGCCACGGCCGTACCGGGCGTGGAGGAGTGGCGGGACGGCGCCTACCGGCGCACGCTGCGGCTGCCGTACGGACACGGAATCGTCGCCCTCACCCCGAAACCCGACCACATCGCCTGCCGCCTCGCGCTCAGCGACCTGCGCGATCTGACCGTGGCGACCAGCCGCTGCCGGCGCCTGCTCGACCTGGACGCGGACCCGGTCGCGGTCGACGACCACCTGCGCACGGACCCCCTCCTCGCGCCCCTGGTCGACAAGGCGCCGGGCCGTAGGGTGCCGCGCACGGTCGACGGGGCCGAGTTCGCCGTCCGGGCCGTGCTCGGACAGCAGGTCTCCACGGCCGCCGCCCGTACCCACGCCGCCCGCCTGGTCACCGCCCACGGCAAGCCGCTGGACGACCCCGAGGGCGGACTCACCCACCTCTTCCCGTCCCCCGAGGCACTGGCCGCCGTGGACCCGGAGACCCTGGCCATGCCCCGTACCCGGCGCACCACCTTCACCACCCTCGTCGGTCAACTGGCCGACGGCACACTCCACCTGGGTGTGGAGTCCGACTGGGCGGAAGCCCGCGCACGCTTGCTGGACCTGCCCGGCTTCGGTCCCTGGACGGTCGACGTCATCGCCATGCGAGCCCTCGGCGACCCCGACGCCTTCCTCGCCACCGACCTGGGAATCCGCCGCGCCGCCGGGGAGTTGGGCCTGCCCGCCACCCCGGCCGCGCTCACGTCCCGGGCCGAGGCCTGGCGTCCCTGGCGGGCCTACGCGGTCCAGTACCTGTGGGCGACCGACAGCCACCCGATCAACTTCCTGCCCGTGTGAGGATCTCCGCGAGATGAGCGACATGAGCGAGACGAAACAGCACACCGTCGTCGACAGCCCTTACGGCCCCCTCACCCTCGTCGCCGACGACGGTGTCCTGTGCGGTCTCTACATGACCGACCAGCGCCACCGCCCGCCGGAGGAGACCTTCGGCAGCCTCGACGACACCCCCTTCGCGGACGCCGAGAAGCAGCTGGCCGCCTACTTCGCCGGCGAGTTGACGGAGTTCACCCTCGAACTCCGTCTGAACGGCACCCCGTTCCAGCGCAGTGTCTGGGACCAGCTGACCCGCATCCCGTACGGCGAGACCCGCTCCTACGGCGAACTCGCCGAGGCCCTTGGCAACCCCGGGGCGTCCCGCGCGGTCGGCCTCGCCAACGGGAAGAACCCGATCGGCATCATCGTGCCCTGTCACCGCGTCATCGGAGCGGGCGGCGGCCTCACCGGCTACGGCGGCGGCCTGGACCGCAAGCGCCGCCTGCTGGACTTCGAGCGGGGGACGGCCCTGTTCTAGCCGTCGTGCTCGGCCACCAGACGCCCCAGCAACGCGGGCAGCGCCGTACCGATCGGTTCCCGTACGACCTCGTCGGCGAGCTCGTCGTACGGTGTCGGTTCGGCGTTCACGATGACGAGCCGTGCCCCGTGGTCGGCGGCGACACCCGCGAGCCCGGCCGCGGGCTGCACGTGGAGGCTGGTCCCGACGGCGATGAACACCTGGCAGGCCTTGGTGATGGCGAGGGCCTCGCCGAGGACGACCGGGTCCAGCCGCTGGCCGAACATCACCGTCGCCGACTTCAGGATCCCGCCGCACTCCAGGCACGGCGGATCCTCCTCACCGGCCTCGACCCGGGCCAGCGCGTCCTCCATGGGACCGCGGGCGTGACACTTCGTGCAGACGACACTGCGTGCGGTGCCGTGCAGCTCCAGGACCTTGCGGGCGGGCAGGCCGGCCAGCTGGTGCAGCCCGTCCACGTTCTGGGTGATCACCCGCACCGGGACCCCGGACCTCTCCAGCTCGGCGATGGCCAGGTGCGCGGCGTTCGGCTCGGCCTGGAGCGTGCGGTTCTTGCGGCGCATCTGCCATGAGCGCCGCCGGATCTCCGGATCGCGCATGTAGTACTCGTACGTGACCAGCTTCTCGGCCTCCGGATCCCGCCGCCACAGCCCGTTGGGTCCGCGGTAGTCCGGAATGCCGGAGTCGCAAGGAATCGGCAGATGTAACACGCGTCGACGTGTGCCGTGAGCGAGGAGCGCTGTGGTGCGGTTCGTGAGTGCAGTGTTGCTTGTAGTGCCCTATATGTGCTGGCTATCGTCGTCGCCTAAAGCGCTTCTGCCCCTCTCTCGCGCAGAGACATGCGGTACTGATGTAGGGTCCACAGTTCACTCTGGACTCGCTCTGTATGTTCGCGGTCATCGTCGACACTTGAAATTCCCAGGGCGACTGAGAGCTCCGCGATACGGCGATCGACAGAGCGCTGGCGCACCTGGGAAAGGATGCTGCCCGCGTACTGCGCGTCGACGACGCGTCGCAAGACCGGTTCCACTGAGAGCTCCGTCACCATGGCCCGGACCTCATCGTCCGGAGCTACTTCGCGCACCCGGATCAAATACTTTTGAGGTTCCCGGGCGCCAGACGCAGCACCGTCCGCGTCCATGATCGCCTGGCGCACAGCCGCATATGGTGGGGCCGTGAATTCTTCGACGCTGAACGCGTCGAATGCCGGGGAAACCAGTTCCGGGTGCTGAAGCGCGAGCTTGAGAAGTTCACGCTCGGCAGCGAGCGCCGGATCGCGAAGACTCGTGGCCTCAGCTGTGCTTGCTTGCTCACGGGCCACACGGGCGAGTTGATTAACCCGTCTCACCACGAACATTGTGTCGAAAATACCCAAGATGCGAGCAAGTTCAAGGGCTACCTCATGCCGCATCCCCGAATTTTTGATTTGGGCGATTACAGGGGCAGCCTGGTCGAGTGCGGCGCTGCGGCCAGCAGGCGAAGACAGGTCGTAACGCATGGCGATCTGCTGGAGCACGAACTCGAAGAGTGGCGTGCGCGGCTTCACCAGATCGACCACTGCTTCGTCGCCTTTGGCTAGACGCAACTCGCAGGGCCCAGTGCCGTCTGGTGTGATGGCGATGTACGTTTCGGCAGCGAAATTTTGGTCATTGTCATATGTGCGTAGGGATGCCTCCTCGCCGACCGCTCTATCATTGAAGACGAAGACGGCTCGACCGATTCCGTCATCAGATAGCAGGCGACGTAGGAGTTTGATGTGGTCGCTGCTGAATGCTGCACCGCACGTGGTAATGGCTGTTGCGACCCCTGCCAGGTGGCAAGCCATGACGTCAGTGTGATCCTCCACTAGGACGACATGCTTGGTAATGGCGATTTCCTTCTTGGCGAGATCGATACCGTAGAGAATCTGGTTCTTCTTGTAGATCTCAGTTTCTGGAGTATTCAGATATTTAGGCCCATTGTCCATCTCGCGCAGTTTGCGTGCTCTGAATCCCACGACATTGCCACCAATGTCACGGATCGGCCACATTAGACGGCCACGAAAACGGTCTATGGGGCCCCGACGCCCTTCCTGGGCAAGTCCAGAGGCGATGATTTCACTGTTGGAGAAGCCCTCGCCTCGTAGGTACCGAACAAGATGGTCCCAACCCTGGTGGCTGTAGCCGACACTGAAGCGAACTGCTGCGGCCTGGTCGAAGCCGCGCTCAGCGAGGAATTCGCGACCGATGTTCGCCTCGGAGCTGGACATTAACTGCTTTGCGTACCAGACTGCGGCGAGCTGGTTAGCTTCAATTAGGCGGGCCCGCTTAATTGGATGATAGCCAGGTTCGTTGGCGAGTACGGTGATACCTGCGCGGCTCGCCAGCCATTCAAAGGCTTCCCCGGAAGATAGATGCTCGATCCGCATTATAAACTTTGCTACATCTCCGCCCTCCACGCAACCAAAGCAGTAGTAGACTCCCTTTTCGCGGTTCACGCTAATAGACTCTTCGGTTCCCTCATGAAACGGGCAGGGGCCACGGAACTCACGTCCGGCGCGACGTAGCTGAACGTACCGGGAAATGACAGAGTCGATTGACACGGCGCTTTTCAGGGCCTTCCAATCGCCTATTCTGATCCCAGTCTTGCTGCTGTCCGTTTCTATGCTATCTGCGTCTTTGTCGGGCGAGCGTCGATGGTTGCGCGCGGCGGCAATGGCGGAGACGGCTGCATTGCGCGTGAACGGAAAATCGCTGGCTGTGTCATCGACTCGACGGCCAGGCATGGGAAGGCCTTGGGAGAGTATCCGACTGCGCAACGGCACCCATAGGTCATCTAGCGTAAGAGTGCTCGCTTTTCCAGGGACGCCTTCACGGATTTGGCGTGTCAGCTCTCTCGTGAAGGACGTCAACTCGTCCTTCTGCTGGGCCAGTGGTACAACATGTGCCGCACCATCTGCTGCTGTCAGGGTATAGGTTCCTCGCACGTCGGTGGCATTGGCGAGGGCGGTGGAATGGCCTGAGAGAGCTTGAAGGGCACGTCCGGAATAGCAGCAATCGAGAACGGCAATCTTCACCCGCGCAGGCGAAAGAAGCAGCGCCTCTCGAACCTGACCATAAGATAGCCCAGTAATGTCGGCGTGCTCTGAAAGTGTGTCACTGAAGACGAGACATAGCTCGCCTTTCTCTGTCATCGTTCCGTGCCCTACGAAAAAGACCAAGAAGGTTCCTGTGGTCTCCTGGGCGAGGCGGCGTAGCTGCACTACAAACTTGTGATCGTACATTGGATCTTTGATCACACTGACGTCTTCTACGGGCCAACCGCAGAGGTTCGGATCCGTGAGCACCTTATACATGTCGCGAAGACTATTTGCTGCTGCGGGTACTGGAGGGAACGCCTCATCGTCAAAGCGAGACACACCGATCAACACCGCGTGATTGCTGGGATCATTGCTCATTGAGTGCATCCTTGATGAGCCGAAGCAGTTCCTCCTCGCTCACAGCGCTCGTGCTGTTTCGAACAATCTCGACGGAGCGGCCTTCTAGGGTGACCGCAATCTTTTGTTCGGTGCGTCGGCCACTCAGCCATGCCTGCAAAGATGAGACGAGCGCGGTGGCGATACCACCCGAGCCAATGGCTACACTGATCAGCTCGAAGGCTCCGCCTAGTTCGTCCTCGCGAGGGGAGCGGCGCCTTGTACGGACAAGACCCTGGAGCGCACGTTCGGTGCGCAGCCACTGAACTAGCGATACGAACTCCTCAAGCGTGGCGCTGCCGCTCAGGGATACCTGTGCTTCCAAGTGGGCCCCTCCCCAATCCCAGCCCGGAGGATGCGGTCCGGGCAGGCACCGTCCTAGCCAAATCATGCCAGGTGGGATGACCGTACAACTGACAGTCGCCTCGGACGAGTTGTACTGCCCACGGAGTGTCCAACACCTCGCCGGGTGCCTGTGGCAGCCGGTCTCAGCTCGCAGTCAGGCATCGTTGGTGCTGAACGGCGCACGTCGTAGTACGTGCGTCCGGCGAGGATCACCTGAGGTAGGTCTACTGATGACGCTGCGTACGCAACGAACTCAGGAGATCGGGCAGCGCGGAGCCGATGGGGGCCCGTATGACGTCGTCGGCAATGTCGTCATATGGCGTCGGCTCGGCGTTGACAATGATCAGGCGGGCGCCGTGGTCGGCTGCGATGCCTGCGAGGCCGGCGGCTGGCTGGACTTGGAGGCTGGAACCGACGGCGATGAACATGTGGCATGCCTTGGTGATCGCGACGGCCTTGCCCAGCACCATTGGGTCGAGTCGTTCGCCAAACATCACAGTGGCGGACTTGAGGATGCCGCCGCACTGAAGGCACGGCGGATCATCCTCGCCGGCCTCGACCCGGGCAAGGACGTCGTCCATGAGGCCGCGGGCGTGGCACTGCGTGCATACGACGCTGCGAGCAGTGCCGTGCAGTTCGAGCACTTTGCGGGCAGGCATGCCGGCGAGCTGATGCAGTCCGTCTACGTTCTGCGTGATGACCCGGACCGGGATGCCGTACTGCTCCAGCTCGGCGACGGCTCGGTGCGCGGCGTTCGGCTGGGCGTGGAGCGCGCGGTTCTTCCGACGCATCTGCCAGGACCGCCGACGGATCTCCGGATCGCCCATGTAGTGCTCGTACGTGACGAGCTTCTCGGCCTCCGGATCCCGCCGCCACAGCCCGTTCGGACCCCGATAATCAGGGATCCCTGAATCCGTGGAGATGCCTGCGCCACTGAGTATGGCCACGAGAGGGCTGTTCATGGACCGAGAGTAGGACGACTGCATCGCTGGGGCGAACGGGTATCGGGTGCGACCCTTGGGCGGCCATACAAATCGGCCCGATCGGCAAGAAGTTGTTGCCGCTGACGGTCAAGAACGCGGGTCAGGCGTCCGCGTCGAGTGGTCACGAGCGCTGACGGGAGCGAGGCAGCAAATAGTGATGGAGGCGCTGGCGGGGCCAGTGAGGACAAGGTGACCGCTGCGCTGACCTCCGTAGGGGCTTCTTGCCGACAGTAGCCGGCGCGCTCCCAGAGCAAGCCGTCATCGCCCCTGCCAACGCCGGGAGACTCTCGACGGTGGTTTGTCTGAGCCTTGGACTTGTCGCGATGCAGCCCCTCTGAGCCCCCTCCAATAAGGGGGCAATCGCCGTCGGCCCCTGATTGGGGCGTCCGGTTGGAGGGGAGGTATTCTAACTACCCTTCTTGCCGCATGCCGGCCATTCTTGTCCATAGGATATATGCACCTTGTTGTTATTTGGGTCATGCCATTCCCACTTGCGGAGGCAAGCCTCCCGAAACTTTATACTTTTCGTGAATCCATGTGGCCAACAGGTCTGTTGATTTACTAGCGCACCATCAAGGCTCTTTGCTCCTGATATGCTTGTGTGACTGAGATCCGCAGACCGTAGATCGGCCCCACTCAAATTTGTGTTAGCGAACTCGGAACCTGAGAAGTGCGCTCCTAGAAAGTCGACGCCTCTCGCATCGGCGCCTTCAAAGTGGGAGTTTTCAAGTATTGAATCCTCGAACTTCACCCCAATTCCACTCAGATGGGTGTTCCGGAAGTCGGCATCCCGCATCTGCTTGCCGCTGAAGTTCATGCCATTGAGTTTATGATGGCCAGGCTCGAAGCCCGGTAGATCGGCGGCAGTTGCCACACTGGATTTCCAGGTCGACTCATCTTGGCTCTGCTGCAGCGAATATTGTACGGCAAATAGTGTGAAAGTGACGGCTAGGCTCGTCAAAATCCCCGCACCCAAACCGGCTAGCAGTCCAGTGCGTCCCACATTAAGATTTCCATCACCTTGTACTGGCTTACGAAGCCATCTGGCTATCCGCCAGCGAGATACTTTTCCTGGATCCCGCGCCATGATCCATGCAATCGTCAAAAGCAGGAGCCCAGTAGCGGCCAAGGATACAAACCAAATCTTTTCTCCGGAAGTCCAGCTATTCCACCACCACATCGAGCATCAACCTTTCCGATGTTCCGCGACCTCGACTGCATCACCGTTGCATGGAACGAGTGCTTCGGCACGTCGGAAGCCACGCATATGCTCCACTCTGGTGACGATGCCGCCGTAGCGCATTGGCCCGACGCAGGAGGGGGGAAGTGAAGGTCGAGTCATGCAGTCTCGGCCGTATGGGTGGAGTCTAGTGAGCACTGCGGCATCGCAGATAAGGGAGCCCTGCACATAGTGAAACTGCACTACTTGCGAAGTAGGAGTTGTAAGCTCCTAATGTGGGCGCTCGTAGCGGGGTTCGCGGCAGGTGGGTGCAATGCGGGAAGTCAAGTCGGTCAAGTGCCGACTACTGGCAACTCCACAGTCAGTACCTCAGTGAACGCCAACGTCTGGCAGAAGTGGTCTCTGACGCCACTGCTCCCGCCCCCTGAACCTCCAACCGACAAGCCGGTAAAGCTTTCCACTACCGGATCAGTTCCGATTTTGCGACGTGTTCCTACAAGACAGAAGGTCGTATTTATCACCGTCGATGACGGAATGGAAAAAGATGCCAAGTTTTTGGAAATGCTACAGGACTTGAAAACGCCGATCACGATGTTCCTGGCGAATGATGCCATTAAGTCCGACTATGGGTACTTCAAGCGGCTTCAGCAGATGGGAAACCAAATTCAAAACCACACCCTCCATCATCCCGTCATAAGTGCGCTTCCGCTGAGTCGTCAAAAGGAGGAAGTGTGCGGCGCTCAGAAGGCATTTACCGAACAATACGGTACCCCACCGCTGTTTTTCCGTCCACCCTACGGTGTATACAACGACAACACTGTGGTGGCAGTGAATGAATGCGGGCCCCGGGCGATTATCTGCTGGACTGAGTACATGCGCATCACTAAACTCCGATACCAGGAAGCGGACAAGAAGCTCCGGCCGGGCGACATCATTCTTACTCATTTCCTCGGGTCGGAGGCGATGACGGGAATGTTTAGAAGTCTACTAAAACAGGTCCAGCAACAGGGGTTCTCCGTGGCGCGTCTTGAGGATTACATTCAGTCGCCCAGGGCGATTCCGTCTAACCGTCGCCAAACGTGGCCGAGACGTTGAGATCGCCGGCAGCGCCGAACCGTCCGGAGTGCGACCGACGTGGCCTTCTCCGGTGACCGGACCAGTTTGTCTTGGGTGTTGAGTCCTACCACTTCGGCGTCTGGCTCGCCCGTAGAGTGCCAGCGGCGAGTAGGTGCCTACGCAGCTCCGGCGTCGGCTTTGACCGGTTACGCGCATTTACGTGGGCGAGCACTCGATCGGGTGATGAGGCGAGCTGAGCATCTTGGCTCCGTACCGGCGCACGAGGCGATAGCTCTTGCTGTCGCTAGGACGGTCTTCCCCTGGGTACCGTCATGGTCGTGTCCGGTGCACGCTGGGTTGGTCACCCGTAGGCGTGGGCTGGTTGATCGCGCGCGACTAGGGGAGCTGGTACGGGCATGGCGGTTGACGCTGCTCGATCGGAAGAGGGGTTCACGTCGGCAAGGGCTACGCGGGTGATGAGTGCCGCGTGTCGGGCTGCGGGGCTCGATGACAGAGGCGCTGAGCTGATCCGGCTGGGAGAGAACGCGCTGTTCCGACTGGCCACGGCGCCAGTGATCGTTCGAGTGGCTCGGGGCGAACCGTGGTTGCCGAAGGCTCGTGTCGAGGTTGCTGTGGCCAGGTGGCTAGCCGCAGAGGGGTTCCCGGCGTCCCGACTCGTTGGCGGCCTGGAACAGCCCTTCCTGATCGACGGCCACCCGGTGACCTTCTGGCGTCTCATTGTGGAGGGCGACCGTAAGGCCACGTACGCCGAACTGGGCGGCGTCCTGAGCGACCTGCACTCCATGACGGTGCCCACGGGTCTTGAGCTGCCGGCGTTCGATCCCTTCGGCAAGCAAGAACTGCGGATCAGTAAGGCGCCGATCCCAGACGATGACCGGGTCTTCCTCCGCAAGCGGTGGCAGGAGCTGCGGGGCCAGTTCGAGGAGTTGAGGTTCGAGACTCCGAAAGGGCCGGTGCACGGGGATGCCCACGTGCAGAACCTCATGGTGAACGATCGGGATGAGGTGATCCTGATCGACTTCGAGGCCTTCTGCTTCGACCACCCGGAGTGGGACCTGATGGTCACGGCGGTCGAGCATTACAGCCTTGGGTGGCAGACCGATGAGCAGTACGCGGACTTCGTGCGGGCGTACGGGCGGGACCTGTACGACTGGCACGGTTATGACACGCTCCGGCGGCTCCAAGAGTTCGGCATGACGACGTGGCTCATGCAGAACGTCCAGGAGAACGAGGAGACGGCGGCCGAGTACCGCCGGCGCATCGCTGGATTGCGTAACGACGATGCTCCGCGGGATTGGCGTCCCTGGTAGCTGCTACTCGTCCTCGTCGTCCAGGCGGGCGAGCGCTTCGCTTACCTGCTCGTTGAAGGCGACAACGGCGGGGTGCGCGGCGTGTGCGCTGACTTCGGCCTGGAAGTCGGTGACGTAGCGCTGGAAGCGGGAGGACTGGAGGGAATCGCCGCCGTCAACGGCAAGACTCGCGGTGGTGACGGCGGCTTCCAGCTCGCCGTTCAGTAGCTGGCTCTGGGCGAGCACCATGCGGCAGAAGCCCAACGTGCGGGCGTATTGCGGATCGGTGCTGTCGACGGCGCGCTGTGCGTGCTCGACGGCTTCCCGTCGCATCTTCAAGTCCCGGAAGCAGTGGCAGAACTCGCCCAGGAGTTCGGCGTCATCGAAGTAGCTCAGCCATGCTGGGTCATCGGCACCTTCGGCACGCTCGAAGTGTCGTTCCGCTTGATTCATCGCCTCGGACGCTCCGGCTCGGTCGCCGGCGTTGGAGAGTGCACGGGCCTCCATCGCCCAGTAGTTCGCCATGGCTCGCGGGGTGGCTTGGCCTTTGGCGCCCTCGACGGCTGCGCGGGCAAGCCGGATGGCTTGGGCGTGGTTGCCCAGGTAGTTGGCCTGGTGGCTGAGGTTGCCCAGGATGCGTGCACCGAACATCCGGTCATTGATGACCTGGGACAGGCGCAGTGTGGAGGTGAGGTAGCGGTGGGCAAGCCGGTGGTTGCCGACGTCGTATGCGGTCCATGCGAGCAACTGCGAGACCTCGGCGGCGGCCCCGAACAGCGCTGTACCTACCTTCTCGCTGTAGCTGGCGTTCAGCAGGGGAAGCACCTCATGACGGAAGTAGTGGCGTAATGCCTTGTGGCCGTGGCCTCCGCCGTACTTGAAGTCGAGCTGCATAAACATCGAGGCTGCATCCCTGATCGCCCGTACGTCACGCATGCCGACTCGTTGGTGCGCAGGCTTGTCGGCCTGGATGCCGTCAGGCCGCGCGATCATCCATGACAGGACAGCTGAGCTGAGGTCGGCGTCCGCAATGATCAGTTGGTCTGAGGCGGGGGTGTCGGCCGGCTCCTGCGCAAGGCCGTCCAGCATGGACAGGGCCTCGGGAACCGTGCTCGGGTAGCCGATCGGCTCCGGGGCAGTCGGCCGCGTGTGGTCGAAGAAGCCGAGATCGCCCGGTGTGATGCGGCGGCCCAGCTTGGCGCTGAGGACGTCGGCCATGATCGCTGCCGTCTGCGGTTTGATGCCGATGCCGTCTCGCCAGCGCTGCACAGCGATGTGTGTCGTTCCGAGACTGATGCCTCGCTGGGCGGCAGCGTCCTTCATCCGCTTGGCCAGCCCCTTGTTGGAGACCTTCGCCTCGTCCATGACCGCGATCAACTGAGCGTTCGGTTCTCGGCTCATGCTCCCCTGCCAACCCGAGGATTACGGCGAGTGTTCATCGTGTCACAGCAGTGTCGCGTTGGGGGGTTCATTGGTGAACCCCCTTCGCATTTGCCGGTGGTCACGTGAACCCCCCGATGAACGCTCCCGGCCAAGCCTGCCGCGCCGTTCACTGGTCACCACTGTTGGGCGGGCCAAGTGGCTCGCCAGTGCACGGGAGGGAACGCGGTGGAAGCGCGGCAGAGCAAACACACAGCGAACGCCCCGACGGTGGGCGCTCCGCACCGCTCGTGGCACGACCCCTCTAGCGGCCACTTCCGGGCGCTGACGGTCTACGCAGAGGACACGGACTGCGTGAAGGCCGCGCGGGACATGGTCGGCTCCTACCTCACGACCTGGAGCTTGGGGTACGTGGTCGATGACGCGAAGCTCGTCGTATCGGAACTGGTCGGCAACGTCGTCCACCACGCCGTACCGGATGAGCGCCTGTCGATGCCCGGTGCGAAGAGGCGCATCGACGTGTGGCTGATCAACTGGCCGGGGCTGCTGGGGATTGGTGTCTTCGACGAGGACTCGAATCCTCCCGACCTCCCGGCGGGTGAGTTTCTCTCGCCGGATCTGACTGGCGACTTCGTCGAAGCGCTCGTACCGGATCGGGGACGCGGCCTGATGATCGTTCAGCGCCTGGCCGATGCGGTCTGGTGGTCACCGGGGCTGAAGGGTGCTGGCAAGTCAGTGTGGTGCCGGTTTGATCTTGATCGCGTCTGGGCCGATTGGTTCGAGTCGTCGGCCTGACAGACGCCGGGTCGCCGCTCTTGCTCTGCTCCCTCGCGATCGGGAGCTGGGCGGCGGCCCGGTAACTGGTCGGAGCCTGACCACTCCGGCCGAAGGGGCGCGGTCTCTCGGACGGCCCGGGGGCTCCCCTCCCGAGCGAGAGTCCGCGCTTCACATCCCCATATAGGCCGGGCCACCCCGTCAGCCCTGGAAAGCGAAGGGTGGCCCGGCTGGGAACACGGCGGTTCCCGGTGCCTGATGGTACCGGGGCCGCCGTGCTGCGTTTTAGCCCTGGTCCAAGGAAATTGATGATCCGTTACCTAGATCAGGGCAGAGGTGGCAAGGTGACTGGCTCGGGTGAGGGCTGGCTGAACGATGGTCTCGACCTGTCGGGGACGGACTCCGGTCTCTGGGTGTCCGGGGTGGACTACATCTCCGGTTGGCGTGAGGCGCGTGAGGCTGCTGACCGGCTGAATCGCGCGCTCCTGGGCGCGGGCTTGGACCTGTCCGCCGTGCGGGCCGTCGCGTCCACGAACGAGGACGGGCGCGGAGTGGTGCGGCTGACGGGCTGGCCGGCCGTCGTGGACCGGCTCGCTCAGCTCCTGGACGCACGCGCGGACAGCGATGGCGGTGCAGCGTGAGGGGCGTTTCAGCTGGTCAAGTCTGCGTGAGGTCGGCGACTCCCCTGCTTGATGCCTCAGCCACAGACAGTCAGCCACGACGATGCCGTGCGGCGAGAGAGCTGGCACGCGTATGTCTCGCTCAGCCACCCACCGGCAGCAACCACGCTTCCGTGTTCTTGATCGTCGCAGCCGGTACGGACCGAGGCTCGGCACTGATGAGTGGTCGACACCTCGACTCCTTGGGCGTGCTGTGGGCGGGGGTGCCGGCCGACCGGACGGGACCGGCGTCCACGCCGCACGCCCGGCCGGGGCGGCCGGGCGCCCCGGCGCGCCGCAGGTGCGCCCTTGAGGAAGTGAAGGCGGTTTCGACCGATCGTTGTCGGCGCTCAGGCGCGGGGACGTCGTGCGGGCTGCTTGTCGGCGGTGATCCGGTAGGCGAGTTCTGCCCGGTCGGCGCCGAAGCGCAGTTCTTCGAGGATCAGCGGGCGGTCGTCGGTGCCGTGCGCGACGCGGCTGACGTGCAGGATCGGTGTGGCGTCCGGGAGCTGGAGCGTGGTGCGCTCGTCGGGCAGGGGCATGCGTGCCCGTACGGCCTCGGTCCAGCTGAGCTTGTGGCCGGCCTGAGTGAGCACCCAGTAGAGGGCGGCCGATGGCTTGCACGGTTCCTGACCGAGCAGGGGAACTCCCTCGGCAACTTCGAACGGGATCAAGGTGCGATGCATGGCGCGCGTCCCGGTGCTGGGGTCGGTGAGCAGTCGGTCACAGCCGAACAGGGCTTCCTCGGCTCCGAGTTGGAGGAGTCGGCCCGTGGCCTTTGTCGTGCGGGTGCGGTAGGTGCTCGGCTCCTCGGCCTCCTGCCAGATGTCACCGCTGGGCATCATGAACTTGCCGTCGCTGGTGCGGCTGACGCCCCGTTCCAGGGTGAGGACGGGCTGACCGCTGGAGCGGACAAAGCTGCCTTTGCCGTGCCGGACGTCGATGAGCCCTTCGGCCCGCAATGCCGCAATGGCGTTGCGGACGGTCGGCCGGGAGACACCGTAGCGAGTCATGAGCTGTGCTTCGGACGGCAGCAGGGACTCAGGCGCGAACTCGCCGGACAGGATCGCCTCACGGATCGCGGCGGCCACCTGCTGGTAGAGGGCTCCGGGGCGCTGGATCTCCGACATTCGGTCATCTCCGGGTGGAAGTCATAGGCACGTCGCACGCGCGACATCACTCGTCAGTATAAGTAGTTGCGCCACCGCCGTACAGAGCTCCATAGTCATCACTCGTAAGGACAAGTGACGTCAGGATGTGACTGGCGTCCCGACTGGCCAAGGAGGCCAACGAAATGCAGTCCATTCCCGTGGACACGGCGCGACTGGGCGTACTGCGGTGCGCCATCGCTCCGGAAGCAAAGCTCAGCAATACCGAGACGCAGGAGGTGAAGAGGGACCGGGACGGCAACCCGGTGTGGACCGTGGCTGTCACCGTGCGGCAGGACGGACGGCGGATCTCCGTCATCGAGATCGCCGTGAGCGGTCAGCCGAAGGGCATCGAGGAAGGGCAGATCGTCAAGGTCACGGGCCTGACCGCGTTCATGTGGTCGATGGGGGACCGGCACGGCGTCAGCTTCCGCGCCGATGCGATCACCCCTGTGACCGGTCTGGCGCACGCCAAGGGCGGTGACGCCTGATGGGGCCGATCCTGCTCGCCCTCGGCCTGGCCGTGCTGGCCTGGGTGCTCGTCGTCGGTGACCTGGTCCGCCGGCACCGCCCCGTCTGGCACTGGTACCTGATCGGCTATCCGGTCACCGCCTGCCGGGTCGTGTTCACCTGGCGCAAGGTGGCGATGCTCAACGACCTCGCCGTGTCCAAACGTCCGCCGCGTGGGCTGCTCGGCGACTTGGTCGTCAAGGGTGACCCGCTGCGGCCGGTGGCCCCGCGGATCTCCTTCCCGCGCGCCACACGTATGGGTTTGACGGTGCTGGTCCGGCTCCATGCCGGGCAGACCCCGGCGACCTTCCTGAAGGCCGCTGACGCGTTCGTGCATGCGTGGAAGGTTCATGCGGTCCGGGTCGCCTCGCCCGAACGCGGGCTCGTCATGCTGACGGCGACGGCCACTGATCCGCTTGAGCGGCCCGGCTTAGCGTCTGCTCCGGCGGAGTTGCTGTCGGCGCTCATCGGGGTCCTGGAGAGCGGCGGCGCCTGGGTGATGAACCTGCGGCTCGTGCCCCACTGGCTCATCGCTGGTGCCACTCGCTCGGGTAAGTCCACACTGCTGGCCCGGCTGATCACCCAGCTCGCCCCGCAGCCGGTCGCCCTGGTCGGCATTGACTGCAAGGGCGGCATGGAACTGGGTCTGTTTGCTGACCGGCTCAGCGCGCTGGCCACCTGCCGACGCGAAGCGGTCGCCGTGCTCTCCGCGCTCGTGATCGACATGCAGGCCCGCACGAGCGCCTGCCGGTCGGCCGGGGTGCGCTCCATCTGGGAACTGCCGGACAAGCTCCGGCCGGTGCCGGTCGTCGTGATCGTGGACGAGATCGCCGAACTGTACCTGTCCGACGGCACCCGTGAGAGCAAGGCGGAAGCCGAACAGTGCTCCACCCTCCTGCTCCGGATCGGGCAGCTCGGCGCCGCGCTCGGCCTGCACCTGGTCATCGCCGGTCAACGCGTCGGCTCCGACCTCGGCGTCGGCGTCACCGCGCTGCGGGCTCAGCTCGGCGGCCGGATCTGCCACCGCGTCAACGACCCTGCCACGGCCGAAATGACCCTGGGCGACCTGAACAAGGACGCCGTAGCGGTCGCCCAGTCGATCACTGCGGAGGAACGCGGCGTGGCCGTCTGCACCGGCCCCGACGGCGGCTGGAGCCGCGCCCGCTCCCACCTCACCCCGACCGAAGAAGCCGTCTCCACGGCGCGGAAGTACGCCGCGACGGCCCCGGAACTGCCCGCCCTGAACCGCGCCCTCGGGGTGCCGGAAGGAGACGACAAGTGATCAGCGAAGGTACGGCGTTCACGTTCTCGGTGATCTTCGGGATCATCACCGTCCTCCTTGTCCGCTCCCGCGACATGCGCGCCTGGGAAGCGGTCTGCGTCGGCCTCTTCGGCCTCTACCTGGGTCAGACTCCCGTGGTCTTCACCGTCCACGGCCTCGTGACCTGGCTCATCAGCGGCTTCGCCCACCACTGACCCGAAGGGACACACAGCCATGCCCATGCCTCGCGTGAGGTGCCCCCACTGCAAGGGCGACGGAGCCCGCAAGACCTGGACCGGTCGCACGCGCCGCTGCCGCGTCTGCCGGGGCACCGGAACCATCCGCTGACCACCAACCCGCCCCCGACACGGAGGTGATTTCCATGACCCACGCCGCACCACCAGCCGTCCATGCCCCTGCCGCCTCGGCGGCCCACCCCGGAAGGTCACCACCATCACCTCGGACTTCACTCCGGCTGACCGGCGCGCCGCCTTCGACCGCGCGGCGCGTCTGCGTCAGCTCCCCGAAGCAGATCGCGACGCAATCCGCCTCGCTCAAGACCCGAAGTTCCCTCGCCTGCTGGAGCAGATCACCGCTACCGGCGGCTGCTCCCACCCCGTCCACCTCTCCGGCTCCACCATCACAGTGGACGGGACGACCGGCGAGATCCTCCACCACTACGACACCCGCAGCGAGCCAGGGGAACGCCTCCTCGTCCGCTGCCGCAACCGCCGCGCAAGCATCTGCCCGGCCTGCTCCCGCCTCCATGCCGGCGATACCTACCACCTCGTCCGCGCCGGCCTCCTCGGCGGCAAGAACGTCCCCGATGCCGTCCGTTACCGCCCCCGGCTCTTCGTCACCCTCACCGCTCCGTCTTTCGGGCCGGTGCACCGGCCATCGGAGCTGTGCCGTCCCCGCCGCGACGGCGGCACCTGCGAACACGGCCGTCCCCTCGGGTGCGGTCTCGTCCACGCGCCCGACGCACCTAGTGTCGGCCAACCACTCTGCCCCGACTGCTACGACTACACCGCCCACGTTCTGTGGCACGCACACGCCTCCAAGCTCTGGGACCGCTTCGTCATCGACGTCCGGCGGCGCCTCGCATCATCTGTCGGCCTGGTGCAGTCCCACTTCGCCCGGCACGCCCGGCTGTCCTTCGCCCGCGTCGCTGAGTACCAGAGGCGGGCGGCCGTCCACGTCCATGCCGTCGTCCGCCTCGACGGCCCGACCGGACCCGGAGACGAACCCCCGGCCTGGGGCACGGCGGAACTGCTCATCGATGCCTTACGCGCCTCCGCCCGGCGAGTCCAGGTCCGCACGTCCTACAGCCCTGCCGTGGGTGAGCTGAACCTGCGCTGGGGCGCCCAGATAGACGCACGGCCCCTACGGATCGACGGCGACGGCCCTGATGATGACGCGGTGGCCGCGTACGTCGCCAAGTACGTCACCAAGGGTGCGAGCGACATAGGTGCCGGCACTGACTACCGACTCTCGACCTGGGGCGACATCGAGTCGGCGCGGGTGAGCAAACACGTCCGTGTCCTCATGCGGACCTGCTGGCGCCTCGGCGGCCTTCCCGAGTACGCGCCACTCCGCCTACGCGCCTGGGTTCACACCCTGGGCTACCGGGGCCACATCCTCACCAAGTCTCGCGCCTACTCCACCACCTACGCAGCGCTCCGAGCTGAACGTGCCCATCGCCAGGGGCACACCGTCGTGCCCGAAGCGAACACCGAACGGCACTGGCGCTACGTCGGTTCCGGCCACACCCCTGGTGCTGCGCTCATAGCCGCTGGCGTCGCCGAAGATCTCGCCGTGTTGCGGGAAATCTCGCGTGATGGGCATCCTATATCGTCGGCGGAGGCGGACCACTGACCGCGCGAGCGGACGGCTCGGAGGCAGCCGGCTGGGCGTGGGCCAGGGAACAGGCTCGTAAGGCGCCGAAGTGGTCCGACGCTCGCTGGCGCCAAGTGAACGCCATTCTTGGCTTGGAGGTCTCCAAGGGACCGGCCCGCGGTGGCAAGCGCGCCTCGTGAGGAGACCTCCTGCCACCTGCTACTCAGTCCTCATCCCGATAGATGGGCGTGAGCCTGTTCCAGACCGGACCGCCTGGGCGGACAGCGGGACTCACGAGGACCGTCAGCAGCGTCTTCTCCACGTACGCCCTTCGTTCCACAAAGTCGAGGTTGTCCCACTCGCTCCGCAGATCGACAGGCTTCCCCTGCACGAGGAGCATCCGACGGCGCCACTCGTTGCGCTCCTTCACAAGCCGCCTCTCCGTGGCCTCTGCCTTGGAGAGGAACGCGAAGAACCGCTCCTTGCTGACAAGGCGCTGGTTCCGCTGCTCCGTCCAGTCGGCGATGTCCTCCCTGATGCGCGCAAGCTCCTCTTCGCCGGACCATTCGGCCGGCACCGCCATCGCTTCGCGCTCCTCGGCCTCCTGCTCGTACTTGGCTATCACCAGCATCTTGAGCGCTTCATCGGTGTCCGGGCCCGAGATGCGGATGCCGCCGCACCCGTAGCCGCTGCGCTTGTCGGGGCAGGTGTAGTAGAAGAACCCTTCGGGCTTCTTCCTGCTCGCGGGTGCTTTCATGGCGCGGAGTCGACCGCCGCAACCGTTCTTGTCGCACCGGAGGATGCCGGAGCCGAGGTATTTGCGAGCGTTGTAAGCGTCGCCTGGCTCGGGATTGCGGCCGATGGCCTCGGTGACTGCCTTCCAGTCGGCTACTGAGATGATCGGCTTCCACTGCCCCTTGACCGGCTTCCCGTCGTCATCGAGGACGGTCTCGACCCTGACGCTCTCCGTGCCCGTCTCCGGATTGAACTCCCGTACCTTGCGTGAACGGTAGCCACAGATTCGGGGGTTGCGGAGAACCTGCTTCACAGTCTCCTTGCTCCACCGGTTGCCCAGCACCGTTGTGATGCCCTGCTTGTTCCAGTCGGCCGCGATCGTTCGCGGGGAGGCTCCTGTGAGAACACGCTCGACGGCCTTGCGGAGCGCGGCTGCTTCCTTGGGTTCGAGCGTGCGCTTGTCGTCCTTGTAGCCGAAGGGGCGGGTGCTCCCTGTGGGGATCCCTGCTTGCTGCAGGGCGCGGTGCTTGCGTCGGACGCGCCGGGCCGTGTCGGCGCTCGACTTGTTGGCCACGGTCACGAGCAGGCGCGCGACTGTCCGGCCGTTGTCCGTGAGGAGATCAAGGGTGCCCGTGATGTCGATGATCGGGCGGCGGAAGTTCTCCACCACTTCGATGGCGTCTTCGAGGTGGCGGTTGTCGCGCGTCAGGCGGTCGATGTCGTAGACGATGAGACCGTCCAGCCGTTGACCGTCCGGTGTTGTGCCGCGCTTGAGGTCCTCCAACGCCCCCTCGAACACCGGCCGGATCACACGATAGGCGACCGTGCCATCAGGTTGCCGTACGCGCTTGCGCTTCCACGCCGATGTGTCGGGTTCCTCGTACGTGTAGACATGCCGGCCTCCGCGACTCTCGACGAACCGGCGTCCGTCCTTCTCCTGCTCCTGGCGGCTCTTGATGTCCCTGCCCGTCGCCGGGCGCCACTTCGGCCCGTCTTCGGCCGGGCGAGCCGACGGCGTTGCGCTCGGAGCCGAGGAGGTCAGTTCGTCGGCGTCCGGTTCCAGGGACAGCCGGACCAACACCGCCCAGTTCTGCCCTTCCAGGTCGCCCCAGTGCGCTCGCTGAACTAAGTCTTCGGTCATGGGGCGAGGTTACTTCTGCCGATGCTCTGCTCGGTGGAGATGCCGGCCCCGCTCAGCACGGCGACGAGGGGCTTGCTCATGCGGTCGAGGGTAGGCCGGGCGGGCCGGGGGCCGCGAGTGGATATCGATCGGACGGCGGGCCGGCGGCGGAGCGTTCGCAGGAGGCGACGGCCGGCACGTGACGCGCCGAATGGGGCGGTAATGGTCCCTAGCCGCCCAAGCCCCATCGCACGCCCGCCACAACCCCGAGCGCCACGGCAGGAACCACCCACCCCCACCCCATGACCCGCCGCACCGACGGCAGGAGCCACAAACCCGTCGCCGCACCGGCAGCCCCGATGGTCAGGACGCAGGACAGGACGATGCCGGCGTATGCGTCGTTGTCCCAGGAGCCTGACGGGCGGATGGTCAGCGCGGTCCAGCAGAAGTACGCGGCGATGAGGGTGAGCAGGGTCAGGGGGACGGCGAGGACCGGACGGACACAGCCGCGGTCGTCGTCGGGGTGGGCGGGACGGGGCATCGGGGTGGCATGTTCCTCGCGGGCGGTGGAGTGGACCGTTTCGGTGCGTGGCTCCGGATGCCAGTGTCCCGCACGGCCCAGGTGGCCACCGTACAAGTACCGCCGGGACCGGAGCGCCCGGCGTGTGCGCCCTCCTGCGGTCGTGCCCGGATACCGGGCTACTGCCGTGCCCGCATGCCGAGTTCGGCCAGGTGGGCGAGGACGGGGAGGGCCGCGGTGATGGTCTGCTGCTCCTCGGGTGTCAACTCGCCGATCAGAGGCCGCAGATGGCGGGCCCGGTCCTCGTGCCGGGCCCGGCCGATCTTCCGGCCCTCCTCGGTGATGTGCACGAGGACGGCACGACCGTCGGTCGGGTCGGGGCGGCGTTCCACGAGTCCGTCCCGTTCGAGCCGGGTCACCAGCTGGGTGATGCCCGGCTGGCTCAACTGCTCCGTTCTGACCAGGTCCGTCAGCCGCGTCGGACCCCTGAAGGCCAGCGTGTCCAGCACCGACAGCGTCGTGAACGACAACTTCTGCACGGAGGCGAGCCGGATGTAGAAGCGGTTGAAGTTCTCGATCGCCCTGGTGAGGTCGTCGACGTCCAAGTCGGTTTGGTGGCTGGTGTTCTGAGGAGAGGTCACCCTGGAAATGTATCGCATGCTTATATAAGGTCGTGATGCACCACGTCCCCGCCCAGCGGTGATGTGTGGTCCGGCATCGCACCTCGGCGCAACGGCGCGTCAACCACCCAGCAGCGCAAGGTGAGGGACACATCGATGACTGTGCGCATCGGCATCAACGGTTTTGGACGCATCGGCCGCAACGTCTTCCGCGCGATGGCCGCGCGGGGCCCGGAGTTGGAGATCGTCGCCGTCAACGACCTCGGCGACGTCGACACCATGGCCCATCTGCTCGCCTACGACTCGATCCTGGGCCGCTTCCCGGAGGAGATCGCCGCCGAGCCGGGCGCGATCCGCGTGGGCAGCCGGACGGTCGAGGTGCTGGCCGAGCGCGACCCGGGCGCCCTGCCCTGGGGCGAGCTCGGCGTGGACATCGTGATCGAGTCCACCGGCATCTTCACCGACGCCGCCCGGGCACGCGCCCACGTCGACGGCGGTGCGAAGAAGGTCATCATCGCGGCCCCGGCCAGCGGCGAGGACATCACGGTCGTGCTCGGAGTCAACGAGGACGCCTACGACCCGGAGCGCCACACGATCATCTCCAACGCCTCCTGCACCACCAACTGCCTGGCCGTGCTGGCCAAGGTGCTGCACGAGAGCGTCGGCATCGAGGCGGGCATGATGACCACCGTCCACGCCTACACCCAGGACCAGAACCTCCAGGACGCCCCGCACAAGGACCTGCGCCGTGCGCGCGCCGCGGGCCTGAACATCGTGCCGACCTCCAGCGGCGCCGCCAAGGCCATCGGCCTGGTGCTGCCCGAACTGGCCGGCCGTCTGGACGCGTTCGCCCTGCGGGTGCCCGTGCCCACCGGCTCGGTGACCGACCTGACGGTGACCCCGAGCCGGCGCACCTCCGTGGCCGAGGTGAGGGAGGCGTACGCGGCGGCCGCGGCCGGGGCCTACAAGGGCCTGCTGTCGTACACCGAGGCGCCCCTGGTGAGCACCGACATCGTGGGCGACCCCGCCTCCTGCGTCTTCGACGCCGAACTGACCCGCGTCACCGACCGGCAGGTGAAGGTCGTCGGCTGGTACGACAACGAATGGGGCTACTCCAACCGTCTCATCGACCTCGCCCTGCTGGTGGGCGCCACCCTCTGACATGCCTGCCGCCCGCCGACGCCACCGCGGTCGGCGGCCTTCCCGCGAGCCGGGCGGGACACGTCTCACGCCCCTTCGGACCAAGCCACCAGGCCATGTCACAAGGACGGGAACCCATGACGTACGTGACCGGGGATTACACGGACTGCGCGCCTCTGCTCGACGACCGTGAGGCGCTCGACGGCTTCTTCGAGGAGCACGGCTACCTGTATCTGCGCGGCGTGCTCGACCGCGGCCTCGTCCGGACCGCCGCGGAGCAGATGCTGGACGGCCTGATCGCGCTGGGCGCGGCGGATCCGGGGGCCACGCTGGACGACGTCGCCATCGACTCCTTCGAGGAGGTCGACGAGGTGGCGATGCACAAGTACGTGAAGTACGACGAGTTCTGGAACCACCCCTCGACCCTCAGGGTGTTCGAGCAGGTCTTCGGCGAGCCCGTCTTCGTCTTCCGCTCCACGACCATCCGCTACTACCCCTCGGCCGCGGGCGCGGAGAACCCGTCGTTCGCCCACCTGACGCCGTTCCACCAGGACGGCTTCTACATAGGCCCCAACAAGGACTTCCGCCCCACGTGGATACCGCTGGTCGCGACGACAGAGGAGTCCGGCGGGGTCGCGCTCGTGGACGGCAGCCACCGGCGCGGACCGCGCGAGCACGTCGTGCACGAGTCCTTCCGCAGGTTCGGCCACCCGGTGCGCGGCATACCGGCCGACCTGGTGGGTGCGGACGAGCCTCTGCTGCACTCCGCCATGGAGCCGGGCGACGTCCTGTTCCTGCACGCCTACACCTGCCACAGGTCGGTCCCGAACCTGTCCTCCCCGCCCGTCATGCGGATGTCGATGGACACCCGCGTGCAGCCGGCCGCGTCGGAGCGCGGCTTCAACGCGCTGACCCCGTGGACGGAGTCGGCGAAGGACCCCGCCAAGGGAATCATGTCCAAGATCACCGGAACCCCCAGCTCGGTTGAATAGATGACTCATCGCGAAGCACCCCCCACCGGCGCTCCCGGAACCCAGGAGCAGCCGTCCCCGCAGGAAGCCGACAAGGCAGCCGGCTTGTCCACGACCGGACTGGTCGTGGTGCTCACCGGGTTCGCCCTGTCCATCGTCGACTTCTTCATCGTCAACGTGGCGCTGACCACGATCGGCCACGACCTGAACGGCGGCGAGACCGCACTGGAGCTGGTGGTGTCCGGCTACGGCGTCGCCTACGCGCTCGGGCTCGTGCTCGGCGGGCGTCTGGGCGACGCCTACGGCAGACGCCGGCTCTTCGCGTGGGGCCTGATCGCCTTCACCCTCAGCTCCGCGCTGTGCGGTGTGGCCCCGAGCGTCGGCTTCCTCATCGCCGCCCGGCTGCTGCAGGGCGCGGCCGCGGCCATGCTCGTACCGCAGGTCCTCGCGACCATCCAGGCGGCCACCGAGGGTCAGGCCCGCGCCCGCGCCATCAGCCTCTACGGCGCGACCGCGGGACTCGCGGCGGTGGCCGGGCAGATCCTCGGCGGACTGCTGGTCTCGCTGGACATCGCCGGGGTCGGCTGGCGGTCGGTCTTCCTGATCAACGTGCCCGTCGGGGTGGCCGCGCTGCTCGCCGTGCGGCACATGCCGGACACCAGGGCCGAGCGCAGGCCGGGCTTCGACCTGACCGGCACCCTGCTGTTCGGGGTGGCCCTGGTCTGCGCCCTGCTGGTGATCGTGGAGGGGCAGGCACTGGGCTGGCCGCTGTGGCTGTGGGCGCTGCCCGTGGTCGCGGCCGCCGCGGTGGTGGCGCTGGTCCGGGTCGAGCGGCGGCTGGAGGCGGAAGGCGGTTCGCCGCTGCTGCCTCCGTCGGTCCTCGCGCAGTCCGGGATGCGCCGGGGGTTGCTCGCGATGGTGCCGTTCTCGATCGGGTTCGGCAGCTTCATGTTCGTCTACGCCCTGGTCGCCCAGGACGACTTCGGTCTCGGCGGGCTGGCCTCGGGAGCGGTGCTGTCCCCGTTCGCCTCCGCCTTCTTCGTGGTCGCGCTGTTCACCCCGAGGATCGCGGCGGCCCTCGGCCGGCGCATCGTGACCCTGGGGGCCACCGTCCAGGGAGCCGGACTGCTGCTGATGGCGCTGCTGACCGGGGTCACCTGGCCGGACGTCCCCCTCGTCCTGGTCCTGGCCGTGCTGGCCCTCACCGGCGTCGGCCAGGCCCTGATCGGGCCCACCCTGTTCCGGATGATCCTCGCCGACGTCCCGCCCGCCCAGGCCGGCATGGGCAGCGGGGTGCTGGTCACCAGCCAGCAGACGGCCACCGCCCTGGGCGCGACCGTGGGCGGCACCCTCTATGTCGCCCTCGGCGGCTCGATGGGCCACTCCTCGGCAGCGGTGATCGTCCTCGCCCTGCTCGCCGTCTTCTCGGCGGCCATCTTCGCCATCAGCCTCAGACTGCCCGACCCCGCCTGAACCACCGGTGGCCTCCGTCCGGCTCCCCACGGGGTGGAGGCCACCGGGACCAGGGCGTACGCCCGCCCCGCACAGCCCCTCCGGGTCGCAAGGACGCGGCCCGTGCCTTGCCCGCCCCACAGGATGCGAGGAACGGACGGTCCCGTGCACCTACACCCCAGGACGGCCGTGGTCACCGGCGCGGCCAGCGGTATCGGCCTCGCCCTCGCCGCCCGCCTCGCCCGGTGCGGAGCCGAGGTGGTCATGGCGGACATCCAGGACGCCGACCTGCACCGCCGGGCCGCCGAACTCACCGCGCGCGGCGCGCGGGTGCGCGCCGAGGCCGTGGACCTCACCGACCCCCACGCGGTGACGGCCCTGGCCGAGACGGCGTACGACACGCTCGGCGAGATCGACGTGGTCTGCAACAACGCCGGTGTCGTCGGCCCCGTCGGCATGCCGCTGTGGTCGGTGCCGCTGGAGCGGATGCGCGAGGTGTTCGAGGTGAACCACTGGGCGCACGTCCATGTCGCCCGCGCGTTCGTACCCCGGCTGCTGGCGAGCGGGCGGCCCGCGCACCTGGTGCACACCGCCTCCATGTCGGCGTTCGCCGTGGGCAGCGGCAGCGCGGCCTACGCCGCCTCCAAGCACGCCGACCTGGCCGTGGCCCGCAGTCTGCGGGCCGACCTCGCCGGGACCCCCGTACGGGTCTCGGTGCTCTGCCCCGGACGGGTCGACACCCCGATGGTCCGCGGGCTCGCCGCACCAGGGGACGCCACCGGCGACACGACGGTCTCCGCCGAGCTGGTGGCCGAGACCGTGTGGGACGCGCTGGGCTCCGACCGCTTCTACCTGTTCACGAACGCCGACGCGCCCACCCGGCTGCGCGACCAGTTCGACGACGTACGGCGCCACCTGACCGCACCTGTCCACCCCCTGCAGGAGACGCTGTGGAACGTTCCGGAACAGACCCCTTAGCCGACGGCGGGCCGGGGCCCGCCGCCCCTGCCGCCCCCGTCGACATCGGGACGGTACGGGCGAAGTACCGCGAGGAGCGCGACAAACGCCTGACCGCGGCCGCGGGCCGGACGTACCGGTCCGCGCGCGGGGAACTGTCCCGGTACGCCGCCGACCCCCGCACCGGGCCGGTCGAGCGGGACCCCGTCACCGACGTGGTCGACGTCGCCGTCGTCGGCGCCGGCATCGGCGGTCTGCTGGTGGGCGCACGGCTGCGCGAGACGTGCGGCTTCGAGCGGATCCGCCTGATCGACGCGGCCGGTGACGTGGGCGGGACCTGGTACTGGAACCGGTTCCCCGGGCTGCGCTGCGATGTCGAGAGCTACGTCTACATGCCGTTGCTCGAAGAGCTCGGCACCGTGCCGACCGAGAAGTACGTGACCGGTGCCGAGATCCTCGCGCACTGCCGGAGCGTCGCCCGGCACTACGGCCTCTACCGGGACGCGCTGCTGCGGACCTCGGTCACCGAGCTGCGCTGGGACGAGGACACGGCTCACTGGCTGGTGCGCACCGACCGCGGCGACCGCTTCCGGGCCCGCTACGTGTGCATGGCGATCGGCTCGCTGCACCGGCCCAAACTCCCCTCCGTCGAGGGCATCGAGACCTTTCGCGGGCACTCCTTCCACGCCGCCCGGTGGGACTACGGCTACACCGGCGGGGGAGTGCCGGGCAGCCTCGCGGAACTCCGGGACAAGCGGGTCGGGATCGTCGGGACGGGCGCGACGGCCGTCCAGGTGATTCCGCACCTGGCCGAGGCGGCCGCGCACACGTACGTCTTCCAGCGCACCCCGCCGGCGGTGGGCGTACGGGCCAACCGGCCCACCGACCCGGACTGGGTGAAGGGGCTCGAACCGGGCTGGCAGCAGCGGCGCATGGACAACTTCCACGCGCTGACCTCGGGAGCCGCCGTGGCGCAGGACCTCGTCGCGGACGGCTGGACGGAGATCACCGCCAGGCTCGCGGCGATCCTGCCGAAGTCCGCCGGGACGAGCCCCGAGGACGCGGCCGACGCCGTCGAGCGCGCCGACTTCCGCAAGATGGAGGAGCTGCGGGCCCGCGTCGACGCTGTCGTGCACGACCCCGCCACCGCGGCCGCCCTGAAGCCGTACTACCGGCTGTTCTGCAAGCGGCCCTGTTTCCACGACGGTTACCTGGAGACCTTCAACCGGCCCGACGTCACCCTGGTGGACACCGAGGGCCGCGGTATCGAGCGGCTCACCGGGCACGCGGTGGTCGCGGGGGGCCGGGAGTACCCGGTGGACTGCCTGGTCTTCGCGTCGGGTTACGAGTCCGAGTACGCGGTGCCCTACACCGCGCGGGCCGGTTACGAGGTCGTGGGGCGGGACGGGCTGCGGCTGTCGGAGAAGTGGGCGGACGGGGCGCGAACGCTGCACGGACTGATGGTGAATCGTTTCCCCAACTGCTTCGTCCTCTCCAAGGTCCAGTCGGGCCTGCACGTCAACGTCCCGTACATGCTCGGCGAGCAGAGCCGGCACGTGGCGCACATCCTCAAGGCCGTCAAGGACCGGGGCCGGCACGTCGTGGAGGCCTCCGCCACGGGCGAGAAGGAGTGGGTGGAGGAGATCCTCCGGCTCGCGAACCGCAACCTCGACTACGCCGAGGCGTGCACCCCGGGCCTGTTCAACAACGAGGGCCGCCCGAGCGAGCTGCATGTCCTCAACGGCAGCTACGGAGGCGGCTCGGTGGAGTTCGTGAACGTCCTGCGCACCTGGCGCGAAGCCGGTGACCTCGCCCATCTCGAACTGAGCGGCTGACCCACCCGTCCACGCAGCAACCACGCAGCATCCATGAAGGGGGACGCAAGGCCATGGACGTCTCGCCGATACCAGGCTCCTCCGTCGGAGCCGTCGTGCACGGCACCGACATCACCCCGGACCTCGACGGCACCACCGTCGAACGGATCTGGGCCGCACTCGACCGGCACCTGGTGCTGGTCTTCCGCGGCCACCGGGACCCCTCGAACGACGAACTGCTCGGCTTCGGGCGCCGCTTCGGACACATCCCCAAGACCGGGCTCACCACCGGCGCCAGCCCCGACCACAACGAGATCCTGATCATCTCCAACATCGTGGAGAACGGACGGAAGATCGGCGTCGGCGACGCCGGCTGGATGGACTGGCACACCGACTACTCCTTCCGGCCCCGGGTGTCCCGGATCGGCTTCCTCGCGGCCGTGGAACTCCCCGTCTCCGGCGGTGGACAGACCCTGTTCACCGACATGTACGCCGTCTACGACTCCCTGCCCGCCCAGCTGCGCAGACGGCTGCACACCTACCGGGCACGGCACGCCCTGCGCTCCGGCTACGAGGAGACCATCGAGGAGGGCTTCCAGGGCGAGGTCTCCCTCGCCGGTCCCGAGGGCGGCGCCGGACCCGCCGACGCCACCGTGATCCTGCCCGAGGACGGCACCTCCACCGTCCACCCGATGATCGCCCGCAACCCGCGCACCGGCCGCCACGCCGTCTACGTCAACCCGCTCAACACCAAGCGCGTCCTCGAACTCGACCCCACCGCGAGCAAGGAACTCCTCCAGGACCTGTGCGGCTACGCCGGCGCCCCCGGACTGACCTACGCCCACACCTGGCAGCCCGGCGACATCGTCATGTGGGACCAGCTCGGCACCATCCACGCGAAGACGCCCTTCGACCCGGCGGACCGGCGCATCCTGCGCAAGGTGGTGGCCATCTTCGACGACCCGGCCGAGCCCTGGCGAGCGGAGGCCGTGGCGTGACCGTCGCCCCCGCGAGCCTGCACCGCGGCCGGGACGTCACCACCCCCGGCCTGCGCACCGCCCTCGACCTGCTCGACCGCCGGACCCGCCACCAGGCCGCCTACCACCTCGGCTGGATAACCGCCGCCGGCGCGCCGACCGCGGCCGACGGCGGCAAGGCCGTACGCCCCGCCCTCGCCCTGCTGTCGGCCCAGGCGGTCGGCGCGCGGCCCGAGACCGCACTGCCCGGCGCGGTCGCCGTCGAGCTGGTGCACAACTTCTCCCTGCTGCACGACGACCTGATGGACGGTGACGAGGAGCGCCGCCACCGTCGTACCGTCTGGTCGCTGTGGGGCGCCTCCAGCGCGATCCTCACCGGGGACGCGCTGCTGGCCCTCGCCCAGGAGGTGCTGCTCGACTGCGGGCTGCCCACCGCGGCACCCGCGGCCGGACTCCTCGCCCGCACCACACGCCGGCTGATCCACGGCCAGGTCCAGGACATGGCCTTCGAACAGCGCCGGCACGTGACGGTCGAGGAGTGCCTGGAGATGGCCGGCGGCAAGACCGGTGCGCTGCTGGCGGCGAGCGCCGCGATCGGTGCCCTGCTGGCCGGGGCGCCGCAGCCCGCCGTGGACGCCCTCGCGCTCTACGGCGAGCAGGTCGGCCTCGCCTTCCAGCTCACCGACGACGTCCTCGGCATCTGGGGCGACCCGGCCACCACCGGCAAGTCCGTCCACTCCGATCTGCGCGCCCGCAAGAAGTCCCTCCCGGTCGCCTACGCGCTCGACCAGGGCGGGACCCGCGGCGTCGAACTGGCCGCGTGGCTGGCCGCGCCCGGCGACCCCGGCCCGGCGGAACTGCGCCGCGCGGCCGGCCTGATCGAGGCCGCGGGCGGCCGCGCCTGGGCCCTGGCCGAGGCGGCCCGCCGGATGGCGCTGGGCGAGGCGGCGCTGCGCGGCGCCGGTCTGGACGCCGGCACGTGTGAGGAGCTGCTCGCGATCGGGCGGTTCATCGTCCGCCGCGAGGTGTGAGAACTCCGGCCGGACCAGTCCCCGTAAGAGATCTGTCAGCACTGCCGAGGACCGTGAGGGAGACGGGCCGAGGCCCCCGCCGCCACCCCATAGGGCGACGGTGCCGGCAGGCAGGCCCCCGGCTCCGCGGGCAGCGTCGCCCCGGAGCCTCCCTCCGGCCGTGGGCAGCGTGGCCCGCGGTCTCCCCCCACCCGTCCGCATCCGCCGCGGGGCGCCGCCGCCCGGTCGTCCTCCCGAGGGACATGACCCGCCGCCCCACGCCACCGCCGTTTCCCCCAGCGCCCCATCACGGAGATCACCATGCCGCAGGACATCGACTTCCGCATACCGCTGCCAGGACGGCAGAGCCCCGACCACCGCCGCGCCGAGGCCGACCAGCTGGAGTGGCCGCGTTCCCTGGGCCTCATCACCACCGAGGCCGCCGCCGCACGCCATCTGCGCGGCGCCTACGCCGACCTGGCCTCGCGCTTCTATCCGCACACCACCGGCGCCGACCTCGACCTGGGCGTCGACCTGATGTCGTGGTTCTTCCTCTTCGACGACCTCTTCGACGGACCGCGCGGCGAGGACCCGGAGGAGACCCGCAGCCTCACCGACGCGGTCGCGGCCGCCCTCGACGGCCCGTTGCCCGCCACCGCACCGCCCATCGCACACGGCTTCGCCGACATCTGGCACCGCAGCTGCGCGGGCATGTCCGCCTCCTGGCGCGCACGCAGCGCACGGCACTGGCGCAACTACTTCACCGGATACGTCGACGAGGCCCTCAGCCGCTTCCACGACACCCCCTACGACAGCGCCGCCCAGTACCTGGCCGTGCGCCGGCAGACCATCGGCGTCCAGCCCACCGTGGACATGGCCGAGGCCGCCGGGCACTTCGAGGTGCCCCAGCGGGTCTTCGACAGCGCGGTGCTCTCCGCGATGCTGCAGATCGCCATCGACGTCAACCTGATGTTCAACGACATCGCGTCACTGGAGAAGGAGGAGGCCCGGGGCGAGCGGAACAACCTGGTCTTCATCCTGCAGCGGGAGCACGGCTGGCCGAAGGGCCGCAGCATCGCCCACCTCCAGGACGAGGTGCACGCCCGCCTCTCCCAGTACCTCCTGCTGGAGAGCTGCCTGTCCAAGGTGTGCGACATCTACGAACTCGACGCCGCCGAGCGTGAGGCCGTGGAACGGTACCGCACCGACGCCGTGCGCACGGTGATCCGCGGCTCCTACGACTGGCACCGCTCCTCGGGCCGTTACGACGCCGAGTTCGCGGTGGCCGCCAGCGTCCAGGGCTACCTCGAAGAACTCGGCAGCAGTCGCTAGACCCCCGACCACCCACCCGATGTGAGGTTGCGATGCCCCAGCAGACGTACACCGCCGGGACGGCCCCCGGGGCGGTCCCGGTCGTCGGCCACGCCCTGCAGATGATGCGCCAGCCCGTCCGCTTCATGTCGTCGCTGTCCGCCCACGGCGACCTGGTGAAGATCAAGATCGGTCCGACCTCCGCCTACGTCCCCTGCCACCCCGGACTCCTGCGCGACGTGCTGACCAACGACCGCACCTACGACAAGGGCGGCGTCTTCTACGACCGGGCCCGTGACATCGCCGGAAACGGCCTGGTCACCTGCCCGTTCAAGGACCACCGCCGACAGCGCCGGCTGATGCAGTCGGCCTTCCAGCGCTCCCAGCTCAAACGCTACGCCACCGCCATGCACGCCGAGATCGAGGCCACCACCGGCCGCTGGCACGACGGCATGGTCGTCGACGCCTTCCCGGAGCTGTACGGCATGGCCCTGCGCACGGTGGCCCGCACCCTGTACTCCACGCCCGTCAGCAAGGAACTCGCCGACGGCGTGGAGCGTGCCTTCGACACCGTGCTCAACGGACTGTTCCGGCAGATGTTCCTGCCCCGCTTCCTGCGCCGCCTGCCCACCCCGGCCAACCGCCGCTACCGCCGCAACCTGGACTACCTGCACACGACCACCCAGCAGCTCATCGACGACTACCGCCGCGACGACGCCGAACACGACGACCTGCTCTCCGCCCTGCTCGCCTCGCGCGACGAGGACGGCGGCCGGCTGGACGACACCGAGATCCACGACCAGGTCATCACCGTCATGGCGGCCGGCACCGAGACCGTCGCCGGCACCCTCACCTGGATCTTCCACCTGCTCTCCCAGCACCCGGACATCGAGGCCGCGCTGTACGAGGAGATCGACACCGTTCTCGGCGGGCGGACACCGCAGTGGGACGACCTGCCGAACCTCTCGCTGACCGACCGGATCATCAGCGAGACCCTCCGACTGCACCCGCCGGCCTGGCTGTTCACCCGCCTCACCGCCGCCGACACCGAACTGGCGGGCCGGCAGCTGCCGAAGGGGACCACCATCGTCTTCAGCCCCGCCGCGGTGGCGCTGAACGAGGAGGCCTACCCCGACGAGCACCGCTTCGACCCCGACCGCTGGCTGCCCGACCGGGTCAGCCCGCTCGCCCGGCAGGCGTTCATGCCGTTCGGCACCGGCGCCCGCAAGTGCATCGGCGACCTGTACGCCCGCACCGAGGCCACCCTCGGACTCGCCACCATCCTCGGCAAGTGGCGGATCACCTGCGAGCCCGACGCCGACGTCCGGCCGGTCCCGCTGGCCACCGTCTACCACCCCCGCAGGCTGCGGCTGCGGATCAGCACCCGCGCCGAGCGCCCCACGGCCGGGGCGGTACCCTCGCCCCGCCTCGGCGGGGGTGACGCCACGTGAGCGGGGCCGGGAAAGTCGAGCTGGCCCAGCCGCGCGGCTTCTGCGCCGGTGTACGGCGGGCGATCGGCATCGTGGAGCGGGCCTTGGACCTGCACGGCGCACCGGTGTACGTGCGCAAGGAGATCGTGCACAACCACTACATCGTCTCCGAACTGGAGAAGCGCGGCGCGGTCTTCGTGGACAGCGAGCAGGACGTCCCGCACGGCGCCGTGTGCGTCTTCTCCGCGCACGGCGTCTCCCCGGCGGTCCGGGCCGGTGCGGACCGCCGCCGGCTGGAGGTCATCGACGCCACCTGCCCGCTGGTGGCCAAGGTGCACCAGGAGGCCCTGCGCTTCGCCCGCGACGGCCGCACCGTCCTGCTGGTCGGCCACGCCGGCCACGAGGAGGTCGACGGCGTCCTCGGCGAGGCACCCGAACGCACCGTCGTGGTCGGGACGGTGGAAGACGTGGCGAGGCTCGACCTGCCGGACGACACCCCGGTGGCCTTCCTCACCCAGACCACCCTGTCCTTCGACGAGACCGCCAAGGTGGTCGAGGCGCTCCGCGCGCGGTTCCGGGACATTGTCGCCCCCGGCGGCGACGACATCTGCTACGCCAGCCAGAACCGGCAGAACGCCGTCAAGGACCTGGCGCGCCGTCACGACCTGGTCCTCGTCGTGGGATCCGGCAACTCGAGCAACTCGCTGCGAATGGTCGAGGTGGCCCGCGAACACGGCTGCCGGGCCCACCTCGTCCCCGACCGGGACCACTTCCAGGAGGCCTGGCTGGACGGCGCGGCGAGCATCGGCGTCAGCGCCGGGGCCAGCGCGCCCGAGGTGCTGGTCCGCGGGCTCGTCGCCCTGCTGGCCGAACTCGGCCACGACGACGTGGAGTTGCAGCAGGCGATGCCCGAGGACGTGGTCTTCGCCCTGCCGGCCCGGCTGGCCGACCCGGTCACCGGCCGGATCCCGCGCACCCCGCTGGCCGACGAGGCACAGGTGCGATGAACCGATGGACACAGCAGAGGAGACCCGCGTGACGACGAAGACACGCGCGCCGGAGACCGGCACCGGGAAGAGCATCGTCGAGGAGCTGGGCAGCCCCGAGGATCTGCGGGCCATGTCCGTGCAGCAGGTTCACCGGCTCGTACCGGAGATCCGGCGCCTGCTGGTGGACACCGTCACCCGCACCGGCGGACACCTCGGCCCCAACCTCGGGGTCGTCGAACTGTCCGTAGCCCTGCACCGCGTGTTCGAGTCCCCCCGCGACCGCATCCTGTGGGACACCGGCCACCAGTCCTACGTCCACAAGATCCTTACCGGCCGGGCCGGCGCCCTCGGCTCGCTCCGGCAGCGCGGCGGACTGTCCGGGTACCCGTGCCGGGCCGAGTCCCCGCACGACGTCATCGAGAACTCGCACGCCTCCACCGTGCTGTCGTGGGCGGCCGGCACGGCCCGCGCGTACGGGCTGCGCGGGGACACGGACCGCGCCGTGGTGGCCGTCCTCGGGGACGGGGCGCTCACCGGGGGCATGGCCTGGGAGGCACTGAACAACATCGCGACCGCCCCCGGCCACCCGGTGATCGTGGTGCTCAACGACAACACCCGGTCCTACGGCCCCACCACCGGCGGCATCGCCGAGCACCTGGCCGCGCTGCGCACCGAGACCACCCCCGAGTGCCTGTTCGAGACCCTGGGCCTCGCCTACCTCGGACCCGTGGACGGGCACGACATCACGGCCGTGGAGGCGGCCCTGCGCCGGTCGCGGGAACTCGGCCGGTCCGTCGTCGTGCACTGCGTCACCGAGAAGAGCCGCGGTCACGCCCCGGCAGAACAGGACGAGGCGGACCGGCAGCACGCCGTACGTCCGCTGCGCTCCGGTCGGCCCAGCGGTGACGGTTCGCCCTCCTGGACCACCGTGTTCGGCCGGGAACTGGCCGAACTCGGCGCACAGCGGCCGGACCTGGTGGCCGTCACCGCGGCCATGCTCCACCCGACCGGCCTGACCGAGTTCGCCGTCCGCCACCCGGAGCGCACCCTCGACGTGGGCATCGCCGAACAGCACGCGGTCACCGCCGCCGCGGGCCTGGCCCTGGGCGGGATGCACCCGGTGGTGGCGATCTACGCCACCTTCCTCAACCGCGCCTTCGACCAGCTGCTCATGGACGCGGCGCTGCACCGCGCCCCGGTCACGCTGGTACTGGACCGGGCGGGCGTCACCGGCGACGACGGCCCCTCGCACAACGGCATGTGGGACCTGTCGCTGCTGAACCTCGTACCCGGGCTGCGGCTCGCGGCGCCCCGCGACGCAGCCACCCTGCGCCGCGCCCTGCGGGAGGCCGTCGCCGTACCCGACGGCCCGACCGCCCTGCGCTTCCCCAAGGGCACGACGGGCGAGGACATACCCGCCGTCCGCGCCGTCGGCGGGGTCGACGTGCTCCGGCGGGGGGAGCACGCGGACCTGCTCCTCGTCTCCGTCGGGGCGATGGCCGGCACCTGCCTCGAAGCCGCCGAGCTGCTCGCCCGGGAAGGCGTCGGCGTCACCGTCGTCGACCCGCGCTGGATCAAGCCCGTGCCACCGGCACTGGTCGAACTGAGCCTCGGGCACCGGCTGGTCGCCACGGTCGAGGACAACGGCCGGGCCGGCGGAGCCGGGTCCGCGGTCGCCCAGGCGCTGGGCGACGCGGGCGCGCCCGCCCCGGTGCGGGTCTTCGGCCTGCCCCAGCGGTTCCTCGCCCACGGCTCCCGCTCCGAGATCCTCGAGTCCGCCGGACTCACCGCTCCTCGTATCGCCGACGATCTGGCGGCGGCACTGACGTACAGCCGCGCCGCCGTGCGCCGCACCCACCGCGCCGTACCCCCACACTGAGGAGAAACGTGCCATGTCCGTCCCGCTCGGGGTGCCCACCGTGCCGTTGCGCCTCGCTCCACGCCGCGTCAGCCGGCAGATCAGGGTCGGCTCCGTCGCCGTCGGCGGCGACGCGCCCGTCTCGGTCCAGTCCATGACCACGACCCCGACCGCCGACGTCGGGGCCACCCTCCAGCAGATCGCCGAGCTGACCGCGGCCGGCTGTCAGATCGTCCGGGTCGCCTGCCCCTCGCAGGACGACGCGGACGCACTGCCGGCCATCGCCCGCAAGTCCCCGATCCCCGTCGTCGCCGACATCCACTTCCAGCCCCGCTACGTCTTCGCCGCCATCGACGCCGGATGCGCGGGGGTCCGCGTCAACCCGGGCAACATCCGGCAGTTCGACGACAACGTCGAGGAGATCGCCCGGGCCGCCGGGGACGCGGGCGTCCCGATCCGGATCGGGGTGAACGCGGGCTCCCTCGACCGGCGCCTGCTCGCCAAGTACGGCAGGGCCACCCCGCAGGCGCTGGTGGAGTCCGCGCTGTGGGAGTGCTCGCTGTTCGAGGAGCACGGCTTCCGGGACCTCAAGATCTCCGTCAAGCACAACGACCCGGTGGTCATGGTCAGTGCCTACCGGCTGCTCGCCGAGCAGTGCGACTACCCGCTCCACCTGGGTGTCACCGAGGCCGGACCCGCCTTCCAGGGCACGATCAAGTCGGCGGTGGCCTTCGGCGCGCTGCTGAGCGAGGGCATCGGCGACACCATCCGCGTGTCGCTGTCGGCCCCGCCCGCCGAGGAGGCCAAAGTGGGCATCCAGATCCTGGAGTCGCTCAACCTGCGACAGCGCCGGCTGGAGATCGTGTCCTGCCCGTCCTGCGGCCGCGCCCAGGTCGACGTCTACAGGCTCGCCGACGAGGTGACCGCCGGGCTGGAGGGCATGGAGGTGCCGCTGCGCGTCGCCGTCATGGGGTGTGTGGTCAACGGCCCGGGCGAGGCCCGCGAGGCCGACCTCGGTGTCGCCTCCGGCAACGGCAAGGGGCAGATCTTCGTCAAGGGAGAGGTTATCCGGACCGTGCCCGAATCGAAGATCGTGGAGACCCTCATCGACGAGGCACTCAAGCTCGCCGAGCAGATGGAGAGGGAGAAGGAGCTTCCATGACCTACGTGATCGCCCAGCCCTGCGTCGACGTCAAGGACAAGGCCTGCATCGAGGAGTGCCCCGTCGACTGCATCTACGAAGGACAGCGCGCCCTGTACATCCACCCCGACGAGTGCGTGGACTGCGGAGCCTGCGAGCCGGTCTGCCCCGTAGAGGCGATCTTCTACGAGGACGACACCCCCGCGGAGTGGGCGCAGTACAAGGCGGCGAACGCCGAGTTCTTCGACGACCTCGGCTCGCCGGGGGGTGCCGCGGCCCACGGGCTGATCGACCGTGACCACCCGGTCGTCGCCGGGCTGCCGGTCCGCACCGCCTGAGACGCTCCCGCCGCCGGGGTCACCGCATCCCGGCGGCATCAGGACCTGGGGGACAGGCCCTAGGTGTATTGATCACGAGCGTTGTTGACACTGGGTCTTGATCATGGCGAAGACCTCCGGTGTGGTGGAGCTGTCTAGGAACGCACCACAC
>NZ_VISR01000044.1 GCF_007827595.1 Streptomyces sp. BK340
GACAGACCTCCGCCCTGCGCGTACCTCATGACAACGGCGTACCGCGAGGATCAAGCTCTGTCAGCACCAACGACAACCCGAGTTCAACCTCAGTAATAGCACCGGTCGCCGTCGGCGTGGCCCGCGCCGCGAACGGATGGCGGGTATCGCCAGGATGAGCGGCTTGAACACCTGGCTGTCATGCAGGTTCGCGCCGGACACGGCGACTGCAAGCGGGATGCCCTGGGATTCGGACAACATGTGCAGCTTGCTGCCCGACACGGCCGGTTCGTCGCACGGCGCGGTCCACCAGACCAGTTCCCAGAGTGCATCAGGAAGCAGACGCTTCGGCAGATCGGCACCCACGACGAGCATCATGCCGCTGTGCCGAGGCTCGTAGTAGTCGCAGGCGCAGCCGGATGACGTGGTGAGTGGGATCGGTCGAAGCAGCCCGGGGCCGGCACCGGTGAGGCAAGCGGCCTGTCACACACCCCGGTTCGGCGGCACTTCTGTCACCGGCTGCGGGAGGGTGCGCGACAGGCCCGACGGCTCACTGGATCAGATCGGTGTGCGGATGCTCGGGGGAGGTCGGGCAGACGTAGATCTGCATGCTGTCGGTGCTGCCGACTTCGACCTTGGTCGGCTGCGAGGGGCACTGGCCACAGCAATGACCGACGGTGTTGGCGGCGGCCTGGTCTTCGTGAGGTGCCCAGCTGTGTCCCTCGCCGCCGTCCCATTCGCCGGAGGCGATGGTCAGCAGCGGGACCATCTGCACATCACAGACAGTGCAGTATCGGGGGTTGGGGTCGGTCCGGCCCCATGGAGGCCAGCCGCCGACCTTCCATCCGGGCGCGTCCGCCAGATGGATGTCATAGAAGTCCCGCGGACAGTCCGCGTAGGAGCTGTCCACGTCGGCGCCGGCTGCCTGCCATCTGCTCCAGTCCTCCACCATCAGCCGCATCTGCGGGCTCAGATCGAGGCTGTCGGGGTACTCGGTGATCGCTTCCGGTGCCAGCACGCACGGCTCGGGCACATAGCCCTCGTAGTTCACCTCGTACGGCTCGGGCGGTGTGGCGAGGATGTCGACGACTGCGGCGGCGGTCCGCCAGAACAGTGCGGTCGACGGCTTGTAATCCGGATCGTGGTCGTAGGGGCACCAGAGGATCTGGAGCAGATCGGCCTGGCCGGGCGGCCGCAACAGGGGTATGTCGCGCAGATACAGCTGGGCCACGGGCAACATGGGGACCGGGCAGTCCGCGGGCCACGGAGGGCCTGCGGCGAGTCGCTCCGCGAGCATCGCGGCGTTCCGCTCCTTGATCGCCTCCTCCTCGGGTGTTGTCCCAGGACCCCCGTGATCACCGTGCCACCGGACCCGCATGCGCCTCATGAGCCGCACTTCGGCCGGTGACTGGCGGAACCCACTGTCCACGTGCAGGTGCGAGCTTTCGCAGTGCGGCCACGGCTCCTCGGCCGGCCACAGCAACGGCCCCCCGACCGAACTCTCCCTGACCGAAGGCGACCCCGGGCGGGGGTGCAGACGAATCGCAGGCCGCGCCAACGGCGCCAGCTCGGGAAAGACCGCGGTCACATCCACAGGCCGCGGCGGAGTCGTACGTACGAAGATCATGCCGGTGATCCTGCCACCAGCCACCGACAGTCCCCTGCCGCCTCAACCGGCGTCGGTGCTCAGCCGGTCAAGTCCAACGCACACCACATGAGACAACCTCCAGGGGCGTTGGACCGACGGTTCGGGCCGTGCAAGAGGCCACCAGCTTCCGTGGTCCGGCTGAAGGAGTTTTGTTCTCGTCCATCGCGGACAGTTCCCAGGCCGTCGGCGCGAGGACGAGGACGACTTCTGCGCCAACCGCACGTGCCCGGGCGTCGGCCAGCTCCCTCACAACGGCTGAACCAGGCCGGCCCGCCACTCCGGGGCCGGATCGGAGCCCAGCTCGCTCCAATACTCCCGGCCGGCCATGACCCTTCCGTCCCGCACCGTCCAGAAGGACGCCACCCGATGCACGCCCATCGTTTCGTGCGGAACCTCCACCTCGGAGACCACCTGGTCGCCCTCGGCGACGACTCGCAGCACCCGGATTGACCACCCCTCCGGATACTCGGCGTTGATACGGACGTAGTGGGCCGGCCCTTCGATCCGTTCGCCGCTGACCGGCCACTCCACCACCAGGTCCTCGGCCAGCAACTCACGCAACCCGGCCCAGTCCCGGGCCTGCATGCGCTCCCACAGTGCATGAACGACCTTCGAAGCATCCATGGCCGCATCCTGACAGCCCCCACTGACAGGCGTTCGTCCAAGGGTCGAGCCAGGATCCGCACTTTGCTCCCCGGCGGTCGGCGTCACTCGACCCTGGCGTCATACGCTCGCCAGGCGGGCTGGAAGCTGACGAAGGGCCGCATGCAGCCCTGGTGTCGCACGCACCTGCGGATGGGCCGTTTGGTTTTGGGGCCTGGGCCGTGGGCGGCGCTGAGGGTGGGTGTGTTGTCAGTCGATGAGGACGCCTGGGTTGAGGATGCGACGGGGGTCCAGGGCGTCCTTGGTCGCGCGCAGCGCGAGAGCGAAGGGTTCTGGGCGTTGGCGGTCGTAGGCGGGACGGTGGTCGCGGCCGGTGGCGTGGTGGTGGGTGATGGTTGCGTGGTGGCGGTGGAGGACGTCGTTCGCGGCGGCTTTGATGTCGTCCCAGATCTCGAGTTCGTCGCCGGGTCGGCCGGCGACGGCGACGGTGAAGTAGGGGGCGGCGCCGTCGGGGTAGACGTGGGTGAGGCGGCAGTTGACGGTGGCTGGATGTCCGGTTGCTTTGAGGGCGGCGGCGCCGACCTGGGTGCGGACGGCGTCGATGAGGGCGGGGATCTTGTCCCAGGTGGCGGCGGTTTCGAAGGTCTCGATGACGGCGCCCATGCGGGCCAGGCCGTCGCGTAGGTAGGGCATGCGCAGGAACGCGGAGCGCCAGGCGGTCACGGCCGTGTCGGCCGGGGCGTCCCGGTTCGTGGTCGGTGTCCCGGCGTGGCCGCCGTGGGCGCGGGTCAGGTCCAGGGCGTCGGTGAGACGGCCGTCGACGCGGGTGGTGGCGGATTCGAAGCCGAGGATCAGGACGGAGGAGCCGTCGTGGGAGGCGCCGGAGAGCAGTGCCTCGCCGGGGTCGAGGAGGCGGCAGTTGGCCGGGGCGAGGTCGGACTGGGCGATGGCGCGTACCGCGTCGAGTGCCTGGTGGAAGTCGGTGAAGGTCACGGACGTCGAGGCCTTGTGCCGTGGGCGTTCCTGCAGGCGCATCCAGGCCTCGGTGATGACGCCGAGGGCGCCCTCGGAGCCGAGGAACAGCCGGTCGGGGGAGGGGCCTGCGCCGGATGCGGGCAGACGCCAGGACGTTCCGGCGCCGGCGGGTGTGACGACGTGCAGGGACTGCACGAAGTCGTCGATGTGGGTGTGGCCGGTGGCGTAGTGGCCACCGGCGCGGGTGGCCAGCCAGCCGCCGAGGGTGGAGAACTCGAAACTCTGCGGGAAGTGGCGCAGGGTGAGGCCATGGGGCCGCAACTGGTCTTCCAGTACGGGGCCGAGCGCGCCGGCCTGGATGCGGGCTGAGCGGCTGGCGGCGTCGATCTCCAGGACCCGGTCCATGGAGGTGAGGTCGAGTGAGAGGACGGCACGGTGGGTGTCGCCGCGGTACTCCACGCCGCCGACGACCGAGGAGCCGCCGCCGAAGGGGATGACGGCCACGCCGTGCTCGCCGGCCCAGTCGAGCAGGTCGGCGATCTCCTGGCCGGCGGTCGGTCGGGCGACCAGGTCGGGGATCCTGCCGGGCCGGCCGCGCAGGGCCCGGATGACGTCGCGGTAGGCCTTGCCCATGGCGTGGGCGGCGCGCACCTCGGGATCGTCGGTGACCAGGTGCGCCAGTGCGGGCGGAGGTGTGGCGGCGGGACGGGTGATGGGCAGGTCGGTGACCTGGGGTATCGGCAGCGGGCGGGCGAGTGTGCCCGGCAGCAGGGCGCCCATTGCAATGCATTCGGCGTCGTCGGGGTGGGCGTCGGCGTGGCCCCAGCCCCACCAGGAGCGAGTGCGGGCGGTGCCGGGGCGGGACGGGGTGGCGGGCATGCGTGTGCTCCCAGCGAGGTCCAGATAATTTACCCAACGGAAAATTACCCTAGGGTAATATTGCGATCATGACAACGCTCCCCTCCAGAGCCGGCACCAAGGGCGTGCCCAGGGCCGCGCGCGAACGACAGGTCCTGGCCGCGGCCACCGATGAGTTCGGCCGCCACGGCTACGAGGCCACCACCGTTGCCGCCGTCGCTGCCCGAGTGGGCGTCACGAAGCCACTGCTGCACCACTACTTCGGCAGCAAGCAGGACCTCTACCTCGCCTGCCTGAACCCGGTGGGCGACCGGCTCCTGGGCGCCATCCGCGCCGCCATGGCCGAGCAGGCCTCGGACGCTCCGCCCACCTCCCTGCGCGTGCTGCGCGCCCTGTTCACGGCCCTGGACGGACAGCGCGAGGCTTGGTTCGTCCTCTACGACGCCACACTGCCGCCCGAAAGCGACGCCGCCCGACGCGCGGCGCACTACCGCAGCGCCATCGACGACCTCGCCGCGACCGGCACCGCCGACCTCCTGCAAGCGGCCGGATCCAGCGACCCGCTCGACGCCGACGCCCTCAAATACGCCTGGCGTGGCCTGTGCACCGCCCTGGTCCGCTGGTGGGTCAACCACCCCGACCAGTCACCGGAAGCCATGACACAACGCTGTGCACGGCTCTTCGCGGCCGGCCGCACGATCCTCGCCGCCGGCGATGAGACCGCGTGAGCCGGAGCGACACTCTGACCCCTGTCCATGGGTGGCATAGGTCGGACACTTCAGACGCCGTGCTCACGCGGCGTCTCCGCTTCCGTCGTGCCGGGGATCGCTCCCTCGGCGCGCAGCTCGGCGATCTCGGTGGGGCCGAATCCCAGCTCGGCGAGGATCTCGTCGTTGTGCTCGCCCAGATCGGGCGCTCGCTTCGCGGGCATCTTCGGCACCCCTCGTAGGTTCACCGGACTGCTGACGGTTTCCGCCAACCCGCTGACCCCTTCCAGCGGCACCACGATGTCGTTCGCGCGCAGCTGCGGGTCCCGCGCGGCCTCCTCCGGCGTCTGAATGAGGCTGTAGGTGATGCGTTCACTGCCCAGGGCGTCCTTCCAGTGGGCGAAGGGCTGCGAGCGGAACTCGGAGTCGAGCAGATCGCTCAGCGCGGCGGAGTTCTTGACGAAGCCCTCGACGTCCGCGAAACGGGGATCCTCGAGCAGTTCGGGGTGCCCGATGGCCCGTGTCAGTCCCGGCCAGTGCGAGCGTGAGGCGACCAGCATGAACCACTCGTCGTCCGCGGTCCGGTAGGGGTTGATCAGCGGGTTCGCCGGCGCTTTCCGGTCATGCAGCTCGAACGGTGTGCCGTCGGCGAGCGCGCCGGCCACGAGTGTTCCTGTGGCCCAGACGCCCATGGCGAGCAGCGACGTCCCGACACTGGCTCCTTGCCCCGTCCGTTCCCGGCGGTACAGGGCGGTCACGATCGCCGCGTAGATGGCGATCGCCGAGAGGTAGTCGCCGCTGCCCCAGACCGGCACCGTCGGCGGGGCTCCCGCGTCCCGGGTGGAGGCCAGCAGCCCGCTGCGCGACCAGGTGGCGGTCAGGTCGAAACCGGGCTGCCCGGCGTCGGGGCCGGTGTCCCCGAAGCCGGTGATGTCGGCGTAGATGACCCTTGGATTCCAGCCCGCCACCTCGTCGTAGCCGAGGTGCAGCCTTTCCCGTGCGCCGTGCGGGAAGTTGGTGATCACCACGTCGGCCCACTCGACTAGGCGCTTGAGGACTTCGGTGGCCGCCGGTGACTTCAAGTCGATCACCATGCCGCGCTTGTTGCGATTGGCAAGGTGCCAGCTGTAATTGGCCTGCGCACGGGGACTTGGCGGCACGGAACTCAACCGCCGCTGGGGGTCCCCAGCGCCCGGCGGCTCGATCTTGATGACGTCCGCTCCGAAGTCGGAGAGCACGGTGGCCGCGGCCGGTGCGGCGATGAAGCTCGACACGTCGAGGACCTTCAGGCCGGTGAAGACGGATTCGGTGGTCATCGCCGTCACCTCACGAACGCGCTCAGGCCGTCGGTGACGGCGCGGCCGACGATGAGCGTCTGGATCTCCCGCGTGCCCTCGTACGAGTAGATGGCCTCGGCATCGGCGACGAAGCGGCCGATGTTGTAGTCAAGGAGGATGCCGTTGCCTGCCAGCAGTTCGCGCGCCCATCCCACGGTCTCGCGCATCCGTGCTGTGCAATGGGCCTTGGCCAGGGCGGACTGCTCGTCGCGGTACACCCCGGCGTCCTGCAACTGGGCCAGACGCGTCATCATCCCGCACGATGCCGTGGCGTTGCCGAGCATTCTCACCAGCAGGTCCTGCACGAGCTGGAAGCTCCCGATCGCGCGCCCGAACTGTTCCCGCTCCTTCGCGTACCGCAGAGCGATCTCGTAGGCGGCGAACATCACGCCCACCGCCTGCCACGCCACACCGCTGCGGGTCTGGCGCAGGATCTTTGCGGTGTCCTTGAACGAGTTCGCGTTCTGCAGCCGATTGGCTTCCGGTACACGGCAGCCGTCGAGCACGATGTCGGCGTTCTGCACGATCCGCAGCGCCATCTTCCTCTCGATCTTCGTCGCGGTGAACCCGGGAGTGTCCTTCTCCACGACGAAGCCCAGCACATGACGGGTCTCGGCGTCGCGGGCCCAGATGACGACCAGGTCGGCGAACGTCGCGTTGCCGATCCACCGCTTCGCGCCGTCGAGGATCCATGCGTCGCCGTCGCGGCGCGCGGTCGTCTCCAGACCGCCGGCCACATCGGAGCCGCCGTGCGGCTCGGTCAACCCGAAGGCGCCGATCTTCTCGAAGCGACTCATCTCCGGCAGCCAACGCCGCTTCTGCTCCTCGGAACCGCAGGTGAGGATGGTGCCCATGGCCAGGCCCGTGTGCACGCCGAAGAACGTCGCCACCGACGCGTCGGCATGTGCGAGCTCCAACGCCATGAAACCCGCGAAGAGGTTGCTCGGCCTGGATTCCTGCGAGTCCGGGTCGGCCCAGTTCAGGAGACCGAGCCTTCCGAAGCCCTCGACCAGATGGAAAGGGAACTCGGCCTGGGCCCAGTAGTCGCCGACGATCGGGTCGACCTGCGTGCGGAGGAACTCGCGGACGGACTCGATCTTCCCCCGCTCGCTGTCCGACAGCAGCTCCTCGTAGGCGTAGAAGTCGGCGGGCATCAGCCCTTTGTCCAGGTAGGGACCGGACGGTGTCGGCAAGGCCCTCGTATCGCTCATTGCGATCTCCCTCAAGCGCTGTGGGCGTGTCCCGGAGATCCACGCCCGTCGGCGCTCCCGGCGCCCGCGGTTTCGGTTCCCGGGCGCGATTAAACGCGGATACAGGAGCCGCCCCCCGGACCCGCACCGGCAAGAGGTGCTGTGTCGCCTCGGACCACCCGAGTGGCTCGTCGCCGCCGGCTCCTCCCTGTGCCTCGTCTCGAACGGCTACGAGCCGTGCCTGCCGGAGGTGCTCTCGTGGAGGGGTCTCGCCGTCTTCGACCCGGAGGTCCTGGCGGACTTCCGGACGGTCTCGTGCGGCCCCGTGGTGAACGGCGGCCTCTGCGGTCCCCGGCGATGCGGAAACCAGTCCAGGGCCTGGTGAAGGTCCAGTTGGCCTTCGCCGAGCGGGAGTATCAGGAAGCCGCCCGGGTCGAGCGGGGAGCTGTCCAAGGCCCCCGCTCCCAAGGTGAGCCGGACCCGGATGCTCCCTTGGGCGAAGCGGGACCTGACCGGGGTGCGCTGAGTCGTACGGAGACATCGCCTCCTCGGGCGGCGTGAGCGGCCAACGCAGAGGAGCCCCTCGCCCCGTACGTCGTTGACCGTACTCACCCAACATCCGCTTGACCGCGCGACAGCGGGTCCGAGTAACTGGGACCCTGCGGATGTAAGGACGGTCCATGGACCCTCGTGACATGTACTCGGAAGGTCACCCCGGCTGGGGAGGCGTGCACGACTTCGCCCACGGCATGGGGCCGGAAGAGCTGGGTGAGGCTCTCGCCTACCAAGCGGACCTGGATTTTCAGAGGCGCCGCAACGATGCCATGTACGACCAGTTCACCGAGCCGAGTGAGGACGTCGAGGACTCGTACGACGACTGGCCTGAGAGGGCGCGGGCCGTCGCCGCCGCGCAAGCCGGGCAGTCCGTGCGGGAGCGCGCGGAGAGGCTCCAGAGCGAGGCCGAGCAGCGGCGCCGACGCGAGTCTGCGCAGCATGGCCGGCGTCCCCAACGGGTCCAGCCTTCCCGACGGGGCGAGGTCCCGCGCGTTCGCCGGGCCCTCATCACCGCGCCAGCACGGACAACGTCGATTCGCCGTGAGGAGGGGCTCACGTGGAGGCACTGGGCCCCGGTGATTCTGATGGTCGTCGGGCTTCCCGTCATCGTGCTGCTCGGCATCCTCCTCGATAGTTGATCACCGCCACCTCACCTCGCCCCGGAGCCGGCTCCGGGGCGTGACTGATGCTGTGCCCCGTCTGCGTCCAGGGCGAGGCGAGTGGCCGAGTGCGGTTGAGTACCGTTCCGCGGGCCAACCCGTGCGGCTGGCGGGTGCGGGAACCCGCGCAAGCGAGGGAGGCCGCTCGCCTGAGCCGACAGCGCCGGTTCCACGTACTCTCGACATATGCGGTGATCAACACAGAAAAGGATCCCCATGGACCTCCAGCTCAAGAACAAGGTCGCTGTCGTCACCGGGGCGAGCAAGGGCATCGGCCTCGCCATCGCCGATGCGTTCGCCCGTGAAGGTGCGCATGTCGTCGCCGGAAGCCGGAGCGTCACCCCCGAGCTCGAAGAGCTCCACGAGAACCACGGTGTCACCGCAGTCCGGGTCGACCTGTCCACCCCGGACGGACCGGACACGCTGGTCAGGCTCGCGGCGGACGAGTACGGCAGGGTCGACATCCTGGTCAACAATCTGGGTACCGCGACTTCCCGTCCGAGCTTCCTGGACATCGACGACGCCGAGTGGCAACGGATCTTCAACGTGACCCTGTTCAGCGCGGTCCGGGCCAGCCGCGCGGCGCTTCCTCACCTGCTGGACGCGGGCGAGGGGGCCATCATCAACATCAGCTCCATCAACGCGCGCCTGCCATTCCCCATGGTCGTGGACTACTCCGCGGCCAAGGCCGCACTCACCAGCCTGACCAAGTCACTGTCCGAGGAGTTCGCGCCGCGGGGCATCCGGGTCAACGCGATCGCTCCAGGACCGGTCCGCACGCCCTTCTGGACCGCTCCGGGAGGCTTCGCCGACGCGACGGCGGCCCAGGCCGGCACCACCGCACAGGAAGCCATCGATCTGGTCGTGCCCCAGAGCATGGGCATCTCCACCGGACGGGTCACCGAAGCTCACGAAGTCGCCGATCTGGCTCTCTTCCTCGCCTCGCCGCTCGCCGGCAACATCACCGGAGGCGAGTTCACCATCGACGGTGGCCAGGTCAAGACGCTGTGATCTCTCTTGTTGCTTGTAGCTGCCGGTGAAGCCATCGTCCGCCTACTCCGGCTCGCCCGGGCTGGGAGGCGCGATGCCCTCGGTCTGAGCCTGCCCGCGATCGAGCCTGGTCAGCGGACGACGTCGAAGACCTGCTTCTGAAGGCCGTTGGCGTAGACGTCGTGCTCGACCAGCTTCAGCTTCTGGGCGTCCTTGTCCGTGGCGCTGAACAGGCGCTTGCCGGCGCCGAGCAGCAGAGGGAAGACGAGCAGGTGGTAGCGGTCGATCAGGCCGGCGTCCGAGAGGCTGCGGTTCAGGGAGGCGCTGCCGTGGACGATGATCGGGCCACCCTCGGTCTCCTTCAGGGCGGCGACCTGGTCCAGTGAGCGCAGGATGGTGGTCTCGCCCCAGTTGGAGACCAGGTCGTCCTGGGCCAGTGTGGTGGAGACGACGTACTTCGGCATCGTCTTGTAGCGGTCGAATTCCTTCATGTCCGGCCACACCGGGCTAAATGCCTCGTAGCTGACCCGGCCCATCAGGACAGCAGCGGCCTCCTGCTGCTCCCGTCCCTTGATCTCGAATGCCTCGGGGACGAAGTCGACGTTCTTGAAGGTCCAACCGGAGTTCCGGTAGCCGGGCTCGCCGCCGGGGGCCTCCACGACGCCGTCGAGCGAGATGAAGGCTGTGCTGATCAGGGTACGCATCGGTCATTCCTTGATGTCTGGTGTGCGTTCTCGGACTGCTCGGGGCATGCTCCGACCGAGTTCGTGGTGGAAGGTGCTGTCATAGCCTCGTACCGACAAGAAAAGTTGTCAAGGCAGTCAAAGTTGTCGGTCGCCGTCGGCGACATGTGAGGACAGAGCGTGGACAGCGCCCTGCGGCCGGCCGGATGCCGAGCGGCCCGAACTCGTCGAACGCGAACACCCGGTAGGGGAAGCGCTCCAGCACATGCTCGATCCGGTCGAGCCGCGCGTCGCGCCCGGGATTCCAGGGGCTCCTTCCAGGATTTGGTGCGCTGGAAGGGTCCCGGACGGTGGGTGTCCTCGTCGGCATCCGGGTTTGCCGCCGTCGCAGGCACGCTCATGAGTCCCGGTATGCCGGCCCGCGCGGCGCGCGCGTCAGACGGACGTTTTTCCTGCCCGCCCCCGAACGCATCACTCTTCCGCTCGACGGGGAATCGGTTCTGCTTGGGCTGGCCCGGTGACGCCGCGAAACCTTGCGGGCGGTCAGGGAATACGGCGGATACGACATTTACGGAACACGCGAGGTCGACATGAAGCGTTTGGCGATTTCTGTCCTGGTGACCGCGGCCGTCCTTGCCGCGAGCGGGGCCACGCTCGCAGCCGCCCGGGACGGCGACGGCGGCAAGCACGGGACGGCCCGTGCGGCGCGTGCGTCCGTCGGACGCTACTGGGGCACGGACGTGGAGGTGCCGCCAGGCCAGTACAGAACGGCCAGTGTGTCCTGTCCGGCAGGGATGGTGAGCACCGGCGGAGGGGGCGCCATCGGCGGCGCCAGCCAGAACGGTGGCGACCCGTTCTTCACCGGTTCCTACGGTGGCAGTGGAGGCTGGGTCATCGGCGTGAAGAACACGGACAGTGTGACTCGGTTCGTCAATGCCTTCGTTGTCTGCATCACCCCCTGAAGTACCGAAAAGCAGCCGCGCGGCGGGCCGGTCGGCACGGGACGGGGTGCGGAGGCGGGCGGCGTGGTCGAGCAGGTTGAGCCGTACCGAGGCCGACGGCGTATCGAAGAACGCGGGGCTCGCCCACACGGACGAGGAAACGAACGGCGCGGTGGATGCCGCCTGACGCGCCAAGTACCCCCACTACCCACTACGCCACCTGCGTGATCCAAGCCTGCACCGGCCCGAGGCGTTCTCCGCCACGACCACGATGCCGGGTCCTCCCACGTTGATCCCGCAGAGCTGACGTGCCGGGCGTCAGGGCTCGAGAACGCGGTCCGGCCCCAGTGGCACCTCGTGCAGGAGAAGTCGGCGGCTGCGCAACTCCCTCACCCCGAAATCGGACTTGAGCCGGTCGATGACCGTTTCGAAATCGCGGGCGTGGGTGCAGGCCATGCGCACCTGGTAGTCGTAGTCCCCGGTCAGTCGCATCGCGCCGACGACGTCGGGGCCGTTTCTGGCGCTCATGTGGCTGGACGGCGGGAGTGATGTTGCCGCGCACGCCGCGCGCGGCAACATCGCGGCACAACTGGTAGTCGTGACCTTCTGCCTCACCTACGGTCGACTCGCGCCCGCCCTGCGTCCGGCGCCCACGCTGACGGTGGCTCTGGCCTGTGCGGCCGGAGCCGGTCTGGTCGCGGCGGTGTGCGTAAACATCTGGCTCACAGCGGCCCTGGCCCTGGTCGTGACCCTCGCCGGTCTGCGGACCCGGTCCGCGCCGGCGTTCCCGGACCGGCCGCCGGACCGCGCCCGGGGCTGGGAGATCCCGGTGAGGATGGCGGTGTCGGCCACGACGGTCCTGCTCGCGGTGAACGCCGCTGACGATCTCGCTTCCTTCACGGGCGGCATCCTCGCCTCGCTACCGGTACTGCTGGCCGTGATCGCTCCCTCGACCCCCAGTTCGACCGGCGCGGAGTCCGTCGTCGCGATGATGCGCGCCGCACTGACCGCCGCACCGGGCACCCTTGCCTTCCTGCTGGTGATCCATACGGCCCTTGCCGCTTCCGTGAGGGGGAATTAGGCCCCCGGCCGTCGGCAGCAGACCGCCTTCGTACGGCCGCTGCCGTTACTGCTCGCGGGCTTCTCCGCGGTCCGGTGCCGTAGCTGTGGTCGGACCGGGCCCGCCGCGTCGTTCCTGGGCGACGTCGTTCCTGGCGGCGATGTGGGCGCCGATGTCACTTGTGCGGGGGGAGCGGTTTGGCTTTCGACTTCTCCACTGCGGTGGCGCGGGCTGCGTGGAACACCTCGGTCGGTTCGCCGTCCTTGGACCACACCTGGGCGCCGCACCAAGGGCCGATGAGCCGGAACTGTTCCAGCGCCGCCTCGTACATCCCGGCCTTGCCGAGGTGGTAGGCCAGCAGATGCCGGAGTACGGGGAGCCTGTCGTCGTCCGCCGGGACTGTCGCCAACGCGTCGATGACGGCCGTGAGTCGCTTCTTCGCTCCGGCACCGGACGGGAGCGCGGCGCGGCGTTCCTCCAGCTCGTTCAGCGCATGGAGGTAGATGCCTGCGAGTGGGCTGCCTGCCGGGGCGTTGTCCATGGCTCGTTCGGCGAACGCCATCATCTGCTTGTTGGAGCCGTACCACTTGGCGCACCAGTACTGCATGCCCTGCCAGTGGCCCTCGTAGTGGTGCGGAGCGCTGGCCATGAGGCCGTCCCACAGGGGTTGGAAGCGGTCGGGCTTGTACCGTGCACCACGCGCCGCCGTCACCATGACCACCCACGGTGCCGGGTTCTGGGGGGCCAGGAGCGAGGCGCGCTGTGCCGCCTCGATCGCCGCTGGCAGCAGTGCGCGGAACTTGGCCATGTTCTCGGCCGGCACTTCGTCGGCGTACCCCCGGCCCCGGATCGTCCAGGCGCGGTGCACCAGCATGTCCGCCTCCAGGGCCGCCGCGTCGCAGTTGCCCGGGTCGGCCTCGCGCCAGGCCGTCAGCCACGCGTCGTCCTCGTGCGCGACAGCCCGCAGCAGCTCGAAGCGCGACCAGTGCTCGTCCCAGTCGTTTCCGGCCGCCTCGATGTGGGCTGCAGCGGACCGCCAGTCGCCGCCCCACGCGGCGTCCGCCAGCGCCTGCGACTCCTTGCGGACGCGGACGGGCGACGGCGGGCCGGCACGGCGCGGGTCGAGCGTTTCGAGGGGAGCGAGCCCGTACGCGGCGGCATCGAACGATACCGGTGCCCGTCGGACGGGAGGGGCCTTGGCCGGGGAAGGTCTGGTGGTTCTCCCGCGAGAACCCCGTATCAGGGCGATGACCAGAACGATGAGCAGTGGGCCCAGGATGTGTGTCACGAGTGAAGATCATCGCGGCTTGATCGGCGGACGGCAATCACGAATCCAACTCCCGTGCGGAGCCTATCGACGCGCGCACGCACTGCACCCTCGCCGGGGGAGACGCTCGACCGGGTGCGGGTGCGGGTGCGGGTGCGGGTGCGGGTGCGGGCGGGCGGAGCGTGTGGCTGACCGCTGGCGGTCGGTGAGCTCCCGCATAAGGGCCACGCCTGGACCGCGGGCCGGTGACCGGGCGCACTGTCGTACCCAGGTTACCGAGGGTGCCGGCACCGCAGACCGCGGCAGCGAGACCGATGTGCTCGTAAGGGCTGTACAGGGCGCCGATGACGGGTACTTCGATGCCCAGTACGTTGCACAGGGGACCTGGAGCGTCGTCGCCGCCCGCGGTCATCGAGCCCGGGCTGAGCAGGCCGTACCAGCCCATCGTGCACCGGTCACCATCCCACCCCAGCCGCTGTGCGAGGCGGCACTCCGGGTGTGCGCCCACGTACCGCCCAGGCCCGGGCGGTGAGCGCGATGGATCCGTCCCCTCTTCTGGGCACAGCCGCGTCGAGTGCGTCCCGCAGCCTGTCACGGCAGCCCGGCGAAAGAGCTGCCACGTGACCCGGGGCGGGGCCTTGTCCTGCCAGGAACGGCTCCCAGAGATCGGCGAATCCGGTGAAGACGGTAGGCACCTCGATCGAGGTGACGGCCAAGTCGACGAGGCCCGCGTCCCCCCCACCCCGCACACAGCGGCTCCGGTCGGCAGAAGGAGAACCGACGGCCCTCGTCCAGCGCGGCAGCGGAGGGATCCACCTCGGTGGCCGCGTCCCAGAACCGGCGCAGAAAGCCCATCTCCCCGGCGTAATCCCACACGTAGGCTGCGACCAGGCCGTCCGATCGGACGGCCCTGGCCATCTCGGCCACTGCCCTGGCCTGGTCGGGCAGGAAGTTCAGGGTCGGACCGCTGACCGCCACGTCGCATCGCGCACGGGCACGGCCATCGCGTCGCCCACCAGAAAGCTCGCCGGAGCGGAAGGGATGGCCCTGGTCGTGCTCACGAAAGCCTCCGACCGGTCGAGTCCCAGCACCGTGCGGGGCCGGCACAGGGCGCTCGCCACTGCCGACAGCACACCGGTGCCGCATCCCACGTCGAGCCGGCGCAGACCGGCCGGGCAGTCGGGCCACGCGACGAACTCCTTCGCGACGACACGGCTCAAGCGCCCCATGTACCGCTCACAGGCGGTCCCGGACGCCCACACAGCGAAGTGCTCCTCGCCCACGCCGTCCATCTTCCCGGGTCGTGGCCCAGAGGGCATTGCGGCGGGTGCGCGAGCTGACGGAGAGGGATTTCGACAGCGGACCTCCTTCGCGGGAGGACGGCCTGCTCAAGGGGCTGCCGGCCCGTCATCCCAGATAGGAGGGAGCGACAGCGGAAGTCATCAGCCGACGGGCCGTACCGGTGCCGTCGGCGGGGACGGTCCACAGGTCTGAACCGTAGTCGCCGGGAAGGGCGTAGACGAGGGTGGAGCCGTCGGCCCACAGAGCCTGGTCGTCGATGTTGCGCTGTTCGGCGGTCGGGGTCTCCTTCATCGTCCGCAGGTCGAGGACGTACAGCCGCCAAGGCGCGTCGGGCGAGGCTCCCTTGACGCGCTTCTTGTAGGCGATCCGGCTGGCGTCGGGGGAGAGCGAAGGGCATTCAACGTTGCGGTGCAGGGTGGTGAGGGTGCGTGCGGCGACATCGCCGCGGACCAGATAGGTCCGGCCGCCGGTCGCCAGGGTGGCGTAGAAACGGGTGTCGTCGGCGAAGGTGACACCCCAGATGTTGATGTCAGCGGAGCGGTAGGGACGGCCGTCCTTGGTGATGCGGAAGGATTCCAGGTTGTCGTCGATCGCCCAGGTTCGGGTGTCGACGATGGCAGTGCGGGTGGAGAAGTCGGTGCCGGCGTAGGAGTCGCCGCTGACGAAGACCGTCCAGGCCACCAGGTGACCGGAGGGTGAGACCCGGGCCCGGGTGGGGATGCCTGCTGCCGGGAAGTGGTGCAGCTCGTGCAGGTGCGAGTCGAGTACCACCGCCCGGTAGGCGTCCTGGAGCGTGCCGTGCACAGCCTGCAGGCAGATGCCGGTACCGGCCGCCGCGTGGAAACGCAGACACTTGACGCCCGATGCGGTGCGCGGGCCCTGCGGATCGTCGACGGGCACGGTGGAGATCTCGTCGCGGTGCGGGCCCCAGGCCAGGTTGCGCACCAGCAGCCGACGATCGGCCGTCGGCCGGAGCGAGACGGGTCCGGGCCGCACGGTCGGACCGTTCGCCTGCTGCTGGTCACGCATGCCCGACCGGTGGGCGGCGTAGAGCACCGCCGCCGTGCCGACGCTGCCGAGCAGCAGGACGGCCACCAGCAGGATCACCAGACGGGCGGTTCGGGTCATGTCGACACCTCATCGGCGGGACGAAGGACGAACGAGGCTGTGAGGGCGCTGATCGCCAGTGCGGCGGCCGTGACGGCGAGTGCGGTGCGCCCGCCCCACAGGCTCCAGACCGCGCCGAAGACGAGCGAGCAGGTGAACCGGGCCAGCGCCTGGCCGGAGCCCACCAGTGCCTGCCCGGCACCTTGGTGCTGTACCGGCACGACGTCGGCGGTGGCGGCCGCGAGGACTCCGTCGGTGGCGGCGTAGAAGGTGCCGTGGAGCACGAGGACGGCGACCACGGCCGGTATTCCGTGCCAGGGGCAGAGCACCAAGCCGTAGCCGAGCAGCAGGACGCCGTGGCCGCCCAGGAAGAGCCGACGGCGGCTGATGCGGTCGGCGAGTGCGCCGAGCGGGACGGCGAGCAGCAGGAAGACGGCGGCGGTGCCCAGCGGCAGCAGTGGGAACAGATGGGCGGGCAGGTCCCCTTCGCGCTGGAGCAGTAGATAGAGGAAGGAGTCGCTGACGGTGGTCAGGCCGAGCAGGGTCGCGCACACGGTGAGCCGGCGCAGCTCGGGGCGGCGCAGCAGCCCGAGTGCGTCGCGTAGCACCGGCCGGGCCGATTCGGGCAGCTGTACGGCACCGGCACCGGTGGGACGGATGCGGCGGGGCACGAAGAGCACCAGCACCAGGACTCCCAGTGCGGCGACGCAGCCGCTGACCGCGAAGACCGCGTCGTAGCCGTCGACGGTGGCCCGCAGCACGGCGAAGGCGACGAGCGGGCCGAGCAGCGCACCGGTGGTGTCCATGGCGCGGTGTATCCCGAACGCCCGTCCCCGGTGCCCGGGTTCGGTGGCCAGCGAGATCATCGCGTCCCGAGGGGCGGTGCGCAGCCCTTTGCCGGTGCGGTCGACCGCGAGCACGGCACTGATCACGGGGAGCGTGTGCGTTATCAGCAGCAGCGGCTTGCACACCGCGGACAGGCCGTAGCCGAGGCCCGCCACAACCTTGTGCCGACGGCCTCCCCGGTCGGCGAGGTGGCCGCCGGCCAGCCGGACCAGGGCCCCGACGCCGTTGTTGATGCCGTCGAGCAGCCCGAACCCGAGTGGCGACAGGCCGAGGCCCACGACCACGTAGAGCGGCAGGACTGCGGTGACCATCTCCGACGAGATGTCCGTGATCAGGCTGACCGCACCCAGGGCCAGCACGGTGCCGGGCACGGCGGCCGGCCGCCGCCCCGGACGGGTGTCCGAGGCGACGGCGGGCTTGGTGCTGCGGGAGTCCGCGAGATACACCGGCGTCAGTTCCAGATGCCGGTGATGTCGGCAGCCGAGGCGGCGTTGCCCGCGTGCGTGGTCAGACCGGCCAGGTCCTCCACGGTGCGCAGTACGTTGTAGTGGTTGTAGGTGGTGGCGCTGGAGCTGCCGGGGGCGACGTGCTGCCCGTACAGGACCGTGGGGATGCGGTTGCCGGACAGCTTGTTGTCCTCGTCGAAGGTGACGGCGAGGATGCTGTTGTGGGTCTGGGCCCAGGTGGCGTAGGCGCCCAGGTTGTTCTGGATCCAGGTGTCGCCGGTGGAGACCGAGCAGTCGTGCATGTCACTGCACAGGTTCGGGACGACGAAGGAGACCTTGGGCAGGGTCGTGTAGTCGGTCGGGAACTGCGCCATGGTCATCGCGGTGTTCGTCGGCACGTTGGAGAAGCCGAACCACGGGTTGTGCTTCTGCGCGTAGTTGCCGCTGCTGCAGACCGTCGAACCCTGACTGGGCAGCGACTCGTTGTAGCTCTTCCAGGTCTGACCCGCGGCGATCAGCTCGGAGGCGAGGTTGGGTGCGGAGATGGAGCCGACGGTGACGCAGCTGTCGTCGGTGCGGCCCTGGTCGGAGCCCGAGAAGAGCATGTAGTAGTTCGGCTCACTGGGGTGGGTGAGGCCGTAGGACTGTGTGAGGTTGGCGCCACCCGCCTTGAGGGTGTTGTTGATGTACGGGGCGCTGGAACTGCCGATCACCTGCGAGTAGGCGTGGTTCTCCATCACCACGACCACCACGTGGTCGGGGGTCGGGAGAGCTGCGGCCTGAGCGGTGGAGGCCGTGGCGGCCCACAGGCCGATCGACGTGGCGGTCAGAGCGAAAGCCCCGGCGAGTGCGGCAAGGGGGCGTCGGCCGTGCTGGGGAGCCTTGACGACGGTCATGACTGTCCTCCGGACAGAAGTGACGGACGTTAGGGGGAGCGGCGCCGTAACCCTAGAAGCACCGGGCTGGAACCGGGTGAAGGGCAGACGAACGGTAGGCCCCGCGGGGCAAAGGTCACGCAACGCACAGGTCACGCCCAGAAAAAGCCGCCGGTCACGGGATCGACGGTCCCCGATGGAGACGGTCGGCCCACCCGCACCTTGTTGCGTCCCCGTCCCCACGCGCCCCGGAACGCCCTGGGTCTCCATCATGCGAACGGATCGATACCGATCGCGTGAGGCAGTCACCCGCTGGCACGCTGCCTTCCATGAATCACGCGGAGGTGCTGCTCATCGGAGGACGAGCCGGTGTTGGCAAGACGACGGTGGGTGGTGGGAGGTTTCGGCGCTGCTGCGAGCCGCGGCGGTCCGTCACGCGATTGTCGAGGGCGACTTCATGGGGCAGGTGCATCCGGCACCAGAGGGAGATCCTCACCGCGAGGAGATCACCGAGTGCAATCTGACTGCCGTGTGGGCGAACTTCGCCCGGCGCGGCTGCCGGCGCCTGATCTGTACGAACACCGTGAGCGTGCTGTCTGAGGCGACGGGCATGTTCGAGCGTGCCATGGGAGCCGGGGTGGGGATCACACGAGTCCTGCTCACCGCCTCCGACGCCACCGCTCGCGAGCGGCAACCATTTCGACCTGCCCGCAAGCCGGGTCCTCGGACTGGACCTCCGTTCCAACCGGCCTTGTCGGTCGTCCACCACGCCCCGATGCCGGGGCTCGTCACGCTTTCGGCAGGGGGCGGACGGTGAGGATCTGCTGGGCGTGGCCGACCGGGCCGTCCGTGTCGTGCAGGACCGTGCTGGTGAGGCCCTGACCGGTGGGGCCGAAGGCGACGGTGGTGTCCAGCCCGGTCCACGTTCCACGTGGTTGGCGGTGCAGGTGGACGGTCAGGTCGACGTTGGGGAACATCCATTCCGTGGGAGGCTGCCGGACGGCGATGCCGTTGGCGGTGTCGACCAGGGCGAGATATGACGCGAGCGTGCTGACCTGAACGCCGGCGACCAGATCGAGGGGCGTGGAGACCCATGCGGTCGTACGGCCCGGCAGGGGCGGGCTGGCCGGGCGGACGTCCAGGGAGGCGATGTAGCCGCCGGGCCAGGCGTCGGACATCGGCCACGGGGCGAGTGACTCCGGTGGTGTGAGGCGGTCGTCGGGGCCGCCGGCGACCGCGGTGGTGTCGACGTCGGCCAGGAACCAGGCGCGCGCCCGGACGACCGGGCGGCCGGCGATCCGGACGACTGCCTCGAGTAGTTCGATGGTCCGGCCCGGGCGGAGGGTCTCCACCTCGATCTCGCACTCGTCGAGGGAGAGGCGGCCGAGGATGTCGTAGCTGATCCGGGAAAGGGTCAGGCCGTTGTCCGGACCGGTGGCCCGCTGCCGCTCGATGGCGTGGACGACGAGCCCGCCCAGCGGGCTGAAGTGCTGCTCGTCCGGGTCCCAGGCCCCACTCGCGTGCGTCGTCGGCTTGTAGCGGCGGTCGTCGACGGGTTCGAAGTAGCTGCCCCGGGGTGCGGTGGAGCTGGGCAAGGGTCGCTTCTCCATTCGGGTAGCGGGATGCGAGTGGGCAGCCGGAGCTGTCGTCACGTCAGCCGTCCAGGACGCTACGTACATCTGGTCGTCTCGCCACGTGAGAAAGTGCACACTACATGCAATGTGGAGGGCCGAGAAGGAGCGGCTCCGCTACAGCTGGAGGTCGCCGTAGACACGGAGGAATGCGGATACCGGGTCCATGGCGCGTGTGACTGCCCGTCCTATGACGACATGTGAGGCTCCCGCAGCGATGGCAGCCCGTGGCGTGCCGGGGCGGGCGTGCTCACCGGGAGAGTCACCGGGCAAGGCAACCCCAGGGGTGACGACCAAGGCATCGCCACCCAGTCGTCCCCGCAGGGCCTGGACCTCCTGCGGCGACGCGATCACGCCGTGGCAGCCGGCCTGCTCCGCCAGGCGGGCCAACCGGAGTACCTGGCTCTCAGTGGAGACACCGTCACCTTCACCGTCACCGTCACCGATACCGATGTCGACGAGATCGGAGTCGGTCATGCTGGTGACGACGGTCAGTGCGAGGACGCGCAGCGCCGGGAAGTCGCGGGCCGCATCGACAGCGGCAGCCATGATGCCCGTGCCTCCCATGCTGTGCACGGTCACCATGGAGACGCCGAGGGCTCCTGCCGCACGCACGGCACCGGCAACGGAGTTCGGGATCTCGAAGAGCTTGAGGTCCAGGAACACTTCTTTACCCCGGGCGACGAGGTGCTTGATGAACTCAGGCCCAGCTGCTGTCAGGAGCTCCAGTCCGACCTTGTAGAAGTGGCACCTGTCGCCCAGCTCGTCGACGATGTCCTGAGCGGCCGCGCGATTGTCGTAGTCCAAGGCGACGATGATCTGACTGGTTGGTTCCATGCCGCCATTGTGATTTCCCCACATGAACCATCTGTGCCCAGGGTCTATCCGGCGGTTTCGGGCTGGGCCTCGCCGGTGGGTGTCGCCGGTTCCGGCGCGCCAACAGCGGTGTAGAAGACAGAGCTGCCCTGCTTGGTCCGCTGGACCAGGCTCTTGGCCACGAGGTTCTCGAGAGTGGTGCGCACGACATTGGTCGCGATGGTGCGGTCGGGGTGCGCGTGGTCGAGTGCCTCGGCGACCTCAGCCGCGGAGCGCGGTTCGCTCTGCTCGGTGAGGTGGCGGTGGATGAGGTTGACCAGGGTGGGCCGCGCGCTCTTCGCTGCCGCCTTCTTGGTCGCGGTCTTGGTGCCGGGCTGCTTCTTGGCCCTGGGTTCTTGCGTGGGGGCCGCCTTTGCCGGCCGACGAGTGCCAGGCGCGGGCGTGCTCTTCTTCCTGGGGGAAGGCACGGAGGCGCTGTCGGCGCCGGCGGGCTCAGGGACTGCTGCCTGCACACCGAGGGCCTGTTGGATGCTGACCAGCACTGCGTGGTCGTGCTGAAGTGTTGCCAACTGCCCCTGCAGCTCGGTGAGCTGTGCCGAAATCCGTTCCTGCTCCTTGATGTTGTGTTCGAGGTCGCCGGCAACTTGGCTCATGTACTGCGAAGTCAACTCTGTCGCGGTAGCCGTGCCTTCGGACATCTTTCTCTCCTCGGTTCGTGGCCGGGCCGAAGCCCCTCACAGGTCGTTGCGGCGGGTCAGAGAAGACCTTCCGGGCCGCAGCGCGCATGGTGCAGCGATGATACGGGCCGGAAGCCCTGTTTCTGCTGTCCGAGCGACGCCTTCCGGAGTCGGGGTTCTGGTGTGGGATCTGCGGCGGGAGTGGCTCCAACGCATGGTCATTCGTGGATGCGCACCACAGACGGCACTCAGGTGCTGAGCGACGGTGAGCGTGCGCGAGCCGCGTCTGGCACTGTTCCTTCCCGCGGAAGTACACGAGTTGCCAGCGCTTTGACCTGGATGGTTTGCCGGGTTGGGGAGCCTCCCCGGCTCCCGTTCCGGTTGAATGGGCGACAGTTGGTGTTGCCGCCGTGTCCGCCGGAACACCGGGACAGCAGCCCAGTGAAGAGGGAGGGGCCCGGTGCGTGGAGATGGGCACAGGGAGGGACGCCTTGCTCGACGAGCCGGCGTGATCCCGCGTGTCCAGCTTCCCCTGTTCGGCCTAGTTGTCCTACTGGTCGCCTTCCGTGTGTGGGAACGGGAGCACAGCGGTGCGTGGAACTCGGTCGTGTTCGTGCTGATCGCTGCCTCGGCACTTTCCATCGGAGTTCTGGAGGGTTGTCGGCCAGATCCGCCTCGGGAAGCAGGCTCATGTACGTGTCGGCCGTGATGGTGATCGAGGAGTGGCCGAGCATCTCCTGGATGTCCTTCAGGTCGGCCCCGGCCGCGTGGGCGAGAGCCGCGGCGCCGTGGCGGAGGTCGTGGAGCCGGACCGGCGGGAGGCCGATCTCCTCGTACAGCTCGACGAACCTCCGGGTGACGTTGGCGGGGTGGAGCATCTCGCCGTTCTCCTTGGTGAAGACGCGGCCGGTCTCCACCCCAGCGCTGCCCCTCTCCTCGCGGTCCTTGTCCTGTTGGGCGCGGTACCGCTTGAGGGCCTGGACCGTGTCGGAGTCGAGCGCGATGGTGCGTGCGCCGGCGTCGGACTTGGGGTCGTCCTCGTACACCTCCCAGCCGTCCACGACGAGTTGCTTGGCGACGGTGATGAGACCAGCATCCAGGTCACCACACCGCTGGTGATCGAGCTGCTGTCTCCGCTGCTCAGTGGCGGCTACGCCGGCTCGCTCGCCGCGAGTGTCCACACTGCGGGCGGTGGCTTCACCTTCGTCGGTGTGGTGCTGCCCTGCGCGGCGGGCATCCTGGTCCGGCTCGCCCTGCCCGCGTCGTTGCGCGGCCGGGCGCTGGGCGCAGTCGTGCCTGCGGCCCTGGCCGGCTCGCTGGTCCTGACGTACGTCAACGCCAGCGGCGCCCTCGGCTCCTTCGTCGCTCGGCCACGCCCACTGCTGCTGGGCGCCGCGCTGGTCGTGGCGGCACTGGTATGCCTGCTGTCGTTCGTGCTCGGCCGCTGCGCGGCGCGGCTGCTGCGGCTGGACCCGCCCGCCGCTTGCTCGCTCACCCTCGCCTGCGGCATGAACAACAGCGGCGCCGGCGCCGTACTGATCACCGCCGTGCTCCCGGACAAACCACACCTACTGCTCCCGGTGCTCGCCTACGGCCTGCTCCAGAAGACAGCCGCCAACCGAGTCGTACGGGTCGGGCCTTCTACGGTGTTGCGTTCTATTGCCTAGAACATCGCGGTCCCCGGCCCGACGCCGGGAACCGCAGGACACCGGTGCGCGCAAGCTGTCGCAGCCTGTTCAAAGGATGCGACAGGCATCGATGGCTGCGACCGTATGGTTCGACGCGGGCTGGCCCGCACGTGAGGCAGTCAACAGCGGCCTGCTCCCGACCATCAGGCGGCTGACCAGGGAAGATGGAGAACTGGGACGGGAGTATCTAGGGTCAGCTCGTGGCTTTCATCATGGTGTGCGAAGACGACGCGGCGGTCCGGGGCGTGCTCAAGCGCGCCCTGGAGCACGACGGCCACACCGTCTCCGTCGCCGCCACGGCCGACAGCCTGCTGCGGCAGCTCGCACCGGCGCCCCACCTGGTCGTCCTGGATCTCGGACTCCCGGACGCCGACGGCCGCGACGTCTGCCTGGCCCTGCGGGCTCGCGGCGTCGACGCGCCGGTGTTGATGCTCACCGCCTTGGACGGCCTGCATCACAAGGTGGGCGGCTTCGAGGCCGGCGCCGACGACTACATGACCAAACCCTTCGACATTCCGGAACTGCTGGTCCGCGTCCGGGCGCTGCTGCGCCGGGCCACCGTGGCGCCCGCACCGCGCGAGGTCTTCCTCGATCCGGCGAAGCACGTGGTGACCTACGATTCGGTGAGCATGAGCCTGACCCCGACCGAGTTCCGGCTGCTGGGCCGCCTGATCGCCTCGCAGGGCGACGCGGTACGCCGCCATGCCCTCATCGCTGCCGGCTGGCCGCACGGGGCGCAGGTCAGCGACAACACCCTCGACTCCTATGTGCGCCGGCTGCGGGCCAAGCTCGGCCCGCTGGGTGTGGCCGAGCGTCTGGCGACCGTCCGCGGCGTGGGCTACCGATGGCAGTGACGGGATTCCGTAAGCGGGTCGTCGCACTCACCGTGCTGATCGCCACCGCCGTGGTCGCGGTCCTGGTCGTGGTCTCGCACGTGCTGCTGAGCCGGGTGACGGACGCCGACGCGCACGATCTGGCACGTACTCGCGCCGAGGCGGTCGCGGCGAACGTCACCGCCAAAGGCGGCCGTGTCGTACTGACGGAGAACAGCAGCGAGGCGCTGGACGAGGTCGCCTGGGTGTATGCCGACGGCCGCCTGCTCGACGGGAACGTGCCGCCGAGCCTGGTCGATCGCGTCGAGGAGCTGGCGGACGCGGGGCGATCGCAGACCGCGTCGGTCGGCGATTACCTCCTGTATGCGCGGAAGGTCCCGATCGACGGCCACCACGTCATGGTGATCGTCCGGGTGGACCTCACGCCCTACGAGACATCCGAACAGCGCAGCCTGACCTTGACCCTGATACTGGGCGGCCTCACGATCCTCCTCGCCGGCGGTGTCGCACACATCGTGGTGCGGCGCGCGCTGCGGGTCGTGCACGAGATGGCCGCCCTCGCCGACGAATGGGGCCATCACGAACCCGGGCGCCGCTTCAACCTCGGGATCCCCCGCGACGAGTTCGGGGAACTGGGGCTGACCCTGGACCATCTCCTGGAGCGCGTCGACAACGCGCTGGCGGACGAGCGCCGGCTCACCGATGAGATCGCCCACGAGCTGCGGACACCGCTCACGGTCCTGCGGGCCGAGGCGCAGCTGGCACAGCTGTCCGGCGAGCCAGTGCCGCCGGAGGCGGTGCTGAGCGAGGTCGACCGCCTCGATGCGGCGATCACGACGATCCTGCGCGCCGCGCGCGCACGGACGGACAAGGGGACCCGATGCGATCTGCGCTCCGCCGCGCGGCAGGCGATCGCCGGCCGCGCGGTCGAGGTCGCCTTTCCCCCGAAGGTCGAGGTCGCCGTGGCGGCCGACGTCGCCGTGTCGCTGCTGTCGCCCCTCCTGGAGAACGGCCTGCGGCATGCGCGGTCGCGTGTGTGGATCACCGCGCGCAACCAGGGCGAGGCCATCGTGGTCGATGTCCTGGACGACGGCCCCGGATTCGATCCCGCGGACGTGGACCGGGTCTTCGAAGCGGGTGTGACCGGCGGCGACGGGTACGGGCTGGGGCTGCCGGTGGTCCGGCGCATCGCCGCCTCGGCCGGTGCGGAGGTCCGCGCGATCGCGGACGGCCGCGGTCACGTCGAGGTGACACTCCCGGCCGCCCGTGCAACCACGTAGTCAGGTTACGTGCAGCTTCCCCGCGTAAACCTCCCCGCATGACAACGACAACGGAAGCACGCACGCGCAGCGGGCGCCTCATGCTCAACAAGGTCCCCGAGGTCACCCTCTGGTTCTGGGTGATCAAGGTCCTGTGCACGACCGTCGGTGAGAGCTTCGCCGACTGGATCAACATGAAGCTGGGCGTCGGCCTGGTGAACACGGCCTGGATCTTCACCGCGGTGTTCGTGCTGGTCCTGGCCGTCCAGCTGCGGCTGAAGCGGTACGTTCCGTTCCCCTACTGGCTGACCGTCGTCGTTGTCAGCGTCACGGGCACCTTGTACACCGACATCCTGACCGACCAGCTGAACGTGCCGCTGTGGATCAGTTCCGCGGTCTTCTCGGTGCTGCTCGCGGTGGTCTTCGGCGTGTGGTGGGTGCGCGAGCGCACGCTGTCGATCCACTCGGTCACGACGCTGCCACGTGAGTCGTTCTACTGGCTCGCCGTTCTCGTCACCTTCGCGCTCGGCACCGCGACCGGCGACTGGACTCTGGAGCTGACCGGCTGGAGCCCGGGCGTCTCCGTGTTGCTGCCGCTCGGTCTCATCGCGGCGATCACGCTGTTGTGGAAGTTCGGCGCGAACCCGGTGCTGTCCTTCTGGCTCGCCTACATCCTGACCCGCCCGCTGGGCGCGAACATCGGCGACTGGCTCGCCTCCCCCAAGGTCGCCCAGCCGGGCGAACCGACCGGTCTCGCGCTGGGCACGTTCACCACCAGCCTGATCTTCCTCGGCCTGATCCTGGCGACGGTGGTGTACCTGACGGTGACGCGCTCGGACGTGACCGAGACCCACGAGGCGACCCACGCCTCACCGGCCACCAGCAACCCGCGCAAGGAGCGCACCGCGCTGGCCGGCTTCGGACTGCTGGCCGTCGCCACCGCGGGCCTGCTGGTCTGGGCCCACGGCCAGCCGCACGTCGGCCCGGCGCCGGAGGAAGACAACACCTCCGCCGTCCAGATGGCTCCCGGCCAGGCGGTGAAGAAGTTCCCGCCCGCCAAGGTCGCCGCGCTGAAGACCCTCGCCTCCACCTCGCTCAAGGACGCACGCTCGGGTAACGCGACGGGCGCGCACGCGGCCGCCCAGTCGCTGCGCGACCTGTGGGACGCCGACCAGGCGTCGCTGCAGCCGCTGGACCAGACCGGCTGGACCTCCATCGACGCCCAGATGGACAAGATGCTCAAGACGTTCGGTATTGATCACTCGAACCCGCCGATGTCGCCTGCGCAGCAGGAGAAGGAACTGAACGCCCTCCTGACAGACATGGGCTGACAGACCGCACAGCGCCCGGCCGACCCACCCGGCCGACGGGCTCAGTGTGCCGAGGCGGCGCGGAGAACCGCGCTTCCTCGGCACACGCGCGAGCTGCGGACCGCAATTCGGCCAGGGCCGCCTGCGGCAGCCCGGGCATGTCCGCAGACTCTCGTGGGGCGGTCGCTGACCGGATGGCGTCGGCCGAATGGGTGCAGACCCTACTGCGCGAACAGGCGAGGGCCGGTCAACTCTTCGTACCGGCCCCATCGCTCCAGCCGCAGCGCTCGAGGCGGTAGCCATGCCCTCGGAGCGTGGTGATGTGAGGCAACCGGCAAGGGCGGCCGGACTCCTCGGCGGCCTGGGTGAGACGTCGGCGCAGGCCGGCCATGGTGACGTCCAGGGTCTTGGTGGGGCCGAACCAGTTCTCGTCCCACACCTGTGCCATCAGCGTTTCTCGCGAGACGGCGGTGCCGGGGTTCCTGGCGAGCAGGGCGAGGAGGTCGAATTCCTTCGGCCGCAAGGAGATCTCCGTGTCGTGGAGGGTGCAGCGGCGTGCCGTGGTGTCGATGACCAGGTCGCCGAGCCGTAGTGGGGGCTGCGGCTGCGGCGTGATGCTCCGGCGGCGCAGGTGAGCGCGGAGACGGGCCAGCAGGACGGTGAGGCTGAAGGGTTTGACCAGGTAGTCGTCGGCACCTGCGTCCAGGCCGGCGATGACGTCGATGTCGTCGGTACGGGCGGTGAGGATCACGATCAGCACGTCGGGGAGGCAGGCGCGCAGGGTGCGGGCGAGGTCCAGTCCGTCGAGGTCGGGCAGGCCGAGGTCCAGGAGAACTGCGTCGTACGCAGTGCGGTCCGTCTCCGCCAGGGCCGAGGCGCCGGTGCGGCTCCAGGTGGGGGCGTAGCCGTTGACGCGGAGGCCGGTTTCCAGGTGGCGTCCGATGGTGTCGTCGTCCTCGACGACCAGGATGTGCAGGCGGCTGCGGTCCGGTGCGGCAGGCGTGCCCATGGCAACAGAGTAGACAGGTCGCTCCCCTGCAGGCGGGCTCACAGGTCGCGGAGTTCCTCCACCGCGGGGCGCCGGGCACCGCGGATGCCGTTCAGGGCTGCGGCCAGTACGGCGATCAAGGCGGCCAGTCCGGTCAGGGTCAGGTAGACGCCGGGCACCGCCAGGGCGTCGGGTGGCGGGTCGAACACGCCGGTGAGTACCTTGACCAGCATCTCCGACAGCGCCCACCCGATGACGGCACCCCCGGTCAGGCCGCCTGCGGCCAGCAGGAGGGCCTCGGTGAGGACCATGCCGCGCAGCTGGCGTGTGCGTGCGCCGAGGACGGTGGCGATGGCGAAGGTCCGGCGGCGTTCGGCGAGCCCGAGGGCGAGGACCAGTCCCCCGGCTCCGGCGGCCAGCAGGACCGCGAAGGCAAGCTCGATGCGGGTGAGTCCGGCCAGGTCGACGGAGGTCAGGCTGGTGCCGACGGTGCCGCGGGTCTGGGTGAGGTCGCTGACGGTGGCGCTGGTACCGAGCTGCGAGCGCAGGCGCGTGGCGATCTGCTTCTGGTGGGTGCCGCCGGTGTCGAGGAGGAAGGCGCCGACCGCGTCGCTGCCGGTCGCCTTGGCGATGTAGGAGGCGTTGGCGACGAAGAAGCTGTCCTTCGGTGCCGTGGGGAACTCCTTGGCGATGCCCGCGTAGTGGAAGGGGACCGTGCGCAGGGTCTTGGTGCGGGCGTCCTGGATGCGCAGGTTGACGGTGTCGCCGGGGGAGAGCTGGAAGTCGTTGACGGTCTCGACGCTGACCAGCAGGTTGTCGGGCCGTTCGGCGAGGCGCCGCATGAGTTGCCGGGCCGTGCCCCCGGCGAAGTAGGCGTCCTGGAGGGAGGTGGCGCGGGCGATGGTGTCCGGGCGGACGCCGTAGAGGTCCTGGAGATCGGAGCCGACGTAGGCGAAGCGGTGCTGGAGGGGTTCGACGTGCCGTACGCCGGAGATCTTCAGGGCGGATCCGGCGCCGGGTGGGACACGGGCACCGGGTGGTTCGGTGACGGTGACGTCGGCGCCGTTGGTCAGGCGGGCGTCGGCCTCGGCCTGCTGGCGGTATGTGGCGTTGAAGACAGCGGTGGAGAGCGCGAAGGACACGGCGAGGGCGAGCAGCACGACCGAGCGGGCCAGGGGGCGGCGGCGCCGGGAGAGGGCGGCGGCGGTGGTGCCGGCGAGGGTGGCGGTCAGCGGGCGGGCCAGCCGGGCCAGGGCGGGGCGGCCGTGGGTGAGGGCGAGGAGGGTGAGCCGCCACAGCAGCAGGGCGGCGCCGATCCACAGCAGGGCAGGGCCGAGGAAGGCCCAGTACGACACGGAGATGCTGGGCACGCCCTCCGGGGCGAGGACCAACGCGTACTGGTTGCCGGAGGAGGCGCGGAAGACCAGCCAGGAGCCGATCAGGAGGGCGAAGTCCAGGCCGTACCGCATCCACCACGGGTTCCGGGTGCTGCGGGCGCCGGACTCCTTGCGGGTTTCCGCGACGGTCACCGTGTGCAGGTCACGCAGGGCCGGGACGAGGACGGCTCCCGCGGCGACGGCGGCGCCGAGGACGAATGCAGTGCCGTACCAGGCGGCCCAGGTGCCCGCGCCCGCTCCGAAGGAGGCGGCACCGAAGGCGAAGCGGCCGGTCAGTGCGGCGACGCCCAGTCCGGCCAGGCCGCCGGCGAGACCGATCAGCGCCGCTTCCAACCCGGCGAGGGCGGCGATCTGGCGGGGGCGCAGGCCGCGCAGCCGTAGCAGGCCCTGCTCCTGGCGGCGCCGCTCGCCGCCGGCGGAGGCGACCGCGGCGGTCAGGGCGGCGGCCAGGACCGCGCCGGGGACGCCGAGGAAGAGGAAGAGGATCTGGGCGTACAGGGCATCCTGGCGGGCGGAGTCGAGGGCGGCGCCGACGTTGTTGCCGACCAGTGCGGCGCCCGCGGAGCGGGCCTCCAGGTTGTGGGCGGCGCGGGTGACCGCGGTGAAGGCGGCGGCCGGGTCGGAGGGCAGGCGGGCGTCGTCGCGGGCCACGTGGATCTGGGTCGTGACCGCAGAGGCACCCCGGGTCAGCGCGGCGAACCTGGCGGCGGGCAGCAGGACGACGTTGTCCGGAGGCGCGGTCGGCTGGGACTGGCTGGGTGCGCCGACGGTCTGGAAGAGGGAGTCGGCCTGGGGCAGGTCGACGACGCCGTCCACCTTCACCTGCCTCGGCCCGATGCCGGGAAGGTCGATGCCGATGGTGTCGCCGGGAGCAGCGTGCAGGTTGGAGGCGGTCTGCTGGGCCAGCAGGACGCCGCTCGGAGAGCCGGACAGAGTGCGGATCGCGTCGGGGAAGAGGGGGCGGTAGCCGTCGGGCAGGCCGAGGGCCATACCGGGACCGGTGGTCTGGGTGCTGCCCTGAACGCGGGCAGAGAAGCCGGTGGTGCGGGCGAAGCCGACGGGCAGGGCGGCGCGGGTTTCCGGCGCCTTGCGGACCAGGGACATCACCGCGCCGGGATCGGCGCCGGGCTGTACCTGGACCTGCCAGTCGACGGCGACCGAGCGCACGGCACGCTGGGTCATGGTCGCCTTCGACGCCGTGAGGAATGAGCCCAGCGCGGCGACCAGGGCGACCGCGAGAGCGATCCCGGCCAGCGCAGCCAGCAGACGTCCGGTGCGGTGGCGGGCCAGGCCGACCGTCCACGAGCCGATCATGGCACCTCCTCGGGTGCGAGCAGCCGGCCGTCGCGCATGGCGCGCCGGGTGGTGAGGCGGGCGGCGACGGCGGGATCGTGGGTGGTGACGACGAGGGCCGCGCCGGTGTGGTCGGCGGCGGTGAGGAGGGCGTCGAGGACACGGCCGCCGGTGGCGTGGTCGAGGCGGCCGGTGGGCTCGTCGGCGAGGATCAGGCGCGGGGACTGGGCCAGCACCCGGGCGACGGCCACCCGCTGGGCCTGACCACCGGAGATCTCCTCGGGCAGCCGGTCTGCCAGGTCGGCCGCGTCGACCAGTGTGAGCGCCGCGAGGGCGGCCCGCTGGGCCTCGCTTTCCGGGCGGGCGGCGAGGACCAGCGGGAGAGCGGTGTTCTCGACCACGTTCAGGGCCGGGATCAGGCTCTCGCCCTGGAAGACCAGGCCGATGTCGTACGGCCCCAGAAAGGTGGCCCGCCGCACGGTGCCGCTGGTGGCCTGTTCGAGCCCGGCCAACAGGTGCAGCAGCGAACTCTTGCCCGACCCGGAGGGGCCGACGACGGCGAGCCGATCGCCGGACCCGATCTCGAGGTTGGCGCCGTGTACGGCCACGACCGCCCGTGTGCCCCGGCCGAAGGTGAGCGCCGCGTCAGCGCAGGTCACGAGCACTTCATCCCGTGACATCGGGCACCTCCTGCGACGCGGAACGGGCAGTCCGGGCCGAGGCGTCGGTGGCCCTGCCGTCCTCCAGTGCGATCACCCGGTCCGCGCTCCGGACGACTTCCGCGCTGTGCGTCACGATCAGCACCGCGCACCCCTGCGCGGCCCGCTCCCGCAGCATCGCGAGGACCGCCCGCTCGGTCTCTCCGTCGAGTTCGCCGGTCGGCTCGTCGGCCAGCAGGACAGCGGGCGCGTTGGCCAGCGCCACGGCCAGCCCGGCCCGGGCCAGCTCGCCACCGGACAGCTGCCGGGGCAGCGCATGCGTCCGTTCGCCGAGGCCCACCTGGGTCAACAGCTCCCTGGCCGAGGTGACGGGTTTGCGGGCCGCGGCGCGCTGCGGCAGGCGGACGTTGTCCCGCACGCTCAAATGGGACAGGAGATTGCGGGTCTGCAGCAGCACGCCGACGTGCCGGGCGCGCAGCCGGGCCCGCTCGGTCTCGGGCCGGTGGCTGATCCGTACGCCGTCCACGCGGACCTCGCCGCCGGAGGGCTCGTCGAGCCCGGCCAGGCACGCCAGGAGGGTCGACTTGCCGGATCCCGACGGTCCCACGACCGCCACCGTCTCGCCCCGACCGACCTGCACCGACACCCCGAGCAGCGCGAGCGTCTCCTCCTCGCCGGCGCGATAGAAGCGGTACAGCTCACGGGCAGCCAGCACCGGCTCGGACGCCATGGTGCTCACCGCCAGGCGAAGGAGTCGCTGACGATGCGCCACGGGTCGACGTTGTCGGCGTTGACCGGGCCGGACAGGGTCAGATCCACCTCGTGGCCCGACTTGTAGAAGGCGTACCGCTCGAACGCGTCGCGCACCACCTTGCCGGTGACCGGGTCCTTCGCCGAGTCGCCCTGATAGGTCAGCCGGACGACACGGCCGGCGTGCCGGGAGACCTCCGACACCTTCGGCGCGGCGAACTTCGGCACCTGGGAGCGCAGCTTGGGGACGACCGTCTTGGTGACCGAGTCGACCGTGGGCGCGGCGGACGCCGAGACGGCCGTGATCCTCACGGTGTTCAACTTGTCGGTGAACACCGTGCTGCCGCCCTGCTCGGTACGGGCCCAGCCCTCAGGCACCTTCACCGTGAAACCGGTGAAGGACCCGCCTGTCGGCCGGTAGGCGACGTACACCTGGTTGTCGGGGATGTCGCCGGGCGGATTGGACTCGGTGGGAGCGGGTGCCGGGTTGTTCTGCCCGTTTCCGACGCGCGCCGAGGAAGTCGGCGGTGATGACGTCGAACCGGAACCGGAGTGCGAGCCGGAACCGGAACAGCCCGCGGTCACCGCCGCGACGAGCACCATCCCGACTGCCGCGGAGGTCCGTGCGTGTGCTGCCATCACCACTGCCCTCCAAGGAATCCCCCGGACCGGACCGTCATGGCACCCACGCTAGGAAGCGGCCGATTAACGCCCTGCTCGCCGAGGGTTAGACAACGGCAAAAGCGTGCGCCTCGCCCCGCGCGCCCGGCCGAGCCGCCGCATGATGAGGGCATGAGACAGCGCGTGGTGCGAGTCGCCCTCACCGCCGCGTTGGTCGCCGTGGTCCTGCTCGCCGTTCCCCTGGCCCTGGCCATCAGGTCCTCCCTGTACGCCGGGCAGCGGGACACCCTGGAACGCGCGGCCCTCGCCGCGGCCGTACGGGTGAGCCCGGACTATGCGACCGGTGATCCCGTGGAACTGCCCAGGGCGCCGGCAGGGGGGCATCTGGGCCTGTACGACCCGCAGCAGGCCAAACGTGCGGGCAGCGGCCCCCGGACGGCGGACGCGCCGGTCCACCGCGCCTTCGGCGGAGAGGTGGTCCGGGGGCGGTCGGGCGGCGACCTGGTCGCCGCCGTACCGGTCTCCCACGCCGAGCACGTGATCGGCGTGGTCCGCGCGTCCTCCCCCGCCGGCGCCGTACGCGACCGGGTCCTGGCCGCGTGGGCCGTCCTACTGAGCGTGACCGTAGTCGCGTTGACCATCGCGGTGCTGGTCGCCCGTCGGCAGGCTCGGGCGCTGGCCGCCCCGTTGGAGGACCTCTCCCGACACTGTCGGGCCGTCGCCGAAGGGAACCTGAACGCGCGGGCGGCCCCCAGCAACATCGCCGAGATCGATCAGGTGGCCCGCACACACAACACCATGCTGCACAGCCTGTCCGAACTCCTCCGCCGGGAACGGGATTTCGCCGCCAACGCCTCGCACCAGTTGCGCACTCCGCTCACCGGCCTGCAACTCGCCCTGGAATCGGGTCTCGCCCAGGACGACGACGCCCGTCTACGCCCCGTGCTGACCGAGGCACTGGCCACCACCCATCGACTCCACCACACCGTGGAGGAAGTGCTGCGCCTGTCCCGCTCCCCGGACCGGCCCCGCCCGGCCACCGGGGACATCGCGGTGGCACACCTCCTTCAGGAGACGCAGGAGCACTGGCACGGCCTGTTCGCCGCCGACGGCAGACGTCTGGAGTGCGGCACACATGACGCACCCGCGGACGTCCTGGTCCCCGGCGGCCCCGTTTCGGAGGTGCTCGGCGTCCTGCTGGACAATGCACGGGTGCACGGACGCGGAACCGCACGACTGGTGGTGCGGGACCTGAACGACGCCTTCGCCTTCGACGTGAGCGACGAGGGAGCCGCGGAGGGCGAGCCAGCGCAGCTGTTCGACCGTGGACACACCGGCGGCGGCCACGGGACGGGCATCGGCCTCGCCCTCGCTTCCGAACTGGCCCACTCCATCGGCGGCCGACTCTCCCTCACCAGAAGGGCTCCGGCCACGTTCACCCTCCTCGTCCCGGTCCGCGGGGCCGGCTCCGAAGACAACGCACCGGCCTGCAGATGAATGCCTCACTCCGACATGCTCGGCTCCGGGGTGTGGCTCGTTCGCCTGCCCTCGTGTCGAGCCGGTCCGATGGGCCCGGATCCACGACGGCCACCGCACAGACGGGGGACCTGCGACACCGCCGGGCGTGACAGCCCGCAGCCGTGCCCTGCCCCGCCCTCACTCCCATCGCCCCGGCCACTCCCACGCAGGGGATCGCCAATACGGGCGTCCACGGCCCCACCCACCTCACCGTCGTCTGGTGAACGACCACCAGTCCGAGAGCCTCCGTCACCCGGTACGCCCCCCGGGGCCCGAGTCGCACGGTGCGAGTCGGGCCACAGGCGAGTCCTGAACGCGGACGGCATCGCCGTCGGTCGCTCCTGGGAACTGGGAATACGGATTCGCGCTTGATCTTTGAACGCGGTGGCACGGTTCGCGTCGGCGCCTCTGACGCGCGGCCGTCCAAGCCTTGTCCCGACGAGAAAGTGCGGTGATCACGCGATGCAGGCGGTGCGGTTCCACGAATACGGCGGGATCGATGTGCTGCGGGTGGAGGAGGTGGAGCGGCCGGTCCCCGGTCCTGGGCAGGTGCTGGTGGAGGTCCGTGCGGCCGGGATCCAGCCCGGCGAGGCGCACATCCGCACGGGTGCGCTGCACGAACGCTGGCCGGCGGCGTTTCCCTCGGGGCAGGGCAGCGATCTGGCCGGCGTCGTGGTGGAGGCCGGCCCGCACGTCCGGGGTTTCGCGGTGGGCGACGAGGTTCTGGGCTTCACGCACAGGCGGGCCAGCCATGCGCAGTTCGTCGTGGTCGACGACGTGAACCTGGTATCCCGTCCGGCGGGGTTGGCCTGGGAGGTGGCCGGGGCGCTGTACGTGGCCGGCACGACTGCCTACGCCACGGTGTTCGCGGTGGACCCCGGCCCGGACGACACGGTCGTCGTCTCCGGTGCGGCGGGCGGCGTCGGGTCGCTTGCCGTGCAGCTCGCGCGGCGGCGCGGCGCCACGGTGATCGGGCTGGCGAGCGAGCGGAACCACGCCTGGTTGAAGGATCGCGGTGTCCTCCCGGTCGAGTACGGGCCAGGTGTGGCCGAGCGGATCCGTCAGGCGTCCGGCGGGAGGGTCGACGCGTTCATCGACACCTTCGGCGACGGTTACGTGGCACTGGCAGTGGAGCTGGGCGTGCGGCCCGAGCGAATCAACACGATCCGCGATTGGCAGGCCGCGGCCGAGGTCGGCGCGCGGACCTACGGAGAAGGTGCGGCGGCGTGTGCGGTCGTGCTCGGCGAGTTGGCCCGGCTTGCCGCGCGTGGGCAGCTCGAGGTGCCGATCGCCCGCACCTACCCGCTGGAACAGGTGCGAGACGCCTTCCGCGAGCTGGAACAGCAGCACACCCATGGCAAGATCGTGCTCCGGCCCTGGCCGCGGCTGCCGAGGTGACCGTCGAGCAGGCATCCCCGAACGCGCGCAACGTCAATGCGCACGGCGATGTGGCGGTTCGGGAGGACGAAACGGCCGGCGTGACGACACGTTCGAACGGCTCGCCTTCACGGGTGCGAGAGGCGCGCGGCTTGCGCGGACGCCAGTCCTTCCGCCCGAACCAGCGCGCCCGATCAGCCAGATCGGCCACCAGTCGCTTGGCGAGTCGCTCGGAGGACGTGGGGTTCTGGCCCGTGTACAGATTGCCGGTCGACCACCACGAACGGGAGTAGGGGGCAGGCGTGCCTTGACGTAATCAGCGCCGCCCTCGCGCAGGCGGTCCTCGAGGAACCAGGGAGCCTTGCGGCCGAAGCCGTTGAGCTTTTCCTCGGCGTTGGAGAGGCCCGTCATCCGGTATCCGGCGAACGGCCATATGCCGTCCTCGTTCTTGGCCGCAAGCGTGGCGGCCGGCGCGTGGCACAGGAGTGCCAACGGCTTGCCGGAGTGGAGCATCCGGGTGAGCAGTGCGCCGGAGACCGGGTCGTCCGCGAGATCCTCCATCGGGCCGTGTCCACCTGGGTAGAACACTGCGTCGAACTGGTCCGGGTCGATGTTCTCCAGTGCCTCGGGGCTGTTCAGCGGGCTCTGGATGGAGTCCAGGTACCTGGCGACCTCGCGCAGCTTGGACGGGAGGCCGGCGGTGCGGGACATGCTGAGCCGGTCCAGTGTCGGGGCCTTGCCGCCCGGGGTGGCGATCGTGATGTCCGCCCCTGCTTCGCTGAAGATCTTGTGCGGCATGGCCAGTTCCTCATCAGCGCATCCAGGGCTTCACCCCGCCGGCGAGCATCAGCCCGGCAACCTGGGCCACCCTCCTGACCGGCGCGCCGAAGGTCCTCAAGGCGGTCGCCGTCCGGCCGTACAGAGGGCCGGCCAGGTGCCGGCCTGCCAGGCGCTCAGTGGGGGGATGCCGGCCAAGCCTCGTCCTGCCGGTCGCCATCGCTCCCGGAGCAGCATGCCCGGGTGGTGATGAGGGAGCGCTGCCACCGGTCAGCGTGACGAGCAGCGTGGCGATCGACCGGAGGGGCCCCAGGCGGTCGCGGAGAGCGACGAGCACCTGGGGACCTTCCACCGGCGCGCTTACGCGGCGCCCTGTGATGCGGTCAGCCAGGTGCGGTAGCGGCGCAGGGCCCGTCGCTGCTTTCGCCGTTCGGAGATGAGGGCGAGTGCCGGGTGGGTGTTGGGTGTGGGGTGGCTTCCCCGGGCGATGCGGCGCATCTGGTGGCGGACCTGTGCCATGCCGGCAGCGGAGGCGAGGGCCTTGTCGGACCAGGTGACCGGCCGCAGCTGCTCGTCGGCCTCGCGGCCCCGGCGCCAGCGGTCGGGCAGGTCCGGGGTGACGGCGAGGGCAGTGCCCATCCCGATGATCGCCACACCGCTGTCGAGGACCCGCTCCGCGGTGTGGCGCCGGGTGATGCCGCCGGTGAGCATCAGCGGCAGCGGGCTCGTCTTGACCAGGTCTTTCGCCAGGTCGAGGAAGTACGCCTCGCGGGCCTGGGTACGCGCGTCGGCGGGGCGTCCCGACATCGCCGGGCTCTCATAGCTGCCGCCCGACAGTTCGACCAGATCGACGCCGAGCGGTGCGAGCATCTCGATCACCTGGCGTGCGTCGTCGGCGTCGAACCCGCCACGCTGGAAGTCGGCGGAGTTGAGCTTCACCGCGACCGCGAAGGTCGGGGAGACGGCGGCGCGTACGGCGCGGACGACGTCGAGCAGCATCCGGGCCCGGTTCTCCAGCGATCCGCCCCACTGGTCGGTGCGCTTGTTGACCAGGGGGGACAGGAACTGCGACAGCAGGTAGCCGTGTGCGGCGTGGACCTCCACGCCGTCGAAGCCCGCCTGTTCGGCGCGCTGGGCCGTGACGGCGTACCGGGTCACGGTGGCCTGGATCTGCTCGGGCGTCATGGCGACGGGGCGGCCGAAGCGGCTGCTGTGCCTGCCGAGGTCGACGGCGACCGCGGACGGGCCCCACACGACTCCGGGCATGTCGGATCCGATCTGGCGGCCGGGGTGGTTGATCTGCATCCAGATCGCCCCGCCGCCGGACTTGCCGGCCTTGGCCCACTCGATGAAGGGCTCCAGTGGAGCGGCCTCGTCGAGCACCACGCCGGCAGGGCCGGTCAGTGCCTCGGCGTGGACCATGACGTTGCCGGTGATCAGCAGTCCGGTCCCGCCGGCGGCCCAGCGCCGGTACAGACCGAAAAGTTCCTTGTCCGGGAGCTGGCCGTCGCCGGCCATGTTCTCCTCCATGGCCGCCTTCGCGATCCGGTTGTTGAGTACCGGTCCGGAGCGCAGGGACAGGGGCGAGAACAGCTCGCTGGTCATCCGAGTTCCCCTCTCATATCTCAATCGCCTACGATGTGTGCAGCGTTCACATTACGTCGGCGATGTAAGCGGCGTAAACATGAGGGAGTGTGACCTATGCCGCAAGCGGGCGGCACCTATCACCACGGCGATCTGCGCGCCGCCTGTCTGCGTGCCGCGCGGGAACTTCTGGAGGAGGACGGCAGCGCCGGGCTGTCCCTGCGGGCGGTGGCGCGGCGGGCCGGCGTGTCGGCGACGGCTCCCTATCGCCACTACGCGGACCGTGACGCGCTCGTCTCCGCGGTCGCCGCGCAGGGCTACCGCGAACTCGCCGAACATCTGGCCGCGGCGCATCCCTCACCCACGACTCCCGACGAGCTCGCGGCGGTCGCCGTCGCCTACGTCCGCTTCGCGCTCGAACGCCCGGCGCTGTTCCGGGTGATGTTCGCGGAGCCCTGCGATCCGAACAGCGAGGAACGGGTTGCCGCGACCACCGCGATCTCGGAATACGTCCGCGGGATCGTCCGCGGCGCCTTCCCCGGTGCCGACGCGGAGGCGCTGTCGACCACGGTATGGGCCCTCGTGCACGGTCTGGCGTTCCTGCACCTCGACGGCAAGCTCGACACCTCCACCCCCGACGTGGTCGCCGACCAGGTCCGCGCCGCCGTCCGCGCCCTGTTCACCGCCCCTGCGGCGCTGTCGCGGGCGAGGGCCTAGCGGAAGACCGTACGGCTCCATTTCGGCGTTGAGCCCACGTCGGGAAGCTCTCCGGCGCAGTGGCGCACTCGCGGTGAACGCACGGCAGATCCACAACCGCTGCCACCACGGCCGGACCCGCAACCCCGCCTTCCGCCACCTCTGGCCGGCGGTCAACCACCTCGACCACCGATGCCGGCCGACGATCCGCAGATCCGGCAGCTGACGCGAGAGACACCGACATGCCCTTGATCTCCCTGGTCCGGCACGGACAGGCGTCCTTCGGAGCGAAGGACTACGACGCCCTGTCCGCCCTGGGCCGCGAACAGGCCACCGCTGTCGGCCAGGAACTCGCCCGCCGCGGCCTGCGCGACCCGCACCTCATGACCGGCACTCTCACCCGCCAGCGCGATACCGCCCGACTGCTGGCGGCAGCGGCCGGATTCACGTCCCCCGTGCGCGAGGACCCACGCTGGAACGAGTACGACCACGTCGCCCTGCTGGCCCGCTACACCGACCCGGCCCCGGACGACCAGGCGGACTCCCAGGCCCTGCAGGGGCTGCTCGACCGAGCGCTGGGAGCGTGGATCGAGGACGCCGAGGAGACCGCTCCCGACGGATGGACCGCCTTCCGGAAGGGGATCGAGGTCGCGCTGAACGAGCTGTCCACCAGCCTCGGCCAAGGCCGCGACGCGGTCGTCGTCACCTCGGGCGGTGTCCTTGCCGCGCTCTGCGGCGTCCTGCTGTCGCTGCCGCCCGCAGCAGTCGTGGCACTCAACCGCGTCACGGTCAACGCCGCCGTCACCACCCTCGCCGTCGGCCGCTCCGGAACCAGCCTCCTCACCTTCAACGACCACGCCCACTTCACGGGGGACCGGCGCGGATTGCTCAGCTACCGCTGAGGGCGTCCGGCGGCGCTTCCACGGGGCCGGCTCCCGCGGAGGGGCGAGCCGGCCTGGCAGAAGCATCGAACAGGCCGGAGGTAGCGGCTTGAGCACGGCATCGGGCACCTGGACAACCGACCGGCGTCGGCTCGCGACGCGCTCTCCGTCTTGCTGCGCGCCTACGAGGGGGTGCGGCCGAGGCAGGCCCGGACGGTTACCCCGTGCTACCCTGCAACTTTTGCAGCGTCGCTGTGTCGGTGCCCGGTTCGGTGTCCCTGGCTGGTGGCCGCGTCCCCGCCGCGCCTTCCTCGGTACGGTCCCTTCGGAGGAAGGCTTTCTGTGAGTGAATCAGCACGTGCCGATGCCCGGCAGCAGGACGATGTGTCCGAGGCGGGGGGTGCCATCGCGGCGCCGCCCCCGGCAGCGTCCTTCGCGGAGCTGGGGCTGCCGGCCGAGATGCTGCGGGCGCTCGACGAGCACGGTGTGACGGTGCCCTTCCCCATCCAGGCGGCGGCACTGCCCAACGCGCTCGCGGGGCGGGACGTCCTGGGCCGGGGTCGCACCGGATCCGGCAAGACGCTCGCCTTCGGCCTGGGGATGCTGGCCCGGACGGCCGGGCGGCGCGCGCAGCCCAAGGAGCCGCTGGCGCTCGTTCTGGTGCCCACCCGGGAGCTGGCGCAGCAGGTCGGTGAGGCGCTCACCCCGTACGCCGAGGCGCTGCGGCTGCGGATCGCGACCGTGGTGGGCGGGGTGTCCATCGGACGGCAGGCCGCCGTGCTGCGGGACGGCGCCGAGATCGTCGTCGCCACGCCCGGCCGGCTGCACGACCTCATCGACCGCAAGGGATGCCGACTGGGACGGGTGCGCATCACGGTCCTGGACGAGGCCGACCAGATGTGTGACATGGGGTTCCTGCCGCAGGTCACCGAGATCCTGGACCAGGTGCGCCCTGACGGGCAGCGGATGTTGTTCTCCGCCACCCTCGACCGCGACGTCGACCAGCTGGTGCAGCGCTACCTGCGCAACCCCGCCGTGCACTCCGTGGACCCCTCGTCCAGCGCGGTCTCGGCGATCGAGCACCACGTCCTCGTCGTGCACGGCCCGGACCGGTACGCCGTGACCACGGAGATCGCAGCCCGGGACGGCCGCGTTCTGCTGTTCCTGGACACCAAGCACGGCGTCGACCAGCTCACACGGCATCTGCGGGCCAACGGCGTGGCCGCCGCCGCCCTGCACAGCGGGAAGTCCCAGCCACAGCGCACCCGGACCCTGGCCCAGTTCAAGAACGGGGAGGTCACCGCGCTGGTGGCGACGAACGTCGCCGCACGCGGCCTGCACGTCGACGACCTCGACCTCGTGGTCAACGTCGACCCGGCCACCGACCCGAAGGACTATCTGCACCGCGCGGGCCGCACTGCCAGGGCCGGCCGCTCCGGCACCGCCGTGACACTCGTCCTGTCGGGACAGCGCCGCGAGACGAGCCAGGTCATGGCGGACGCCGGCGTCGCCCCCAAGGTCACCAAAGTGCGGTCCGGCGAAGCGGAACTGAGCCGGATCACCGGCGCCAGGGCTGCCTCCGGAAAGCCTCTCGACGGCGGGCCGTCCGTACCGCGCCCCAAGAACCACAACGCCCCGTTTCGCGGCCTGGGCACCACCAAGGACGCGAAGGGCGGCTCCGGTGGCAGGCCGTCCCGCAAGAGCAGCGAGGCCCGCAGGCTCGCGGATGCCCGCGCGGCGGCCCGGGTGCGGCGCGGCGGCTGAACACGGCTTCCCGGACTGCCGGGCGGTGTCTTCGTCTACGCTGCTGGACGGATACGCGGGACCGGAGATCGGCCGGGGTGCACCGGACGGCGTCACGTACGGGTGACCGTGCGCAGGGGGAGGCCTGCAGGCGATGGAGAACAGCGCGGATCTGCCACGGCGGATCGGTGTCTACACCGTCGAGCGAGAGCTGGGTGCGGGCGGCATGGGGACGGTCTACCTCGCCCGGTCACGGAGCGGTCGGGCCGTCGCGGTCAAGGTGGCCCGCCCCGAACTGGCGGCCGACCCGCACTTCCGTCAGCGGTTCCGCGCAGAGGTCGAGGCCGCCCGCAGAGTCGGCGGTTTCCACACGGCTCCGGTCGTGGACGCCGATCCCGAGGCGGAGACGCCCTGGCTGGCCACCGCGTACATCCCCGGCCCCACGCTCGCCGAACTGATCGAGCGTCAAGGACCCATGGACGAAGGGCAGTTGACGGCACTCGGGGCAGCGCTGGCCGAGGCGCTCCAAGCCGTCCACGCCTGCGGGCTGGTACACCGGGATCTGAAGCCGGGCAACATCATCATGGCCGACGACGGCCCACGCGTCCTCGACTTCGGCATCGCGAGGGCCGTGGAGTCCACCCGGCTGACCGCCACCGGGGCGGCCTTCGGCACTCCCGGATACCTCGCGCCCGAGCAGGCGCAGGGCGACGAAGTCGGCGGTGCCGCCGATGTGTTCGCGCTCGGGGCCGTGCTCGTCGCGGCGGCCGGAGGCAGGGCGTTCGGCACCGGAACGCCCATGGGGCTGATGTACCGGTCGGTGCACGAGCCCGCGGATCTCTCCGCACTGCCGGGGGAGTTGCGGCCGCTGGTCGCCGCCTGCCTGTCCAAGGATCCGGCCGACCGTCCCACGCCCGAGGCGCTCCTGAGCTCGCTCATGCCGGACCCGGACCCGAACACGATCGCGCTCGGGACCCCTGACCGGCCGCGCGCCGCGCCGCCGGCCCCGGTCGTTCCTCCCGCCGATCCCGGCCGCGTCGACGAACCTCTCCGGCCTGCCCCGGCCGCACCCTCGCGCAGGCCCCGCGCAACCACCCTGCTGATCGTGGCCGCGGCCGTGGCGAGCGCGCTTGTGGGCGTCATCCTCGCCTTCACATGGCAAGGGGACGACGACAAGCGCGGCGGACCCTCCGTCGCCGCTTCGGATTCCCGGCGGGCCACGTCGCAGGCTTCCGCTCCGCCGTCCACGCCCCCATCGTCCCGGGTGAGCGAAGCCCCCAAGGACCGGGTCACCGTCGTGGTGACCGCCAAGAGCAGCCGGAGCTGGATCTCGGCGAAGGGCCACAACGGCCTCGTGCTGTTCGACGGGCTGCTGGACAACGGCGAGACCAAGACCCTCACGGACAAGGACCAGATCAACCTGATCCTTGGCGATGCCTCCGCCGTCCAGCTTGTCGTCAACGGCAAGGCGGTCTCGGACGACTTCCCGTCCGGCCAGGTCGAACGTCTCACCTACACCAGAGGCGACTAGGGCACCTATCCGGTGCGGCAACGGCAGCAGTTCGAGGGGGTGATGTGGCGGTATCGGGTCGGCCGCGAGACTGCCCTCCGCGGGCGGGGAAGCCAAGTGTTTCCCGTTCGGTGGGTTTGACCGTCTGTTAGCGTGCGCGGATGGAAGATCTGGAACTCGTGGCTTGGCCGCCTGAGCCGCTCAGGACCGAGCGGCTCGTGCTCCGAGAGCCCGAATCGCGGGATCGTGCGGCGTTCATCGAACTGCTCGCCTCATCAGAGGTGCACACCTACCTCGGCGGTCCCCGCTCCCGTGACGAGCTCGAGCGCGAGACACCTGAGGTGCCCGAGCGGTGGCCCGGAAGTTTCGTCGTCGAACTCGACGGGGCGATGATCGGCCATATCCTGCTCAGGAGAGCAACCGGGCATCGTCGCCCGGCTGCCGTGGGGAAGGCCGATCTCGGCTACTTGTTCCTGCCGCGGGCATGGGGATCCGGGTACGCCACCGAGGCGTGCGCGGCGGCACTCGGCTGGCTCGCCGACGCCCTTCCCGGCGAGCCGGTGGTGCTCACCACTCAGACCGCCAACGTCGGCTCGATGCGCCTTGCGGCGAAGCTGGGGTTCACCGAGGTAGAGCGGTTCGAGGCATGGGGCGCCGAGCAGTGGCTCGGCATGAGGTCCCCGGTCACGCCGGGTTGAGTTCGTGACGGAACGGCCGGCGAAGTACGGTGATCTCGGGTCGCCTCGGCTCCTCGTACGGTTGCCTGCGCCCTGCCTGGGCGCATCACTGCCCGGGGAGGGCAGCGTGGCACTGTTCCGTCATGACTGAGGACACCCAGGAATAGGCCACTCGAAGCCTGGCCGTCTGGGAAGGTGAGCGACCGCCCGGCGACCTTGCTGCTGGTCAGACCACATCTGGTCGAGCTCTAGCAGGGCCTGAAGGGGCCGCCCCGGCCGGCGAGCCGCACGCCATGCGACGCTTCGCGGGGCTCATCGGGCCCTTACGGGTCGCGGCGGTCGACAGCGGCCGGGCCGATGACACGGGCGATACGGCAGACCTCACCATGCAGGTTGTATAACCAGGTCATGATCTATCACGTTGTTCCACTGGATGACTGGACCGCGCAGCCTGACCAGCCGTACACACCCGGTTCGCTCGCCGAGGACGGATTCGTCCACTGCGCCCCCGACGAGGCGACCACGCTGGCCGTCGTCAACGCCTTCTATCGGGATGCGCCGAGGCCGTTGCTGGCTCTGCTCCTCGACGAGGGCCGCCTCACCGCGAAGTGTGTTTTCGAGGCCGCGGATCCCGCCCCGCCGCCCGGGACTGCCGACGGTGTCCTGTTCCCGCATGTGTTCGGCCCGCTCAACCGCGACGCCGTCGAGCGTGTCCTGGAGGTCGAGTGGGACGCTGACGGCCGGGCGACAGGACTGCGGGATGTGAGTTGACACTGAGCTTCCCGGCTCTGGACGGCTCGGATCGGCTGGAGAATGGTTTGGCCAGTGCTCGGCGTAGAGATCATCATGTGGGAATGTCTGAGAACCGATCCGCTGGGGCACCGACTGTGGTGCGGCTTGCCCAGTACACGAAGGCGGACCAGGAAGAGATCCTCGGAAGCGGCGATGATCCCTTCGGTGTCGCCTGGACCGGTCTGACCTGGCTGCCGAAAGAAGTGCACTTCGGCATCAGGCATGACGGCCGCCTCGTGGCACACACCGGCCTGCTGCGGCTGCCCGTCGCGATCGGTGACGCCGAGACAGAGGTGATGGGCCTCGGCGGTGTGGCCGTCGCACCCGGCATGCAAGGTCAGGGGCTGGCGCGGCTCGTCGTCGCAGCCGCACTGGAGCACGCCCGCACGATGGGTCCTCAGCACGCACTCCTGTTCTGCCGGCCTCCCCTCGTATCGCTCTACCAGCGCCTCGGATGGCACCCGCTCGACAACGACGTACTCGTCGAACAACCCGGAGCCCGCCTGGTGCCCATGCCGCTGCGGACCATGGTGACGCCCCTGCACGACGACGCCCGCTGGCCCTCAGGGCCAGTACGCCTGTTCTCGCTCCCCATGTGACGGGCTGCTTCAGCCTTCAAGAACACCGGGGACGCGACCGGCCAGGAGCCCACATGGGGCACCGTGGCCGGTCGTGTGTGCTCAAGGCATTACAGCTGTGGCTGTGGCATCCGCTGCCAGCTGAACGGGCCGTACGCCGTGTCAGTGACGGGGTGGTTGGCGTTCGGGTCCACGGTCAGCTTCAGCCATTCCAGCGGGGTGGTGCTGCCGTGTACGACGATCCGGTGGAAGTTCGGGACGTCGTAGTACGGGTGCTCGTTCCACGCGTTGTTGTCCGGGTCGTGGGCGCACACGCTGCCGCCGGTGGCCGGGTCCGTCTCGCCGGTGCACGTCGCCGTCGGCGACAGCGGGTTGTCCGAGCGGTACAGGTGCGAGTCGCCGTTGAGCATCAGCACCGGACGGCCGAACCTGGTCGTCCTCGCCGCGACCTCGCTGATGATCGGCTCGTAGTTCGTCAGGCGGTCCTTGGTCTTGCCGTCGAGGTCCCACATGTCGGCCTGCGCCGTGATCACCACGCCCTTGGCGTGCTGGGCCCGCGCCTCGGCGAAGGCGGCATCGAGCCAGCGGACGTCGGCGGCGGTGCGGTTGTCACGCTCGTCGGTCTGCGCCTGAGTCGCGTTCGGCACCTTGTACCAAGGGTCGGAGTCGTTGTTCGAGCCGCCCGGCACATTGATGGTGACGAAGACGATGTCGTGCTGTGCCCACCTCACGTTCTCGACGTACTGTGCGTCCCCCGGGTGGCTCGGGTCGTAGGCGGTGGCCTGGGACACCACCTTCAGTGTCCCGCTGCCGAGGGTGTGACCGGGCTGCGCGAAGAAGTCCTGCCGGACCTTGGCGAGGTTGTCGAGCGGGTTGCCGCAGTGGTAGCTGACACAGTCTGCCGTGTCGGTCGACAGGCCACTCGTGCCGATGTAGTTGATCGCACCGGAGGACGAGTCGTAGAAGCCGCCGCCCTGACCAGGCGAGGCCAGACTCGACGCCTTGTGGCAGTCGGCCCATTCGTTGTCGCCCGGCGTGTACACGAGCGGCTTGCTGAAGTTCCGCCACACGGAGGCGATCGAGGCGTCGTAGGCGTCGGTGCAGAACTCCTTGCCCGAGTGGATGTCGCCCACGTGTATGGCGCCGCTGATCGTCGGGTCACTGTTGATGGTGCTGATGAATGCCGGGGTCTTCTGGAACTGCGAGATGTCCGCGGACTGCCCCGCGGGCGCGTACGCCGACTTGCCGTAGGGCGAGTCGCCGAACACGGCTAGCGTCAGTGGCGTGCCGGCCGCCGATGCCGTGGTGGTCGACATTACGGAAGAGGCAAGGCCGATGGCGACGAGCGGGACAAGCCCGTGCTTCAGCATGCGTCTCGACATGCGTCCCTCTTTCAGGTCCGGTTGAGGGGGGCGCTCCAGTGAACTGGATCCCCAGGGAGCGCGACATGACATCAACGGCGGCCTGGAGATGACGAACAGGCAAAGATTCAGCCACGCCCGCAGGCCGCATCGCTCGCTGTCTACGCAGACCTCGCTGCGCGTCTCGGCGGCCGGAGAAGGTGCAGTCAGAATGTCGTCCAGTGGTCGGGCTGGCAGGCGGCGCGGTCGTTCCCCTGCTCGTCCGGGCCGATACCACCTGCCCGACTCCGCGCAGGGCCGGGACAGCCCGCCGCAGCGATGGGAGGCGTTCGTCCCGGCCGCGGCGGGCAGCGGGGTCCGTGTCAGGAGCCTCATCCGCCAGCCGGCGGCCACAACTTCCAGACCTGGAGCGGCATGTATCCCGACGCTGGACCGGCTCAGCACAGAACTGTCCCCGCCCGCCGCGGGCCGGCAGGGGTCAGTGGGAACGCGCGTCTGAGAGCCGGCCCGGGCGCACCGGGAGCGCTTCGACGCTGTTGCCGATGAAGCTGCGCTGGCGGGGCAGTTCGGCCTCGGGGACGGCGAGGTCGAGGTCAGGGAAGCGGGTGAAGAGCCGTTCCAGGGCGATCGTGGCCTCGAGGCGGGCGAGCGGTGCGCCTACGCAGTAGTGCACGCCCTGGCCGAAGGAGAGATGCCGGGCCGCGCCGGGCCGGGTGACGTCGAAGCGGTCGGCGTCCGGGCCGTGGAAGTCCTTGTCGCGCCCGGCGGCGGTGTAGCCGGCCAGGACCGGGGTGCCCTTCGGGATCACGGTGCCGCCGAGGGCCAGGTCGCGCGTGGGGTAGCGGAAGGGGAACCAGCTGACCGGGCCGTCCCAGCGCAGCGTCTCGTCCACCACGTCCGACCAGGTGGCCTTGCCGTCCAGGACCAGCGCCAACTGGTCGCGGTGGGTGCACAGTGCCCGTACGGCATTGCTGATCAGGTTGAGGGTGGTCTCGTGGCCGGCGACCAGCATCAGGCGCATCGTGCCGATGAGTTCGGCCTCACTGAGCCGGTCGCCGCCGTCCTCGCGGGCGGCTATCAGGGCGCTGGTGAGGTCGTCGCCGGGGGAGGCCCGGCGGGCGGCAGCGATGGTGCCGAGCAGCTCGACCAGCTCGCGTACGGCGGCCATCACCTCCGCGGGGGTGGTGTCGGTGGCGATGATCACCGTGTAGGTGAGGTCGTGCAGCCGGTCGCGGTGCTCGGGGTCCACGCCGAGCAGCTCGCAGATGACGCTCATCGGGAGCGGGAGCGCGAAGTGCGTGCGCAGGTCCGCGATGCCGTCCGGGTCCTCGGCGGCGGCTCGGCCGAGGTCGTCGAGGAGTCCGGCTGTCAGCTCCTCGATGCGCGGCCGCAGGCGCTCGACCTGGCGGGCGGTGAAGGCGCTGCCGACGAGGGAGCGCAGCCGGCGGTGGTCGGCGCCGTCGGCGGTGTGCATGCCTTGGGCGTTGGCGAAGACCCGTAGCGGCCAGTCCGCGGGGATCGTGCCGTCGTTCAGGGCCGGGCAGTGGCGGGCGTCCTTGGCCACGTCGGGGTGGGCGAGGAACTCCTTGAGCGCGTCGTGCCCCAGGACGACGGCCGCGGGCACCCCGCCGGGCAGGACGATGTCCGCAACGGGCCCCCGGGCCCGCAGGTCGGCGTTCAGGGCGTGCGGGCAGCCGCCGGCGGGGTCGACGACGTGGGCGGGCACGGGAGCGGGGGTGTGGGAGGACAAGCCGGGACTCCTGACGGTATGGACGAATACCGGGCAACAGTGCGGTGTCGAAGGCCGGTTGTACAAGTCCGTTCCGCCGACGCCCCGGCCGAGGGCCTGGTCCGTCCAGCCCGCTGACTTCCGAAGCCGGGGACGGACGGCTCCAGCCTCGACCTGCCTGGGACCTTCCCACTGCGGGCGGGTCGGGTGTGCCGACTGCCGCTCAGGCCGTCCTTGACCTTGTCGTAGCGTCACGGTTTTCACTGAGGTCATGCGAATCGGCGAACTCGCCGCCCTCGCCGGCGTGCACCCGGACGACCCGCAGGCGACCCGAGCCACCGCGGAGCCGGCGGTCCGGCTGTCCGACGACGGGGCGGCGTACGTCGCTGACGACCACGCCGGCTGTCACGGACGCCTTCCTCGCGGATCCGGCACCGGCTCAGGCTGCGGCTGTCAAAGGCGCGCTCGAACTCGTGAAGCAACGACAGGCGGGAACGGCATGACCACTTCCAAGCCCCCGACGACCCGGCCCTCCTTCAACGCCCCCGCACGGGAAGTGCTCGCGAGGGTCGTACCCGGACCACTCCTGCGGATCCTGGCGCACGAGGGGCGCGTCATGGAAAGCCTGATCCGATGGGTCGCCCGCCGGCCGCACGGCGTCGACGGCGCCGACGCGGTCTTCACCCACGGCCGTGACCAGGCCCTCACGATGTACGGCTGCGCCTTCGCGTGCATCGTCGAGACCGTCGCCGTGTCCTGCCTCCTCTCCGACCGGCCCGTCATCCACTCCATCCTCCTGGTCGTGGACGTCTACACCGTCCTGTTCGTCTTCGGCATGCAGGCCGCAACCGTCACCCGACCGCACGTCCTCGCCGAGGGAACCCTGCGTGTTCGGCAGGCAGCCAACGTCGACATCCACGTCCCCATCGAACACATCGCCGCCGTCCGCCGCGAGGCGCTCTTCACCCACGAGAAGACGGACGGCCAACTGAACCTCCCCATCGCCTCGCAGACTTCCATCACCCTTGAACTGACCACACCGGTCAACGCACCGAAGTTCTTCGGCACGCCCCGCCTCGTCAACGTGATCAGGCTCCACGCGGACGACCCCGAGGCCCTCCACGACGCCGTCGTACAGGCACGAACCCGCGGTACGCCCGCGTCAGCGTGACGCGGGAAACATGCCCGCACCCTGCCCGGCGAAGTGGGGGTGCCATTGATGCGGGGAACGTTCCAGGACCCGACCGCGTCGAGACTCCTCATGCTGTTCGAGTACTCGTCCACGGCGTGCTGGGCGCCATCGGACGCGCGGCCCGCTCGTCGGCCGCCCTCGCCGGCCTCTTCGGTCTTCTGCTGCACGAAGACCGAAGAGGGCGCGAACATGTACGACCCGAACCCCAAGGAGGCCCCGGCGCCCGCGTGACGCCGCGCCTTCGGCAGTTGCCGTCCTGAGGCCGCCCGGCAGGTGTTGGCGGGGCGGCCTCGGACACGCACGGCCGTCGTGTACGTGGTGGTGTCCTGAGCGGCCCGGCCCGCGCCGCTGGGTAGGGTCGGGGCGTGGACCGCAGCAGCAGTCAGCCGGACGACGCATTCGCCGGGGAAGCGCGGGGCGAGCTGTCGCCGCGGGTGGCCCGGGCGCTGTGGTGGGGGTCGGCCTGTCTGGTGCTCGCCGTCCTCGGCACCTCGGTACTTGTCGCCGGAGCGGAGCACGGCCGGCGGCTGCCCGTGTCCATGACCCTGGTGCTCGCGCAGGCCTGTGCCCTGAGATGGCAGGTGCGCGCTCCGGTCCCCGTGCTGGCCGCGAATGCGGCGACGGGGCTCGTGGTGTGGGCGCTGCTGCCCGCGGTGACCTTGACGGGGGCGTTGCTCGCGGCGCAGGTCACCTTGTGTGTGCTGTCGGCCACCAGGCCGCGGCGGGTGTCGGCGTGGGCGCTCGCGGCTATGTGCCTGCCGGCACCGCTCGCGTTCGGGGCGGGTGGCCCCACGGGTCTGGCGGTCTATCTGCTGACGGTGGTCCTGGCGTGGACCGCGGGGCAGTGGCGCAGGGCGCATCAGGCACGGACGAGGGCGGAGATGCGCCGGGCTGTGGTTGAGGAGCGCGCGCGGATCGCGCGCGAGGTGCACGACGTCGTGGCGCACACCTTGTCGGTGATGGTCATTCAGGCGGGTGCCGCTGACGACGTGTTCACCGAACGGCCCGAGCAGGCCCGTGAGGCGCTGCGGGCCATTGAGTCGGGCGCCCGTTCGGCGCTCGGTGAACTGCGCCTGCTGCTACGTGCGTTCCAGCTCGACGCGGGGGAGGGCGGGGCCGGGGAGCGGCGGGCGCCGGGGCCGTCGCTCTCTCGTCTGGACGAGCTGGCCGACACGGTGCGTGCGACCGGGATGACCGTGCACGTGCACCGCGAGGGCGCCGTCGACGGGCTGGCGGCCGGGGTGGACCTGGCGGCGTACCGGATCGTCCAGGAGGCCCTCACCAACACGCTGCGCCACGCTGCCGGCGCCGACGAGGTGGGGGTGCGCGTGACGGTCGAGGAGGAGTGCGTGAAGGTCACGGTGGTCGACAACGGGCGTACGTCGCAGAACCGTTCGGCCGCGGCGGGAGCGGGACGCGGGCTGGTGGGGATGAAGGAACGTGCACGGCTCGTGGGTGGCAGTCTGCATGCCGGTCCGCTGCCCGGAGGCGGGTTCGAGGTGGCTGCGCACCTGCCGGTGGAGCGCACGTCATGACACTGCGGGTGGTGGTGGCCGACGACCAGACCCTGGTCCGTACCGGATTCCGAATGATCATCGACGCCCGGGACGACCTCGAGGTCGTCGGTGAGGCGTCCGACGGCCAGGAGGCGGTGCGGCTGACGCGGGAACTGGCGCCCGACGTAGTGCTGATGGACGTACGCATGCCTGTCGTGGACGGTATCGAGGCGACCCGGCGGATCGCGGAGTGCGGCAGCCCGGCCCGGGTGCTCGTGCTGACCACCTGGGACGTGGACACGCACGTCGTCGCCGCCCTGCGGGCCGGGGCGAGCGGCTTCCTGCTGAAGGACATCCGGCCCGCCGAACTCGTCGACGCGATTCGCCTCACCGCGCGCGGCGACGCGCTGCTGGCGCCGACGGTGCTGAGCCGCGTCCTCGACCGGTTCCTTCGCACCACACCCGACCCGGCACCGCCGCCCTCCCTGCAGAGCCTCTCCGGCCGCGAGCGGGAGGTGCTCACCTTGATCGGGCAGGCGCTGTCGAACGCGGAGATCGCCGAGCGGCTGCGCCTGTCGGAGGCCACCGTCAAGAACCACGTCACCGCGGTGCTGCGCAAACTCGGCCTGCGTGACCGCGTCCAGGCCGTCGTCGCCGCCTACGACCACGGCCTCGTACAACCGCGCCGCCCCTGACGGCCGCCTCCTCCTCCGCCTCCTCCTCAAGGAGGAGGCCGGGCCGCGATCCTCCTGCGTTCCCAGTGCCGGACCACACCCATGGCCGATCCGCGGCCGGGGCGGCCGGCCATAGCGTCGAGGTGTGAACGACGACCTCGCCTGCCTCATGTATCTGCTCGCCCACGACGACGCGGCCGAAGGCCCCTACGACCGTCCCCGCACTGAGCTGCTGGTCCGTGCCGCCGCCCTGGTCGACCTCGCGTTGCGCGGCCGGCTGGTCGAGGACGGCGGCACGGTCACCGTGTCCGGCACCCACCCGACCGGCGACCCCGTCCTGGACGGCGTTCTGCGCGATGCCGCCGCCGGGCACGGCTGGAAGCGCCTCGTGCGCCGCCACCGCAAGCGGACCCTGAGGGAGGTGGAGGACCGGCTCGCCGCGGCGGGACTGCTGACCGTGAAGGCACCCCGTACCCGCTACGGCACACGACGGCTCACCGTGACGGACCGCGGCGTTCCCGCCGCCGTGCACGCCCGTGTGTCCGCGACGCTGCACGGGGACGGTCCGGTGCAGGAGATCCCCGCCGCCGACGCCGCGCTGCTCGCGCTGGCTGACGCGGGCCGCGTCCTGTCGGTCGTCTCCTGGCAGGACCACAAGAGCTTCCGGGCCCGCGTGGACGCCTGCACGGGGACTCTCGCCGCCTTCGGGCCGGGCCTGGAGAAAGCTGTACGCGCGCTGCCGACCACCATGATCGCCGCGCAGGGCGGCATGGGCGGCAGCTGACCGAACGGGGAATCGATGAACACGCACCGCGCCCTGACCACCCTCGGCTGCGCCCTGACCGTCGTGCTCGCGACAGCCGGGTCCGCAGCGCCACCGACACAGCCCGCTCCGCCGGCCGCCGCCACGACGGTACGCACCCACAACGGCCTGGTGCGGGGCGTCGCCCACGACGGCTACCGCACCTTCGAGGGCATCCCCTACGCGGCACCCCCGGTCGGCAGGCTGCGCTGGGCGCCGCCCCGCCCAGCGGACTCCTGGTCCGGGGTCCGGGACGCGACCCGGCCCGCCGGCGCGTGCCCGCAGCCGCCCGGCGAGATTCCCGGCGGAAGCTCTGACGAGGACTGTCTCCACCTGAACGTCACGACGCCCGACGGCGCGGGACCGGCACGCTCCCGTCCGGTGATCGTGTGGCTGCACGGCGGCGGCTTCACCACCGGCGCGGGCAGCTCGTACGACGCCCACCGCATGGCCGTCCGCGGCGATGTCGTGGTCGTCACAGTCAACTACCGCCTCGGGGCTCTCGGCTTCCTCGCGCACAGCGGGCTGCCCGGCTCCGGCACCTTCGGCCTGGCCGACCAGCAGGCAGCGCTGCGCTGGGTCCGCGCCGAGATCGGCGCCTTCGGAGGCGACGCGCACAACGTGACGCTGGCCGGTGAGTCGGCGGGCGGCTACAGCGTCTGCGCCCAGCTCGCCGCACCCGCCGCCGCGGGACTCTTCGACCGCGCGATCATCGAGAGCGGCCCGTGCACCGGCCGCCCCGACCGTCCGTTCGCTCCGTCCTCCGTCCCCCTGTCCACGGCGCGCACCGCGGGAACCGACCTCGCGGCAAAGGTGGGCTGCGGCTCCGCCCGCGACACGATGGCCTGTCTGCGGCGCGTGGACGTATCCCGTCTCCTTGCGACCCAGGAGACCGACCAACAGCCCTCATACGCCACCCCGTTGCTGCCCAGCGACCCCGCGGCGGCGATCGCCGCCGGCCACTTCCACCGCGTCCCCGTACTCATCGGCAACAACCACGACGAGGGCAACGGCTGGGCCGCCGGGATCGTCCAGGCCGGCCATCCCGTCACTCCCGCCACCTGGCCCGACGTCGCAGCCACCTTCTTCCCCTCCCCAGGGCAGGCGAAGGCGATCGTCCGCGAGTACCCGGTGCACCGTACCGACGGCGGCCCGGTGTTCGGCGCCGTCATCGGCGACGCGAACTTCGCCTGCCCGACGGCGCGTACCGGCAGCCTGCTCGCCGCCCATGTACCCGTCCGGCGCTACGAGTTCGCCGACGAGCATGCCCCGCCGCTCACCCCGGGCACGCCGCCGTTCCCGCTCGGCGCACCGCACGCGAGCGAACTGCCCTACCTGTTCGACCTGGGCGGCCGCCCCCGCGACCTGACCGCGGCTCAGCACCGGCTGGCCGACACCATGATCGACTACTGGACCCGTTTCGCCCGCACCGCCGACCCGAACGGCCCGTCCTTGCCGCACTGGCCCCGGCAGACGGCGCTGTCCCTGGCGCCGGACCACATCATCCCCACCCGCACGGCGCAGACCCACCACTGCGCGTTCTGGAACGCCCTCCAGTGACCGTGGAGACGACCGCCGTGAGGTCCCGCCCGGATGGCGGACCTCACGGCACGGACCTGTGGGGTGAGCCGGGCTCGATGTCGACCGGCGGGGCAGAAGAACGAGCAGGACCGCGCATGGTCCGCCGGTGGGCCCTACAGGTTGTAGCCGCCCGATACTTCGATGATCTGGGCGGTGACCCAGCGGCTCTCGTCGGAGACCAGTGCCGCGATCATCGCGCCGATGTCGCCGGGTTCACCGACACGGCCGAGCGCGGTCTTCGCGGCGAGGGCCGGAACCACCTCGGGGAAACGGGTGAAGGCGTCGTCGGCGATCCGGGTGCGGGTCGACCCCGGCGACACAGCGTTGACGCGGATGCCTCGCGTACTGAATTCCTTGGCCATGTACCGGGTCAGCACGTTCAGGCCGCCCTTCATCGACGCGTAGGCCGAGTAGCCGGGCTCCAGGCCGGCCGTCGCCGCCGAGTTGCTGCTGGTGTTGACGATGGCCCCGCCGTCCGCCATCAGGGGCAGCAGCCGCTGCGTCAGGAAGTACGGGCCCTTGAGCAGGACCCGCATGAGCCTGTCGAATGTCTCCTCGGTCGTGTCCTCGATCAACGACGTCTGCGCGAAACCGGCGTTGTTGACCAGGTAGTCGAATGTGTCGCGCTGCCAGATGTCGCGCAGCACGGCGGTCACCGTGTCGCGGAACGCCCCGAAGGTGCCGCTCTCACCCACGTCCAGCGGCAGCGCGACAGCGGTGCCGCCCTCCTCCTCGATGGCGGCAGCCGTCTCCAGCCCTCCTTGCGGGTTGTTGCCGTAGGTCAGGATGACGCCGGTTCCACGCTTGGCGATCTCGATCGCGGCGCTTCGCCCGATGCCGGAGCTGGCTCCCGTGACGATGGCGACCTTCATGGTGTTCCTCCTGGGTGCAGTCATGTGTGTGTACGTGAGTGGTGGGCGGCGCTACGCGGCGGAGTCCGGGAGCAGGATTCGGGCGAGCCAGTCGGTGCGGGTCCGGCGGGCCGTGGCCGAGATGCGCGCCTGCGGGTACAGCGCGTCGAACCCGTGGAAGCCGCCCGCCCAGACGTGGAGTTCGGCCTGGCCGCCGGCCGCCCAGATGCGGCCGGCGTAGTCGGTGTCCTCGTCACGGAATACTTCGGCGGAGCCGGTGTCGACGTAGGTGGTCGGCAGGTTCGAGAGGTCGTCGGCCAACGCGGGCGAGATGTACGGGGATACCTCGTCGTCGGTGAGATCGCCGAGGACACAGCGCCATCCGAACTCGTTCATCTCGCGTGTCCAGACACCGGGTCCACCCGAGAACTGGCGGCTGGAGGCGCTGGTGTTGCGGTGGTCGAGCATGGGGCAGATCAGCATCTGCGCGGAGATCGCCGGGGTGCCGAGGTCGCGGGCGAGCAGGGTGACGCCGGCGGCGAGACCGCCACCCGCGCTGGCGCCCGCGACGACGATCCGGGCGGGATCGATGCCGAGTTCGCCGGAGTGTTCGGCGACCCAGAGCAGCCCCTGGTAACAGTCGTCGACCAGGGCAGTACCGGTGGCCTCCGGCGCGAGCCGGTACTCCACGGAGACCACGACCGCGCCGAACCGGTCGAGCCACTCCAGTGGGATGTCGATCTGCGAGAAGCGGTCGCCCATGACCATCCCGCCCCCGTGCATCCAGTAGACGCAGGGTGCCGCGGTGGTGCGATCGGTGTTCATGGCGCTGAACACCGACAAGAGGATCGGGGTACCGTCCTCGACGGGCACGGTGACCTCGCGCCGCTCGACCTGACGATGGGCGAGGAGGGACTCGACGGGCGTCGACGGAAGCCGGCGCAGTTGCGCGAGAACTTCCGGGCTGAGCTGCGGCATCAGCGGCATGTCGGCCAGCAGGTAACGCAGTTCGGGGTCCAGGCCGGGGCGTGCCGTGGTCATGTTTGCTGCCTTTCGTGCGGTGGTGCCGGAGGCCGGGCGAGTAGAGGGGCGCTCGGCGGGAGCCGAGCCGGCGGGGCCGGGACGGCACGGAGCTGGAGTGGCTGGGCGCCGGAATGCCCCGGCGCCGGATCAGAAGGCGGCCCTGCCGCAAACCGGCACGTAGTCGCTGTACACGGATTCCTTGGCGAGCAGTCCGTCGATCTGGGCCACGATGGCCTGGGCGGCTTCACCGGCGAAGATCCGGTGGTGGTCCTCCTCGCTGGTCCAGCCCTCGGTGACGTGGACGACGTCGGGGTCGGACGCGGAACGGGAGACCAGGTAGACGACGCAGTGTTCGCTCGCGCCGGGGCTGCCCTCGTTCAGGCCGGTCAGCAGCAGGTCGATCAGACGGTCGCCCATGCCGGGCCTGGCGGTCAGCGTGGCGTTGAAGCCGTATGTGGCGATCATGGAAGCCCTCTTAGTCGGTGGTGGAGTGAGGTGATTCCATTCAACCGACGTGACCTGCGAAAACGTTAGAACGATGCTCGCTCGTACTTGCACGATCCTCGCGGTCACGGGAGTCCCGGGGCAAAATGGTGCTGCACTGGACGCATGCACCTGGAAGAGCTCCGCACCCTGCTGGCCCGGCATGCCAGGCCCGACTGGACCACCGCCGTCGACGGTGTCCTCATCTCGAAGGTCGACCGGTCGGATCCGCCGACGCCCTCGATGTCCGGCACGGTGCTGGCGGTCATCGCCCAGGGCGCCAAACGGCTCGCCCTGGGTGAGCGGGTCTACGAGTACGGGCCCGGGCAGTACCTGGTCGCATCCGTCGATCTGCCCGTCACCGGTCAGTTCACCCGGGCCGACCCCGACCACCCGGCGCTCGGATTCGGTCTCGTGCTGGAACCGTCCGCCGTTGCCGAGCTGCTGCTCGAAGCCGGGCCCGCAGACATCCCCCGGGCCGGCGGGGGCGCGCCGTCAGGCATCGCTGTCAGCGACGCTTCGGCCGCGCTGCTCGACGCGGTGGTCCGGCTACTGCGCCTGCTCGACGAGCCCCGGGACCGGGCCGTGCTGGCCCCACTGGTCAAGCGCGAGATCCTGTGGCGCCTGATCACCGGCGAGCAGGGTGCGACGGTGCGTGAGCTCGGTCTGGCCGACAGCAGCCTCAGCCACATCTCCAGGGCCGTGCGCTGGATCCGCGAGCACTACGCGCAGGCCTTCCGCGTCGAGGACGTCGCGCGCCTTTCCGGCATGAGCGTCTCCGCCTTCTACCGCAACTTCCAGGCGGTGACGGCGATGAGCCCCATCCAGTTCCAGAAGCAGATCCGGTTGCAGGAGGCCCGGCTGCTGCTCGCCACCCACCCCGGCGACGTCACCGGAGTCGGCCAGCGCGTCGGCTACGACAACCCGTCACAGTTCAGCCGTGAATACCGCCGCCAGTTCGGCGCGCCCCCCAGTCAGGACGCCGCCCGCCTGCGTCGCACCGTGCGCGCGCCAGCGGGTACCCCGGCAGGTGTGCTTCCCTGAGCCGGTTGGACCGCGGTGGAGAATCTGGCATGCGGTAGCGAGGATCGCCCTACGATGTCCGCAGGTCACAGACCTTGGTGGGGGCGCCGGCGACGCGACGCTCGCCGTCGTTGCGCTCCTGCCGGAACCGGTAGCACGTGATGCCGGATGGGTCAGAAGGGCTTGGTCGGCAGGTACTTGCCGTCCAGGGTGATGACGGCGCGCTCGCCACCTTCGGGGTCGGCGACCTTCTTCACGTCGAGCTTGAAGTTGATCGCGGAGATGATGCCGTCCCCGAACTGCTCGTGGACCAGTGCCTTCAGGGTGGTGCCGTAGACCTGGAGCATCTCGTAGAAGCGGTAGATGGTCGGGTCGGTGGGGATGCCGCCGGAGATCGAACCGCGGGTGGGGATCGTCTGGAGCAGCATGGCCGCGTTCTGGTCCAGTTCCAGCAGCTCGGCGACGGCCTTCGCGGACGCTTCGGGCAGGGCGTGCTGGCCCAGGACGGCGGCGGTGGTGAAGGCGACCGACAGCCCTGAGACGTCGGCGATCTGCTGCCAGGAGAGGTTCTTGCGGGTCTTGGCCTCAACCGCGGCGGCGGCGAGTGCCTGGCGGGCGGTGGGGTCGAACTGGGCGTGCATCATGAGAGGGGATCCTTTTCTGGGGGGTCGGTTCGCGCGGGAAGGCGTACCGGCGGGTTGTCGGGAGTGGTGGTCCCGTGGGTCGGGCTGCGTACGGGACCGTGTCAACGGCTCGGGGGAGGGGAGGGAGCGGGCCGGGCCCTCGTCAGGAAGCGAGGGCGGCACCCGTGCCGGCGGCGTCGAGCCGTTCGACGCGCCCGGTGCCGATGTCGAAGACCCAGCCGTGCAGTGTCACCCTGTCCTCCGCGAGCGCCCGGGCGACAGAGGGGTGGGTGGCCAGGTTCGCCAGCTGGGCATGCACGTTCTGGCGCACCAGGGCCGCTGTCTTCTGTGGGCCCGCCGCCATGCCGGCGGTGCGGCCCATGGCGGCGTCCGCGTGCCGCAGCCATTCGGCGACGACGGGAGCGCTGCTGAGGTCGTGGCCCTCGGCCAGGGCAGTCATCGCGCCGCAGGCGGAGTGCCCGCAGACGACGATGTCGCTCACGGCGAGCACGGCGACGGCGTACTCGATGCTCGCCGTGACCCCGTTGGCGCCGGGGCTGTAGGCGGGGACGAGGTTGCCGGCAGTGCGGATGACGAACAGCTCGCCCGGCTCGCCCTGGGTGATCAGCTCCGGTACGACACGGGCGTCCGAGCAGCCGATGAACAGCGTGTGCGGCGTGTGATGCGCGGCCAGGTGGGCGAAGAGGTCCGCCTTGGCCGGGAAGACGTCCTGCTGGAAACGCGCGACGCCGTCGGCGAGGTCGGGCATGGGGTCACTCCCTTCGGTGGCTGCCAGCCTCCCTGGGCCGGCGATATCCACCATGCATGACCTGCGGCTATAGAGTCCAAGCGCTGATATCCATCACTGTTATTGGCCTCACCTATAGTTGACTTTATGGCCACCCTGGAATTGCGTCACCTGCGCTACCTGCTCGCCGTGGCCGAACGGGGCAACTTCACCCGCGCCGCCGAAGAGCTGCACATCTCCCAGCCCACGCTGTCCCAGCAGATCAAACAGCTCGAACGTGCCCTCGACGTGCAGCTGCTGGATCGCACCGGCCGCACGGTGCGCCTCACGGACGCGGGTGCCGTCTACGTCGACCACGCCCAGCGCGCACTCCGCGACCTGGCCGCAGCCGAACGCGCCATCCACGACGTCCAGGACCTCTCCCGCGGTCACCTGCGCCTGGGCGTCACCCCCACCTTCACCGCCTATCTCGTCGGCCCGCTCATCGCGGAGCTCCACACTCACCACCCCCGCATCGGTCTGACCATGACGGAGACGACCCAGGACGGGATCGAAGCGGCCCTGCTCGCCGACGACCTCGACCTCGGCATCGCCTTCACCGGTCCCCATCTGCCCGGCATCACCGCGACACCGCTGTTCACCGAAACCCTCAGCCTGGTAGCCGCCACCCAGCACAACCGGACACCGCCTGAACCGCTAGGCGTTCGCGCCTTGCAGGAGAGGGAACTCGCCCTGCTCAGCGGTGACTTCGCCACTCGCGGCCACATCGACGCCTACCTCGCCGAGCATCGGGTCGCCCCCCGTATCGCAGTCGAGGCCAACTCCATCCAGGCCCTCACCGAAATCGTCCAGCGCACCACGTTGGCCACGGTTCTCCCGGACGCCATCACCCACGACCATCCCCACCTCACCCCCATCCCGCTCGACCCGCCCCTGCCCACCCGCTCCGTGGCCCTGCTGTCACGTGAAGGCGCCTACCGCAGCGCCGCCGGCCGCGCCTTCGCTCAACTCACCCACAGCCTCGTCCGCGCTCGTGGGTACGCCCCGCCTTCCTGACTGGGCCATCTCCGCCGAGGCGGGATCCGCGCAGTCATCCCTCGGCCTCCGAGCAGGTTCGCCACCGCCTGCGGCGAAGCCGTACCGGCGGTCGCCCACCAGTTTTCGACGCCGCGGCATACAAGCATCGGGACTCGGCAGGGAGATGCATCAACAGGCTCAAGCGATGCGGCCGCAGCCGGACCGTGATCCAGATCAGCCGCTACCTGCTCATTCCCGTTCGGATGCTCCCCAGGGGCCTTGTCTCCCACGGCCGTTGGCGGCTGTAGGCCGAGGTTGCCGGTGATCGATAACGAGACACCCAACGAGAGGAAGTGTGTCCGGGTGGGATCCTGCAATCGATCAAGATCCTTCCCTGCGCTGTGCAAGTGCCGCACCAGAGGGGTCGCCAGTAGGGGGCGAGTGGTCGAGACACTGAACCCCAGTCACCCACAGAGACGCACCCAGCAGCCCGATTGTGACACCCGATGCGCCGACGCCGACCTTCCCGAACTGCAGCGTTTAGCGACAACCATCGAGACATGGTGGCCAGAGATCCTCGCGTTCCTGCACACCGGGATCACCAACGCCGGCTCCGAAGGCACCAACCGGGTCATCAAGACCATCGCCCGCGACGCCTACGGCTTCCGCAACCCCGGCAACCAGCGCTTACGCACCCGCTGCGCGACCACCCGTCGAGCCCGTGGACTCCTTGATGCCCGCTAAATTCGTTGAGCCCGCACCCTGCAATCGTGTTGGCTAGCGGCACCGAACTGTCAGGACCGCAGCTGTCCGCTTGGCTGTAGCAGGGAGTTAAACGTGCAGGACATTGTTGTCGACCCCGCTGTCCACAATCGGGCAGCCTGGGACAAGTACGTCCAAGAGGGCAACGAGTGGTCGACGCCGGTGAGTGCTGAGGATGTCGAGCGCGCCCGCATGGGCGACTGGTCGATTGTTCTCATCGGGCGTGAGCCAGTCGACCGCTCCTGGCTGCCGACGGACCTGACCGGCAAGGACGTGTTGTGCCTGGCCTCCGGCGGTGGCCAGCAGGGTCCGATCCTCGCCGCCGCAGGGGCGCGGGTCACCGTATTCGACAACTCACCACGCCAGCTCGGCCAGGACCAGATGGTGGCGGCGCGGGACGGACTCGAGCTGCGCACCGTCCTAGGTGACATGCGCGACCTCAGCGCCTTCGGCGACGCAACATTCGACGTCGTATTCCATCCGGTCTCCAACGTATTCGTACCAGACTTGGCACCGGTGTGGCGTGAGTGCTTCCGCGTTCTGCGACCGGGCGGAACTCTGCTCGTGGGCTTCCTCAACCCTGATGTGTACTTGTTCGACCACGAGGCGCTCGACGAGCGCGGCGAGCTGATCGTCGTGCACAAGCTGCCCTACAGCGATGTCACGCAGTACTCCGCCGAGGAACGCGCCACGAAGTTCGGCGCGGATGCCCCTCTTGAACACAGCCACACCCTCACCGACCAGATCGGCGGGCAACTCGCCGCGGGGTTCGTCCTCACCGGCTTCACGGAAGCGCCGCACCAATCCAACGCAACCGCTCAATACATGTCGAACTACTTTGCGACGCTGGCGGTCAAGCCGGGCTGACCCAGCCGTGGGGCCGGCCGAGACGGCCGTGTCTCCGAATGGCCAAGTGGAGTGCTGTGCCAGCCCGACCCCCACTACTGACCTTCAAAGCGTGGTGTCGGCAGGGCTGACGGTTCATGATCCCTGCGGTACGCCGGTGGCATGAGGTATGCGCAAGGGGGCGGACTGA
>NZ_VISR01000045.1 GCF_007827595.1 Streptomyces sp. BK340
TCAGTCCGCCCCCTTGCGCATACCTCATGCCACCGGCGTACCGCAGGGATCATGAACCGTCAGCCCTGCCGACACCACGCTTTGAAGGTCAGTAGGCCGCCTGGGCGACTCTGACATAGTCGGCGCCGCACACACGAAATTGCGGAAACGCCGTGGCTACGTTCGAATTCTCGGTGCGCTCTGGTGCCGCCCGAAGTGCTGGACATCTGCTGTCCGACGGCACTTCATCGATGGGTTTGGGAGGCACCCCGATCCATGGTCGGGTGACGTTGGTGAATTTGGAAGGCACCAGCTCTCTTGCCGAGGCGGCATCGGGATGCTCCCCGTAGTCGGCAGGCTGTCAGCGCCGGGAGCTATGGTCAGGGCATGACTCCGAGAGACCCTGCTGCATCGGACTGGATGAGAACGGGCAGCCGATGACCCGCCACGGCCAGGGCTTTGTCCGCTATATCGCGCTCGATTCGCGCGTGGGCACCGATCGATACCCTTTCAGCCTGCCGGTGGTCGCCCGCCTCGCCGGCATGGGCAGACTCGATCTGGACCCCACGGTGACGTTCCTGGTCGGCGACAACGGCTCGGGCAAGTCCACCTTGATCGAGGCTCTGGCCACGGCCGCCGGGTTCAACGCCGAGGGCGGTTCCCGGTCCTTCCGGTTCGCCAGCCGGGCCACCGAGTCCGATCTGGGCGATCACCTGACTGTGTGCTGGAATCGTAGACCTCGCACGGGTTTCTTTCTTCGCGCGGAGAGTTTCTACAACGTGGCCACTGAGATCGAGCGGCTGGACGAAGGCTCGGGGGAACTGCTGCACGCCTACGGCGGCCGGTCCCTGCACGAACGCTCCCACGGACAGTCGTTCCTCGACCTGCTGCACCATCGTTTCGGCCCGAACGGTCTCTACGTGCTGGATGAACCGGAGGCAGCCTTGTCGGTCCAGGGATGCCTGGCGATGATGGTCCGAATCCGAGACCTTGTTCAACAAGGGTGCCAGTTCGTGGTGGCCACGCATTCGCCGATCCTGCTAGCCATGCCCGGCGCACGAATCCTGCAGATCGAAAGCGACGGCACCATTGAGCAGGTGGAATATGAGCAGGCCGAGCCCGTCGCTTTGACCCGCGCGTTCATCAATCACCCTGTCCGCTTCCTGGACCAGATGTTCGCCGAGGAGGCATAGACCAGCCCGTTCGACGGCGCTCTCTGCCCGGACATGCCGCCCGTTTTCGACATGTCCAACGGCTTGCCTTACGTGCCTGGCACCCGGATCACCGTTCTGACCTGCGCGCACAGCTCTGCGCCCCTTGATGACGGTGGCGGTGACCGGTTCGCGTCATGCGACGTCACGGTGGGCTTCGGCGGCTGCATGCCGGCTCGACGGTGCCTTCGAAGCTCTCGGGCAGCGTACGCGGCATGGTACGGCGTACCCGGCTGGGTTACGGCGATGAGGGTGGCGCTGCTGCTTTGGTCTGGTGCATGTTACCGATGGTCTGCCATAACCGCTGTGCCCGCTGGTGGTGTTGGCGTGCTAGGTGGTGGAGGCCGGCGGCGGCGTCCAGGTCGCCGATGAGTTGCCAGCATGCGGCTTCGTCTTGGCGGTCGCCGTGTCGGTGGAACAGGTCCGCGGCGCGTTCCAACGCTGGGCTTGCCTGGTCCCGGTCGTGCCGGCCGGCGTGTACGCGGCCGACTTCCAGCAGCGTGTACGCGGCGCACCGCTCGTCGGCCAGTTCCTCGAAGGTGGCCAACGCCTGCCGCAGGCAGCGCAGCGCCTCGTCCGGATTGCCTCGCCGGTCGTGTAGGCGGCTGAACCGGCGTAGCACGACTGCTACTCGATGCCCGTCGTCGAGCGCCTTGGCTTGGCGTAGGGCCTGGCCGAACCAGGATTCCGCCTCGTCGAGTTCGCCGTGCATGAGCCGCATCACGGCCATCGAGCAGGACAGCTGCGCTTCGAGGTGCCGGTCGCCCTCACCGACTGCGAGGGCCAGGGCCTGCTCGACACGATCGGCGGCTTCGTCGTAGCGGCCTTGCACCCGGCTGACTGTGCCTAGCATCGCCACCGACAACGCCTGTCCGCGTTTGTCGTTGCTGCTCTGGCACAGTTCGACGGAGGACTGCAGGGCACGGGTTGCTCCGTCGAACTCGTCTCGGTAGATGTGTAGCTGGCCAAGTCCGCGCAGGAGTACTGATGCGCCGCGCCGGTTGCCGGCGGTCTCGGCTGCTTCCAATGCGAGTCGGTGTCCGTGCTCCCAGTCCTGATACAGGCACCGGTGGTCGTAGTAGGTGACCGTGCCGGCCGTCAGCTCCCAGGCCAGCTCGTGCAGTCCCCAGTCCACGGCCAGTTTCACAGCGCCGAGCAGGGTGTCGCGTTCCACGTCGAACCAGCCGACGGGGTCGGCCATCAGCCGGTCCACGACCGCGTCGGGCAGCGACAAGCGTGGCGCCGAACCGGGCTCGCCGACCAGCAGCCCGGCCGGCAGCCGATCGGTGCCGCGCGCGGCCAGATCGAGCCAGGCGGACAGCACCCGGACAATCGCGTCCCTCTTGTCCGCCGCCGGCAGCTGGGCGGCGATCTCCACGGCACAGGTCCTGATCAGGTCGTGCAGGCGGTACCGCGGCTGGCCGATGGCGTCGGTGGCGGTGAGCCGCACCAGACTGGCGTCAACGAGGGTGTCCAGCACCTCCTCGGCGTCCGAGCGGTCCAACAGCGGGCCGAACACCCAGCCGGGCAGGGTGTAGGGGCCGAGCAGACCCAGCAGGCTCAGCGCGCGCACCGCGTCGGCCGGCAGCAGCCGCAGGCTCAGCTCGATGCTGGCACGCACGCTGAGATCCCCGATCCTCAGCTCAGCCAGCCGCCGGGACTCGTCCTCGATCCGCTCCCGCAGCACCCGCAGGGTCCAGGCCGGACGGCCGGTGAGCTTGGCGCTGGCGATCCGGATGGCCAGCGGCAGGTTGCCGCAGCAGTCGAGGATCGCGTCGGCCTCCGCCGGTTCCCGCTCGACCCGCCGCCGCCCGACGATGCCGGTGAATAACTCCCGCGCCTCTGCCGGGCTCAGCACGTCCAGGTCGATGTGCCGGGCGCCGGGAAGGTGCGTCAGCAGAGTGCGGCTGGTGATCAACACGGCACAGCCGTCGGCTCCCGGTAGCAACGGCAGCACTTGATCGGCCTGACCGGCATCGTCCAGCACCACCAGCATCCGGCGGTCCGCCAGCAACGACCGGTAGAGCGCGGCCCGTTCGGACAGGCTGTTCGGGATCGCGCTGCCGGCGATCGAGAGTGCACGCAGCGCCTCGGCCAGCATCAGTGCCGGGTCCCGCGGCTCGTCCGACGTCCCGGCGAGGTTGAGGTAGAGCTGGCCGTCGGGGAAGGCGGCGCTCGCCAGCCGCGCGGCGTGCGTCACGAGACAGGACTTGCCGACACCGGGACCGCCCACGATGACGGCCACCGGGGCCGGGTTCGGCGCCGACGCGTCGAGTAATCGGGCGACCTCGGCCAGCGCGTCGGCGCGGCCCACGAAGTCAGGCACATCGAGGGGCAGTTGGCGCACCGGCATGGCCATATCCGGTTCGGTGGCCGCCGCGCCAGGACTTTCCGGTCGTGTGTCCGAGGGACCAGCCGCCGGGGCAGAGGCCGCCAGGTCGGGATCGGCGACCAGGATGCGCCGATGCAGCGCCTGGATCGGCGCGGTGGGGTCGACGCCGAGTTCGCCTGCCAGTGTCTGGCGCAGCCGCTCGTACACCTGCAGCGCCTCGCCTTGTCGCTGGCACCGGTAGAGAGCGACCATCAAGTGTTGGGCGACGTGCTCGTCGTAGGGGTGCTCGCGTCGCAGGATGGTCAGCTCCTCGATGACCTCACGATGACGCCCCAGGTCGAGTTCGATGCTCAGACACAGCTTGTGTGTGGCAGCGCGCTTCTCGTTCAGCCGTGCCGCATCGAACTCCAGGACCCGGCTGGAGATGTCGACCAGGGCGTTCCCGCGCCAGCAGGCCAGCGCGCGCCGCAGCGCGACAGCTGTCTCGAACGGCGCCTTGTGCCGTTCGGCGAGGGACCGCTCGTGGTCGAACTTCAGTAGGTCGAGCTGATCCGGGGCCAGATGAATCTGGTAGCCGCCGCGCCGCGTGCTGATCAAGGAGCCGGGTGCTCCGCACGCGGCAAGGTTGCGGCGCAGCCCGGAGAGCGCGTCCTGGACCTGACGGACCGCGGTGGCGGGTGCTTTCCCGTCCCACATCACGGCGACGAGCCGTTCCACGGCGACGACGTTGTTGGCGTCGACCAGAAGCGCGGCCAGCATTTTGGCCTGCCGCGGTCCGTCGAGCCGGACGTCGCGCCCGGTGATCTGGGCGCGTAACGGCCCCAGCACGCCAAATCTCATGTTCCCCCCCGGCACTTCACGCTCAGCGCCGACTCCCTGACTGACCTGGCACTAGGACGAACCTAGGACGGCCGACGGACCCGTGTCCATAGCGTCACCGTGGGTCACTCGGCCATCCCGCGCAACGAAAGGAACAGCAATGAAACGTTCGGTCAAGGCAGCAGTGGTGGCCGCGACAACGGCTGTCGCCACGGCCACCTCCACCACAGTGGCCCAGACCCATGGCTGACCGATGGGTCAGTAGGACCGCAGCTTCTCACCGGCCGAGCGGCCACGCCCAGCCGAGGCAGCACGGTCGATCTGAGCCGAAGATCCTCATCCGACGCAGGAATGCGCCGGATGAGGAACGAGGCTCACGCTCACTGGTCTCGCGAACTACGCGAAAGCGTCGACAATGGAAGGTACCTATGAGTTTCAAGAAGGCACTCACCGTCTCGGCAGCCGTTGCGGCCTCCCTGGCCGGCAGCCTCCTCACGGCGTCCGGCGCCCACGCCGCCACCCCGTCGTCCAGCACCCACGTCGTCTCCCCGGCGTACAGCGCATACGCGTGCCGGTCGTGGACCACGCACAACTACGCGTACATCACCAACAACATCTCGATCGACTCCTGCTACTGGGTCGAGAACAACGGCTACACCATCTCCGCCACGATCCCGTTCCAGAACTACTCCGGCACTGGCGTGGTGTACTGCGCGCACGCGATCAACGTCAACACCGGCGGCTGGGCTCACGACTTCGGCTGCGGGTCCGGGGTCTCCACCGGACAGGGCACCACCGTCGCGGGAACCGGTGGAGGAGCACCCGGGTACAGCGAATACTGGGATGCCCCGGCGGGCACCTACGTGGTCTCCACCGGGTTCTGGCTGAACGGCAGGTACTACGGCGACGTACAGAGCCCGAGGACCACCATCGGAGCGCACTAGCCCCACCAGGGCCGAGCGGCCGCCGCTTCGAGGCACAAGGCTGGTGGCCGCCCGCCCGTTCCAGGGCCATGGCCTGAAGACGCCGTCCTGGCGCCGCTGTCGAGGCGATCGGCGAGAACCTCCACAAGGGGCTGACTCCCCGCCCCTTACGCCCTGCCCCGTGACCACCGTGCCCTATCGCCACGGCCACCGAGTCGGCGAACAGACGGGGCCGTGCTTGAGTTCTCTATCGAGCCCCGTCTGTTGTGCTCGCGCCCCTCCATGCCCAGCGTATGCCGATCGCGGACAGCCGTTGTCCGGTGGCGGTCTTTCGGTACTGGATCTGTAGCAGGTGTCGACCCACCCGGCTTCGACGGCGCGCCCGGGGCCAGGCGTTCGAGGGCGCAAAATACGAGAGCATCACCCCATGCGGCAGACATATGATCGGGCCGGTTGTCGGGGCAGAAACTGAGCCGGGCTGTCGGATTCAATTCGAAGGCCCCGGCGTTCGCGCCTGACGTTGCGTCCGAGTTGAGGAGCACAGTTGGCTCTGCGGAAGAAGGGCACCCGCCTGATCACGGTCGATGGCGTGGCGTATCGGTGGCGTGTGTCCGGCGGGGCCGGTTGCTGCACGGGGTGCGCGTCGGGGCGGTTCGACTTCGTGGTTGAGCAGGCCGACCAGAAGGGCGCGGTGTTGATGGCGGCGACGTCGGCCTTTCCCGTGGTTCCCTCCATCGTCGAGGCGGGAGTTCGTACCGCGCTCGATCACGGATGGCAGCCGGCGCGAACGGGACTGGCTTTCCGACTGAACCGGCTGGTGTAGACCATCTTCCGGCCGACGGAGGCCCGCGGTCGGAGGGCACACGTGGTGTCACTCGATCCGGCAACCCGAACGAGGAATCACCGCCCTGATCCCGGACTTGAGTCCGGCAGGCCAATCACGTCACGGCGTTGGCCCCGGAACCGGTGAAACAGCCTTGGAAACAGCGCCACCTGGAACAACGCGGGCTTCGCTGAGGCCGTGGTAGCCAATCCGACTGTCACCCGCACCGGTCCCGGTGGACAGAGTGCAGTACAGCTCACCTACGAAGTCCCAGGTCACCAAGACAAGGCGGTGATGCTGCATGTCCCGGAACGCGTCATACCGCCCCGCCTCGAACATCGCACCCCGCAGCGTCCCCTCGTACCGGAACCCGCACCGCTCCGCGATCCGGCACGACGCCCCAAGCCTGGCCTCGTGCACGAGAACGGGTTCTGGCTCAACTTCTGTGACGCGTTCACGCTGAGTGATGGATGAGCCTGTCCGGGCAGGAGGTGAAGTCACCCGAAAATGGGCCATGGTCAAGGCGGTTGGGATGACAGTTCGGGGCCGTGGAAGAGATCGTGCTCCGGTTGAAGGAGCTGTTGTTCCCATCGATCACGGACGTCGCGGTGCTGTCGGTGGACGTGGGCATTGCGATAGTGCGCGTCGACGCCGAATGCACTGCGAACGGTGCCGTTTGCCCAGCGTGCGAGGTCTGGTCGAACCGGGTTCATAGTTCCCACCTGCGGTTTCCCGCTGACGTGCCCAGCGCCGGCCGAAGCATTGTTCTCCGACTGAGGGTCCGCCGGTTCACCTGCGGGAACTCTGGGTGCGGACGCCGCACCTTCGTCGAGCAGATACCCGGCCTGACCCGCAGGCACGGTCAACGGACCGAGCGGCTGCGCTCGACGCTGGCCTCGGTCGGTCTCGCCTTGGCGGGCCGGGCCGGCGCTCGCCTGAGCTCCGCGCTCGGGGTCTCCGTCAGCCGGAGCACCGTCCTGCGCCTGGTCGACGCCCTTCCCGACCCGGAGGTGCCCGCCCCGCGTGTGGTCGGCGTCGACGAGTACGCCACTCGCAAGGGCCGCCACTACGGCACCGTTCTCGTCGACGTCGAAACCCGCCGTCCTGTCGACCTGTTGCCCGACCGGGAGGCATCGAGCCTGGCGGCCTGGCTCGCCGACCGGCGCGGTGTCGAGGTCGTGTGCCGGGACCGGGCGCCGTTCTTCGCCGAGGGCGCCACCGCCGGTGCGCCGCAGGCCGTCCAGGTCGCGGACCGGTGGCATCTCTGGCACAACCTGAGCGAGGCCGCCGAGCGGAGCGTTGCCCGCACCGTCGCTGCCTCCGCGCCCTGGTGCCCACGGCCCCTGAACCCGGCCCCGAACCCGAGGCTGTTCCGGCCGCGGACTCGTCCGGTTCTCCTTGGCCGCGCGGGCACCGATTCGCCGATCGGACCCGGGCCCGGCATGCCGCCGTCCACGCACTGCTGACGGCGGGGCACAGCCGGCGCTCGGTCCAGCGGCAGCTCGGGATGACCTACCGCACCGTCAAGCAGTTTGCCGACGCCGCAACGCCGGAAGAGCTGTTCACCGGTCAGTGGCAGAACCGGCCCTCCGTCCTCAACGACTACAAGCCGTACCTGGACGACCGCTGGAGCGAGGGCTGCACCAACGCCTGGAAGCTGTGGGAGGAGATCGTGCCACTCGGCTACAAGGGCAGCTACCAGCGCGTTCGCGCCTACCTGCACGACAGGCGCACCTCACCGCGGCCGGCGAACGCCCGCCCGCCCTCGCCCCGGACCATCGCCGGATGGATCCTCCGCCGTCCTGTGAAACCCTCACCGAGACCGAGCAACTCCAGCTCAAAGCGGTCCGGACGCACTGCTCCGAACTCGACGCCCTCACCAGGCACGTCCGCTCCTTCGCGACCATGCTCACCGAGCGCCAGGGCGAGCTCCTGCCCGACTGGCTCGACGCCGTTCGGCAGGACGACCGGCCCAGCCTCCACACCCTCGCCGCAGGCATCGACCGCGACGCCGTCATCGCCGGCCTGAGTCTGCCCTGGAGCTCGGGCGTCGTGGAAGGGCACGTCAACCGGATCAAGATGCTCAAGCGGCAGATGTTCGGCCGCGCAGGCTTCACCCTCCCGCGGAAGCGCGTCCTCATGTCCTGATCACCGACGACGGGAGGAACTCGATGGCAGCGTCGGCGGATGTGCAAGCCTTCTCCTCCCAGATGCCGACCGAGAAGACTTGGATGACCCGCGACGACGCCCTCGATCGGCTCAGACGCATCGCGCGTGAGAGGGCATTTGGTAGGCACGTCGGGTCTGACCGGCTCATTCAGGCAGGGCTGGACGCGTTGATCGCTGGGGTTGAGAGCCCGTCCCTCGCCATGCTGGCTGGCCTCCTCCGGAGCGAGGAGCCCGAAGCGCCAGCGCTCTTCGACCAGGTGCTGGAGGAGCTGGGACTGCTCTTCCAGCCGCCCGCGGACTCCCGGGCCGCAAAGTGGGCGATGGCCTCCTGGATCGCCGGTCAGATCGCCGACGGATCCCTGGATCCCGCCGCCGGCACTCACCTCATCTGGGCAGACATCGCCTATGACCTCGGCTACCCCGAAGAGCTGGAATCACTTGTGCACTGTGCGCACAACCTAGACGGTTGGGAGCAGAGCTGGGGCGTCTCCTTCGAGGAACTCAGCAGAGAAGCGATCGAGGCGGCGAAACAGTTCTTGAACAAGCTGCCGACAGCGGAGAACTGACAGCTTGTTTTCGCCACCGAGTTTGGACATCTCCTATCTGAACCCCTCACGCAGCCCGCGTCACAGAAGTTGAGCCAGAACCCGAGAGCGGGAGTCGTTTGTCGACGGCTTCGGGAGTCACCGCGTGGGCCGGTCCCTTGGTCAATGTCGATGACTTGGGGAGTCACACACGGCCCGGCGGGTGGTTTACGGGTGTGAGTAGTTGAGGTAACGGAAACCCTGGTGAGATTGATCTTGGTCGGAACGCCCGGCCGAGGAAACTCAGCCGGGCGTTGCGGATGAAGGGCTACGACTCCGCGGTCAGAGCTCGCCGCGGCGTGCGAGCTGCTTCATCGCGTTCTCGCGGATGATCTCGTTCTCGGCGCCGCGCAGGCTCTTGAGGGCGTCCCGGGCTTCCTCGCCGGGAATGCCGCCGAGCGCCCAGATCGCCTTCACCGCGAGCGCCCGGAACTCGTCGAAGTCCAGGTGCTCGGGAACCCAGCGAGTCGCCTCGACCAGCGTCGGCACCGTCTTGGGGGAGTGGAGCTCGCCCAGCATGGACACGATGTCCTCGTGCTTCCTGTGCCATTCGGCAGGGAACAGCTCGATCAACGGCTCCAGGAACTCCTCGGCCGAGGCGTCGGCGGCGCTATGGACGATCAACGCCATCTCGACGTCGTCGGCGTCCCGGCGCTCCATGGCGTCCCGGAGCAGCCGGAGCGCCAGGGCCCCACCGTCGGACTCGCCGAAGTGGGCGAGCACCTCGTCGAGCGTGCGCGTCGGACCCTCACCCAGTCCGACCGCCAGGCCCATGACCAGATCCTGCTCCTCAGGCGTCATCGCCTGACCACCTCTCATGCGGTGATGTTGTCGTTGAAGAGCTTGGCGCGTCACCGGTAGCTAGGCCGATGTTCACATGTGAGGTTGTTCAACGCCCCAGGTCTTGAGTGAACCCTAGCAAGATCATTCTTGCCGGACATTCCCGTACTCAATGTCGGGGTCACTGGTCACGCGCTGGTGGAGGATGTTGTCCTCGGCCAGGAGGCGGCGACGACTTCATGAACACTGCCCTGAGCAAGGCACTGGCCCCGGCGTTCGCCGGCGTCTGACGAGGAAGGACCCGATGATGGCCGCCAAGCTCGACTACCACTGGCACCTGCGCAAGAGCATGGCGGACCGCGGGATGTTCTCCACCACCGATCTCATGGCGCCGTTGAAGGAACGCGGCATCACGCTGTCCAGCAGCCAGGTCTACCGCCTCGTCGTGGAGCGACCCGAGCGACTCAGTCTCAAGATCCTCATGGCTCTGCTCGACATCCTCGACTGCACCATGGACGACCTCATCGAACCGATCGCCACGGCCGCGGCGGCGAAGAAGCCCAAGAAGGCCGCCGCAGGCCGGGCCTCCGTCACCGAAGGCGTTGGCGGACTGCGGCCAAGGCGAGCGCAGATCAGTGGAGTTGACCGGTGACCGAGAACTCTGAAGAGGTCCTCGCCGATCCGGTCGGCATGATCGTGTGGCTGGTCAGTAACGTCGAGAAGCACCTGGACGCCGACCACGTCCGTGACATCGTCTGCAACCTCGTACGCTCACGGGCCGGCCGCCGCAACCTCGCCCAGGCGCTCCACGACAACCCCTCGCTGCTGCGGACCGGCAAGCCACCCGCTCCGTTCCGCGTCGCCAAGCTGCTGATGGCCCTCCGTGAAGCAGGTGCTCGGGACACCGCCCTGCCCCACTGCGGCGAATGCGGTCGCCCCCGCCCCTACGTCGGCAGCCGCTCGGGCGGACGTGTCGTCAAGCCGGCCTGCCCGCGCTGCCACGGGGTGAAGGCGCTGTCGAAGCTACTGGACGGCCAGCGGGTCTGCCGGGCCTGTTTCGCCAAGCATGCGGCCGTCCCCTGCGCACGCTGCGGCGCCGTGCGTGAGCCCGCCACCCGGGATGCCGCCGGTCAGCCGCTGTGTCCCAACTGTCTGATCGTGACCCGGTCAATCTAGAAGTCTGCGTCGGCTGCGGCCGCCGTCGGCCGGTCGCGGTCCGGCTCGCCGACGGTGTCCGCTGCCCCAGCTGCAGGCCGAAGGAGATCCAGGAGTGCGGGCATTGCGGCCGCACCGCCCCATGCGAGGTGTCCCGCGCCACCGGACAGCCCTGGTGCGAACGCTGCCAGCAGCGATGGGTGACCTGCAACGGCTGCGGCACCGTCGCCCAAGCCCGCGGCGGCAGCTTCGAGGAACCGTTGTGCGCGAAATGCACCAACCCCGACCCCGATTTCTGGGGACGCTGCCCGGTCTGCCAGGCCACCTGGCAGCTCAGCCCCCGAGCCTGTCAGGGATGCATCCTCGACCAGAGGATCCGCGGTCTACTCGGCAACGACACCGGCACCATCACCCCTGAACTTGTGTCGTTCCACGAGGCGTTGACGAGTGCCGAGCGCCCCGACGTCGCTCTGGGTTGGATCTCCCGGCCGAAGGTCCAGGACCTGCTGGAACGCATCGGCCGCGACGAACGCTGCGTCACCCACGACATCCTCGATGACCTTCCTTCGGGCAAGGTGCTCGCGCACCTTCGCCGTTTAGCGTCCGACTGCGGCGTGCTTTAGCCGGCTTGGTCGCCACCCCGCACAGCCATGGCCCAATCCGAGCCTGGCACCTCACGCGCCGCCCACTCCCGCAGCCCGATCGGGCTCCGGCCTAGAACGTGCTTCACGCCGTCGCTCAGGTAGGCGTCCTCGCCCCGGCGGATACCGCCGAGCATTGCCATGCGCCACTCGATGTAGCCCTCGGGTGTGCCCGCCGCGCGCAGCTGGGCCACGTGGTCGGCGTCGGACTGGTCTGCGAACCGGACCAGGGTGCCCGACGCTTCGGTGAGGATCTGCGCCGCCTGGACGAAGTCGGCTGCCTCGGGGCCGGACAGCGCCAGGGTCTCGCCCTCGAAGCCGCCCGGGAGGACAGCGGCCGCCACGTCCGCGATGTCGGCGACGTCGATGAACGGTTCGGCGCCCATGCCGACCGGCGCGCTGATCAGCCCGCGGCGCGGGGCGAACATCGCCTCGGTGAAGTTCTGGGCGAAGTGCGACGGTCGCAGGATCGTCCATGGCAGCGGCCCTTTGCGCAGGGCCTGCTCCGCCCTGGCGACGGCTCCGTCGGGCAGGAACTCCACGCCGCGCGCCGACAACAGGACCGCGCGCCGCACCCCGGCAGCGTGGGCCGCCTCCAGCAGGCCGGTCAGACGCGGACTCCAGTCCGTCGCCGATCCGGGGCCGATGACGAACACCCCCTCTGTGCCGGCCAACGCCGCCGGCCAGGTGGAGTCGTACTGCCAGTCGAAGCGGGTCGCCGAGTTCCGGCTGGCCGGACGCGGATCGTGCCCGGTGTGGGTGAGCGAGTGGGTTAGGCGGCGGCCGACCTTGCCGGTGCCGCCGAGGATCAGGAACGGTGCCATGTCCTCCACGATACGAACGTGACCGTGGACGGAAAATGTTCGATCAGCTGGCATTCATTCGTGTTCGTCTAGGATTCGGGTATGGACGTGCTGACCGACCAGCTCGCGCAGGCGCGCGCCCGCGGCGCGGTCTTCTCCGTACTGCGCCGGGTCCGGCCCTGGGGCGTGCGGTTCAGCGGGCGCCGGCCGCTCACCGCCCACGTGCTGATCGAGGGCACCGGCTGGCTCGAGGAGCCCGGCCAGGAACCGCTCCGGCTAGGGGAGGGGGACGTCGTGCTGATGTCTTCGGGCGCGCCGTACGCCCTGGTCAGCGACCCGGACGTCACCGCCGAGCCGATCGCCGACGCCCGGCTGCGCGGAACCGACACCAGGCAGGGCGACGCGGCACTCATCCTGTGCGGCGCCTACATCCTCGACGGCAGCTTCGCCGCATCCCTGCTCCGCGCCCTGCCGCGCGCCGTCGTCGTACCGGCGACCGACCAGGAAAGCGCCCATGCGGCGGCCGTGGCCCTGCTGGCCGACCTGATCAAACAGGACGCCCCTGGACAGCAGGTCCTGCTGGACCGCCTCCTCGACGTCAACCTGATCTTCGCCCTCCGCTCCTGGTGGGCACAGGCGGGGGAGGCAGCACCCGGCTGGTACCGGGCACTGTCCCAGCCGGGCCTGCGACGGGTCCTGGAGCACGTGCACGCCGAACCGGCCGGCGAGTGGACCGTCCCAGTCATGGCCGATCTGGCCGGGATGTCCCGCGCCGCCTTCTCTTTACGGTTCCGCGAGGTCACCGGAGACTCGCCCGGCAGCTACGTGACCGGCGTACGCATGCAGCGCGCCGAAGACGCCCTCGCACGCTCCGACGTGACGCTCGCCCAGATCGCCGCCAAGGTCGGCTATCGCAACGAGTACGCGTTCTCCACCGCGTTCCGCCGTCGGCACGGCGTGTCGCCGGGCAAGTGGCGGGCGGCGGCCCGGACCGTGCAGCCGGATTACGTGCCGCACTGATTCGTGCCCTGCGAAGGCCCTTTAGAGGGAAGTCCGCTTTTGTTACGAGTCCTTAGTCCGTCTTGTTCAGGTTTTGGGCTTCCCGGACCGCTAGTTGCTTGATCGTCGGCATGCCGACGAATACCGGCGAGCTCTTCCGCCTCTCGCTGGCGTCAATCTGGCTGATCTTGTCGTGGGTTGCGGTGAGGCTGACGGTCAGTTGCTCGACGTCGCCCAGCCATCCTTCTCGTTCGGCTTCGGTGATCCTGGCGTGGAGGTTCTCGCGGATCTCTTCCAGGCGGGGCCGTTCGTCCGGCCTCACGATCAGTACCGGGCATCGCCAGTCCAGCTCGCCCCGAGAGCCGAGCTCGTCAAGGACCAGGCGGTGAAGCTTCGCCCACACTCGAGCCTTCGACCACTCCGCGAAGCGCCGGTGAGCCGTTGCGCCCGACGGCCCAAAAGAGGTGGACGGCAGCTGCTGCCACGTGCAACCCATCACCGCCACGATCGCGGCGAGCACTTCCCGGTCTCCGTACCGCCGCCGGCCTCCACCTTGCGGCCGCGTCGGCGCCTCGGGCACCACTCGCTTGAACAACTCCCAGAGCTCATCCGGCACCAGCCGCTCAACTATCCCCACCGAGGCAGGCTATCGAGGCGCGGAATGAGGTAACTCGTGAACCGACGACGCGGCTCGGGCACGCGACTGACCTGCAAAACCACAGCCCGGCTCCGGTCAAGGCCACAGTCGAGGCCCGTTCCCGTCAACGGCCGGGCAACTGAGCCGACACCCTGGACGTAATAGGTATGGTTGCTATTCGTCTATTACTTGCATCCAGGGGGTGTTCAACCTCTCATGAACACGGCCGAGGCCATTCAAGCGTGGGTGTCTGGCTGGTCCGCTTCGCGCGGCACAGCCGACCCGGCCGCTACTGCGTGGGGGTTCACCATTGACGTTGGCCTGCCCGGGCATGTCGTACGCCACGTGCTAACAACCGCCGACGATGCGGCTATCCGCAAGATCACTGAAGACACCACTGCGCCCGGCGTATGGCTGAAGGCACCCGCATCCCCAGAGGCACTCGAGCCCTGGCTCGGGCTTGGATGGTCCCTCGCCGGCGGACCCGGCTTCCTGATGTCCGCCCCGCTGAGCGCCGCCTGTCCCGACGCCCCACCCAAGACGGCCGACGGCTACCGGTTGCGCAGCTGGACCCGAGCCGGCGTCACCCATGTCCTGGTGCGCACCACCGACGGTGCCTTCGCCGCACGCGGACAGATCGCCGTCGTCGGCCCCACCGCAGTCGTCGACCAGGTCGAGACCGACCCAGCTCATCAACGCCGTGGTCTGGGTCGCCTCGTGATGCACACGCTCGCCAACGCTGCCGCCGGACAGGGTGCGACAGAGGGCGTGCTCGTCGCGACGTCGGAAGGCCGGGCTCTGTACGAAACGGAGGGATGGCATGCGCTAGCTCCACTGACCGGCGCCATGCGGAACTGAAGCCCGCTCCATCGTGGTTCCGAACACTCCAGCGAGGAGCCAAATGGGATGGCCTGTAAGGGCGTGGGCCGCGCGCTCGCACCATCGCGTCGGCGAAGCTGACACGCTCTCAGGTCGCCGCGGCCCTCGCCCGTGCTCGGCGTCGTGGCCGGGACGCGAAGACCCGTGCGATCCAGGCCGCGCTGCGCGAGAAGTACTTCGAGCTGCCGGAGCCGGTCACAGCCGCCAAGGGACAGATGATCAGCCCCTTGAACGCGCGGATACGCGGTCCTCTCGATCGAGGTCAAAGCCCACCCCGCCCCACACGAAATTCAACATCACCATCAACGGCACTGAGCCGAACGGTGATGGGGTGGGGTGGGCGGTGTCGAGCCCCTCCAGGGCCATGACCCAGATCGCCAGAAACGCGCCACGGGATGATCTTTGAGCGTCGAGCGCCCGCAAGGGCAAGCCGGCGGCCGGCCCCGGTCACCACGGATGACATGCTGCTCCACACCATGCTCCGACGCCGGGCGAACGGCGAGTCCGTCGAGCAGATCCAGCCCGACCTGATCATCCCCACCAGTGAGCGCAAGGCGAGTACGTCAGGCGGTGCTACTCACCCGGCCGGCACGGTCGGCAGATCCCGGGCGGGTCTTCGTAGACTCCGCACCCGGCTTCATCCTCGATTACCACTCGGATGTTGTCGAAGACGAACCGCGCTTGCTTCGGTCGGTACTTGCCCTCCTCGCCGCGCACATGCCCCATGGTGATCTCGTGGATCTGCCGAAGCTTGGCGTCGATCTCCCGCGTCAACGCGCGCACGTGTTCGAGTTCCTTGTCTCTGAGCTGAACCGACTCCTGAGCTGCCATTCCCAAGTCCTCTCTCCGAAGAGATCGATTGCGTTGCCGTCGGTGCGGGTGGTTCCACCCGGTTCCGACTTGACTTCCAGGCTCGGGCCGCTGGTTACTGATGTCCAGCTCAGCTGCTCCGAACGATTTGCTCTCTGAACACGACCTGGTCCGCCTGTTGTTGTGGACGATCGCGTAATTCCCCAGGGCTGCGGTCACATAATTCCCCAGGTGCTGCCATCTTCTATCTGTCGACCAACCATGTTGTGGCACTCGGGGGGGTGCCTGCCGTGAGGATGTGGCCCACGATCCGCAGTGCTTCGGGCAGCGGCACTGTGTCCCCGTCGAGGTACTCGTCGTGCCGGCCGTTGGCCAGCACGCCATGGTCTGGCTGACCAAGCCGAAGGTCCGCGCTCTGTTGACGGCCCTGGGTAAGGACCCCCGCCCGGTGACCCACGCGCTACTCGACGAGCTGCCGGCGGGCAAGACCCTGAACTACCTGCGCGACCTCCTGATGGCCACCGGTTCGCCCCCGGCCCGCGATCAGCGCCTCGCCAACCTAGAACGCTGGACGAAGTAGAAGCTGGCCGGGCGCGGCGCGCTTGGTGTCTAGCCAGGACTGGGTACCCAGCAGCGCCCCGGACCCCACGGAGGCGGCGAGCTTCTTCCGGTCGGCGAGGATCTGCTTCTCCGCGCTCGCGGAGTCGAAGCGGTAGAGCATCTGACTCGTGAGCGGGTTGCCCTCCGACGCCAGCGTGTCGACCTGCGCGGAGGTCGCCCAGGCATCGGCGGTCTTGCTGGCCGACACGGCGAAGCCGACGATTGACAGCGTCGGGGCGTTCGCGGTGTCCGAAGTCTTCAGGGTGGAGCCGACCTCGATGGCGGGCCCCTCGAACGACGCGGCGAGCACGATCTCGCCCGGCTTCTGCACCCACCGGCCGGACTTCAGGTCCACGCGGTCCACGTCGCCGTCCGCACCGGACCGCCCGACCAGGGTCAGCGTCGGCATGCGGGAGCCCGTCTGATCCGCCGGGCGGAACGCCGTGGACGGGTACGGCCCCGCGCTCGAGGTGACGCCGGCCAGCTTCGCCGCACTCGCCTTGGCAGGATCGTACTGTGCGGTGATGTGGGCGCCCTGCTGCTTCCCGAATGCGTGGTCGAAGGGTGCGGCCGCGGCGATCATCAGCGACCCGACGACCACAGCCGAGGCCACGGCCATCATCGTGGCCACGGCGATCACCACCGTCTGCACCCGCCGCCGGCTCACCCCGGAGCGTACGACCCGGCCGAGCGCGCCGATACCGAACAGGCTCATCGGACGGCCTGCGCGTACGTGTCGAGGGCGACCTGACCGTCGACCAGGTGGAAGGTGCGGGTCGCGCACTCCTCCGCCAGCGTCAGGTCATGCGTCACCAGCACGAGGGTCTGTCCGCCGCGGTGCAGATCCATCAGCAGATTGCGGACGCAGCCGGGGACGCGGGCGCCGTCACCGGAGTTGCGCGTCAGTGGCCGGCGCGCCTGGCCGCCGGCAGGGCGGCGTCCCAGGCGTCTGCGGTGCCGCCGGGTAGGGCGGTTGTCGTGTTCCTGGAAGGCGCTGCGGTTGGCGATCTGATGGCGGCGGACTGGTCGTGTGCGAGGGGCGCCGGCTGGGGGTGCGGCCTTCGGGACCGCGCCGGTTCACAGCCATCCACGGCGTGCCGCCTGCCAGGCGAGTTGCATTCGGGTCGTCGCGCCTGCGTCCTCCATCATGCCCTGGATGCGGCGTTGGACGGTCCGTCGACTCAGCCCCATCTGCGAGGCGATCGCCTTGTCGGCGACTCCCGCCACCAGCAGGGACAGCAGCTTGTGGTTGGTGGGGGAGAGGGCGTTGGGTCCCGCGGCGCCGTCGGTGCCCGAGACCGCGCCGGCGTCGTCGACGTGCAGGGGGACGGCTACCTCCCAGTAGCGCTCGAACAGGGCGATCAGAGCGGCGAGCAGATTGCTGTCCCTGACCAGCGCGGTGGTGGGCTCCTCGGGGCTGCCGTGGGGTCCGCCGGCCACGAGAGGGAAGACGGCGACGGAACGGTCCGCGATCGCCAGGCGCAACGGCAGGTTCGGTACGGCGCGGGCGGCCTCGCCGGCCCGTACTCCCGCGACGACGTTGTCCACGGCGCCTTCGTCGTCGAAGAACGCCTTCTCGTAGAGCACCCGGTAACGGACGCCCCGGGTCAGTGCCTGGAACTCCTCGGCGTTGCTGCCCGACGGCATGGCCACGTACTGGGCCTTGCAGAACCAGAGCATCTCGTCCTGCGCGTCGCTCTGGATCTGCCTGAGGTGCTGCCGCAGGGCTTCGGCCCCGGTGATGACCTCCAGCAACTGGCCGGCGTCGTGCCTGCGCATCGTGTCCCGGTAGGACTCGACCAGCCGGGCGGCCTCGACCCGGGCCAGGTCCAGTGCGTCGGCGCTGCGCTTCAGCCTGGGCAGCAGCGCCACGTCCGGGGGAACCGCCCGGAACATCCGGGGGGTCGCGTCCGTATGGGTGGCGAGGCCCTTGGACGTCAGTGACGTCAGGATCCGTTCGGTCTCCGGCTCCGTCAGACCAGCCCGCTGGACGAGGTCCGCCGTCGTAGCGCGGCCGGACGTCACCAGCAGCCCATAGACGGTCTCCTCCTCAGGAGAGACTCCCACGGCCTCAAATACCACGAATGTCCCTCCTCGACCCACGGGATTCAATGATTGAACTCGATGATTGAATACCGTACTACATCACAGGGAAGAGCGGGGGGCGCTACCGGTGCAGGGCGTAGGCGCGCTGAACGGTCTGCTCGACCGAGTTGTCGGCGGCGTCGCGCGCCGTGATGCGGAGGATCACCCAGGAACCGGGAGCGATCCGCAACGGCCCCTCGATCCGACCCGGAAGGCGTTGTGACCGCGGTCGGTCACCTTCGCCCGGCGCCAGCATTGCCCGTCGTCGTAGAAGATCTCGACACGGACCGTCGCCAGGTGTGGAACGGACAGCCCGGCCCGCGGCGGACCGGCCGGGCGCAGATGGTGTGTGTACGCCCGGCGGGTACCGCGTTGCGAGCGTTGACCGACACGTCGTGTGACGGCGTCACCGGCGTCGAACGCCGACAGGGTGGGTCCTCGACGTGCCGCCGGGCCGGACCGCCGACCGCGGCCCCGCCCGGTTCGTGCTCCGTCGGTGACGTCAGCGCAGGCCGGACGCCCCTGTGATCGTCTGGGACACGGCGTTGCCGGCGTCGTCCCGGGCGGTCACCCGGAGGGTGGCGAAGCCCGCCGACTTCGGTGCGCGCAGGCTCGTCCGCCAGCCGTCGCCGGTGCGGGTCAGGTCGCACCGCTTCCAGGTCCCGCCGTCGTCGTAGGAGATATCTCGAGGGACGGCTTGCCGATGACGGCGGTGGCGCCGGGCAGGTGCGAGGCGGTCACCGTCAGGTCGGCATGCCGATCGGCCCGGCCGGTTTCGTCGGTGTCGATGCCGTAGTCGAGTTGGATCAGCGGGAGGGACTCCGTCGACTCGGTCCCGGTGGCCGCAGACGTGAAGTTCCACTCGGTCAGCGCCAGCGTCAGCGTCGAGTACGGGTCGGCCCAGGCCCCCCGGTCGCTGTCGACCACCAGCCGTACGGCAGCCGCTCCGCGGCGAGCGCCGGAACCTGCAGCCACTCGGCATTGCCCCAGTCGAGCTGCTGGGCGCCCTGGTCGAGCGACATCCAGTCCTTGACGTCGAAGTTGGCGCAGGCCTCATCGACGTGACCGGCTCCGGAGTCGCCCCGGCCGGGTGCGGTGATGTACATGGTGTCGGTGTAGCGGGTCGGCGCGGTACAGACGTCGCCCTTCGTCGTGAGGACCTCCCCGTGGGCGGTGGCTGGAGATGCCGACCGCGCGCGGCAACGGACGAGGTCGGGCACCTGGTCCGCGCCGAGGACCGAGAGGATGACGACGTGCCGCACCCCGCCCTGCTGGGCGGCGGTCAAGGTGTTGTCCATCGAGGTACGCAGGAACGTCCACACCGCGGCGGGGGGGGGGGGGGCCCCCCCGCCCCCCCCCCCCCCCCCGCCGCGGTTCGGTCTGGATCATCCGCGTCAGCGTTGCCGACGGCTCACTCGGTGCCGCGGTGCAGGTACGCGCGGTTCACGGTCTGCTGGACGCTGTTGCCGGCGGAGTCCGTCGCGGTCACCCGCAGCGTCACGTACGCGTCGCCGTGCACGTTCGACGGCCGCTCCACAGTGGCGGTGAACGGTCCGTCGCCGTCCTGCTGTGAGGTGCGCGTCGTGGTCCAGGTCTTCCCGTCGTCGTAGGACGCCTCGACCTTCAGCTTCACGCCGCGTGGGGCGGCCATGCCGTCCTGCATGCGGACGGTCAGGCCGAGGGTGTGCTCCCGCGCCCGTCCCACCGCGTTCTGTGCGTCGACCGGTACGTCGTAGTCGAGCTGGAGCAGCGGCAGCAGGGTCGCTTCGGCCGCGGTGCCCGAGCGGAAGGTCCAGGCCGTGTGCGTGTCGGTGGCGTAGCGCCAGTCGTCCGAGGCGCGGGCGGTGGTCAGGTCGAGCCGGTATTCGGCGTTGCCCGCGGGCACCTCGAAGTTGCCCCACGCGCCGTCGTCGGACGTGGCGATCTGCTCACCGTTCCGGTACAGCACCGCCTTGGACGTGTCGGCCGCGGAAGACACTCCGGGGCCGCCGCCGATTCCGCCGAAGGGGTCGGCCTCCGCGAACGACCAGTGACCGGCGCCGGAGTCGTTGAACTCCGGGACGTACACCGACAGGGTGTCGCCATTGCGCACCGATGACAGGCCCTTGCCACGCGGGATCGACGGGCGGACCACTGCTCCGAACCACCGCTCCGTGGCGCGTTGGCCGGGCTGGTAGGTGTGCGTGAGGTCGTGCATGCCGGCCGACAGCGGGAAGTCGACATCGAGGACGATGTTGTGGTGCACGACGTGCTGCCACAGCGTGTCTCCGGCGCTCACGTATTCGACGCGTTCCTGTCCCACCGGAACGTAGCGGCTGTACTGGTTCCACGCGGTGTCCTGGAACGGCCGCCATGCGAAACGCTGTTCGCTCGCCCAGGACGAGGCACCGGTGCGGGTGTACGTGCTGCGGACCTCCGCGGTGTTGCGATCCGAGACGGTGTAGACCACCTGCTTGGGGATGGAGCCCTTCGCGACCTGCATCACGTCATACAGATACGGGCTGCGCACCGTACCGGAGAGCTCTACCTTCGTGGTGCCCTGCTTGATGCGCTCCAGCAGGGCCGACCCGTTCTTCCAGGAGGTCTGCATGGTGGGCAGGGCCATCCGGTCACCGTCAGGCTGCCACCGGGTCCAGTCGGAGAAACCCTTGGGCTGGACCACCAGCAGCGCCTTGGCCCCGGCGTCCGCGGCGGCCTGCGCGAGAGCCGGTCGGTCGTACCACGCGGAGTTGTCGTCCCGTACGACGGCCAGCTTGCCGCGCGCCCCGCGGAAGTCGGGCGCCGCCGCCAGGCCGGCGGCCACGGCGGTCAGCCGCGCGCCCTGGTCTCCGAAGACCGGGGAGGTCACCTGGTAGTACGGCGCGAACTGCTGCGAACTGCCCGAGACCTTGGCCCGCAGTTGCGGGGCCGTCATCTGCCAGCGCGAGGAGTACTCGAAGACACCGTCGGTGACCTGGGGGGTGGGGCTGACATAGAGCCGCTTGACGGTGTCGAAGAACAGGGCGCCCTGCATCAGGCCCTGACCGTCGATCTTGCGGTAGAACGTGGTGCTGAGGACGCCGTGCTGCTCGGCGGGGCGAGGCGTGCGGATCTTCACCTCGGTGACCTTCGAGGCGTCCAGGGTCACCGTCATGTCCTTGGTGACCTTCACCTCGGGGTCGACGATCTGGCCGGCTTCTTCGCCGTCATCGGTCCGGTCGTAGAAGCCGGCGCTGAGGTAGTACGTGCCCTCTTCCACGACGGCGACTCCCGCGTCGCGGTCCGTGTAGCCCACGAACCCGTCGGGGCCCCAGATGTTCGGCAGCCAGCCGGGCACGACCTGGCCATTGCGGTCGCGGTAGACCACGGTCAGCCGGTGCTGGGGGGCGTGCACCACGAGGGAGACGGTGGTGTGGGCGAGCAGGGCGCCGTCGGCGGACTTGGCGATGACGTATCCGTAGAACTTCCCGCGGACCGCGTGTGTCGAGTCGGTGCGCAGCGGCACGTCGGCGGTGGCACCGGGGGCCACTTGCACGGTGCTGGAGTCGGGGCTGACCACTCCGTCGGGCATGACCCGCCCGTTATCGGTGGCCAGGTTCACGGACAGGGAGAGGGTGAGCGGGTGATCGCCGGTGTTGGTGTAGTGGAGGGTGGCCGCCTTTTGCTGCACCGGCGTGCCGCCAGTTGTCAGGGGGGCGAGGGTGACAGAGCCGGTGGCCGTGATCGGGCCCATGGCCGCGGCAAGGTCGACGCGGCCGCCGCCCTGCTCGGTCACCTTGGTGCCGGGCACCGTGTGCGCGGTGCTGATCAGGGCGTCCTTGAGCTGCTGGGCGCTCCAGTCCGGGTGCTGCTGGGCCAGCAGCGCGGCGGCGCCGGCGACGTGCGGGGTGGCCATGGAGGTCCCGGACAGCGCCACGTAGTTGGCGTCGACCGGGTCGCCCAGGGTGGTGCCGGCCGCGCGGGCGGCGACGATGCCCACGCCGGGGGCGGTCACGTCGGGTTTGACCGCTTCGTCACCGAAGCGCGGGCCGCGGCTGGAGAAGGGGGCCAGGGAGTCGTCGCGGTCGACGGCACCCACGGTCAGCGCGGAGTCGGCCGCGCCCGGCGTGCCAACGGTGTACGGATCCGGACCCGAGTTGCCGGCTGCGACGACGAAGAGCGTGCCGGTGGAGGCGGTCAGGTTGTCGACGGCCTGGCTGAGCGGGTCGGTGCCGTCGGTCTGCTCGGGCGCCCCGAGGCTCATGTTGACGACCTTGGCGTGCTCGGCGGTCGCCCACTCCATGCCGGAGATGATGCCTGACTCGTTGCCGTAGCCGTTGTCGTCCAGGACCTTGCCGATCAGCAGGTCGGCCTTGGGCGCGACACCGCGCCGGGTGCCGTCCGAGGCGGCGCCGGTGCCGCCGACGATGGAGGCGACGTGGGTGCCGTGGCCGAAGTGGTCGGCGGTGTTCCCGCTGCCGGAGAAGTCCTCGGCCTCCGCGATGCGGCCGGCCAGGTCGGGGTGGGCGGCGTCGACACCGGTGTCGAGCACGGCCACCTTGACGCCCTGGCCCTCGTAGCCGGCCTTCCAGGCGGTGGGGGCGTTGATCTGCGCCGTGCTGCGGTCCAGCATGGCCTTGACCTTGCCGTCCAGCGAGATCCGCGGGGTGACCGCGGCCCGGGCGGCGTCCGACTTCTCACCGGGGTTCAGCGTCTTCCAGAATGTCCCCAGGTCCTTGCCTGAGACCCGCACGGACCGCGCGTTGATGCTCGCCAGGGTGCGGGAGTGCGTCGACTTGAGCGCCACCAGCCGGTCGGCAAGGTCCGCGGCGGCCTTCGAGGCCCGTGCGCCGGCCCTGGCTCCCTGCCGGGACGGCGCGGAGGAGACGATCAGCGGAAGCGCGGACGTGTGAGCTTCGTCGTAGCCCTGGGAGATCAGGGCGGTCACGTTGAAGAGCCGACGGTCCAGCGTCCCGGCGGACACCAGCCCCTGGGCGTCGAACGGCATCACGGTCAGCGACTTGTCGTCGCCCTCGAACGTCTCGAAGGGCACGTGCTCGCGCCCGGGGCCGGGCTGCACCGACGCGGTTCGCCGTCCGCCGGGCAGCGACGTCACGGTCACCTGGTCGCCGGTCACCAGCCGTACGGTCGCGGAGCGGGCCTTCTGCCCGGAGACGGAACGAGTGACAAGGTCGGTGGCCGGCGCCCGTGCTGCGGCGACGGCCGGCGCGACACCGGCCACCACCAGCAATCCAGTCGATATCGCCGCCTTGAGGCGGATTCTTGCCATCAGGGGAACACCTTTCGTACAGCTGCACGCCACAACTTGGCCGAAATCATTCGTTGGTGCAGTCGGGCCTGTCACTAGTCACAGCTGTCACATGTGCGACGTGACCTAAAAGCGACACGCGGCGCCTGAAGGTCGCGTCCTCGCTCGTCAGTGCCGCGATGTAGGGATGTCAGTCCGGGCCTGCTGACGAAGTGCGCGCGGCGCACGGGGCGTTGGATGAGGCGTTGGACAGGCTCTGGCTAGAGCGTGTCTCTTTGATGGGCTGGTCAGTTGATCGGATGTGTCTGTCCGTTTAGTGATCACTCGTTCAAGCACCACGAAGGCGCATGTCGCCCGTCACCTAACTCCCCGGACCGCACACCTAGTGCAAGCGTCGCATCGGCAAGTCTGGTACTTTCTGCCCTCACACGACCGGGGGCGGGGATAGGGCTGACGACGCGGCACGATGGCTTCTCAAGTGCAACAGAGCGCTCGGCTACCGGCGGTACGTTGACCTTCTGGACCAGATCACGGCTGATGTCGCCCATGGAGAGATCTGCACGGAGCGCAACGATGTCGACGCAGCAACAAGATAGTTCACACAGCGGCTCAAGACGCTGCGTGAGAACATTCCAGGCTTTCCGATCTAACAGCCCATCTCTTGCCTGTCGAAACGGGGATCCTTGAGTGGCTGGTGCCGGATGAGCTGGGGGGAGCTGTTCCAGCGGGTGGTGCCGGGGGCGCCAACACGTTCGCAGGGGCAGTGGCGGGCGCCGACACGGAGAGGTGCTGGCGGCGATCGTGTTCGTCGCAACTTCGCGGTGCACGTGGCTGCCGTCCGCTTCGTCCGGACCTTCTGGTGCGACAGTCCATCGGCGGCGTGAACTGGTCGAAGGCCAGGGTGTGGGCGAAGCTTCACCGCCTGGCCTCCACGAGCTCGGCGCCCGCGGTTGGTCTCGCTGCGCGATCGACTCCGTGAACATGCGGGCCCTGAAAAGGGGGACCGGCAGGGCCGAATCCTCTCGGGCGCCAACGCTCACGACTCTGCTACGAGTGCGACGGCCTCGGCTGGTGTCCCGGATGCGGTGGCTGCGGGTGGGTGCTTGGCCAGCCCCACCGGAGGAGCCGATGCAGGGAATGCGGCACAACGAAGGTCTGCCCTGTGTGCCGGGGTGAGGGTCAGTTGAACGCCTCCCGTTTGTCGCCGTACCAACGCGGCTACTACCCGGGACTGGACCGACGCTGACCTGCAGCCCCACCGGTCCACCACCCTCCGCCGACTCTCATCACATGCGCGAAAACCGCATGTGATGAGAGTCGGCGGACAAACACCGTCGAGAGTTCGCATCGGATGCAACGGGCGGCGCTTGGAACAGCGGTACAGCCGTAGGCGCTGAGATTGATCTCGATGTCGGATCGCACCTACAGCGGCGCCCATCTGTGCGGCCGCCCGAAGATAGCTCACAAATCCCCGACCTATGTCGCCGCCCACCGGAAACACGGCTGGGAACTCGCCTCCTTCCAGAACACCCGAATCCAGGGCCTCCTCCCGCCGCCCCGCCCCGCCCTTGACCGGCGCCCGGGTCAGGCGCGTAGCCAGTCGGGTACGGCGCCGGTGAGTTCGTGGACCAGATCGGCCACGGTGGGGTCCGCCCGGTAGGCGTCGACCAGCACCGCCGCCAACTGCGCACCCGTCTCCTGGTCATCGGCCTCCTGGGCTCGGCCGAGTCCCTCCAGCAGCGGCCGTACGCTCTCGCGTGGCCGGAGCGTGGCCAGCACCATGCCCTGGACCAGCAGGGACAGCACCGTCTCGTAGGCGAAGGCCCCGTCGTCGTGGGCGGCTATCTCCCGGCAGAGCGCGAGGGCCCGGGCTGCGAAGGGCTCCGCGTCGGCCGCCCGCCCCTGCTCCAAGAGGATCTCCGCGTGGTTGCGCGACGCGTCGGCCAGCGCGCTCTGCGTCCCGGGGTCGCCGCCGGCGTGCAGTTCTTCCAGCGCGTCGACGGCGCCGCGGCTCACCTCCACGGCCTGCCGGTCGCGACCGGACTCCGACAGGGCGATGGCCCAGCCGTCGGCTGCCCGGGCCCAGGCGAAGGTGTGTGTCCGTGGCGCGGTCCGCCGTAGCTCGTCGTAGAGTTCGACGGCCTCTCGGGACCGTCGTTCCGCTTCCTCCCAGCGGCCGAGGGGTCCCAGGCAGCGGGCGACGCAGTGCAGCGCGGCGGCACGTTCACCGGTGTACAGGTCGACCGGTCCCGCGGCGAGACTTTCGTATGTCTTCAGCGCCGACCTGGCATTGTCGAGGGCGCGTTCGTAGGATCCGGTGTCCACCAGGAGGTCGGCCCGAGTCGCCAACGCGGCAGCGAGAGGGCGTAGATGGGCATCGGGGTAACGGCGGGAGAGTCGGCGGTAGTGGACGATCGCCTGGTCCACGGCGTCGATGGCGTCGTCGTACTCGGCCAGCTCCGCGAGGCAGACGGCATGGGCCAGCAGTGCGGCGGCGTACTCGTCCTCATGGGCCGACAGTGTCTTGGGGGGAAGTCCGGAGTACAGGCACACGGACTCGCCGCTCGCCCCGGCGGCCTCCACGACCTGTCCGAGGCTGGACAGATGGTGGGCGTACCCGGTGAGCGCCACCGCGAGCGCCGCGCGGGCGACGGGCCCGTCGGCCAGCTCGCGCCGCAGGTCGACCGCGCGCTCGGCGGATGCCAGCGCGTCCTCCCGCCTGCCCTGTAGATGGAGCTGGTGGGCGTAGCCCTCGTGCGCGGTGGCCATGTCGTGGGCGTAGCGGCCGGGTTCCCGGCCGGCGACGCCCTCGTAGAGCCGGACCGCCATCGCGCCGCGTTCCAGTGCCTCGTCGTGCATGCCGACGGCGGTCAGCCAGTGGGCGTGGTCGTTGAAGGCGGCCGCCAGTCGTGCCCAGCCGGAGTCGTCCGGCTGATCGCCGAGTGCTCCTGCGGCCAGGGTGACGAGGGCCCCGGCGAGGTCAGCTCCCCACACGGACAGGTTGCGGGAGTGCGCGGGCAGCCGGGTGAACATGCTCCGCAGGAGCGTCTGATCGTCGGGGTGATCGCGTACGACCTCGGCGAGGGCGGTGTGCAGGGGGCCCGGTTCCGATCCGCTGGTGGTCGCCGCGGTCACGGCCGGTCCGGCCAGCCGCCGGGGGTGGCGGACCACGACGGCGTGTAGGGGCGGGCCGAGCCCACAGTGCCGGGGTGCCGCTCGGGCGGCCACCCTCAGTGCGTCGGTGGCCTGGGCGGTCGGAGCCGTGGCGAGCAGTTCGTCCAGCAGTGCCGGGCGTCGGTCGACGGCGAGCCCGACGAGGTACTCCCCGATCCGGTCAGGGCGCAACGGCCCCCAGAAGGTGTGCGGGTCGGGATAGAGGGTGGCGAGCCATTCCGCGGCGGCGCCGACCACGTCGTGGGTGGCATCGGAGTCCGCGACGTCCGGTGCGTCGGTCGTGAGCGTGGACAGCCGCGCGAGGACGTCCCGGGCCTGGTCCCGGTCGGCGGGTGAGCCGCACAGCGTGGCCGAGGCAACCAGTTCCCGCCGGGCACTCAGGGTCAGGGCGCCCAGTCCCCGGTCGTGTGCGGTGTGCCGCCAGATCTTCTGCTCATGCCTCAGCAGTACGCCCTCGTACGGCTCGTCCGCCGGGCCGTCCTCGGGGTCGAGGGCCTGGAGCAGGGCGACCAGGGCCGCCATCTGGAGGTCCAGGGCGCGGTGGTGACGGGGGTCGTCCAGGTCGGGCACGGGCAGGGTGCGCAGGACGGCGGGGTCCCAGGGTGTGGTAACGGTGGGTAGTGCGGCCAGTGCCTCGGCGAGGTTCTCACCGATCATACGGAAGGTGTTGTCGTCCGGTGGATCTTCATCCTCGCCGTAGAGGTCGGGCAGCGGGAGCACCGTCCCTGGTGGCGGGTCGCGCAGTGGCAGGGCTTCGCTGCACAGGTTCTCCCACCAGTCGCCCGATTCCTTGTCCCGGGCGAGCAGCAGCAGTCGCAGCGCCATGGTGTCGGTGTGCTCGTGTCGGTCGACGAGATCGAGGAGGGTCTGGAGTTGCTCGACCCTCGTCTCGGCGTAGTCGACGACGAGCAGCAACGGGGTGCGGGTCTCAGTGACCAGGGGCAGGAGAGCGGGGGAGGCTCCCGCGGCCAGGAATCCGGCACTCCAGTTCCGCAGCCGCAGACGGCGAACGAGTTCTGCGGCGAGTCGGGTCTTGCCCTGGCCGCCGGGTCCGGTGACGAGCCGTACGGAGAACCGGCCGGGCTGCTCGCACCATGCGCCGAGGCGGGCCAGGACGTCCCGGCGTCCGGTGAACGGCACGGCCGTGGCGTCTGGCCTGAGCAGCGACACGGGGGTGTTGACCGGCCGGGCCGACTCCCGTTCCAGCAGCGGCTGCAGTTCGGCCGGTTCGGTGACGGCATTCGGAAACAGGGCGCGGAAGCCGGGGTCGGCCAGGAGTTCCTCGGCCGGGATCGCGCGGGCCCTGCCGTGCCCCGGCTCGTCCTTGGCCGTGACGACGACACCGCACAGCAGATCATGGCTGAGCAGCGCCGCGCCGGAGGCACCCTCCCAACGGGACACGGCGGCGGCCGGCGAGTAGGGGATCGGCTGCCCCAGAACGATGTGGTAGCGCCTGGCCTTGACGGCTGTGCCGGTGTTGACGGTTCCCCGCACCCTGACGGTATCCCGCAGGACCAGCCTTCCCATGTCGTCGTCGCGCCGTACGCCCATGCCGGACGGGTAGCCGACGAGGTCGACCGGAACCTCCGGCAGCCCGGTGACCAGGCGGCCCCAGCGCAGCGGGGGCGAACCGTCGTCCGGTGGCACCGGAAGCGGCGACGAGATCCGCAGGACGGCGGCGTCCATCCGTGTGTCGGCGGGCTCATGGGCTTCGTAGCCGTACCACTCCACGTCGCACGGCAGGTAGTCCTTCGAACCCGGCAACCTCACCGTCACCTCGGCCTGGCGCCAGTCGCCACGGCTGACGACGTGGCCGGCGGTCAGGACGAGGCCGTCGTCGAGGAGGTAGCCGGTGCCGCCGCCCCGGCCGTCCGGCCTGCGGCTGTAGACCTCGACGACACGGGGGTCCGTGCGGTGGTCGACGGCTGCCGGACCGGGTGGTGTCACCGCTCGGGCAGCCCGTCGAGTTCGTCGTCCACCTCGGAGAAGTTGGACCATGTCTCGCTGTTCAGGTCGAGATCCGCGTTCTGCGGGGTGAGACCGGCAGCATCCTGCGCGGAAGGGGCAGGCGGAGCCGTCGACGGTTCCGGTGCGGGTGCGGCCTTGCCGTCCTGCTCCGACGTCTTGGGCTTCTTGGGCATGTCTGAACTCCCTTGCAGGGACGACCGTTCACAGGAGATGCGCTGGCCTCAGCCTAGGCGACGGTATGCCGGAATGGTCCCCGCCCGGAAGGTGCGGTGATCGCCTCTTTCCCGGAGTGATCCGACAGTGATGGTTTGAGTCTCCTCTCGGTCCACCAACGTCAGTTGACGGTCAGGAACGGGCGCGCAGCCGCTCAATTTCGGTCAGGCATCGCCGGAGCAACACGGTGTGTCGCCCCGCTCGGGCCACTTCCGCGGCCTCCTCCAGAACCTTCAGGGCCCGCTCCGGATCGCGGGAGCCGAGTACGAGACCATGGACGCAGAGAATGCGGGCGCTTTCCCCGCCCGCCGGAGCCCCACCGCCTCCGGTCGCCTCGTGCAGGGCCACGGCCGATTCCTCCGAGGCCACCACCGCCCTTTCGTCGTCACCCACGCGACGCAGCGACAGCGCCAGATCCGCAAGTACGCAGGCCAGTTCACCCACGGCCCGGGGATCTCGGTCGGTGGCGAGCGCACGTCGCAGGCGCACCGCCTCCGTCGCGGCCTCCAGAGCATCGGGCAGACGGCGCATCGCGGTCAGCCGGCTGACCAGTCCACTCAACAGCCTCGCCAGGAGCCCTAATTGGGAGGGGGCGGGGTCGTCGTCCAGCAGACCCCGCTGGATGGCGACGGCCTCCTCGGCCAGGCCCAGCGCCGTCCCGTGCTCGCTCAGTGCCGCACGTGTCCGGGCCTCGTTGTGCAGCGCTTCCGCCAGCCGCACCAGGTAGGCGTCCGGGTGCTCCTGTGCCAGCACTCGCAGGATCGCCACGGCACGCGCGGTCTCCTCGGCCGCCTCTGCGACACGACCGTCCTGGTGGAGGTAGAGGGCGTGGTGCAGGCGTGCGTCGGCCATCTCCACCGCGGGCCACCCCGGTTCCCGGCGCAGGAGCCGTTCGCGCAGCCGTACGCATGCGGCCCCCAGCGCCAGGGCCTCGTCGTGGCGGCCCGCGCGGTACAGCCACAGGGCCTGCTGGTGCAGTACGGTCGCCCGGCGGCCCTGATCCTCGGGGGTGTCCGAACGGTGGCCCGGGCCGAGCGCGGCCAGCAGACGCTCGCCGACTGCGACCGCGTCGTGCGGACGGCCGACCTCGTCCAGCCGAGCGCCGTACCCCAGCAGGACGTCCATGAACTCCGCATCCACCGTGGCGTCGAGGCTGTCGTCTCCCCGGAGGCGGACAGCCTCCTCGCACGCCTCCAGTGCCTCGGGATACCGGCTTGCCCGGGCGAGCCGGTAGGCCAGGGCGTGGAGTGCGGAGGCCAGTTCCCGCGGTGCGCCCGCCGTACCCCGGGCGTGCGCCACGGTCTCTTCGGCCATCCGGACCGCGCGACCCGCGAGCACCACCGTGTGACGGGGCACCGCGGCGAGCAGTTCGGCGGAGAGCGGACCCCGCCCGTCCGGCCCATCCAGCACCGCGTCCACCGCTCGGCCCAGGACGCCGTACCCCTCCCGGGCCAGCAGTTCGACGGCGACGGGCGCCAGCGGCCGGGGGCGTCCGGCGATCAGGCCGACGATCCGCTCGTCGAGTTCCGGGAAGCTCTGTCCGGCCCGGCACAGCACGCGCAGCAGATGACCGGACCGCTCGGCGTCGGGCAGTTCGGTGAGCGCGGACAGCAGCTCGGGGAAGGCCCGCGCGGTCGTACCGACCAGGTGCTCGCCCAGCAGGTCGGGCACCAGTCCCACCCAGTAGCCGTCACGACCGCCGTACAGCTCGTTGAGCCACATCGCCGCGCCGAGGACCGTGTTGGCGGTCTCCCCGCGCAGGATCCCGCTTCCCTCCAACAGATTTCTGGCCTCGTCGGGGGTACGGGCCCGGCAGAGCGTCGCGGTGACGACCAGCTGCCGCAGGGTCTCCGTGTGCAAGTGACCGATTCGGTGGGCGGACACGGTCCGCGTCCAATACGCCTCCTCGTGCCGCATCAGAAGTTCCATGCCCTGCCCCCGGGAAGCGGCCGGGACCGGGAACAGGTGCTGCAACAGCGAGGCCAGCGCCGTACTGTGCAGTTCCAGGGCCCTGGCGAACCGCTCGTCCGACAGCCGCGGCGGTGTCACCGACTCCGGTCGAAAACCGGGCGGCGCCGGGTGAAGCTCCGGCAACCGGGCCAGAGCGTGGGCCAGGCCCACGACCGCGTGGCGAAAGGCCTCGGACCGGGTCGCGGGATCGTCGGCGAGCGGCCCCAGCTCCTCCACGGTGCCGGGCGGCGGCTCCCGCAGTGCCCGGCTCTTCCGGCACACGTGTTGCCACCACTCCCCGTCGCTTCTGGCGAGCATCAGCAGACGGACCGGCGGTCCCACCCCCGTCCCGGCCATCGTCCCGAACAGCCGCAGCAGTTCCAGCAGTTGATCGAGACGGGTCTCCGCGTAGTCCACGACGAGCAGGAGGGGAGCGGACAGTTCACCGAGTGCACTCAGGTCGGCATCGGGGTCGTCGTCCAGGAACCCGGTGTTCCAGTTCCGGCGGGCCATCCGATCCACCAGCTCGGCCGCCACCCGTGTCTTGCCCTGACCTCCCGGCGCGGTCAGCAGCTTCAGCGACCACAGACCCGGAGCCTGACACCACTCGACGAGCCCGTCCATCAACGACTCCCGGCCATGGAAACCGACCGGGCTGACCTCGGCCCGTAGGAGACCCGCCGGTGACCGGGCGGGCGACGGCGGGGGCTGAAGGACGCCCGCGAGCGCGACGTCATTCATGCGGGGCCTCCCCAGCAGCGCGGCCGCCTGCTCGTCCTCCAGCAGCGAGGTCGACGGAACGGCGGTCAGCGCCCCGCCGGCCGCGCCCGGGTCGGGGTCGACCACCACCAACCCCACCAGCAGGCCCCCGGACGTCACCCCCGCCCCGGACATCCCGCCCCAACGGGACACGTTCCCGGCGCCCTCCCCGGGGACGACGGCAGGCACCGGGTTGTCCACCTTGATCTCATGACGGCCGGCCTTGAGCCTGCTACCCGGCGCGATGTGGCCGGTAATGTGCGCGGTGTCCCTGAAGGCCGGCGCGCCCTCCTCACACACCCGCATACCCGCCGGGAACCCGACCGCCTCGACGGGACGGCGGGCGCCCGTACCCAGCCGTCCCCACACCAGAGGTGGAAGCCCCACCGGTTCCCGGAACGAGCCATCGTCGATCCGGAGCAACGCCGCGTCGACCCCGGTCCCCGCCGCGCTGTCGTAGCGACGCCAAACCACCGAGCAGTCCCAGACCGAACCGCCGTCGAGCAACCGGATACGGGCCCTGGTCGCACCACGGACGGCATGACCGGCCGTCAACACCAGCCGGTCATCCAACAGATGGCCCGTGGCGATCCGATACCGACCGCCGTCCGAGGTCCGGTAGACCTCTACCACCCGCCGGGCGACGGGTGGGATCGTCCAGCTCACCTCTGCGGCAACGTCTCCGCGGTGTCCGACACTTCGAGCGGTCCACCGTCCGGTCCCCGGGGTGTCAGGGTGAGCCGGATGGTGTGCGTGGACGTCCGCTCCCGCCGCTTGCCCCCACCGCCCGACAGAACGTAGAACCGGGCACCCCCGGTGATCTCGCTGCCGCTCAACAGAGCCACCTGGAACTCCAGTTCCACCGGCCCGACTTCGAAGGAAAGGCCCCCTTCGGGCGCCAGCCGCCGGGCCGTGTCGAGTTGATTGCGCAACGACCCGATGGCCTGCGCGAGTTCGACGAAATTCTCGGCGGAGTCTCGGTCGGACATCTCATCCCCCTGTCGCACTGCGTCGGTCAACCCCATCGCTACCCACCGGAAGCGCCCCGTCACACAGTCCCACACAGTCTGTCAGGATGTGCCGCCGGAGCGTGCGTGGAGCCGACGGGTGGGAGAGCGGATGAGTGAACGTGCCGTGGCGGCGGACCCGCGTGTGGTCGAACTCGCGTCGCTGCGGCCCGGCGCGCGAACCCACACCGCCGGATCCGGATATCTGCTGCACGACGGACTGGTGATCACGGCCGCGCACACCGTGCCCGCACCCGGTACCGGCGAGGTGTGGATCCGCCCCGGCGGGATGGGTCCGTGGCTGCGCTGCCGAGTACTGCTGCGCCGCTATTCGGACCCGGACGCGCCCGAGGGTCAAGGAGACCGCAGACCCAGGGACCTTGCCGTGCTGCGCGTCGAGGACAACGCCGGGGGGCCCGGCCTGTCCGCCCTCCCACCCGTGCGCTGGGGACGGCTGGCCACCCGGCCCTGCTCGGCACGCATCGAGGCCACCGGCTTCCCCGCGGGCCTCAGGGTGTACGAGGACCGGGGCGGCCCACAACTGGCCACCGTGATGCGGGACACCGCCCACATCAGCGGCACCCTGGTCTCCTCGGATGCCCTCGGATCACGGCACGTTGTCCACGTCGCCCAACCCGTGCCGCCACTGCCAGACGGAGCCGCAGGCACGAACGAGAAGAAGAGGACACGCTGGGACGGCATGTCGGGTGCAGCCGTCATGTGCGACGGCCTGCTCGTGGGGGTCGTGGTGCGCGCCGACGCACTCGACGGCGTGGAGATCGAGGAGACGGCACCGCTGTGGGAGGATCCCGAGGCCCGCGAACTGCTCGGTCTCAAGGCGGTTCGCCCTCAGCCGGCCGAACTCGCAAGGGTGCTGCACCGATCCACCGGGCGTCCAACGCTCACCCCCATCTCACTCCTCAGGCCGGAAGCGGCCACGGTCCGATTCCACGGCCGCGAGCAAACCCTCCGCGACCTCGCGAACTGGCGACACTCCGATGCCGGCGACTCGGTGCTCCTGTTCACCGGCCCAGGTGGCCAGGGCAAGACGAGGGTGGCCCTCGAAGCAGTCCGCGCCGCCGAAGAAGACGGCTGGACGGCCGGATTCCTCGCCGAACGCGCCGACATCCGGGCACTGTCCCGGCTGGCCACGCTCGACACTCCCTTGCTGCTGGTAGTGGACTACGCCGAGACCCGCCAGTCACAGATGAACGACCTTCTCGACGCGTTCGGTCCGTCCGTCCCAGCCCGCTGCCATCCGGTGCGGCTCCTGATCCTGGCGCGCAAGGCCGGCCAGTGGTGGAGCCAACTCCGGGAGCACGCGCATTTCCCGCGCGACACCGCCGTACGCCCGCTGCCTCCCCTGGAGCCCACCGCCGCACTCCGTGCCACCGCCGTTCGCGACGCCATGGCCGACCTCGAAGACGGACTGACCACCCTGTACCCAGGGCCGAAGGCACGGCAGGCGATACGCGCGGCAGTGCCGCCGTCCGTCAGAGAGGACCGTTACTCCGGCGCTCTCAACCTCCAAATGGCCGCCCTGGTAGCCCTGCTGCAGGCTGTGGACCCGGTACGCGTCACGAACGGCGATCGCCATGAGGCGGTCCTCCTCCGTCACGAGCAGAAGGTCTGGAGGCGCACCGCGCACAGCCACGGTATCGGCGACCTACCGCTCTTCGAGTACCGCCGTATGGTCGCTGCCGCCACACTCTGCCCCGCGGAGGACGAACGGCAGGCCCTGGCCGTCCTCAGCAGGCTCCGGCCGACCGGCCACATCGAGGAACCCCGGACGCCGCTGCCGGACCCAGCGCGCTGCGGACGTTGGCTGTCCAGCCTCTATCCATCCGACGACGACCACTGGGGTCCGCTCCAGCCCGACCGGCTGGGCGAACATCTCCTGGGCGGCGTCCTCGCGGAGGATCCCGAGTTGCTGGGTCGCCTGCTGCCCGACACGACCGACCGCCAGACCTCGGCCGCCTTCCACCTGCTGTCCCGGGCCCAGCTCCACCAGCCGCACATCACCGAACCACTCCGGATCGTCGTCACCGCCCATCCCGATCCACTCGCCCTGCGGGCCGTCAACGCCGTGGTCGCGGTGGAGAACCCGGCCCCACTCCGGCAGGCCCTGGCCGCCGTACTGGAGGAGATCAGGGGCGCTGTGGACCGGCGCGGATCACTGGCACAGCGGCTGTACAACGCGGTTCCGCTGCCCACGCTGGCCCTCGACGAATGGGCGGCGGACCTCTCGGGCCTGCTGGCCCGACAACCACCGGGACCCACGACGCTGGATCCTCACGAGGCGTCGGCCGAACAGGCTCGGCGGCTGCACCGTTACGCCGTCCGGCTGGTCGAGATCGGGCGGATCTCGGCGGCTCGCACCGCTGCCGAGAAGTCCGTCGCCCTGTGGCACACACTCACCGCACACGGCTGGCCGGAAGCCGAGAGCGGCCTCGGCCTGGCCCTGAACACCCTGTCCCTGGTGACCGACCAGGATCGGTCCGGGGCAGAAGCGCTGTCGCTCTCCCAGGACGTGCTGCGGTACTACGAGGACCTGGCGTCGCGGGATCCCGAAACGTATAACGGCGATCTGGCGATGGCCTGGAACAACCACGCGAACCGACTCGCCGACGCGGACCGGCTCGACGAAGCGCTGGAAGGGGCACTCACCGCCCGCGACCTCCACCACGATCTCGCCTGCGCCGACCCGGCCCACCTCCCCGATGTCGCCCTGTCCGAGTACAACCTCATCCGGATCCACAGTGCGCTCGGGCAGCTCGGGGCGGCAACGGCCAACGCCCGCAGAGCAAGGGACCTCTACCGTGACCTCGCCGCTCGGTGGCCTGACCAATACCGTCCACGCATACCGGAGGTCCTCGGCAACCTCGCCGAACTCCTCCGTACAGCCGGCCTGCTCACCGAGGCGGTGGACACGGTCGAGGAGTGCCTGACCGAATCCCGGCGCCTGGCCGCACATGACCCGGACCGTTTCACGCAGGACCTGGCCGAGCGGCTGTCCGACGCCACGGGCGTCTTCGACGACCACGGGGACGCAGACAGGGCGCAGGCATCGGCGGAGGAAGCCGTGGAACTGCTGCGACCCCTGGTCGAACACGACCCGACCGCGGCACCGTCGTTCGCCAACGCCCTGATTGCACTTTCCCACCATGTTCCGGAGCAGGCGGTCGACCTGCTGAGCGATGCCGTCGCGATCTACGAAAAGACCGAGGCGTCGATCCCTGGTGCCCACGGATCCGCCCCGGCCCTCGCTCGCGCCGCACTCGCCAACGCCCTCGCCGACACCGGGCAGTACTCCAAAGCGCTGCGCGCCTTCGGCGAATCGGTCGCCGTCCTGCGCCCCCTCGCCGACCGGCTGCCCGCCGCACACGGACCGGAGTTGGCCCGTGTGCTCGATCTCCAGGCCTACGCGTTGTTCGACTCAGGAGACACTGAGGCCGCCCTGGCCACGGCAACGGAGGCGTACGACAGGTTCGCGGCCGCGGTGGCCGAGGAACCCGGAGCCTTCGTCGACGAGTTCGTCCGCGTCACGGGAAACCTGGTGTTCTACATGCACCGGTTGACCCGCTGGTCGGAGATCCTGACACGGACCGAGCAGGCGTTGACCCTGTGCCGCCTGCCATCGGCCGAGGAACGTCCCCAGAGGTTCGAGGCCCTACTCGAACTCCTGGGGCACCGGATATCGGCGTTCGAGGAACTTGGCCGTCACGAGGAGGCGACGGACTGCGCACGGGAAATGGTCGACCTGCGCCGCCGGCTCTTGGACTCCGACCCCGAAGAAGCCGACCACCGCCTCTCCCTGGCCGGGGATCTGTCGCGTCTCGCCGACGCGCTGTGCAACGCGGGGCGACCGTCCGAGGCCGTCGATCCCGTGCGTGAGGCCCTCGCCCTGCGACGGGGCGTGAGCGAGAGCGTGGTCGAGGGCGAGAACGACGACGACTCGGCCGAGGAGGACGACGACGAGGCGAGCGAGGCCGAGGAGGACGAGACGGTGAACGAGGGCGCACTCCTCGTACAACTGGCCGCAGTGCTGCAACAGGCGGGCGACACCGAGGCGCTGGCCGCCGCCGAGGAGGCTGTCCGACACCACGAGGACCAGCCAGGCCTCCCCGCCGAGGGTCGCAGGGACGGGTACTGCCAGGCGCTGCACCTGTACGCCGCCGCACAGTCGGCCGCCGGGCGCCCCGAAGCGGCAGTGGACGCCTGCCAGCACCTGGTACTGCTGTACGCGAAGGAAGCAGCAGGTGAGGCAATGTCCGCTCGGGACGGCGATCGCCTCGATCTGGACGAAGCCCTGACCTCACTCGCCTGGGCGTTGCTGGAAACCGGCTCATGGCCGCGGGCGCTCGGACTGGCCCGCGGCGCGCTCAGATCACTCACCGCACCCCTGGCGCCCCCGCAGGACAACGCGTCGCAGCACCGCATCGCACTCGGAGCCGCCCTGCACGTACTGGCCCTGGCCCTCACGGCAGCGGGCCGCCACCAGGAGGCCCTGCGCATGGCACGCCGAGCGTTCGCCGTACGCCGCCACCTGGCCGCCCGTGCCCCCGGAACACACATGACCGAGCTGGCGGAGACTATGGGGGTGCTGGCGCTCGCTCTCGACGCCACGGGGCACACCGCGGAAGCCAGGACCACGACCCGACGATCCCACGCGCTGCTCAGCTGCCTCGCCACGCCCGCTCCCACCGCCCACCGGGACGCACACCTGCATCCGCCAGCGTGACCTTCGCTGCCGCGAGGTCGAATAGAGCAGCACCAACCCGCTAGAGGTCGTTCTCTTTCCGAACCTCGTGTGCGGATTCCGCTGGCCAGACATGAGATCGCAGCTGTCGCGGAAGTCTCGGCTCGTTGTCGGCCGCGATGCTGTGGGGGTGGCGGATGCCGTCGATGCGGGCAGTTCTGGACGCGACGCAAAGCCGCGGCGGGGCGGGTGGAGGAGCTCGAAGCCGAACTGGAACGGGTGCGAACAGACTTGGCGGACGCGGAAGAGGTACTCAGGCGCCGAGTGATCGGCCTTGGACAGTATCTGGAGGCGTTGGCTGAGGAGGAAGCGCCTGCCGTGATGGTCAGCGGGGCGTCGCAGAGGAAGCCGGTCGGACCGCGCCGAGCGGTGCCTCACCGGGAGAACGCGCAATGCGTCGTCGGGGTATGGCTCCCCGTCCCGCGGTAGCGGCTCACCCGGCGCCAGCCGGTGCAGTTGCAGCGCGTGTTCGAACAGGATGAAGTAGACGCGGACATCGGAGAGGTCGGTGTACGGGGGCCATGCGCCGGGGGGTGCCCCTATGTCCTTCGTCAAGCTGTCGTGATGATGGCTGGCATGACGGATGAGGTCCAGGGCTCAGGTCGTGAGAGCCGCCGGGGGTGGACGCCGCTGCACTTCGCGGCGGATGAGCAGGATGCCGCGGCTGTCGGCTCTCTCCTGGCGGCGGGTGCGGAAGTGGATGCACCCGACGAGCAGGGCAATACGCCTTTGTGGCAGGCGGTGTTCACGTATCGAGGTGATGGCGGGGTGCTGTCGCTGCTGGTCAATGCCGGTGCCGATCCGGACATGGACAACCTTCACGGTGTGAGCCCGCGGCGCCTTGCCGACTGGCGTATTGGTTCAGATGCCGCGGTGCATCTCGGGGATCGTCCTGCCTCGTAGTGCAGTCTCTGCGGGCCACGCGGCTTTGGCGGGCTGCGGCTCATAGAAGGTGCCGTCGCGGAGCATGGCGAAGAGGACGTCGGCTCGGCGTCTGGCGAGGCAGAGCAGGGCTTGGGTGTGGTGCTTGCCCTGGCTGATCTTCCTGTCGTAGTAGGCCCGGGATGCGGGGTCGCCCAGAGCGGCGAACGCGGAAAGGAAGAAAGCCCGTTTGAGCTGCTTGTTTCCTCTCCGGGAAGGTTGTTCGCCGCGGATCGAGGAGCCCGAGCTCCGGGTCGCCGGGGCAAGGCCTGCGTAGGCGGCGAGGTGGCCGGCGGTTGGGAAGGTGCTGCCGTCGCCGACCTCGATGAGGATCCTGGCTCCGGTCCTGACGCCGACTCCCGGCATCGATGTCAGGACCTTCGAAAGAGGGTGGGACTCCAGGAGTTCCTCGATCCGCGCGGCCAGCAGCTTGCGCTGGTCGAGGACGGCGTTGAGCGAGGCGGCGAGGCTCGGGACGATCAGCGCGGCCGCGTCAGTGCCGGGGACGGTGACAGTCTGTTCGTCCAGAGCAGTGAAGATGTCCTCGACGAGTCGCTCGGCCATCCTCGGGGCCTTCGGCCGTAACAGGGTGACCAGTCGGCGTCGGCCGGCTTTGCGGATCTGGGTCGGGGACCCGAACTGTTCCAGCAGCGTGAGGACGGCCGGGTGCTGGAGCCGAGGCCCCAGCACCCGTTCCAAGGAGGGGTGGATCTGGGTCAGCAGGCCGTGGAGCCGGTTGGTGACCCTGGTGGCTTCGCCGGCCAGGTCGTCGTCGAAGCCCACGATCATCTCCAGCTCGGCGATCGTCTCGTCCTCGCCGTCGAGGGCTCGCAGGGTATGGGACATCGCGCGGGCCGCGTCAGCGATGATGAACGCGTCCCTCGCGTCCGTCTTGGCCTCACCTGGATAGAGGTCGGCGATCCGCCGCATCGTCAGTCCGGGCAGGTAGGCGACCGGGCAGCCCATGTCCCTTGCGACCGCCAGCGGCAGTGCCCCGATCGAGGCCGGCTGGTCGACCACGACCAGCACCGTTCCGTGCTTGGCCTGGAGCTTGGCGAACAGCTCGCGGAGCTTGGGCTCGGTGTTGGGCAGGCGCCTGTCGAACGCCTTCTTCCCGGCCGGGGTGACGGCGGTGGCGTGGTGTTCGCCCTTGCCGACGTCCAGGCCGAGGAAGACGTCGATGTCGCCGGTGTCGATCACGTGCAGGCCCCTCCGTCACGCTTTCGGCCGGCCTTGCCAGGGCATCGAGCTGCCACATCCACGTTACGGAGAGCTCTTCCGGCTTGGGTGAAGCCGGTGCTCAAGCCCCTCATCAGCGGTCCGTCGATGCCTCCGGACCCGGTGACACCACCCCCCGGATCATCAACAACAGGAGGGGAAGTCATGCCGGACCCGAAGGCCGGAGGCCCCATTGCGGAGCCAATGAAGACGGTAACGGGGGGGGCCGTCGGTGGGCAGTTGGGTCTGCTGCACGATCGGGTGACATCTTGACCCGTCCCACGGTTTGGGTTCCAGCTGCGGTGGCTAACCGGCGGCGGGGATGGTGTCTTGTGAGAGTAGTTCGTACTCGATCGGGGTGCGGTAGCCCAGTGCTGAGTGGCGCCGCTGCCGGTTGTGGAAGATCTCGATGTACTCGAAGATCGCGTTCGCCCACTCGACCCGGGTCTTCCACCGTTTGCGGTTCAACAGCTCGATCTGCATCGAAGACCAGAACGACTCCATCGTCGCGTTGTCCAGGCCGTCTCCGAGTACCCGACGGTTGGGAGGTCGTGCGTGGTGTTGCCGGCATGAGGAGGGGTACCGGAGGCGGGTACTCGATGGTTCGTAGACCCTGGGCCAAAGGCCCTTGTCACTGTCTTGGAGGTGTCCATGGTATTGCGCGTACTGCCCCGGAAGGCCTGGCGGACCTGGCGGGACTGGCGGCGGGCCGACGATCTGCAGGTCCCGGTGTCGTCCACCGCGGTGGAGGACGCGAGCCGCCGGTTTTTGCTGTATGGGGTTCTTCCCCTGTGGGTGGTGCCTGGACTTGCGGACTGGTGGATGCACCGGCGCACTCGGATCGAGCACACCAGCGGCACCAAGGAGTCGGCCGTCCACGCGTTGATGATGACCGAGGCCGGCATACCGGTGGTGATGGGGCTGCTCGCCCGTGTCAATCCGCTGGTGCTTACCGTGATGGGCGGGGCCGCCCTGGCCCATGGGGCGACGGCCGTCTACGACGTGTCGCTGGCCGTCGGCGAACGAGAGGTCCGGCCCATCGAGCAGCACGTCCACAGCTTCCTGGAAGTCCTGCCGCTCACGGCGCTCGCCTTCACCGCCTGCCTGCACGCGGACCAGGTCCGCTCGACACTGCGGGGCGGCCCTGGTGCCCAGGACTGGCGACTTTTACCCAAGGATCATCCGCTGCCCGCCGCCTATCTGGCCGGGCTCGCCGGGGTCATCGTCGCGGGCGTCGTCGTGCCCTACACCGAAGAGCTGCTTCGCTGCCTGCGGGCTTCCGCGCGGGAAGCAGGCCCCCGCTGAGAAACGGCCGGGACGCGGCGCGGGCGCCCGATCTGCATGGGGCTGGCGAGGACCTTTCGCCGGCGCCGCAGGAGCGGCGGCTCCGCCCGACCGCAGGCAGACCATAGAGTCTTGATCTTGCTCTCATGCGCCCTGCCTGCTCGCAACGGCCGGGGCGATGCGGCCCGTGCGCGGGGCTGTCGCCCCGTCCCGCCAGGTGCCAAGCAGCCGGGCCGCCAGCCGCTCTTCCTGATGGCCGGTCGCGCGGATCCCGAACACCACGTCGGCGTCGAGCCACGGCTCGTCGGTCGGCAGACCGGCGACGACCTCGTGCCAAACGACCTGTTCGTGCACCGGGTCCGCCTCCACGTGTTCTGTGTAGAACCGGACGGCCGCCGGGCCGGCGCCCATACGGTCAAGTGCCTCGGCCAGGCGGCGTGAGGCAGGAGATGAGGTGACCTTGACGGCGGCGAAGTGTCCGACGAGCGCCCCGCGCAGGGACCGGTGCAGACCGAGCAGGGACATCAGGTTCACGGTGGCCAGCGCCTCGGCCGGTGCAGCGTCGAGGTAATGGCCGTACGAGGTGTTCAGCCAGTCGCAACGCCCAGGAAGCGCAGTACCGCTAGGACGCGGCGGTGGTCGGCGTCGGCCTTGGGCAGGTCGAGCTTGGTGAAGATGCTGTTGATGTGCTTGGCGACCGCGCTCTCGCTGACGACCAGCTCGGCGGCGATGCCGGAGTTGGACCGGCCGCCCGCCATCAGCTCCAGCACCTCCCGCTCGCGCGGTGTCAGCCGGTCGAGTGGATCGCTGTGCCGGCGCACCAGCAGCTGCGCGACGACCTGCGGGTCGAGCGCGGTGCCGCCGGCCGCCACCCGGCGTACCGCCTCGGCGAACTCCTCGACGTCGGCGACCCGTTGCTTGAGCAGATAGCCGACGCCCGAGGTGTTGGCGGCGAGCAGATCGGCGGCGTACCGCTCCTCCACGTACTGCGACAGCAGGAGCACGGCGGTACGCGGGTACTGGCGGCGGATCACCAGCGCGGCGCGTACTCCCTCGTCGGTGAAGCCGGGCGGCATGCGCACGTCGACCACGGCGACGTCGGGCCGGTGCTCCTCGACGGCCGCCAGCAGCCCTTCTGCGTCGGCGACTTGCGCGCACATCTCGAAGCCGGCCGCCTCCAGCACCTTGACCACGCCGATGCGCAGCAAGAGGGAATCCTCGGCGATCACGGCGCGCACGGCAGCTCCACGGTGATGACGGTCGGGCCCCCGGCGGGGCTGCGGCAGGAGAACGTGCCGTCCACGGACGCGACGCGCTTGGCGAGCCCGGCGAGCCCGGTGCCGTCGGCCGCCGCGAGATCCGCGCCGCCCGCGCCGTCGTCCGCGACGACCACCAGCAGTGTCTCCCCGATCCGCTCCACGGTCACGTCCGCCCGGGTCGCCTGGGCGTGTTTGACCACGTTCGTCAGGGCTTCGGAGACCACGAAGTACGCGACGGCCTCGACCGTGGGTGAGGGGCGCTGCGGCAGGGCCACCGCCACGCGCACCGGGATCGGGAGGCGGGCGGCGACCCCGGACAGCGCGGCGTCGAGGCCGCGGTCCTCAAGGACGGCCGGATGCAGGCCGCGCACCAGGTTGTTCAGCTCGGCGATCGCCTCCTTCGCCTCGCGGTGCGCCTCGTCGATCACCTTGCGGGCGTCCTCCGGCAGGTCGCCGAGGGTGGACCTGGCCAGGCCCAGGTTGACGGCGAGTGAGACGAGGCGCTGCTGTGCGCCGTCGTGCAGGTCGCGCTCGATCCGCCGCCGCTCGGCGTCGGCGGCGTCGAGCACGCCGGCCCGGCTCTCGGCGAGGTCGGCTACCCGGCGGGCGAGCTTCTCCGTGCGGCTGGGGCCGAGCAGGACCTCGGCCGCCCGGGTCTCCAGCCGCACCAGAGCGCCGGTCAGCCGGGGCCCGAGGAACAGCAGGGCGAGGCCGCCGACGGTGATGTACGCGGCCTGCGTGGTGTACCCGAGGTCGGTGACCCGCCACTGCGGGGGCAGCGCCCAGATCCACACGTAGATGGAGGCGGCCACGAGAGCGACGGCCCAGACGGCGAGGACGGCGAGGTCCAGGACGGCGAGCAGCGGACCCGACACGGCGTGGTAGCAGACCTGCCGCCACAAGGCCCGGCCGGTCAGCCGGCGCACCGCCGACTTCCAGTTGCGTCCCGGCCCGGGTACGGCGGGGCGCGGGAGGTCCTTGCCGACGAGCGCCCGGTAGCGCCGCCGCTGCCCGACGGTCAGCAGGGGTGTCACCACGAGCGTGAGCAGCACGGGCAGCGGAGTCACGGCTACCGCGCCGGGCGCGCGCACCAACGCCGCCATCGTGCCGAGCAGCCAGAGCCACAGTGGCACCACGGCGAGGTGGAGCGGCAGGCCGGCGGCGACGAGCGCGGTCCGGTGTCCCGCCCTGCGGAACGTCCGGCCCAGTACCAGCCGCAGCCACGTCGTGAGTTGCATGCGTCAAACGGTAAAGCCGCAGGCCATCACCGTGCCATGACGCTCCCGCCCGGTTCGGGGGTGCACTTTTCTCCACCCCGGGTCGGAACCCTGCGTGACTGACGGCGCCCTGGTGTGTGGCGGAGGGTGGAGCACGTGAAGGGGAGAGCCGGCGGAGAGCGGGGGAAGACGATGCGTCAACTGGTGTTGTGCAATGAAGAATTGGCCGGTTCCGAGGGCTTCGACCGCGCCGAGGTCATCCCGCTCCACGAAGAGGCGGAGGAGCCGCGCCCGGCGCGGGGCATGCGGCGGGCGGGGTGGCTGTTGGTCGCCTGCGGGCTCGCCCTGCTGCCGTGGCTGTACGTGCTGGCCACCGGCCTGCCGGCCACCGCGACCGCGGCGCACTGGCCGGTCGCCTGGGTCGGGCTCGACGCGCTGGAGGCGCTCGGCCTGATCGCCACCGGCCTCCTCGCCGCCCGCGGCGACCGGCGGCACGCCCTGGCAGCTGCCGCGACCGCGGCGCTGCTTGTGGTGGACGCCTGGTTCGACACCACGACCGCGGCCCCGGGCGGCGACTTCGCCACCGCGGTCGCCATGGCGCTCGGCGCCGAGCTGCCGCTCGCCGCGCTGTGCGGCCGGCTGGCGCTGCGGGCGCTGAGCCGACCCGCGTGACGCCGACCGCCCAGCCACATGCCACGGACCGAATCGATCCACCGGAGAACACCATGCACCGCATCACCACCGCCCCCGTCGCCCCGATCCCGGCCCGGACCCGCTGGGCGGTCGCCGCCGGCGTCGGCGCCGCGTTGGCCGCCGCCTGGTGGCTGGGCGACACGGCGCCCTATCCGTACGCCCAACGCGGCCTGCTCGACGTGCCGTTGCCGTTCCTGACCGCCGACCGGATGGACGCCGTACTGCGGCCGCGGCCGGGGGAGCGAATCCTGGAGATCGGCCCGGGGACCGGACTGCAGTCGCTGCACGTCGCCCCGCAGCTCGGGCCGGAGGGACGGCTCGATGTGCTCGACATCCAGCAGGAGATGCTCGACCACGTAATGTGCCGCGCAGAGCGCGACGGCGTGGCGACGATCACGGCCACCCGCTCGGACGCACGTGAACTGCCCTACGCCGACGGGACATTCGACGCCATATACGCCGTGACCGCGCTCGGCGAGATCCCCGAGCCGGATCGGGTACTGCGCGAGGCGGCACGGGTGCTGGCACCAGGCGGGCGACTGGTGATCGGCGAGTTCTTCGACCGGCACTGGATCCCCTTTGGCCGGCTGCACCGGCTCGCCGACGCCGCCGGCCTCCACCTGACCGAGCGCCGCGGCCCAAGCCCGGCATACCTCGCCCGCTTCCGACCCTGCGGAGCCCACGCGCCCGTTCGCCAGGGCGAGCACCTCGCCGACGGCGACCGGGAAAGCGACGACGGGAAAGCGTGAGCACCACACGCAGGGACCGCGATCACCGAGCTGAACAACCTGGTGCGCGGTAGGCCGCTCCAGGAGGCGAGGGGGCTCCGCCCCAACCGCGGCCGGCCACGAAAACTGCGGCGCCCCCGCAAGGTGAGAGGGGAGTCCTGCGGCTTCTGCTGCTTGATTCCGGTCTCCGATCGTGCTGGGTCCTCTCCGGCAGCAAGCCCGGGCGGCGGCGATAAGGCGGGTGCGTCCAGCAGCCCCGCGGAGTTCTGCGAGCGGGCCTGTGGTGGTGCAGTGCCCGGCTGGCCCATTCCGCGCGGTTTTCGGCGGTGCTACCCAGCCACAGGTGAGCGGGGCTGGTGTAGGCGGTTTCTTCTGGATCAAGGTGGGGGTGAGTGATGACGGCGGTTCTGGGGTGGCACCCTGGAGCGATGCGACCTGGGACCGACGTAGGTCGCACCTGGCGCGGCTGGCACCACCACGTCACCCTCGTCACCGCCGCGCAGGCCTTCCTCACCCTGCGGCGGCTCGACCCAAAAGCCCAGACGCCGGCCTGAGCCTCTACCAGGTCCTGGACGTCCTCCAGGACCTGCTGAGGTGCTGGACCGGCACTTGCACCACCCGCGGCCGGCCCCTGCCGGCCAGCAGAAACAGATGTGCGCCGCGGCGGATCATCCGGTGGGCGAGATAGCCGAACCATCGCTCGACCTGGTTGATCCAGGAGGAGCCGGTGGGGGTGAAGTGCAGCTCGAACCGCGGGTGTTTGGCCAGCCAGGCTTTGATCGCTGGAGTCTTGTGGGTGCCGTAATTGTCCACGATCAGGTGGACCTGCAGGTGCGCGGGCACCTCCTTGTCGATCCGGGCCAGGAACTTCTTGAATTCCATGGCCCGGTGCCGGCGGTGCAAGGCTGTGATGACTTCACTCGTGGCGACATCGAACGCGGCGAACAAGGTGGTCAGGCCGTTGCGCACGTAGTCGTGGGTGCGCCGCTCGGGGATGCCCGGAGTTATCGGCAGCACCGGCTGGGACCGATCCAGAGCCTGGATCTGCGACTTCTCGTCCACCGAGAGCACCACCGCTCCCTCGGGCGGGTTGAAGTACAGGCCCACGACGTCGTAGACCTTCTCCACGAACAACGGGTCGGTCGACAGCTTGAAGGTGTCCGCCAGATGCGGCTTGAGCTGGAACCGCCGCCAGATCCGGCCCACGGTCGACTTCGACAGTCCACTGTGCTGGGCCATCGATGTCCGCGACCAGTGGGTGGCGTTCTTCGGCAACTGTTCCAGCGTGGTGACCACCACCGCTTCCACTTGATCGACGCTGATGGTCGGCGGCACCTCCGGCCCCGCACACGCCAGCACAATCCGCGCCCGCAGGGCCAGCGCCTGGGCCGATGTCGCCCGACGCGTCCACCGCTCCAACACCGCCCGTTCGTCATCAGACAACAGCAACCGTTCCAGCTTCGGGCCACGACGAGGAACTGACCCACCAACAGCAGAAGTCACACAACTACCAACGGTCACAGCCCTTCCTGCGGAGCCCCGCAGCTTGCATGACCGGCGTCACGTACCGCCGCACGTAGCAACCACGGGCGTGGCCATCTCGACTCGCCCACGCCAGCGGCGACGCCTCCAGGGCTACGGCACCGACGGCCGGGTGTCCGTCCAGTCGATGATGAGCTTGCGCTCAGCGAAGAGCCACTCGCCGTCCTGCTTGGCGAAGGTGTCCTCGTAGCGGATCGACATGAGGATGAGCTTGCGGCCGTCGTCGCCTTCGCGCAGGTGGTGGGCGAGGCAGTAGGTCTCGCCGGTGGCCCGGCTTGCCTCAAAGGCGACGTCAATCGTGCTCTGGCCGTTGAAGTGCGTCGTCGCAACGTACTGGTTCAGCGACATGAAGCCCTCGACGTGGGCGTCACGGCCGACCAGTACCTGCGCCGGCTCAGAGGTGGACGGGTCGGCGGTGTAGACCAAGGTCCTGGCTTCCGGGGCGTACAGCGCTGCCTGGCTGCCTGGCTGCCGACGGTCGGCGAAGTGGGCGTAGGCGTCGATCAGTTCGCGGATGGCGAGCCGGTCCGCCGCTTCTTCCGGGGTGATCGTGGTGTGGGAACTCATGATGGTCTCCTCCTCATGGTGTGCTGTATCAAGTGGTGTCAAGCAGAACGAAGCGGCAATGCGACGACCTGCCGGCGCGTGCGCCGGTCGGCAGGGCGTCGTCGCGCTGCACGTCATGCGGCGCTGAGGCCACCGTCGACGGGCAGCGCCACGCCGGTGACGAAGCTGGACTTGTCCGAGGCCAGCCACACCACGGCGTCGGCGATTTCGCTGGGCTGCGCGATACGGCGGATGGGGTGGTTGGCGATCAGCGGCAGGATGCAGTCGTAGAACTCCCCGGACGGGGCGTGCAGCAGCCCCGTGTCGACCAGGCCGGGGGCGACCGCGTTGACCCGGATGCCCTTGGCCGCATAGTCGAGGGCGGCGCTGCGGGTCAGACCGATGCCCGCGTGCTTGGAGGCGACGTACCCGGCGTGGCCGGGGACACCGAGCAGTCCCGCGCCCGAGCCGATGTTGACGATGGAGCCGGAGCCCTGGCGGTTCATGAGCTCGAGCTCGTACTTCATGGCCAGGAACGTGCCGCGCACGTTGGCAGCGAGCATGTCTTCCACCATCTCGCTCGTCCACTCGTGGGTCGGCAGGGACGCCGAGCCGTCGTAGCCCGCGCTGTTGACGGCGACGTCGAGCTGTCCCTCGGCGCCCGCCGCGGCCTCCACCGCGGATCGCACCATCGACTCGACGGTCACGTCGCACTTGACTGACTGCGCCGACCCGCCGATCTCGGTGATCGCGCGCACGGTGCTCTCCAGCGACTCCTCGGTCCGCCCGGCGACGGTGACGAAGCACCCTTCGGCCGCCAGGGCTATGGCGCTCGCCCGGCCGATCCCGGAGCCTCCGCCGGTGACGAACGCCCGTTTCCCTTCGAACAGGTTGTTCATTTAGGGAACCTCTTCCCGTACGTCTGCTTGTGGTGTGAACGGGGACCGGGGTCAGCTGTTGGGCTGGACCTCGGAGGTGAGCTCGGTGAGCCGCTGGACCTCGTCGTCGGACAGGCGGAGCTTGGCGGCCGCCATGTTCTCGGCGAAGTGACCGGGCGTCGTCGTGCCCGGGATCGGCAGGCTGTTCGGCGACTGGTGCAGATGCCAGGCGAGCGCCACCTGCTGCCGTGTCGCGCCGTGGCACTGGGCGATGGCCTGCACCTCGTCCCTGATATGCCCCGCGTCGGGGCCGTCGATCCGGGTCGGTCCCCAGGGGGAGAACACGACGTCGGCACGCTCGGCGGCGGCCAGCTGGGCGGCGCCGGCCCGGCTGGCGAGGTTGTACTCGGCGGTGATGGCGGCGATGTCCACGATGCGGCGGGCCGCCTCGAACTGGTCGACGGTGACGTTCGACAGGCCGATGTGGCGGATCAGGCCCTGCTCCTTGAACTCGGCCAAAACGCTGACCTGGTCCTCGAACGGTGCGTCGGTCGCCCTTCCGCTGTGGAGGTAGTACAGGTCGATGCGGTCCAGGCCGAGGCGTCGCAGGCTCATGTGCACGCACTGCCGCAGGTAGTTCGGATTGCCGACCGCGCCGAGGGTGTCATACGGGTATCCGCCGCGGACAAAGCCGCCCTTGGTCGCGATCACGAGGTCGTCGGGGTACGGATGGAGCGCCTCGCGAATCAGCAGCTCGTTGGAGTGCGGCCCGTAGACGTCGGCGGTGTCGATGAACGTGACGCCCGAGTCGACAACCTGGCGCAGCAGGGCAATTCCGCCGTCGTGGTCCGGGTACTCGCCCCACACCTGATCGCCGGTCAGCCGCATGGCGCCGAAGCCCATCCGGCCGACGGTCAGCTCTCCGCCGATCGTGATCGTCTCGGTGGTCGGTTCTGTCGTTGTGGACATGGGTCTCCTTGTTCGAGTGGTGGCGGGTTTGGTCAGTGCTGCCGGGGCTCTGCGTCGGTGTCGAGGGTCGCGAGCATCCCGGCGGGGTAGCGGTCGCCGACGGCTGTGCCAATGGGGGCGGCGTCCTCGAGCGCGGCGCGGTCGGCGTCGGTGAGGACAATGTCGGCGGAGGCCGCGTTGTCCTCCAGGTACTGGATCCGGCGGGTACCCGGGATGGGCACGTGGCTCTGGTCGAGGAGCCAGGCGAGGGCGAGTTGCGAGGGCAGCACGCCCTTGCCGGCGGCCACTTGGCCGATCGCGGCCACCAGCCGCAGGTTGGCGTCGAGGTTCTCGCCCTGGAAGCGCGGGTCGTGGCGCCGGAAGTCGCTGTCGTCGAGGCCTTCGAGGCTGGTCAGCGCGCCGGTGAGCATGCCGCGGCCGAGCGGCGAGTACGGGACGAATCCGATGCCGAGTTCCCGGACGGCTTCGAGGACCCCGTTGTGCTCCACGCCGCGCTCGAAGAGCGAGTACTCGCTCTGCACGGCGGTGAGGGGATGCGTCGCGTGGGCGCGTCGGATGGTGGCGGCGGATGCCTCGGACAGGCCGATGTGGCCGACTTTGCCGGCGGCGACCAGCTCCGCCATGGCGCCGACGGAGTCCTCGATCGGGATCTTCGGGTCGATGCGGTGCAGGTAGAGCAGATCGATCCGTTCCACGCCGAGGCGGCCCAGCGAACCGTCGACGGCGGTGCGCAGGTGCTCCGGGCTGCAGTCGACGGCGGGCCGGCCCCCGTCGTGGGTCACCACGTTTCCGTCGTCGTCGAAGACGAACCCCACCTTGGTCGCGATGCGTACCCGGTCGCGGACGGGGGCCAGGGCGCAGCCCACGAGGCGCTCGTTGTGGAACGGCCCGTACGTCTCGGCCGTGTCGAACAGCGTCACCCCGAGGTCGACTGCCCGCGCGAGGGTGGCACGGCTGGCCTCGTCATCGCTGGGCCCGTACGTGGTGCTCATGCCCATGCAGCCGAAGCCGAGGGCGCTGACCGTCATTCCCTGACGGCCGAGTTTCACGCTCTTCATCGTTGTCACCTGTCCCATCCGGTGTGCTGGTGGCGGCCCCGCATGCGGTTCAGGGCCGGTAGCTCCAGAGTGGTTTCCAGGAGGTCCCTTGCCCCCAGGCAAGTCCCTGGGAGGACCCCCGGGTCCCGGCAGGCAGGAAGCCCCGGGCAGGCACGCGACCCCCGGCGAGACCCGGGGAGCGACGGGGGTGCGATGCGAGTGCCGGACCTCAGCCCGCGCCCGTACCCTGTGTGCATGTCCAGATCGCGGAGTGCTGCCTTCATGGGGCGCGCCCGTGAGCGGATCGAACTCGACGCCCTGCTCGCCGACGCCCGTCACGGGGCCGGCTCGGTCCTGGTCATCCGCGGCGAAGCCGGCATCGGCAAGACAGCCCTGATGCAGTACTGCGCACGTCAGGCGTTCGGGTTCCAGGTCCGGGAGGTCTGCGGCGTCGAGTCGGAGATGGAGCTGCCGTTCGCCGCGCTCCACCAGCTGTGCGCGCCGATGCTCGACCGGCTCGACGTCCTGCCGGCTCCCCAGCAGCAGGCGATCCGGGTGGCCTTCGGGCTGGCTGGCGGAAGTCCTCCGGATCCGTTCATCGTCGGCCTGGCGACGCTCGGCCTGCTGTCCGAGGTCGCGGCCGAGCAGCCGCTGGTCTGCCTGGTCGACGACGCCCAGTGGCTGGACAGCGTGTCCAAGCAGGTGCTCGGGTTCGTCGGCCGGAGGCTGAACGCCGAGTCCGTGCTGCTGTTGTTCGCCGTGCGGTCAGACGCCGGGGACGCCGATGACCCGGGGTTCGCCGCGTTGCCGGGCCTGACGCTCGGCGGGCTGACCGACGAGGACGCGCGCGAGCTGCTGACCGCGACCGTTCCCGGGCGTCTGGAGGGACGGGTCCGCGACCGGCTGATCGCCGAGACCCGCGGGAACCCGCTGGCCCTGGTGGAGCTGGCCGGCGGGATGAGCCCGGAGGAGCTGGCTGGCGGCTTCGCCAGCCGGCCGTCCATGACCGGCATGCTGCACGACCTCTACCTGCAGCGGATCGCGGGCCTGCCCGAGGCAGCGCGGCTGTTCCTGGTGCTGGCCGCGGCCGACCCGACCGCCGACCCCGTACTCGTGTGGCGTGCGGCGCGCGCCCTGGGCCTGGGACGCGAGGAGGCCGCGGCCGCCGAGGCGGAGCAGTTGCTCGTCATCGATTCGTTGGTGCGCTTCCGGCATCCGCTGGTGCGGTCGGCGGCGTATGCGGCAGGTAGCCCGGAGCAGCGCCGAACCGCGCACCTGGCGCTCGCCGAGGCGACGGATCCGCAGGCCGATCCCGAACGCCGGCTGTCGCACCGGGCCGCAGCCGCCACCGCGCCGGACGAGGACATCGCCGTAGAGCTCGAGCGGGCGGCGGGACGGGCCGAGGCCCGCGGCGGCTTGTCGGCCGCCGCCGGGTTCCTGCAGCGGGCGGCGACGCTCACCGAGCGTCCCGGTACGCGGGCGGACCGTACGCTGGCGGCCGCGTCGGCACACCTGCAGGCGGGCTCGCTGCAGACCGCCGCAGGGCTGGCGGCCGAAGCCGAGGCGGACGCGGACACCGACCTGCAGCGGGCCCTGGTGGCGCGGCTGCGGGGCCAGATCGACTGGGCCACGGCCCCCGGGCGGTCAGCCCCGGTGCAGCTCCTGCGGGTCGCGACGCAGCTCGACGGGCTCGACGCGGGTCTGGCGCGGGAGACCTACCTCGACGCTTGGGCCGCTTCCCTGGTCGCCGGCCGGTTCACCGAATCCGGCGGGCATCTTCCGGGGGTGTCACGGGCGACCCTGCAGTCGCGGGCCCTGGCGGAGCCGTCGCCCGGCCCGGCCCACCTGTTGCTGCGCGGCCTGGCGACCCTGATCGACGAAGGGCCGTCCGCCGCGGCTACGAGCCTGCGTCAGGCCGTCGACGCGTTCGTGCACGACCCCGATCCCGGCTGGTTCCAGAAAGGCGCCAACCTCGTCGCGACGGCCGCCGTCCTGCTGTGGGACTTCGACACCTTCGCCCTGCTGAGCGGCCGATGGACGGAGCACGCCCGCGCATCGGGCGCCCTGGGCCCGCTGGTCGGTTCCCTTGGCGTGCAGGAGCTGGTCACCACGTGGAGCGGGGACCTGAAGGCGGCAGCGGCGCTACGGAACGAGGGCGAGACGATCGCCGAGGCGACCGGGACGAGGATGTTCCCGTTGGGAGCAGCGCTGCTCGCCGCATACCGGGGCCGCGTGGACGAGGCCGTCCCGCTGATCGAGGCGACGGCCGCCGCCGCGGTCGAGCGCGGCGAGGGCATCTCCTTGCAGGCCGCGCACTGGACGCAAGCGGTGCTGCGCAACGGACTCGGCCAGTACGCCGAAGCGGTGGCAGCCGCGGAGCGGGCCGTCGACGAGACGTACCTGCCGCAAATCACCTGGTGGGTGCTCCCCGAACTGATCGAGGCGGCCGTCCGCGCCGGAAAGCGGGACGTCGCCGAGCAGGCGCTGCGACGACTGACCGGACACGCGGGCGACTCGGACTGGCCGGTAGGTATCGAGAGCCGATGCCGAGCCCTGCTCACCGACGGCACCGAAGCAGAGCCGCTGTACGCCGCGGCCATCGCGCTGCTCGACCGCACGCTGCTGCGCCCCGAAGCCGCACGGGCACGGCTGCTGTACGGCGAGTGGCTGCGCCGCGAGCAACGGCCCACTGACGCTCGTGACCAGCTCAGGGCCGCCCACGAACGGTTCTCCGCCATGGGCGCGGAGGCGTTCGCCGAGCGGGCCCGCCGCGAGCTGGCCGCGGCCGGCGAGAAGATCCGCAGACCGGAGTCCCAGGCCGCCACCGGGCTCACGTCGCAAGAGGAGCACATTGCGCGCCTGGCCCGGGACGGACGCACCAACCCGGAGATCGGTGCCGAGCTGTTCATCAGCGCGCGGACCGTCGAATGGCACCTGCGGAAGATCTACATCAAGCTCGGCATCACGTCACGCAGAGCCTTGCGGGAGGCGCTGCCAGCCCTGGGCGACGGATCCTCAGCCGGGCCGCGCTAGGTCTGGCCAGCTCCGGGGTAGAGGTCCGCCGCCTCACCAGGCCTGATCCGCCGCCCGGACGAGGATTTCGTTCACCGCGACGCGGTGCGGGCTGGCAACGATGAACGCCACGCTGCGCGCCACGTCCTCCGGCGCCAGACGCTCGATCTGCCGGACCTGCGCCTCGCCGCCGGCGCGTTGCTCCTGCGGCGCCTGCGGGGTATGTCCGATGCCCACGGTACCGGGCACGACCACGCTCACCCGGATCCGCTGCGGCTGCAGCTCCTGCCGCAGAGACTCGGAGAAGGCCACCACGCCAGCCATGGTCATGGAGTAGACGGCCGTCCCGGGGCGAGCCACCCGCCCTGCGGTCGAGCCGATGTTGACGACATCGGCCACGTGCCGCGGGTCCGAGGCAGCGGCTTTCGCCAGGTGCGGTTGCGCGGCCTGGGTGACGTAGAGCAGCCCCAACTGGTTGACCGCCACCATCCGCTCCCACTCGCCCGGCGGGGCGTCCTCGACGGGGCCGACGAGCATGGCGCCAGCGTTGTTGACCACGGTGTCCAACCGACCGAAGCGGGCCACGGTCTTCTCCACCGCCCGGCCCACCTGCCCTCGGTCGGTCACATCCGCCTCGACACACAGCGCGGGAGGGCCCACGTCGAGCACCTGCCGTGCCACGGCCTCCAGACGGTCGCGCCGCCGCGCCACCAGGGCGACCGCGGCTCCCTGCTGCGCGAGCGCGACGGCAGTCGCCGCGCCAATGCCGCTACTGGCCCCGGTGACCAGGACCACGGTGCCATCCAGTCGCTCCATGATCGCCTCTTCCCACTTCTGCTCCGCCCGTGCTCCAGCGCGGCCGGTGTCCTCTGCCGAGCATGCTCCCGGCCCGGCGGTGTGGGACCCGGGACGTCCCTGGTCCCACACCCGGGTGGCCATCGGTGCGCGGTGCGACGGTGGGCGGCGCGACGGCCCTGCCCTGCCAGCAGCAGGGTGGCTCAGCCCATTGGGTGATCACTTTCAAGGGCTGGCCACCGCTGGTGCTGCATCGACGTGCCCACTAGATTCCTCGGGCATCCAGCTTGCGTCTCAGGACCAGCAGCTCGCCGTGGGCAGCTTCGAGAGCGGCCCGCAACTGAGTAACCTCCTCACGGTGTTTTCGACGGTCGGTTGCCAGTTGCTGGGTGAGCCGACGGACCAGGACGCTGGCAGCAGCTTGGGAGCCAGGATCGTGAGCCGCATCAGTGGGAGTGGCGTTGCGGCGCGATCGACGAAGGTATTCAACTTGGGGACGCAGGGTGGGATGTCGGTAGATGAAGTCGATGGATCCACCTGCCGCCCGGGCGATGGAGGCGACGCTCACGGTTTGCTGCGACGCGCGGGCCTGTCGCAGCGCTTTCTCGACGGCACTCTCGGCTTGCTTCCGACGCTGCTCGGTGGCCTTCGCAAGAGCCTCAAGGCTGCGGCTCATGGCGCCTCCAGGGTGTCGTGGTCAGGGTCCTGTGGGAGCAGTCGTTGCGGAGCGCCGGCACCGCGCACGGCTGTGGTCGTGCCATCGCAGACTGTGGTGGGGGGTGTTTTCAGGGGTGTGGTGCGGGTGATCAGGCGCTGCTCGCCGGGGGTGGCGGTGCCGGTGTGGGCGCGGCGCATGAGCTGGTCGAGGGCGTCGGCGAGGTCGGCTTCGTGGGTGTCGCGGTCGCCGTGGCGGGCGGTGATGGTCTTGATGTGCTGCCAGGTGGCGCTGTTGAACGGCTGGTGGATGTGGTCGCGGTGGATCCACGGGATCTCTGCCAGAAGCCCGTCGGGCAGGCGGATCCAGACCTGGCGGGCGTCGTGGGGGTTGATGTGGATCTCCCACTTGCCGCCGCGGGAGGTGACGGGTGAGGGCTGGCCGCGGTAGGGGGCCAGGATGTCCGCGTCGTAGGTGCGGTGATCGATGCGGATGCCGCGTTCGGTGATGGCCTGCCAGCGCACCGGCAGCAGTTCGAGGTAGTCGTCGCCGTTCAGGGGAAGGGCTACGTGGCCGGCCACGGCGATGAGGGCGGCCCACATCTGGTTCGGGGTGAGCGCCTTCTTGGGCAGGGTGGGGTGGCGCAGGCCCTCGTGGGGGCGGTGGTGGTAGTGGACGAGCCATTCGTCGAGCAGGTCCTGCAGTTGGGCGACGCTGAAGCAGGCCTCGGTTTCGGCGGCCGGCCCGCGGCGGGTGACGTCGGAGCCGGTGTAGCCGGGCAGGTGCTGGCACAGCAGCGCGTTGATGGTGCCGAAGGTGCGTTCCACGATGCCTTGGCGGCCGGGGCGTGGGGCGGGGTGGGCTGAATGCTGATGCCGAGGGTTTCGCAGGCGGCGGTGAACGCCGCGGACAGGTAGATCTTGCCCCGGTCGACGACGATCGTCTCGGGTACTGCCACCGGCCGGGCTGCCGCGCCCTCGAGCCGTTCGTTCAGGGTCAGGAGCCGTTGGAGCTGGGGGAGTTGGGCGTGGGCCAGGTGTAGGGCCTGGGGCCAGGTGGGGCGGGCCGGGTGGGGGACGGCCATCTCCGCCAGCAGCAGGGCCGCGTCCACGGCCTTGGTGCCGGCCGGGCGCAGGACGGCGGCGAGGATGGCGCGGGTGGCGACGTCGACGGCGATGGTGAGTTCGGGGCGGCCGGTGGTGCCGTCGTCGAAGACGGCTAGGACGTCCAGGCGGGTGGTGTCGATCTGCACCTGCTCGCCCGGGCGCAGCGCCGCGGTCGGAGTGAACGCCTGCCCGCCGGTGGGGGAGGGCAGAGTGCGGGCGGGGCGGTGGGGGTGTTCGGCGGGGCCGGCGAGCTGGTGGACGAGCCGGTAGAAGGTGGCCTGGGACGGTACCGGCACCGCGCCGCGCCCGTACCGGTCGTCCAGGATCTGCGTGACCAGAGGCGGGCGGGGTGTGCTGCGCGAGCGGCCGCGCGGGGAGGGCTGGAAGCCCGGGCAGCCGTGGCGGGCCCTTGCCCGGCCGACCTGGCGGCCGGACATCCGTGCCGCGG
>NZ_VISR01000046.1 GCF_007827595.1 Streptomyces sp. BK340
TTCTCCACACCTACAACCACCACCGCTGCCACACCGCACTCGGAGGCCAGCCCCCGATCAGCCGAGTGAACAACGCTGCGGGTCAATACACCTAGACCGGGCCCGGGTGGAGAACGACCGCTGGACTGCCTTCCGCTCGCACTGGGGCATCGATGCCTTCTACTGCCGTCCCGGCATCGAAGGCGCCCACGAGAAGGGCGGCGTCGAGGGACAGATCGGCTACTACCGCCGCAACCACTTCGTCCCCGTCCCCGAGACCGCCTCGCTGACCGAGCTGAACGCCATGGTCGACCAATGGGACCTGGACGACGAGGGCCGGCGCCTGCGGTCGAAGACCCGCACCATCGGCGAGTACTTCGCCCAGGAACAGCCGCTGCTGAGGCCGCTGCCGAGGGAGGTGTTCGAGACCGGCCGGTGGTTCACCCCGCGGGTCAACCGATTCGGCCAGGTCACCGTCCGCTGCAACTCCTACTCGGTCCCGGTCCGCTTCATCGGCCGCTGGCTGCGGGTTCTGCTGCACACCAACGACCTGGTCGTCTATGACGGCCGCACCGTGGTCGCCCATCACGAACGGCTCAGCGGCCGGGGTGAGTCCCGCCTGGTCCTGGACCACTGCCTGGAGGCTCTCCTGCGCAAGCCGGGCGCCTTTCTCGGAGCGACCGCCCTCGAACAGGCCAAAGCCGCAGGGAAGTTCACCCCCGTCCACGAAGCCTGGTGGACCGCGGCCCGCGCCGCCCACGGCGAAGCAGCCGGCACCAGAGCGCTGATCGAGGTGCTGCTGCTGAGCCGTCACGTGGAACACGAACACGTCGTCGCCGGACTCGCCGCGGCCCACCGGGCCGGCGCCCTGACCGCGGACGCCGTCGCGCTCGAGGCCCGCAAGGTCGCCGAAGGCGAGACCTTCACCGAGCCCGCAAAGCCCACCACAGGCCGTTCCGTCCAGTCGCAGGAAGAGACGGGTGGCACCGTCACGTTCCTGTCCGACTGGAAGCTGTCCCACCTCCCTCCCGACACCCGGCCGCTGCCGTCGGTGGCCCACTACGACCAGCTCCTGCAACGGCACGGCCGCACGGCCGGCGAGAGAGAGGGATCATGACTCGCAAGCGCGGACTGACCGAAGAAGCCGCCACCGCCTCGATCGACCAGGCATGCCGCATGCTCAGGCTGCCCTCCATCCGGCAGCAGTTCACCGATCTGGCCGAGGGCGCCGCCCGCGATCAGATGTCGTATCGGGCCTTCCTCGCCGAACTGCTGCTGGCCGAGTGCGACGACCGGGCCCGCCGACGCTCCGAACGCAGGATCAAGGCGGCCTCGTTCCCGCGGGACAAAAGTCTGCGGGCGTTCGACTTCGAGGCCAACCCCAACATCGACCCGGCCACCATCAACACCCTCGCGACCTGCGAGTGGGTCAAGAAGGGTGAGCCGCTCAGCCTGATCGGCGACTCCGGCACCGGGAAGTCACACCTGCTGATCGCGCTGGGCACCGAGGCCGCGATGCACGGCTTCCGCGTCCGCTACGTGCTGGCCACCAAACTCGTCAACGAGCTGGTCGAAGCCGCAGACGAGAAGCAGCTGTCCAAGACGATCGCCCGCTACGGTCGTGTCGATCTTTTGTGCATTGACGAACTCGGCTACATGGAGCTGGACCGCAGGGTCGCTGAGCTGCTGTTTCAGGTTCTGACCGAGCGCGAGGAGAAGAACAGTGTCGCGATCGCTTCGAACGAAAGTTTCAGCGGCTGGACGAAGACGTTCACCGCCCCCCGGCTCTGCGCGGCCATCGTCGATCGGCTGACCTTCAACGGCGCCATCATCCAGACCGGCACCGAGTCCTACCGCCTCGCTCACACAAAGGCCCAAGCCGAACAAGCCCAGGCCAGCTGACCGAGCGCCACACGGGAGGGGCCGCGTTTAGATCGCGGCACCCGCCGAGTCCTGCGGCCCCGTCATCCTGGAGGCTGCGCCGAGAATGAACGCCGCCTGCGCATCATCAACCTCGTCCCACACCCGCCGCCTGTTCAGGCTCGGCGTCACGGCTTCCGGGGGAGCGCGTCGTTCAGGACACGATGTGGAATGTGAGTTCGGTGGTCGTGTCGTCCACGGTGTGCCCGTGCACGTAGCCGCGGCTTGCCGCGTAGCTCCCCGTGCCGCCGTTGATCGAGAGCTCGAAGTCGCGGGGCGGCGGGGCATAGGGAGCGAAGCCCTGGACCGTGATGTCACCGCCGCTGAGGGCGAAGGTGATGGAGCACTGCAGAGTGCCGGTGCTCGCTCCTGTCTCGAGGCGGACAATGGTGCAGCCTCCGCCGCCGGAGCCGACCCTCTGGTCGTCGCGGTAGAGGTCGTTGGCGAGCGTGAAACCGTTGCCCTGGGCATCGCCCGAGCCGGTCGGTGTGAACTGAGTGGTCTTCGCGACCAGTGACAGCACCTGCTCGCCCTGTTGGCCGTCAGCCACGGATGAGGCGGCAGCAGCTGAAGCCAGCGGAGCGGAGAACACAACCGCACTCAAGGCTGCCACGGAACTCCGACCGAGCAATCCGAAATTACGCATGCCGAGACACTCCTAGCAGATCGAGGGTAATACGGCACTTCCGGCCGTGTGACTTCCGCTTATCGGGTCAGAGTTGATCACGAAAAGATTGATGTATCGAGGAGCCTCACAGCGTCAATCGGGTGATATCGCGGCCTGAGGTTCGCCCGACGAAGTACCAGTTGGATTCGTGTGGGCATGCGGTGCGGATGTATCGCGCCGCTGAGCCGAAGCCCGTGATCCGCCGCACGGCCGTGGACAGGTCTCGGATGCCTTTGACGGGATGTTCCGGCTCTCATCATGACCAAGCGGGCGGCGCTGCAGCACTCGAGTGACACTAAAAGTCACTGACATTGATCTTGGTGCTCGCCGCCAAACGACTCCCGAAGTCACACCGAAACGACTCTCTCACAAACCGACACAGCCATCCAGAAGTACCGACCGCGGTTTGGCCGCTCCCGCGGCGGCGGCCTCGTCTGCATAACCGCTGCCTCCGGCTTCCGCCCGCCCGAGCTCGGCTCCGAACGCGTCCGGAGTGCGTAAAGCGCTCAGTGCGTTCGCGTCCGCCCACGCGAGGTGGGCTATCTGGTGGGCGACCGTCCAGCCCGGTGCCGCTGTCGGTATGGACCAGTCGTCCACTGCCCTGACCAGGACGTCGAGCTCGTGGCCCTCAGCCACCAGCGCGGACAGGACACCGGCGTCATCTACATCGGGGACGGCGAGGTTGTAGTTCAACATATGCGCCAGGGTGCCACTCCTTCCGGATCAACGGCGGAGACGACGTGTGCGGGCAGACTCCGATGTCGCCGGAGTCTGCCCACTCAGTGGTGGGGCTCGTGGCACCACGGGACCACCGTGCTTCCTCAACGGCGGCGTAGAGCGTGTCGGGCCGGCTGGTCATCCGAGACGCGTGACGGTTGCGATCTGCTCTCCAGGCACGGCGACGGCCCCGGAATGATCACGTGTTGTGTGCCAGTGCGACCCGCACCGACCTGTTCCAGGACCGCCGCAACTACGTCTGGAACAACGACTACGACACCGCGACCCTGCGCTACGACCGTGACCGCTTCACCGACGACGCCTCCTGGGGCCCCCACCACGACCACGGCATCCGCCGCTGACCCACCCGCCGCCACAGACGCTCGTCTTCCAGCTTCCGGATCGCTGCGCGAGTCGCCGCGGACACACCGCGGATCCGGCGAACCGGAATACCTGCTCGGGTCCGCCAACGCGCCGCGCGCAGCCCCTTCGGACGCCTACGCGGCATCGCCCTTTCGGATCAACTTACTGGCATCTTGCCACGGTTCGTACCACGCCTGCACGCGATCACTGCGAGCCCGCACCGGTTCAAGTGCTATGACTACTCACCGATATCCCAGCACTCTTCGAACGACGAGTGATGCCGGAACTCACAAATATATAAACGCGGAGATCTCGTCCACCCGCTCCAGCGCACGGGCGAAAGCAGTGCCGTCGTCTGCGTCGGCGGCCAGCGCAGCCGCCTCTACACCACCCTCCGGGCCCCCGACTGCCGGGCCATCACGGACACACCGCGCCCCGATCAGGCCCCGCGTTCCCAGACTGGGAACACACCACGACCGAGCGCCGACGAACACATGGCGGACGCCCGGCTCGCTGACCATGCCCGGCGCATTCCGTCACCTCGGGAGCCCCATTTCGTCGGTTCCCCCACCAGGGTGATGGTGCGGACACGGATCAGGTCCCGGAGGAGCTCCGGGACCTGCAGCCGAACGAGGTCAGGCGGGGGTGATGTTCTCCGCCTGCGGCCCCTTCTGGCCCTGGCCGACGTCAAAGGTCACCCTCTGGCCCTCCTGAAGCTCACGGAAGCCGGAGGCCTTGATGTTGGAGTAGTGCGCGAAGACGTCCGGCCCGCCGCCGTCCTGGGAGATGAAGCCGAAACCCTTTTCGGCGTTGAACCACTTGACGGTTCCGCTGGCCATGCTGAGCCTTCCAGTCGAGATCGGACCCGCACCACGCGGCCCCGGGGTGATGCCGTGGTCCCACTCTGTACAGCAAAGTGCCCGCACCGGAGCGCGGGCGAGCAGTTCGAACCACGACATCTGACAGCGACGCTACACGGCGAAACCGGCTCTCACCAGAGAGCAACGGCAAGATCCGCCAGGAGTAGGCCGGTTGGGCGCCGACGGGGCGCTCGGCGCCCGCCGTCTTTGGGAGCAGCAGCACCGGGGGCCCTTCAAAGCGCGACCGCCTGCTCCCGCTTCCTGCGGCCGCTGCCTGTCCTGGTCACCACCGGCAGCGTGGTGTTGTGCCGCACCCGGACTACGGGCGCGCGACCCAGCAGCCCGACACCGCCGCCCAACCCCGCGGACAACCGAGAGACCGCGAAGCACTCGAGGAGTGGACCTCAGCGCCGGATGATCGACGAGGAGCCCGGGCCGGGTCTGTCCAGTGCTGTGACCGCATAGGTTCACCGGGTTCGTCCTTGTCCTAGGATCCTCTGGCTATGGGGGGATCTTTTCGTGACTGGTGGCGCCTGACTCGTGCCGTTGCTGTGGCGCTGGCCGCACTGGCCGTGATCGTGTTACTGGGCGTCGTGCTCCTGGTTCTTCCGGGGCTGATAGTCGACCACGACCTCGCAGGTGGCCACCTCGCTGCAGCGGACCGGTTGAACGCGGTGAACAACGTGCGCACCACGCTTCTGCAGACGGTTGGCGGTGCGGCCGTCCTGTTCGGCGGCTATGCCACGTGGCGGCAGCTGCGCGTCAGCCAGGACGGGCTGAACGCAACCCGAGAGGGGAACATCACCGATCGCTTCAGCCGGGCCGTGGATCAGCTCGGCAGTGACAAGCTGGACGTGCGGATCGGAGGCATCTACGCACTGTGGCGAATTGCGGACCATTCCGACCGCGACCGCGAGGCGGTCGTCTCCATCATGGCGGCGTATCTGCGGACACACCTTCCCTGGCCGCCGCAGGAAGCCGCAGTTCCGGCGGACGTGTCCATTAACTCGGTGCCCCCGCTGGAGACCCGCGCCGCGGACGCTCAGACGGCGCTGACCTGCCTCGGGGTCCTGTACCAGGAACGGCGTCCGGAGTGGCTCAACGTCAGCTTGACCGATCTGCGCCGAGCCGACTGTGACGGATTGTGGCTGCACGGAGTCAACTTCGACGGCGCATGCATGGAAGCGGCGAGCGTCTACCAGGTCAACCTGAGCAAGGCATCACTGATCGCCGCCAACCTGCGGCATGCCGAACTCGGCACCTCCATTCTCCACCGGGTCCGCTGTCTGCAAGCCGATCTGCGCGGCGCACGCCTGGTCAAAGCCGACTTGAGGTCGGCGGACTTCTCCCGTGCGGACCTGCGGGAGGCGAACTTGCGCAAGACCTGTGCCCAGGAAGCCGTGTTCGCTGGCGCGGACCTGCGGTTGGCCGACCTCCGGGGCTGCGACCTCACCGACGCAGACCTGCGAGAGGCGAGGCTGGAAGGCGCGTTGGCAAGCGACCTTACGATCTGGCCGACCGGCTTCGACGCTCAAACAGCCGGCGTCGTTGTCACCGCGGACCCTGGCATCGAACCGGACAATCTGCTTCCGGCTGCCGCGCTCACGAGGCGAGTCCCGCTGCTGCAATCGGAGCCCATGCATGGTCCGTCAGCGTCGGCGAATTGAGCAATCAGGCAGCGCAGTCGATGGGCCGTTCGCCCCAGCGGATGCCCTTCTCGCTGCGGATGCGGGCGCGTTCCCTGCGCTGGGCGGCGAGCACCTCGGGGTGACGGACGCCGGCGTTGCGCCAGCGCAGGTAGTGGTGCGGGGCCTGGGTCTGCGCGGGATGGCTGCGGTGGTGGGAGTTGGCCAGGGTGAACTGCCGCAGCGGGCCGAAGTGCGCCTCGATCGGGTTGGCCCAAGAAGCGTAGGTCGGGGTGAAGCACAGTTCGACCTTGTTCTTCTTCGCCCAGCGGCGGATGTCCGCGCTGGTGTGGGCGGAGAGGTTGTCCGGAATGATGTAGATCGGAGCGCCGTCGGGTCGGGCGGCACGGATGGACTTCAAGGCGGCGAGGCTGTTGGCGGTGCCTTTGCGGCGGCTGTTGGCGCCCCACAGCCGGTTTGTCGCCGACGGAGTAGCAGCCTTGGAAGTAGGTGACGCCGTGGGTGCGGTGGTAGGTGGCCGGCAGGCGGTTACGCTCGCGCTGTTCGGCCCAGCAGGAGCCGCCGGTGGGTCGGATCCCGAGCGGCCCGAACTCGTCGAAGGCGAAGACCCGGTCCGGGAAGTGTTCCAGCACCTGCTCGATACGGTTGGGCTTGGCGTCGCGCTCGGAGTCGGGAGACTCCGTGCGGCCCGCTCGTCTGCCGCCCGACGCACGTGCGGAGGCCCCCAGCATGCGACGGCGAAAGCCACGCGGCCGGCCGTAGGTAGGCACCCGTCGGGACACGGGCCGATTGTGCACACCGGGCAGTCAACCGGCAGCCGACCGCTCGAACGCCTGACGCGCGTCCTCCAGAACCGTCCGCCAGGATACGACGTCCGGTCGGCGGCGCAGCAAAGACCGGCGCTCGCGCTCGGTCATGCCACCCCATACGCCGAACTCGATGCGCTGGTCGAGTGCTTCGGCCAGGCACTCGGTGCGCACCGCACACCCAGCACACACCGTCTTCGCCCGGTGCTGCTCAGCGCCCTGGGCGAAGAGTTCTTCGGGGTCGGTGCTCCGGCAGGCCGCAAGCTCAACCCATTGCACGCTGGTCATTACTCCCCCTCATTTTCCCGCTACGACCCTACGCCGCCCACCAGTAACAACGCTCATAAGCTTCGGTCCGCTCAACACGGGTGGGGAGCAAACGCCTGGGCGGGCCCGGGAGGGGGTTCCCTATGTCCTTCGTCAAGCTGTCGTGATGATGGGGGGCATGTCGGACGAGGACCAGGGGCTGGGATGTGAGAGCCGCCAGGAGTGGACACCACTGCACTTCGGTTCGGACGAGCAGGATGCCGCGAGTGTCGGCTCCCTTCTGGCGGCGGGAGCGTGGGTGGATGCTCCGGATGGCAGGGCCATACGCCTATGGCGTGTTTGAGATGTGGTCACAGTGCTTGCCGTATGAGGGTGAGTGGGACGGTGGCCTCGTAGCGGACGGCAAGCTTGTCGTACCTGGTCGCGACGCCTCTGGCCTGCTTCAACAGACCGATCCGGCACTCGACCTTGTGTCTGCGCTTGTACATCTCGCGGTCGAATCCGGGCGGGCGGCCACCGGCCGACCCTCGACGGATCCGGTGGCCGGCCTGGTCGCGCTTCTCCGGGATGGTGTGCGCGACCCCGCGTTTGCGCAGGTAGGAGCGGATCTGGAGCGAGGAGTAGGCGCGATCCGCAAGGACGTGCTTCGGGCGAGTGCGCGGATGTCCAACGCCGGCCCGAGGGACGCGGATCTTCTCCATGACCCGCTCGAAAACCGGTGCGTCGCCCCGCTGGCCCGCGGTGATGACAGCCGCAAGGACGTGGCAGGAAGCGTCCACCGCGAGGTGAATCTTGGTGGACAGCCCACCACGGGAGCGGCCGAGACCATGGTCGTCCGGCTCGGCTGCCAGGTTGTCCGGACGCGCCCGGCCCGGATCGTCAGCCCCTTTTTGCGGGCGCCGACGGCGTGTTGGTGCGCTCGACAGACGGTGGAGTCGACCGAGACCCCCCGCTAGATGATGCCGTCGGCATCAGCCTTGACCTGCAGCTTCTTCAAGATGCGGGGCCAGGTGCCGTCGATCTGCCAGCGCCGGAACACCGCATACACCCTCTCCCAGGGCCCGTACCGCTCGGGCACATCCCGCCACGGCGAGCCCGTCCGCGCCCGCCACCAGATCCCGTCGAAGACCTGCCGCCGATCCCGCGGCGGCCGGCCCATCTTCGGTATCGGCGGCAACACGGCTTCCAGCCGCTCCCACTGCGTATCCGTCAGATCGCCCCGAGACATCTGAAGATCGTTTCACGGCCAGGGTGGACAGCAGCCCGTCAGCTCTGATCTGTGGTGGGCCGCCACGACCTGCCGGTCTCGCGTTCGAACGCCGGACGCACGTCAACGGTGTCGTACACGATGCGCAGCGTGGCAATACGGCCGTCCTCGGCGAGCTCAGCCAGGTCCACCACGTCAAACGGCGCGGCAGCTCCGGACGGCAGGCGCCAGTCAAAGTGGAACCAGAACGAGATCAGTGCGGCCCCCTGCTGGGTCCGGCCCTCCGCCACCCCCAGCAGAGTCAGGCCCGCCCGGCTGGTATCGGCGAAGAGCTCGGGATAGAACTCCGTGGCCGGTCGAGGGCCGTACAGCGGAGAGTGCACCATCGCTCCAGGCGCGAACAACTCCAGCACCGCCTCGGCATCCGACCGCTCCAGCGCTGACAGGTAAGCCGACACAAGCTCAGCTGCAGTCATGATCACTCACTCAAGACCAGGCCAAATCGACAGCCCATGCTCTCATCCCACCCCTTGCGCTCCGCCCATCAACCGGCACCACACCCCAACATCTCAAACACGTCTTAGATGGCCTCTGAGCGGTTGAGTTGGCCGGCGAAACGTCCGGCCTGGCCCGCCAAAGGCAGCCCAAGCTCCTCTCCTACCTGCGGATCTTCCGAAGAACCTCCGCCTTCGTTTACACCTTCAGGTGAGCCTGCCTGGTCGATAGCGTGTGGTCGTGACGGAGCATTCGTATGACTCGGCTGACATCAAGGTGCTGGAGTTCGATGCCGCCGTGCGTAAGCGGCCGGGCATGTACTTCGGGGTGGGGCCTGGAAATCCGAAACTGCCAGCTAACGTGCTGTGCGCGGTGGCGCGGCACGTACTTCATCCCGCGACAAGAGTTGCCGGGGAGCACAGCTTGCGTGGTCTCGTCGAGATCACCGGGGACGGCAGCTTCACGATGTCCATGGACCAGCCGCATGTCTGGGAAGCCTCCGGTGCTCCCGCCCTCGGTTACTTCGACTCCCTACTGGGGCCTGAGTGGTGGCTGTTGGCAGCTGCTGCCGCGCTGTCCAGGCGGGTAACCGTCGAGATGTGGTGCGCAGGGCGCGGGTTGCGCCAGGTACTCACCGGCATCCGGCCTCTCAGCGCTCCCCGAGAGTTTCATCCGTCAGAAGGCAGCGGCACCAGGGTAAGCTTCGCCTTCGACCCGGCATATGTCGGGCCGCACTTCGTCCTCCCCTCGAATCTTGAGGACCCCGACCTGCATGGTCCGGACTGCTCGGAGCCTGCGGGCCCGGGTCATGTTCTGATCAGGGACGTCCGCCACAGGCAAGCAGCGCAGGAAGTCTTGCACCGCTGACTTCTCCCTTGCCCGCGCGCATCGCCAGCGCCGCCACGCAGGGGCTGACTCGGCTCGTGGAGCGGACCGTGGCGCCAGTAGCCACCGCCGGGCCAGCCCGAACGCTCGGCGGGGCCAACACAACCGCTACTGACCTTTGCGGCGTCTTGTCGTTGGGGGCTGACGATATGTGATCGTCGCGGTATGCCGGTTGTGTGAGATATCCGCAGGGTGGTGGGCTGACGCCGGAACGGCAGGCGTTTCGCGAGTGGATCCGACTGGAGGCCGCGGAGCGATTCGCTGCGGGTGCCTCCAGCGCCGAGGTCGCCAAGGACTTACGGGTGAGTGTGCGCTCGGTGCAGCGCTGGCGCCTAGCCTGGCACGATGCCGGAGCCGAGGGGCTGCGCTCTGCCGGGCCCGTCTCACGGCCCAAGCTGAGTGAGGCCCTGTTCACCGTGCTCGAGCAGGAGCTGGCGAAGGGGCCGGTCGCGCATGGCTGGCCGGACCAGACGTGGACGCTGGCGCGGATCAAGACGCTGATCGGGCGCCGGTTCCACAAGAGCATGACGCTGTCGGCGATCGCCCGGATGCTGCACCGGCACGGCTTCAGCCACCAGGTCCCGGCCCGCCGAGCGGTCGAGCGCGACGAGGAGGCCGTGGCGGGCTGGGTGAAGGAGACCTGGCCGCAGGTGGAAGGTCCGTGGCGGCGCTCGACGCCTGGCTGTGCTTCGAAGACGAAGCCGGCTTCTCGATGACGCCGCCCACCGTGCGGACCTGGGCCCGGCGCGGACACACACCCGTCATCCGGGTGCGAGGGCGCTCTCAGCGCCGCTTCTCCGTCGCCGCTCTGGCCTGCTACAAGCAGGGTGAACGCTCACGGCTGATCTACCGGCCCAAGCGGCACGTTGATCACAAGCGGGGCGGCAGACGCAGTTTCACCTGGACCGACTACCGCGACCTACTCATCGCCGCACACCAACAGCTCGGCGCACCCATTGTGCTCGTGTGGGCACAACCTCAACGTCCACAAGGACCGCCGACTGCGGGAGTTCATCGACACCCACGACTGGATCACCTGCTACTTCCTGCCGGCCTACGCACCCGACCTCAACCCCGTCGAGGGCATCTGGTCACTGCTGCGACGCAGCAGCCAGGCCAACACCGCCTTCACCGACCCCGACCAACTCATCAGCACGCTCCGACATGGTCTCCGCCAGATCCAGTACCGCAGCAACCTCATCAACGGATGCCTCGCCGAAACCGGCCTCACCTTGACGACATCACGGCGACAACGTCAGTAACGGGCCAACTCAGCCGCTCAGTCCCACATGAAGATCGAGATATACGACTGGAGTACTAACCGACCCTGACCCGGTGGTCAGGGAGTCCGCTCCCCGGGATGCGCTTGAGCCAGTGACTCACCAGAACAGCATCTACGAGGCCACCGTCCCCGTGGCGCTCTACGTTAGAGGCACCAGTCAGAAGACGCGGGACAGGAGTTCGCCAGCCGCGGGAACGAAGTTCGTCACCGCGTCTGCTGCCGCGGGCTCGCGGCAGCAGGCGGGCACCTCTGGCCGGCCGGACTCTCCCCCGGCGCGTTCCGGTGGCTCGGAAGTTCTTGAGCCGGTTGATGGCCCGCTCGACGTCGTTGCGGCGCCGGTAGACCGTCGTGAACCCGGTGGGGGGCGGCCGCCTCGGCTGCCGCGGCGCCGGCGGTTGGCCCGCTGGTCTCCCGGCTCGGGGATCGTGTGCTTGATCTGGCGCCTCGCAGATGCCCCCGGCTACGGGGGTGACGAGTACGCTTTGTCACCCCGACATGGTCGGGCAGGGTGCGCGGTCACCCACCCGTCTGCCGTGGCACCCGGCTCTCTTCCGACACGGGAACCATCTGCGGTGCCCCCCACCGGCCGGGCGTGATCACAAACCCGAGCGGGCGGCATCCGTTCGACAGCCGCCAGCGGCCGGCGCGGCGGAAGGCGGTGTTGCGCACAGGGGCGGACGGGCCGTCAGAAGTCGTACGGTGAAAACTCCCCCATGATCGGTTAGGACACGGCCGTTCTGCACGCGCAGGGTGACCGACCGTATCGACTGTTTCCTCCACCCCATCAGATGACGCCAGGACCACACCTGTTCCCCCGAAAATGTTCGCACCCCGTAACAACACAACCCGACACAGACACACCAACCCCGACACCCCACCCACCACAGCATCGCCAACCCCCGACAACACAAACAAAGCCACCAGCCGCTCCCACCCCACCCACCAACCGCCTCGCCATCAGACCACCACGAGCCCCGCACCAGTCACCGAGGACAGCAGAGCGCGGACGCGCACCAGTACGCGCGGCACGATGAGCTGCGCACGCTCCACCGCACTCCCCCACCCGATCGCGAACGAACCCATCCGGCTCCGCTGCACACCCCACGGCGTCCACTCCCCACCAGTGCTACGCACCGCGATGCGGGAGCGCACGGGTGGAGTCGGGCAGGGGGTGGGCGAGCGCGTCCCGAGCCCGGAGCCGACGACCAGCTGCAGGCGGCGGGGTAGATGCCGCTCGGAGTGCTTGTCAGTGGCTCCCCCTACGGTTTGATCAGTGGGACCTGCCGCAGAGGCCGCGGGTCTGTCTGGGGAGGGGTCTGTCATGTCTACCGGGTGCACGGTGTCGACGACGTATATGGAGCTGTCGCAGGAAGGCGGCGGCGCGCACAAGTTCTACGAGATCGTTGTGGACGGCGTGGTGGTGACGGTTCGGTACGGGCGGATCGGGGCCGCCGGGCAGACGCAGGTGACGACGTTTGCCACGCCGGAGAAAGCGCGGGCCGCCGCGGCGAAGAAGGTCGGGGAAAAGGTCCGCAAGGGATACGCCCCGGCGGTTCGCGGGCAGCGTGCCCCGCGCTCGGTGACCAGGCGTCAGGTGACCTCGGCTCCGTCGACCGCGCGTGCCGTGGCACCTGTGCTGTGGCGGTTCGGCACAGGCTCGGCGGCGTTCGGTATCCATGTGGACGACGAGCGCTGCTGGGTCGGCAACGAGGCGGGTGATGTTTACACCCTGGACCACGATGGTGGTGTGCTCGCCCGTTTCAGCCTGCCGGACGGTGTGAAGTGTCTGGTCGCCGACGATTTCTGGATCTATGCGGGCTGCGACGACGGCAAGGTGTATGACTTGTCCTCGAAGCTGCCGTTCGCTGCGTACGACATTGCGGCGGACGTCGACATCTTCTGGCTGGACATTCACGAGGGCATTCTCAACGTCTCGGACCGGGATGGCCGGCTCACCGTCATCGACCACGAGGACGAGCACCAGTGGGCCCGCCGGAGTCAGGGCGAGCACGCTTGGATGATCCGTGTCGACGACCGAGCCGTCTACCACGGTCACTATCGCGGTGTGACCGCGTACGCGCCCGACGGCAACAGCGAGTTGTGGCACACGCCCACCCGGGGCGGCGTCTTGTTCGGCTGGCAGGAGGAGAAGGCCGTGTACGCGGGAACCACGCACCGCGTGGTCCAGCGGCTGTCGAAGGCGACCGGTGCGATCGAGGCCACCTACACCTGCGACAGCGCGGTGTATTCGTGTGCCACCTCGCCCGGCGGACGGTTCGTCTTCGCCGGTGATGCGGCATCGTCCGTCTACTGTTTCGACCTGGACGGCACACGCCTGTGGAAGCTCGGCACGGGCGGCGGCTCGGCGCTGTCGATGCAGTACCGCGACGAGCGGTTGTACCTGGTGACCACGGACGGCTCGCTGGTGTGCGTGGACGCGAGCGAGGCAGCCATCTCCGCCGCGCAGCAGGGCACGGTGCCGGTGGCGCGGGACGTCAAGCTCGCCGCCGCCCTGCCGGCTTATGCGCCGGCTACGGCCGCAGGCGCGGTCACCACCATCACCCAAGCCCCGGCCGGGACCATCATCGTCGAATGCGTCCAAGACGGGGGCCGCTTGCGCGTGCACGTAGTGTCCGAGGGCTACAACCCGACCTGGAACGTCCAGTTCCCCCGCACGATACGAGAGCCCGGGGCACGCTACGTCGTTGACGCCCTCCACGCGGCGGCCGGCGGCTTCTACCGGGTCCGCGGAGACATCCAGCGACTGCTGTGACCGGGACGGGCACCGCCTGACCGCAACCTTCCACAAGAACGAGCTTTCGAGACATTGGGGCGGGCCCGCTGTTCAGCAACGCAGATGTTGGCTGCGCAGAAATCTGCCGCCCTGGTCGCGGTCGCGGGTCTCGCGCAGTCCTGGGCAAGCGCCTGCCGGTTGTACCCCAACCGCGGTCGCCGAGCAGCTCGGCGGCCTCACCGACGTCCCCGAAGCCTCAGGCTCCACCATCCGGTGGCGACTGTCCGACCATGTCGCGGTCGAGGAGTTCCGGAACTGGAGCAGCGGGCCCCCGCGTCGTTGGCGCGCATTCATCTGGGGCCGAGGCCGGAATGGTCGACGCCAGATCGAAGAAGCCGCTGTCCGTGCAGCGGCGATGCAGAAGACGGTGGCAGTCACCGGATGATGACCGCTGCTTGACACGGCTGATTCCACAGAACGCCCTGGCCAACGGTGTACTGGTACTTCACCTGGGGTGCGCAAGGCTGACGGACGCAGTGCCGAGCCGAGCTCCGGCCCGCTCGACTCGCAGTCCATCCGCACCGCTGACACCGTCCCCGGCGCGACCAGGGGCTTCGGCGCCGGTAAGAAGGTCAAGGGTCGTAAGCGGTCCCTGGTCACCGACACCCTCGGTCTGGTCATTGCGGTCCGCGTGGTCGCCGCGAGCGTCCAGGACCGTGACGGCCCCCGCCGACCGCTCTTGTGGGCCCGGGTCGACCACCCGCGGATTCAGAGGTTCTGGGCGGATCAGGGCTTCGCCGGCCGGCTCGCCCGGCTGATCAGAGCGCTGCTGAGCGTGGATCCTGCCCATCGCCCGGACAGCGCTACGGCAGAGCGGACGCTGGAGCTGACCCAGTGCAGAGACACCCCCGCTCGCGGCATTCACCTGGACTGACCGAAGCGAGTCCAGCAGGCGCACAGACCTCCCGGTATGCCCGATGGGCAGCCGCCTTGGGGGGGTCGGATCGCAGTCCGGGCTCGGGCCAGCGGTAGAGACGTAACGTCCGCACATACCCCCTGCACCACCAGCAGCGCCGACCAATATGCCGCCCGATACGCGTCTCGAGCCTTGTGTCGGGGAGCTGAGCAGTACTCCATGGACCAGCTCCTGGCCCGATTGTCAGTGGTGGGAGGCAGTATGCCGGTCATGACTACACCTGCAGCAGTGATCGTGGATGGCCCCGCCTATGCGCAGGCGGTCGAGGAAGCCGTACGGGCGGCGGCCGCGTACTACGAGGGCGGCACCTCGGCGCTGGACGATGACGCCTACGACCGGCTGGTGCGCGGGATCGCCGCTTATGAGGCCGAGCACCCCGAGCAGGTGCTGCCCGACTCACCCAGCGGGAAAGTGGCCGGCGGCGCGGTCGAGGGCGATGTCCCGCACTCGGTGGCGATGCTGAGCTTGGACAACGTCTTCTCCCCTGAGGAGTTCACCACCTGGACGGTGTCTTTGGCGCGCCGTATCGGGCACGAGGTCACCCGCTTCAGCGTCGGGCCGAAGCTGGACGGGCTCGCGATCGCCGCCCGTTACACCGGCGGCCGCCTGACACAGTTGATCACCCGCGGGGACGGGACGGCCGGGGAGGACGTCTCGCACGCGAAGAGCACCATCGAGGGGTTGCCCGAGCAACTCGCCGAGCCGGTAACCGTGGAGATTCGCGGCGAAGTCCTCATGACGAACGCCCAGTTCGAGCACGCCAACGAGGTGCGCAGCGGTCATGGTGGGCAGTCGTTCGCCAACCCGCGCAACGCCGCGGCGGGCACGCTGCGGGCCAAAGAGCGCCTCTACAGCGTGCCGATGACGTTCTTCGGCTACAGCCTGCTGCCCCTGCCCGGCACCGACCGTGTCCTGGCCGAGCGGCTGAACGCGTTGGCGCACAGTGACCTGATGGACCTGGCGGCCAACCTTGGCGTGCACACCAGCGCCCGCACCACGGTCCCGGACACCGTCGCCGGGAGCGTGGGGCAGGTCCTGGCCCGGGTGCAGGAGATCGCCGCGCTCCGTGCCGAGTTGCCGTTCGGCATCGACGGCATCGTCATCAAGGCCGACCTCGCCGCGGACCAGCAGGCCGCCGGATCCGGCTCCCGTGCGCCACGGTGGGCGATCGCCTACAAGCTCCCGGCGGTGGAGAAGATCACCCGGCTGCTGGAGGTGGAGTGGAACGTCGGCCGTACCGGGATCATCGCCCCACGCGGCGTCCTCGAACCGGTCGTCATCGAAGGCTCCACCATCACCTACGCCACCCTGCACAACCCGGCCGACATCACGCGACGCGACCTGCGTCTGGACGACCAGGTCATGGTCCACCGCGCCGGCGACGTCATTCCCCGGATCGAGGCTCCCCTCGCCCACCTGCGCACCGGCAACGAACGGTCCATCGTGTTCCCGGAAGTCTGCCCACGCTGCGGATCAGCCATCGACAGGAGCGGGGAACGCTGGCGGTGTGCGCAAGGCCGCAACTGCCACCTGGTCGCCTCCCTCTCCTATGCCGCCGGCCGCGACCAGCTCGACATCGAAGGGCTCGGCGGCACCCGTGTCGTCCAACTCGTCGACGCCGGCCTCGTCACCGACCTCGCCGACCTGTTCACCCTCACCCGCGAGGCATTGCTCGCACTGGACCGGATGGGCGAAACCAGCACCGACAACTTGCTCGCCGCGATCGGCAAGGCCAAGCAGCAGCCACTGTCGCGGGTGTTGTGCGCGCTCGGGGTGCGAGGCACCGGCCGCTCCATGTCCCGGCGTATCGCCCGCCACTTCGCCACCATGGACGCCATCCGAGCCGCCGACGCCGACGCGATGCAGCGCGTCGAAGGCATCGGCTCGGAGAAGGCTCCCTCGATCGTCGCGGAACTGGCTGAACTGGCCCCCCTCATCGACAAACTCGCCGTCCTGGGCCTCAGCATGACCGAGCCAGGCGCCACCCCGCCACCCGCCGCCGGTGAAGCCGGCCCTGCCCTCGGGACGCCCGCGGCCGCGGCGGAGGGTGGCCCGCTGGCCGGCATGGCAGTGGTCGTCACCGGCGCGATGAGCGGGGCCCTGGAGAAGCTCTCCCGCAACGAAATGAACGAGCTCATCGAGCGGGCCGGTGGCCGCTCCTCCTCCAGCGTCTCCAAGAAGACAACGCTCGTCGTCGCGGGCGACGGCGCGGGCTCCAAGCGCGCCAAGGCCGAACAGCTCGGCATCCGCCTCCTCACCCCCGACGAGTTCGCCGCCCTGATCGCCGACCTCCTGACCTGAGCCACCGACCACAGGCACAGGAGGGGGCAATACCCGTGCAGCATGGCCCCCCTCCACGCGCCCGGTACAACCGGACGCGGCGCATGGCGACTTTGCTCGGGTACCGGCGCCGGCTCCCTGATGCGCCACGCAGCCTCCTGAGCCATCGCTCTCACGGCGGCCCGGCGGACGCAGCGACGGCAGAGCTCCGCAGCCCAGTAACGGAGCTGGTCTTCAAGGACCAGGTGCGGCAGCGAGGCGCTGCGCGTCCGGCCGCGCTGGGTCCTGGTCGCCGACCGGACCCCGGGCAGGGCCCGCACTCGATTTCGGAGACGCTCATGCGCATCACAAGCGGGCGCCCCACTGGACCTGCGGAACATCGCCGCCTACGTCCCGGACCGGCTCATCCTGTCCCGCACCCGCGACCACGGCATCAGCCTGGAACCCATCGGCCTGCCCGGCCTCGTCCTCGATCCACGGCCCTGACTCCACACCGCCGTTCGTTTCGGTTCCCGGCGAGCGGTCGGCCGACCACGACGACGCGCCGGGTGTCGGCGTCGATGACGACCTGGTGGTTGGTGGAGTACCGGTAGTTCTTCGACCGCTCGCCGATGGTGTGATCCCGGGTGGGAACCAGCGTCCCGTCCACGATGAGCACGGTGTCCTTTGCGAAACGCTGACGGGGCTGGAGCGCAAGCATCGGTCCGAGGTGGTCGATGATCCGGTCTGCGGCAGACTTGGACACCCCGAACAGCGGTGCGAGCTGGCGCAGGGTCAGGTTCGTGCGCCAGTACGCGGCCACCAGCAGGGCCCGGTCCTCCAGTGGAAGGCTCCATGGCCGGCCTTTGCGGACCGCGTCCGCACCCTCACGTCGCAGCACGGTCACCAGCTTGCTGAAGGCGCGAGGGCTCAGCCCGGAGAACGGGGCTATCCAGGACGGCTCCGACGCCGTGATCACACCAGCCACGCCGTGATCGTTCCACCCAGGGGAGGCCGAGCAAGTACTCTTCCGCCCAAGTACCAGCGGCCATCGGGCCTGGGCCTGCCGTCCCGGGCAGTCCAGAATGCTGCCGTGGCCGAAGACGAGCAGAGCGGTATAGAACCGCGTTCATTCCTGACATGCGTGACAGAGGTGGCCCGGCTGCTGGGCGTCGGAGACGTCGCCATGGAGCCGAAGGACCGGCGTGCCCGCCACCTCGCCCATGCGGTGCGTAAGCCCCTGCTCGAACGTGCAAGTCTGCCCGAAAAGTGGTTCGCCCCCCTGATGGCGGCAGCCGTGTACGACCCGGATCCCAGCTTCTGCCGCTGGTTCGTCGAGCCGGCGGTCTATGCGTTCGGACGCCGCCGTGTGATGGCGGCATTGGTCGACTACCTGCGGGTCGGCACGGATGCCGAGCGAGCTGGTGCCGTGCGGGCCTGGTACAGCGCCCACGTGCCCTTGCGTGCAAACCGATCTCCCGCGTATGCACTCAGCGGGATACGTGATCCCGCGCTGGACGAGTCACAGGACATCAAGGCCGCGTGGCTGGAGGCATCCCTGCGGGTGTTCGCCGAAGCCACCGACCTGCAGATGCGCCACCGTGTCCTGCTGGATCTGCCCACCCCCCGCGCGGCATACCCGCCATACCTGCACCAACTACTTGAAAGCACACTCGCATCCGCCCGGGTCCATCCCGACCCGCACATCCGTCGCTGGGCCGCAGCAGCAGACCACAAAGGAGTCTGAGCCCGACTCTTAACCCTCCTGGCAGTTACGGGACAGCCCTTCGGTGTCAAAACCGTACGCGGTGTGTTCCCCAAGGGCATGACCCTGAATGTGCTGCGGCAGGACCGGATCCTCCATGAGGCTCGGGCCAGCGCTGCCCCCCCCCTGCACCTGATGCGACTGTTCGGCATCAGTACTTCCACCGCCATGCGCCACGTCGGCCCCGCCTACCCGGAGCGATCCGCGAAACTGCCCAGGTAGCGGGCCCGCCATGAGCCCGATACCGCAGTTAAAGTCCGTGGCGGCGTGGCAGTGGGTCCGGCATCATCCCCCGTGTGATGGTGATGCAACCCGTTCTGGAGATCTTCGCTGCCGACGACTTTGCGCTCTGGCCGGTTGGCGAGCACGAGTCGTACGGCTACCTCGTTCTGAACGGAGAGCTGACTCCGGCGGAGGTCGGCACGGCGGTTATGCGGATCGCCGACTGCAATGACTTCGAGCCGGAGGAGGAGCACGGGCCGTGCCCGACCGACCCGCTCGGCAGGTTCCTGCACGGGCTGCTCACCATGCCCGACTTGTTCGCCGCCGGCGGGTTCCGGGTGACCGACAACTCGACCGGCACCGTCCTCGTCGAGCCTGGCTGCTGCAACGGCCTGGAGACCTGGCGGGACTGGCTGGAGGTGCTTGACGGCACCGGCTGCTCCTACTTCGGCCACGACCCGTCCTCGGTGGCCGAACGCGTCGGCGACACCGTCCGGCTGACTCTCGACGCCCACGCGAAGAACGGCAGCCCGGTGATCGAGCTGCCAGTAGACCAGGTACGCACCCTCGTCACCGGTGCCCAGCAGGACTTGCGGAACTTCCTCAGCCTCGCCGGAACCTGGGCCGAACAACACCTGCCGGCACACGCCGCCGCCGTCACCGCTGCCCTGGCCCGGGCACTGGACCTGGAGCCCACACAGTGAGCAGCTTCCTGACCCACCGAGCGCGCGTGCACGACGCTCGCCTCCCCCTGCGCCGCCGACACAGCGCGCTGCGGACCTGCATCACCCTCTTTGCGCCGTACGGCTTTCGGGCGACGTATCACCACCTCACGCTCAGCGCCGCGATCCCCAGGCGGCTGGAGGCGGATCCGGACGCGCTGGTGCGGGCGGTGGAGGAACTGCATGAGGCGCGGGTCCTGTGGCTCGCGCGGGCGGAGGAGTACGCCGCGCAGCGTCGGGCGGAGAAGCGAGCCGGGCGGCGGGCCGTACCGAACCCACGACCGTGGTGGCTGCGGAGCAGGTGGGAGGGCCCGGACCGCGCCTGGTACGAAGACCCGTTCCGCCACCCGTCGCTGCGACTGTCCCAGTACATCCGGCGGCAGAACGCGATTCTCGACGGTACCGATCTCCCCGGCTGCCCGGCCTGCGGGAACGAGGGACCGCTGGAACCGAACCCGACCGGGCACGGATGGATCGAGCTGTGTCGTGGGTGCTCGTGGGCGGCGGTGCCATGTCCGTGCGGGCAGCGGCACCGGATCGTGCCATCGATCCCGTACGGCTGGAGCGAGATCTGGCAGCGGGCGCACATGAGCGATGACGGCATGCCGAACCCGCACTGGCCCGCGGGCTGATGAACTTGATGACGCCAGATCCCGTCCACCACAGCGAACCCACGCGCGGGACCACCACAGCCGTCAGCTGAACGCAGGTTCCGGCGTACCAACGCTCAGGATTCCGGGAACCCGCGAGCTTCCAAAGGGGCGAGGTCAGCTGATGCCGTGCCGGCGGGCCATGCGGTCGGTCATGGCGAGGTGGATCGTGGCTTCCGAACTAAAGGGAAGGGTTTCGGAGTCCCGGGCGAGCCTGCCGTGGAGCATGAGCCAGCCGTAGGTGGCTCGACCGTCCAGCGTTTCGGGATCGGGGTGAATCCCCTGGTACCGGGGATGCGTTGCGTGATTTCGAGGTCGATGCCGTGGGTGGCGGCGTACTCAAGGAAGTGTTTGCGAAAGCCACCGTCAATCCAGACCTTGCGGCTCGCGGGATGGGCGCCCTCCGTCTGGTCGAGAAGGGTCTGGCCTACGGCGGAGTCCTGGACGCCGGCCGCGGTGACCAGAACGGCCAGCAGAGACCGAGGATGTCGGTGATAATGCTCCGCTTGCGGCCGACGATCTTCTTGCCCGCGTCGGCGCCCTGACCCCAGGCGGGGACGCTGGTGGAGGTCTTGACGCTCTGCGCATCGATCACGCAGGCGGATGGTTCGGCGTCCCGGCCTTCCTGTTGCCTCAGGAGCCGCCTGAGCGTGCCGTTGAGCTGGGCGAACACGCCTTCCTGCTGCCACTTGGCGAAGTATCCGTAGACCGTGTTCCAGTGCGGCAAGTCGTGCGGGAGGTAGCGGCCCCTTTCGGTAAATCCATTTCAGCCCGCCAGGCCCTCGCCATACGTCCCCCAGCAACAGACCGAGCGGGTGACACCGCTGATAGAAGCTTGAGCAGCGGATTTATCCGGGAAATGCCGGGGGGCCGGAAGTGAATAGGGTCTGCTGTGGCGGTTGGGAGGCCGCGGCCGCGTTTCCTCGGGCTCCGACCGCGGGAGCGGCACCCGCAGCAGGCTTCATCCCTGCCAGGCTTCTTGGCCGTCATCGCCCCGTGCTGGGGAGGTCGGCCTCCGCTGTGGCTGATCTCAGGCACGCCGGGCCGGATGGCACACCGCTCACACGGGAGAACGGTCAGGCCGGCCCTCTGATACACCGCGCCTGCGCCGCCGGTTGACGCCCCGGTCACACCGGGCACAAGGACGGCGGCAATCCGAGGGAGGCGGGAAACTCGGCAGTTGCAACGCGGCGGGACGGACACGGAGCCGCCAGCACCCGCGCCCCCGACCACCCGCTGATCTCCAGCGGCCACGGCCCCACTCAGCGTGCGAAGCCGCAGACCAGGCCTGTCGGGAACGGCAAAGCCCCGCTCCGCCAGCAGCCGACGCACCTTTACGGACGGCCCGGCTAACGGTCGAGCGATCGACGCCGAACAGCACACCCAGGACCGCGTGAGGCAGATCGTGCCGGAGATGGACCGGAGATGGATCAGTGTGACCACCAGCCGGTCCATGAACACCAGCCGGTACTGAGCACCCGCACCCGGCGCTCGTCTCCGCGATCCACCCCCGCACCTCCACCCGCCGGCCCTCCGCCGCAGCCGCCCACGGCCGAGCCAACTTGAACACCTGCAGTGTTCCCGCCAGCCCTCCGGAGATCTCTCCTCCGGGCAACGCCGTGCACCGGGGCGAAGACCAGGGACGCTGGGTGCGGTCAGCACGGCTCGGCTGGGCTGGGCTGGGCTGGGCTGGGCTCACCATCGTCCAGCGGTGGATGTGCGAACACGTCCTCGGCATCCAGCCCGCCAGCGAGGAGGACAAGCCGCCCCCGCGACGCAGCCAAGCCGACAAATGGCCCGCGAACTACGGAGCCGCCCGGCTCTGGGAGTGCGGGCGGGAGGTGAGGGAGTCGCCGGGAGAGGCCGCCGACGTAGGCGATCCGATCCCCCGGCCGGGGCAGAGACGACGGCACACACGGAGCGCGCCATGCGGGCGAACCGGTGCCCTGCGGGCCGGCACACCGCGTCATTCCGAAGGAATGCGAAACTCGAATTCGGGACGATCCCACGGTACGGCGGGCGGATTCGCGAGCGCGGTCCCGGTCCGCACGGCGCCGACGCGGTGGTAGAAGTCCTCGGCGGGACGATGGGACACGACCTTGATACGGTCGAGCCCGGCGGCACGGGCTTCGGACTGCATGTGCGCGACGAGCAGTCGTCCAATACCCCGTCCTTGCGCTTCGTCGGCGACGAACAGCAGGTCGAGCTCCGGTGGAGCGAGGACGAGCGAGTAGAACCCCAGGACCCGGCCTCCAGGCTCGTCGGCGCCTACGGCTACGAAGGCGCGGTGGGCCTCGATGTAATCGGGACCGACCCGATAGCCCGCGACTGCGGAGGCGTACTTGCCCTCGTAGGCGCGTGAGCCACGCACGAGCCGCGTGAGCCGTTTGGCATCCCGCGCTACGGCCCTCCGTATCGTGATCGGCTGACTGATCGGGGGTGTGCGTGAGCTCATCGGGAGAGTATGTCGCACCGGGGGAGTGCCCGTGTGCGGCAGGTCGGCCGCTCGGGCGCGCGTTCCTGCACCGCTCCCAAACACCGCTCGCCCAAGCCCCCACTCTTCCACGTCGCCGCCGCGTCGCCCGCCGGCAGCAACTGGACGCCCGAACCGCTGCTGCGCCAGGCCGGACAGAGCCCGACGATCACGGCATTGGACGGTCCCGAGGCGGCCTGAGCACGAAAGTCCACCTGTCCAGCCACGCGGCCGCCCAGCACTGCCATGCGCCCGCACACCTCGGCCAAGCCGGAGTCCCGCCAGGCCGTCGCATCCGCGCGGATGGCCGTTACGAGCCAGGCCGCAGGCAGCCCAAGGCGTATGTCGGAGTCCGCAATGGCCTGCACATTCGCCGAGGACCTGTAGCCGCCAATCAGTCCTCGCGCAAGGAGGTCCCCGTGCGCGTCGGGCTTCGGCGCCGACAGCCTGCAGGGCACGAGATCGGATCTAGCCATGGCAGTGGTGGCTAACCTCCCTGCAGGGCGGCGCGCTGCCAACCCTGACCGGGAGTGTCCAGTCCGTCAGCGTCTAGCCAGAGCTCCGCAGCGAGCCTGAGCAGCTCGAGGCTTCGGGTCACCCAGTCGCTGGATTCGCCCAGGACCCGGGCTGCAGCGTGCTGGGAGCCGTGGACCTGTACGAGGCGCTCGAGCGCCTCCGCTTCGTCGAGCGGCTGCCGGTCGTCGTGTCGAACAGCGGCAATGCGGGCCGAGCTCCTGCAGGAGGTGGAAACTTGGAGCGCCGAAGGCCCATATGGCTACGGTCGGTACCGCGACCCGGTGCCGTGGCACATCAAGAAGGATCTAGAGCAATGGCAACTGGCCGCGTGAAGTGGTTCAACGCCGAAAAGGGCTTCGGCTTCATCCAGCAGGACGGCGGCGGACCGGACGTGTTCGTTCACTTCTCCGCCATCACCGGCACCGGCTTCAAGGAGCTCAACGAGGGCGACCAGGTCGAGTACGACGTCACCCAGGGACCAAAGGGCCCGCAGGCGGAGAACGTCACCAGGACCAGCTGACCAGCAGCCCGCCCCGCCGGCCAACGCCAGCGGGGCACTCTCGCCTGCGCCCCGGCTGGGGCCCGTCCTGCTGAGTGAACTCCGACAGGCGCCATCCGTCGGCAGTCCAACGCACGAAGCTCTACCAGTTGGTCAGGTCTACAAGGAGATCGCAGTGAGGGCCGTCCCGGGCCGGCTGTTGATGCTGCTCTTCCCCGACCCGCAAGCTCTCGCCGCCCGGTTTGACCGGGACGCCACACCCGCCCACGCGGGGTGGTGGCGCATCAGTACACGAGGTTCACGTGTCGGGGTGTGGTCAAGGCTTTGCGTCAGGACCGGGCGAGGACGCAGAACTCGTGGCCCTCCGGGTCGGCAAGACACGTCCACGGGACGTCGCCCTGGCCGACGTCGAGGTCGGCGGCGCCGAGGGCCCGCAGCCGGACCACCTCCTCTGCTTTGTCGTCACCAGGTTGCGGCACGAAGTCAAGATGGACGCGGTCAGGCACAGTCTTCACGTCCGGCGAGCGGAGGAACTCAAGATACGGGCCAACGCCCTCGGCCGAGCGCCACACCGCATGGTCGTCCGTCACCTCGTGCAGGGTCCAGTCCATCGCGTCGTCCCAGAACCGTGCCATGGCCCGCGGATCCGCGCAGTCGACCACCACCCGGGCGATCGGCCCGGTGTCCCGGTACATCTCCCGAGGCTCCAGCACGCAGAACTCGTTGCCCTCCGGGTCAGCGAGGACCGTCCACGGCACGTCGCCCTGGCCCACGTGGGCGGGCGTCGCACCGAGAGCTTCAAGGCGCTCGACCAACTCCGCCTGATGGGCCGCAGAGGTGGTGGCGAGATCGACATGCACACGATTCTTCGTTGCCGTCTTGGGTTCCGGGACCGCAATGACGTCGATGCATACGCCGACCGGGTCCAGCCAATCGAAGCCGACGGGTTTGGCGGCGGTCGCGCCCGATCCCCCGCCAGCAACACTCCAGCCGAGCGCCTGCGCCCAGAACCGGCCGACCGCCGAGTGATCAAGAGCCTTCATGTTCACCAGGACAGGTCGCAGTGTCATGCCGGCGATCCTATGCACCCGGGGTGCAACGGCATCAGCAGATCCCCGACGCCAAACAGAGATCAACCCCCTCACCAGCCGCAATGCTCAGCTCGCCAACCAGAGCGCTCAGCCTCGCCAAGCCAACTGCTCACTCGCCACGTGAGACGCCAAGCCACAACGAAGCTCAGGCTCGCTCGTGCCGAGGGATGCCTACAGGTCGAACTCGACGTGCTCGATGTCGGTGAAGCGGACCTCTTCCAGGCTGCCTGCGCGGCGGCCGTTGTCCTGGAAGTACACGTCCCTGAGTGCTTCGGCGGTGATCTGCTGGAGTTGCTGGTCGGTGGCGCCCTGCTGCTGGGCGTCGAAGAGGCGGGCGGCGTACTGCGGCGGTAGAGCGACGGTCAGGTGGCGGAGGCGGGCGTCGTCGGTGGTGCCGATCGGGGCGGTGTAGCCGATCCGGGCTCGGGTGTCGATGACGATGCCGTCGGTGGTCGCCGCCCTCTGGCGGGCCCTGGCGCGGATCTGCGGCTGCCACCGCTTCTTCACCTCGGCCTCCATGCGGGCGGCGAGGTCGGGGCGCGGTTTTTTGATCTGGGCTTTGACGTAGCGTTCGACGGTGCGCTGGGAGATCCGCAGCATCTGGGCGACGGCCCTGGTGGTCCCCAGTTGTTTGACCAGGTAGCGCATCTGCGCGGGCGCGGTCTTGGGCGCCGGGCGGGTGAACGACTTCTGCACGGCGGCGTCCAGGCCGTTGCCGAACAGGCTCATCGCCCTCTCCTACTCTCCGTTGTCGATGTCGGTGACGGTGCCGTCCTTGATGTAGCGGGCGAGGTTGAGCTCCGGGGCGTCGAACCGGTCGCGGACCTCCTCGCCCCACAGGACGCTCTGGGTGCCTTCATGCTTGACCAGGCCCGGGTTGACGCCGAGCTTGAAGCCGCCGGGCAGCGGCTTTCCGTCCCGGTAGGGCAGGAAGTCCAGCGGCGAAGTGCCGCCGGCCGCGTACACGACGCAGTCGGACAGGATCGCGACCGGGTACTGCCCGGTGAACGCCGCATGCTTGACGATCTTCCGGTGCAGGTTGATCCGGGTCCGGGAGATGACCGCGGCACGGATGTCCGGCCGCCAGGTCGGCCGGGCAAGGGCCCGCCACGGCTGCCCGGGCTTCCAGCCCTCCCCGCGCGGCCGCTCGCGCAGCTTGCCCAGGCCGCCCTTGACCGTCGCCTTGACCGCCGAGACGACGGTCGCCAGATCCGGGTCGCGTTCCCTGTAGCCGTCCATCGCCGCGAGGAAGTCAGCCGGCGACAGGTCCGCGTGCACACCGAGGTCGGCCATCGTGGCCAGGTAGGCGTCCCGCAGCCGGTTGTACCAGCCGTCCAGGTAGCGGCCGTTGTCATGGCGCACCCACGCTTCGACCGGCGCGACGTCGTAGCCCAGCTCCGCCGCGTACGCCACGGTCGGTGTCGCGTACCAGGCCGGCCCCGTCGGGCGCTCGCCCTTCGGTGTGAACGGGCTGGGCAGCAGACTTGCGTCCAGCTCCGCCCACGTGTCCTTGGCGACCTTCACCCTCGACAGGTCGACGTGGGACAGGTCCACCAGCCACGAGCCGGGCAGCTTCGGGTCGAACACCGGCCCCTTGACGTGCGTCGGCTCGCCGAGGCCGACGACCAGGCCGTTGGCGCCGGCGGCGAAGGCCATGTTCACGTCGATACCGACCAGATACCGCAGGGTGCACTCGGCATCCGTCATCGGCCGCGCCCAGTCGTACGCCTCCTCGAACAGCTTCTCGCCGGGGCCGCGGACATGGAAGCGCGGCAGGTCCGCCAGGAGCGGGTGGCCGTCCGGGGCTTCGCACGGCGCACAGTCCACCGGATCTTTGCCCAGGCTGCCGGGATTGTGCTCGGAAGTCCGCCTACCCGTCGCGTCGGGTTCGGAGGCACGGGTCGGCGGGTGCAGAGCCGTCATCAGCTCCAGACCGGTCACGGCGGTGGAACCACGCGGCGTCATCACCCTGGACGCGTACACGCTCAGAATTCGGGCGAGTTCCGCCGGCGGAAGCTGCCCGGCCTCTCCCCAGTGACGGGAGTCGAGGGCGTGCCAGGACGGGATGCACAGCTGGACGCAGGTCCGCTCCGATCCCTGCGCCGGGCGGTAGATCCGCGCCCACGGCCCGAACCCCCGCTTCGTCAGCTGCCACTTGGCGCGCGCCAGTTGCTTGATGACCTTGTGGCCCTCCGGCAGCCGCCCGGCCACACGCTCTTCATCGGTGAGCGTGACGGGCAGGCCGTAGTACTCGCATGCGGCCTCGGTGAGTACGAGCAGCGGGTCGGCGTCCTTGCCCGGCCCGGACAGCTTCGACTGCCCGAGCCGCCCTTCACGCAGAGTCCATTCCACCAGAGCCGGAATCGACTTCGCCGACACGTCCAGGACCAGGCCACCGGTGCAGTACGCCAGCACCTCACCATCCGCATCGACGTCGACGACCGCCAGCGGACCGTTCGCGAACCGCTGGTCGGCTCCGCCTGCCGGGGTGCCGGCAGGGACGGTCTTCTTCGCGGCCGGACGACTCGACGCCGGCCTGGTCGTGGCCGCCGGACGCGGCACAGCGACAGGGCCAGCGGGGCGGAGCGCGGTGTTCGCAGGCTCCGCAGTCGGGCTTGTGGGTTCGGGGCGGGCTTGGACCGGTTCAGCTGCCGACGATGCAGGAGCGGCCGGACCGGCAGGCGTCGCGGGGACCACCGCGTCCGTCGCGGGCACCGCGACGTTGGGGTCGGCAGGATAGAGCCGGGCGAGCTGCTCGAGCATGCGGGCGTATGCGTCGCGCTCCGGCGGCCGGGGCTCGGTCTTGCCGGCCTCCCAGCCACTGACCGTCGCCCGCCGCACCTGCAGCGCAGCGGCCACCTCGTCCAGCGTCAGGCCGTGCGCCTGACGCAGCCGCCTGCGTTCCACCGGTGGCGGCAACGCAGAGCGGGACGCGATGAGCGCATCGACCGCGTCGAACAGCTCGGACATGCAACACCTCCAGTCCGACAACTCTAACGTGAAACGCACCTTTCGCGTACCAATCACGTTCGAACAACGTGCACATGTCGATCTCGCGTGGCTGGGCACCTCAGCCGCCACCGAGGTACACGGGCACAAAGTTGCGTCACACCGGCGCCGCCATCACTAGCCCAGCAACAAAGCGACGAACCTTAGGCCCACAGCACGCAGCACACGGACCGCGCACCCTGGACGGCAGAGCCCCGTCGGTCTGCGGTTGCGGGCTGATCCGCCGCAGCGGGGCTCGCGCAGTTCACGGGGTGGCTGTCGGGGCGTGGTGCCTTCGTGTACCGGAGAGTCCGACCGGGGACGGGAAGACAAAGCCAGCATGAGCGTGTACGCGGCCTAGTGGACGGTGTTGCTGTCGGCTCTCTCCCCACTCAGTAGGCCGTTCCCGGTCAGCTCCAGCGACGGCAGTGGGCCCAGTCATGGATCCGCATCCCGACGGCAGGCGGGATACGCCGCGGTCGACAGCCCGGAAGCAGTTCCTGCCCGGCCGGACAGTCGTGCCGATCCCCCATTTTGGGCTGGGGCAGCGAGGCGAGGGAGTACCAGATGGGTACGCATCCTGTGGGTTGTCGCGCAATGCTCCGGTCAGGTGCCAGGGGGCGGCTCGCCCCGCACGATGCAGCACTTGATCAGGAAGGCTGACGCGGCTCCGGTTTCGGCTCGGCAGGGTCCTGGGCCGACTCCATTTCCTGGGCTTGTCCAGTCAGTTCCCTCCATTCCTTGGCCAGCGGGATGCAGGCCTGGATCAGGCGGGTGAGGGAGCGCGGCACATGTTCCATGGCGGCGAGGACGGCCAGCACGCCGGTCGCGGCCGTGACGAAGCTTTGCGTCATGCCGTTGTCGTAGGGAGTGACGCGGCCGTCGCATCACGTCCGCATGGTGGTTCACACGTTCGGGGATTCCTTTTCGGGATCGCGTTATCCGTGAGCCCTTCCTCTCCCTACAACGCTCTCAGAACGTGACCGCACCGGTTCGCAGGGAGAGATATGCCCGACGAGCAGTTCGACGGGGCTCCAACGTTAGGGGCACAACAACTGCCAGCTGCACGCGCCGGCACCGACGCTCTGGAGCCCCCGCTCTTCAGGGTGCGGATCGAAGAGAACTCCGCTGCCCTCGCCCTGCTCGCGGACGAGGCCGCCGCCGAGACCAGCCAAAGAGCGGCCGACGATGCGGCCATGTATGAAGCCCTGGCAGCCGCACAGTTCGACGGCCTGGCCTGGAACCTTTTCGCGCAGGCGTTGACCGAGTACGCCTATCCAATTGTGACCAACTGGCTGTACACCGGGGAGATCTTCACCTTGTGCGCGGCCCGGGGACGGCCTGTTCGGGCATCCCGGACGCTGCAGGACATGGAGACTCTGCGCGTCGACCCAGACGAGCGGGAGGAGCTCGTCTGTGAGGTCGTCGCGCGGGCCCTGCACCTCTACCGCCGGAAGGCACTTGCCGGCGCCGGCTGGCGCCCGGACGGCGGCGCGTCCCTGAAGACGTTCTTCGTCGGTGCCGTCCTGCGGGAGTTCGCCGGGGTCTATGACCGCTGGGCTTCGGAGCGCGCCCGGCGCCCGCCGTGTGACCCGGACGGCATGGACGCGTTGCGGGATGCCGCAGGTCATCACGGTGAGGAACCCGAGAACCAGGCGATCGGCCATGACGCTGTTCGGCGGTTGCTTGCGGTGGTGAAGGACGAGACCACGCGGACCGCGCTCTTCCTCATGTTGAGGGGTTACACGACGAAAGAGATCGGCGAGTACCTCGGCCTTTCGGCGGCGGCCGTGGCGATGCGCATGTCTCGGCTGAGAAAAGACCCACCACAGCAGGGTGGCCGAGAAGATCGACTTACCCCCTCGACGGCACAGGACGGCAGGGAGGACACGTGAAGCGGGAAGAAGGCCTCGCAGACGGGGTCGCGGAGGCCATCGCGAGGATTCAGGAGGCGGAACTGCATGCGCCCGAAGCTCTGCGCCCGAGTTTCCGTGCGTGCCTTGAACACCTCACGGAACTGCAGGAGCGCCTGGACCGAGAGGTAGGGGGAATCGGCGGACGTCCGGACGGCTTGGCCGGCCCGGACTTCGCGACCTTGCTCAAGCAGTCCTCGCTCGGCACGCCAGGGGCGACGGCACTACGCGCTCGCACCGGTGCCGGGGTGCGGGAGCGCATCGAGAAGCGGTTTGCCGAACTGGAGGGCAGTGTCCCGAACGATGCCCCGCCCCACAGCGCTGGTGAAGTTGAACCCGTACGAAGGGTCGCGGGCCAACTGCGCACACTGTTCACCGGCTACTTGGAACATCGCCGCCGACAGGCCGAGGAGCAGCCGGAGGACAAGGAACGTCCCGATACCTCGGAGGTGGTCTGCGAGGTGAGCATGCGGCTGGTGGTCTCCAGCAGTTCCTCGATGCCCGTGCCGACGAGGCTGCGCTACCGGCGGTCGGATCCCTACGCCATCGAGGCGTGGTTCCGAACGGGCCCGGGCGAACTGGTCCACTGGGTCTTCTCTCGTGAGCTTCTCGCGGCCGGTCTCCGCACCTCCGCAGGTGTTATGGACGTGAAGATCCGGCCCGCTGTCTCAGTCGGGATGGAGGTCGTCTTCATCACTCTGCAGTCCCCTGAAGGAACGGCGCTGCTGGAGGCTCCCCGGGCAGCTCTGCAGAAGTTCCTCCGACGCACGAACGGCTTGGTGGCGCCTGGAGACGAGGGTCGACACGTCGATGTGGACGAGCTGTGCAATCTCACCGCACTTGATGGGCGGGACACGGTGGGCAGACCCGACGCCGCCATCGAGGAGTTGAGTGAGGAGGAAGAACACGAGGTCGACCCCGACCAGCAAGCCGAGCCTGACCAGCTCCTCGATGAGCAGGGAGGACACGACAACTGGTGATACCTCCAATCCCGTCCGCGGGTCCGAAGCGGATGGTGCCCATCGGCCGGCACGTGAGCACGGGGCCGTCCGGCGCGTGCGGTGGGATTGATCGAACGGCCGCTGGGGCCGTGACCCACTGGCGCCGCAGCGCCAACCGACTCCATGTGCCGCACGAGTAGAACGGCGCCGGGCCACGGCCGCGGGCCTCCCCGGCCATCTCCATCTCCTTGACCTTCGCCTTGAGCACGGCGCGGGCCTCCTCGGTGACCTGGACCGCAACCGCAAGAGTCCGCGATCCAGGTGGCGTCGTCTTACCCGGTTGCCCCACGGCTCAGGGCAACGCCTGTTGGTCTTGAGAGCAGCTCATTTCGCACCGACACCCCTGTGTACGTTCGGGCGTACCTGGGCGAAGGACCGCAACCGGCGGCGAGCCTGGACTGCCTCGGGGGGATGTGAGCGCATATTCGCCCGGCCCGTAGTACTCCAGCTGTAGATCGCTCCCGTGCTGGTGGTGTTCACGCTTTCCGTGGCTTGCGTGGCCTGACCCAGCTGCCGTGCGGCCGGTTCCGGTCCTGGGCCAGCATCGTCGCGTCGAAGTCGGCTTTGCTGGTCACTGCTCGTGGTTCAGGTACGAGCACGGTCGCAGTCGATCGCCACGGGGTAGCCGAGGTCCAGCCGACCAGGGGCATGGTCTCGTTGTAGCGCGGAGCGAACTGCGCGACGGTGATGGTGGGCATCTTGTAGTTCAGGTTCCGGACGTGTGCGATGAATGCCTCGGGAAGCGCAACGTGATGTGTTTCTAGATAGTGCGGGAAGTCCAGGCGCCACAACCAGGTTCCGTCGGTCACCAGTGACGAGCATCCCGGAGAGTGCCTGTGGGCGCTGCCGGTGATGGCGTCGTGTCCGGCTTCCATGACGTCGATCAGGACGTGGCCGGCGTCCAGGTAGGCCACCAGGTCCGCTTCGTCCGGCTCGCCAACGGGCTGGACGGCATCGCGTATCGATCCGTTCGGCTGGCCGGAGCGGTTTTCGAGCTCGTCGTAGAAGCCCAGCAATCCCAGCACTGCGTCTCCTTCAATGAGCCGTTCCACCCTGCTGGTGTTGGCAGGTGCGGCTACCATTGAACAGCGGTGTGTGAAGACACACGATCATGCGGTAGCCACAGGTCACAGCGTAAACGCCGGCTGGACGTCGCGAACCCGAAGCCGCCTGCCGGCGTAGCCGACCAACTGCCCGTATCACTCGACGACCAGGGCAGACACCGCCTTGGCATGCTCCGCCGGCCGCTGATCACTCATGCCGCCCCCGCCCCGCCGTGCGGCGCTCACCCGCCGCCCCGCGGCCCGGCTCCCGCCGGGCACGCACCAGCTGGGCTCCGCCGGCCGCACGGATGCGGAAGGCACTGCTCCGCGGCACGCTCTCCAGCCCTGGCACACACAAGAACCACGAACACGAAAACGGCAGCAACACCCGAACCCTCCACGCCCCCTCCGGTCAGCGGCCGTGGTCAGCCTCATGGTTGGGCAGGGTTCGGCGCGACTGTGACGGCACGTGGGCACACCATCCCTCGCAACAGTGCCCGGATCAGCGGTCCAGCGCGGGCAGGTAAGCCAGACCGGTATCGAGCATGATGCGGTCGACGGTCTCGTGCAGGGCACTGTCGGCGCCGATGACGGTCTCGAGCCCGCCGGGCAGCAGATCCCGCGCCCGGTACCAGTCGCGCAGCTGCGTCTCACTGATTTCATCGGCGATCGGCTTGGTGGCGTGCCTGATGAGGGTTTCACCGAACGGCACGTCCAGGTAGTAGCCGTGGGTCGCGCCACGATGGTCGGCACGCAGCGCCGCGAGCATGTCGCCGTAGCGGTCGGCGTAGAGGATGCCTTCGACCACCACATGAAATCCCGCGTCCAGGGCGTAACGGGCCGTCAGGCCGATCAAACCGATGTTCGCGGCACCGGGCCGGTCCCGCTCGCGGAGCACGATGCGGCGGAGGTTGTCCTGGCCGACCACGGCCAGGCCGCGGCCGAACCGCTCACGCAGGCCGGCCGCGACGCACGATTTCCCCGAAGCACTGTTACCGCGCAGCACGACCAGCCGGGTTTCTTCAGTACCCACCATCACGGCCCCCACGCTACCGACGGCCACTGACACCACCCGGGGCATTCCAGAACGACGCCGTCGACGCCCGGCGCACTGCACAGGCGTCCAGCCATGGTCTGCCCTTTCTGCTCTCCGAACTGTCCCGTGAAGTCGTGCGCTACGGCTACGCGGCCCCTTGGCGCCCCGAACCCGCCTACCGGCACACCGTCGAGAACTCGATTCCCCAAGCGCCGCCGGCCGCGCGACGGGCAGACTCCTGCGGCTGGCAACACGACAGCGCACCAGGTGAGTTCCGCCGATTCACACTCATGTGACGGAGCATCAGTTAGGGCTTTGGTGCAAGATCGTCTCAGCACTAGGGTGAAGCAGTGAAACCCATGGATGATGTCAGGCTCAGGCCCCCGCGCAATCGTGTCGAAGCTCGGGCAGTGGGCTGGTGGACGCTTCAGTCCGCGATATTCGCCCTGCCCCTGCCGATCGTCTTCGGCGTGCTCTATCTCTTCATCCCGCCCGCCAGGCTGTTCTTCGGCTGGGCCTTCGTGATCTCGCTCGTACCGGGCCTCGCCTACATGGCCGTCATGCCGGTCTGGCGCTACCGGGTGCACCGTTGGGAGACCACCGACGAAGCCGTCTACGCGGCGTCCGGCTGGCTCTGGCAGCAGTGGCGGGTCGTGCCGCTGTCCCGCATCCAGACCGTGGACACCCTGCGCGGGCCTCTCCAGCAGCTCTTCGGTCTCTCCGGCATCACCGTCACCACCGCCTCCTACTCCGGCGCCGTGAAGATCAAGGGAATCGACCACCGGACCGCGCGGGAAGTGGTCGAACACCTCACCAGGGTGGCCCAGGCCACGCCGGGAGACGCGACATGAGCCACGACACCGAACAGCGGGAGGCCACCGGGACCTCCAACGGCGCCGCCGATGACCCCGAGTGGAGCAGGCTCAGCCCCAGACTGCTGTTGGTCAACCTGAGCATGCTCGCCGGACCGCTCGCCCTGTTCGCCGTCACGGTCGCCTTGACCGGCGCCAACCTCCAGGCCCTCATCTCGCTCGGCTCACTGGTGATCACCTTCCTGGTCATCGCGGGGATCAGCACGATGCGGCTGCTGACCACCCGCTTCCGCGTCACCGGCGACCGCGTCGAGCTGCGCTCAGGCCTGCTCTTCCGCAGCCGCCGCTCGGTCCCGTTCGACCGGATCCGCAGCGTCGACATCGCAGCCCGGCCGATGCACCGCCTCTTCGGCCTCACCTCGCTGCGCATCGGTACCGGCGCACTGACCTCGTCCCCCAGCCGCAAGCTCTCCCTGGACAGCATCACCAGGCATCAGGCGCGCGAACTGCGCAGGCTCCTCATCGACCGGCGTGGCAGCGGCCGCGCCACCGGCCAGGACGAGGACGTCACCATCGCCGAGATGGACTGGGCCTGGCTGCGGTACGCGCCGCTCACCGTGTGGGGCGTCGGCAGTGTCTTCGCCGGCATCGGTACCGCCTACCGCATCCTGCACGAGATGAAGGTCGATCCGCTCGAACTGGGCATCGTCAAGGACATCGAGGACCGCTTCGATTCCGTGCCCCTGTGGTTCGGCATCCTCGTCGCCGTCGTGATCACCGCCCTCCTGGGTGCCGCGATCTCCACCGCCACCTTTGTGGATGCCTGGACCAACTACCGCTTGGAGCGCGAGCGGGACCGTAGCTTCCGAATCCGCCGTGGACTGCTCGTCTCCCGCTCCGTCAGCATCGAGGAGCGTCGGCTGCGCGGCGTCGAGGTCGCCGAGCCGATGCTGCTCCGCTGGGCGGGCGGCGCCAGCCTGAGCGCCATAGCCGGCGGCCTCAGCAACACCGACGAGAACCGAAGCCGTTGTTCCCTCACCCCGCCTGTGCCCCGGGACGAGGCCCTGCGGGTCGCCGCCGACGTCCTCGCCGAGGAACGGCCCCCGACGGAGATGAAGCTCGTCGCGCACTCCCGCGTCGCCCTGCGCCGTCGCATCAACCGCGGCCTGTGGGTCCTCGTGCCTGTCGTCGCGATCCTGCTGGCCCTGGGGCTGTGGCTCACCCCCGTCCTGGTGCACACCGCCTGGATCACGGCGCTCGTCGGTCTGCCGATCGTCATCGCCCTCGCCAATGACGCCTACCGTGCCCTCGGCCACGGAGTCCGCGACCGCTATCTCGTCGTCCGTGCCGGCACCTTCACCCGCCGCACCGTCGCCCTCCAGCGGGACGCCGTCATCGGCTGGAACATCTCCCGCTCCTACTTCCAGCGGCGCAACGGACTGCTCACCATCGGCGCCACCACCGCGGGTGTCGGCTGCTACAAGGTGCGGGACGTATGCGTCGGCGTCGGCCTCGCCTACGCCGAAGAGGCCGTACCCGAGCTGCTCGCCCCGTTCATCGAACGCGTCCCGCGCGGCTGATCCTCAGAGCAACTGGAACCCCCCGAGAGGTGGAGGGGCGGCAACCCCCGTGCCGTCCCTCCACCTCGCACCCATCGCCCCGCACACGTGTAGGGGCCGTATCCGGAAAAGGCTTCCGGATACGGCCCCTACCGCTTGTCCTTCACTCGCTCAGCCCGCCAGTCCCACAGCAGCTGTCCGAGCACCTCCGCGCCATGCCGCTGCAGTTCGTCGCCCGACCCAAATCGGTGGCCTGCAAAGTAAGGGCCCAGAGCGATGGGGGGAGCGGCGAGACAAGCGCCTACGGCCCGTGGGGGAACGCAATGCTGTCCACTTGGGCGACGGTCCCCAGCGAGCGGCCCACCTGGCCCCGCACGCGCCCCGCCTGATCGTGGAGTGGGACAGCTGTCAGTGGGTGCCGGTGACCACGGTGGACAACTGCGCCGCCGCTCAGCGAATGCTGCACGGAATCGAGGATGACGGCCGGATGGAGCTGCCCGCACCCGGACCAATCCGATGATCGGGCGTGGCCGACACCGCAAGCCCTGACCGACCACGCACGAAGAGCGCGCTGCCGGTCACCCGGCGAGGCGCAGTGCTGTACGGGGTCAGGCAGATTCCTTGGGCTTGCACTGCCGCTCGCGACGGCGGTCGGCGAGCCCTGGCCAGGCTGTTTCATGGATCTTGCGCCGGCCCCAGCCGGTCGTCTGGGAAACCTCACCGAGTCGTGGTCTTCGGCGCGGGGCCGCCCACCCAGGTGGGCGCGTACCAGATCGCGCAGAGCATCGGTGTTCGCTGCCGGATCGTCTACGCGGATGATGACCCGCTGGTGCTGACCCAAGCCCGCGCCCGGTGGGAGCGGCCGCGCCGCACCCCGGTCCTGCCGGCCGGGCCCGAACAGGCGGCCCAGCTGCTGCTGGCCCCTCAGTCGCGCGCCCGGATCGACCCTGCGCCGCCCATGGCGGTGTTGTTCGTGTCCGCCAACCTCCGCAAAGACAACCCCGACCCTATCGATAGGCCTGCCGGAGCTCCCATGGGTGATCCATGGGGCGATGCTGGACGGCCTGGTTGCCGCCGCCATGCTCACCATGGGGCGGCTGCTGCCGGCGCATGACCGCCCCGCGTTCCGCACTGCTCTGCGCTCGCCGAGCTCCATCGCCCCCGCTGCGCGCATCATCAAAGGAGGGGAGGCCGTCGACGAGGAGTGGCGATGAGGCTGTCGTTCCTTGAACCTCTTTACGCGGAGCCGGGCCCGTTCGCCTCCGTGTATCTGGACACCTCCCGAAACGTCGCGCATCCCGAGCGGGCGATCGCGCTGCGCTGGCAGCGGTTGCGCGAGAGTCTGACCCGTCAGGGCTCGGACCGGGCGCTGCTGAACGTACTGGAGGAGGTGGTCGGCGCCGACACAGAGGTGCCGGGAGTACACGGCCAGGCCATCTTCGCCGCCCACGGCACGCTCGTCCTGGACGGGGAGCTCCCCAGGCCGCCGCAGCACGACTCCGCGCGCTACAGCACCCTGCCGGACGCGATGCCCCTGGTCACCCAGCACCTTCCGGAGATCCCTTACATGGCCGTGGTCGTCCACTACGGCGGCCTTCCGACGGCCGAGACCCACGGCTGGGTGACGCTGGAGGCGGAGACCGGCGTCTGGCCCGTGTCGACCGTCACCCCGGGTGAGCGGCTGCACCACAGGGTCGCGGTGGCGAACTGGCACCGTACCTCCCTCCGGCTCGGTCATCGGCTGGACGAACGGGCGCGGCGCGCCCATGCCGACGCCGTCGTCGTGGGCGGGGACGAGTGGGCGTGCAACGTACTGATCCGCCGCCTGCCGCACACCCTGCGGGACAAGGTCGTGCGCGTGGGCGGCCGGACCCCGACCGACTCCGGACGCGCCCTGCTGGAGCCGCAGCTCGACGGCGTCTTCCGCGGCCGCATGGCTGCGCACGACCGGGAACTCGTGGACATCTTCATCGGCCGGCGTGCCCTGGACGGACCCATGACGGACGGTCTGGCCCCCACCGTCGCCGCCCTCCAGCGCGGCCAGGTCGCGGCACTGCTGCTGAACCGGCCGCCGGGGTCTTCGCTGCGGCTCTGGGCGGGCTCCCAGCCCACTCAGCTGGCCCTGACCGAGGCGGAACTCATGTCCTTCGGCGTGCGGGCCCCGCGCGAGGAACGCGCCGACGAGGCCCTCGTCCGGGCCCTCGTCGGCACCGGTGCCGAGCTGGTCGTCGTACCGGAGAGCGAGCTGAGGCTGTGCGAGGGCGTGGGCGCCCTGCTGCGGTACACCGACCCGGGGACCCCGTCCTGACGCCGCCGCGCTGCGCCCCCCGGATCACGGGCCGCCCCTTGCGCCCGACCGCCCCGGATCGCGCGGCACGCGGAACATGCCGACACTGGGCTGGAGCGGCAGCGCGGCGTATGCGCGGTGGATGGGGCACATGGGCAGGAGTAGGAGCGGCGCGGAGGAGACGGATGTTTCGATCACCCGCCCAAGACATGGACGGTAGGCGTTCCGGCGGTGGCCGGCCCGCTGCGGTACGCCCGGGAGCAGACGACGGTCCGCCGCACGGCGCTGACGCTGGTCGACCTCGACCGGACCGAGGGCTTCGGCTGCCCGCTCGCGCCTGGCCGGAAGCGGGCCCCGCGCACCGGCACGGGAACGAGCACTGCGAGAACGGCCCGAGCACGTGAGCGACGAGGCGACGACGGGCGGCGAGCACGATCACGCCGCGCGGTTTCCGGAACGCACCACGACGGGGGCCGCCGGCGCCACCGCCACGGCCCCGCGGTCCGATGGTCCATGAAGGGACCCCCGAGGACCTGGTCCGCGCGGCCCGCGCCGTGGGCGTGACCGACGCCCGTCTCCTGGAGGCCGTACGGAGCATTCCGCGGGCGGATTTCGTCCCCGAGGACGAGGTGGCATCCGCGTACCGGGACACGCCCGTTCCGCTCCCCCACGGGCAGGTGACCACCCAGCCCTCGCTGATCGCCATGATGGTCTCCGCTCTCGGCCTCACCGGAGACGAACAGGTCCTGGAGATCGGGACCGGATACGGCTGGCAGACCGCGCTGCTCGCCCGCTTGGCCGCGTATGTCGTCAGCGTCGAGCGCTGGCCCGACCTGGCCGACGAGGCCCGCCTGCGGCTGGCCGGGCGGGGCGTCGGCAACGCCGAGGTCGTGCTGGGCGACGGGACCCTCGGGATGCCGACCCGTGCCCCGTACGACGCCGTCATCGTCTGCGCGGCCTTCCCGCGTGTGCCTCAGCCGCTCGTGGATCAGCTCCGCACCGGTGGCCGGCTCGTCCAGCCGATCGGTCAGGGCGGGCAGGAGCGCGTCGAGCTGTACGAGCGGCGGGCCCACGACCTGGTGCATCGCAGGACGGTCACCGCGGCCCGGTTCGTCCGGCTGTACGGTGCCCATGGCTACGACCAGCGGTGACGCGCTCAGCGCGATAGTCCCGGCCAGGGTGCCGGAGGCCAGCTGCCTGCCCTTCAGGGCTCGGTGCACGTCCTCGACGTCCGGGCGGTCGTGCAGCGGCAGTGGCTCGGACAGGGCGTACAGGCGGAAGAAGTAGCGGTGCGGCCCATGCCCCGGTGGAGATGTCGGCCCTCCCCGGCCCACGTGGCCGAAGCCGTCGGTCCGCGGCAGGCCCCCTGGGGCTTCTGGCCGTCCGCCCCCCCCCGGTGGTTCCCGGATCGATGCCGGTCACCAGCCAGTGCGGGACGGTCCTCTCCGGCGCGTCCGGGTCCTCGCACAGGAGCACCAGCTCTGGAGCCCCCGGCGGCTCCGTGTTCGGCGCCATGACCCTCATAGCCGTCTCGCGGGGCGCGCTGCATGCGGTGATCAGGCGACGCCAGGCTACTCCCCGACGATCCATGGGAGCTGAGCTGAGGCGGCGGGACTCCTCAATCACGGCCCCCGTCCAGGTGGTCGCCGGTGCCGACGGCCGGATCGACTGGGACCCCCTCTGTCCCGCTGATGACCCGACGCCTGGCTTGTCCCGTTGGTAAGCGGCCAGGCCGATGGCGAATGCTCGCCAGGCGCATCGGTTCGGCGGCGGCGCATTCGGTCAAGACCGAGGCGGTCCTCGGAACCGTTTCATAAAGGGAACTTGAGGGGCACTCAACAATTACTTATGGAGGACGGTTTCATGTGACAGGCATCTCTGGATCTCAAGGAACCAAAAACAGTGACAGCTCGTCCGCTCACGCACCTAACCCTCCTTGCTCACATGGCCAGTTCGCGCAAGCGCGTTCCGAATATTGAGATATCCTTCTTCCCCGGATGCCCCGCTCATCGCGGGTGCACCGTTGATTGAAATCGTCAACGACAGGGCCATCCTCCGCGCCGGAGCAGCCCCACTCGTCGTACCGCCGTCGGCTATTTCCATTCCGCCGGTTCACGCCTTCGAGCAGGATTTGATGCCCGTTCAACCACTCGCGGAGCTCGTACGCTTCGCGCGCCACAACTCGCCTTTCTACCGTGAGCTCTACGCTCACCTGCCCAGTCATGCGGCACACCTCACGGATCTTCCAGTGGTGCCACAGGCGGACTTCTGGCGGGCCAACTCGCCCCGAGACAACAGGCTGCTGACCGCCCCGCTCCACGAGGCGGTCGTCTTCCGCAGCGGTGGCACCACGGGATCCCCGAAGTTCTCCTACTACACCCGCACGGAATGGCGGGAGTTCACCACGGCGTTCGGCGCCGGACTCGTCAACGCCGGGCTGCGACCGGGCCATCGGGTCGCCGACCTGTTCTACGCGGGTGATCTGTACGCCAGTTTCAGCTTCATCCTGGACTCACTGCACCGTTCCCCGGCGGCCAACGTCCGCCTCCCCATCGGCGGCGCGACGCCCTGGGAATCCACCGCGGCCACCCTGGAGGAATTCCAGGTCCAGGTCGTCGCCGGAACTCCCACCACCCTGTGCTCCCTCGCCGAGCGCCTCACCTCCGCCGGCCGGTCACTCCCGGATGTGGAGCTGCTGTTCTTCGGCGGTGAATGCCTCTTCGGCGACCAGCTCCCCCTGCTTGCCAGCGCGTTCCCGAAGGCGCAGGTGCGCTCCCTCGGCTACGCCAGCGTGGACGCCGGGCTGCTCGGGGAGGCCGTGCCCGGCGGCGACCCGCGTGTGCACCGCGTGTTCACCCCGTACACGATGGTCGAGATCCTCGACGAGGAGACCGACCGGCCCGTCGACGGCGACGGCGTTCCGGGACGGCTGGTCGTCACCGACCTGCGCCGACGGCTCATGCCGGTGCTCCGCTATCCGGCCGGTGACCGGGCCGAGTGGGTGGACCGGAACGCCGGGGTCTTCCGCATCCTGGGCCGCGCCGAGGAGGGCGTGCGGGTCGGTCCCGTCTCCCTCTACACCCAGGACGTCCACGACATCGTCATGGCTGCCGACACGGCCGGTGAGGTGACGGGGCTGCAACTCGTGGTGCGCCGCAGCAACGGCCGCGACGGCTTGGTACTGCGGCTCGCGACAGGTGAGGCCGACGACGGGAACACCGCGTTGGCAGATGCCGTCGCCAACGCGGTCCTGGCGCAACGCCCGCTCTACCGGAGTGCGACCGCCGCCGGTCATGTGAACCCGCTCACCGTCCAACGGGCGCGGCACCAGGACCTGGCTGTCAACTCCCGTACGGGCAAGCTCATCCGCGTCGTCGACGAACGGCCCCATTCATGAACGCCGTGGAATCACGCGCACGCCGTCTGCCGCTCGTGCTGCGCAACGCGTCGTTCGGCCGGGTCTGGGGTGGTCAGCTCCTCACCCAGGCCGCGAGCAGGATGTTCCAGGTCGGCGCGGTCTGGTGGCTGGTCGGATACGCGGGCGGCGGGCACCGCGGGCTCGACTCGGGCCTCTTCCTCATGGTCAGCGCGCTGCCCGCGGTGGCGCTCGCACCCGTGGTCGCCCGCATCGTCGCACGTCACGCTCATCGGACGGTGCTGGCCGGCACGGCGGCCGCGGCCGGCGCGGTGGCCACGGTGGCGGCCGTCCTGGCGCAGTCAGGGCCACTGCCGACAGCCGCGGTCTACGCGGTGGGGCTGGCACTGGCTGCCTGTCAGGCGCTGTTCGACCCGTGCCTGACGACGTCGGTGCCGGAACTCGTCGAGGACGCCGACATCGAAGCGGCCACCGGATTCGAGCTGTCCACCCAGTCGGTCGCCGGGCTCGGCGGAGGACTGCTCGGACCGCTCACGGTCGACGCGGGCGGACTCCCGGGCGTCGTCGCCGCCTGCGCGGCCGCCTATCTGTTCGCGGCGCTGCTGGTCGTCTCGGCGCGCTTCCCGCACGCCGCGGCTCAGGCGCACGGACCGGAGAGTGGCACGGCACCCGCATCGCGGACGCTGCGCCGGGTCCTCGCCGGGCTCCCTTTCATCCGCCGTGTGCTGGTCTGCTTCGCCGCCGCCAATGTCTTCACCACCGCTGTCTACGTCGTGATGCCGCTCTACACGCGGGATGTGCTGCATTCCACCGGCTCGACCGTGGCCTCGCTGGAGGCCGCCCTCGGCGCGGGCACACTCGTCGGATCCTTCACCGGTGCCCGCGTTCCGGGGCGTCCCGTCACCGTCGGCACCGTGAGTCTGACCGTGATGGCCGCGGCCGTCGGGCTGCCGGGCCTGGTCCCCGGGCATGCCGTGGCGTTGGGTGCCCTGGCCGTCGTCGGCTGGTGCGTCGGCGTGATCGGCGTCCGGTTCGTCGCACTGTTCCAACGGCTGGTGCCTGCCGACGACAAGCCGGAGTTCTTCGCAGTCATGCAGGCAGTGCTCGGTGCCACGTTCCCCGTCGCCTCGCTCGTCTTCGGCGCACTGGGTGACCATCTGACGGCCCGCACACTCTGCCTGGTGCAGGGCGCAGGTCTCGTACCGGTCGCGCTGGCACTGTGGCGGGTCGGCGGACGGGCGGACGCCGACGGACCCCGGGCGTCCGCCACGCAGCCCCTCGCCCGGGCGGGAGAAGCGTGATGAGCGTCGTCGTCTCCCCCGCCGCGGTCCAGGACATCGCGGAACTGAGGCAGTTGTACTTCGAGGTGTACGGGCACGGGTACCCGGTACCGCTCGGCAGTGACCCGGCCGTCATGCGCCGCCTGATCACCGACGGCACCGCGCACTGGCTCACCGCCCGCACACACCGCGGCGGCCTCGTCGGGTCCGCCGTCGTACAGACCGATCCGAGCAGCCGCATCGGCAAGCTCGTCGGACTCGCCGTGCATCCCGGCCACCGGGGCGGCGGGTTGGCTTCCCTGCTGACCGGCGCAGTCTGTGAGGAAGCGTTCGCCACCGGCCGCCTCGACTCGGTGTACGCCACCGTCCGCGTCGTCACCGAGGGCCCCCAGCACGTCGTCGTACGCAACGGCTTCCGGCCGCTCGGCCTGATGCCCAACGCGGTCGAGGTCGAGGGCTGCGAGAACCTCGCGCTGTTCGCCCGATACGCCGACGGAGTGCTGGACCGCCGCAGCCCCGTCGAGCATGTGCCGGAACGGCTGTCGGCGCTGCTGAGCGCCGCCTCCGGCGGCATCGGCGTCGACTACGGCGCCACCGGGCTCGTCCCCGGTGGCGGTGCGGCGCGCGCCACCGCGGCTGCCGCACCGATCGAGCTGATCAACGCCCCGGCCTTCGTCCGCCGCCGCTTCCTGGAACGGTTTCCCGAGGCGGGCGACCGCTTCTTCCCGCTGCACACCCCGAACGCACTCCTGGTGGCAGCCGACGGCGGCTTCGAGGCGTACGCCGACCTCGACCCGGTGGCGGGAAGCTGCGCGCTGGTCGCCGTCCATCCGCGCCCGGCCGCGGTGAGCGGCGCGCTGGAGGCGCTGATGACCAAGGCCGCCCAGGCCGGCGCGGACTACGCCGAGACGCTGCTCCCACTGGCCGACACCGAGGCCTTGGAGGTCTATCTCGCCTCGGGGTTCGTGCCGAGCGCGGTCTATCCCGCCATGCGCCGCATCCACGACCGCTTCCACGACTACGTGGTGCTGTCCCGCACCAGCCGCCAGATCGACTTCCGGACGGCGGTCGTCAGTCCCTTGCTCCAGCCGTACCTCGGCGCCTATCTGAGCGCCTGGACCGCCACCTACCTGCCCCTTCACGAGGTGTCCCGATGAACCCCCATCTCGCTCCTGTCGAGGTCCCCGACCCGGCGGCGCTCGGCCACGTGCAACGGCTGTGCGACCTGGCGGAGCCGTACGCGGCCGGCGTCGGCACCGACGAGCTGTTCGCCGCGGCGATGGCCGAGTCCCATGCCTGGCACGCCCAGCGCTCCGCGTTCTACGCCGCCCTGCTCCAGGACGTGCCCGAGGTCCCGGCGCCCACGGTCGGCGACGGAGTGCGCACCCCCCTGGTGCCCGCCGCCTTCTTCAAGCGCCACGAGGTGCTCTCCGTCCCTCGCGAGGAGGTGTTCCTGCACCTGACCTCCTCGGGCACCACGGGCCAGAAGTCGCAGATGTTCTTCGACGAGTGGACGATCCGCTCGGCGCAGCGCATGGTGGCCCGGATCTTCGACCACTACGGCTGGATCACTCCCGACCAACCGGTCAACTACCTGCTGTACAGCTACGAGCCGGCGCCGTCGCTGAAGCTGGGCACGTCGTTCACCGACAACTACCTCTGTGACTTCGCCCCGGCCCGGCACACCATGCACGCGCTGCGGCACACCGGCTCCGGCCACGAGTTCGATGTGCACGGCTGCATCGCGGCGCTCCAGCGCTACGCCAACGACGACGTGCCGGTGCGCATCCTGGGCTTCCCGGCCTTCCTGTACTTCACCCTGGAACGGATGAGGGCCATGGGTCTGCCGCCGCTACGCCTGCCCGAGGGATCACTGGTGGTGCTCGGCGGCGGCTGGAAGGGCCATGCCGACCGGCAGATCGGCAAGGCCGTGTTCTACGCCGAGGTCACCGACCGCCTCGGCATCCCGGGCGACCGTGTCCGGGACACGTTCGGCTCCGTCGAGCACTGCGTGCCGTACGTCGAGTGCGCACACCATCGGCTGCACGTGCCGGTGTGGTCGCGCGCCGCGGTCCGCGACACGGCGACGCTGCGTCCGTTGCCGTACGGAGAGCGCGGCTTTCTTCACCTGGTCAGCCCTTACATCACCGCTGTTCCGGCGCAGAGCGTCGTGATGGGCGACCTCGCCTCGCTGCACCCGGGCGAGGACTGTCCCTGCCCGCTGTCCACCGACTGGTTCACCGTGCACGGCCGTGCCGGAGTGAGCCGCAACCGCAGTTGCGCGGTCGCCGCCGCCGAACTGATGAAGGGAATGTCGTGACCACCTCCGCACTTCACCTCTGGCAGGGCGAGTTCATCGACGACGCCGAGGCCGGCCGACGGCTCGCCGGGCTGGCGGAGTTGACCGGGCGGGTCCTGGCACGTCCGCTGCCCACCGACGTGGTGCTCGGCGCCTGCGCCAACGTCAGCCTTGACCTGGCCGATCCCGGCTCCGACCTGTACGGCCGGCTGGCCGGGCAGCTGACCGCCGTCGAGGCCGCGGCCACCTTGGCCGAGCTGGCCGGCGCACTCACCCGGCAGGCGCTGGAACGCAAGCTGCGCCGGGAACTGGGCGGGCTGCGGCCGGAGCGGCTGACCCGGCCGGACGGCCGCGAGACGGTGTACGAGTCCTGGGCGCCCGTGGGCCTGCTGGTGCACATCGCACCCGGAAACGCTGCCGCCGTGGCACCGCTGAGCGTCGTCGAGGGCCTGCTGGCGGGCAACGTCAACGTCCTGAAGACCAGCAGCTCCGACACGTCACTCGCCCAGGACCTGCTCGCAGCCCTCGGAGCCGCCGACCCGACCGGGCTGATCTCCGAGCGCGTGGTGGCCCTGCGCTTCCCCTCGTCGCGGCAGGACTGGATCCAGGCGCTGTGCGGGCAGGCCGACGCCATCGCCGCCTGGGGCGGAGAGGACGCCATACGCGCGGTGAGCGACATCGCACCGCCGGGCTGCCGGGTCGTCGAGTGGGGGCACCGCATCTCCTTCGCCTACCTGACCCGGGAAGCAGCGACCGACGACCGCACACTCGACGCGCTCGCCGAGGATGTCTGCCGCTTCGAACAGCAGGCGTGCTCCAGCCCCCAGGTGATCTATCTCGACACCCCGGACGCCGACGACGTCTTCGCGTTCGCCGGGCGGTTCGCCGAGCGGCTGGCGAAGGTGTCCGACGACCTGCGCGCGCCACTGCCCGGACCGGCCGAGCAGGCGGAGATCACCACCGTGCAGCAGCTGGCCCGGCTCGAACAACACCTCGGCCTCACCCGCGTGTTCGCCGCCGACGACGGTTCATGGCGGGTCATGGCGGACACCCGGCCGGCGCTCGACGCCTCCCCGCTGCATCGCAGCGTCTGGGTGAAGCCTCTCCCCCGGCACACGGTCACGGCGACGCTGCGGCCGATGCGCCGCTATCTGCAGACCGCGGCCGTGGGCGGCAGCCCGGCCGACGTGGCCGAGCTGTCACGCGCCCTCTTCGCCGCGGGGGTCACCCGGGTCACCCCGGTCGGCTCGATGCTGGAGGGCTACGAGGGTGAACCGCACGACGGGGTCTACGCGTTGCAGCGCTACAGCCGTCGGGTGAGTGTGCGCGCACCGGGCGATGCGTTCCGCACCGTCGCCTGCCTGGACGACCTGGTGGCGCCCCCGGTCCTACCCCCGGCGCCCAAGGCGCCGCTGCTCGGCAAGGAAGGCGTGCAGCGCGCTCTCGTCTCGCTGGACCCGCGCCACGCCCACCTGTACTTCCGCAGCGGGGGCTCCACGGGCACGCCCGCCCTGTCGGTGTTCACCTGCGACGACTACGACAACCAGATGCGCGCCGCAGCCGACGGGCTGCTCGCCGCCGGCTTCGACCCGGCACGTGACCGGGCGGCCAACCTGTTCTACTGCGGCGGGATGTACGGGAGCTTCATCAGCTTCTTCTCCATTCTGGAACGCCTGAACGCCACCCAGATCCCGATGGCCGCAGGTCCCGACCACGCCATGACCGTCGAGGCACTGGTCACCCACGGGGCGGACACCCTCTTCGGCATGCCGTCCTACTTGTGGCAGCTGTTCCACGCCGAGGCGGACCGGCTGTGTGCGTACGGCGGGATCAGGAAGGTGTTCTACGGCGGCGAGCACTTCACTCCCGAGCAACGCCGGGTACTGACCGAGGAGTTCGGTGTCGAGGTCATCCGTTCCGCCGCGTACGGCAGCACCGATCTGGGGCCGCTGGGATACCAGTGCACGGCGGGTGAGGGGTCGGTCCACCATGTGCTGACCGATCTGCACACGCTGGAGATCCTCGATCCGCACACGGACCGGCCGGTGAAACCGGGCGAGCCGGGACGGCTGGTCTTCACCTCCCGGGCCCGTGCCGGACAACGTCTGGAGCGCTACGAGATCGGTGATCTGGGCCGAACGGTGGAGGGACCGTGCGCGTGCGGCAGCCACGTGCCGAGGCTGGAACTGCTGGGGCGCTACGGCGACGTCGTGCGTGTCGGCACGTACTTCGTCAACTACCGGCGCATCCTGCGGGCCGCACAGGAACGCCTCGGCTACCACGGTGAGATGCAGTTGCTGGTCGCGCCCGGTTCCGGCCGCGAAGTGCTGACCGTCCGGCTCGACGAGCAGTACGCGAGCGACCCCGAGGCAGCGCGGGAGGCCCTCCTCGCCGAGGTGACGGAGCTGGCCTCGGCCGGTGCGGAGGGTCTGCTGGCCTTCGCCGTGGAGACCGTGCGGAGGGAGACGTTCGAGCGCACCTCCACCAGCGGCAAACTGCGGACGGTCGTCGACCTGCGCTAGCCGGTCGCCTTGTGGGCGACGGACATCACTCCGTCGTCCATGAGGGCTCTCGCATGCATCAACGGGGCGAAGATGGATGCGCGGCTGGTGGCCCGGCCCGGGCGAGGAAGCTCAACAGACCCCACCGTTGGTGCGTCGAGGGTTCGAGAGGTAGCGGACCGGTACAGCCAGCCCTGCCGAAAGTGTCGCGCCCAGGCCAGGCGGTGCGGCGTGAGCGGGGTGCATCGGTGCCCACCGCCGGAATGCGGGCTCAGGACGCCTCGGGATCAAGCCGCTCGGTCGTGATCTCGTCCATCACGACGAGGTCACCGCCAAGGCTCACTCCGGGCGGACCCGAGCCCGCCGTTTCCGCATGGGAAGCCGAGCGCGGACCCGGCCCGGGTTTTCCGGGTCGGGGGTCGGGCGACCTGGCCACCGATGCCGGAGCTCCCTACGGGAACGGCCCGCAGGCCGACCGCCACCTGCCCTGGTCCGCGCCGAGAGATCCGCCGTCTCGACCCTGGCCACGGTGGTTGACGCTGTTGGCGGCGGACCCGTGACCGGCCACTTTGATCCCCGGCAGGGGGACACGTTCGGCTGGTGCTCCATCGGACTGCTCGCCGACATGGCCGTACTCCTCCTGCTCTTCCCGCTCTTTCGCGCCATGAATGGCAAGGCGGCCACGGCCGTCTTCGTGGGCGCTCCAGACACCGGCCGGGCCCACGCAGCAGCGACGAGAGAATCAGCCACATCGGACGAGCGTCCGCGCCGTTTAGAACTGAGATCACCGGCCAGCACGGCGAAGGGCTCACGAGCGACGGCAACACCCCCGCTTGCACAGGCGGCATGCTCATTCAGCAGGCCTCGCTCCCCCGTCGATGGCCACGGGGCATCGGCACGGTCAGTGCTCTGTGCCGGTTTCCGCGCCATGAGCGTCGTGTTCGGATTTGGGGGGTACGCATCGCCATGCGAGGCCTGCGGCGGTCAGGTAGGCGAGTGCACCGATGCCCATACTGACCCGGATTCCCTGACCGTAAGTGGCAGCAGTGGCGAGCAGGGTGCCGCCGAGGGCCACGCCGGTTGCACTGCCCACCTGGCGGGTGGTGTTGAAGAGAGCGGAAGCGGTCCCCGCGTACGCCGGGGGTGCGGCTCCCATCACCGTGGAGGTCGTGCCGGTGAGTGCGAAGGAGGTGCCGAATCCTGTTGCCATCATGGGGGCGATGAGCAGTGGGTAGGCGGGGTCGGCTCCAGCCATGGTCCAGCCGGCCAGGCCCGTGGCGGCCAGGAGCATGCCGACGATTACCAAGGGCCGGTCTCCGGTACGGCGGGTCAGTCGTGCGGACAGGACGGAGGCGAACATGGTCATCGCTACCGCGGGGAGCAGCGCAAGCCCGGTGTCGAGTGCGCTGAAGCCGCGCTGATGCTGGAAGTAGAGGCTGGCGGTGAACACCATGCCGTAGAAGCCGAAGTTGAACAGCAGTCCGATGGCGGTGGCGCCGACCAGAGCGCGCGAACCCAGCAGGTTCAGCGGCACGGCTGGAGAGGCCGCCAGCCGTTCGCGGATGACGAACGCCGCGGCAGCCAGCACGGAAAGGCTCACCCCGGCGAGGACCACCGGAGCAGTCCAACCGCGTCGTCCGGCCTCGTTGAGCGCGGCCGTCACGGAGGCCACTGCCGTCACCACCGCACTCTGCGCAGGCCAGTCGAAGGCACGGGAGACCAGCCGGGAGGAGGGCTCCACATGGCGCAGCGTCAGTACCAGGCAGGCGATACCGACGGGCAGATTGATCAGGAACACCCATCGCCAGCCCACCGTGGATACCAGCAGCCCGCCCAGCAGCGGACCGGCGGAGGCTGCGATACCGGCCATGGCTCCCCACAGGCCGAACGCCCGCGAACGAGCGGCCGGATCCGGATACGCCTGCCGAAGCAATGCCAGCGAGCCGGGCACGATCATCGCCGCCCCGAGTCCCTCCACCAGTCGGGCCGCGGTCAGGAAGGGAGCACTCGGCGCGAGAGCGCAGGCGGCGGAGGACGCCGTGAACACGACCACACCCGTGCAGAAAATCCGGCGGTTTCCCAAGCGGTCACCCAGCGCACCGCCCATCAGCAGGAAACCGGCGAAGACCAGGGTGTATCCGTCGGTGATCCATTGGAGGCCCGTGACAGATGCCGACAGTTCCCGGCCGATGACCGGCACCGCGACGCTGATGACCGTCACATCCAGGATCACCATGAAGTACCCGGCGCATACAGCAAGCAGCGGGACCAAGGACCGCGCCCTGTACCGTCTGCCCGGATGACCAGGGGAGGCGGAGGCTCCTCCGCCGACAGATTCTGCGAACGCCATGCCCCGACTCCCATCCCCGTACCAGCGCCCTGCAGCAAAGGCCACAGTAATAGGGGGAACCGGACATTTCTCCTTTACCTCGACGACAACACTTCGTGATGCTCGCGTTTCTGGTGGTGTTGACGCGGGCGTTGCTGCTGCTTCTTCATCGTCAGATCGACCAGTTCTCTGGCCGTCGCGGGGAGATCGTCGGTGCTTGCACGATGCGGTTCCAGATCTTCCGGACTTCGTTCACCGTGAGAGGGAGAAGATCTGGTCTCGCACCGGGCGCGGAGCCCCTTTTGGGGAAGCGCGGCGGAGGACGACCAGGAAAGCAGCGGCGGGCGTGGACAGGGTGATGTGCCGATACCACGATGTGTCCGTTGGCCCGCCTACGACCCGCTGCGGAAGAAGCCAGACCCCAGATCCCCGACAATGGCGTCGAGTGGATGCCCACTCACGATGAACGGTCCGCTCCATGGCGCGCTCAGCGCGAAGAGCAGGGCCAGGCTGAGCCCGACCACGCTCCCAATGCCCGTGATGAGCAGTGACGTTCGCAGGCTGCTGCGGAAGGTCAATGCGCCTGCGTTCACGATCAGGGCCAGTCCGCTGACCACGAGTGTGATGACGTAGAGCGCGGGAACGTCCCGAGAGGCGGCCGCGACACGAGCGCGCCGGCTGCTGGTGAGGCCGTCCAGAGAAGCCAGCAATTCCGTACTCGTCGGGGATCCAAGCTCGGGCCGAGCCGCCTCGGTGCGCACGTTCCGCTCCAGCTTTGCGATGGCGCGAGCGGTGGGTGGATCGTCACCGGACGCCGCTGCCGCGCCCTTCCACTCCCTGGCTCGTGTGGTCTGCAGGTAGTCCCGCAGCGCCATATGGATCGGCTCCGACTGCACCCGCGGACTTGTCGCCGCCCACGCCAGGCGGGATGCTGCGGCTGCCTCGTCGCTCACCAAGCCCTCCGCAGCACGCAGGTAGCCGGCCTCACTGGCCAGTGAGAGGGCCGCAAAGATCGCGAAGGCGGCGCCGAGTGTGGGCATCAAGGGCATGGCGATCTGCGGTACCCGTTCCTGTTCCCCGGCCGGTACCAGCGCCCGGACGCCGACCCGCGCCAGGGCCGCGACCAGCAAAGCGAGCAAGAGCCAGCCCGCGACCAGCACCACGGCCGGCAGCGAGGTCAACCAGTCCACCACATCACCTACAACGCGTTCCCGCGAGCGTCACTCGGCGGGCGTCACATGTCCCCCGCGGCTTGGAGCTCCTCGTCGATCACCTGCAGCCAAGTTGCATGGTCACAGGTCGAAGCCCTCCACGCTCGCGCCGCCCGGCACATCACCCCGCGGCTTCGACCGAACAGCCGAATACTCCAGCACGAGCGGCATCGACGATGACCGGTCGGCGCCACCGGCAGGGCTTACGCATCCTGGCCGCCTGCGAGCTGCTGTCCGGAACCGGAGCCACTGTCGTGCTGAGCACCCGGGATCCCGCCGAGGCCGAAGTCGCCACGGCCTCGATCCGCTCGCGCGTGCCCGGCGCACGAATACGGACCGTTCGGCTGGACCTCGCCGACCTCTCGTCGCTCAGGGCGGCGCTGGAATCACTGGATGTGGACTGCCTCGACGCGGTGGTCCACAACGCCGGCGACGCACTCGACCACCCGCCGCGCAAGGAAACCGGGGCCAGTCACGCGCTCATGTTCGGCACGAACCGCCTTGGGCACTTCACGCTGACCCGCGGGCTGATGCTGTTGATGACGGCCGCGTGGTCGGCCCGCGTCAACGAGCCTCGTGGTCCATCCAGGCGATGCAGTGGACTCCCTCACCCCGTCACGGCCGCCGGTCCACGTACGGACCTCGCGTGCGCGGCCGCGCGGGGTGTCGGCCGCCCTCCTCCCGCAGGGAAAGCATGCCGGCGCGTGGCCCGCGGTGTGTGCGGTGCTCGACCCTGAAGTGCGCGGAGGACACCTGTGGGGCCCGCGCATCCTCGGCCTGCGCGGCAAGCCCCTGCAGGAACCGGTGTGGAACCATCTCACCGACACCTGGACCGCTGCGCGGTTGTGGGAGGCGAGCTGCGACTTGAGTGGTGTCGGCCTCGGTACATTCCCGGGACGGCCTCACAGCACGCACATGGCGTCCGGGGAGTTCGAGACTGCGACGGCGTCCATGACGGCTCCCCCTCCGCAATGACGTTGGTGACGGCGCGCCCCGGCCCGGCTTTCACCGTGGCCGAGACGAATCCCTGTCCCTGTGCTGGATGTGCTGGATGCGCACACCTCGCGGCACTGCTACCCGTGGCGTCAGTACGCGGAGTTGACGTTGTCGATGGAACCGTAGCGGTGCGCGGCGTAGTTGGCGGCCGCGGTGATGTTCGCCACCGGGTCGGTGACGCTGTGAGCGGTGCCGGCGACGTGGTAGGCGTTGAAGGTGGGGTCGATCACCTGCAGGAGGCCCTTGGACGGGGTGCCCTTCTGCGCGTTGACGTCCCAGTTGTTCTGGGCGTTGGGATTGCCGCCCGACTCACGCATGATGTTGCGGCGCAGGCCCTCGTAGCTGCCCGGGATGCCCTTCTCCTTCATGATGGCCAGGGACTTCTTGATCCAGCCGTCGAGGTTCCCCGCGCTGCCGCTGGTGCCCTTGGGCTCGGTGTGGCTGTCGCGGGCGGGCGCCATGATGCTGTGGGCGGCCTGCGGCGCCTCCGCGGCCTGCGCGGAAGCCGGCATCAGCGTGAGAGCAGCGGCCGCGGCGCCGGTGGTGGCGATGCCGGTCAGGGCGAGAGTACGCAGGCGGGCAAGGCGGCGGGGGGCGGTGATCGCGGTCATGAGAATGGGACTCTCCTGTGAGACGTCTTACAACGGCTAACACAATGAGCCCAGTTGTCGGTGGGTGATGAGGCAGCAGGCGAGTTTGAGGAAGGCTTCGTGGATGTCGGCTCGCCGTTCC
>NZ_VISR01000047.1 GCF_007827595.1 Streptomyces sp. BK340
CCGCTCCCGCTCCACGAGCAGCGGCATCGCGTCCGACGCGGTCACCAACTCGCGCAACGGATACCGGGACAGCACCGCGTCCACCTCGGGTGACAACGCGGCCTTCAGGCGGTGGTGCACCGACAAGGTGTCGTCGCCGAGAGCCCGCGCCGCGGCCAGGACCAGGTCCCGCTGCGGTCCCTTGGGCACTCCCGCGGCCGCACGCTCGTAGAGGTCGGCGCCCTCCTCCAGGACCAGGCCGGTGTCGATGCCCGCCGGGATCTTGACGGAGGCCGTGTGCCGCCAGGTCGCCAGCGGATGGCTCCACGCCTCGACGCGGAAGGTCCAGCGACCGGTGGCGTCCGGGGTGACCTCCGCGCCCCACAGATCGCTGCCGGGGGACAGTTCGCGCATCGGGGTCCAGGGGCCACGGCGGCCCGCCGGATCGCGCAGGACGACGTTGGCGCCGATCGCGTCGTGCCCCTCGCGGAACACGGTGGCCGTGACCTGGAACGTCTCTCCGGGCACCGCCTTCGCCGGGCGCTTGCCGCACTCCACGGCCGGCCGTACGTCACGTACCGGTACACGGCCGATGGCCGGGGTCCTGCGCATGGATCTCACCTCCGCCGTGCGCGAAGCCGGGCCCGAGGCCCGGCTTCGCGATCCGAGAAACGGTTCGGCTGCTGCCGCCCCGTGGGGATTGCCGAGTACGGTGCCACGTCAGGGGCTTGGTGCCGTGGAACGCCGCTCCGGTGGTGGTGCCCTCCGGGCCCCCCGCCCCGACTGCGGCCGCCTGTCCTGGTCGCGCAGATAGCCGGCCAGGCTGGAGCGCAGATAGCGCTCCGCGGCGTCCGCTGCCTCCCGGGCGCAGCGCTTTCCCATCAGCACGCACAAGGTGTAGCCCGAGTCCTCGAAAGTGGCCCGGACCGTGCGGTCGTGGGGCTTGGCGAGCATCACGCGCTCCCATGCCCGGTAACGCCGCAACTGCCGGGCCACTTCGGCCTTGGCGGGTAGCAGCATGACCCTCTTCACCTTCCACGCTCTCGACTGGGCGCGTTCCCGACGGTCGGGTGGTGTCCGCGCAGGGGAGGGCACGGCACCGTTACGGCGATCGAGGCTTTCACTCATGGTGCACGTACGGCCACGCAACGTCCTGTTGGATCTTCAACCATCCGCCGTTCGGGAGGCTCGTGTTGCACGAATGGCGTAGTGACCCCACTGTGGAGGTGACTCAGAAGCGATCGGCGCTCACGCTCGGTGTCCGGGACTCTCCCGGACGCCGGCACGGGGAGCGGGAGCTTCGCGGGTGAGGAGCAAGCGACGATGAAGACCGCAGTGCCCTGCTACTACCACCTGGACGTGGAAGTCAGCCCGGAAAGGGTGGGACAGGTCAGCCGCATTCTGGCCGCCCATCTCCGCTACTGGGACCTCGAGAACCTCGTGGTTCCCGTCTGTCACGGTGCCGAACTGCTGCTGCACGCGATCGACGAGCACGCCTCGGACAAGAACACGTCGATCGAGATGTGGTGGAACGGCCAGCATCTCATCACAGCCGTCGGCGGCGACGACCGTGACCTGCGCCCGGATCAGGACCTGCGGGCGTGCCTGGCGGACATCGCCGCCATGAGCGACGGCTGGGGCTGCTGTGCCTCGGAGGGCGGCGCCAAGATCATCTGGTTCTCGCAACGGGCACGTGCCGGCGAGCGGGTCCCGCTGGTCCCGACCGCTCCGGCGCCGAGCCTCAACCAGGGGCTCCAGGTGCCCCGCGAGCTCCAGGTGCTCGCCCTGGCCGCCCCGGCGGACGCCGTGGACGGCGTCCTGGAGGGCGCCCGGTGACGGCACGGAAGTCCCGGAAAGGGGTGCCCGTCTGGAGCGGGCACCCCTACCCGTTGGGCGCCGCCTTCGACGGGCAGGGCACCAACTTCGCACTGTTCAGCGAGGTCGCCGAGCGCGTCGAGCTGATCCTGGTCGACGAAGCCGGCACCGAGCGCCGCGTCCCCCTGAGCGAGGTCGACGGGTTCGTCTGGCACGCGTACCTGCCCGGCGTCGGGCCGGGGCAGCGCTACGGCTACCGCGTGCACGGCCCCTGGCAGCCGGACCTCGGCCACCGCTGCAACCCGGCGAAGCTGCTGCTCGACCCGTACGCGCGGGCGGTGGACGGCCAGATCGACAACCACCCCTCGCTCTACGAGCGCGCGGCGGAGGGTCCTTCTCCCGACGACAGCGCCGGCCACTCGATGCTGGGCGTGGTCACAGACCCGTACTTCGACTGGGGCGCCGACCGCCCGCCGTCGCACGCGTACGCCGACTCCGTCATCTACGAGGCCCACGTGCGGGGCCTGACCCGCACCCACCCGGACGTCCCCGAGCGGCTGCGCGGCACCTACGCGGGTCTCGCGCACCCCTCGGTATTGGACCACCTGACCTCGCTCGGCGTCACCGCGGTGGAGCTGATGCCGGTCCACCAGTTCGTCCAGGACGGCGTTCTGCAGGACCGCGGCCTGGCCAACTACTGGGGCTACAACACCATCGGCTTCTTCGCCCCGCACAACGCCTACGCCGCCTTCGGCAGCCGGGGCCAGCAGGTCAACGAGTTCAAGGCGATGGTGAAGGCCCTGCACGCGGCCGGCCTCGAGGTCATCCTCGACGTGGTCTACAACCACACCGCCGAGGGCAACGAGATGGGCCCCACCCTTTCTCTCCGGGGCATCGACAACGCCTCCTACTACCGCCTGGTCGACGGCGACTGGGGGCACTACTACGACACCACCGGCACCGGCAACAGCCTGCTGATGCGGCACCCCTACGTACTGCAGCTGATCATGGACTCGCTGCGCTACTGGGTCACCGAGATGCACGTCGACGGCTTCCGTTTCGACCTCGCGGCGACCCTGGCCCGGCAGTTCCACGAGGTGGACCGGCTCTCGGCGTTCTTCGACCTGATCCAGCAGGACCCGGTGATCAGCCGTGTCAAGCTCATCGCCGAACCCTGGGACGTGGGGGAGGGCGGCTACCAGGTGGGCAACTTCCCGCCGCTGTGGTCGGAGTGGAACGGCCGCTACCGGGACGCCGTACGGGACTTCTGGCGGGCGGAACCCGGCTCGCTCGGCGAGTTCGCCTCCCGGCTGACCGGCTCCTCCGACCTGTACCAGCACAGCCGGCGCCGGCCGCGGGCGAGCGTCAACTTCGTGACGGCACACGACGGTTTCACCCTCCGCGACCTCGTGTCGTACAACGACAAGCACAACGAGGCCAACGGCGAGGGCAACCGGGACGGCGAGAGCGCGAACCGTTCCTGGAACTGCGGTGCCGAGGGCGACACGGACGACCCGGCCGTCCTCGAACTCCGGGCCCGCCAGCAGCGCAACTTCCTCGCCACCCTGCTGCTGTCCCAGGGCATACCGATGCTCAGTCACGGCGACGAGCTCGGCCGCACCCAGCGCGGCAACAACAACGCCTACTGTCAGGACAACGAAATCTCCTGGGTCGACTGGAAGCTGACGGACGAGCAGCTCGGCCTCGTGGACTTCACCCGGTACGTCATCAACCTGCGCGCCGAGCATCCCGTGCTGCGCAGGCGCCGCTTCTTCCGCGGCGAGACCGCGACCAACGCCGAGCAGCCGCTGCCCGACCTGATGTGGCTGCGGCCCGACGCGCGCGAGATGACCGCCCGGGACTGGCAGCGCGAGGACGCCCACTCGGTCGGCGTGTTCCTCAACGGCGACGCGATCGCCGAACGCGACCCCCAGGGCGGGCGCGTGCGCGACGACTCCTTCCTGCTGCTCCTGAACGGCTACTGGGAGCCCGTCGACTTCCGCCTCCCCGACAAGTCCTACGGCGAGCGCTGGACGACCCTGATCGACACCGCCGAACCGGACGGCACTCCCGACGAACGCGAACGCAAGGCGGGCACCCGACTCCGTGTGGAGTCCCGGAGCCTGATCGTGCTCTCGAGGACGTCGCGCGGCGGGGGAGGGGCCAGGAGGGCTCGTCGCCGGTGACATGCTCTTGGACGGCCGTATGGCGAAACGGAGCGGGAAGCAGAGGCCGCTCGTCGGCGTGCCCGAGAGCATCGTCCTGCCGGCGGCAGCGGACGGCCGGCGTCACAGCATCGCTACCGCGGACGGCGGGATGCTCTGCGGACGCCTCGACGGGGTGCCGGTGGTGGTGGAAGGCCGAAGTGGCGCAGGCCGCTGCCGTCGAGCCGGCCAGGGACCTCGCCGAAGACGCCGGCGTCGAAGTGACCTGGGCCGCCTCCCCGGAGCCGGGCGCCTGGACCGGTCGGGTCGGACCGGTCCGCTGAGGTCACCTCCCGCCGCTCACGCTGAACCGGCTCAGCGTGAGCGGCGGGAGGTGACCGTGAACTGGGCGCCGTCCGGGTCCCGGAGGATCGCCTCGTCCTCCCGCTCGCTCAGGACGCTGCCGCCGTGCTTCTCGGCGGCCCGTGCGCACCCCGCCACGTCGGCCACCGCGAAGTGGATCTGCCAGTGCGGTCGTACGGAGGGGTCCGGGGCCGACTCCGCCGCGCCCGAGTCGATGCGCGCCACCACGTCACCCCGGCTGCGCAGCACCACCTCGCCGCCCTCGTACTCGACCTCGCAGCAGCCCGGTTTGCCGGAGGCCCAGTCGAGGATCTCGCCGTAGAAGAGCGCGGAGTCGAAGGCGTTGCGGGTATGCAGCCGGATGAAGGTCGGGGCGGCCCGCCGCCAGGCCTCCCAGTTGCCGACCAGCTCGCCCTCCCAGATCCCGAAGGTGGCCCCGTCCCGGTCCGCGAGCAGTGCCGCCCGTCCCGGCGGGAAGGACAGGGGACCCACGGCCGCCGTACCGCCGCGCTCCCGCGCCCGCGACACCGCCTCGTCCGCGTCCGGCACGGCGAAGTACGGGGTCCAGGCCACCGCCATCTGCCACATGGCGGCGACCGCGGCGATCCCGGCGACCGGCACACCGTCGGCCAGCGCGATCCGGAAGTGCTCGCCGAGCTTGGCACCGCGCCACCGCCAGCCGAACAGCGCGGAGTAGAACTCCTGGGTGGCCGCCAGGTCGCGGCTGGTCAGGCTCACCCAGCACGGGGAACCGAAGACGGAGTGCGTGGAGATGATGTCCCTCGTCCTCGGTCCACCGCTGGCAGGCGTTTCATGGTTCATGGAAGTCGCGTCCTGGTCTCGGGGTCCGGCGCCCACCGGTCTGGCACCAGTGTCCAACCGGAACCGGGTGCGGTGCCTGTCGAGTACCCCGGTGGCGGGGGGCCAGGCGGGTGAGCACGATGGAGGCATGGGAGAGACGGAACCCGACCGGATCGCCGAGCTGCAGGCCGAAGTGGACCAGTTGAAGGAGGCCGTGGCCTCCCACGCTGTCATCGACCAGGCCATCGGGATGATGGTCGCCCTCGGTCGGGTGACACCCGACCAGGGGTGGGAGGTGCTGAAGGACGTCTCCCAGCACACCAACATCAAGCTGCGCAGCATCGCGGAACTGATCCTCGTCTGGGGGCGCCGGGGTGAGATACCGCCCGCGCTCCGAGCGGCGCTGGAGGACGCCCTGGACCGGCACGGGCCCGTCCAGATCCCCGGGACCGCCGAGGCCATCCCGGCCGGCACGGAGGAGAGCCCCGGCAGCGTGGAGGACTGAGGGCCCGGCCCGCGTCCGCGAGGTGCCGCGCCGGCCTCCGTCGGGTGCTCAGCCGGCCTCCGCCAGGTGCTCGGCCGACGCCTCCGCGAGCAGTTCCTCCCGCAGCCGCTCGAAGCAGCCGCTGAGCAGCCGGGAGACGTGCATCTGGGAGATACCCAGCTGCTGGGCGATCCGGCTCTGCGTCATCCCGTCGAAGAACCGCAGGTAGAGGATGATCCGCTCACGCTCGGGCAGCGCCTGGAGACACGGCTTGACCGAGGCGCGGTCGACCACGAGGTCGAAGCCGGGGTCCGCCTCGCCGAGCGAGTCACCGAGCGCGTACCCCTCCGTCCCGGACACCTCGGCGTCCAGCGACAGGGCCGAGAAGCACTCCAGGGCCTCCATACCGGCGTGCACCTCGGCCTCGCTGAGCTTCGTGTGCGCGGCTATCTCGGCGACGGTGGGCGCCCGGCCGGCCGTGGTCTGGGCCAGTTCCTTGAGGGCGCCGCGGACCCGGTTGCGCAGGTCCTGCACCCGGCGCGGCACATGCAGCGTCCACATGTGGTCGCGGAAGTGGCGCTTGATCTCACCGGTGACCGTGGGTACCGCGTACGCCTCGAAGGCGCGGCCACGGGCCGGGTCGTAGTGGTCGACGGCCTTCACCAGGCCGAGGGCGGCCACCTGGTACAGGTCCTCCAGGGACTCCCCGCGGCCCCGGAACCGTACGGCGATCCGCTCGGCCATGGGCAGCCAGAGCCGGACCAGTTCGTCCCGGAGCGCCTGGCGCTCGGGACCGTCCGGCAGCCGCGCGAGCCGCTCGAAGGACTCGGCCGTGTCGGGGGCGTCGTCATGGGGGTGAGGCTTCGTGCTGCCGGTGACAGGCATCGCGCGCGCTTCCCTCAGCGGTTGCTGGATCCGGGCGTGCCTCCTGTCCGAAGCACTGTTCTGCGGATTCCCGCTGAAGGATAGATCAAACAATTCGTGTGATATCGGGCATGAGGTGTGCGGGGTCGCTCCCGGCCGCCCGCTCTTGACCGCCTCTTGAGGCGCGATACCTCTGTAACAGAGATAATCTTCAGGAGTGGAGTCCGGTTTCCCCGAGGAGCTGGCCGACGCACTCGTCCGGATCCAGCGGCTGATCCGGCGCAGGCTGCGCGGCGGGCTGACCCTGCCGCGGCTGCGCGGCGCCGAGGTGGAGCTGCTGCGCCTGGTCGAGAGCCGGCCCGGCATCGGCATCTCGGAGGCCGCCCGGGCCCTGCACCTGGCGGGCAACTCCGTGTCGACGCTGGTCAACCACCTCGTTCGGGACGGCTACCTGATCCGCGAGACGGACCCCGCCGACCGGCGGGCCGCCCGCCTGCTGCTCACCGAGGCCGCCGAGCAACGGCTCGGGGACTGGCAGCGCCGCCGGGCCGAACTGGTCGGCCGGCACGTGGCCCGGCTGGACGAGGCGGACCGGGAGGCCCTGCGCGCGGCCCTGCCGGCGCTGCGCAGGCTGGCCGTCACCCTGCACGAGGAGGCCGAGGAGACATGACGAGCGACACCCCCGCCCCGCCCGCCGAAGCCGTCGCCTGCACCCGTCTCTGCTACGCCTTCGGGGACACCAGGGCGGTCGACGAACTCGACCTGGCCGTCCGTGAGGGCGAGGTGTTCGGACTGCTCGGGCCCAACGGCGCCGGAAAGACCTCCGCGATCCGCTGCATCACCACACTCCTCCCGGTGCCGGCCGGCATGGTCCGGGTCTTCGGGCACGACGTCGCCAAGGAGCGCATGGCGGTACGCCGGCTCCTCGGCTACGTCCCGCAGCAGCTGTCCGCCGACAGCGGGCTCACCGGACGGGAGAACGTCGCCCTGTTCGCCCGGGTCTTCGACGTGCCGCGCCGCGAGCGCGGCGAGCGTGTCGCCCAGGCCCTGGCCGCCGTCGGGCTCGCCGGAGCCGCCGACCGGCTCGCCGGCACCTACTCCGGCGGCATGGTCCGCCGCCTCGAACTCGCCCAGGCGCTGGTCAGCGCGCCCCGGCTGCTGATCCTGGACGAGCCCACCATCGGTCTGGACCCGATCGCGCGCACCGGCGTCTGGGAACACATCAACGCCGTACGCGCCGCCACCGGCATGACGGTTCTGGTCACCACCCACTACATGGACGAGGCCGACCAGTACTGCGACCGGGTCGGTCTGATGCACCGCGGCCGCGTCCGCGCCCTGGGCACCCCGGCCGAGCTGCGCCGGGGCCTCGCCGAACGCCGGGGCACGGGCGCCGTGCCCACGCTGGAGGACGTCTTCCGCGACGTCGCCGGCAGCGGCCTCGACTCCGGAGGAGGTTTCCGCGATGTCCGAAGCACCCGCCGCACCGCGCACCGCGTCGGCTGATCCCACCGTCGCCGGCACCGCCCTGCTGCTCACCCCGCCCAGGCCCCGCGCGGGCTGGCGGCTGCTGCCCGCCCGGGTCGGCGCGATGTGCGCCGTCGAACTGCAGAAGCTGCGCCACGACCGCACCGAGCTGTACACGCGCGCCGTCCAGCCCGCCCTGTGGCTGCTGATCTTCGGCCAGACCTTCACCCGGATCCACGCGATACCCACCGGCGGCATTCCCTACATCGACTACCTGGCGCCCGGCATCATCGCCCAGTCCGCGATGTTCATCGCCATCTTCTACGGCATACAGATCATCTGGGAGCGCGACGCGGGCATCCTGAACAAGCTCCTGGTCACACCGACCCCGCGTTCGGCGCTGATCACCGGCAAGGCGTTCGCGGCCGGAGTGAAGTCGCTGATCCAGGCCGTCGTGGTCGTCCTCATCGCCGCCGTGCTGGGTGTGGCCCTCACCTGGAACCCGCTGAAGCTGCTCGGTGTCGCCGCGGCCGTGGTCCTCGCCTCCGCGTTCTTCTCGTGCCTGTCGATGACCATCGCGGGCATCGTCCTCAGCCGCGACCGGCTGATGGGCTTCGGGCAGGCGATCACGATGCCGCTGTTCTTCGGCTCCAACGCCCTGTACCCCGTCTCGGTGATGCCGGGCTGGCTCCAGGCCGTCAGCAAGGCCAATCCGCTCAGTTACCAGGTCGACGCCCTGCGTGGCCTGCTGCTGGGCACGCCCGCCCACCTCGCCGCCGACTTCGGCGTCCTGGCGGTGGCCGCCGCCCTGGGCATCGCCGCGGCTTCCTCACTGCTCGGCCGGCTGGCCCGTTGATCTTGCCGCCGAGTGAAATACGGCACGCGGCCGCAACCCGCCCCAGGCCCCCGTGACGGGATTCTTCCTGGGCAGCGCTTGATCACCGATCAAAGCGGGCGAACCCCCTGGCCACAGCGCATTCTGCTCATTTGACAGTGCGCTGAGCGCACAGATAGACAGCAGCTCTCCGAGGTCGAGAGGGGCACCGTGTACGAGCCGAACGTGGTCGGGGACTGGCACGAGTACGACGAGCATGCCGGTCTGCGGGTCCGCGTCCACCGCCTGGAGGCGGCCGAGCCGCCGCGCGGACGTGACGACGCCGCGGCCGGGCTGACGTACTTCAGTGTCCGGGTGACCGTCGAGAACCGGGGTGCGCGGCACTACGGCATCCATCTCGAGGACGGCCAGATGGACGTCCGGGTCGGCCCGGACGGCGAGGGCGCGTTCATCGACTGGCGCAACTCCCAGTTCATCGAGGGCTTCGACGTCTACCCGCTGCGCCGGGCCACCGCCGTGCTCTACGCGGCCGCCCCGGAGGCGGCCCTCACCCACGTGGACGTACAGGTCCAGCTGCGGGTGGACGAGGAGTGGGCCGACCGCCGGCTGTGGGCGGGCGGCATCGGCATCCTGGACGCGGCCACGGCGGCCGCCCCCGTGGGCACCGGGCAGGGCAGCCTGGTCCACCAGGTCAGCGCCTTCCTGAAGGACCAGACGGTGAACGATCAGACGGTGAAGGACCAGAAGGAGCCCGGCACCGCCTGACCCGGGTCAGTGCGGGATGCCGTCGATGATCTCCCGCGCCCCCTGCCGCAGCAGCGCCACCGCGACCGAGGTGCCGAGCGTGGCCGCGTCCAGCCGGCCCGCCCACTCGTGGGCGTTCAGCCGCGTCTTGCCGTCCGGGGTGAACACACAGGCTCGCAGGGAGAGTTCACCACCGCGGTCCAGGTGTGCGTAGCCGGCGATCGGGCTGTTGCAGTGCCCCTGGAGCACATGCAGGAACATCCGCTCCGCCGTGGCCTCCCGGTGCGTGGCCGGGTCGCCGAGCCCGCTCACCGCGTCGATCAGCTCGGTGTCGCCCTCCCGGCACTGCAGGGCGAGGATGCCCGCGCCGATCGGCGGCATCATCGCCTCCGGGGACAGCACCTCGCTGATCACGTCCTGGCGGCCGATCCGCTCGAGGCCGGACACCGCGAGCAGCAGCGCGTCCGCCTCGCCGGCGGCCAGCTTCTCCAGCCGGCGGTTGGCGTTCCCGCGGAACGGCACGCACTCCAGGTGCGGGTGTGTGGCGGCCAGTTGCGCGATCCGGCGCACCGACGAGGTGCCGATCCGGGTGCCGGCCGGGAGCTCGTCGAGAGTGAGCCCGCCCGGGTGCACCAGCGCGTCCCGGATGTCGTCCCGCTTCAGGAACGCGGCGAACACCGTGCCGGCGGGCAGTGGCCGGTCGGCGGGCACATCCTTGACGCAGTGCACCGCGAGGTCGGCCTCCCCGGCCAGCAGGGCCGCGTCCACCTCCTTGGTGAACGCCCCCTTGCCCTCGACCTTGGACAGGTCACCGAGCCACTTGTCACCCGTGGTCTTCACAGGCACGACCTCGGTGCGCACCCCTGGATGCAGCACGCCCAACTCGGCACGCACGCGCTCGACTTGGGCGAGAGCCATCGGTGAGTCGCGGGACACGATGCGGATCAGTTCCGGGACGGACATGGGGGACACGATAGACCCTCGGGTGCCATGCCCCGTCATGTCCCCACCGAGAACAAGATGTTCGAGGGCGGGTCAGGCGTTCGGGTCGAAGGGGATGCCGGACGGTTCGGCCGAGGCCAGGTGGGAAGGGAAACTCGCGTCCTTCAGGCCGAAGTGGGCACTGCCGAAGTCGTAGGCGCTCAGCTTGTCGCGCAGACCTGCCGGATAGCCGTTCCAGCCGACCAGCGGCGGGTACTGCCAGGTGTGCCTGTGGTTCTCCGGCGGCTCGTCGTTCGTGTTGGCCAGCCGGAAGCAGTGCGTGCCGATGCCGTCCTTGTGGTACACGACCTTCGGGTGGCTGCCCTCGAAGCGGACCTCGGAGGCCGGGTGCACGGTGAACGAGCCGTGGTTGGACGTCGACACGTACCGCACCTGCCCGTCCTGCACCCACACCACCACGTGCTCCCAGTCGTGCCGGTGCCCGCCGATGCTGCTGCCGGGGAGTGCCTGGTCCTTCTCGAAGTACAGGCCGTACAGATAGGCGCACCAGCCGTTGTTGCACTTGTGGCGCGAGTAGCTGTTGGTGTTGGCCAGGTCGGAGGCGTCGTGACAGCTGCCGTTGAGGGCGCCCGTCGGTTTGAGGCCGCCGTTGACCGTGCCGTCGGGGCCGATCGCGGGCGTCGGGTAACAGCCGTCGGTGTCGTAGTCGAAGGCCGGCTGGTACGCGGGCTCGGCGGGCTCGGCGTTCGCGGGCAGCGCGAGCGGCGGTGCGGCGAAGGCGGCGGCCGGGAAGGCGACGACGAGAGCGGCGGCGCCGGCGAGCACGCCGAACCATCTGCCACGCCGGGCACGGGATGTGAGCGACGGCACGAGGTTTCTCCAACGGCGGTCGGGAGCAAGGGAGTTCAGCATCCCGGGCAGAAGTCGCGCAGCCAAGAGGTCACACGCGTCCCACGAGTGAAGCCCCGCGGAACACCTACCGTTCACCTTCCGGGACGTCCGCCGAGGACTCCTCCGGGGTGAGGTCGGGGCGCAGCCGCAGCCACGAGGGCTGGCGCAGCAGCCCGGCCCGGGTCCGGGTGCTGTAGCTGACCTCGCCGACGAGGCGGGGCAGCACCCAGTGGGCGTCCGGAATCCGCGGCACCGGGTCGAAGGGGCACTCGGTGCCGGCGGCGGCCCGCAGCAGCGCCGCCAGCTCCGTGCGCTCCGCCTCGCTCCAGCCGGTGCCCACCCCGCCCACGTAACGCAGTCGCCCGCCCGCCCGCTGGCCGACCAGCACCGCGCCCGGCAGCCCGGTCAGCCGCCCCTTGCCCGGCAGCCAGCCACCGACGATCACGTCCTCGCTGCGCATGTTGCGGATCTTGACCCAGGCGCGGGAGCGCACCCCGGGCTCGTACGCCGAGTCCAGCCGCTTGCACACCAGCCCTTCGAGACCGTGCTCCCGGGTCGCCCGGAGCGCCTCGGTGCCGTGCCCGGTCACCGCGGCGGGCGTCGACCAGTAAGGCCCCGTCAGGCCCAGCTCCTCCAGTCGCGCCCGCCGCTCGGCGTAAGGGACCCCGAGCAGCGGGCGCTCCAGGTAGGGCACGTCGAACAGCACCAGATGGACCGGCACCTGGGCGGCCCGGCGGGCCGCTCGCGCGGGGGAGTGGGCGAGGCCCATCCGGCTCTGCAGCAACTGGAAGTCCGCCCGCCCCTGCTCGTCCAGGGCCAGCACCTCGCCGTCCAGGACGGCGGCAGCCCTGCCCAGGGCGCCGCCGAGCGGCCGGAGTTCGGGGTAGGCGCCGGTGATCTCCTCACCGGACCTCGCGCGCAGCAGCACGCCGCCGTCGCCGGGCAGGTAGACCATCACCCGCTGACCGTCCTGCTTGGTCTCGTACGCCCACCGTTCGTCCTGGGCGGCCGGTGGCAGCCTGCCCGGGGTGGCGAGCATCGGCGGAATCAACGGCAGGGTCATGGCGGTCACGGCAGAAGGTGTCGACCGCCCCCGGCACCCTCACGCGCCTTTCGCCACCGGTTCCCCTGAACGGGCCCGTCCGGCCGCCTCGGTGCCGTCGGCGCCGACTGGTGGGCCGGCACCACGAGTTGGGGACGGTCCCGTGCTGCTGACGCGTGCTGCAGGTGGGCGAGCCGACAGGGTCTTCGGGCCACTGCCGACAACGGCGGCCACCTCGTGCCCGACAGAGCTGGGCAGCGGCACCGGACCCTCACGCAACGGCGCGTCGTCCTCGGCGATCACCACACGCACGGCGACTCCACCTCGGTCGCACCCCCTACGGGGACCGGCCGGTCATGGTCGTCGCAGAGCCCGGGCGACCCGCCGCCCGCGACCCGCCCGGCCCTCCGGCAGGCCGTCGCTCCGTGACCGCGCCCGGACGGTCCCGCCACTGCAGGCACGGCCACCGTTCCACCGCAGGGACGCTCGCGTTTCCTGGCCCACCGCCTCGGCCGACGGCTCCGTCCGCGCCGGGGCCCCGACCGTGCCCGCGGGGCGGTGGCGGGGCGCGGTCAGCATGCTGGTCGCGTTCGCGGCGACGACCGCGCCGATGCCCGCCCACTCCGGCGCGCCGAGCCCCTGGCCGAGGACGATCCAGCCGACCACGGCCGCGAGCACGGGATTGACGCTCATGAAGAGTCCGAAGGTCTGCGTGGGTACGGTTCGCAGGGTGAACAGGTCGGCGAGGTACGGCACGGCCGAGGAGAGCACCCCGGCGGCCACGGCGCACAGCACGGCCCCGGCCGTGGGTGCGTGCCGCAGGGCGACGACGATGCCGACCGGCAGGAAGGCCAGTGCCGACACGCCCGCGGCGGCGGCCGCGCCCTGGGCGCCGGGGACACGACGGCCGACGACCTGGTTGAGCAGGATGTACGAGGCCCAGCAGCAGGCCGCCACCAGGCCGAGACCCATGCCCACGTAGTCGGTCGAGGGCTGCGGGCGCATCAGGACCACGACCCCGGCCGCAGCCAGCACCGCGCACGCCGCGTCCAGCCGGCGCCGGGACGCGGCCAGGGCGACGGCGAGCGGGCCGAGGAACTCAAGGGTCACCGCGAGCCCCAGGCCGATCCGGTCGACCGCGCTGTACAGCGTGAGGTTCATCGTGCCGAAGACCGCCGCCAGCAGGAGCACCGGCCACCACTGGCGCCAGGTGAAGGACCGAAGCCGCGGCCGGGCGACCGCCAGCAGGACCAGTGCGGCGACGTACTGGCGCATCGCGACCACGCCGACGGGGCCGAGCACGGGGAAGGCCAGCGCCCCGATGGCCGCGCCGGTCTGGTTGGACAGGCCGCTGCCGAACATGGTGGCCACTCCGGCCGGCTGCCGGGCCTGCGGCGCGGGGGCGGACAGGGCGGTGGGCCCGGTCGCGGCGGCAGGGCGGTCGAGAGCTTGAGGCATGCCTGGATGGTGCGCCGCCTGAATGCTTACGCAAAATGCATTCTCAGGCTCATCTATACGCTGACCGTATGCATGAAGCCGACATCGAGCTGCGCCAGCTCCGCTGTCTCGTGGCCATCGTCGACGAGGGCACCTTCACCGACGCGGCCATCGCCCTCGGCGTCTCCCAGGCCGCCGTCTCCCGCACCCTCGCCTCGCTCGAACGGGCCCTGGGGGTACGGCTGCTCAGGCGCACCTCGCGTGCGGTGACCCCGACCGCGACCGGACTGCGCGTGGTGGCGCAGGCGCGGCGGGTGCTCGCTGACGTGACCGAGCTGGCCCTGGAGGCCACCTCGGGACACGAGCGGGTGCGGATCGGCTACGCGTGGTCGGCGCTCGGCCGCCACACCGTGGCCTTCCAGCGGCGCTGGACCGCCACGCACGCCGGGACCGACCTGCACCTGGTGCGCGTCAACTCCCCGTCCGCCGGGCTGGCCGAGGGTGTCTGTGATCTCGCGGTCGTCCGCAGGCCGCTGGACGACCGGCGCTTCGACTCCGCCATCGTCGGGCTGGAACGGCGCCTGTGTGCGCTGGCCGCCGACGACCCCCTCGCCAGGCGCCGCTCGGTCCGGCTCGCCGACATCGCCGGGCGCACGCTCTTCATCGACCGCCGTACCGGCACGGCCACGCCGGAACTGTGGCCGCCGGATGCCCGGCCAGCCGTGCAGGAGACGCACGACGTGGACGACTGGCTCACGGTCATCGCCGCCGGACGCGGCATCGGCGTGACGGCCGAGTCCACCGCGAACCAGTATCCGAGGCCCGGCATCGTCTACCGGCCGGTGCGTGACGCCGAACCCGTCGCCGTGCGCCTCGCCTGGTGGCGGGACGACCCGCACCCCGCCCACCGGGCCGTGCGCGAACTGCTCACCGAGCTGTACCGGGCGGGCTGAGGCGGCGGCAGGAAACGCGAACAGGAGGCGGGGCGGCTGATGGGGCTCGGGGACGTGGAGACCGCCCCCTCCCAAGCTCACCCTGCTCGCCCCGCCCCGCCCCGCCACGGCGGTGCGGTCACCACCCGCACCTTCATCCCCGTCCGCTGCCACACCTCCATCGCGTCCTCGGCGCCGCGGGCGTGGCGGCCGGGCTGCGACTGCCCGGCGGGGTGGGGGAGGGGATCGCCCGGCCGCCCGGGCGAGGCGACCGGCTCCGCATCGAGCACCCCACCGGCTTCCTGGACGTCGCGACGGCCGTCGACCCGTCCGCCTCCCCGCCCACGGCGCGTCGTACCGCCGTCGTCCGCAGGCCCGAAAGATCATCGACGGCATCGTCTTCCCGCGTGCCGCTGCCCCTGCACCCGTACAGCCCCTTGGAGGCAACGATGGCTCCGCCGCTCGGTGACATCGCCCATATCGGCCACGTCGAGCTGTTCACCCCGGACCTGGACGCCAGTGTCGCCTTCTTCACCGACTACCTGGGGCTGACGGTCAACGGGGAGGACGGCGACACGGTCTATCTGCGCACGTTCGACGACTATGAGCACCACAGCCTCGTCCTCACCGCCCGGGACCGGCCCGGCCTCGGCCGGCTCGCGCTGCGCACCTCCGGTGAGGAGGCCCTCCACCGCCGTATCAGGGCGATCGAGGCGGCAGGCGGCAAGGGACGCTGGGCCGAGGACGAACCCGGCCTCGGCGCGCTGTACGTCACGACCGACCCGGACGGACACGAACACGCCCTGTACTGGGAGAGCGAGCACTACCAGGCCCCCGACGAGCTGAAACCGGCGCTGAAGAACCAGCCGCAGGCCAAGCCCAACCGGGGTGTGGGGGTGCGGCGGCTCGACCACGTCAACTTCCTCGCCGCCGACGTGCTCGGCGCCGCCGAGTTCCAGGAACACGTGCTCGGCGCCCGGCCCACCGAGCAGATCCGGCTCGACACCGGGCGGATCGCGGCCCGCTGGCTGACCTTCACGAACAAGTCGTACGACGTCGTGTACACGGAGGACTGGACCGGTTCGAGCGGCCGGCTGCACCACATCGCCTTCGCGACCGACACCCGCGAGGACATCCTGCGCGCCGCCGACCTCGCGATCGACACCGGCGTCTTCATCGAGACCGGCCCGCACAAGCACGCCGTCCAGCAGACGTTCTTCCTCTACGTCTACGAGCCCGGCGGCAACCGCGTCGAGCTGTGCAACCCGCTCACCCGGCTCGTCCTGGCCCCGGACTGGCCGCTCATCACCTGGACCGAGGCCGAGCGGGCCCGGGGACAGGCCTGGGGACTGAAGACCATCGAGTCCTTCCACACCCACGGCACACCGCCGGTGGGCTGACCGCCGACGCCCGGAGTCCCCACGTGAGCGCCTCATTGTCGATGAGACTTCGACGGCCTCGACATGATGGTCTCCATCGGCCTCGCGGCCCTGCGTTCGGCCCACGGGCCGCAGCGCAGCGGCACGGAGCATCAGCTCGTCACCGCCCGGTGACCCGCACGGTGCCGCACCCGGATCCCGGGCGCGGCACCGCCGTCGCCTCACTCGCCGGGCGGCTCCACGTCCACACCCGTGCACGCCAGCTTCCCGTCCACCTCGGCGCAGGCCTCCACGCCCTTGGGGGAGCGGACGGCGAGCATCGGGCTGGTGTCCTCGGCGGAGTTGTCCGCCGGATAGCTCGCCGACAGCACGTCCTGCCCAGCCCGCACCGAGACCTCCCGTGCCCTCGGTGTGCGCACCCGCACCTCCGACCACGCGGTGCCGCAGGCGGGGGAGTAGCGCAGCCGGACGTCGTAGTCGGTGCCGGACACCGTGCTCGTGGTCTGCGCGTCCCGGGCGCACACCGACGCGTCGGGCAACTGGCCCTGACAGGAGCGGGCGTGGCAGCGGGCTGCGGTCAGGAGGGGCTGTGCGGCGGGGGCGGGGGAACCCTGCCGGCCGGAGACGGTGACCGCGGCGACCACCGCTGCGGCCGTGGCGAGCAGCGCGAGCGCCGACAGCGGAAGCCATCGGGAGCGGGCCCGGCCCGCCTGCTCGGGCGGACTCGGTGCGGGTGGTTCCTCGGCCGCCTCCCACAGGGCCAGTACGGCTTCGGGATCGGCGCCGGCCAGCCGGCTCAGCGCCTCCACCGCGGCCCGTGGAGGCCGTTTGCCGCCGGTCAGATAGCGGTGCCAGGCCGACTTGCTGTACGGGGTGCGCGCGGCCAGTGCCGCCAGGCTCAGCCCAGTACCGTGCTTCAGTTCGCGCAGTCTCACCACCAGTGGCTCGTCCGGCTCGGCCGATCCTTGGGGATGCCGCATCGTGCGTCCCTCGACTCCCATTCCGCTATGGGCGCTTTCGCCCCTGTTGTCGCAATGGCTTCCCAGGAGATCGGCATCCGCAACACCGGCCGAGGTATGAGGACGGTGAGGCATGTGCGCGCCGAAGGCCTGTTCGGGGGAAGGGGGTTCCCGAGCAGGCCTTCGACGGTCAGGCGGTGCGTACGTGAGTGGTCGTCAGCACCACGCGACGGAGCGCCCGGTGCGGACGTAGCGGGCGGAGACGTAGCCCCGGTGGTGCGGGAGGCGGTACCAGATGTGGTTGCCGTGCACCCAGGAGCCGTACGTCCTGCAGCTGAGCGTGAGCAGCCGGTTGGTGTGCCGGTGTCCGATCACGCGGTAGTAGGTGCCCGGGCCGGAGCGGACGTTCAGGCGGGCGCCGTGCGTGGAGACCCGGCCGAGGGCGGGCAGGGTGCGGCGGTACGACATGCCCTGCGCGACCGCCCGCGTCATGCCCATGGCGGCGAAGTGGTGCATGTGACGCGTGCGGTACCGACGGTGGTGGACGCGGCGGACGGTGCGCTTGGTGTGGTGGCGGCGGTGCTTGGTGTGGTGCGTGCGCTGCTTCGCGTGGTGGGCGGTGTGCTGGGCCGCGACAGTGGGCACCGGGCGCGGAGTGGCGGTCGTGCTCGCCGAGGCGGCCCCGGCCGCCGTGGGCAGGAGTGCGAGCACCGCGACCGTGGCCAGTACCCCGCTCTTGAGAGTCCGTCGGATCATGGAAACCTCCGGCTGTCGTTCTCGTGACCACGAAGCGTGATCACAACAGCCAGCCTTGCCGTGACGGGCCGTCAGGATGCCGTTCCCGCGTCCCCTGGGACGCCGGGGACGTCTCCGGGGACGGGCCACCGCCCCGTGCCCCGGCCCGTCCGGTCCTGTGCCGGGAGGTGTTCCACCGTCCTGCCCGTCCCGTGGACGTCCGGACGCCGGACCGGGCCCATGTGACGCGGACCGTGCAGCAGCCGCGGCGGCCCGGGTACGTCTCCCGGGCCCCCGACCCCGACGGCCGCGCGGCGACGGGGTGACGGCGGTGGCAGCGGCCGTTCCTCCCGGATCGACGGTCCCGGCCGTTCCTCCCGGAGCGGCCGCCCCATCTGTTCATCCCGAAGCAACGGCCCCAGGGTCTACCGTCGAGTAATATCCGGCGGCAGGACACCTGAGGAGGAGCCGTGCCCCGGTCCGAACGCTCACCCCTGCTGCTGGCCGGTCTGCTGGCCACGGTCGGGGTCGCCCACTTCGCCGCCCCGCGGCAGTTCGACGCCACGATTCCGAAGGTGCTGCCGGGCTCGCCCCGGGCATGGACGTACGGCAGCGGGGCCGTGGAGCTGGCGCTGGCGGCCGGGCTGGCATCGCCCCGTACCCGCGCCGCCGCCGCGAGGGCGGCCGCCGTCTTCTTCGTCGGGGTGTTCCCCGCCAACGTGAAGATGGCCGTCGACTGGCGGCACCGGACCGCACCGCAGCGGAACGCGGCGCTGGCCCGGCTGCCCCTCCAGGTGCCCCTCGTGCTGTGGGCCCGCAGCGTGGCAAGGAACGGAGAGGGACGGTCGTGAGCGAGCGCATCGAGGTCGGGGACAAGGTCGAGGACTTCGCCCTGAAGGACGAGACCGGCACCACCCGGCGGCTCACCGAGCTGCTGGCCGAGGGCCCGGTGGTCCTCTTCTTCTATCCCGCCGCCCTGACGCCCGGCTGCACCGCCGAGGCCTGCCACTTCCGCGACCTCGCCGCGGAATTCGCCGCCGTCGGTGCCCACCCGGTCGGAATCAGTGGCGACAGCGTCGAACGGCAACAGGAGTTCGCCGGCCGGCACACCCTCGGCATGCCGTTGCTCTCCGACGCCGACGGAGCGGTCCGCGAGCGGTTCGGGGTCAAGCGGGGCTTCACGCTCGCGCCCACCAAACGGGTCACCTTCGTCATCGCCGAGGACCGCTCGGTCCTGGAGATCGTCCGCAGCGAGCTGCGAATGAACACCCACGCCGACCGGGCCCTGTCCGTACTGCGTGCCCACAAGGGCTGAAGCGGGCCGCTGCCGCGCTTGATGCCCCGGAAGAATCGGATCATCCTTGGGCATATGGAGCGTGTCGCGGCCGCGGCGATCATCGATGCCCAGGGCAGGGTGGCGGGGTGGAGCGAGGGCGCACGACTGCTCACGGGCCGCACGGCGCAGGAGGTCGTCGGCCGGCCGGCGACCGACCTGCTCGCCGAGGACGTTCCCTGTGGCGCCCTCGCCGCGCACGCCGGGACCCTCGCCCTGCGGCACCGTGACGGACACCGGGTCGAGCTGGCCCTGACCGGCTGTCCGGTCGTCGGCCCGGACGGCGCGCCCACCGGATACGTGGTCACCGTCGACCCGCCCGTCCCGGCCGGCGCCGCGCTGGCGGCCCAGGCCTTCCAGCAGGCCTCGATGTCCATGTCGGTCTTCGACCTCCGGCAGCGCTATCTGCGCGTCAACGACGCCGCCTGCCAGGTGATGGGCGTACCCGCGGAGGCGCTGGTCGGCCGGTTCTACCCGGAGACCGTGGCTGACTCCGAGCACAGCCGGGGGTTTCTGGGGCATCTGCGCGAGGTCGCCGATACCGGCCGGCCGCTGCGCTACGAGAGCTTCACCAGCGCCCCGGCCCTGAACCGCGAGCACGCCTGGAGTATCGAGATGTGGCCCCTGCGGGACCACTCCGGCGAGCCGACCGCCGTCGCCCTGTCGGCGTTCGACAGCAGCGATCAGTACTGGGCCCGCCGTCGGCTCGCCCTGCTGAACGAGGCGACCACCGCCATCGGCACCACCCTCGACGTGGTGCGCACCGCCGAGGAGATGGTCGAACTGCTGGTCCCGCAGTACGCCGACTTCGCCAGCGTCGACCTGCTCGACTGGGTCCTCGGCGCGGACGAGCCGCCGACGATCCCGGACGGCGGTGTCGAGCTGCGCCGCGTCGCCCACGGCTCCACCCGGGAAGGCAGCCCCGGTGCGGCCGTGAAGGTGGGCGACACGCACGTCTACCAGCCGTCCGCGCCGCCCGCCCGGGCGCTGCGCGAGGGCCGTGCCGTGGTCGCCCACGCCGGTGAGCCCGATTTCGTCCAGTGGCTCGCCGAGCGCAACGAGCGTTCGCCCGACGGCCGCCCCTACCGGCAGGGCGTCCACTCCATGATCGCGGTGCCGCTCCGCGCCCGCGGCACCCGCCTGGGCGTGGCGGTGTGCATCCGGATGGCCCACCCGGACGACTACGGCCCCGACGACGCCGTCTTCGCCGAGGAGCTGGGCAGCCGCGCCGCCGTCTGCGTCGACAACGCCCGCCGCTTCGCGCGCGAACGCAGCACCGCCCACGCCCTCCAGCACAGCCTGCTGCCCAGGAGACTGCCCGGACAGGCCGCGGTCGACGTCGCCCACCGCTATCTGCCCTCCGGGTCGCTGGCCGGCATCGGCGGTGACTGGTTCGACGTGATCCCGCTCTCCGGCAGCCGGGTCGCGCTGGTCGTCGGCGACGTGGTCGGCCACGGCATCCGGTCCTCGGCCACCATGGGCCGGCTGCGCACGGCCGTCCGCACCCTCGCCGATGTCGACCTGCCCCCGGACGAACTCCTCACCCACCTCGACGACCTGGTCACCCACCTGGCCTCCGACGAAAGCGGTGAGGAGGTCGCCGAACTCGGCGCCACCTGCCTGTACGCCGTCTACGACCCCGTCTCCCGTCATCTGTGCATGGCGGCCGCCGGCCACCCGGCCCCCGCCGTCGTCCTGCCGGGAGACGTCCCCGAGTTCGTCCCCATGACCGCCGGACCGCCCCTCGGGGTCGGCGGGCTGCCCTTCGAGGCGACGGAACTCGAACTGCCCGAAGGCTCGGTCGTCGCCCTCTACACCGACGGACTGATCGAGGACCGCGACCGGGACTTCGACCGCGCCACCGACGAACTGCGCCGCGCCCTCGGCGCACCCGCCGACTCCCTCGAGCAGCTCAGCGACAACGTCCTCAAGGCCGTCATGCCCGAACATCCCACCGACGACGTCGCCCTCCTCATCGTCCGCACCCGCGCCCTCGGCGGCGACCGCGTGGCCACCTGGGACGTACCACCCGACCCGGCCCGTGTGGCCGGCTTCCGGCAGTCGGCCACCGAGCGACTGGCCGCCTGGGGACTGGAGGAGGCCGCGTTCGTCACCGAACTCGTCGTCAGCGAACTCGTCACCAACGCCATCCGCTACGGCGAACCGCCCATCAAACTGCGCCTGATCCGCGACCGCGCGCTCATCTGCGAGGTCTCCGACGGCAGTTCCACCTCGCCGCACCTGCGCCGGGCGCACGCCTACGACGAGGGCGGCCGCGGACTGCTGCTGGTAGCCCAGCTCACCCAGCGCTGGGGCAGCCGGCAGACGGGCAGCGGCAAGACCATCTGGGCGGAACAGCCCCTGCCCGAGGCCTGATCACCGGGCCGGGCGGCCCGGGTCCGGCGAGAACGGGGATCCGTGCGGCGGCGCGCGGAGCACGAACCCGGCGCCCACGGTCACTCGCGGCCGTCGTCGGCGGCGACCTGGGCCAGGGTGCGCCCCGTGCGGACCGAGCGGGCCCTGCGGGGATCCGGGTGCCGTGCGCCTGCGCGCGGGCCGGTCGCTTGCGGACCAGCAGCCAGGCCTCCTCCTCGCCCTGGCCGGTGCGCAAGCGGGTGAGGGCGTACTCGCCGCGCAGCTTGGTTCCGTGCAGCCGGAAGGTGGCGTGCCCCTGCTCCAGCGACTCCGCGAAGTCCACCGGACGGCCCCGGCGGTCGTGGCTGAGCGGTCGTACGTCCCGTGGTCCCAGACGATCACGGTGCCGCCGCCGTACTCACCCTGCGGGATCACGCCCTCGAAGTCCTCGTAGCCGGCGGATGGTCCTCGGTGGGCACGGCCAGCCGCTTGTCACCGGGGTCCGTCGAGGGCCCCCGGGGGACGGAACAGGACTTGAGCACGTCCCCGACCTGCAGCCGGAAGTCGAAGTGCATGCGGCGCGCGTCATGGATCTGCACCACGAACCGGGGCCGCGCGGCCGCCGGGGCCGCCGCCTTCCCCGACGGCTCGCGGGTCCGCTCGAAGTCGCGCCTGCCACGGTAGGCGCGCAGCGGGTCCTCCGTCACCACGGGCGGCTCCTTCCACGCGCGGGCCTCACGCCCGAGTACCCCGCTGCGACCCGCTCAGCCGGCCATGTCGTCCAGCTCCGCGACCGCGTCCTGCGGGAGGACCAGCGCGGCCGCGGCGATGTTCTCGCGCAGGTGGTCCGGGGACGACGTGCCGGGGATGAGGGCGATGTTCGGCGAGCGGTGCAGCAGCCAGGCCAGGGCGACCTGCTGCGGTACGGTGCCCAGCCGCGCGGCCACCTTCGACAGCGTCTCGGACTGCAACGGCGTGAACCCGCCCAGCGGGAAGTAGGGCACGAAGGCGATGTTCTGCGCCGCCGTACGCTCGACGAGCGGGTCGTCCTGCCGGTTGGCCAGGTTGTACAGGTTCTGCACCGTGACCACGGGCGCGATCTGCTGTGCCTCGGCCAGCTGCGCGACGGACGCGGCGCTGAGCCCGAGGTGCCGGATCAGGCCCTGCTGCCGCATTTCCGCCAGGGCGCCGAACTGGTCGGCGATGGAGTCCTCGTTCGGGGTGTCCATGTCACCGAGCCGCAGATTGACCACGTGCAGCGTCTCCAGCCCCAGGTGGCGCAGGTTGTCGTGCACCTGCGCCTTCAGGTCCTCCGGATGCCGGGACACGGTCCAGCTGCCGTCGGCTCCCCGGCGCGCGCCGACCTTGGTCACGATGTGCAGCTCGTCCGGGTAGGGGCGCAGGGCCTCCCTGATGATCTCGTTGACGACCACGGGGCCGTAGAAGTCGGCGGTGTCGATGTGCGTGATGCCCGCCCCCACCGCCGCACGGAGCACCGCCACGGCCCGCGCCCGGTCCTTCGGCGGGCCGAACACATGCGGCCCGGCCAGCTGCATGGCGCCGTAGCCCATGCGGGTCAGGGTCAGACCGTCGGCCGGGGTGACGGTGCCGCCGAGCTGCGCAGTCATGTCGTACCTCTCGTGCTGTGCGGGGGAGGGCACCGGTAGGTCCGGTGTCCCGTCTCCACGGTGCGCCGAACACCCCCCGGGCGGCAGTGCCCCCGCGTTCCTGGGAGTGACAGGGACAGTCACGGCCACCGGTACGGCCGTACGTTGGTGTCATGGACGGTACGAACGCGCTCGGCGAGTTCCTGCGCGCCCGCCGGGCACGGGTCCGGCCCGAGGACGTGGGGCTGCCCGGCTCGGGCCTGCGCCGGGTGCCGGGGCTGCGCCGCGAGGAGGTCGCGATGCTCTCCGGCATCAGGTCCGACTACTACCTGCGCCACGAGCAGGGCCGCGACCGCAACCCGTCCGCGCAGGTCCTCGACGCCATCGCCCGGGTGCTGCGGCTGGACGCCGACGCCACCTCCTACCTGCTCGGCCTGGCCCAGGAACGGCCCACCGCTGCGCGGCCCCCGTCCCGCACCCGGGCCGCGCGGGGCCGGGAACCGGTGCCGGCCGGCCTGCTGCGGCTCATCGAGGGCTGGCCCCGCAACCCCGCCTACATCCAGAACAGGTACACCGACGTCCTCGCCGCCAACGCGCTCGCCACGGCCCTCACCCCGAACTGCAGGCCCGGCGTCAACCTGCTGCGGGCCGTCCTCCTCGACCCCGCCGAGCGAGCACTGCGCCGGGACTGGGAGGACCTGACCGAGGAGGGCGTGGCCGCCCTGCGCACGTACGCCGGGCCCGACGCCGAGGACCCCCAGCTGCGCGACCTGGTCGGCGACCTGTCCCTGCGCAGCGAACGCTTCCGCATGCTCTGGGCCCGGCACGACGTACGGCTTCGGCGCGGCCGGGTCAGCCACCTGAGCCACCCGCAGGTCGGCGACCTGGACCTGCACTCGAACAAACTCTCCGTGGACGGCACCGACGGACTCACCCTGGTCGTCTTCCACGCCGAGCCCGGCAGCCGCAGTGCCGAACTCCTCGACATCCTCGGCAGCCTCACCGCACCCCACGCGGGCGCCCGGACCGAGCGCGTCGAGGAGCAGTAGACCGGCGGCGCGGCACCGGAGTTCGCGGTCCGGGGGCACACGGTGTCACGATCTCCGTGGAGCCGGTTCGGACGACCATCGGAGCGCACATGACGACGCACAGGGACACGGCGGAGCGGGCGGATCGGGTCAAGGGTGTCGAGGTACATCCGACGGCCGGGCACATCGGTGCCGAGATCACCGGTGTCGACCTCGCCGGACCGCTCGACGACGCCGTGGTCGCCCTGGTCCGGGAGACGTTGCTGCGCTGGAAGGTGGTGTTCTTCCGCGGGCAGGAGCTCGACCACCGGGGTCACGTGGCACTCGCCCGCCGCTTCGGTGAGCCGGTCGTCCTCGGCCGGCGTGGCAGTGCCTCGCCGCCGGACTTCCCGGAGGTGGAGACGACCGCCGACCGGCTGGAGCTGGGCGGGCGCTTCGGCATGGAGCACGAGGAGTGGCTGCGCCGCCGCCACACGCTGCTGCGGGGCTGGCACTGCGACCACGGCGCCCGCATCGACCCGCCGGCCGCGACCATCCTTCGCGCCGAGACCGTACCGCCGTACGGCGGCGACACCACCTGGTCCAACCTGGCCGCCGCCTACGCGGGGCTGTCGGCGCCGGTCCGTGCCTTCGTGGACGGGCTGCGCGCCGAGCACCGGCTCGGTGTCGGCTACCAGCCGCGGCCCGGTGACGACGGGTACGTCCGGCACCTCCTGGACCACCAGGTCGCCTCGGTGCACCCGCTGGTGCGCGTGCACCCCGAGACGGGCGAGCGGGTGCTGTTCGTCAACGGCTACTACCTGGAGCAGATCTCCGACGTCTCCCGCCCCGAGAGCGAGGCCCTGCTGGAGATGCTGCTGGAGCAGGCGGTCCGCCCCGAGTACACGGTCCGCTTCCGCTGGGAGCCCGGGAGCGTCGCCTTCTGGGACAACCGGGCCACCATCCACCTGGCCCCGGGCGACAGCGCCCACCTGGGCTTTCCACGGATCATGCATCGGGTGATGCTCGCCGGTGAGGTACCGGTGGGTGTGGACGGCAGGCCGTCCGAGCCCGTCACCGGTACGGAGGCGGGCCGCTGGTGAGCGCGGACGCGTCACCGCTGTCGACGCAGACGCCGGCGACAGCGGTGTGCCGACGAAGGGCGGCGGGGGATCAGGCCGCCGGCCGCCACCCCAGCGCCGGGCCCAGTCTCGTCGCCATGTCGGTCAGGATCTGGACGTAGTCCTCGTGTTCGAAGGTGAACGGCAGCGCGAACGCCACCTCGTCGACCTCACGGAACGCGGCGTGCGCTTGCAGCCGTTCGGCGAGTTCCTCGGAGGTGCCGACCAGGTCCGGGGCGAAGAGCAGCCGCGCCGGACCCTGTGGGGCAGCCGTCCGGGGAAGGCGTTCGGCGGCGTACGCCTCGTACCTGGCCCGCTGCTCGGGGCTCGCCGAGTCGGTGGGGATCACCACCAGGCCCTGGGAGACGCGGGCCGCGTCCCCGTCGGGGTGCTGGGCACGGAAGGCACGGACGTGGGACAGCTGGATCTCCGCGAAGTCCAGTGGTCCGTCCGGGTCCTCGGCCCTGACCACGCTGCTGGTCAGGAAGTTCATGCCGTGCTCGCCCGCCCAGCGCGCCGAGCCGAGGCTGCCGCCGCCGTACCAGAGCCGCCGGCCGAGCCCGGGGGAGTGCGGCTGGACGACGTCCGAGAACACCTCGAAGCCTTCCACCCCGCTGAAGTCGCTGGCCGCCTCGCCGCGCACGAAGCCGAGGAGGCGGCGCACCCGTTCGTAACCGAAGTTCTCGGCGTCCGCGGTGTCCGGGTACAGGGCCCCCTTGACCTGCTCGTAGTGCATCGGCGGGCCCACACTGACGCCGGGGTTCAGCCGGCCGCCGGACAGGATGTCCACGGTCGCCAGGTCCTCGGCCAGACGGAGCGGGTTCTCCCAGCCCAGGGGGATCACCGCGGTGCCCAGCTCGATGCGCCGGGTGCGCTGTGAGGCCGCCGCCAGCACCGCGACCGGGGACGAGATGCCGTACTGCAGGTGCCGGTGGCGGACCCAGGCGCTGTCGAAGCCCAGCCGCTCGCCCAGCTCGATGATCTGCAGCGTGCTCTCGTGGCCCCGGCCCGGGTCGGCCGCTTCGAACAGACCGATGGTGAGGAAGCCCAGCTTGCGCAGCGGGCGGGCGGTGGACGGCACGGGCTCCTCCAGCGGTCGTACATCGGCTCCGCCCCTGTTCCGGCGTCGGCCCTGCCCCGATTCTGGCAGGCGAGTGTGACAACCGTGTGATCAGTTCAGCGGGATGGTGACCTCGTCCTCGACCGGCGGATCGAGTTCCTGGGCACGGTTGCCCGTCGCCGCGAAGCAGCGCAGCCGTACCGCCTCCGGGGTGACGTCCAGGCGCAGGAAGCACTTGAAGAACGGCGGGCTGTAGGTGGCCGAGCCGGGCGAGAACAGCTGCGTGTACAGCTTGCGCACGGGCAGCCGGAAGCGGGAGGCGCGGTCGGGGCGGCCGCCGGTGCCCAGCAGGCTCGCCACCCGCCGGGTGCGCCGGGTGACCCGGGTGTCCGGGCCGGGGGCCCGGCCCGGCTCGATGCCCAGCCGTTCGGCGATGACGGCCGTCGCCTCGGACTCGGTGAGCGTGAAGAAGCGGCGCAGGCGCAGGCGGCGGCCGTACAGGCGGCTGTAGAAGGCCAGCGAGTCGCCGCGCAGCGGATAGCAGCGGAAGTCCCGCTCGGTGACTCCCGCGACCGACACCCGCGGGATGGTGTGCGTGGCGTGCATGAACGCTCCGCCGCCGCCCGCGACCACGTACTGGATGGTCCGGCCGCCCACGTCGACCGGATAGCGCTGGTAGTTGTGGATGTCGCCGCCGATCGCGGCCACGTAGCGGTGCGCCGGGTCACGGACGATGTCGTCGACCGTGCCGCCGTCCTCGATGGCGCAGGGGTGGTGCTCGCCGTCCACGTACAGCGGTGAGCCGGTGATCAGGATCTTCGGCTGCGGCCCGCGGGAGACCTCCCGCAGCCACGCGCCCTGTTCTGCGTCGACCGTGCCCAGCAGCCCGGTGTCGATGCCCACGATCCGCACCGGACCGGCGTCGATCGCCCAGTACGGCCCCGGCTGCACGGCCTGTTGCCCCGGCGCCGACCGCAACTTCTTTGCCTCGGCCAGACGTTGGCCGTCCCCCGGGTGTGACCGGTGCCAGAGCAGGTTCTGCCACCAGGCGCCGGTGAGCGGGCGGGGCGTGGGCTCGGGGGACGGCGGCGGGGCGTCGGCGCAGAAGACACGCATGAACGCGCCGAGGTCCTCGTACCAGTCGTGGTTGCCGGGTATCGCATATATGGGTGCCGGGTAGTCCTGGTACGGCCGGAAGAACTTGGTGCCGTAGTCGTCCGCGCTGCCGACGGGGTAGATGACATCGCTCGCGATCACCGCGAACTCGGTTTCCCGACCCGCCTTCAGAAACCCCGGCACGACGGCGTACTGGGAGTCGTCGCCCTCTCCGGTGTCCCCGATGACCATGAAGGAGAACCGGTCCGGCACCTCCCGCCGGATCACCTTGTCGACGGGGGCACCCGCCTCGGCCTGCCGGGCCACCAGACGGCTGCGGGTACGGCCCGTCGGGTCGCCGAACCAGGACGCCAGAACCCCGTTGCGGGCGGCCCACAGGGTCCTCGGGTTCAGCCACGACAGCTTCTCGACATGGCCGGGCATCAGCTGCTGGTAGGCGCCGCGTTCGGCCGCGCCCCAGCCGGCGCCCTGTGCGGTATCGCGTGAGGAGTCAGACACGCGGTGCACGGTAACAACGTGCCGGTCACGGCCCGCAGGGCGGGCCTGACACGATGCGTCCCCGGACCCGCACCGAGCGTTCCCGGACCGCACCGACCGAGAGGCCCGCATGACCGGCGACGACTCCTCCGACCCCGACTTCCTCGACCTCGTACCCGACCTCGAAAGCGGCCCGGAGCGGCTGCTGTTGGGCATCCGCCACTTCGACGAGCCGTTCCTGCTCACCGTCTCCCTCTCCCAGGGCGTCGGCTCCAGCGAACTGCAGCTGGACCGGGGCCGGGCGGGCAAGGCCCGCCTCGCGGAGTTCCGCCGGGCGGGCGGCCGGGTGCTGCTCGTCCTACGCAACAAGCACTTCCTGACCAGCGGTGAACCGGCCGGCGTGCGGGCGGGCCAGGAGTCCTTCGCCGTGTCCGTGGTGTGGAGCGGAACAGTGCTGCGGGAGGCGGCGGGCGCGGTCGTCGTGGACGCCACCGGGCTCGTCCTGTACGACCACGACCGTGTCGCCGAGCACCTGGAGGACGCGGGACAGGGTGAGTACGCCCTCGACGCCGCCACGAGTCTCCCGCTCGTCGCCGAGAGCCGCACCGGCCCGGACGCCGTCCGCCTGCCCGCACTGCTCACCTTCCGGGGGCAAGGCCGCGGCCGGGCGCTCCGGCCGGTCGCCGCCGATCCGCGCGCGGTGACCGTCGTCCAGCAGCTGGTCCTCCTGCGCCTGCCCAAGTCCCCGCTGCCCGCCCGCCGTTACCATCCGGCCTCCGGCAGCTACGGCGTCGGGTGGGCCGACCACGGCCTGGCCGGGCGTGCGGACACCCAGGTGAAGGTCCAGCCCCGGTTCCGTGCCGAGCCCGGTGGCGCGCCCGTCGTCTTCCGCGTCGACCCGGCCGTCCCCGAGCCCTTCCGTACGGCGGTCGTCGAGGGCGGCAACTGGTGGCGGGAGGCCTTCGCCCGGATCGGTCTGCCCGACGCCTACCGCGTGGAGGCCGCGGGAGACGACTTCGACCCGCACGATCCGACGGTCAACGGCGTGGTGTGGGTGCACCGTTCCGGTCGCGGCTGGTCCCTGGGGCAGGGCCTGACCGACCCGCGCACCGGTGAGATCCTGCACGCCCGGGTCCGGCTGGGCTCCCAGCGCCTCGACCAGGTCCGTGCCCTCGGCGAGGCACTGCTCGCCCCGTACGGCCGCCCCGACGAGACCGAACGCCTCGCCGTTGTCGAGGAGTTGGTGCTCGCCCGGCTCCGCCTGCTCGCCGCGCACGAGATCGGCCACGCCCTCGGGTTCATGCACAACTTCGCCAGTACGCGGCACCCGGCACCGTCCGTCATGGACTACCCGCACGCCCAGGTCACCGTGACCGACACCGGCGGCCTCGACCTCACCCACGCCTACCCGACCGGCCCGGGGCCCTGGGACCACTTCCTCGTCGCCCACGGCTACGGCCACTTCGCAGACGAGGAAGGCGAGTTGGCCGGGCTGCGCCGCGCGGCGGCAGAGGCGGGCCTGATGTACGTGAGCGACGTGGACGCCCAGGGCACCGCGGCCGCGCACCCGGACGGCGTGCCCTGGGTGACCGGGGAAGACGCCCTCCGGGCCCTGGAGACCGTGCTCCGGGTACGCCGCATCGCGATGGAGGGTTTCTCGCGTGGGGTGCTGCCGCGCGGGCGGCAGACCGGTGAACTGGAGGAACGGGCGGTGCTGCTGCACCTGCTCCACCGCCACGAGGTCACCGCCGTGGCCCGCCTCGTCGGTGGGGTCCGGTACGGCTACGCGCAGGCCGGAGACGACTCCCCGGGCGTGACGGCCGTCGACGCGGCCACCCAGCGTACGGCCCTGACCCGGCTGGCCGAGCTGCTCCGGACCGGTCGGCTCGGTCTGCCCGAGGCAGTGCTGGACGCCCTCACCCCGCCCGCCATCCGGTACGAGCGGACCGACCAGTACTTCGACACCCGCACCGGACGGCTCTGCGACCCCTTCGAGGCCGTACGGACCGCCGTCACGCTCGTCACCTCCGAACTGCTAGACCCCGCCCGGCTCGGCCGTGTGGCCTGGCAGCACGCCAAGGACCCGGCCATGCCGGGTGTCGGGGATGTCGTGGACGCCCTGCTGGCCACGACCTGGCTGAGCGACGAGGAGGACGGCGAGGCACAGGTGCCGGGCGCCGCGGGCGTGCGGCAGACAGCCGACTGGACCGTCCTGAACCATCTGCTCACCGTCCTCGGATCGCCCGGCCTGCACGCTCCGGTCAGAGCCACCCTCCGGGACGCCCTGCGGCGACTCGCCGACACCCTGCGCGTGCAGACCGGCGAACAGCGGCGTGAGGCGGCCAGGTCGATCGGTGCCTACCTGGCCGACCCACGCACGGTGCGGCTCGATCCGCTGCCCCGGGTACCGCCCGGGGCGCCGAACTGAGGGTGCCCGATCAGTCCACGGTCAGCGAGAACGGCCCGGCCAGCACCGAGTATCCGTCATTGGCGAGGTAGTACACGTCGTACTTGCCCGCGCCGCCCAGCTTGCCGGTGGAGAAGGTGGCCGCGCCACTGGCGTTGGGCGTGTAGGCCCAGGTCAGTGCGGACCGCTGGCCCGGGGTGACACCGGCCGGGTAGATGCCGATCCAGTTCTTCGCGCCGGCCTGCGCGGCGGACGGAACCGAGTACCGGAAGGTGACGTTGCCGCCGTTCGCGACCGCGTTCAGGTCACCGGTGAGCGTCGGCGCAGTCGCGGTGGACGGTGCGAAGGCGGCGTTCAGCGGCGTCGCGTAGGCGTCGTTGGCGGTCAGGCCGGGCAGGCCGAGGGCCGACTCGATGGTGCGGGCTATGCCGTAGTGGTCGTAGTGGGCGGGGCTGCTGGTGCCGGCCGGGACGGTGCCCTGCGAGCCGACGACCGTGGTGACGATGTGGTTGTAGGCCTCACTCTGGCTCTCGTCCCACGTCAGGACGAGCAGGGAGCGCTGCTGGGTCCAGGCGGGGGAGGACAGTACCGGGGCGAGAGTCTGCTTCAGCCAGCCGTCCTGTGTCTTCAGACTGGTGGCGCTGCCGTTGCCGGAGGCCTCGCCGTCGTAGTAGTCGTCGGCGGCGATCCAGGAGAAGTTCGGCGTGGTCGCGGCCGACTGCAGGTCGGTGGCCAGCTGCGAGGTGTCGAACAGGTGGGCGGCGCAGCGCGAGGCGTTGCCGCTGATGTCGGTGTAGTTGATGAACGGGGCGTCGTCGGGCTCGTAGTAGCTGTCGTTGTTGTTCTTGGTGTTGCAGGGGGTGCCCATGCCCTGCTCGTAGGCCTTCCAGGTCTTCCCGGCGTCCTCCAGGGTGTCACCCAGGTTGCGCTGCGGGGAGTTGATGTTGGGCCAGTACGTGGCGCCCATGGCGTATGTGTCACCGCCCGCGACGGCGAGGTAGTTCTCGTCGCTCGGGTGGTAGACGCCGTGGAAGTCGGTCAGGGTCGCGCCCTGGTTCATCAGGCTGTGCATGTAGGGCGTGTCGGCCGGGTCGTTCATGACCTCGGAGTAGTCGGTGTTCTCCATCATGACCATGAACACGTGGTCGTAGCCGGGCACTCGGGACACGGGCGGGGTGAGCGGCGCCGGCGCGGTGACCGGGGTGTTCAGGGTGAGGGAGAGGTTGTCGAGGTAGCCGCTCTCGTGCGAGGTCGACAGGAACTGCACCTCGACCTGGATCGACCGGGTCCCGGCGGGCACCTGACCGGTGGTGCTGCGGGACAGGAACTTGGTGGCCAGGCCCCGGTCGGACGCGGAGACCGTCGGCAGCTCGGCGGTCGCACCGAGCGGGTGGCCGCTCGCGTCCTGGAAGTGCAGGCCGACCGCGACGTATCCGCCGTAGACCGTCCAGCCACCGAGCCAGCCGGAGAGGTTGTAGCTCACGCCTCCGCCGTCGACGGCCGTGGCCGCCGAGGAGACGTCCACGGTCTGCGACATCGAGCCGTCACCGAAGTTGCCGGGTCCGAAGAAGGCCTTGCCGGGGGCCTTGCCGTCACCGGGCAGCCCGAAGGACCCGGCGGTGTGGCACATGACGTCCGGGCCGCCGGCCTGGGTCGTCCAGCCGGGCACCGTGGTGGCCGCGGACCAGTCGTCGGTGCAGTGACCACCGGCCTCCGCATCGCCGTTGACGATCAGATTGCCGCTGCTCCCGGCCGCGTGGGCCGGGGGAGTGGAGACGATCAGTGCGCCGAGGAGGGCCAGGAGCCCGCCGAGGGATCTCCAGCGCAGTCGCATGCGTGTACCTCGTCCCGTTCAGGAGGGTGTGGTGAGGGTGAGGGGCGTAGGGCCCGGCTGTGCACGATGAACGGGACATGGGTATCGGTCTGCGCTGTCGAACGGAAGAACCGAGACCAAACTTGACCAGACAAGTTGGCGTGGTGTCGGTCAGGCGGCACCCTGCTCCCGGGGGTCGCCGGGAGGGGGGGACCTGGGCGGTGACCTGCTGGGCCGTCAGGTCCGATTCCCGCGGGCGTACTTGGGGGTCATACCTGGGGGAGTGTCCGGGGGTGTCCCGCCCGCATAGGGAAAACCCTCGATTGGCCACGACATGGCTGACATGCGCGGGTCAAAGCTGAAATCCTCCCCCAGCACACGGTTCCTCCAAGGTGTGTGTTCGGAGCACGGTCCCCGCACAGCTCAGCTCGTCCCGGGCAGCACACCCGTCTGTCCGGTCTGTCATCGGCCGCGACCCGGCGGCCGCAGCAGGAGGAGTACGAGTGAGACGTCTTCCCCACAGACGGGCCACGGTCGGAGCGGCACTGGTCTCCACCGCCGCCTTCCTCGCCGTCGGCATCCAGTCGGTCCCGGCGACCGCCAAGCCCGCAGGCCCCCACCCCAGCCCCGTCCGCACCGGAGGCCTGGAGGCGAAGCTCAGCCCCGCCCAGCACTCCGCGCTGATCAAGAGCGCCAAGGAGAAGACCGCCGCGACGGCCCGCACCCTCGGGCTCGGCGCGAAGGAGAAGCTGGTCGTCAAGGATGTCGTCAAGGACAACGACGGTACCCTGCACACGCGTTACGAACGCACCTACGCCGGCCTGCCGGTCCTCGGTGGCGACCTCGTCGTGCACACCCCGCCCGCCTCCCTGGCCAAGGGCACCGTGAGCACGACCTTCAACAACAAGCACAAGATCAAGGTCGCCTCCACCACCGCGGCCCTCACCAAGTCCGCCGCCGAGGCCAAGGCCCTCAAGGCCGCCAAGGCCCTCGACGGCAAGAAGGCCACCGCGGACAGCGCCCGCAAGGTCATCTGGGCCGGCCACGGCACCCCGAAGCTGGCGTGGGAGACGGTGGTCGGCGGCTTCCAGGACGACGGCACCCCCAGCCAGCTGCACGTCGTCACCGACGCCACCACCGGCAAGGAGCTGTACCGCTACCAGGCGGTCAAGACCGGCACCGGCAACACCCAGTACAGCGGCACGGTCACGCTGACCACGACGCAGTCGGGGTCGACGTACACGCTGAACGACGCCTCGCGCGGCGGCCACAAGACGTACAACCTCAACCACGGTACGTCCGGCACCGGCACGCTGTTCTCCCAGACGAACGACACCTGGGGCAACGGCACGACGTCCAACGCCGCCACCGCGGGCGCCGACGCGGCCTACGGCGCGCAGGAGACCTGGGACTTCTACAAGAACACGTTCGGACGCTCCGGCATCAAGAACGACGGCGTCGCCGCGTACTCCCGTACGCACTACGGCAACGCGTACGTGAACGCGTTCTGGGACGACAGCTGCTTCTGCATGACCTACGGCGACGGCTCCGGCAACGCCGACCCGCTGACCTCGCTGGACGTCGCGGGCCACGAGATGAGCCACGGTGTCACCTCCAACACCGCGGGCCTGGAGTACACGGGTGAGTCCGGCGGCCTGAACGAGGCCACCTCCGACATCTTCGGCACCGGCGTGGAGTTCTACGCCAACAACAGCTCGGACGTCGGCGACTACCTCATCGGCGAGAAGATCAACATCAACGGCGACGGCACCCCGCTGCGCTACATGGACAAGCCCAGCAAGGACGGCGGCTCCGCCGACAGCTGGTACTCCGGTGTCGGCAACCTCGACGTGCACTACTCCTCGGGCCCCGCGAACCACATGTTCTACCTGCTGTCCGAGGGCAGCGGCACCAAGGTCATCAACGGCGTCACCTACAACAGCCCGACCTCCGACGGCGTCGCCGTCACCGGCATCGGCCGGGCCGCGGCCCTGCAGATCTGGTACAAGGCACTGACGTCGTACATGACGTCCAGCACCGACTACGCCGCCGCCCGCACCGCGGCTCTCAACGCGGCCGCCGCGCTCTACGGCACCAACTCCACCCAGTACGCCGGGGTGGGCAACGCCTTCGCCGGTATCAACGTCGGCGGCCACATCACCCCGCCCAGCAGCGGAGTGACGGTCACCAACCCGGGCAGCCAGACCGCCACCGTCGGCACCGCGGTCAGCCTGCAGATCCAGGCGAGCAGCACCAACAGCGGTGCCCTCACCTACAGCGCCTCCGGGCTGCCGGCCGGTCTGTCGATCAACAGCTCGACCGGCCTGATCTCCGGCACGCCGACCACCGCGGGCAGCTCCAGCACCACGGTCACGGTGACCGACTCCACCGGCGCGACCGGCACCGCGACCTTCGGCTGGACCGTCAGCTCCACCGGCGGCGGCTGCTCCTCGACCCAGTTGCTGAGTAACCCGGGCTTCGAGTCCGGCAGCAGTGGCTGGACGGCGACCAGTGGGGTCATCACCACCGACAGCGGTGAGGCGGCCCACAGCGGCTCCTACAAGGCCTGGCTGGACGGCTACGGCTCCTCGCACACCGACACGCTGTCCCAGTCGGTGACGATCCCCGCGGGCTGCAAGGCGACGCTGACCTTCTACCTGCACATCGACACCTCGGAGACCACCGCCAGCACCCAGTACGACAAGCTGACGGTGACCGCCGGTTCGAAGACCCTGGCGACGTACTCGAACCTCAACAAGGCCTCCGGCTACAGCCAGAAGTCCTTCGACCTGTCCTCGCTGGCGGGCTCGACGGTCACGCTGAAGTTCAACGGGGTCGAGGACTCCTCGCTCCAGACCAGCTTCGTCGTGGACGACACCGCCCTGACGACCGGCTGAGTCCCACGTCACGGTCCCGCACACCAAAAGCCTCCGGTGTGCGGGACCGCGGCATGTCAGGACAGGGGATCCAGCGTCAGGTACGCCTGCTGCGGGCCGCCGTCGTGGACCAGCGACTCCTGGTTGCCGACGTCGTCGAAGGCGAAGGCGTACGCCTTGCCGTCGGCCATCTGCGCGTGGATCCTGCGCGCGTAGTGGTTGGTCACCGCGTCCTGGTAGAAGTTCGCCGCCGAGGTGTCCGGCTGGTCGGGGTTCACCAGCAGGGTGGAGCGGTTGAAACCGGCGCACAACGTGCGGGAGATGGGGCCGCGCACGGCGTCGTTGGGCGCGTCCAGCAGCTTGTGGCAGCCGAAGATGCTGGACGCGTCCGGCTTCTGGAAGCTGGTGACGACCGCGCCGGACGCGTTGGTGAAGTTCATGACGTTCCCCGAGACCCGGCCGTAGTACCTGGTTCCCGGCTGGTCCGCGAACGGCGTCACCGTGAGGGTCGACGTCGAGTACTTCTGCCAGACCCGGTTGACGTAGTCGTCCATCACGTTCGCCGGCAGAGCCCCGGTCTCCACGCCGTACAGCGGTGACAGGGCGCGCAGCACGGTGCCGTCGGAGCGCGTCTGGATCAGGTTCGCCCAGCCGCCCGGCTGCCCGCGCAGCGCGTCGAAGAAGCCGGTGTAGCCACCGGACTTGAGGTGCCCGGTGCTGGTCACACTGCCGTCGGCCCGCTGTACGCCGACCGCGTACGGCGCCGAGAACATGTCCACCTGGGTGCTGTTGAGCCACAGTCCGGAGTCGTTGAGCGTGTACTCCGACCAGTTGAACAGGATGTTCCGGTTGGGATCGGACGGGTTCTGCACGGCCGGCTGCACCAGCCCGCCGGTGGTCAGCCGGAAGTCCAGCTTCTGGCCGTAGGAGAAGTAGATCCGGCCGGAGAACTTCGGGATGCGGATCGTCTTCGACTGTCCGGCGGCGGGCCCCGCGATGGCCGCGTCCGGTGCGGGGGTCGGCGGGTTGCCGCCCGTCGGCCAGGCATGGAAGGCGCCGTTCGCGTCGGCCCAGCCCTGTTGTCCCGAGGACAACTGGGTGCCGAGGTCGTAGACGTACACCGGGTCGGAGCGGCCCGAGTTGTTGGTGATCTTCAGTGGGACGGTGTCCGGTACGGCGGCGCCGGCGGGGTCCGGTGCGACCAGCGTGAGCAGGCCGCCGACCAGGGCCGCCGCGGCCGTCAGGGGCAGCGCGGGGCGCGTGATGCCGAGAGGCACTCTCCACCTCCGTGTGGGGTCGGGGTGGTACGGAAATTGGTCCGTACCTGTTTGAGAGCGCTCTCAGAGTTGCGGTCGGGCGGGTGCATGTCAATGAGTTGGACGGGATGCGGGGCGCCCGCCGCGTGGCGGGCGCCCCGCATCCCTCAGAAGGTGCGCTCCAGAAGGTCGAGAAGTGCCGCCCAGTGCCGCTCGTCGGCCTCCCGGTCGTAGGAGGGAGTGTCGGACTGCGTGTAGCCGTGCTGCGCCCCCGGGTAGACCTCGCAGGTGTTCCGTACGCCGGCGGCGGTGAGCGTGTCCGCCAGGAGCCGGATCTGCTCCTCGGGCATGGACTGGTCCTGGTCGGCATGGCCGAAGTACAGCTCGGCGGTGATGTGCCCGGCGCCACGGTGCGGGCTGTCCGGGGCGTCGGTGGCCAGCCGGCCGCCGTGGAAGCCGGCCGCCGCGGCCACCCGTTCTGGATGCGTGGCCGCCGTGCGCAGCGCCAGGCGGGCACCCATGCAGTAACCCGTCAGCGCGACCGGGCCGTCGGCGACCAGCGGGCTGCCGGCCAGCCAGCCCAGGTAGGCGTCCGCGTCCCGCCGGACCTGATCGGGGGTGTGGGAGGCCATGACCGGGCCGATCCGCTCCCAGATGGTCGGGTCGGCATCGGGGTCGATGAACTCCGGAAGCTCGCCGATCGGTGTGCGGCCGTGCCGGTAGAAGACGTTCGGCACCAGGACCGTGTAACCGGAGGCGGCGAGCCGGTCGGCCATCGCCCTCAGCTGCGGGCGCAGACCGTAGGCGTCCTGGTAGAGCAGGACGCCCGGATGCGGGTTCCCGTCCGCGGGGTGGGCCAGGTACGCGTCGGCGGTGCCGTCCCCGGTCGGGATGTCGACGGCTGTTCCCTGTACGGCGGTCATGCCGTGAGGCCTCCTGAGGATTCGGCGGCGGGAGGCGGGTGCCCCTCGGTGCTGCGTGTACGTCTCATGCTGCCATGCAAGATCCACACCGCCGGGCCGGACCTCCGCCCGCTACTCGAACCGGGAGGTGTCCCCGGCGCCCCGCCGCACGATCTCCGCCTCGCCGCTGGAGAAGTCCACGACCGTGGTCGGCTCGGTGCCGCAGTCCCCGGAGTCCACCACCGCGTCCACCGCGTGGTCTAGCCGGTCCTTGATCTCCCAGCCCTGGGTCATCGGCTCCTCCTCGTCCGGCAGCAGCAGCGTGCTGGACAGCAGCGGCTCGTCCAGCTCGGCCAGCAGCGCCTGGGTCACCACGTGGTCGGGGATGCGCACACCCACGGTCTTCTTCTTGGGGTGCTGCAGCATGCGCGGCACCTCGCGGGTGGCCGGCAGGATGAAGGTGTAGCTGCCGGGAGTCGACGCCTTGACGGCCCGGAACACGTCGTTGTCGACGCGGACGAACTGGCCGAGCTGCGCGAAGTCCCGGCACATCAGTGTGAAGTGGTGCCGGTCGTCGAGGTGGCGGATGGAACGGATCCGGTCGATGCCGTCCCGGCTGCCCAGCTGGCAGCCGAGCGCGTAGCAGGAGTCGGTGGGGTATGCGATGAGCGCACCCGAGCGGACCGCGTCGGCGACCTGAGCGATGCTGCGCGGCTGGGGGTTCTCGGGGTGCACGTCGAAGTACTTCGCCATCCGCCGAGCTTATGCCGTCGCCGGGCACCGCGGGCGGCTCCGGCGCGCTGCGCCGCGACGCCCGTGCGGGCCGGGGTGCTCCGTGTGCGGGCGCGCCCTCGCGGCCGCCGGGATGCGGGCCCGTAGGCCGGACAGTTGACTGCTGCCCGGGGCAATGGAGTTGGGGGGAGGCGGCTGGTGCCCGGCGCCGTCCCCGGTGCCGTGTCCCCGCCGCCGCATTCGCCCTCGCCGCCGGCGGGCTGCGTGCGGCCCCGCTTGGGGTAACGTCCACGTTCGAAAGTCGAGGTCAAACCGACGACGAGGAGAAGGTCGACGTGGCCGGCCGAGCCGACGAGGGCCCTCACACCCAGCAGCCGCGGGACTCCGACACCACGTGGGCGGAGCAGCTGCTCGACCATCTGCGTCCCGCCGGCCGCGATCCGCGCCGGGTGGTCACCTGGCTCGGGCGGACCGTCGGGGCCACGGTCTGCCTCCAGGACACCCACGGAGGTCTCCTCGCCGGTGAGCGCCTGCCGCTCGACACCGCCGTGCTCGCCGACGTGGTCACCGGCCGGATCTCCGCGGCGGCCCTGGAGGACGGCGAACGCCATGTCCGCATGGTCGGGATACGCGACCCCGAACGGGGCCCGGCGGCGGGGGCGGTGCTCGCCGTGGCCCGCCGCGACCCCTTCGACCGGCGTGCCGCCGAGATCGTGAACCGTACCGCGTCCGTGCTCGAACTCCTGCTCAGGGAACGGAAGCTGACGGACGACGGGCACCGGCTGCGCCGGGCCACGGCCGACCTGCGGCTGGCCATCCTGCAGCTGCTGATGGTGGAGGACACCGTCTCCGCCCGCCGGGTCGCGGCAGGACTGTGGCCGGGCCTGCTCGAGGAGGACACCGCGTGTGTCTACGTCGTCGAGGTCTCGCCCGCCGAGCGGGACGCGCTCGCCGACGCCTGCGCGCACATCACCGAAGGCCTGGCCCTCGTCGTGCGCTGCCCCGCGGTGGACGGGCACGTCATCGTCGTCGGCCCCCGGCCGGCGGCGGGGGACCGGCTGCGCTCCCTGGTCGACGGCCGGCCGGGCACCTTCCTCGGCGGCAGCCTGCGCCAGCGCCTCGCCCGCACCGCCACCGCCTACGGGCAGGCCGTCAGTGCCCTCGCCGTCGCCCGCTTCCGCCCGGACCAGACGGCCGTCTACGCCGAACGCACCCACCCCGAGCGGCTCATGGACCCCGTCGCCCTGCGCGCCTGGTCCGCGGGCGTGCTGCGCCCCCTCGACCGGCTGCCCCACCACGTCCGCGCCGAACTGCTGGCCACGACCCGGCTGGGCCTGGAGTTCACCGCCGTCGCCGCCGCCAAGGTCCTCGGCGTCAGCCGCAACACCGTCCGTGCCCGCATGGACCGCGTCGAGGCGCTGCTCGGCACCGACTTCTCCCACCTCACCACCCGGGCCGCCGTCCGCCTCGCGCTCAACTCCGAGGCGGTGCAGGGCCCGTACGACCCCGACGGCACGGCCGCGCCCGCGGCCTCCGGCCGGCTCGGTGACCTGCTCGGCTCGGCGGCGCTGCGGGCCTGGGCGCGGGACCTCCTCGGCCGCCTGGACGCGGACGGCCGCGACCTGCGGGGCACCCTGCGCGCCTGGATCGCCGCGGACTCGAACGCCGAGCGCACGGCCCGGGACCTGGGCGTGCACGCCCAGACCGTACGCGACCACGTCCGGGCCGCCGAACCGGTTCTGGAGCGTCAGCTGCTGGCCATGGGCAGCGACCTGTACGAGGTCGTCCTCGCCCACCTGGCCACCGGTGCCCTCGCCGCACCCGTCGTAGGCCAGGCGAACCCGGGCCAACCGGACTCACCTGTGCACGAGTGAGTCCTCACGGCTCCGGAAAGGGCACCGGCGCGATACCCACCGCCGTGCCCCCGCACGTAGGTTCAGCAGTCGCGGGGCACGACCGGTGCGGGGGACCGGTCGGTGCCCCGCACATGTCTCAGCCGCCGAGCCGGACCGGCACCTCCTGCCGACCGTGGGCGATGAACGACGCCACCTGCCGCAGCTCGTCGGCGCCGACGGCCAGGTGCAGCCGCGGGAAGCGGGCGAACAGCGCGGGCAGTGCGGTCAGTGCCTCCATGCGGGCCAGTGGAGCGCCGACACAGCGGTGCACACCGATCCCGAACGCCAGATGGTCGTCGGCGCCGCGCCCCGCGTCGAAGTCGGCCGCGTGGGGCCCGTAGCGCGCCGGGTCCAGGCCGGCGGCCGCGTACGTCGTGATGATCGCGTCCCCGGCCGGGATCGTCACGCCCCCGACCGTCAGGTCCGCGACCGCGAACCGCAGCGGCAGCGCGGCGACCGGCGGATGCACCCGCAGCGTCTCCTCGACCACCCCCTCCCAGCCGGCCTCCCCGGAGCGCACCGCCGCCAGCTGCGCCGGATGCGTCAGCAGCGCGACGACCGCGTTGCCGATGAGATTGACGGTGGTCTCGAACCCGGCGCCGACCACCAGCAGCAGCGTGTGCAGCAGCTCCTCGTCGGAGAGCCGGTCGCCGTCCTCGTCCCGGACCCGGATGAGCTCCGTGGTGAGGTCGTCGCCCGGCTCCCGCCGCCGGTACGCGAGCAGCGCCCCCAGCACCGTGCCGATCCGCTCCTGCACGGATGCCGCGTGCTCCGGGCTGGGGTCGGAGGTGTCGAAGATGTCGGTGATGAGGCGTGCGGCGTCCGCCCGCAACTCGTCGGGCACTCCCAGCAGTTCGCAGATCAGGCGCATCGGCAGCGGATGGGCGAACCCGGCCCGCAGATCGACCGCGCGGCCGTCGGCGCCCGCGGCCGCCAGCGCGTCCAGCAGCTCGGCGGTGATGGCCGCCACGCGCGGGCGCAGCGCCTCGGTGCGCCGGAGCGTGAAACTCGGCGCCACCAGCTTGCGCAGCCTGGTGTGGTCGGGACCGTAGGTGGTCAGCATGTTGACCACGCCCACCCAGGTCACGATCCAGCTCCAGGCGGGGCGCTCACCGGTGTGCGGCCACAGCCGCCAGTGCCGGCGCGCGTCCTTGCTCACCAGGGGATCGAGGATCAGTTCCCGCAGGACGTCGTACCCGGTGGGCGCCCAGGCGGGGATGCCGCCGGGCAGCTCCACGGGGACGATCGGGCCGAGGGCGCGCAGCCGGGCGCTCTCGGCGACGATGTCGGTGCCGAACGGGTCGAGCGGGATGCGGTCGGTGACGGTCACGACGGCTCTCCTGGCTGGTCGGCTCTTGCGAGGCAGGCACGATCCAGTACACACCGTCGTCGTCCGGCAGCGAACAGGGCGTCCTCGACCCGACCGGAAACCAGCCAGGCCGGGGCCTACCTGGCCGCGGGTTCGGCCGGCAGGTCGAAGACGTGGTCCGGGGAGATGATCTGCGTGATCGCCTGGCCGAACAGGGTGCTCGGTTCCTGGCCGTTGTGGTCGATGTCGGTGTTGAGCAGCACCACGAGGGTCGCCTGTGCCGCCGGGAGATAGACGGTCAGTGACTCGTAGCCCGGCAGCGAGCCGTTGTGGCCGATCCAGCCCTGTACGTTGAAGATGCCCAGCCCGTAGCCCGCCCCCGCGATCGGTGTGGCCGGGGTGGTGAGCCGCTGCTTCTGTGTGACCGGGCTGACCATCCAGCTGCCGTCCGGGAACTGGCCGGTCGCCACCGTGCGTGCCCACACCCGCAGGTCGTCCTGCTTCGAGATCATCGCGCCCGCCGCCCAGCCCCAGGACGGGTTCCAGTCGGCCGCGTCCGCGATCCTGCCGTCGGCGGTCTGGTTCGTGTAGCCCTGCGCGTGCGGGGCGGGGAACTCCGAGCCGACCGGGAACAGCGTGTTCTTCATTCCGGCGGGCTCCAGGATGTGCTGCCGGATGTAGTCACCGAGACGCTGTCCGCTCTGCTGCTCGACGACCAGGCCGAGCAGGATGAGATTGGTGTTGCTGTAGTAGAACTTCTGTCCCGGCGGGAACAGCACCGGGTGCCTGAACGAGTAGGCGAGCAGCTGCTGGGGCGTGAAGGGGCGTCGCGGGTCGGACGTGAGCGCCTTGAAGAAGTCGTCGTCCTGGGAGTAGTTGAAGAGCCCGCTGCGCATGCCTGCGAGCTGCCGCAGCGTGATCTCGTTCCCGTTCGGCACCCCGGCGATGTACTTTCCGATCGGATCGTCCAGCCCCACCTTGCCCTGGTCCACCAGCTGCAGCAGCGCCGTCACGGTGAAGGTCTTGGTCTCGCTGCCGATCCGCATGTACAGGTCGGGCGTCATCGTCCGGCCGCTGACCTTGTCGGCGACGCCGAACGAGCTGACGTAGCTGCCCCGGTGCGGTGTCCAGATGCCGACCATCACGCCGGGCACGTTCGCCTCGGTCATCACCTTCTGCACGGCGGTGTCCAGTTGGCGGGCCACGTCCGGTGTGATCGTGCGGACCTCCGCCCCCGAAGGGGAGGGGGTGGGCTGCTCGGCGGCGAACGCGGTGGGTACAAAGGCCGGCACCGCCCCCGCGGGAGCGCCCCCGAGCGGCACCATCAGTGTCCCCACCACGACGGCGACCGCGGCCCCCCGGCGCAGGCGTGCGGATGAATGCGGCATGGGCTGACTCCAAGCACGTGAGAGCAGTACGTGCGGCGGGCGAGACGTCGGAGCCCTGGCTCCCCAGCATAGGAGCGCGCACCTGGCCGCGCCTGTCGGCCGGATGGGCCCCCGGGCCGGCCTGAGCCGCCCCCGTGCCGAGGTGTCGCCGGACGGACGGAAGGCCCCGTTCGGACGGTTCGGACGGACCGAAGCAGCCGCGGGGCCCCGGTGGACCGGACCCGAGAGCCGGTCCGCGCCCAACTCGTCGCGGCGCGGCGGGCCGAGGGACGCACCGTCCCCGTGGAACCCGACGTGCTCCGGGGCAGCCTCGGCGGGCTCGTCCTGCCCGGGCCCGAACGCCCCTGATCGGCTACTGCCCGAGCGACGGTGCGAGGACCGCCAGCGCGCCGTTGGCCTCCTGCAGCGCCGTCTCCAGCGTGCCGGGCCGGTGCAGGGTGCCGTTGCCGTCCGGCGGGATCAGCCACTCCAGGGAGCGCGCGGGCCGGTACGGCGGCGGTACGGAGACCCAGGACCCCTTGGTCGCGTACCGCAGGCCGGCGCCGATCCAGCCCCCGGCCGGGTCCGGCGGCAGGAAGAACCCGACCCGGCCCGCGGCGGTGTCCACGAGGGTCGGCCCCGGCACGGGCAGCGAAGGCCGCCACAGCAGGTCCAGGGTGAGCAGACCGAGCCGCTCGGGGACGCTCAGGACGTCCCAGAAGCGGCCCGCCTCCAGCAGCGCGATGCCCTCCCCGTGGTCCCACTCCCACTTGCACGCTCGGGGATCGGCCGCCGCCGCGGCGAGCCACTCCACGCCCCGCATCCACACCCTGTTCATCATGCACCGCTCCGCTGATCCTGCACACCAACCCGGCATATGCATGCTGTTAGATATTTCTACCTGGCGGAAGGGGTGGCGAACCCTGGCGTTTGAGACATCTCTTTCGAACACCGGACAATGGTTCGTCAGTTGGGGCATCAGTGCCAAGGCGGCCTTGTGCCCGGCCGACGCTCGATTCGAGTGTTGCGGCAACTGATTCGAGCGCGGACTCTTGAACTCGCAACAGTTTCGCTCGTACGCTCGGACTGTTCCGTCCCCGGCATGCATCGAGGTACCCCATGGATCGCACCCGTCTGCACGCCCTCCTGGCCCGCGAGAGCGCCGAGGCCGAACGCCGCAACCCGCGCTCCAGGGCGGCCAACGAGAAGGCCGACCACCTCTTCGGCCGGGTACCGATGACCTGGATGAACAAGACGGCCGGTGCCTTCCCGCGCTATCTGGCCGGAGCGCGCGGCGCACGGATCACCGACGTGGACGGGCACGAGTACATCGACTTCTGCCTCGGTGACACGGGCGCGATGGCCGGTCACTCGCCCGCCGCGGTCACCGAGGCGGTCGACCGCCGGTACGGCGCTCTGGGCGGGGCCACCGCCATGCTGCCCACGGAGGACGCCGAGTGGGTCGGCGCCGAGCTGACCCGCCGCTTCGGCCTGGCCCGCTGGAGCTTCTCGCTGACCGCGACCGACGCCAACCGATGGGCGATCCGGCTCGCCCGGGCCGTCACCGGGCGCCCGAAGATCCTGTTCAACAGCTACTGCTACCACGGCAGCGTCGACGAGTCGCTGATCGTCGTCGGCCCGGACGGCCGGGGCACCGCCCGCCCCGGCAACGTCGGAGCCCCCTGTGACGTCACCCTGACCAGCAGGGTCGCCGAGTTCAACGACCTCGCCGGGCTGGAGCGCGAGCTGGCCCACGGGGACGTCGCCGCCGTCCTCATGGAGCCCGCGCTCACCAACATCGGCATCGTCCTGCCCGAGCCCGGCTACCTCGCCGGCGTACGGGACCTGACCAGGCGCTACGGCACCCTGCTCATCAACGACGAGACCCACACCTTCTCCGCGGGCCCCGGTGGCTGCACGGCCGCCTGGGACCTCGACCCGGACCTGCTCACCATCGGCAAGGCGATCGGCGGCGGCATCCCGGCCGGCGCCTACGGCCTCTCCGCCGACCTCGCCGAGCGGCTGCTGGACCGCTCCGACCTGGACCTCGTCGACATGGGCGGCGTCGGCGGCACCCTCGCCGGCAACGCGCTGTCGGTCGCCGCGACCCGGGCCACCCTGGAGCACGTGCTCACCGACGAGGCCTTCGCCCGGATGGCGAAGCTCTCCGAGCGCTTCGAGGCGGGGGTCCGGGCCGGCATCGAGGCCCACCGGCTGCCCTGGTCCGTCAGCCGACTCGGCGCCCGCACCGAGTACCGCTTCACCTCGCCGGCGCCCCGCACGGGCACCGAGTCGGCCGCGGCCGCCGACCCGGAACTGGAGGACTTCCTGCACCTCTACCTCGCCAACCGGGGCATCCTGCTCACCCCGTTCCACAACATGGCGCTCATGTGCCCCGACACCACCGAGCAGGACGTCGACACGCACACCGAGGTGTTCGCCGCGGCCCTCGCCGAACTGGCCGGCTGAGCAGCCCCCCGGCACGGCACGAAGGGAGAGTCGTGGACGAGATCGACCGGGCCATCCTGCGCGAGCTGCAGACCGACGGCCGGATCGCCTACGCCGACCTCGGTCCCAAGGTCGGGCTGTCCGCCTCGGCGGCCCGCCAGCGCCTGCAACGCCTGCTGGACTCCAGGGCCGTTCAGGTCGTCGGCGTCACCGACCCGATGGCCATGGGCGGGCAGGCCATGGCCCTGCTCGGCATCGGCGTCGACGGTGACCCGCGCGTCGTCGCCGACGCCCTCGCCGAACGCCCGGAGGTGGTGTACTCCGTGCTCACCTCCGGCGGATTCGACCTGTTCGCGGAGGTGGTCGCGCCGGGCCCCAAGGACCTGCTGGACTTCGTCAACGACGTGGTCCGGCCGATCGAGGGCGTCCGCGAGATCCAGTCCTTCCCGTATTTCGGCATCCACACCCACCGCTTCCTGTGGGACGTGGGCTGACCCGTGTGTCCGCACAGGCACGGGGTGCCCAGGTCAGGTGCCCGGCGGCTGGGGCGTCAGGACCAGCAGGCTGGCGTCGTCGCGCACCTCGTAGCGCTGTAGGCCGAGGTCGGTCCACACGGCGTCGGTCAGGTCGCCGGAGACGGTGTCCGCGATGTCGGACAGCCGCTCGGACAGCGGATAGAAGGTGCCGGAGGCGTTCCGGGCCTCCCAGACGCCGTCGGAGGCCAGCAGCAGGCGGTCGCCCGGCCCGAGCGGCACGGTCACCTCCTTGGGGGGATCGGCGCCGATCAGCCCGAGGCCCAGCGGGGGAGCCGACGTGACAGTCACCTCGTGGGCCCGGCCGTCGTGGAGCAGCACCGGGGCCGGATGCCCGTAGGCGACCACCCGCACCGCCCGCGCGTCGGGCGTGAACTCCAGCAGCACCGCGGTCGCGAACAGCTCAGTATGCCGCTCACCCGCGGAGTCCAGCCCCAGCCTGCGGTCCATGCGGACCGCGACCGACGCCAGGTCCGGCTGGTCCAGCACCGCCTCCCGGAACGCGCCCAGCAGCGACACCACCGTCGCGACCGCCGCCAGCCCGTGCCCGCGCACGTCCCCCATCACCGCCCGGACGCCGTGCGGTCCCGCCCGCACGTCGAAGAAGTCCCCACCCACCAGCGTCCCGTCCTGGGCGGCCCGGTAGAAGCCCGTGCACCCCACCCGCTCCACGCGCTCCGGCAGCGGCGGCATCACGGCCTGCTGCACGGCCTCCCCGATCGCCCGCTCCATGATCAGCTGGGCGTCCCGGAGTCTGCGCACGTAGGAGAGGAACACACTCAGCAGGGCGACGAACACGATGGTGAGCAGATCGGTGTTGCCCGGACGGTTCAGGTGCGTCGACGGGAGGTTCAGCACGACGACGACCAGAGCGCCGAGGACGGCGGTCGCCGCCGGCCCGTACGACAGGACGGCGAGCGGCGGGATCGCGCCCAGCAGGAAGCCGAGGTCGCTCGCGTGCGGGGTGACGACCGTGGCCGTGGTCACCCCCACCAGCAGCGCCACCGGCAGCACCCGCACCCATCGCGGCGGTGGCGCGCCCCGTAGCCAGCCGCGCTCTTCCCGGTTCCGCCGCGACGACGAGCCGCGCACCGATCTCACATCCCCACGCTACGCCGTCGCCGGGAGGGGGTGCACCGCGGAAAAGCCGTCGACGCCCGGCTGCCCGTTCTCCTACCGTGTGGGCACGCCCGAGACGGCACCGGAAGGAGGTGAGCGTCATGCAGTCCGCAGTCACCCAGCGCTCCCGCCTTCCCGTTCCTCGGGCGTGACACGTCCGACCGGGAGCGCGTCCCGCCGTACGCAGCACGCACCCCGGAGGAATCCATGACCGCCGTGGTCATCCGCACGCTCGACGAGAGCAGTGCTCACCTTTTTGACACCCTGCCCGACCCGCTGGGCTTCCGTGAGAAGCACCGGCGGACCCGGTACCGGCCCGACTGGAAGCGGGCCGCCCTGCGTGACGGCCGGGTCGTGGCCCGCGCCGCCTGGTGGGGCCGGCCCGAGGACCCCGAGCCGCTCGTCATCAACTGGTTCGACGTGGCCGAGGGCGAGGAGGACGCGGGAGCCGAACTCCTGCGGACTGCACCCTGGCGCACCGAGGAACTCGAACTCGACCTGCCCGCCGGCCGGCGCGACGTCCCCGGTCTGCCGGCCGCCGTCACCGCCCGCACCGTCGCCGCCCGCGCAGCGGGATACGAGCCGCTCGTGGAACGCTTCATCTACCGCTGGACCCCGGACCACGGACTGCCCGAGCGCCCCGGACGCCTCGTCTTCTCCGCCGAGCCGGACGACACCGTCTTCTTCGACGCCCTGCGCCGCATCCACTCCGTCACCCTGGATGCCCACGCCCGGCGGGCCGTCGAGCAGGGCGGAGTCGACCTGGCCGCCCAGGAGGATCTCGACATCTTCCACTGGTTCCCGTCACCGCGCACGTGGTGGCAGCTCGCCCGCACACCCGAGGGCGAGCCGGTCGGCACCCACATCCCGGCCCGCAATCCGTCCGGACCGTGCGTGGGCTTCATCGGTGTCCTGCCGGAGCACCGCGGTCACGGCTACGCCTTCGACCTGCTCGCCGAGTGCACCCACTTCCTCGTCGAACGCGACGCCGAGTTCATCGCCGCCGCCACCGACCAGGACAACTTCCCGATGGCCGCGCACTTCACCCGGGCCGGCTACCCCGTCGTACGGGAGCGCCTCAACTTCTGGTCCGAGCGCGTTGTCAGTGCCGGGTGACCGGCTGACGAGGTGATCGACCAGGGGGTTTCGTCTGGATCGGGTCGGATCAGGCCGCGGCGTCCGGTGCGGTGCATCGCAAGGCGGAGGAGCACCCGCGTACCGGGCGTACCCGGGTGGTCCGACAACGCGGCGAGGTGC
>NZ_VISR01000048.1 GCF_007827595.1 Streptomyces sp. BK340
CCGGTGGCCGTTCATCTATGCGGGCATCATCCCGACGCCGGAGCAAACCCCCGGATCAGGTCGAACCCGTACACCATCTCCATGGACGCAACCGGTCTTCGGGGAGGTCCGAGTCGGGCGCGACGCTCGTCGAACGGCTGGATGTCGGCATCCGTCGTGCCACAGCTCCGCTGTGCGGGTGTGCGCAGAGCGTCTCGGTGGCGGGGTATCCCGATCCCGCCGATCTCGACGCCACATCGCTAGTAAGCGGACCAGCCGTGACTGACCCGGTCAAGGTCATCTCTGCGCCACCTACCAGCCGGTATCGGCCATTCAGGGCGGCCACGCGGGCGCATCTGAGTACAAGTGCTCATGCGTCTGATGACGCTGGGGTGTTGGGTGGGCTCATGCTCGATGAGTCGCCTTGCTCCTGCCAGCGGGTCGAGGGGTACTACGTGGATGGCCTGCTCTCGGCCACTCCCCGCTACAGGGCGCCTGTGGACTGTCACCGCTGGTAGCTAGAGTTGCTGGTGGGGCTTCCGGTGTTCGGTGTTCTGACGGTAGGAGGAGGACGGTGTGTTGCCGAGCGATGCCGGGTCGACGTCGGGCGCGTCGTCGTGGGTGTCCGGCCTGTTCGACGTGGCACGCGACGCTGTCGCCGATGTGGCCACGGAGCTGTCGTCCTTCACCACCTTCCAGAACCGCGTCGACGCCCTGATCCACGACCTGAAGGGCTCGCAGGCAGGCCCGCGCCAAGTCGGACAGGAGCGGCTCGTGCGCCATCAGTTCGGTGGCGGGGCTGGGGCGTGGGCGGAGGCGGCCGGGCTGTTCAGCGCGTACGAGACGGTGATCAGCGAGCTGGAGACGCTGTCGAAGCTGCTGTCGGACTCCATGGAGGGCATGGGTATCGCGGTCATGGCCTCGCACAAGGGTTACCAGGACGTCGACCTGGACATCCGCGACCGCATGGCGGCGATCAGTGCGGAGACGACGGAGCACTACGGCGGCAGTTACGACCCCGAGGGGTCGAGCAGGGGCCACGACGGCGGGAACGGGACGCAGACGGGGCAGGCGCCGAGGCCAGCGCCGACGGGTGGCGACGCGGGCGGCTCGATCTGATGGAACCGACAGGGACGGGGGAGTTCTGATGCCTGGCAAGGGATCCGGCGGCGGCACGTCCTTCGAGGACATGAGCCACGAGCAGATGCTGGCGTGGCTCGACCAGGCCGACCCCGGCACAGTGCAGGCCGCCGCGGACCGACTCACCGCGGCCGCCAAGGAGATCCGCAAGATCGCCGAAGAGCTCAAGATCCGCCCGCAGTGGGTGGAATGGAAGGGCGAGGGCGCGCACGCGTTCCGCACCTGGTCTGGTGACCTGGCCAACTCCACACTGCGGCTTGGCGACTTCAGCGAAGGCGCTGGAAAGTGGCTGAACGAGGCTTCCGGAGCGATCGCGCAGGCGCAGGCATCCATTCCGCGCGACACCAAGGGTGCGACGGCCGATATGGACGCTGCGAACGCGGCGCACAACGACCCGGACGCGGCGGCGGTCAGCGCCAAGGCCAAGAGCGAGCCGGCTGCGCTGGCGGCGCACAAGGAGAGGGTCCGCCTGGAGGCGGCGGCGCAGATGCGGAAGCTGGGGCAGACCTACGAGTGGTCGGCCACGCAGATGAACAGGCTGGAGCGGCCGAAGTTTCCACCGCCGCCCGCGTCGATCGTGCCGCGTGACGTTGACGGACGGAGTACTGACCTAGCGCGTCCGAGCGCGGCAAGCTCAGGTAGGCCCAGCGGAGGTGGTGCCGGTGCCGCCGCGATCGGAGTGACACATGGGCATGCGGTGACCTCGGGACAGGCCGAGGCAAGACCGTCGACAAGTGCGGTGTCGCCACATCGCCTCGATCACCCGAGTTCGCGGCCGCCAGCAAGCGAGCCTGCAACGCATGTCGGCATTGACTCGGCGGGGGTGCTGCCGGAGGTCCACCATCCGTCCACTGATTCGCCGACAGGGGCACCCGCCACCCCTCGTCCGAACACGGAAGCACCACCTCTGTCGAACGGCACGCCTCCGCCTCCTATCGGTGTTCCTGCGCGTATGCCGTCTGTCCCAGGCGGCCTGGGGAGGGAAGCCGTCGGAGGACGCATGCCGGCACAGCCTGAGCAAGGAGCGGGCAGGCCAGTTCCCGGTCGAGGACCCATGGGACCCGGTGCGGCGCCGGGCCTGAACTTGCCCAGCCCTGAGGCGACGCCCAGCGGCCGCGCTGTCCCCGGGCAAGACCTGACACCCGGCCGCGGTGCCTCGACCAGTCCGGGAGTTACTGGTGGACGTCCTGCTGCGACCTCCGCCACCGGCCGGCGAGCAGGTCGGTGGCCCGGCGGGACGGTTGTCGGTGGCGAGCCTTCGGCCAGCCGCAGCTCGACTGGCGGCGGGCCGACCGCAGCCCCGCGAGAGCAGGAGAGAAATCCTTCCAGCTCGGCAGCCGGGCGTTCCATGACCACCCCGCGTAACGGAATCACCGGTGGTCGCCTGTTGCAGGCCGGCCGCACACCGGCGCGCCCGGGTGCACCGATACCCTCCGCACCGATGCGGGAAGGCATCTCCGGAGGTATGCCCAGCCAGGCCGGAACCCAACGCGGTGCTCGCGGTGCTGCCGCCGGGCCGACCGGCGGTGTCCGGCAGCGACAGCAGAAGCAGCAGACGGACCGTCGTGGCGAAGAACCGACCGAAGATCGCTGACTGAGAACCAGGCACACGGGAAGGAAGCACATGCTCACCGGCAACGCGCGGTACAGGGGGATCTGGGCCGCGGCCTCGGCGGCGATCAGTCTGCTTCTGGTGAGCGGTACGGCCACGCAGGCCGATGCCGACTCCACCCGAGCCGAGCAGTGGTATCTGGGTGCCATGCACGCCGGGGAGATGTGGCGGACGAGTACGGGCAAGGGGATCACTGTCGCCGTCATCGACACCGGAGTCGATCCGAACAATCCTGATCTGAAGGGACGAGTCCTCGACGGAAAGGACTACGCCCCCGCAGGCCGTGCCGGTGACGAGCACACGGACTACGACGGCCATGGCACGGGCATGGCAGGGCTCATCGCCGGCACGGGTGCGTACGGCGGAGGAAACGGCGCGTTCGGGCTCGCACCCGGGGCGAAGATCCTCCCGGTCCGGATGCCCGACACCGCGGACGTCAGTCCCTTCGCCGTGTCCGACTACTTCAGCAAGGGCATCCGCTACGCGGCTGATTCAGGAGCTCGGATCATCAACGTTTCGATGAGCGGTGGCATCAACACCCCTGAGCTGACCAATGCGGTCAAGTACGCCCTCGGCAAGGGTTCACTGATCTTTGCCGCAGTGGGCAACGATGCCGACAAGAGGCACGAGGTCGACTATCCGGCGGCCACGCCCGGAGTCGTCGGCGTGGCAGCGGTCGGCAAGGACCTCCGACGGGCCCCCTGGTCCCAGTACGGCCCTCAGGTGGACGTCTCTGCTCCAGGCGTGGACATGGTCCACGCCTGCGGTGGCAAGACAGGCCTCTGCAAGACCAGCGGCACTAGCGATGCCACGGCCATCGCCTCCGCCAGCGCCGCCCTGATCTGGTCCAAGCACCCTGACTGGACCAACAACCAGGTCCTCCGCGTCATACTCAACACCATTGGCGGCCCCACGGACGGATCCAAGCGCAACGACTCCATCGGCTACGGCATTGTGCGGCCGCGCGTCGCCCTGCAGAACCCCGGAGACCCGGGCTCCGCTGATGTCTATCCGCTGCCGGACCTGAAGGCCGCGGCGTCGAAGCCGGCGTCTCCGGAAGCCTCCGAAGCCGCAGGCGCCGGTGCTCCGGCAAAGGATGACAACTCCGCTGCGCCGGCATCCGCATCCGATGCCAGCGGCACCTACTGGATGGCGATGGGCATCGGTGGCGTCGTACTCCTCGGAGCCGTGCTCGCGGTTGGCGCCATCGCCCGCAGGCGACGGATGTCCGCAGCCCCACGCGCAACGCCAGTGTCCGCCCCGGGCCAAGCTCCTTACGCAGCACCGGGGTTCAGTCCCTCTCCTTACACACCACCGGTCCCACCGGACAGGTTCCCCCCGTCCGATCGAGGACCTGGGGCCGTCTGAGTACGGATACTCAGACGGGCTGGTGGCCGACGCGGATGGGGCACGTGATGCGGTCTGGCTACTGTGCTTCTCGACCACCGCAGCAATGCGGTCGCACGTTCACAGCATCTCGGCGGCGTACGACGAGACACGGGGAGGGGCCACGCGTGGCGTGGGATGAGTGGGAGCAGCTCAAGGCCGCGGCGGTCGAGCGGCAATCGGCGCACATGCAGCTCAACCAGCTGCCGGCCGACCTGGGAGGCACCAGCTCGGGCGGCGGCGTGTCCGGCAAACTCAGGTCCGACAAGGCCGCGTGGTCCACGGCGGGTGACGGCGTCGGCGATCTGCGGGACAACATCAGCAAGGCGCTGGCGCAGCTGGGAGAGGGCCAGAAGGGCCTCGGTAAGGATTCCGGGTGCCTGACCGCGGCTGCCCAGCGGGAGGTCCACACATCCTGGGAGCGCTACGTCGGGGACGTGAGCGGGCGCTGCGACAAGCTGGCCGGGCTGTTGGAGAAGGTGGGCAACGATCAGCTCAGGACGGACGAGGCCATCAAGGCTGAGATCGCGAAGGTGAAGACCGCGTACGAGGACACACCGGCGGTCGGCGGACAGTCCAGGGGCCGGTGACAGAGGCCATGGATTACATGACGCTGAAGACCTTGAAGCTGTCCGAGTACTCGGATGCGGCGGATGGTTTCCGCGCGGTGAGCGACATGGCCAGCGCGGCCAAGGACCGCATCGAATTGCAGATCACCGTGGCCATGAAGAAGGCCAACGAGGGTGAGGCAGCACATGCGGCGGACGGCCAGTTGCGGGAGCTGGCGAAGAACTTCCACTACACGCAGGTCGAGTGCGGCCTGGTCAGCACGGCGCTGGACGGGTTCGTGTACGACCTGGAGGCGGCCAGGAAGAAGCTGGACGCTGTGGTCGAGGAAGCGCACGCCAAGAAGTTCACCGTGAACTCCGACGGCTCGGTCAGCTACCCGCCCGCCGGTGAGAAGACCGACGGCAAACTCCCCGAGGGCGGCACCATAACCAGCCTGGCGGAGGACCCGACCGCAGACGCGATCGGCCGCTACGCGGCCAACATCGACCCCAACCCCAACGCCCAGTACGCGCAGGAATACGCCGACCTCATCGCGGACGCCGTCAAGGAGGCCACGGAGGCCGACGAGAAGTGGGCGCCGAAGCTGCGGGCGCTGAAGGCGGACGACGACCTGACGGTCTCCGACCGGGACTGGGCCGACGCGAAGAAGGACACCGCCGGTGTTCTCAAGGGAGCCGAGGACTACCTGCATTCCATCAAGGAGCCGCCCAAGCACGGGACTCCCAAGGAGAACGCGGAGTGGTGGAAGAGCCTTACCGACGAGCAGCGGGCGGATTACATCGCCGTCCATCCTGATTCGATCGGGTGGATGGACGGCCTTCCCGCCACCGTGCGTGATGAGGCGAACCGAACCGTACTTGCCGAGACCCGTGGCGCCACTCAGATCGAACTGGACGCCTGGATGGCGAAGGAGCCCGACCGCTTCACCACCGTTCACCAACTCAACCCCAACACGGGTGAGGAGGTGGACGTCCAGGTAAGGGATCCCGAAAAAGAAAATGAATGGCAGAAATGGGAAGCGAAGCGGAAGGAATTGCAGGGCCGAATCGACGGCATGGATTCGATCCAGAGTCGCTACGACAACTTCACCGGGGCTGACGGGACTCGGCCTTACCTGCTCGGATTCGACAACAAGAATCTCGGGCATGCCGCCGTATCCATTGGAAATCCGGACAGCGCCGACAATGTGGTGACGTATGTTCCGGGAACTGGCTCGAACCTGGGCGGCATTGATGGTGAAATCCGCCGAGCCGAAGCGCTCCAGGCCAAGGCGGAGCGAACTGATCTGACACATTCGACCGCATCAATCGTCTGGCTCGGCTACGATGCTCCGCAAAGTCTCGTGCCTGATGCGACTGACGACACCACATGGGCCGACAATGCCCGTGGGCCGCTGAGCAACTTTCTGACCGGCCTTGACACAGCCCACCACGGAGGGCACGTGAACTCGACGCTCCTGGGCCACAGCTATGGCTCTCTTGTGGCTGGCGAGACGATGCGCGACCATCCGAACCTGCCGGTGGACAACGCTATCTTGGTCGGAAGTCCGGGCACGGGGGTCAATCATGCCAAGGACCTGAACATCCCTACGGATCACGTCTGGGCAGCCACAGCGAAGAACGACCTGGTCAACATGGCCCCGCCGCCGGCAGGACGGCTGGCACCCCTGAACCCGAAGGCGTACATGCAGCTCTTTGACGACCACTCAGCCATGTACGGGACCGACCCGACATCCAACGAATTCGGTGGGCGGACCTTCGGGGTTCCTAACGGGCATCTTCCGGGTTGGCATTTGAAACTCATGCCCGCTCACTCCCAGTACTGGGAGGGGGACTCCCTGGACCATATGGCGGAGATCGTAACCGGAGGTGCTCCGTGAAGCTGCGCAACCTGATGTCGATTGGTGCACTGCTGACCGCGATGGTTGCGGTTACGGCGTGTGGGGCACACGGAAGTAAAGGAGACGGCGCCGCAACGCCGAAGCAGGTCGCGATGAACGAACATAAGGCAACCAAGCGCGCAGAGGAAATCATCCACCAGGCGGTGGACGGTATGTCGCCGAAGCCGAAACTCGAGCGCATCGGCCCCACGCCGGTGGGAGCCTGTATTGCCCGGGACGACGGCGGCCCCGATGATCGGTTGCAGGTCAGTCTCGCGTACAAGCTGACCGGAGTGCCAGGCAGTAAAGCCAAGTCGCTGGTGCGGCAGGCCAGGGACGCCTGGCTGAAACTGGGTTACAAGTTCCAGTCATCGGATGCGGACTGGTCCAAACCATTCCCCCACGTGAACATGCGTACCGAGTCCGATGACTTCTGGATGGACGCCATCACAGGCGTGGTGAACCGGGCCACAGGCGAAGGGCTGGCCTCCATCGGTGTGACCTCACCTTGCTTCTCGCGTAGCGCCAGTGATCAGTCCACGGCCGACTCCGCAGCCCTCCGGCGCACACCGGTCGACGAGCGCGCCGAGCATCGGGCCCTCGACCACTCCAGCCGAATCTATGACGCGCTCCAGGTACGGCACGCCCCAGCGCAGGAGGGGGAGGGGACCAGTGCCTACCAGGACTCGGAGGGGTCCTACGTCCACCACGCCTGGTCGACCCAGCCTCTTACGGAAGAGGAGACGGTCCGCGCGATGGCACGTGCGCAGACCTACTTCGAGAGGGCGGGCTGGATCGTGCGTCATGTTCCAACTGACACCGGCATCCCCGCGATCGTCGCCCGCAACGCCGAGGACGGGAGCGTGGCCCAGGTCGCCCCGTCGACGACCACCGGCGCTGTGCGCGTCGCAGTGACGACACCTGCTGTGCCAGAGGATCCCGCGAAGGTTTGAGTTTGCCCCAGGCCGAAAGCAATCGCGCGGAGAGCCCTGTACGCCAAACTTCTGGCGGTTGCGCTGCAGTTGACTGGAGCAGAGTGAGACCCCTTGGCTTGCGGCCAAACTGGGCTCATCGGCGCTCCTCCGGCCTCATTACGGCCGTGGGCGAGAAGGCCCGCCGAGACGGCGGCCGGATCCGGCGTACTCCCGTCTACGCGGCACAGCGCGAGGACATGTTCCACGTCCTGCGGCACACCTACGCCAGCGCGCAGCTGGAGGCCGGCGAGTCGGTCGTGAGCCTGTCCACATGGCTGGGGCACTCCTCGCCGAAGATCACACTCGACCACTACGCTCACTTCATGCCCGGCGCCGGTCAGCGCGGCCTGGCCGCGATGGACGCATGGCTGGATCAAGATCCACCGCGGTTTGTCCCCAAGGAGTCGAGTGCTGACCCCTCCCCCGCCGGCCGGCTCTCCCGCGTGACGTCCGGTTGCCGTTTCCACCGCCCGTCCTCGGCTCTCATGTTCAACTGCTCGTGAAAGACGCCCACTTCGCGAGGGCGATGTTCCTCCAGGGGCTACCGTTCAGTAACCGATCTCTCCTACGCTGCCGCCAACTCAGCGACAGCGAAGGGGAGTTCACGCATGCGCGCGGTTCGTGTGGTGAGACGGGCAGGGGTGTTCCTGGGTGCCGCCGCCCTGCTGATAGCGGTGCCGGCGAATGCCCACGGGGCGGAGCCGAAGTTCTCCGGGACGACGGCCATCGGGACGCACAACGCGTACGACAAGGCCAAGTACACCTACTTCGCACAGGCGTTGGACTCGGGTGCCTCGCTGCTCGAGCTGGACGTGTACGTGGACAGCATCAGCCACCGCTGGCGCGTCAGTCACAGCAATCCGTTCGGCGACAACAACAACTGCGAGGCCGCGAAGACGCCGGGCGAGCTGTACAGCAAGAGCCGGAACCAGGACCTGGGCAGTTGCCTGGACAACATCGCGGCCTGGAACCAGCTGCACCCCGACCACCCGCCGATCGTGTTCAAGGTCGAGATGAAGGTCGGCTTCAACGACAAGGGGGGCCTCGGCCCGGACGAGTTCGACACCCTGGTGTCGCAGAAGCTCGGCAGCAGCGTGTACAAGCCGTCCGACCTGCTGGGCGGGACGTACTCCTCCCTGGACGCGGCGGCCAGGGCCGACGCCTGGCCCTCCCGCGACTCCCTCAGGGGCAAGTTCCTCTTCGAGCTGATCCCGGGCACGGTGGAGCAGTCCAACCCGTTCGACCACTACTGGACGGACGAGGAGTACGGCGACCATCTCCGCGACCTGTACGCGGCGGGCAGGATCGGCGAGGCACAGGCCTTCCCGGCCGTGCTCGGCGCCGCGAACGGCGACCCGCGCACCAGCCGTTACGACGCCTCGATCAGGCCCTGGTTCGTGTTCTTCGACGGTGACGCGGCGACGTACGTGAACAACGGCTACGACACCTCGCTCTACTCCGCGAACCACTACATCCTGATCACCACGGGCGCCGACGGCGTGTCCCCCGCGATCTCCTCGACCGATCCCACGGACGCCGAAGTCGCCGCCCGGCTCGCCCTGCTGGCCAAGGACCACGCGAGCATCATCACCTCGGACTGGTCCGCCAAGTCGGCGTCGGTCCTGGGATCGGTGACGCCCCGGAGCTGACTTTTCGCCTGCAACGGCGGATCTCCGGCGCCAAGGTGGGGCATAAACACGTCAACTCCTGTCCCCCCACCGGCACTCAAGGGAGTCCCCTCATGCTGCACGGCATTGACGTCAGCGCGTACCAGTCGTCGTCGTACGACACGGACGGCCTCTCCTTCGTCTTCATCAAGGCGACGGAGGGGCGTTCGTACGTGAACCCGAGACTCGCCACCCAGGCCAAGCACGGCCGCGACGCCGGACTCGTCGTCGGCTACTACCACTTCCTGTGGCCGGGTCATGTCGCCGCCCAGGCCGAGTACTTCGTCAGGCACGCCCCCGAGCGGGCGGGCGACCTGCTCGCCGTCGACTGGGAGACGACCAGCGACGGCACGCACGCCAGCAACGCGGAGAAGGACCTGTTCATCCGCACCGTGAAGGAACTCCGCCCCCACAACAAGGTGTTGCTCTACGCCAACCGGGAGTACTGGCTGAACGTGGACGTCACCTCGTACGCCGGCGACGGCCTCTGGATCGCCGACTACGTGAGCGCGGGCCACCCCCGCATCGAGGCCAAGTGGCGCTTCCACCAGTACAGCAGCGAGCCGCACGACAAGAACGTGGCCGCCTTCGCCGACCGCAGCGCTCTGCGGGAGTGGGCCGCCGGCGACTGAGCCCCGCGTCGCCGGCGAGGACGAGGCCCGTGCGGCCGGGCGACCCGGGCGTCAGCCGCGGAACTCCGCCGGACGCTCCGGGGACGCCTCCGCCAGGGCGTTGCGCACGGCCTCCAGGCCCGCCTGCAGGCCGTACACCGGGGTGCCCGGCTGCTGGCGCCAGGAGTCGTCGAGGCCGCCCGCATCGACCGTGTCGAAGCCGAGTTCGTCGATGAGGTCGCGGACGACCTGCTTGGCGGCCCGGTCGTCGCCGGCCACCGGGAGGGCCATGCGCCCGGCGTCGCCGGCCGGGCGGGGGCGGTCGAGGATGTCCTGGGCGTAGGTGCCGTTGAACGCCTTGATCACGGGGTGTCCGAGGTGCCGTTCGGTCCAGCGGCTCTCGGTCAGGCCCTCGTCCTCGATACCGGCGATCCGGCCGTCGCGCTGCTGCGGGTAGTAGTTGTTGGTGTCGATCACGGCGACACCCTCGGCCGCCCCGTCCAGCAGGCCGGCGGGGAGGTCCGGGACCCGGTTGAGGGGAACGGTGACCACGACGACCTGGGCGCCCTTGGCGGCCTCCGTCGCCGGGACCGGGGTCGCACCGGTCTCCTCTGCGAGTTCCTTGAGGGTCTCGGGGCCACGGGAGTTGGCCACGGACACGTCGTGGCCGAGGGCGGTGAGCCGCCGGGTGAGGTTGCCGCCGATGTTCCCCGCGCCGATGATGCCGATCTTCATGACAGAACCTTCCGGGTCGATGCACGTGCATACGTCAGTCGTCGGCGACAACCTCGGGGGGAACGGGAGTATTCCGGTGACTGCGCCGGACGGGCGACCCCCCGCGGTACGTCCCCGGACCCGTACGACGATCTCGCCCGTGTGCCGGTTGGACCGCGCGGGGTGGCGTAGGCATGACGAAGGGGGTGCCCTCCCCGCGGGACGGGCACCCCCTTCGGGCGGGTCACTTGTTCAGGTAGGCCCAGAACTCGTCGAACGACAGGACCTTGTCGCCGTTCAGGTCGCGGGTCTTGATGATGGCCTCGGCGACCGTGTCGGTGACGTTCCAGTCGCCCCCCTGCGCCAGCGCGTGCTTGAACTCGGCAGCGGTGATGACACCGTCGCCGTCCGCGTCGATCCGCTGGAACTGCTTGCGTGCTTCCTCGATGTCGGCCACCGATCCGCCCCTTTTGTTCGTGGTTCTCATGCCGTTTCGGCGTACTGTCGCTGGTCAGATTAACGGCCGCCGTGAGCATGCGGTGCGGCGACCACCCACAGCCCACCCATGGTGAAAAGTCCGGTGCCGTTGTCGATCACGTCTGCGAGTCTGGGCCTTCCGGTCGGTGGAGACTCGAGGAGCACGGTTTTGGAGACTTTGCGGGACATTCTCGATGCGGCGGCGCAGGGCGTCTTCCCGCCGGCGGACGGCGGCACGACGGTCGTTCCCCAGCCCTCGCCCCGGGACGCCGGCGTCCTGGCCTTCACCGCGCACTCGGTCGTGTTCACCGACGAGGATCCGGCCTGGGTGCGGGAGACGCTGCGCACGGTCACCGAGGAGTGCGACGCACTGGCCGCCACGATGAACCCGCGTTTCCTGACCGCGCTGACGGACCGCACCGGGCGCCGTACGGACACGGTCGACGTGATGCTCGTCGGGTCCCCGCTGCCGGGCCGTCCGGCGCTCGCGCTGCGGGAGATCGCCGACCCGTCCCACCCGCGGGTGGTCAGCTCGCGCCGGCGGCGCGACGACGTCCGGGTGTGGACCACGGACGGCGGGGTGCTGGTGCTGGGGCGCGGGGTGGCGGGCCGGCTGGAGGTGGCGGTCGAGGTGGACGGCGCGGTACGGCACCGGGGGCTGGGCCGGGCGCTCGTGAGGGCGGCGCGGCAGCTGGCCGATGAGCCGGTGTGGGCCCAGGTGTCGGCGGGGAACGCCCGCAGTATGCGGGCGTTCCAGGCGGCCGGGTACCGTCCGGTGGGTTCGGAGGTGCTGCTTCAGCGGAAGATGCCGGTGTGCCCGAGTGAGTAGCGGCCCGGCTGCGGGTAGACGGCGAGGCCGTGCGGTCCGCTGCCGACCTTGATGCGGGCCAGTTCGGTGCCGGTGCGGGTGTCGATGGCGTACACCTCGGAGTTGTAGCGGCCGGAGAGCCACAGCACCTTGCCGTCGGAGGAGACCCCGCCCATGTCGGGGCTGCCGCCGCCGGGCAGACGCCACTTCTTGGTGAGCCTGTTCTCGGTGAAGTCGAAGATGGAGATGGTGCCCTCGCCGCGGTTGGAGATGAACATCTCCCGGGAGTCCCGGCTGATGTACAGCCCGTGGGCGCCCTTGCCGGTGGCGAGGAAATCCGGCTTGCCGAAGGTGTCCCCGTTCACGATCCACATGCCGTTGGCCACCATGTCGGCGATGTAGAAGAGCTTGCCGTCCGGGGAGACCTTGACGTCCTGCGGCATCGCGCCGTGCAACGGCAGCTTCTGGTGGGCGACGACCTCCATCCGCGCGGTGTCGACCTTGAGGAGTTCGCCGCTGAACTCGCAGGAGACGATGAAGTAGCGGCCGTCCAGGGAGAAGTCGGCGTGGTTGACGCCGTAGCAGCCGACCGGGAGTGCCTTCGCGACCTTCATGGTGTGCGCGTCGCGGAAGACGAGCTGACGGTCCATGGAGGCCATGACGATCGCGTACTTGCCGTCGGGCGTGAAGTACAGGTTGTACGGGTCGTGCACGGCGACCGGCCGGCCGGCCTTCCCGGTCCTCGGGTCGATGGGGGTGAGGCTGTTGCCGAGGTCGTTGTTGACCCAGAGGGTCTTCAGGTCCCAGGACGGCACGACGTGCTGGGGCTGCCGGCCGACCGGGATGGTCTTGAGGATCCGGTAGGTCTCCGGGTCGATGACCGTGACGGTGTCGGAGTTGGTGTTGGGGACGTACACCCGGGACGGGAAGTCCTTGACGACCGGGGAGAGTCGGTTCGGCCGGTCGGCCGCGTAGACGTCGGCCGGGTCCAGCACCGGGGGCATCCCGGGCAGCCCGTCCACCTGCTGCCTCTTCACCTGCGGCTGGGCGGGGGCCTTGCTGCCGAGGGCCTCGCTCTCCCTGGTCTGGGCGTCACCGCTGCACGCGGACAGCAGTGCCAGGGCGGTGAGGGCGGCTCCGGCGGCCAGGAGGCGGGCGGCTTTCGTGGTTCGCATCAGCTCAGCAGCTCCGTGGTGGTGACCGCGCGCAGGTGGCGGCGGTCGAGTTCGTGGAGTACGGCGGGGAGGGCGGCGACCGTGTCCGGGTATCCGAAGTGCAGGCTCACCACCGATCCGCCCCGCACTTCGGCGAGGACCTTGCGGGTGACCGCGTCGGCTCCGGGGCGGGTGTAGTCGAGCGAGTCGACGTCGTACGACAGCACGTGCGGGTAGCCCGCGGCGCGGGCCAGCCGGGTGACCAGCGGGGAGGCCGTCGGGGAGCGGGAGGGCCGGAACCAGGTGCCGATCGACCCGGTGAGCCGCTTCAGCCGGTCCGCGCAGTCGGTGATCTCCTTGCGGGCCTCCGCCTCCGCCATGGCGTTGACGGAGATGTGCCGCTGGGTGTGGTTGCCGAGGTCGTGGCCGCCGTCGAGGATGCGGCGGGCCAGGCCCGGGTGCTGGTCCAGCCAGGTGCCGACGGCGAGCACGGTCAGCCGGGCGCCGTGCTGTTCGGCCGTGCTGAGCAGGGACTCGGCGAAGTCGGGGTCGCCCTGCCCGTGGAAGGTGAGGGCGACCTGGGGGCGGGTGCGCGGGCCGTGGGTGATCTGGGCGGGCAGGCCGGCGTAGGCGCGGGGGGCGGGGGCGGCGTGGGGGGTGGCCGCGGGACGGCCGGACGCGTCGGCGGGCGGGGCGGACCCGGGATGCGCGGCGGTCGTCGCGCCGGGGCGGGCCTCCTGGCCGGCGCCGCAGCCGGCGGCGAACGCGCCCCCGGTGACGAGCCCGGCGCCCGCGCGCAGCACCCCGCGTCGGTTGGTCGTGGTCACCCGCACCATTTAAGGGGCGTTGGGTAAGAAAACGGCCGATTGCGCCGATCGAGGGGCGATTTCGGGTCGCGGTCGCCGCCGGACCCCGGGCACACGGGCGTGCCCGGCCTCTCGGGTCGGGCACGCTCGTGCCGTGGAACGGTCCTACGCGATGCCGAAGGCCACCAGGTGCCCGTCCCTGGTCCCTACGTAGACGCGGCCGCCGTCGGTGGCGGGCAGTGACCACTTGGACGCCGTTTCGATCGGGAAGGAGCGGCGCAGGTGGAGGGTGCCGTTGACGGGCACGGGGTCGTAGACCCGCAGTGCGCTGGCGGAATCCGATTTGTTGACGGTCCAGACCAGGGCGGATCCGGGCGTCGTCCCGTTGGAGGTGACCACCGGGGAGGACGAGCCGTAGCCGAAGTTCTCGGCGCTGGTGCCGGCGCTGGTCAGGACCGGGGTGCCGGCGCTGTTCACCGAGTACTTCAGCGCACGCAGCGGCGAGCGGCCGCTCCCGGTGTCGGTGCCCACCGTGTACACGTAGCCGCCGTCGCCGCCCCAGACGCCGGGGTGGCCCCAGATGCCCTCGAACGGTCCGGCCACGCTCACCGGGTTGTCCGTACCGTTCGGCCCCTGGCCCATGCCGCCCAGATGGTCCCGGTCCAGCAGGAAGACGCGGCCGTCCTTCGCGACCTGGACCAGCAGCCGCGGGTGCGCGGTGGTGCCGAAGCTGTTCGGAAGAGCGGCCGGACCGCCCGAGCCGAGGTCGGTGTCGTTCGCGTCCAGGGTCTTGTTGTTGGTCGGGCTGAAGAAGTTCCTGGCCGAGAGGGTGCCGTCACTGTTCACGCCGAGCCGCACCACCGACTCCCCGAGGCCGGCCGGGGGCAGGTAGCCGGGTCCGGCGCCCGGCGAGGCGCCCGTTCCGGAGCCGTTGCCGGTGGCGAGGAAGATCCGGCCGTTGCCGTCCGAGACCAACCCGCCGCCGCTCTGCCAGATGCCGGCCTCCTTGCCGTCGGATCCGGCCTCGGCGGACCAGAGGGTGAGCTTGCGGCTGGCGACGTTCACGCCGACCACCTGGCCGACGTACGGGCCGTGGTCGCAGTACGAGGCGAACCCGGCGTACACCGACCCGTTGAGCAGCAGCAGGCCGGGCCGCTGCGATGCCGTGAGCGGGTTGAACGGGTGGCCGGGGCTGTTGGTGGGCGTGCCCTTGACGGTCACCGGCCAGCCTGCGCGCTCGGCGCCGGTGGAGGCGCTCAACGCGTGGATGTACCAGTGCGGGTGCAACGCGTCCGGGCCGTCGTTCACCTTGCTGGTGAGGTAGACCGTGTTGGACGACGCGTCGTACACCGGCGTGGCGGTGACCCCGGTGAGACCGCTGTCGCAGTTGACGGCCGAGGTGGGCCAGGCCGGACCGAGCTGGCGGGTCCAGCTTTTCTTCCCGGTCGCGGCGTCGATCCCGTAGACGTAGTTGTTCTGTGTGGCGACGACCACGTTGGTGCCGGTGACCAACGGCTGGGCCGCCACCGTGCCGTTGACCGCGGCGGACCAGCGCTGCCCGAAGGCGGAGGACGACACCACGGACGGCGAGAGCTTCGGCTCGTGCGAGTCCCACCCGGTGCGCAGGTTGTTCACCGAGATGGTGGATTCGACGGCCTGCGACGGACCGGCGATCCCCAGCAGCAGGAGACCCGTCAGCGCGGCCGCCCTGGCCTTCGGCCGCAGCAGCCCTCGTCGTCCTCCTGCTCGTCGGTGCGTCGGTGAAGCGACTCGCGCCATGTGATCCGCCCTTGTCTCCGCCTGCGTGGACGCCGGCATCCGGCCGAGAGCCATTGTGGTGACCGAAAGTCATATGACCGGCACCCCGAGGGGGCGTGGCGGAGGATTCATTCGCAGGGACCACACCGCCGGGTCTCCTCGACCCGGCTGCAGGGCCGGTCCGGCCCTAGGGGGTTTCGTTTGGATCAGCCCGGGTCCGCCCTGATCCAAACGAAACCCCCTAGCGGTCGGCGACCCGCATCTCGAACCAGGTGGTCTTGCCGCGCGGCAGGAGGTCGACGCCCCAGCGGTCGGACAGCTTGTCCACCAGGAACAGGCCGCGGCCGCTGACGTCCATTTCCTGAACCGGCATCAGACAGGGCAGTCCGCGGGAGGGATCGCGGACCTCGACGCGGATCCAGCCGCGGCGGCGGCGCATCCGGAGGCCGAAGACCCGGGCCCCGGTGTGCCGTACGGCGTTGCCGACGAGTTCGGAGACGAGTAAGACCGCGTCCTCGGTCATCTTGGGGGTCAGCCCCCACTGCCGTAGTACGACGACCTGGGCGAGCCGGCGCGCGGTGGCCGCGGACTCCGGGCGGGACGGCAGCGGTACCTCCGCCTCCGTCGGGTTGCCGAACAGTTCGAGCGCCTTGAGCGCCTGTTCGTCCTCGACCGCGGGCGACCACCGCGCCGCGGCCGCACGGCTGTGTCCCCGCGGCTGTTCGATGCCCTCCAGCCCCGCCATGCCCCCATGATGGCCGTCCGGAGCCGTCTCCGTGGCCGTTCCGGAGGAATACGCCCCCCTCACGCCCCTGCCGTGCCCCGACCTGCCGGCATATGCCGATGGCATTTCCGATCTTGGAACAGTCCATCTGACCTGCGGCGACGGCTCGCTTTCGGGCAATCGACGGACTCCCTCGACGAGGCAGGTTTAAGGTTGCCTTAAGGCTCCCATAAACCGCCCCATCGAGGGACCCGGATCAGACAAGGCGTCAACTACAAGCCCTGCGGGGGACGTTCACCGGTGAATTTCACAGGAACTTCGCCTTGCCCGGCCCCTCCTCGACGAAGCTGCGCATGCCCCGCTCGCGGTCCTCGGTGGCGAACAGACCCGCGAACCAGTTCCGCTCGACGGCGAGTCCGGTGTCGATGTCGGTCTCCAGACCGGTGTCGATCGACTCCTTCGCCGCGCGCAGCGCGATGGCCGGCCCCTGGGCCAGCTTGGCGGCCCAGGCGTGCGCCTGCTCGTAGACCTCGGCGGCCGGGACGACCCGGTCCACCAGGCCGATCGCGAGAGCCTCGTCGGCCTTCACCATCCGGCCCGTGAAGATCAGGTCCTTGGCCTTGGAGGGGCCGACGAGGCGGGGCAGCCGCTGGGTGCCGCCCGCGCCCGGGATCAGACCGAGCAGGATCTCCGGCTGGCCGAGCTTGGCGTTGTCGGCGGCGATGCGGTAGTCCGCGCACAGGGCCAGCTCGCAACCGCCGCCGAGCGCGTACCCGGTGACGGCCGCGACGACGGGCTTGGGGATGCGGGCCACGGCGGTGAAGGAGTCCTGCAGGGCGCGGGCGCGCAGGACCATCGCGGTGTGGTCCATCGCCTGCATCTCCTTGATGTCCGCGCCCGCCGCGAACACCCGCTCGCCGCCGTAGATCACCACGGCGCGCACGTCCTCGCGGCGCGTGGCCTCCTCGGCGAGTTCCTTCAGCCGGTCCTGCGTGGCGACGTCCAGCGCGTTCATCGGCGGCCGGTCCAGCCGCAGCGTTCCGACACCTTCGGCGACTTCGAGATTCACGGTCATGCGCAGCAGGTTAACGGGGACTAACGAGTGCGGGCCCGGTGCCGTAGGTCACAGCGCCGGGCCCGTGGCTCAGAGGGGGCTCACTTCTTCCAGTCGGCCCAGGACATGTTCCAGCCGTTGAGGCCGTTGGCCGGGTCCACCGTGCGGTCGTGGGAGTTCTTCACGATCACCACGTCGCCGCTCATCGAGTGGTTGAAGAACCAGGCCGCCGGCACGTTCTTGTCGTAGCCGCCGCGCACGTCACGCAGGCCCACGCAGCCGTGGCTCGCGTTGTAGTTGCCGAAGGCGTCGCCGCCCCAGTAGTTGCCGTGGATGAAGGTGCCGGAGTCGGTCAGGCGGATGGCGTGCGGGACGTCCTTGATGTCGTACTCGCCGCCGTAGCCCACGGTCTCGCCGTTCATACGCGTCACCGTGAGCTTCTCACGCATGACCATCTGGCCGTTCCACGTGTCGTAGCCGGGCTTGCCGGTGGTGACCGGGATGGTCTTGATGACCTTGCCGTCCTGGGTGACCTTCATCGTGTGCTTCTTGGCGTCCACGATGGAGACCTGGTTGCGGCCGATGGTGAACTTCACCGTCTTGTGCTGCTCGCCGTAGACGCCGTCGCGGCCCTCGACGCCGTCGAGGTTGAGGTCGACGGTGACCTTCGTGCCGGCCTTCCAGTACTTCTCGGGGCGGAAGTCCAGGCGGTCGTTGCCGAACCAGTGGCCCTCGACGTCGACGGCCGGCTCGGTCTTGATCCTGATGGCCTTCTCGACGTCGTCGGGGTTGGTGATGCCCCGGGTGAAGTGGACCGAGAACGGCATGCCCACGCCGACGGTGGAGCCGTCCTCGGGGGTGAAGGAGCCGACGAAGGTGCTCTGCGGAGTGAGCGTCGTGAAGCTGGAGTCCTCGGCGGCCTCGCGGCCCGCGGAGTCCTTGGCGACCGCGTGCACCGTGTACTTGGTGCCGGCGGCCAGATGGGTCGACGGCGTCCACGAGGCGCCGCCGCCGGCTATGACGCCGTCGACCTTCGTGCCCTTGGCGTCCTTGACGGTGACCTCGGTCAGCTTGCCCTCGCTGACGTTCACCTTCAGGGCGCCGCTGGTGTCGACGCCCGTGGCACCGGACTTGGGCGAGATGCTGACGGCGGCCGTCGACTGCTTGCCCTGCTGCGTGCTGGAGTCCTTGCCCTTCCCGTCACCGGAACCGGACCGGGCCCCGGACCCCGAGTCACCGCCGCCGCACGCGGTGAGGGTCACGAGCAGGGCGCCGGCTATGAGCGCCAGCCCCTTACGGCCTCTCTCCCGGCTCCCCACCGACGCCCCCGAAACAGGCCGCACGTTCACTTGTTCTCCCCTCGCCGGGCCAGGTCAGGCCCGCTCCCCACCACACTTGGTGTGCGCATGTTAACCGCAGGGTTTTGAGCGAGGTGTCAGGTGAATGTCACCGTTCAGTCGCAAATTCAACCGGCCGCCCTCGCCCGCAACCCCGTCCCTCATCTGGTTACTTGACCGCGCTGCCCGCTTTCCACTCCTTCCAGCCCATGTTCCACCCTCCGAGACCGTTGTCGGGAGCGACTGTTTTGTCCTTGCTGTTGACGACCTCGATGACGTCACCGACCAGGCTGCGGTCGAAGAACCAGCCCGCCGGAGTGTCCGAACTGCCGCCTTTGACGTCCCTCAGCCCGACGCAGCCATGGCTGACGTTGACCCGGCCGGGGGCGTCCGGGGACCAGTAGTTGCCGTGCAGGAAGGTGCCGGAGTCGGTGAGCTTCATCGCGTGCGGGACGTCGGGGATGTCGTACTCGCCGCCGAAGCCGACCGTCCGGCTGTTCATGCGGGTGACCTCGAGCATCTCCATCACCACCATCTTCCCGTTGTAGGTGGTGGTCTCGGGTGCGCCCGCGGTGATGGGCACGTCGGCGAGCAGCTGACCGTCGCGCCGGACCTCCATCATGTGCTCGGCCGCGTCCACCAGGGAGACCTGGCTGCGGCCGACGGTGAAGGTGAACGTCTTGTCCTGCAGGCCGAAGGCGCCGGGCGCCCCTTCGACGTCCCTGAGGCCGAGGTCGACGGTGACCTCGGTGCCGGGCTTCCAGTAGCGCTCGGGCCGGAAGTCCAGGCGGTTGTTCCCGAACCAGTGCGGGCGGATCTCCACGGGCGGGTTCGCGGTGACCCGTACGGCCCGTTCGACGGCGGCGCGCTGGGTGATCTCCCGGCTGAAGGAGAGGGAGACGATCATTCCGGTGCCGACGGTGGAGCGGTTCTCGGGGGTGACGTAGCCGATGAACCGCTCCGCGGGGACGAGGGTGGTGAAGGTGGAGTGCCGGGCCGAGCGCCGGCCCTCGGCGTCCAGCGCGACCGCGTCCACGGTGTACTTGGCGGCGAGCGCCAGCCGTTTGTCGTCCGGTGCCCAGCTGAGCCCGTCGGCGCTGATGTGCCCGGGGACCGGGGAGTCCTGCGCGTCCTGGGACTTGACGACCTTCACCTTCTCCAGGCGCCCGTCGGGCACCCGCACCCGTAGCCGCTCCCCGGGTTTGACGGCCGTTCCGCCGTCGTCGGGGGTGACCCGGATGACGTCCCCGGAAGCCGGATGCTTGCCAAGGACCCGGTCGAAGTCCAGTCCGCCGGGGCTGCCCGAGGAGCAGCCGGCCAGCAGACCCGCCCATGTCAGTACGGCGGCCAGCGCGGCCCCCGCGCGCCGTGCGCGCCCTTTTACGTGCCTCACGTGGGACTCAACGACCGGGCACGCTCCGGGGAAACGTGAGTGCGACGCCAGGGCTGGGCAGAACAGTGGGGAGGACGACGGGGAGCCTCCCCCCGGAGGGGGTACCCCAGCCCGCGTCGGAGCCGTCGGGGCGCAGCCGTACCGGGCGGCCGAGCGTGTCCTGGGCCGGAAGGGTCCGGGCACGCCCGGCCCTTCGGCGCGGCCGGCTGCGCCCCGGGGGCGAGCCACTGAAAGAGGGGCCGACTGGTGACGAGCGCAGCCGAGCAGCGGGCACTGGCCGAGGGGCGGGCCGCCGAGAGCGGGCACCCGGCGGCCCTGGTGGACGGCGTCCGTCGCGCCCTGCCGGCCGCCCCGCCCGCGTGGCCGGGTGCGCCGACTCCGCTGGGGGCCCGGTTCCGGGTGGGCCCGGACGGGGTCGCGGGCACCAACTTCGCGCTGTGGGCGGGCGGGGCGGAGGCGGTGCGGCTGTGTCTGTTCGACGAGCGGGGCCGGGAGACGCAGATCCCGCTGACCGAACTGACGCACGAGATCTGGCACGGCTTCGTCCCGGGCGTGATGCCGGGGCAGCGCTACGGCTATCGCGTCGGCGGCCGCTGGGACCCGTGGACCGGCGCCCGCTGGAACCCGGCCAAGCTGCTGCTGGACCCGTACGCGCGGGCGGTGGACGGCGAGTTCGGGCTGCCGCCCGAGGTGTACGGGCACGTCCGGGACTGGCCGGAGCAGCATGTCGCCGACACCGTGCGCGACGACCGGGACTCGGCGCCGTACGTCCCCAAGGGCGTCGTGGTCCACGATGACGACGACTGGGCCGACGACCGCCGCCCCAAGACACCGTGGGCGGACTCGGTGATCTACGAGCTGCACGTGCGCGGCTTCACCAAGCTGCATCCCGGCATTCCCGAGGAACTGCGCGGCACCTACGCGGGTCTGGCGCACCCGGCCGCGATCGAGCACCTGGTGAAGCTGGGGGTCACGGCCGTGGAGCTGCTCCCCGTGCACCAGTTCGCCCACGAGGACCACCTGCTGCGCCGCGGCCTGAAGAACTACTGGGGCTACAACTCCATCGGCTACTTCGCCCCGCACGCGGCCTACGCGGCCTCCGGTACGACGGGCCAGCAGGTCGGCGAGTTCAAGCGGATGGTCCGCGCGCTGCACGCGGCCGGCATCGAGGTCGTCCTCGACGTGGTCTACAACCACACCGCCGAGGCGGGCGAGCTGGGCCCCACGCTCTCCCTGAAGGGCATCGACAACCGCGGCTACTACCGCCTCCAGGACGACGCCCGCCGGTTCGCCGACTACACCGGCTGCGGCAACACCCTGCACGTGGTCCAGCCCCAGGTCCTGCGGCTGATCACGGACTCGCTGCGCTACTGGGTGACGGAGATGGGCGTGGACGGCTTCCGCTTCGACCTGGCGGCGGCCCTGGCCCGCTCGATGCACGACGTCGACATGCTGTCGCCCTTTCTGGCCGTCATCGCCCAGGACCCCGTGCTGCGCCGGGTCAAGCTCATCGCCGAGCCGTGGGACATCGGCTCGGGCGGCTACCAGGTGGGCGCGTTCCCGCCGCTGTGGACGGAGTGGAACGACCGCTACCGCAACGCCGTACGCGACTTCTGGCGTCACGCCCTGCCCGACGTACGGGAGATGGGCTACCGGCTGTCCGGCTCCAGCGACCTCTACGCCTGGGGCGGCCGCCGGCCGTACGCCTCGGTCAACTTCGTCACCGCGCACGACGGTTTCACCCTGCGCGACCTGGTGTCGTACGAGACCAAGCACAACGAGGCGAACGGCGAGAACAACCGCGACGGCACCGACGACAACCGGTCCTGGAACGGCGGGACGGAGGGCGAGACGGACGACGAGCGGATAGGGGCCCTGCGGCGCAGGCAGCTCAGGAACCTCCTGACGACCCTGCTGCTGTCCACCGGCGTGCCCATGCTGGTCGCCGGCGACGAACTGGGCCGCACCCAGCACGGCAACAACAACGCCTACTGCCAGGACAACGAGATCAGCTGGCTGGACTGGTCTTTGCTGGACGACCCGGCCTGGCGCCCCCTGTTCGACCTGACCTCCCGGCTGATCGCCCTGCGCCACCGGCATCCGGTGCTGCGCCGCCGTGCCTTCTTCTCCGGCCGTGCCCACTCGGCGGACGGCCTGCGCGACCTGGCCTGGTTCACCTCCCGGGGCGAGGAGATGACCGAGGGCGACTGGTACGCACCCGCCGCCACGCTTGGCATGTATCTGTCCGGACGGGACATCCCGGGCCGGGACGAGCGGGGCGCGCCGGTCCTGGACGACAGCTTCCTCACCGTGCTGCACGCGGGCGACCGGCCGACGGGCTTCGTCCTGCCGGGCGCGCCCTGGGCGGAGCGGTACGAGGTCGTCGTCGACACCTCGCGTGAGGAGCAGTCCGAAGCGCCGGGCACGGTCCACCCGGCCGGTACGGAGATCACGGTGCCGGCGCGGGCGGTGCTGCTGCTGCGGGTCGACTGACGCTGTGTGAGTCCTGTGCGTGACGCGGATCACGCCGGCCGGGTGCAGCGCGGGAGGGGGTCCAGGGCCTTTCCCCCTGTGGAGACAGTCGGCGAGAACGGGGACCACGGGAATGGAGCAGGCTCGGGCAGGTGAGTACGACGCGTTCGTGACGGCCCGCTGGTCGGTGTTGCTCCATCTCGCACGTCTGCTCACCGGAGGGGACCGGCATCGCGCCGAGGACCTGTTGCAGGAGTCCTTGGTCAAGTTGTGGTTCGTCTGGCCGAAGGTCGCCGACGAGGCGCCGGAGGCGTATGTGCGCAAGGTGCTGGCCCGGGCCGCGGCCCGCTCGGCCCGCCGGCGCTGGTGGGGCGAGCGGCCCGTCGAGGAGCTGCCCGAGGCCGCGGCGGCCGGCGACATGTCCGCGACCGTCGCCGAGCGCTCCCGGCTGGAGGAGGCGCTCGCCCAGCTGACGCCGCAGCAGCGGGCCGCCGTCGTCCTGCGCTACTACCAGGACCTGCCCGACCGGCAGGTCGCTCAGACCCTGGGCTGCCCGGTGGGCACGGCCCGGTCCCACGCCGCGCGCGGGGTGGCCCGGCTGCGCCGGCTCCTGGCCGACGTCATCGAGCCGGTGGGGTGAGGAAAGAAGCCATGGATCACTTCGAACGGCAGCTGACGCAGCTGATGCACAGCACCCAGGAACACAGCCCCTTCGAGGCCAGGAACCAGGACCGGCTGTACTCCGGCGTGCGCACCCGGCGCCGGGTACGGGCGGCACGCCGGGCCGCCGGGTCCGTGCTGGCGGTCGCGGGGCTCGGCCTCGGCCTGTTCCTGTGGCCGCACGCTCCGGCCACGGACCGGCCCAGCGCGCCCCACCCGCGGCCCGCCGTCAGCCCGTCGCCCACTCCGAGCACATCCCCCTCGCCGGACGACTCGCCGAGCCCGCCGCCCAGTTCGACGGCGACCACCGGGGGACCGAACCCCGGCGGAACCATGGAGACCTCCGTACCGCCCGCGACGTCGACGACCACCGCCCCGGCCTCCGGGCCGCCCACCGGCACGGCCACGGCGACCCCCCCGGAACGGGACTCGAACACCTCACCCCCGCCCACGGACACCGCGAGCCCGGACGACTCGTCGTACGCACCCTCCCAGGTGGCCGGCCCGACCGGCTGACGCGCCGCTCTCCTCCGTCACTTCACCGCCGCGCGCTCCCTCAGCGCGCCCCGCACTCAGGAACACAAGGTACCTACGTGATAAATCTCCGCCCGCGTCGGGCCACACCGTCGAGGACTCCGCTGCCCCGGCGCGCCCCTCTGCCGACCGATCCCGAGGAGCCCGTCCTGGACCTGGCCGTGCCGGTGTTCAACGAGGAGAAGGACCTGGAGCCGAACGTCCGGCGGCTGCACGCGCACCTGCGGGACACGTTCCCCTACCCGTTCCGGATCACCGTCGCCGACAACGCCAGCACCGACCGCACCCCGCACATCGCGGCCCGGCTCGTGGCGGAGCTGGCCGAGGTGGAGTGCATACGGCTGCCCGAGAAGGGGCGCGGGCGGGCGCTGCGCGCGGCCTGGTCGGGCTCGCGGGCGCCCGTGCTGGCGTACACCGACGTGGACCTGTCCACCGGGCTCGCGGCGCTGCTGCCGCTGGTCGCACCGCTCATCTCGGGCCACTCCGAGCTGGCCATCGGCACCCGCCTCGCACCCGGTGCCCGGGTGGTGCGCGGTCCCAAACGGGAGGTCATCTCCCGCTGCTACAACGTCCTGCTGCGCTGCACGCTCTCCGTCGGCTTCTCCGACGCGCAGTGCGGGTTCAAGGCGGTGCGGCGCGATGTCGCCGAGCGGCTGCTGCCGCTGGTGCGGGACGGCGAGTGGTTCTTCGACACCGAACTGCTGGTGCTCGCCGAGCGGGCGGGCCTCAGGATCCACGAGGTGCCGGTGGACTGGGTGGACGATCCCGACAGCCGGGTCGACATCCTCGCCACCGCGCTGGCCGACCTGCGCGGGATCGCCCGGATGCGCCGCGCGCCGGGCCGCCGCCGTACTGGATCGAGCGCCGCATGACCATGACCCTGGACCACATACCCGCGCCGGCCGCGGCCCGCCCGCCCGGCCTCCGCGAGCGCCTGCGGGCCGCCGTCCGCCACCACGGGCCGGTCCTCGCCTTCTACGGTGCCCTGAAGCTGGCCGGCTTCTGTTCCTTCATGTACCTGCTGGACTCGGCCGGTGACTTCCGCACCAAGCACCCGCGCTTCGGCGGCGGAGCGCACACCTGGGACGTCCTGGCCACCTGGGACGGCTGGTGGTACCAGCAGATCGCGCTGCACGGCTACGACCCGAAGCTCGTCCACATCCCCGGCGCCACCGGTCTGATCACCCTGGAGGGCAACTCGGCGGCGTTCTTCCCGCTGTACCCGGCGCTGATGCGGCTGACCTCGACGGTCACCGGCCTGGGCCCGTTCGGCTCCGGCCTCCTGGTCTCGGTCCTCGCCTCGTTCGTCGCGGCCCTCGGGATCTACGCGGTCGCCGACTGGTTCGGCGGCCGGCGGGCCGGACTGGCGGCCGCCGGGCTGTGGGCGGTCTGGCCCGGCTCCGGCGTGGAGTGGGCGGTCTACTCCGACTCCCTCTACGTCGCCCTCGCCGCCTGGGCCTGCTACGCCGTCATGACCCGCCGCTGGCTCACCGCCGGCGTCCTCACCTTCGCGGCAGGTCTCAACCGGCCCACGGCCGCCGCGCTGATCGCCGCGCTCGCCGTCGCCGCGCTGTGCGCAGTGCGCGACCGCCGCGACGGCGTTCTGCGCCCGCTGCTGGCCATGGCCGTGGCCCCGCTCGGCCTGCTCGGCTACCTCGGCTGGGTGGGCCACCGGATGGGCGACTACGGCGGCTACTTCAAGCTCCAGTCGGGCGCGTGGGCGCACAGCTTCGACTACGGCAAGCAGACCTTCGACGTCCTGACGTCCGTCCCCGTGGGCCACTTCACGTACCTGTCCGCCTGGCCCTTCGCCGACGTGATCGGGGTCGGGGTCGTCCTGCTGGCGTTCGCCCTGCTCCCCCTGCTGCTGCGGCTGCGCCCGCCGGCGGTGCTGGTCGTCCACACCGTGCTCACCCTCGCACTGGTCCTGGGCAGCCAGCAGATCTTCGCCAACGTCTCCCGCTATCTGCTCCCCTGCTTCCCCCTGTTCGTCCCCCTCGCCGTCGCCATGCGCCGCCTCGGCGTGCGCACTCAGTGCACCCTGTTCGGCATCGCCGCCCTGGCCTCCGGCTCGTACGCGGGGTACGCGCTGTTCGAACTCGGGGTGCCGTAGGGTCCGGACCGGCGGCTACGCCAGGCTGTCCCGCCAGGCCCGGTGCAGGTCCGCGAACCTGCCCGTGCCCGCGATGAGTTCGTCCGGCCGCCCGTCCTCGACGATGCGGCCGTGTTCCATGACCAGGACGCGGTCGGCGATCTCCACGGTGGAGAGGCGGTGGGCGATCACCACGGCGGTACGGCCCCGCAGGACCGTCGACATCGCCCGCTGGACGGCCCGTTCGCCCGGGACGTCCAGGGAGCTGGTGGCCTCGTCCAGGATCAGGACCGCCGGGTCGGCGAGCAACGCGCGCGCGAAGGAGACCAGCTGGCGCTGGCCGGCCGAGATGCGGCCGCCGCGCTTGCGTACGTCGGTGTCGTACCCGTCGGGCAGTGCGCTGATGAACTCGTGCGCGCCGATCGCCTTCGCGGCCCGCTCGATCTCCTCGCGGGTGGCGTCGGGCCGGCCGATGGCTATGTTGTCCGCGACCGTGCCGGAGAACAGGAAGGCCTCCTGGGTCACCATGACCACCCCGCGCCGCAGCTCGGGCACGGCCAGCTCGCGCAGGTCGACGCCGTCCAGCAGCACCCGGCCGTCGGAGGGGTCGTAGAAACGCGCGAGCAGCTTGGCCAGGGTCGACTTGCCCGCCCCGGTGGAGCCGACCACGGCGACGGTCTGCCCGGCCGGGAGGGTCAGATCGAAGCGGGGCAGCACCACGCCGCCGGTGCGGTAGGCGAAGCGGACCCCGTCGAAGACGACCTCGCGACCCGGGAACTCGCTCTTCGGAGACGGGAGTTCACGGGGCGCCGAGGGCTCCGGCACGGTGGGCGTCTGCGCGAGCAGCCCGGCGATCTTCTCCAGGGAGGCCGCCGCCGACTGGTAGGAGTTCAGGAACATGCCGAGCCGGTCGATCGGGTCGTACAGCCGCCGCAGATACAGCACCGCCGCCGCCAGCACACCCAGCGCCAGCGAGCCGGACGCCACCCGGTAGGCACCCCACAGGACGATCGCGGCGACCGCCGTGTTGGCCACCAGGCGGGATCCGACCACGTACCGGGCCATCTCCAGCAGGGCGTCCCCGTTCGTCCGCTCGTGCCGCCTGTTGAGGACGGCGAACTCGGCGTCGTTCGCGGCCTCCCGGCGGAACGCGCGCACCGGGCGGATGCCGTTCATCGTCTCCACGAACTTCACGATCACCGCCGCGATCGCCGTGGAGCGCGCGCGGTACACCCGCCCCGCGCGCCGCCGGTAGACCCGGACGAGCACGTACAGCGGCACGAAGGAGGCCACCGCGACCGCGCCGAGGCCGAGGTCCAGCCACAGCAGCATCGCCGAGATGTAGACGAAGGACAGCACGACGGTCACCAGCTCCTGGAGCCCCTCGTTGAGGAGTTCGCGCAGCGACTCGACGTCCGTCGTGGAGCGGGAGATCAGCCGTCCCGAGGTGTACCGCTCGTGGAAGTCGACGCTCAGCGCCTGCGCGTGCCGGAAGATCCGCCCGCGCAGGTCCAGCAGCACGTCCTGGCTCACCCGGGTGGACGCCTCGATGAACGCGAACTGCAGCCCTCCGGAGAGCAGCGCGCACAGCAGATAGCCGACGGCGACCGCGATCAGCGGACCGTGGTCGTGGTCCCGGAACGCCGGTACGGCGGTGTCGAGGGCGTACGCCACCAGCAGTGGGCCCGCCTGCACCGCCGCCTGCTGCAGCAGCAGGAGGACGGTGGTGAAGGCGACCCGGGCCCTCATGGGCGCGAGCAGCGAGCGCAGGAGGGAGGCCGTTGCCCCGGGCGGAGTGGGCAGGACGTCCTGGTCGAAGGGATCGCCTGCGCCGCCGGTGCCCTCGGGGCGGGGGAGTTCGTCGTCGTTGTCCGTGGCGGGGGCGGCGGTCGTGGTGGTGGTCATCGGAGGTCCCCTCGTTCCCCTTCTCGGCCTTGCTCGCCTTGTTCGCCTTGTTCGCCTTGTTCGCCTTGTTCGCCTTGTTCGCCTTGTTCGCCTTGTTCGCCGGACATCAGGTGTGCGTACTCGGCGTTGGTGCGCAGCAGTTCCTGGTGCGTGCCGACGGCGGTGATCCGGCCGCCCGACAGCAGGGCGACCCGGTCGGCGAGCAGCACCGTGGACGGGCGGTGGGCCACGATCAGCGCCGTGGTGTCCGCCAGGACGTGCCGCAGCGCGGCCTCCACGGCGGCCTCCGTGTGCACGTCCAGGGCGGACAGCGGGTCGTCCAGCACGAGGAACTCCGGCCGGCCGACGACCGCGCGGGCCAGCGCGAGACGCTGGCGCTGACCGCCGGACAGGCTCAGGCCCTGCTCGCCGACCTGGGTGCCGGTGCCCTGCGGGAGCGCGTGCGCGAACTCGGCCTGCGCCACGGCGAGGGCGCGGTCGAGGTCCGCCTCCGAGGCGTCGTCCCCGGCCCCCATGAGCACGTTCTCGCCGACGCTGGCCGAGAACAGGGTCGGCTCCTCGAAGGCCACGGCGACCTTGGCGCGCAGCTCCTCGCGGGACATCGCGGTGATGTCGACCCCGTCCAGGGTGATGTGCCCGGAGGTCAGCTCGTGCAGGCGGGGGACGAGGGCGGTGAGCGTCGTCTTTCCGCTGCCGGTGGCTCCGACCAGGGCCATGGACTCGCCGGGGCGGATCCGCAGGTCGATGCGGTCGAGCAGGGGTGGGGAGTCCGGGGGCGCGTCCGGGTAGCGGAACCGGACGTTCTCGAAGCGCAGTCCGCGCGCAGCGGCACCTCGCGGCGCCGAGTCGCGCGAGCCGCCCCCGGCCGACCCGTCCTCCGGCTCCTCGTCCATCACCTCGAAGTACCGCTCGGTCGCCGTCGCCGCCTCCTGGCTCATCGCCAGCAGGAAGCCGATCGAGTCCACCGGCCACCGCAGCGCGAGTGCCGTGCTCAGGAAGGCGACCAGCGTGCCCGCGGACAGCTGCCCGTCGGCCACCCGGACCGCGCCCAGCACCAGCGCCGCCCCGATCGCCACCTCGGGAAGCGTCACGATGACACCCCAGATGGTCGCGAGCAGCCGCGCCTTGCGCAGCTCCGTGCCGCGCAGCGTGCCCGCCAGCTCCCGGAACGCCCGTGCCTGGCTGCGGTGCCGGCCGAAGCCCTTGATGATGCGGATGCCGAGCACGCTCTCCTCGACCACCGTCGTCAGGTCCCCGACCTGGTCCTGGGCGCGCCGCGCCACCTCGGCGTAGCGCCGCTCGAAGACCACGCAGGTCCACATGACCGGCACGGCCGGCCCGAGGATGACCAGCCCGAGCACCCAGTCCTGCATCAGCATGATCACCACGCCGATGAGGATCGTCACCCCGTTGACCAGCAGGAAGGTCAGCGGGAAGGCGAGGAACATGCGCAGCAGCATCAGGTCGGTGGTGCCCCGGGAGAGCAACTGGCCGGACGCCCAGCGGTCGTGGAAGGACACGGGCAGCCGCTGCAGACGGCCGTACAGGCCCGCCCGCATCTCCGCCTCGACGTGCGACAGCGGCCGGGCCACCAGCCAGCGCCGTATGCCGAACAGGACGGCCTCGGCGACGCCGAGCAGCAGCAGGTACAGCGCACCGAGCCACACCCCGGCCGGGTCGCGGTCGGCGACCGGTCCGTCCACCAGCCACTTCAGTACGAGCGGGATCACCAGTCCGGTACAGGAGGCGACGACCGCGACGACCGCGGCCGTGAACAGCCGGGCCCGCACGGGGCGGACATACGGCCACAGCCGCAGAAGGGTGCGTACGGCGGAGCGGTCCTCGGTGGTTGCACGTGTCGTGGGCATCATCGCGAGCCTACGGATCCGCACTGACATCGCCCACCGAGTTTTGGCCCGACCCGCATCCGTCCCTGGTCCTACGACCTGGGGGTTCCCCTTGCTGGAGCGAGGCCGGGAGCTCGGGGGGAGTGTTCGAGGAGTCGTACAAGGGAGTCGAGGAGCCGCGGGCAGGGGGTCGTAGTCCGCCGTCAACCGATCGGTTGATGCCGCGTCGAGCGCGACGGCCGATGTGCCGGACCCCGCCCGCACGGGACTCTCGACGCATGCCACCCGTCATCGAAGTCACCGATCTGCGCAAGTCCTACGGCGGCCGCCCCGTCGTGGACGGCGTCTCCTTCGCCGTCGAGGAGGGCGAGATCTTCGGCATCCTCGGCCCCAACGGCGCCGGCAAGACCACCACCGTCGAGTGCGTCGAGGGGCTGCGCGTCCCGGACACCGGCCGCGTCCGGGTCACCGGCCTGGACCCCGTCGCCGACCACGAGCAGGTCGCGAAGGTCCTCGGCGCCCAGCTCCAGCAGAGCGAACTCCAGCCCAAACTCACCGTGCGGGAGGCGCTGGAGCTGTATGCGTCCTTCTACCCGCGCCCCGCCGACTGGCGGACGCTGGCCGAGCGGCTTGGGCTGGCCCCGAAGTCGGACACCCGCTTCGGCAAGCTCTCCGGAGGCCAGCAACAGCGCCTGTTCATCGCACTGGCCCTGATCGGCAACCCCCGTGTCGTGGTGCTGGACGAGCTGACCACCGGCCTCGACCCGCGGGCCCGCCGCGACACCTGGCAGCTCATCGAGGACGTCCGCGCGAGCGGGGTCACCGTGCTGCTCGTCACCCACTTCATGGAGGAGGCGCAGCGGTTGTGCGACCGGGTCGCGGTGATCGACAAGGGCCGTGTCGCGGCGCTGGACACACCGGCCGGGCTGATCCGCCGCTCGGCGGGCGCGACCGTCATCAGCTTCACCCCGTCCGCCCCGCTGGACGAGCGTGAGCTGGCCGCCCTGCCGGCGCTCGCGTCGTGCGAGCACCGGGACGGCCGGATCACCCTCTCCGGCACCGACGAGACCGTCAACGCCGTCATCACCCTGCTCGCCCGCCACCGCGTCACCGCTCATCAGCTGCGGGTCCTCGACGCCACCCTCGACGACGCGTTCCTCGACCTGACGAAGGAGGCCACGGCATGAACACCGCCGTCCTGCGCACCGAGTTCCGTCTGTTCCGCCGGGAACCCGGCGCCGTCTTCTGGATCTTCCTGTTCCCGACGCTGCTCCTGGTCGTCCTCGGCTCGATCCCGTCGTTCCGGGAGGCCGACAAGTCCCTGGGCGGGCTGCGGCCCGTCGACGCCTACGTCCCCATCGCCGTCCTGATCGCCCTGATCATGTCCGGGGTGCAGTCGCTCCCCCAGGCACTGACCGGTCACCGGGAGCGCGGCATCCTGCGCCGGATGCGGCTCACACCGGTACGGCCCTCCGCCCTGCTGTCGGCGCAGATGGTCGTGCAGGGCACGGTGGCGCTGGCCTCGGCGCTGCTCGCGCTCGTGGTCGGCCGACTGGCCTTCGGCGTACGGCTGCCCGAGCAGCCTGCCGGATATCTGCTGGCCCTGCTGCTCGCCGCCGGGGCGGCTCTCGCCCTCGGCTCCGTCGTTTCGGCGCTGTCCCGCACCACGAAGATCGCGAGCGCGATCGGCTCGGCGGTGTTCTTCCCGATGATGTTCTGCGCGGGTCTGTGGCTGCCGGTGCAGGCGATGCCGCACACGCTGGCGCGGGTGGTGCAGCTGACCCCGTTCGGCGCGGCGGCCCGCGCCCTGGGCGAGGCGGCGGCCGGGCACTGGCCCGGGTGGGGGCACCTGGGCGTGCTCGCGGCCTGGACGCTGCTGCTGACGGCGGCGGCCGCGCGTTGGTTCCGCTGGGAGTGAGCGAGCCGTGCCGGACACTGGTGCCATGACGACCACCGCCCGACAGCAGCCCCGGGCCTCCTTCGACGCCTGGGGCCCCTGGGCGCTGCTGGCCGCCGGTGTCGTCGCGGGGACGATCTCCGCCCGCCTCACCGGCATGGACCGTTCCGAACTGGTCGTCACGGGAGTGCTCGTGGCCGCGAGCGTCGTGCTGCAGGCGGTCTGGGGAAGGGCGAGACGGAGGCGCCCGGGTCCGAACCGCGCCGACGCCGGCCTCTACCTGCTGCGCTGGGCCATCGGCTTCGTACTGACCTGGATCAACCCGTTCTTCGCCTTCTACGCCGTGACCGGCTACTACACCGCCGTCCGTGAGCTGCCCCGCCGCCTGGTGATGCCCGGTCTCTTCCTGACCGCCGTCACCATGTCCGGCAGCGAGATCGGCGGTATGCCGCCGCACGGACTGGTCCTGTGGCTCGGCTTCTTCCTGGTCCTGGGCGTCAACGTCGGCATGGTCAGTGTGTTCACCCGGTACGCCCTGCAGGAGCAGGCCCGGTCCGACGTCCAGAGCGACACCATCGCCGAACTGGAGCGCACCAACGCGGCGCTGCAGCAGGCCCTCGACGAGAACGCCGCCCTGCACGCCCAACTCCTCGTCCAGGCACGGGAGGCCGGGGTCGCCGACGAACGCCGCCGGCTCGCCGCCGAGATCCACGACACCCTCGCCCAGGGGCTGACCGGCATCATCGCCCAGCTCCAGGTCGTGGCGAACGCACCCGACCTGGCCGTCGCCCGCACCCATCTCGAACGCGCCTCCGCACTAGCCCGGCACAGCCTCGGCGAGGCCCGCCGCTCGGTGCACAATCTGGCCCCGGTGGCGCTGGAGCACGACGGCCTGCCGGAGGCGCTGAAGAAGACCGTCGCCGAATGGAGCGAACGGGTCTCCATACGTGCCGAGTTCACGGTCACGGGCACCGCGGAGCAACTGCACGAGGAGGTCGCGGCCACGCTCCTGCGCATCGCCCAGGAAGCCCTGTCCAACGCGTCCCGCCACGCGCACGCCACCCGCGTCGGCGTCACCCTCTCCTTCCTGGGCGACGAGGTCATCCTGGACATCCGCGACGACGGCCGCGGCTTCGACCCGCTCGCCGCCCCCGAACGCACCCGCTCCGGCGGCTTCGGCCTCGACGGCATGCGCGCCCGCGCCGAACGCATCGCCGGCGCCCTGGCGGTGGAGTCCGAGCCCGGCCACGGCACGGCGCTGTCGGCTCGCGTACCGTTGGTCCGCCATGACCAGTGAACCGGGTATCTCTCTGCTGATCGTCGACGACCATCCCGTCGTACGGGACGGCCTGCGCGGCATGTTCGAGTCCGCCCCCGGCTTCACCGTCCTCGGCGAGGCGGCCAACGGCGTCGAGGCCCTCGAGCGCGCCGCCGCACTCGACCCGGACGTCGTCCTCATGGACCTGCGGATGCCGGGCGGCGGCGGAGTCGACGCGATCGCCGAACTGACCCGGCGCGGCGCCCGCGCCAAGGTCCTCGTGCTGACGACGTACGACACCGACTCGGACACCCTCCCCGCGATCGAGGCGGGCGCCACCGGCTACCTCCTCAAGGACGCCCCGCGCGACGAGCTGTTCACCGCGGTCCGGGCGGCCGCGGAAGGCCGCACGGTCCTCTCCCCCGCCGTCGCCTCCCGCCTGGTCCACGCCGTCCGCTCCCCCGGCAACGAGCCCCTCTCCACCCGCGAACGCGAGGTCCTGACCCTGGTCGCCAAGGGCACCTCCAACCGCGAGATAGCCCGCGAACTGTTCATCAGCGAGGCGACGGTCAAGACCCATCTCACGCACCTGTACACCAAGTTGGGCGTGAAGGACCGGGCTGCGGCGGTGGCGGTGGCTTATGACCGGGGGATCCTGGGCTGAGCCTTTCGCTCGGGGCGCGGCCGCAGGTTCACCGGGCGTCGCGCAGCCGAAGCAGGTACATCGCGGTCAGCGCGACGGCACGGTCCGCGTCATGCGACAGTTCCCCGAGCGCACCTGACACCCTCGTCCCCGGGATGCCCGCCAGCGCCTGGGTCAGCCGGCCGCGTGCAGCCGCCCCGGTGGTGTCGTGGGCGAGGCGGTCGCAGATCCTGGTCGCGATCCGATCCGCCGCCGCGGTGTCGCTCGCCAGCACGCTCAGCGCATCGGCCGCGTCGGTGTCGTTCCTTCCCTCCACGATCATGTCGATGAGCGTCGGGACGGCATCGGCCGCACCGCGTGTGCCGAGCGCCAGAGCCGCATGCCCGCGTACCACGGCGTCGGGGTGCGCGAGGGCGTCCCGCAGCCGCTCGGCGGCTTCCTCACCGGGCATCTCTGCGAGGGCCTGGACGGCGCGTTCCCGCACCACGGCCGCCGGTGAACGAAGGCTCTCCGCCAGCAGTGCCGGGCCGCCGTCGCCCGATCGGGCCAGCGCCCATCGAAGGGCCCCGGCGACGTTCGGATCCGTCTCGCCGAGTGCCGCCTCGACCAGGGCCTCGACCGGCACCGGAACCTCGCCGCCCGAGGAGAGGGCCGCGCGCTGGCGCACGTCGGCGCACTGCGACCCCAGTGCCTGCAGGAGCGCCACGACCTGGAGGACGTCCTCCCAGCCGGCGGGGTCCGTGGCATGGATCCGGCGCAGCCGCGTGAGCAGTTCGGTCTCGGCCGCGATGCGTTCACGCGTCTGACGGACGACGTCGTCGACGAGTGCCGAGGGCACGAAGCCCGGATCGTCGAGCGCGCGTCCGATCTCCCGCAGCGACAGTCCGAGCGACCGCAGGCTCTCGACATGGAAGATCCGCCGGATGTCCTCGCCGGAGTACTCGCGGTATCCGGAGCCGGTACGACCCGAGGGGCGTACCAGGCCGAGCGACTCGTAGTGCCGGAGCATGCGGGCGCTGACCCCGGAGCGCCGCGCCACCTCACCGATCAACACGCCCTATCGTCCCTCCTGGCCGGACCCGCCGAGGGCCACGACGCGCTTCGCCTCCTCGATCGCGAACTCGAGTCCGGCGTCCGGGTCGCTCAGCAGCCGTCGTGTGGCGAGCGCGTGCGCGCGCATGCGCGGGTCGGGCGCCGTCGTCGCGGAGCGAAGCACCGGCACGATCGCTTCACCCAGCGCGACCAGGGCCCGGCTGAGACTCAGCTTCGTCTCCCGGCCGCCGCGCCCGAGCTGCGTCGCCAGCACCGTGGCCAACGTGGACTCCTCGCCTTCCGGCACGAGCACGACCGCGGCGCGCCAGGCGCTTCGCGCCACCTCGTCGTCGGCGTCGGACAGGAGGGACCGGGTGATCGCCGGCCACGCCTGCCGGTCCCCGATCTTGGACAGCGTGTGCAGCGCCTGGCTCCGTGCCTGCGCACGTTCCGAGCGGACCTCGCGGAGCAGCCGGGGAAGCGTCATGGACACCGGGTGGCGGGTGAGCGCCCAGGTCAGCATGTCCCGGACCAGGAACTCGGGTTCGATCGCGCATCGCTCGACGAGCTTGTCGACGAAGCGCGGGTCAGGCGTCGTGCCGGCCGCCATGGCGGCCCGCAGCCGTACGGACGAACGGCCGTCCTCCAGCCCCTGGAGTGCTCGTACCGCATCCGTGTCCTGTCCCGTGACCGTCATCGAGACCACCTCCTCGGCAAGGAGTGAAGACCCTGTCACCGTGTCAAGGTCAAACAGCCGCGACCGCCTGCCCGCCTGCCCGCCTGCCCGCCTGCCCACCTGCCCACCTGCCCACCTGCCCACCTGCCCACCTGCCCACCTGCCCACCTGCCCAAATAGGATGCCGTCTTATTCGTTGGAGCAACCATCCTTACGCTGAGTACGTTCGACGTCTCCGGTCAGGGCCGCTGTTCCGGTGGGTGCCGAGCGAACGGGGGATGGATGATCGACGCGTACGCGGATCCGGGCACGCCCGACATTCGGGGCGGGTGGCACTACCTGTGGTGGCTGGTGCTGCGTCAGCCGTGGCGGTCGTTGGCCGGCGCATTGCTGGGCAGTGCGTGGATGGTGCTGATGGCGGCACAGCCGTACATGATGGCGCGGGCCGTGGACGACGGGCTGGTGCCTGGGCGGTTGGGGGTGCTCGGCTGGTGGACGGCCGCGATGTTCGGGCTCGGGGCGCTGAACTCCTGGGTGAGCATCATGCGGCACCGCACGATGACGCGGGTGCGGATGGACGCCAACTTCCGTACGGTCAAGCTGGTCGTCGGGCACGCGGCCCGGCTGGGGGCGGTGCTGTCGCGCCGGGCCGGGGCCGGGGAGGTCGTCACCATCGGGGTCGGTGACGTGGCGACCCTCGCGCAGGCGCTGACGGTGGTCGGGCCCGGGGTGGGCTCGATCGTGGTGTATGTCGTCGTGGCGGGGCTGCTGTTGGCCATCTCGGCACCGCTCGCCGCCGTGGTGCTTCTCGGGGTGCCGGTGATCGCGCTGCTCACCGGGCCGCTGACACTGCGGCTGCAGGGCGCGGAGAGCGAGTACCGGGAACGGCAGGGCGTGCTGACGGCGCGCATCGGCGACCTCGCGGGCGGGCTGCGGGTCCTCAACGGGCTGGGCGGCAAGGGGCTGTTCTCGGACGCCTTCCGGAAGGACTCGCAGCGGCTGCGCGCGCAGGGCTATCGGGTGGGCGCTGCGGCGAGTTGGGTGCAGGCGCTCGGGGTCGGGCTGCCGACGTTGTTCCTGGCCGTGGTGACCTGGCTCGCGGCCCGGCTGGCGGCCGAGAAGTCCATCAGCGTGGGCGAGTTGGTCGCGGTGTACGGCTATGTGGCGGTGCTGATCGGGCCGGTGGCGTTCTTCGTGCAGATGGCCTACGAGCTGAACCGGGGCGTGGTGGCCGCCCGCCGGGTCGTAGGGCTGCTGCGGCTGGAACCCGAGCCGGACACGGGCACGCTGGCCGCACCGGACGGGCCGGCCGAGCTGTGCGATCCGGCGTCCGGGGTGCGGGTGGCGCCGGGCCGGCTGGTGGCGCTGGCCGCAGTCCGGCCCGCGGAGGCCGCCGCCGTGGTCGACCGCCTGGGCCGGTACGGGCCCACCGAGGCGACCTGGGGCGGGGTACGGCTCGACGCCGTACCGCTGGCCGACGTACGGGACCGGATCGTGGTCGCCGACAACGAGGCGGACCTGTTCGCCGGACCGCTGAGGGAGGTCGTGGCCGCCGAGCACCCGGCCGAGGAGGCCGCGCTGCGCCGGGCGGTGTACGCGGCCGCCGCCGAGGATGTCGTACGGGGGCTGCCGGACGGGCTGGACTCGGCCGTGACCGGGCAGGGGCGCAGCCTCTCCGGTGGGCAGCGGCAGCGGATCCGGCTGGTGCGGGCGCTGCTCGCGGACCCCGAGGTGCTGCTGGCCGTCGAGCCGACCTCGGCGCTGGACGCGCACACGGAGGCCACGGTCGCCGAGCGGCTGCGGGCGGCTCGGGAAGGCCGGACGACGGTGGTGGTGAGCACGTCGCCGCTGGTGCTGGACCGGGTGGACACGGTGCTGTTCCTGGTCGACGGCAAGGTGACGGCGAGCGGCCCGCATCAGCGGCTGCTCGTGGCGGAGCCCGGGTACCGGGCGCTGGTGGCGCGGGACACCGATGAAGCTGCTGACGCTGCTGACACTGCCGAGGAGGCCGTACGGTGACGACGACGGACACGGGGCTGCTGCCGGTCGCGGACCGGGCCGGGGTGCGGCGGGCCACCGGGCGGCTGCTGCGGGCCGACCGGCGGGCGTTCGCCGTCGCGCTGGTGCTGAACGCGCTGGCGGCCGGGGCGGGGCTCGCCGGGCCGTGGCTGGTCGGGCGGATCATCGACGAGGTGCGGGCGGGACACGGGGTCGGGGCGGTGGACCGGCTGGCGCTGTGGATCCTGCTCTGCTCGCTGGCCCAGCTGCTGCTGGCGCGCTGGGCGCGCTACGTGGGACACCGGTTCGGGGAGCGGACGCTGGCCCGGGTGCGCGAGGAGTACGTCGACCGGGTGCTGGCGCTGCCCGCCTCGGCGGTGGAGCGGGCCGGCACCGGTGACCTGACCGCGCGCGGTACGGCCGACGTGGCGACCGTGGGCACCACGCTGCGGGACGTCGGGCCGGAGCTGCTGGTGTGCACCGTGCAGGCGCTGTTCGTGCTCGGTGCGGTGTTCGCACTCGACCCGGTGCTGGGGCTGTTCGGTGTGCTGGGACTGACCCCGATCTGGCTGGCGCTGCGCTGGTATCTGCGCCGGGCGCGGGACGGTTACCTCGCCGAGGGCGCGGCCACCTCGGAGGTGGCCGAGATCGTGGCGGCGACGGCGACCGGGGCCCGGACGGTCGAGGCGTTCCGGCTCCGGCGGCGGCGGATCACGGCGAACCGGGACGCGCTGGAGAAGTCCCGCCTGACCCGCTTCTACACCCTCCGTCTGCGGTCGGTGTTCTTCCCCGCGGTCGAGGTGACGTACACCGTCCCGGTGGTGGGCGTGCTGCTGCTCGGCGGGTGGCTGCACCAGCGGGGTGCGGTGGGCGTCGGGGCGGTGGTGGCCGCGGCGCTGTACCTGCGGCAGTTCACGGAGCCGCTGGACCAGATCCTGATGCGGGTGGAGCAACTGCAGAGCAGCGGTGCCTCGTTCGCCCGGGTGGAGGGGCTGGCGCAGGCACCCCGGGCCGAGGCGGAGGGCGGCTGTCCGGAGCCGGCGGACGACCTGATCGACGTGCGCGGAGTGCGGTACGCGTACGAGCGGGGCGGTGAGGTGCTGCGCGGGGTGGACCTGACGGTGCGTCCCGGTGAGCGCCTCGCCGTGGTGGGTCCGTCGGGCGCCGGCAAGACCACGCTCAGCAGGCTCCTCGCCGGCATCGACTCGCCCGGGGCGGGCACGGTGACGGTGGGCGGCGTACCGATCGCGTCCCTGGAACCGGAACGCCTGCGCCGCCAGGTCGTGCTGGTCACCCAGGAGCACCACGTGTTCCTCGGCACGGTCCGCGACAACCTCCTGATCGCCGAACCCGGCGCCACGGACGACGACTTGTGGGCGGCCCTGAAGGCAGTGGGTGCGGACGACTGGGTGCGCGCCCTCCCGTCCTCCCTGGACACTCCCCTCGGCCCGAACGGCCACCCCACCGACGGCTCCCAGGCCCAGCAACTCGCCCTGGCCCGGGTCGTGCTGGCCGATCCCCACACCCTCATCCTCGACGAGGCCACGGCCCTCCTCGACCCCACCACGGCCCGGCACACCGAACGCGCCCTGGCCGCGGTCCTGGAGTCCCGCACGGTCATCGCCATCGCCCACCGCCTCCACACGGCCCACGACGCGGACCGCGTGGCGGTCATGGAGAACGGCCTTCTCACCGAGCTGGGCACCCACGACGAACTGGTGACCGCGAACGGTGCGTACGCGGCCCTGTGGCGAACGTGGCACGGGGACACGGTCGCCGAGGACTAGTCCGTCGGTCCAACCGGTGCAGCATCCGTCCCAGTTGCCCGGTCGGGCCGCCTTCGGGCCAACGGTCCGCATATCGAACATGAACATCCGGTCAACGAACCATTTCCAGCCAAGTTTCTGACGCGGTCCTGACAGATGCCGTGATCCCCTGCCACTCTTCCCACGGCCGACTCACAGCAACCCCACAGTTCCCCATGCTCGCGTGAGCCGGCCCTGCACCTGCACGTGGTTCCGCGTAACGCCCTGTTCTGCCCGGACGTCCCAACCCACCGTCCGGTCTCCCCTTGGCCGCGCGACCCGCGGTCACGCAGAAGGAGTCAGTGTGAGCAGCACCTCTCGCAGACGCACCTCCCACACAGCGCACCGCCGCACCGCCACCGTCGCCCTCGCGGGTGTCGCCGCCCTGATCGCCGCGGCCGTCCAGTCCGGCGCCGCGAGCGCCGCCCCGGCGAAGCCGCAGGCCGGCAAGGTCAACCCCGCCCATGTGGCCGTCAAGCTCACGCCCTCGCAGCGCGCCGAGCTGATCCGGCACGCGGACTCGGAGAAGGCCGCGACGGCGCGGTCCATAGGTCTCGGGGCCAAGGAGAAGCTGGTCGTCCACGACGTCGTCAAGGACGCCGACGGGACTGTGCACACCCGCTACGAGCGGACCTACGCGGGTCTGCCGGTGCTCGGCGGCGACCTCATCGTGGACACCGCCAAGTCGGGCGCGACGAAGTCCGTCATCAAGGCCAGCAACGCCTCGCTGAAGGTCGCCGGCCTCACCCCGGCCGTGTCGAGGGCCTCGGTCGAGAAGCAGGCCGTGCAGCGGGCCAGGGTCCTCGGCGGCAGCAAGCCGGCAGCGGACAGCGTGCGCAAGGTGATCTGGGCGGGCGGCGGCAAGCCCGTTCTCGCGTACGAGACCGTCGTCGGCGGGCTCCAGGACGACGGCACCCCGAACCAGCTGCACGTCGTCACCGACGCCGTCACCGGCAAGAAGCTCTTCGAGTACCAGGGCATCAGGACCGGCGTCGGCAACACCCAGTACAGCGGCCAGGTGACGCTGACCACGACCCAGTCGGGCTCGAACTACACGCTGACCGACGGGGCGCGCGGCGGCCACAAGACGTACAACCTCAACCACGGCACCTCGGGCACCGGCACGCTGTTCTCCCAGACCAACGACACCTGGGGCAACGGCACCACGTCCAACGCCGCCACCGCGGGCGCCGACGCCCACTACGGCGCCGCGGTCACCTGGGACTTCTACAAGAACACCTTCGGCCGCAGCGGCATCAAGAACAACGGTGTCGGCGCCTACTCCCGTACGCACTACGGCAACGCGTACGTGAACGCGTTCTGGGACGACAGCTGCTTCTGCATGACCTACGGCGACGGCTCCGGCAACGCCGACCCGCTGACCTCGCTGGACGTCGCGGGCCACGAGATGAGCCACGGCGTCACCTCCAACACCGCCGGCCTCAACTACAGCGGTGAGTCCGGCGGCCTCAACGAGGCCACCTCCGACATCATGGGCACCGGCGTGGAGTTCTACGCCAACAACAGCTCGGACGTCGGCGACTACCTCATCGGCGAGAAGATCGACATCAACGGCGACGGCACCCCGCTGCGCTACATGGACAAGCCCAGCAAGGACGGCGCGTCCAAGGACAGCTGGTACTCGGGGATCGGGTCCATCGACGTGCACTACTCGTCGGGCCCCGCGAACCACTTCTTCTACCTGCTGAGCGAGGGCAGCGGCACCAAGGTCATCAACGGTGTCACCTACAACTCGCCGACCGCGGACGGCCTTCCGGTCACCGGCATCGGCCGCGACAAGGCGCTGCAGATCTGGTACCGGGCGCTGACCACCAAGTGGACCTCCACCACCAACTACGCGGGCGCCCGCACCGGCACCCTCGCGGCGGCCGGCGAGCTGTACGGCACCACCAGCGCCGAGTACAAGGCGGTGCAGGACGCCTGGGCGGGCGTGGCGGTCGGTTCGCGCTCCGGTGGCGGCGGGGGCGGCGGCACCTCGTACGAGAACACCTCGCCGGTGTCGATCCCGGACAACGGGCCGGCGGTCACCTCGAACATCACCGTCTCCGGCAGGAGCGGAAACGCGCCGAGCAACCTCTCGGTGAGCGTGGACATCACGCACACCTGGCGCGGTGACCTGGTGATCGACCTGGTCGGTCCGTCGGGCACCTCGTACCGCCTGAAGAACTTCTCGTCCTCCGACTCGGCGGACAACGTCAACGAGACCTACACGGTCAACGCTTCCTCCGAATCGGCCAATGGAACCTGGAAGTTGAAGGTCCAGGACCAGGCCGCACAGGACGTCGGCACGATCAACAGCTGGAAGCTGACGTTCCCGTAAACCGCACCCCACCAGCACCGGAACAGGGCGTCGTCCGGGGGTTCAACCCCCTCGGGCGGCGCCCGTTTTACATTCCTGAAACGTTAACCAGACAGTCGAATTCCGGCCAACATCACTTTGGGGTCCTGACATGTACGCGCCCCTGATGTCACTCTCTCTCCACCCGCCGCAGCAGCACAGCAACTTCGCAACACCACACACTCCGGCCAGTAACCCCACACTGCCCGGACTCCCCCACGAGAAGGAGCTTCTGTGAGCCCCCTCTACGCGCGTCACAAGCGCACCACTCTGGCCATCGCCACCGCTGTCGCGGCCGGAGCCCTGCTCTCCACGGGGCTGACCACCAGTGCCAGTGCCCAGACCCCGGCCGGGTCCGCCGCCGCCAAGCCCCTGGCCGCCGCCCCGGCCGCGCTGTCCGCCGCTGCCCGTACCACCCTGATCCAGAAGGCACAGGCCGGCGCGGCCGACACCGCGCAGAAGATAGGCCTCGGCGCCAAGGAGAAGCTGGTCGTCAAGGACGTCGTCAAGGACACCGACGGCACCGTCCACACCCGCTACGAGCGCACCTACGCGGGCCTGCCGGTCCTCGGCGGCGACCTGGTCGTCCACACCGCCAAGTCGGGCAAGTCCGAGGGCGTCACCAAGGCGAACAAGTCCGCCATCAAGGTGGCCTCGCTCAAGCCGCAGATCTCCGCCGCCAAGGCCGAGAAGCAGGCGCTGGGCGCCGCGAAGACCCTCGGCTCCGCCAAGACCGCCGCGGACGGCGCCCGCAAGGTGATCTGGGCCGGCTCCGGAAAGCCCGTCCTCGCCTACGAGACGGTCGTCGGCGGTCTGCAGGACGACGGCACCCCGAACAAGCTGCACGTCATCACCGACGCCGCCACCGGCAAGAAGCTCTTCGAGTACCAGGGCATCGAGAACGCCACCGGCACCGGCAAGACCCTGTACTCGGGCACCGTCAGCCTGAACACCAACCTGTCGGGCTCGACGTACCAGCTGTACGACACCACGCGCGGTGGTCACAAGACGTACAACCTGAAGCACGGCACCAGCTCGGGCACCGGCACCCTGTTCACCGACTCGGACAACGTCTGGGGCACCGGCACCGCCTCCAGCTCCTCCACCGACCAGACCGCGGCCGCCGACGCCGCCTACGGCGCGCAGGAGACCTGGGACTTCTACAAGAACACCTTCGGCCGCAGCGGCATCAAGAACAACGGTGTCGGCGCCTACTCCCGCGTGCACTACGGCAGCTCGTACGTCAACGCCTTCTGGGACGACGACTGCTTCTGCATGACCTACGGCGACGGCGAGAGCAACCTCGACCCGCTGACCTCGCTGGACGTGGCCGGCCACGAGATGAGCCACGGCGTCACCGCGAACACCGCGGGCCTGGACTACTCGGGCGAGTCCGGCGGCCTGAACGAGGCCACCTCGGACATCTTCGGCACCGGCGTGGAGTTCTACGCGAACAACGCCTCGGACCCCGGTGACTACCTCATCGGCGAGAAGATCGACATCAACGGCGACGGCACTCCGCTGCGCTACATGGACAAGCCCAGCAAGGACGGCGGCTCGGCGGACTCCTGGTCCTCCTCGGTCGGCAACCTGGACGTCCACTACTCGTCCGGCGTCGCGAACCACTTCTTCTACCTGCTGTCCGAGGGCAGCGGAGCGAAGACGATCAACGGCGTGAGCTACAACTCGCCGACGTCCAACGGCTCCACGGTCACCGGCATCGGCCGCGCCAAGGCGCTGCAGATCTGGTACAAGGCGCTGACGACGTACTTCACGTCGACGACCAACTACAAGGCGGCCCGCACCGGCACGCTGAGCGCGGCGGCGGCCCTGTACGGCTCCACCAGCACCGAGTACAAGGCGGTGGCCGCGGCCTGGTCGGCGGTCAACGTCAGCTAGTCGCACACCACTTGAGATAGGGCGGTACCCGGGCGGAAGACGTCCCGGGTACCGCCCTACCCTTGTGACCCATGTCCTCGGCGCCCTTCACCTACGAGCCGGTCGGCGCGACCCGCGACGACCTGACCAGCTGCCCGCCCGGCTTCCACCCGCTGTTCGAACGCACCCGGATCGGCGAGGGCCCTGAGGTCTTCCGCCGGGCCGCGGAGGCGGTCCTGACCTGGCAGATGCACCGCTCGCTCGGCGTGGGCATCGACGCCACCGCCGACCGCGCGGCCCCCGACGTCGAGGTCACGGTCACCCTGGCCGGCCTCATCAAGGCCCCCTGCCGCATCGTCTGGACCGTCGACGAGCCCCGCCGGGCCGGCTGGGCCTACGGCACCCTGGAAGGCCACCCCGAGTGCGGCGAGGAGGCCTTCGTGGTCGACCGCACCGGCGACGGCACCGTCTGGCTGACGGTGGCCGCCTTCAGCCGCGCCCAGAAGTGGTACGCCCGCGCGGGCGGGGCCGCGACGCGCGGGCTGCAGCACGCCTACGCCCGCAGGTGCGGCAAGGTGCTGAGGGAACTGGCCACCCGGGGCCTGGAGGACTGACGCTCACCGCATCAGCAGCCCCGCCCCCTCCACCGCCTCCTCCGACGGCACGGACACCAGACCCAGTTCCGCGCCGGAGGCGAGCAGGCGGTGGGCCGGCAGGATGCGGATCGTGTAGCCGTAGGGGCCGGTGCGGTCCAGGGAGAGCGGGCCCTCGTAGACGCGACGGCCCTCCAGGTCCGGGGCGCCGGTCGCCTTCAGCGGCACCACCGTGGCGTCCGTGATGCGGTCCTGCGCGTCGACCCGGCCGGAGACCGCCTGCACCTCCACGTCGTCCGGCCCGAGGTCACCGAGCCCCACCCGCACCCGCAGCCCCACGGTCGAGCCCAGTTCCGCGGTGGCCGTCGTGGCCGTCGTCTCCACGTGGTCGACGCTCACCCGGTGCCAGGCGGCCCGCACCCTCGCCTTCCAGGCGGCCAGTTCACGCGCCGTGTCCTCGTTCAACGCGCGGTGGGACTGGGCGGCCGGCGTGTACAGGCGGTCGACGTACTCGCGGACCATCCGGCCCGCCAGCACCTTCGGGCCCAGCAGGGTGAGGGTCTGGCGCACCATGTCGATCCAGCGGTCGGGCAGCCCGCCCCGGCCGCGCTCGTAGAAGCGCGGGGTGACCCGCTGTTCGAGCAGGTCGTACAGGGCCGCGGCCTCGATGTCGTCACGGCGGTCCGGGTCGGTGCCCACGCCGTCGGCGGTCGGCACGGCCCAGCCGAAGTCCGGCTGGAACCACTCGTCCCACCAGCCGTCCAGCACCGAGAGGTTGAGGCAGCCGTTGAGCGCGGCCTTCATCCCGGAGGTGCCACAGGCCTCCAGCGGGCGCAGCGGGTTGTTCAGCCAGACGTCGCAGCCGGGGTAGAGCTTCTGGGCCATCGCCATGCCGTAGTCGGGCAGGAAGACGATCCGGTGCCGCACGCGCGGGTCGTCGGCGAACCGCACCAGCTCCTGCACCAGCCGCTTGCCGCCGTCGTCCGCCGGGTGCGCCTTGCCCGCGACGACGATCTGGACCGGCCGCTCCGGGTGCAGCAGCAGCTCCATCAGCCGGTCCCGGTCGCGCAGCATCAGCGTGAGCCGCTTGTACGACGGCACGCGCCGCGCGAACCCGATCGTCAGCACCCCGGGATCGAGCACACCGTCGATCCAGCCCAGCTCCGCGTCCCCGGCGCCGCGCTGGCGCCACGAGGCGCGCAGCCGCTCCCGTACCTCCACCACCAGCTGTTCGCGCAGGGTACGGCGCAGCTCCCAGATCTCCTGGTCCGCGATGTCCGCGACCGAGTCCCAGCGCTCGGAGCCGCCGACGCTCAGCGCGTCCTCGGCCCGCTGGGCGCCGATCTCCCGGGCGCCCAGCCGGAGCACCTCGGGGGCGACCCAGGTCGGGGCGTGCACCCCGTTGGTCACGGAGGTGATCGGCACCTCCTCGGGGTCGAATCCCGGCCACAGTCCCGCGAACATCTCCCGGCTGACCTGCCCGTGCAGCAGCGAGACCCCGTTCGCCCGCTGGGCCAGCCGGAGCCCCATCACGGCCATGTTGAACAGGTTCGGCTCGCCGCCCGGGTAGGTCTCCATGCCGAGCGCGAGGATCCGCTGGACGTCGATGCGCGGGAGTTCGCCGTCCGCCCCGAAGTGCCGGGCGACCAGCTCCCGGTCGAACCGGTCGATCCCGGCCGGGACGGGGGTGTGCGTGGTGAAGACGGTGCCGCCGCGCACGGCCTCCAGCGCCGAGTCGAAGTCGAGTCCCCGGTCGCCCAGTTCGGCGATCCGCTCCAGCCCCAGGAAGCCGGCGTGTCCCTCGTTGGTGTGGAACACCTCGGGCTCCGGGTGCCCGGTGAGCCGGCAGTACGTCCGCACGGCCCGGACACCCCCTATCCCCAGCAGCATCTCCTGCAGCAGCCGGTGCTCGCTGCCGCCGCCGTACAGCCGGTCGGTCACCCCGCGTTCGCCGGGGTCGTTCTCCTCCACGTCCGAGTCGAGCATCAGCAGCGGCACCCGGCCCACCTGGGCCAGCCAGATCCGGGCGTGCAGCGCCCGGCCGCCGGGCAGCGCGAGGGAGACCCGGGCGGGGCTCCCGTCGGCCTCCTTCAGCAGGCTGACGGGCAGCTCATGGGGGTCGAGCACCGGGTAGTGCTCCTGCTGCCAGCCGTCCCGGGACAGGGTCTGGCGGAAGTACCCGTGCCGGTAGAGCAGGCCGACACCGATCAGCGGGACCCCGAGGTCGCTGGCCGCCTTGAGATGGTCGCCGGCGAGGATGCCGAGGCCGCCGGAGTACTGGGGCAGCGCGGCCGTGATGCCGAACTCGGGCGAGAAGTAGGCGACGGCGACGGGCAGTCCGTCGTCCTGCTGCTGGTACCAGCGGTCGCCGGTCACATAGTCGTTGAGGTCGTCGACGGCCGCGCGCAGCCGGCGCAGGAACCGCCGGTCCCCGGCCAGCTCGGTGAGCCGGGCCGGGCGCACCCCGCCCAGCAGCCGCACCGGGTCGCCCCCGGCGGCGGCCCAGCGTTCGGGGTCGACGGACTGGAACAGGTCGCGCGTTTCCACATGCCAGGACCAGCGCAGATTGCGCGCCAGGTCGCTCAGCGGCCGGAGGGGTTCGGGGAGAACGGGACGGACGGTGAACCGACGGATCGCCTTCACATTCCACCTCGGACGCGTTACGGGGTGAGACGCACGGCGCCGTACGTCTCGTCGTCAGGGTCGACGTTAGTGGTTACCGGGGCGTCGGTGGGGACGCCGCGAGCGCGGGTGTCGGGACGCGGCGGTGGCGTAATGGCCGCCCTGGCGGGAAACCGGGAAAGGGGCCGGTCTTGTGCGTAGACATACGCGTGAGTAGTTAACAAAGTGCCGGATTGCCCACCCGAATAGGGTGGGAAGGCTCCTCCGGTACGTCCCACAGCAGCACCACGTCTCACCTGCAGGACCCACCTCCCCACAGCCATCCGCCCACACCCACGTTGAAGCGGACAGGAGCGGTCATGCCCGCCACGCACCACTCGTCAGCACCCTCGACACCCAGCAAGGCGGCCGGAAGGAAAACTTCTGGCAAGAAAACCGGAAAGCCCGCCGAGGAACTTCGCGAGGAGGCTCCGGCCCCGCCCCGGCAGCAGCTTCCCGCCCCGCCGGAACCGACCGTTCTCGGCCGAATTCCCGTCCTCGACGTGCGCCCGGTGGTCCAGCACGGGCGCAGGCCCGCCAAGGCGGTGGCCGGTGAGTCGTTCGAGGTGTCGGCCACCGTGTTCCGGGAGGGGCACGACGCCGTCGCCGCGAACGTCGTCCTGCGGGATCCCGAGGGCCGCCCGGGCCCCTGGACCCCGATGCGTGAACTCGCCCCGGGCACCGACCATCTGGGCGCCACCGTCACCCCGGACGAACCCGGCCGCTGGACCTACACGGTCGAGGCCTGGTCGGACCCGGTCGGCACCTGGCGGCACCACGCGCAGATCAAGATCCCGGCGGGCATCGACACCGGCCTGGTCCTGGACGAGGGCGCTCGGCTGTACGAGCGGGCGGCCGCCGGAGTGCCCGAGGAGCAGCGGGACGTGGTCCTGGCGGCCGCCGCCGCGCTGCGGGCGGAGGACCGCCCGGCCGCCTGGCGGCTCGCGGCGGCCCTGTCACCCGAGGTGGACGCGGTGCTGTCCCGGTATCCGTTGCGCGAGTTGGTGACCGCGTCGGACGCGATGCCGCTGCTCGTGGAGCGGGAGCGG
>NZ_VISR01000049.1 GCF_007827595.1 Streptomyces sp. BK340
AGACCTCCGTGTGGTGCGTTCCTAGACAGCTCCACCACACCGGAGGTCTTCGCCATGATCAAGACCCAGTGTCAACAACGCTCGTGATCAATACATCTAGGCCCAGGACCCGTTCGACCGCGGCCCGCAGGTTGTCGTAGCGGATCCGGCCGCGGGGGATACCGCCCAGCATCCGGAAAGCGTGCACGTGCCCTTCGAAGAACGCTTCCTGGCCACAGGAAGCAAAGACCCGGTGCACGGCCTTGCCGGAGTAGGACAACCGCAACGAGAACAGATAGACCTTGGTCATCCGGCCAGCGAGCATCACGTGGAGGTCGCCGAAGTCGACCTCCGCCTCCACGCCAGGCAGATGGGTCTGCGGAACGAACATCGTGTCCGGGCCCACTCCGGCCTGCCGGCGGACCTCCTTGCGGCGGTCCTTCACATAGGCACGGACCATCGAGTACGAGATGTTGTCGGCCTCATGGCCTTCGACCAGGCGGTCGAAGATGCGCTGGGCGGTGTGTCTCTGCTTGGGCGGAGCGTCCAGGTCAGCCAGCAGCATCCCGTCGATCAGCGGCTTGTAGGGATCGAGCCTCGACTCCTTGCGCCGCTGCTTCTTCCGTGGCTCCGGCCACTGACCGTCCAGAGCCCGCCGGACGGTCCTCCACGTCACGTTATGAGTGCGCTGAAGAGCCCGCAGCGACATGCCCATCTGGTGATCCCGGCGGATCGCCGCGTACAACTCGACCTTCGACTGCGAGTTACCCATGAGGCCCCCAGCGGGAGAAGCACACCTCACAGTCTCACCGCAAGCCCCCAAGTGACGTCAAAACAAACTGACATCGCAAACTCGGTCAGACAGTGACTCCCACAGTCACCTCGAAACGACTCCCGCAGTCACGCACAAAACCATCTGGACGAGTGGCGGGCCGGTCGAGCGGAACTGGCGGCGGCACTGCGGGACACGCCATGGGACCACGCATTCCCCTGGTATATGTCGAAGGTGACCCCGGCCCTGATGGCGCCCCTCGTCTGATGGAAACCTGGGCACACGGGCAGGACGTCTTCGATGCTGTGGGCGTGGCACACCGCCGGACGAATCGTCTGCAGCACGTGGCGTCGCTGGGGGTGTTGGGAAGGGCGCTGTCCTTCGCCGCCGTCGGACTGCCTGAGTCGGCGGACCCCTTCCGCGTCGAGCTGACAGCACCTGACGGACGGACCTGGGTGTGGGGCCCCGAGGCTGCCGCGCAACGGGTACAGGGCGGCGCTATCGACTTCTGCCTGTGTGTCACCCGGCGTCGCCCCTGGTCCGAGACCAACATGACGGCGACCGGCGAGGACGCCCTGAAGTGGCTGGAGGTGGCGCGCGTCTTCCTCTGAAAGCATGTTGGGGTGCCTGGAGCATGCGAGACGCGTGACGTTTGCGATCTGCCCTTCGGACACGGCGACGGTCCCGATCACGTGGTGTGTGGCAGTGCGACAACTCCGAGGCCGCCAGCGGTCGATGCTCGGCGTAATCAGCTGGCCATCCGACAGGCTCTCAGGCGGCGGTGGCTGCTCCAGCGCCCACGAGGACTTCGACACCGGGAGCTCACCGTCGAGGGGCCCCGGCTCGTCAACGCCGGCGACGAGTTCGACCTGCTGTTCTCGACGTTCGAGCACACCGCCTGGCGGCTGGAGACACGGCGCCCGCTGCGCCAGTGACGAGCAGACCAGCGAGTTGGAGTTGGGCGTGGTCCCGTTCACCGCGTCGCTGAGGATCTACCCGGTGAACGGGTGCTGGGTCTACGACGATCACCGTGTCGTCGTAGAGAACTGGCACGCAGAGCTGTGGCTGGACGCCGCCGACTCGGTCGCCACCTATCTATCTGGTCGAGACCGGCTTACGAGGCAGCCGAAGCTCGAGCCGGCGTTCACGTGAGCCAGGTACGGCAAGTCGGGTGCAAGTGCCCGGCAATCGGACTCCGAAGACTGGGGATCATGACCACGAGCAATGCTTCAGACTCCGCCGTTCACCCCTACACCCGCGAGATGGCGATGATCCACCAGGTGTTCCGTCGCGAGTCGCGCCTGCTGGCCGACCTCGTCCAGGACGTTCGGCCCGCAGACACCGCCCGCGCCCGGATCCTCGCCGAGCACTGGCGGCTTTACGTAATCGGCCTGCACGCCCACCACACCGGGGAGGACGAGATGCTCTGGCCGGTCCTGCTGCCCCATCTGGACCTCGATGCCGAGCAGGTGCTGGCCATGGAGGCGCAGCACCGGGAGCTCTCCGAAGGGATCAGCGAGGTCCAGGTGCTCATGGACCGGTGGCAGGCGAAGGCCCTGTCCGAGGACCGTGACGAGCTGGCCGAGGCGCTGCGTCGGCATCACCGGCAGCTGTGCGCCCATCTTGACGAGGAGGAACAGCAGGTCATGCCTCTTGTCGCCCTCCACGTGAACGAGAAGGACTGGCATGCGGTCGGGGAGCGGGGCCTCGCCGAGACGCCCCGCAACCGGCTGATGATCGCGCTCGGCGCCATCCTGGAAGACACCTCTCCCGAGGAGCGCAGGGAGTTCCTCGCCCGGCTGGCCGTTCCGGCGCGGGTGCTGTGGAAGCTGCTCGGGCAGCGGCAGTACCGCCGCGAGACCGACCGGATCCGGGGCCGGCGTACAACGGCGTGACCGTCGTCCCCGCCGGCTGGGCTGGATGCGCGCCAGTGCGTCCGGCCCCGTTGTCCACCCCTCACCGATCGAGGAACCTCACCGATGCGCATCGGATTCTCCGTACCCCAGTTCGGTCCGTTCGCCGACCCCCGCCTCTCCGTCGGCATGTGCACGGCGTTGGAAGCGCTGGGCTGCCACAGCCTCTGGGTGGCCGACCGCCTCTTGGCCCCGCTCATCCCCCCCGACGGGTACCCGGGCGGGAAGATGCCCGTCCGGTACGGCACCCACCTCGACCCGCTGCTCGCGCTGGGCGTGGCAGCCATGGCGACCGAACGGGTACGTCTGGGCAGCAGTACGCTCAACGCCCTGTGGCAGCCGCCCCTCGTGCTCGCCCGGGCGCTGACGACACTCGATCTGCTCAGCTGCGGGCGCCTGGAAGTGGGCATCGGGCTGGGCTGGATGCGGGAGGAGTACGAGGCCGCCGGGGTGCCCTGGGAAGGACGGGGCGCCCGGCTGGAGGAGACTCTTGACGTCCTCGACGCCGTATGGCGGCCCGGGTCGGTGGTCCACACCGGCCCGCTGTGGACGATCCGCGAGTCGACCGTCCTGCCCAAGCCCCTCCAGAAACCGAGGCCGCCCGTGCTGCTGGGCGGATTCACTCCACATGCCCTGGAGCGGGTGGGCCGGCGTGCCGACGGCTGGCTCGCGGCCTCGATGCCGCTTGAGTACTTCCGCGGTCTGTGGGCCGTGGCTTCCGAGGCGGCCGAACGGGCGGGGCGGGACCCGGCAGGACTGCGGCGGGTGCTGCGTGTGAACCCTGACGTCACCAGGTCCGCGGCCGACCTGGCGGAGGGCCACCACCGTGGGACCGTGCGCCAGATCTGCGACCACCTGCGCACGATGTGCGCGGCGGAGACCGACGAGGTGCTCGTGGACCTCCAGTTGACGACGGACTCGCCCGGTCGGTTCCTCGAGCTGGCGGCGGAGTTCATGGCCGAGCTGGCCTAGCGTTGCGCGATCCGGACCAGCCCCACCCCCGTGACCGCCTCCCGTTCTACTCGCCCGACTGCGGAAGCCGGGCCAGGGCCGTCTGGGCGGCATCCGACCAGTGCGGGGAGTCCCATGCGGCTGCCACCCGCTCGGCCTCCCGGTAGTGGCGCTGCGCTTCCTGCGCATGGCCCAGGAATTGGGCGAGTTCGCCCAGGGTCTGCGCGACGGGCCGGAAGACGAGGCTGAGGCTGCTCGCTCCGCCTGCCAGCCCCTGAAGGGGAAGGAGATCGCGGTAGACCTCGGCGGCCGCTTGCCGGTCGTCGAAGGCGATGGCGGCGATGCCGCGCAGGCCGGCCAGGATGGAGTAGGCGAAGTCGCGGCGGATCGGCGCCCTGCGGGCGAAGACCTCACGGGCCTCTTCGGCGCGGTCCGCGGCCAGCAGGGCGAGGGCGGTGAGGGCTTCGTTGTGCGGCTGGTACTTCTCCCACACCGCGAGCAGCACCGGCAGGACCTCGGCGAGCCGGCCCTGCTGCAGGCGGATGCATCCGGCCGCCAGGCCCGCCAGTCCGCTGAGGTCCACCGCCCCAAGCGCTCGCAGTTCCGCCACCGCAGACGCCAGGTCCTGCTCCGCCTCGCCGAATCGGCCCTGGGCCATGGCGACCATGGGGCGGCGCAGCCTGGCGATGGCGAGGGCACCGCGCAGCTCGTAGGTGCGGGCGATCTCGTCGGCGCGTACGAGGCACCGCTCCATCTGCGCCGGGTCGTTGCCGGCGGCGGCGATCCGGGCGGCGATGTAGGAACTCATCCAGGAGTACTCGGGGCTGTCCTGGGAGGCGGCGACCTCGGCAAGTTCTTCGTGGAGTTCGAGATAGGCGGCGGGTTCCAGTTCGCAGTCGATGCGGCGCAGCAAGGAGGTGAGGGTCAGGCCCTGGAGCCGGGGATCGCCCACGGTCCTGGCGAGCTCCACGGCCTGGCGTGCGACGGTCACGGCGCGGGGGTCGGTGTCGTCCAGTGCGTCGGCGAGCTGGTCGAGGAGCAGGCACCGCTGGCGGTCGTCCGGGTGGTGATTCTCCAGCAGGTTCGTGAGCTCCTCGACGGCCTCGGGATCACAGGCCGCGTACGGGCGGACGCGCCAGGGCGTCGGTTCGGTCCATGTCGTGTAGGCGGCGGTCAGCAGGTCTGCCCGGCCCTCGGCACGGGCCACCCGGACGGCCTGCTGCTGTGCGTCGCGGGCCGGTACGACGGCCCCCATCCGGATCCGGCAGTCGACGAGCTGGCCCAGCAGCATCACCCGCAGCAGGGCGGCGTCCTGGTCTGCGAAGGCTGCCGGATGGTCGGCCAGAAGGCCGAGGGCCGTGTTCAGCAGGGCTTCGGCGTTCTGCGGGGCATAGCGGCGCACGGCCTGCTCGCACGCCAGCCGGGCATGGTGGACCGCCGGGCCGGCGTCGGCGGTCACGACCGCGGCCGCCCGCAGGAGGTGGTGGGCGGTGGCGGCGACGTCGTCCGAGCCGAGGGCGATCAGGCTCCTGCCCAGTCGGGAATGCATCCGGGCCAACCGCAGGCGCGTGAGGTCCGCTTCCAGGGCGTCGCGCACGAGGGCGTGGCTGAAGCGGACCGTACCCGCCCGCGGCTCGGTGAGCAGCCCGGCGGTCACGCCGGCGTCCAGGGCGTCGAGGAGTTGCTCGGGATCGCAGTCCGCGGCCTGCACCAGGAGGGCGATCGGGGCCTCGCGTCCGGCGACGGCTGCGAGCCGCAGTCCGGCCGTGACCGTCGGTGCGAGCAGGGCGAGCCTGCGCCGCAGTACGTCCTGGACCCCTTGCGGGATCCGGGCCAGGGCTTGCTGCTCGCCCTCGCCGGCCAGCAGGAGGGAACTTTCACGAAGGTAGAAGGGGTTGCCCCCGGCCCGTTCGGCCAGGGCCGCCGCGGCCTGCTCGCTGATGTCGGCCGTCGACCGCCGCAGCAGTTCCTTCGCCTGGGTGTCCGACAGGCCCGAGAGCTTGATTCGTACGGGCGAGCAGGCAGCCAGGCGTGCCAGTGCGCCGGTCAGGTCGCCCTCGCCGGTGCGGTACGAGCCGACCAGGACCAGTGGTGCGTCGCGCAACTGCTCGGCGCAGAGCAGGAACAGCTCGATGCTCTCCTGGTCGCCCCGGTGCAGGTCGTCCAGCACGATCGCCAGGGGCTGCCGCGCGGCTGCGTCGCGGAGCCAGCCGAGCAGTGCCCGGTGCAGCCGAAAGCGCCGGGCCGGGCTGCCGTCCGGCTGCTCGGAGCCGCTCGAGGTGCCCGGGGCCAGCAGGGGGGCCAGCTCGTCGGCGTACGGTCCTGGTGGCGCGTCTTCGGCGAGGCCGGGGGCGAGATCGAACCAGGCCCGGCCGGGCGGGGCGCCGTCGGTCTCCGGGCACTGCCCGGATCCGACCAGCCAACCCTGTGGGGGCAGTTGGCGCAGCGCGGCCTGCAGAAGGCTCGACTTGCCGATTCCGGCCTCGCCGGAGACCAGGACCACCTGCGCGCGGCCGCCGCGTGCCCGCTCCGCCGCATCGGCGATTGCCGCCAGCTCTTCGTCACGGCCCAGGAGCCGGCCTGCCATGAGGACCGTCGGCGCAGTCGGCGTCCCCGGTCCGGCAGCCGTGACGGAGCTGCGGAGCGTCACGGGGGCGGCCGTCCCGGTTCGCGCGGTGGTCGCGGTCGCCATCCCGGTTCGCGCGGTGGTCGCGGTGGGCGCCCCGGTCTCTCGGTGAAGGACGTCCAGACGCTGGTGCAGCAGGGCCTGCTCCAGCTCCAGCAGGGCCGGACCGGGTTCGACGCCGAGTTCTTCTCCGAGGACGTGCCGGGCCTGCCTCAGTGCCGCCAGAGCGTCCCCCTGTCGGTCGCGGGCCCACAGCGCCAGCGCCAGCAGCCGCCATCCCTCCTCGTGCAAGGGCTGCTCCCGGGCCAGCGCGTCCGCGTCGGTGAGGGCCTGCGCGGCCTGCCCGAGGCTCAGCCGCGTGGCGACGAGCCGTTCGCGGGCAGCGCGGTGCAGTTCCTCCAGGCGGGTGCGTTCACCGGCCGTCCAGGGCTCGTCCGCGAACTCCGCGTACGGCTGCCCGCCCCACGAGGCGAGCGCTTCGGCCAAGCCCTCGGCCGCGGCGTGGGCGGGCACACCCGCTACCGAGCAGGCCGCGACCCGGTCCTCGAACACCCAGGCGTCCAGCGCGTCCCGTTCCAGGGCGAGGGCGTAGCCGTACGGCGCACTGAGCAGGAGCCGAGCGGCGGTCCTAGGTGCTCGTTCCGGTTCGAGAAGGCGCCGCAGACGCGCGATGTACGCGTGCAGCGACGCCTGCGCACTCGACGGGACACGCGTGGGCCACAACCTCTCGACGATCCGCTCCGTGGAGACGACCTCTCCACGGGCGAGCAGGAGTTGGACCAGAACCATCCGCGCGAGCCGACCCGGTGTGGCAACGGGGCGGCCCTCGACCTCGACCCGGAACGCGCCGAGCACCTTCATTGTGACCATGACAACCACATCGTAAACGGCGCGGCACCGTGGACGACCTCCGGCGACCGTGCCGAGCACCCGGAGAACCTCGCCTGATTCCCTCCCCCCGCCGCGCCGTCAGTCCGCGTGCCCCGAACGAGCCGGAGTGGTGATCAATGGTGCGGGGACTTCATGACGGCCGCCACGCGGTCCCCGTCCGACGGTGCGGGGAACGCTGGGCGGGCAGAGCGACGCCCGAGACGGGAGAGTGCTGCGGCGAGGTGGCCGATCAGGGCTCGCACGGAGACTCCTCACGCACGGAGCGGCAGTTCAGCACGGTCGGCTCCGTCCTGTATGCGACGGCGCCGCCAGGGAACGGAACTGATCCCACTGCACTTTCGGGCGGGGCAGGCCGCGCCGCGCGAGATAGCGGTCGGTCGACCGCTTGGTCTGGCGCAGGACCCGCAGGGCATCGCTGACCCGGCCCGAACCCATGGGTTCGATCACGCTGTACGGCACCAGGAGCCAGCCCGAACCGGTCTGCCTCAGGTCTCCGCGTACGAGCGCGTTGTACATGTGGTTCAGCAGTTCGTCGTGCCGGTGCACCAGCAGGCTGGCCGGCCCCGGCTCGACACGGCAGTCCGGTGGGACCTCGACCAGATAGCCCGACGGTGTCGGCTGCGGGCGGGTACGGGCGAGCAGCGGTGCCCCCGAGGCGTCCCGGCCGGCCAGTACCGCCGTCGGCATACGGCCGAGTTGCGCGGCCCCGGGCAGCGTTTGCGTCGCGGCGGCGGGAGCCGGCGCCTCGAGCCACGGCAGCTCCTCCAGGCTCGGCCTTATGCTCACCCGTTCGGGTACGACGGTGATGAGGAGGCGCAGGTAGTACCAGGACATCACCGGCCTCATGGGGCGCTTGAGGTAGGCGCGGCTGTGCGGCTGGCGTTCGAAGAGCCTGCGCCAGTACTCCTCGGCCCCTTCCGGACCCGTCATGATCGCGTCGGGGCAGTGGGCGCGGCCGCTGACGAAGACTTGCGGAGCCCGGTCCAGTTCGCTGCCCGTGGGGTCGGAGAAGAGCAGCGCGACCCGGCCGTCGCGGCGTACGTTCAGCGCCTTTTGGGCGAAGGCGAGGGACGTGGTCAGCAGGAGGGTTCCGTCTTCGCGCCGAGCCACGGCCGTCGGCCAGGCCAACGGGGTTCCGTTCTTGCCGAGGGTGACGAACTCACAGGTGCGGTAGGCGTCCAGGACGTCGTGGGGAGCGCAGTCGAGTACCGTCATCGCGCCGCTCCGCGGACGAGTACGGCCGGCGTCCGCTGCGCGGTGCCTTCGCGGAGCGATGGCCGGACGGACTCGTCCTCACCTTTGCGGTGGCGGTGCAGCCCGTATTCGGTCAAGCCGTGGGCGACCGAGGCGGCCCGGCCCGTTGCACCGTGCGGGGCTGCGGGGAGCGGGGGCGACAGCGGTTTCCGCTCGCGGGGGTCCGCGATCGTCTCGTAGGGGCGGGGCTGTTCGGAGGTACTGCTGGGTGACACGCTCGGTTGCTCCAGGATCGAATGCCGACGGCGGATACGACACGGTGCCCACCGGGCCTTGGCGTGGACTTGGTGCCGACTTGCCGTTCTCCTGGACACCGAAGGCATATGAGGCCCGTGACGGCTCCTAAATGCGGCCGCCTACCGCAGCCTGCGCCGGCTCAACGGCGCTGTCAGCCCATGCCTGGAGCTCAGCGAGCTCAGCGCGCTCAGCAGCGGTGTGGCGCCCTGCGCCTACGAGCTCGCTCTCCCCGTGCTGGAGGAACTCACGGCCCTGGCCATCGACCACATCGGTGTCGCCAACGACCTGTGGTCGTACCACAAGGAAATCCAAGAGCCCGGGGCCATCCCGACCCTGCTGCCCCACGTGCTGATGGTCGAGCGCGACATCAGCCTGCCCGAAGCGGTCACCGCCACCGCCAACCTGTGCGATGACCTGATCAGAGCATTCGAAAACAAGGCCGGCACCATCGAGCCCACCGCCCCGGTCCAGGTCCAGGTCCAGGTCCAGGTCCTGCGCTACCTCGACGTCCTCCGCGCCTGGGTCCGCGGGAACCTGGAATGATCCGCCCGCTGCCGCCGCTACCACCTGGAGGGCTGTGCGCTCGGCGGGGTGCGGAATACCACCACGGCTCTTTGCCCGGACTCGTGCCTTTGCTTGAGAACGTCCTCCACCCGAACGCCATCTACGACCGCCAGAACAAGGGTTCGTGATGGAATCCATGGAGAGGAACATCGACTAGTGCCGTATCAGGTGACGTTCGCCTCGCTGGTGGAGCACGGAGGAGTAAATCGGTGGGGTGATGCAGGGGAATCTGCCACGATCGCCGGATGGGTGCATTGGATGCAGTGGCAGGCAGGGTTGCTGGCGGGGCCACCGTGGCGTTCCGGCCCAGCGGCTCCTCGATGGTCCCGCTGATACGCAGTCGGCAGCAGGCGGTCGTTGCTCCGGTCGATCCGTCGAAGTTGGAGGTCGGGGACATCGTCCTCGCCCGTGTCGCCGGGACGGTCTACTTGCACTTGGTGTCGTCCGTGGACCCCGCCAGGAAGCGGGTGCAGATCAGTAACAACGGTGGCCTCGTCAATGGCTGGACCAGCTACGATCGTGTCTTTGGTATCTGTGTGGCAGTCGACGGCGTCACCAGGGCAGGGGTCGCAGGCAAGACGCTCGCGGGCGACTCCAACGACTCCTCCTGAACCTGACGCTCCAGCAGTGTCAGGCCGCCAAGGACGTGTGAGGCGTAGGCGGACGCGGCTGTCGAGTGCTCTCCGGGGTGATAGTGGGCCCGGATGGGGGTCTCCATCCAAGCTCGACGTGCAGGTGGACTGTCATCTGTCTAGCGTGTTGGCCGAACGGAAGTAACCACGCAGCCCGGCGCGCCACCGGTTCGGACGGGCTTTGGTCCTCTAGGCGTCGGCACGGGCAGTGCCGGGGCGCCGCGGTGCTGCCTGCCCGGTGCGCGCCTTCCCCCACCCCCCTCCGGGAGTTCGGCATGGCCCGTATCACTATCAATGGCGTCACGGTGGACCCGCTGGTCCAGGCTGACGAGCTGGCCACCGCATCGCTGACGTCCGAGGACGCGTCCGCGTCCAATTACCTGCTCGTTCAGACCACGCACCCGCCCACCGTCGAGGAGAAGGAACAACTCGCGGCGCTCGGGGTGGTGGTCCACGAGTATGTTCCGCAGGACACCTACCTGTGTGGCTACCGGGCCACGGACCTGGACGCCGTGCGCGCACTGCCGTTCGTGGCTTGGGCGGACGTGTACTTCAACGGTTTCAAGATCGGCCGGTCGCTCCAGTCGACCCAGCTGCGTTCGAGTGTGGCCGCGCTGGCCGATCCCATGGAGGCGGCGGGTGACGGGAGCCGCACCGTCGACGTCGTCCTGCACGAGGACGTCGATGCGAGCGTGGACGGCGTACGGGACCGGATCGCGGCGGCCGCCGGAGTCAGTCCCGGCGATGTACGGCCCAGCCGCGGCAAGATGCGTATGACGGTCCGCAACGAGGACGTCGCCGCACTGGCCGCCCTCGACGAGGTGAAGGAGATCGAGGAAGTCCCGGAGCGGGTGCTGTACAACACCGTCGCGGGGACGCTGATGCACGCCCAGGTGTCCCTCAACGGCACGAAGTTCCGGGGTGAGGGCGAGATCGTGTGCGTCGCCGACACCGGCTTCGACAAGGGATCGACGACCAATGTGCATCCTGCCTTCACCGGCCGGGTCAAGCGCCTGATCGCCCTCGGTCGCACGAGCCCCGCACGGACGGACGACCCCGTCGGGCACGGCACCCATGTGGCGGGCTCGGTCCTCGGAGACGGGACGTCGCAGTCCATGGGTGGCGCCATCACCGGTACGGCTCCCGAGGCGCGACTGGTCCTCCAGTCCGTGTTGGCCGAGAACGGATCTCTCGCCGGCATCCCGGACAACCTGCTCGACCTGTTCGAGCAGCCCTTCCTCGAGGATGGGGTACGGATCCACACCAACTCGTGGGGCCCGGTCACCCCCGGGCTTCCGTACGGCCCGGCCGCAGCCGAGGCCGATCAGATGGTCTGGGACCACAAGGACTTCGTCATCTGCTTCGCCGCGGGCAACGACGGAACGGACCGGGACGGGGACGGCCGCATCAACCTGAGATCCGTCAGCGACGAGACGACGGCCAAGAACGTCATCACCGTCGGAGCCAGCGAGAGCAACCGCCCAGAGATCCCCTTCACCTACGACGGCACGCTGCTCCACGGGGCGGTCAAGTTCCCAGCCCCGCCGATCCACGGGAACAAGATGGCGGACAACCCCGCCGGGATGGCTGCCTTCAGCAGCCGTGGTCCCACCGCGGAGGACCGGATCAAGCCCGATCTCGTCGCCCCCGGCACGTCGATCCTGTCGACGCGCTCGCGGTTGGCCCCCGACCACGGGAGCTTCGGTGTCTCCACAGACCCCGCCTTCATGTTCGACAGCGGCACCAGCATGGCCACCCCGCTGGTCGCCGGCTGCGTGGCGGTACTGCGCGAGACACTGGTGAAGAACGGCACCCCGAAGCCGAGCGCCGCCCTCATCAAGGCCATGTTGATCAACGGTGCCGATGAGCTCAAGGGCCAGTACATTCCCTCCGAGGCGGGCCCTTCCCCGAACAACAACTCCGGTTTCGGCATCGTCAACCTCCAGCGCGCCGTCGTCCTCCCGACCGATGGCGACCGGGCAGGCTTCACCGACGCCGCAGAGCTGGACCAGGGAGAGGAACGCGAGTTCCGTATCCCGGTTCCGCAGGGGGCGGGCCATACCCTGAAGATCACCCTCGTGTGGACCGACCCCCCTGGCCCGGCCCTGCAGAACGACCTCGACCTGATCGTCCGCGCAGGCGGCCAGGAACGCCACGGCAACATGGGCACGGATCCCGGTTTCGACCGGACCAACAACGTCGAGCAGGTCCAGTGGGAGGACATCCCCGCCGGGGACGCCGAGGTCGTCGTCCGGGCCCACCGGATCACCCGGTTCGCCCAGCCCTACGCCGTTGCCTGGCGCATTCTCTGACGCATCCACGGGCAATGTCCCGGCCCGTCGGTCGGGCCGGGACGGTGGACACGGATCGGCGCCATCCGCGCCCAGGCAGGCTTCGTAGTCGGCTGGGCGCCAGCTCTGGACGGTCGGGGCGATGTCGATCAGTGCTGCGGCCTCCGTTGCGACGCGGAACCCGGCCTTGTGGGACTCATGTGCTTGGCGGACCCGTTGAGCGCCCCCTGCCCATGAAAGGACATCATGCCCTGCCCCGCTCGGAGCAGCTCCGTCTGGCAGTACAGCCGGGTGCGATGTGCCGGCCAGGCCACTCAGTTGGCCCCTTGCTCCCCGACACCCGACGCTGAAATCTGAGTACTCGCCTTCGGAGGGTCCGGCGCGATCAAGGGTTTCTTCACAGAGGTCAACCAGGGGGACCGAGTATGGTCGGCGGAGAGGGACACACGGTCCTGTCACATCACGATTCACGCGTCGCCGAGCACCGTGGTGCATGTCCTGGGCAGGGACTCACACGGGGGCACGCTGCGGTCTGCCCTCGGCACGGTCCCCGAAAATGCGTCGCTCAGCGCGAGCTTGCCGTCCTACAGTGAAGGCCGCCGGGTGGAGCAGGTAGGTAGCTCGCTGGGCTCATAACCCAGAGGTCGCGGGTTCAAATCCCGCCTCGGCCACGAAGACCGGGCCCGTCGCGCGAAGCGGCGGGCCCGAGTCGTGCGCAGTGGAGTGCGTGGCCAGGCCCCTGGTCAGGTCCGCCGGCATGTCCGGGGCGCTAGCCTGGCCTTGGCATGCGGGGAAGCTACTGATGGGTGATCAGGATAGGGTTGGCGCCCTTGACCTGCAGTGTCCATGTCTTTTGCCTTTGTCGAACATCTGCGGCTTTCACCTCGCAGGTGCGATTCCCGCGGCGTCAATCCTCTCGACTTGCCAGTGACGTCACCGCACGCGACCGGCCAGGCGTCCAACTGGGGGATCGGCGCGGATCTCGACGGCCTCGAAGGACACGTGCTTGCCCTGGCCGGCGACCAAGACTGTTTTCCCCGCGACGGCGGCGACGGTCGTGGGCCGGCCGGACCACCCACCCCATCCACCCCGAAGGTCTTCACGCCGATGCGGACCAGGACCGCACTCGACCGCGTCGAGTCCTCGCGCCTGCCACGGATTCGCGGCACCGACCGAGACGGCGAAGGCGAAGAACCTCAAGGTGACCGACGTTTCGTGTTCGTCGATGAGCGGGTGATGGCGGCGAGGTTGCGGTGTCTGGCGGACCAGGGCCCGGTCAGGTGGCGGGCAGCGGTCGGTTCCCGCGCGAGTGCAGGCGGTCGGTGAGGAAGGCGAGGATCTCGTCGCGGGCCCGGACCGTGGGGTGGCCGGCGTCGTCGACGAGATGGGCGGTGACGACGCTGTGCGGGGTGCCGACCAGGTCGGCGAAGAAGGGCGGTGGGGCCGGGTTGGCGGCGCTGTCAGGGAGGACGCGTCCGTCGAAGGCGTCGCCGAGCAGCGCGCGGTAGGCGGCAAAGCGCTGCCCCGTGCACCAGCGGTCGCCTTCGAAGCGGTAGGCGAGGACGGTGAGTCCGTCGCGGTCGAGCCGGTCGCGCACCGCGCGCGCGTCCGCCGCGTCGAGTTCGAGTCCGCCGGGGTCGTCGAGCGGCAGCGACGGGTGGTTGACCACAGGGGCGATCACCGCCGGCTCCAGTGCCATGGTGAGGGCGAAGTTGCCGGTGAAGCACAGGCCGATCGCGCCGACCCCCGGCCCACCGCACGCGGTGTGGGCCTGGCGCGCCAGGCCGCGCAGCCAGACCGTCACAGGGCTGGTGCCGCCCCCGGCGAAGGCGCGGAACTCCGCGCTGACACAGGCGCGGCGGACGACCTCCCGGCCGCCCTCGATCGTCGGGAAGGCGCCGTCCGTCCCGAACAGGGAGGGCACATGGACGGTGAAGCCCGCGTCCCGCACCCAGCGTGCGAGCCGCAGGACGTCGGGACTGATGCCCGGCATCTCGGGCAACACCACGACCGCGGGCCCGGCCCCGGCCACGTACACCGTCTTCTCCACCCCCTCCACGGCCATGCTTCGGCGGGTGAAGTCGGTGATGGGATCGTCGTCGCTCATGGGGTCAGCCTGCTGCCGGGGCCGGCCCCCGGGTGAGGGGCCAGATCGCCAAGGGCAGGGGTAATCTCGCCACGCGCGAGGGAGGCGAGCGGTACGCGGTCGGCGACCCCGGGCGGGGACACGATGGGGGTACGGGAGCGATGACCCAGGCGGCACGGCAGGCGGAGGACGGTGCGGGCCCGGACGCCGGAGCGGGTGCGCTGCGGGTCGGGGTCCTGGCGTACCCGGACTGCTTCGCGTCCGAAGTGTTCGGCGTTCCCGACCTGTTGACGATGGCCGGGCATGTCGCCGGACCGGAGGCGCCCGGCTACCGGGTGTCGGTCGTGTCGCCCCGCCGCCGGGTCACCGCCTCGGGTGGCGCGAGCCTGGACGTGCGTCCCTTGCGTGAGGTCGACGTCCTCGTGGTCCCCGGCTTCGAACTGCGCCCGGACATGGACCTCGACGGGCGGCTCACCCGGCTCGCCCCCGAGATCGCGGCGATCCGCGCGCGGGCCGCGGCGGGCACCGCCGTCGTCTCCATCTGCGTCGGCGCGTTCCTGCTCGCCGAGGCCGGGCTCCTCGACCGGCGCCGGGCCACCACCTCCTGGCTGCACGCCGACGAACTGGCCAGGCGTTGCCCGGACGCCGACGTGCGGCCTGAGCACCTGGTAGTCACCGACACGGGGGTGACGACCACGGCCGCCTTCAGCGCCATGTACGACTTCGCGCTGGACCTGATCCGCCGGCACAACGGCGCCCGGGTTGCCCGCACCACCGCACGATTGGCGCTCGTCGACGACGCGCGGACCTCCCAGACCCCGTACGTCGACCCGTGGCTCCTCCCGCAGCCCGGCCGGGAGTTCTCCCAGCGGGTCATGCGCCGGCTCGACCAGAACCTCGCCGAGCGCTACGACCTCGCCGCGCTCGCGGACGCCTTCCGGGTCAGCACCCGCACGCTGCTGCGCCGCTTCGCCGAAGAGACCGGACGCAGCCCGCTGGCCCATCTGCAGGCTTCCCGGGTCCGCCGCGCCCGCCATCTTCTTGAGACCACCGACCGCACCGTCGCCGCCGTCGCCGCGGCCGTCGGCTACCAGGACCCCGGAACCTTCGCCGCCCTCTTCGCCCGCCACACCGGCCACCGCCCAAGCGCTTACCGGGCAGCCTTCCGCTGCACCGCCCAGGCGTCCGCCCCGGACGTCGGCGTTTAGCTGTCTTTCCGATCACCCGCTCGTTCGATTCGGGCTGCATCGCGCTGTGCGGAAGATCCGCCAGGACTTCAGACGGGCAAGGCCACGTTCGACCAGGGCCCGCGCCTTGGAGGACGCGGACCGGGAGCTGATCGAGGTGAAGCGGCGGTCCCGCAACCGGCTCGGCTTCGCGTCCAGCTGACAACGGCGCGCCATCTCGGGGTGTTCCTGGGCGACCCGACTGCTCCCTGCCTGCCTGGCGGCCTGCGGCCCTGTGTGACAAGCACGCCACTGACGAATGACCCGGGGTCCACAGGGCGGGCCGAGGGCCGTCACCCTTGCGACATCAGTACGTGTAGCAGCCGGTGTAGACCCCTCCGGCACCGGGGATGTCGGCGTGCGCCACACCGCCGAGCACGCTGACGGTCAGGCCCAGCGTGCCGGCGGCGATCGCGCCCAGGCGAGCGGGCCTGCGCCCTGAAGCAGAGGCTGGGCGATGGTGGTGATGTTGTCCTTTGTGCTCTATTTGTGTGCCGCGGTGCCCGTGATCGACTCCAAGGCGAGCAGGCTCCCGAAGAGGCTCCAGCTGACGCGGTGAGCTGCCCTCACCCTGGACTGTCCACCACGTTCCCAAAGACCGGGTTGCTGTCGGGCGGCCCCTGGACGAGCGGTGTTCCCCCTGGCTGCGCTGTAGCCGCACCAGCTTTCCCATGGGGAGGACACTGATGTCCGGGAACAACGTGGCGTTCCACAACGCAGGGGGCGCCACGTTCGAAGTTCAGCACACGGACTCGGAACGCGGCCGGGCGTAGGCTGAGATCATGGCTACATGTGAGTGGGTGATCGTATCCACTCGGGGCGATTTCACCTGGGTCACCATGAATCATCCCCAGCGCAGGAACGCCCTGAGCTGGGAGATGCTGCGAGAGCTGCAGAAATCCCTGACCGAGGTGGCCGGCTCACGAGCCACGGGGATCGTGCTGGCGGCCACGGGACCGGTTTTCAGTTCCGGGCACGACTTCGCCGACGTGCTGACCCTCGACGTTCAGGGCGCCCGCGAGCTGCTGCAGCTGTGCACCGACGTGATGCGGCTGGTCGAGTCCGTCCCCCAGGTGGTGGTGGCCCGGGTGCAGGGGCTGGCCACGGCCGCAGGGTGTCAGCTGGTGGCGTCCTGCGACCTGGCCGTGGCGGGTGACCGTGCCGGGTTCGCCCTTCCCGGCGGCAAGGGGGGCTGGTTCTGCCACACCCCTGCCGTGCCGGTGGCCCGCTCCATCGGACGTAAACGGCTCATGGAGATGGCCCTGACCGGGGACGTGATCGACGCCCGCACCGCCCTGGACTGGGGGCTGATCAACCAAGTCGTACCCGACAGCGAGCTGGACACAGCGGTCGAGGAACTCCTCACCCGCGCCACCCGCGGCAGCGCGGCCAGCAAGGCACTGGGTAAACGCACCCTGTATGAGCAACTGGACCGCCCTGAGGCAGACGCCTACGACATTGCCTGCCAGGTCATGGCCGACTCCTCCCAGACCCCGGCAGCCCGTGAAGGCATCGCCTCCTTCCTCGACAAACGCATACCCCACTGGCCCGAATAGCGCCAAGGGTGGCCGACGCCTTGCGCGCACCCGAGCGGGTCGGAAAAACGGGGGGCACGGCCGCGCCTGTCAGTGGCCGGCACGCTGCGTTGCCAGGCCATGCCGCCGAAGCCGTGGGCGGTGCGTGGGTACGGGAGGCTGGGGCACCGCGGGAGCGCTCTTGAGCGGTTCGAGTCATTGTCAGGCCCAGCGGGCCTGCAGGTGCCGCAGGAGGATGGTCGCCGCGGCCGGTGCGGCCTTGACGAAACCCAGAAACGGTCCGAAGTCCTGGGTGGCTGCGAATCCGGTGAGATAGAGGCCGGGGACGGCAGTCTGGAAGTTCTCGTCCAATACCGGGAACCCGTTGCGGGTGGCGATGTGCTCGAGGAGACCGGCCAGGTAAGGGACACGTGCCAGATCGGGTGCGTACCCGGTGGCGAACACCACGTGATCAGCTGTCAGGGTTTCGGAATCGGAATTGGACAGCGTGACCCGCACGGAGTCACCGGTCGCGCCGCCGTGGACCTGGACGACATCGGTGTCCGGCCACAGGTGCACCACCGCGGGGTCCAGCCGGGCAGGCAGCCATGGTTCCAGAGTCGCCCGTCCGGCCCGCCAGCACCGCATGACGATCGCCTCCCGTTCCGTGGCCGTCAGCCGACGCCACCACCCGCTGACCTGCAGGGTGCTGTCGATGTAGTCGTCGAAGAACGCCCAGCTCACCGGCTCGAAACGCGGAACGGGGTGGCGGTGGACGATGTCGACGTGTTCGACATCGTGCTCGGCCAGCAAGGCCGCCCACTCGTACGCGCTCTGCCTGCCTCCCACGATCAGCACACGTCGGCCCGCCAGATCGTCGAAACAAACCAGGTCACAGCTGTGGGCCGCCCGACGGGCCGGCACTCCGGCCGCCCACGGCGGCAACTGCCGGAAGTAGCAGACACCAGGAGCGGCGACCACGACCTTGGCGCGCAGCCGCTGGCCATCGGCGAGCTCCGCTTCAAACCCCGTCTCCCGCTGTGCGATGTCTCGCACCAGTCCGGACCGGACCGGCACCTGCTTGACGTGGCGGAACCACTCCCCGTACTCACGAAACAGTCCCACGGGGACCGGGAGGACCTCGTCACCGGTCAGCCCCTGCTCTTCCAGGTAGGCCTGAAGCGTGTGCACTCCCGCGGCGTCCAGATGCCAGTCGACCCCCGAGCGCAGCAGCATCCCGTCGGGCATGTGCTCATGCCAAAAACCCATCGGCCGCCCGACCACCTGCGTGTCAATGCCGTAATCGCGGGCCAGGGCGGCTGCTGAGAGTGCGAACGGTCCCGCACCGACGACGAGCACATCGGTGGAGAGGATTGTGTCCATGCCGGGCTCCCTTCCGGCCTGCGGATCCGCGGACACCAGCAGGTGCATGTGACGCGGCCGAGCCAGGACACCTCAGCCCCGGGCCTGGCCTCTGCATACTAGGCAGGGCCGCCCCGGCCGAGACAATCTCGTTCCCTCCCGCCATTCCACCGCACACGGCGCACGCGAGCATCACGGCCGTCGCAGACCGGTACCCGACGAGACCGTGACGGCAGCGGCAGCCTGGTGTCCCCATACCGCCTGGGACGGCCGGATCGCCGCGCCCGTGCCGGCGTCAGTGCCGCGGTGGCAAATGCGGGGAGCCCCCCCGGCCGGCCGGATGGTTCACCGAGGGGGCCGCCAGAGCGGGAGCGGACGCGAAATGTTGATGTCTGGCCATGGCTTCGAGCTCGTTGGTTGGGGCAGGTGTTGCACACTGTCGCGTGCACGCGCCGAGGGTCGCACAACCGTGCCGATGCAACGCGTGTGCGGCTGGCCGGCAGAGGCTGACAGGAGAAGAGGGAATGTGACCCGCACACGAGCCGATGCCCGCACCCGGCATCCCCGCCACGAACGTAGAGGCGAAGCCCGGCTGCCCGCGGTAGTTGCGACGCTGGCGGCCATCGCTCTTTACCTCGCCCTACCGCAACGGCTTTTGATTGCTCCGCGCTACGTGCTGCCGGCTCTGGAGTTCCTCCTTCTCGTGCCGCTCGTCGCAATCAACCCCAAGCGGCTGACCCGCCAGACGAAAACGTTCCGCGCACTGTCCTTGACGCTGGTCGCCGTCATCGCGGCGAGTAACCTCGTGGCGCTGGGCCTGCTGATCCACGAGCTTGTCTACGCGGGCGTGAAGGACGGCCGCGGGCTGCTCGTCGCCGCGCTGCAGGTCTGGCTCACCAACATCATCGTTTTCGGACTGGCCTACTGGGAGCTGGACCGGGGTGGTCCTGTCAGTCGCACGCAAGTTCCCCGGTGCGCACTCCCCTTGGCCGACTTCCGCTTCTCGCAGGACGAGAACGACGACGCTGTCGAGGAAGTCGCCGACGGCGCCAGCCGTACATCGGACTGGGTGCCCACGCTGACGGACTACCTCTACGTGTCCGTCACCAACTCCACGGCCTTCAGTCCGACCGACACCATGCCGCTGTCCACCCGTGCCAAGCTCCTGATGAGCATCCAGAGCGTCTCCGCTCTGCTCACCTCACTGCTGGTCATCGCCCGGGCCGTCAGCATCCTCCACTGACAGTAGGCGAGCCGGCCGGTGCCTGAGACCGCCGTCGAAAAGCCGTTCCGTGACGGCCTCTTACCCGTTCGGCCGGCCGGCGGTGGTCCCGAACGCTTCTGTGGTGCCGCCTTCGGCCTGCTGGGATGCGTGGGTGTCGACGAAGCTGTAGGGCGGCAGCGGGCCGTTGACACGCAGTTCGAGGTGCGGGTGTTGTCGGCGGAACTCGTCGACCGCGGTGAGGAACTGCTCCGCTGCACGGCGGTCCACCAGGAAGGAGAGGTTGGCCAGCCAGCCGGTGCTCTGCGGTCCGGCGCTGACCTGCGTGGCCAGCGGTGCCAGCGCCTGGTGCAGCAGTTCCGCGTCGGTCGCCTCGCGTTCCTGGACGGCGGCGGCGATCATCTCCCCGAGCTGCATCTTCTGCTCCTGCGTGCCACCGCCGGCCTCGCGGTTCGCTACCGTCAGGGACCGGATGTCGTCACGGTCCGCCACAATCAGGCGGAGCACGGCCTCTTCGTCGTGGCTTGCCTTGACGTTGTACTCCGCTGTGCCGTCCAGTGTCTGTAGCCGCTCGAGGAAGTCCTGCGCCCGTTCGGCGAGCACCGTGGTCACCGTGTCGTCGTCCGGAGAGGTGCTGCCGAACCGCATGGGCAGTACTACGCCGCCCGCTCCGGCTTCGTCGAGTACCTGCTGGTGGGCGAGTAGATCACGGCGTTTGGGCCGCAGTTCCTCGGGGGCGTCACTGACGATCGCGGCCAGCTCGCCCTGGCGCAGTATGCGTACCGGCCGCGGGGGGTCGCCGATGCCGTCCAGGTCCTGGCGGAGGGGGGAGTGTGAAGCACGGATGATCCCGTAGACGTAGGTGCCCATCTCCTATTCCCCCCTCTGGCGCGCGGCCCGGTCGCCCTGACGCTCCCGGCCCTCGTCGCGTGCCTGCTGGAAGGCTTCGGAGATGGTCTCCGCGGCGCCGGAGAGGGCGCCTTTGGTCTTGCCTTGGGCGCCGGACTCGGTGAGCTGCCCGGTGAGCTCGGTCAGCCCGGCCGGCTTGCGGGGCCCCGCTTCGAGGTCGAGGCGGTTGCACGCCTCGGCGAAGCGAAGGTAGGTGTCGACGCTGGCGACTACGATCCGTATGTCGATCTTGAGTATCTCGATGCCGACGAGCGAGACCCGCACGAACGCGTCGATCACCAGCCCACGGTCGAGAATGAGTTCCAAAACGTCGTAGAGGCCGCTGGAACCGCCCCCGCCGCCTTGTTGTGTCGCCACAGTCATCGCGACCAACCCCTTGTCATCTGTCTTGCGGCCTCCCGTCGGCAAAGACCGCCGACAGCAGTGCGTCGAGCTCGCTGTCCCTCGCTGCGACGCAGGCTTTGGGACTCGAGTAGCCTCCCTATCTCCGACCAAACACCAGTGCGACATGGATGAAGCATGCCGATATGGCGGAGCCGATGGGCGGACGCACGACAAGCACTGTGACGTTATGTACAAATGCATCCACTCTGAGTGACTGCATGGGCTGGGCTACCAGTTGCTGAGTGCCTCTTGGAGGGTCTCGCGACAGTCGAAGGATGTCGATGCAAGTCTGCCGGCGCTCGGGCCAGTCGTCGGCAAGTCCAGCCATGGCGTGAACGCCAGCGAGGCGGCAGGCTGCTTCACCGTGGCCGAGGAGTCGAGCTGCGGTGTCGAAGCGTTCGTTGAGTAGCCGGGTCCTTTCGTGCCCCAAGGTTTCCTTCGTGTTGGCGCGGAGCGCTTTCGTGGAACGCCACGAGGCGGCGAAGACTCCTGTGCCACCGAGAAGGGGCCTACGACGAGATTCGCCCAGGTTGGACTACCCGGTGGTGAGCCGGAGGATCTTGCTGATCTGCAGGCCGAGGAGGAGGACGAGGCTCCCGACCACTCGCGCGGCAAGCGGGGTGGTCTCGTCTTGTACGCATCGTCGGAGCTGCTGCAGGCGCTCGTCATCCTCGATGAGGACGCTGGGCTGTTCCACCGGGCTTTACTGGCGCAGAGCACTGTTCAGCAGCTGCCGTATTCCTGAGCAGGAAGGTCCGTCAGCCAGCCCCGTCCAAGTAGTCCTGAGCCGTGGAAACACACTCGTCGAGACCGAGCCCGTGCGGGATGCTGCACGCGTGATTGAGCGAGAGGCCGCCGTTCAGACTGTCGAAGATCAGCTGGAGCGCGACTATCAGCAGTGGCGGTCTGTGAGTGTGAACGCGATGCGGATGGCCGTGGTCCGTGTCGAGGAGCACGAGCTGGTGTGGATCGTCTCCTGGCAGTCCGATGAATTCGTCCGCACTCGGAACGGGAAGTTCATGCTTGTCGGCAATGGGCCGTACCTGGTCGACCGTGTCGACGGGGGACTGCACCAGATCGGCGTCGTATCTGCCAAGACCGGAGAGTGGGAGGCCGACTACCGAGCCCGGATACGTGGGCTGCCGGTGCGCACCGCATTGGACGATCTACACGATGCGATACGTGCGGTCGCCGCTGCCCGCGGACGCATGCACGCCGTGCGGACCCTGCGCCAGAAGCTGCCGGTGCTGTCGCCTGCGGAGGCTATCGAGTACGTGAGCGCTTTGCTGGAAAGTGATGCCCCAGCGCGCCTGGTGGCCTTGGCCACCAAGGAACTCGTGGAGCCTCGCAACCCGGTACTCGCTGTGAAAACCATTCGGCCCGGTGCGCCCTACCAGACCGACTGATTGTGGGCCGCCAGCCCCCGTTCCGGGGTGCGTCAGCTGTCGCTTCGTGGACGGGGCGCGGTGCGGTGCCGGTTCAGGCGGGGTGGCTGAGGGCTGTGTGCATGCGGTGCGAGCCGGGCACGATCAGGGCCGGGGTGCTGTGCCCCGGGCGCGGGTGCCGCGGCTGCTGGTCCAGGGCGCCGTGCAGGTGGGTGCCGGCGCCGATGAGCGACCCGCTGATGCCGGATGTTGTTGCAGTCGGCTTTCCACGACGGGGGGCTCCTCCTCGCTCGGGGTGGTGCGTGCGGCAGGGCGACCCGTCCGGTCATCGCCGGACCCGTGCGGGCGGCCGTTCCACCAACGGTCTCCGGCCGGGAGGTCGGCCGGGGTGAGCGGGTGCTGGTGCGGTGCGGTGCGTTGCCGTTGGCTGCGCGGCTCTTGCGCGGACCGCGTCTGCGAACTGTGCCTCAAGTCCGCGCGACCCTCGGCTGGGGTCCCGGCAGGAGATCGGTACCGTGGGGGGCTTATGCGGGGACGGCTGTGGGGCGCGGCGCTGGTGGTTCTTGCCGGGCCGAGTGCACTGCTGGCGATCGACGAGGATGTGCCCGGTGCCGTGTACGAGGCGGAACATCTCGGAGACGTGGGCCATGTCGCCCGGCCGGGCGCAGTCTAGGAGCGCGCGGAATTTCGGGCGCGAGGTGGAGGCGGCTTCCGGCCCAGGGCGTGTGATGTGCCCCTGGCTCGCTGAGTCGAGGGTCGGTTGTCGGCGCCGCTGGCGATGGTCCGGCTTCGCGGGCCGCAATCTGCCCTCGCTCCGCACGGCAGAGGTTGTTCTTGAATGGACGCTCATATATGTTTGCCTCATGCCCAGACCTCGAGAGTTCGAGCCCGACACGGTCCTGAACGTGGCCATGCTGCGGTTCTGGGAGCGCGGGTACCGGGCGACGTCCATCGAGGATCTGGTGAAGGCGACCGGGGTGAAGCCCGGCAGCCTCTACAGCGCCTTCCCCGGCGGTAAGCATGCACTGTTCCTGAAGTCGTTGGAGCGTTACTCCAGGCTGGTCGTCCCCGAGAAGCTGGGCGAGTTGGAGGCGTCGAGCGCGTCGCTGGACGAGATCCGCGGCTACTTCGACGGGCTGGTGCGCGACCTGCTCAGCCCGGAGGGCCGGCAGGGCTGTCTGCTCGTCAACACGGCGATCGAGAAGGCTGCCGAGGACGACGAGGCGGCTGCCGTCGTGCGCGGTCATTTGGCCCGGCTCGAACGGTGCATGAACCACGCCCTGGAGAACGCGACGCGCAGGGGCCAGGTGCGCGCCTCGCTGGACTGCACTGGCAGTGCCAAGCTGCTCGTCGCGACATGCCAGGGGCTGATGGTGGTCGGAAAGGCGAATCCCGACGAGGCGCTTCTGGGGGCGATCGTCGACAACGCCTTCGCCGCTCTCGGCTGACGGCCGGCCAAACGGGCCACCGTACGGGTGGCCCTCTTTTTTCGCCCCAATAGTTGAATGCACGCTCAAGAATGGAGTCACGACATGAAGGCCATCGTCATTTCCGTCCACGGCGGCCCCGAGGTGCTCACCCTCACCGAACTGCCCGACCCGGTGCCCACCGACGGCGAAGTGCTGATCCGGGTCAAGGCGTTCGGCCTCAACCACGCCGAGGCGTACATGCGTGGCGGAGCCTGGGGAGAGGTGGCGGCTGTCCCCGGCATCGAGTGCGCCGGGGTGGTCGAGGCCGACCCGTCCGGCGAACTCCCCGTCGGGACCCGGGTGGTGGCGATCCTCGGCGGCATGGGCCGGACCCGCAACGGCAGCTACGCGGAACTGGTGACCGTGCCGGCGTCCAACGTGGTGGCTGTGCACTCGTCGCTGGACTGGGCCGACCTGGCCGCGGTTCCCGAGGTGTACGCGACGGCGTGGAGCGGCGTGTTCGGCAATCTGGACCTGCGGCCGGGCGAGACGATCGTGGTGCGGGGAGCGACCTCCTCGCTCGGCCAGGCCGCTGTCAACCTCGCGGTCGACCACGGCGCGATCGTGCTCGCCACGACCCGGAACCCGGCGCACGTACCGCTGTTGAAGGAGCTCGGGGCCACCGACGTGCTCATTGACGACGGCGCCCTCGCCGCCCAGGTCAGGGAGCGAGAGATCAGCGTCGACGCGGTGTTCGACGTCGTCGGCAACAGCGTCCTGCGCGACTCGCTGGCCCTGGTCCGGCCCCGTGGCCGGGTGTGCCAGCTTGGCTTCCTGGGCGGCTTCGGCCCGGTGCGGGACTTCGACCCGATCGCCGATCTCCCCAGCGGGGTCCAGCTCAGCTTCTTCGGCAGCGCCTTCGTCCTGGGCACCCCCGCATTCCCGCTCACCGACGTGCCGTTGGACGAGATCTACGCCAAAGTCGAAGCCGGTGCCCTCAGGGCCCGTCCCACCCGGGTCTTCCGGCTCGATGAGATCGTTGAAGCCCACCGGGTCATGGAGGCCGGAGAAGCCCTCGGCAAGATGGTTGTCACTCTCGGCTGAACCCTCAGCCCTCCCTCGGCCGCCAAGGGTGCCTGCCGCGGCCCCATTACTGTGACAGCACGGGTCAGAGTGACGGAGGCGGTTCCGTGCGGATCGCGGGGTAGATCCGGGTGTCCACTGGCGGACAGCCCGACGGTTTCGGGCTGGAGGACGAGGAGCGCTTCGTGCGCCGCCGGACCCGCGAGTACGGCCATCGCCTGACGAAGCTGTTCGTGGAGAAGGCCCGGTCCGGCACCATCGCCGGGGACGAGCGGCCCGAGCCGGCCGGCGCCTTGCTGTGGGTCGAGGATAGGAAGGTGCACGGGATTGTGGCGCCCAGCCTCGACCGCCTGGCCCGCGAGTTGGTCGTGCGGGAGGCAGCGCCGGCCCAGTGCTGGAAGCGCGGCGGCCGCGCATGGTCGATGTGCGGCAGGGCTCGCGATGCTGTCGACCGGGGCCTGAGGCCCGGCTACCGGGGTGGGCGGGTGGTGGGCGAGCTGGCCGGAGACGTCTTTCCGGGGATGTTCTTGGAGTGGGTGCCCCGCCGCACAGGAGGGTCGGCGCCAGGAGTATCGGGAGGACGGCGTCGGCGCCTCGCCCTGCCGCCGCTGCAGCCGGGCGGCTGATCCGGCGGTGATGCGGCCCGGATGAACCGCTGGCGGAAGCGGGAGGCCGACCGCGTTCTTGGTCGCGCGATCCGCGAGGTCGGCGGCGACGCCCACCGGCTCGTCGTCGTCCACGTCGTGCCAGTCGGCCTCCGTGCGGCCTCAAGCCACCCCGTCCAGCATGGCTGCCGCCATCGCCCGTGCCTCCGCTGCCGGGGCCGTGGTGCGTTCGCGCAGTGCGGTGACGATCGCCCCGTCCATCAGCAGGACGAAGCGTCGCGCGCATGCATGGGCATTTTCATGGCCTGCGTCGCCGAGAAGGCCTGCGACATAGGACGTGACGCGCTCCTTGTGCTCGGCGGCGACCCGGTAGGCGGAGCTGCCCGTGTCTGCGGTCTCGGCCATGGTGTTGATGAAGGCACAGCCGCGGAAGTCGGCGGTTGCGAAACGCTCGGCCAGTGCGTCGAAGACGTTCAGGGGCTGCCCGCCGAGCGCGTCCACTCTCTCGGCGAGCCAGGTGCGCCAGGCCCGGTCGCGTCGCTGCAGCACCGCCACCACCAGGTCGTCCTTGCCGGCGAAGTGCCGGTAGAAGGAGGCCCGGCCGACTCCGGACTCGGCCAGGATGCGCTCCACGCCGACGGCCCGGATGCCCTCGGCGTAGAAGAGTTCCTCGGCGGCGTTGAGGAGGCGTTCGCGTGCTCGGGTGGCCATGGGCCCAGCGTATCCCGATCTTGACGAAGACGGAACCGATCAGTACCGTCTGGCTCAGCCAAGACGGAACCGATCGGTACCATCTGGGAGGTCGTAGTGCCACGTATGCCTCAGCTCACCGCAGACCCTTCGGGTCTGCTCGATGAAACCCACCGCCAGCTCGGCCGCGTACCCAACCTCTATGCCGCGCTCGCCAACGGCCCGGCCGCCCTCGGCGGCTACCTGGCCCTGCGCGACCACCTCACCCGGGGCGTCCTGCGCACCCGACTGAGGGAGCAGCTTGCGCTGCTGGTCGCGCAACAGAACCACTGCACGTACTGCGTCAGTGCCCACACCCTGCGCGGCCGGAAGCTGGGCCTGACCGGCGAGCAGCTGGCCCGCACCCGCGAGGCGGCGGACGACACCGACCCGCATGCCGACGCGATCCTGCACCTGGCCCGCGAGATCATGCGCACGGGCGGACGGGTCGAGGACAAGGTCCTGGCCGACGCCCGCGAGGCCGGGGTGACCGACGCCGAACTGGCCGAGATCGTCGCCCACATTGCGCTGAACACCCTGTCGAACTACTTCAACCACCTTGCCCAGCCCGACCTGGACTTCCCGGAGGTGGCCGCGTGAACCGCGACTGGCGCAAGGGCTCGATCGAGCTCGTGTCCGGTTACACCCTCATGGACGCCGAGAGCCGTCCCGTCGGCCGCGCCGACGGTATCGACTTCGCGATCGAGGGCGGATTCGTCCATGTCCGGCTCCCCGGCGTGCCCGGCAGCCAACTGGTGTCGGCCCCGGCCGTGCGCCTGATCACCAGCGAATCCTGACCAGCGCCTCCCCTGGGGCGCCACACCGCCCGGACCTCGCTGCCCGCATGGAGTCCGAGGTGAATAAGCGGTGGCAGCCGCAGATCCGGTGCGAGGCCCGCCAGAAGGCGGCGACCCTGGCGGCATGGTCATCGACACCCGCGCCCGGATCGGCTGCACCGCCCCGATCGGCACCACCGATGATGCCCGCCTCCGGCACCTGACCGTCGCCCTGCCACCCCGCTACGCCGCCCGCCCATTCGAGACCCCGTAGCAGGGCGCCACCGACCAGCAGGTCCAGCAGATCACCGCCGAAGCACTCAACGACGTGTATTTCCAGGACAGCGGTCGCAGGCGCTGGATGACCCGGCAGACGGTGGCAGGTGAGCAGCCGAAGAGCGGGGCGAGCTGCCGGATGGTGAGGTTCGTGCGGTAGTACACGGCGACCAGCAGCACCCGCTCGGCCGGCGGAGGACACCACGGCCGGCCGCCACCAGGACCGTTGCCGCCTCGTTCCCGCGCCGCCCGAAGCAGCTTCTCAAACCGCCCCATCCGCAACCCGGTGAACGTCTCCACCCACACCGGCTCAGCCCTCAACACCCCACCCATACAGGCAAAAAGCCCGCCACCAGGCCTTCTGCAACACCCTTTAGTGCGTCGGCCTGCTGTCGCTCCTTGGCGGTGCGGGGAGGCATTATGAACTCGGGCGAGGCGCCCGATGCCGGAATCACGGGTTCACGCGGCGGCTGTCACTGTGTGTCCCTACAGTGGGGCAGTGGGTGACGGCGCGTCTGTGGTTCGGCGGCCGCACCCCGAGGACCTCGGGTGGGCACGGGGGAGGGGGTCCTCACTCGGAGCGTGTGATGTCGGTTGGGGGGCCGGTGAACTACTCGGTGCGGATCAGGCACGATTGGCAGTGCCGCAGGTGCGGCGAAGACGTCCAGGACGACACGTACATGGTCGTCGACGCCCTGGCGCGGCCGGACTTGGTGCAGGGAGTGATCAAGGGCAAGGTGCCGTCGGTCACCTGTCCGTCCTGTGGCGCGAGGAAGGCCCGGTTCTTCCCGCTGCTGGTGTACCGCGGCGAGGCGACTGGGCAGTTGGTCTACTTCTATCCACCCCACACCCCGCCCGAGCAGGACGAGGCCAACAAGAAGCTCTACGTGGAGGCGCTGCTCGACAGGCTGGGGCCGGTGAGTGCGGAGGAGGCGGAGAACTCCGGCGTCCTGACCGTGCCGTTCGACGCGGCACGGGGAGTGCTGGCGCCGACTGCCCGCGGCGCCTCGGCGGGTGGAGGGCCGCGCATGTGCAGGGTCAAGCCCCGGCGCTCGGCACCACCGCCTGAAGTTCTGCGGATCGGCGCCGAATTGGTGGCGTCCGGGCGTGCCGGGCTCGGCCGGTCCCTGAGCGACAGGCCGCTCGCGCAGGAGCTGGCGCGTCTGGCGGAGCGGGCGCTGGAGCTGTTGGGCGACCGTGACCAGCCCGAGTTGCGGGGCGACCTGGAGATGACGCTGGGCATGATGCTGAGCAGTGCGAACCGCGGGCAGGACGTCATCGGCCTGGAACGGGCCATCGGCCTGCTGCTGCGCAGAGCGCGCAGCATTTCGCGGGAGGAGGACCCGCAGGGCTGGGCCATAGCGCGATACGAACTGGCACGCGCCTATGGCCAGCGCTACACGGGTGATGTCCACGCCAACCAGGAGCTGGCCATCCGGCACCTGCGGGCGGCTCTGGAAGAGACGGAGCCGGAGCGCAATACCGGGACCTGGGCACGTGTCCGCAGCGAGCTGGCGAAGGTGCTGATCGATCAGGGCACTCAGTCCGCACCCGGACAGATCGAAGAGGCCATCGGCCTGCTGGAACCGGTCGTCGCCCGGCTCGACCCCGCCCGGGACAAGGAGCTCTGGTGCGACGCCCAGAGTTTCCTCGCCGGCGCGTACAACGTACGGCTACAAGGCGACCCGGCCGTCAACAGGGAGCATGTGGTGCGGCTGTACGAGCAGCTGGACGCCGTCGAATCGGAAGAGACCGACCCCGAACAGTGGGCCAACACGCAGGCCCGGCTGGCGGTCTCACTCTCCAAGAGAATGCGCGGGGACAGCCGGGAGAACAGCCTTCGCGCACGCGAGCACCTGCTGCGGGCGCTCGCCGTCTACGAGCGGGTCGGCGACCGCGGCGAGGCCTCCAGCACCTACGACAAGCTGGCCGTCGTCGCAGGCGACCTCGGCGAGTACGACGAGGAGATCCGGTGCCACGAGGCCGCCCTCGTGAACCGCCACAGGGACACCGCTCCCCACCTGTGGGCACGCAGCATGTCCAAGCTCGGCTGGGCTCTGCTCGAGCAGGCCGAGAGAGACGAGACGGAAAATGTTGCCGCCAGGGCACGGCGGGGTCTGGGGCACATCGAAGACGCCGTCGCCGCCTACGAGGGTCTCCCGACCGGGTTCGAAGTCGGCTTTCAGCTCATCTCCCTGGCACGGGCGTGCCGGCTCTGTCGCAAGCTGGACCCCTCGCGGGAGGACGAACTTCGTGAGCGGGAGCTGTCCGTTCTGCGGGAAGCGATGGACCGTGCCTACGGGCACAGCGACCTGCTGCACACCGCGGCAGAACAGCTCGGCGACGCCCTCGCGGAACGGACCGAATGGTCCGCGGCGGCCGATGCGTACCAGCAGGCCGTAGAGGCGGACGAACAGCGGTTCCGCGCCTGCCTGGTGAGTTCCTCGCGGGAGCTGCAGCTGAACTCGGCCGGGGATCTGCATCAGCGAGCCGCCTACGCACTCGCTCGCGCTGGCAGGTTGGACGAGGCGCTGCTCTGCCTGGAGCGCGGCAGAACACGCAACTTCAGTCTGGCCCTGTCACCGGATCACGACCAGCTTCACCGGCTGGCGCAGACGGACCCGGAGACCCACACCGCCTATGTGCGAGCCGCCGCAACCGTACAGACCCTGGAGGCCCGTAACCGTGAGCTGAGCCGCCAGGGAGCCCCGCGGGACGGCGGGCGGGAGTTGGAGGCGGCCGAGTACGAGCTGGGCGGAGATCTCGACGAAGCCAGGGCGGAGCTGGCCGCCGCCCTGGCCCGGGTCAGGGCGCTGCCGGGTATGGACTCCTTCCTGCGGGAGACGACGCGGGCCGACATCCTGGGGGCCGCACTACCGGGAGAGCCGCTCTGCTACATCGCCGCGACGAAGAACGGGAGCCTGTCCCTGATCGTCCGGCACGAGAGCGATCCCGGGCCCCGCGTCGAAGCCGTGGAGTCCACGCTGACCGCCGCGGACGCCCGGGCGCTGGCCGACGCCTTCGCCGCAACCGTAGCCGAGAAGGGAGGGGAGCTGCGGGAGCTGCTCCCGCGGCTCGGGGAGGAGTTGATCGGACCCGTCGCCGTGGCGCTCGGCACGGCGACCGGTGTGGTCGTGATCGCCTGTGGCCCTACCGCCCATCTGCCCCTGCACGCCGCGCACCTTCCTTCGACGGGCGAGCCGCTGCTTGCGACCTGTGCGGTCGCGTACGCACCGTCGGTGCGGCTGCTCCTCGCGGCAAGACACCGGGCCGCGGCACCGCTGTCGGAACCCCTTCTCGTGACGGCGTCCACCCCGGGCCAGGACGGAGGACTGCTCGCCGCGCAGGAGGTGGAGACGCTGCGGCGGCTGTTCGCCGCGGTGGGGGAGAGCCGGGACGTCACCGGCGATCCGCCCGGGGCGGAGGACGGATGCACAAAAGGGGACCTGGTCGACGCGCTGTCCGGCGGCAGCCACGTCCACCTGGCATGCCACGGGGCCTACGACCCGACCGATCCGCTCGCCTCCAGGCTCGACCTCGGCGGCGAGCGCATCACCCTGGCCGACCTGCTGAACTCACGTCCCCGGCCGCTGGAACGGGCTCGGCTGGTGACCCTGTCGGCCTGTGACACCGGGCTCGTCGACCCCCGCCTGCCGGACGAGGCGATCGGACTGCCGACCGGCATCCTGCTGGCCGGCGGAGCGGGCGTCGTCTGCTCGCGCTGGAGGACGAACGACACCGCGGCCGTGCTGTTGATGATCGCGTTCTACCGGCGGCTGCTCGGCCACGGCGTCGAGCCGCCCCCGAACGGCACACCGCCCGGCGTTGCCGAATCGCCCGCACAGGCGCTGCGGTGGGCCCAGTTGTGGCTGCGCTCGGCCACCGTGCCCGAACTGCTGGGCCTGGACTGGCTCCCGGCCGAGATCCGCCGGCGGCTGACGTCCCGCCGTGTGCCGGCGCGTCCCTTCCGGCACCCCTTCCTGTGGGCACCCTTCAGCATGGTGGGGGCATGATGACCGAGGTGCCGGACCCAACCGCCGCCGACTTCCTGCACATGCCCGCCTACGAACGGGTCGCACGCTTCGCGCTCGTCGACACCCCGGCTCTCCGGCGCACGCTCTCGGACAGGGATGTGGCCTCCATTCTGGGCTCGCTCTGCCTGGCTTACGCCATGGAGGAGCGCTACGACGAGGCCTTCGCCGCAGGGCTGCGGGCACAGCGGATCGCCAGGGGCCGGGCGACGGACGACCCGGCGCTGCTCGGCCACGTCCTGCTCAACCTCGGGGTCGCCCATAGCCAGGCAGGTGACCTCGAAAAGGGCCTCGCCGCGTATCTCGAGAGCTGGACGCACGCACGCCGTGGCGGCGACGAGGGGACGCTGTTCAAGGCCGGTGCGAACGCCTTGCTGGCGCTGGAGGCCGGGCGGCGGACCGGGGAGGCCGAGTTCGCCTTCCTCCAGGAGTGCCGTGCCGTCTTCGAGGCGGCGGACCGGCAGCCGGAAAGCGCGCGGGCCTCCCGGTTGCTCGGGGAGGCGCTCCTCGACCGTGGACAGGTGGCGGACGCGATCGCCGTCCTGGACCGGGTCCTGGTGCTGACCGAGTCGCTCGGGGGCGCCCGGTCGATGCGGCGGGAGACGACCCTGCTCCTGCGCGAGGCGGACCGGCGCATCGGCGACCCCGCGGGCGCGCCGCCGCTCGGCCCCGGCGCCCTGCGCGAGGTGGGCGCTCTGGTCGACGACGGTGTGGAGAGCGCGTTGCGGGGCATCGTGCCGCGCACGAGGACGTGCTTCTCCCGTGCCCTGGCCCTGCTGGAGCGGCGCGCCCGGCCACGGGAACGCCTGCTGGCGGCATTCCTGCTGCTCGTAGGAGCACAGCTCGCCTTCCACGAGGACGACGAGCCGGCGACGATCGAGCTGATGAAGCGGGCCGGGCAGGAAGTGGAGCTGATCAAGCCGTCCCTGGCCGAGTGGGTGAAGACCCACGCCTTTCATCTGGACCTCGGCGCACTGAGCACGCTGGCCCGGAACGCGGCCGTCAGCGCGCGCGAGCGGGGGAGCGGAGCATGACACCAAGTACCATCCAGCAGCTCGCGATCCTGGTGCTGCTGATTCTGCCCGGCACCTCCTACCTCTACGCGAGGGAGCGGCTCCTCGGGATCCGCGAGGCCGAGCAGGAGGTGAACAACCGCTTTCTGCGCGCCCTCGCCGTCGGAGTCCTGCTCGACGCCGCATATCTGATCACCGCCGGTCCCCACCTGATACGTCTACTCCAGGGCGGGGGGAAGCAGCCTCTGACCGGTGTCGCCGAGCAGCCGCGGGCGGCCGGGCTGTGGCTGCTGCTTCTCGTCGTCATCGTGCCGACACTGGTGGCGTGGGCGGAGGCGTACTGGATCCGGCGTCGGCGCGCCGCCGTGCACGAGGGGACCCCCACCGCGTGGGACGCTCTCTTCCAGGACCGCGGGGCGTGTTTCGTCCGGGTCCGGCTGAAGAACGGCGGTTGGGCCGGCGGCTGGTACGGAACGCGCTCGCGTGCCTCCGCCTATCCGCAGCCCGGTGACCTCTATCTGGAGTCCCAGTACCGGATGGAGCCGGACGGCGCCTTCGGACCACGGATGAGCGGCACGGCCGGGTTGTACGTCCGGGCCGCCGACGTCGACCTCCTGGAATTCCACGAACCGCGCCGCGACACCCGAGGAGACGCCGATGACGCAGTCTGACGCCGCCGACTACGAGGAACTCGACGACGACTTCGCGAGCTGGGCGGGCCCGCCGCGGGGCACACACCATCCCAAGAAGGAGGACGTGCCCGAGGACCAGGTCCTGCCTCCGGAGGGACCGGCGGGTGTCTCCACCACCGTGGAACGGGACGGCGACACGTCGCCGCAGTGATGTGACCGCGTTTCGCGGTCTTGGCCCAGTCCGAGCAGCCCGGGTCCGCAGCGTGGGCCGAGCCGGCCCCCGTGGCGAGAAGACCGGCGTCCGCGAGGCCGAGGGCTGCCAGGCTGGCGGAGATGCGTCGGCTCACCCGCTGACCTGCGCAGGGGTCGCGCTCCTCGACGCCATGACGGCGGTCGTAGACGGTGCCTGCGACATGGGCGCCGTCCGCTCACCGGCCAACCTTGTGGCACTCGGAGAGTCGGTGTTCAACCCAGCCCACCACATGTGCGACGTGGTCTTCTGGAGTACTGACGCGGTCCACGTTTCGCGTCCCCACGCAGCACCGCATCCGAGCCCGTCCCCGCAGGCCACGACCTCGTCTCCGGGCCACGGACGAATCACGGAGACGAGCCAGCGGGCAGTCAACCGGACGACCTGGCGGGCCGCCCGTGCACCGCTGGACGATCACGGAGGAGCGGCCTTCCGTACCCCGACCGGTCCAGCTCACCTGCCTGGGCACTGTCGGCGCGGATGCCGTTCCGCCGGACGAGTGACAGACTGAAACTCGAGTCGGCGGTGTGCACCAGAGCGTCTGGGGCCTGCCCTTGCCGTCCATTCCGTCTTGCATCCCAGCAGCGAGCGATCCGTTCGCTGACCAGATGGGCACTGTTCATGACTTCTCAAACGCCGCATTCCCAGGACGAGACCGCTCTTCTCGGCGTCGTCTGGTGGTGGGGCACGGTGAGGAGACGAAAGCCCCGGATGCGAGCTATGACGACCACAACGCGTGGGACCACCTGTCCCCGACCGAACAGCACATCGTGTCCCGACAGACCTTTGCGGAGGGCAGCTGGGGCAGAGTGGCACCCCGACTTCCACTCTCGCGAGGACGAGCCCGTCATACGCCAGCACTGGGCTTCAAGCGGCTTGCTCACACGGACCTCGACTTGATGCTTAAGCAGCACCACATCCGGAAGATCCTTCTGATCGGCATGGCTCCCCGTGGTGCCAAATCCTCGGCATCCAGTTGGTCGGCCGTGCGCAAGGCTGGGCGGCTCAGCAACTCGCTTACGGATCTTACGCATCATCGGCGCGCGCAGGAGCGCGGAACGAACTCAGCAACCGCGAGGCGCGGGGCTGCCATCAGCGCGGAAGAGTAAACGCCGGAGAGCACAACAGGACCACGAGCGCCCAGAAGAAGCGGAGGTGTACCGAGCGAGCGGAGGAGCGTACGGAAACCGTGTTCTGAGGTGGTGACCCCCGTGAATGGGACCGATGGAAGAGCCGGTGGAGCGCGCGGAGGGCTCGCCGGGCAGACGGTCGTGGTGGTGGGAGGCAGTGCGGGCATCGGTCTGGAGACCGCGCGACAGGTGCGCGCGGCCGAGGGCGAGCTGATACTCGTCGCGCGCAACGCCGAACGCCTGAAGCAGGCGGCGGACGAACTGAACCCGCTGAGCACGGCCGCGTTCGACGCCCAGGACACCGACCGCCTGGAGCGCTTTCTCGGAGAGCTGCCCGGGCAGATCGACCACGTGATGGTCACGGCGGGCAGCCCGTCATACACCCCTGTCGCCGAACTCGACCTGACCGAGGCCGGGCATGACTTCGGCGGGCGTATCGCGATGATGCTGGCGGTGGCGCGGGCGGGCCGGGAGAAAGTCAGGGCCGGGGGAACGCTGCTGTTCATCGGCGGCACCGGCGGTCGGCGGCCCGCACCCGGGATGGCTGTGGTGGGCGCCCTCACCGCGGCGCTGCCAGCGCTGACCGCCAACCTGGCACTGGAGGTCGCCCCTGTCCGGGTCAACCTCATCGCTGCCGGGTTCGTGGACACACCGCTGTCGGCCTCCCTCCTCGGAGAGCAACTTGAGCAAAGACGAGCGGAGTTGAGGAAGACGCTCCCCATTGGCCGGGTGGTCGAACCGGCGGATGTCGCCGCTCTCGCACTGCATATCATGGCCAACGGCGCCCTCACTGGCGCCACGTACGACATCGACGGCGGCCAGCAGCTCGTCGCACACTGACCGTCCACTGCGCTCAGCCCAGGCCGCGGTCGGCCGTCGAGCGCCCGGGCTCCCGCAGGCGGCACCGCCTCGTCCGACGCCTATCGTGATCCGCCGCCGACGAAGTGGGCGAGCGTCCACATGCGGCCTCATCGAACGCGCGCCTAAGCTGGAAAGCGATACAGCCCGTTTCGACAGGGCGTCAGGACACTGCCGGGCCGGGCGTGAGACGAGGCGCACGCAACGCGTTCGAGTGCCGTGGGATGCGTTCTGCAAGCCCGGCGCCACCGCGGATCCGGTCGTCGCCGCTACCCCCTCCGAGACGGGAGGCGCAAGCCATGGACATGAAACTCGAGGTCGTCGTGGTACCGGTGTCCGACGTCGACCGGGCCAAGGACTTCTATTCAGCGCTGGGCTGGAGGCTCGACGCGGACATTGCCCCTGACGGTGACTTCCGGGTGGTGCAGGTGACCCCTCCGGGTTCCCCGGCCTCTGTCATCTTCGGCAGCTCGGTCACCGATCAGACCCCGGGCTCGGCTCGTGGCCTGCACCTGGTCGTCGACGACATCGAGGCCGCCCATGACGAGCTGATACGGCGCGGCGCCGAGCCGAGCGATGTGTTTCACGACGCCGGCGGCGTCTTCCACCACGCCGGCGCTGACGCCCGGGTACCCGGTCCTGATACACAGCACGGCAGTTATGGCTCCTTCCTGTCGTTCAGTGACCCGGACGGCAACGGCTGGCTCCTGCAGGAGGTCACCACACGGCTTCCGGGACGGCTGGATCCCACGACCACGTCGTTCACCTCGGCCGAGGACCTGGCGGGCGCCCTGCGGCGGGCCGCGGCGGCGCACGGTGCACACGAGGCTCGCATCGGTGCGGAGGACCCGGACTGGCCGGACTGGTACGCGCGATACATGGTGAGCGAGCAGGCCGGGACGGAACCGCCCTCGTGAGCGGCCGGATGCGCGGTCCACGGCCGTAACAGGACGCCGAACCGCTCTGGGGCTGATGGAGGCTCGATTCCCTAAGAGGATCGAGCCACAGCACGTCCGTCCCCCTACCCTGCTGAGCTTCACGAGCGTGCGGTACGTATGGTCGCAGAGATCTGCCCGAACTACCCGACCGATCGGGCCGTGATGAGGGCGGTTGCATCCAAGCCGGGGATCGGTGCGGCGGAGACGGTGCGGACCTGGGCCCGGAAGACTGAGGTGGCCGCTGGCCAGCGGCCCGGAGAAACATGGCAAGAAGCCGCGGGGATCGAGCGGCTGCGCGCCCGAGGCCGCCGAACTGCGACGGGCAGACGAGATCCGCAAGGCGGCCTCGGCTTTTTTCGCGTCAAGCCCAGGTCTCCGCCTCGGAGTGGCCTGATAGGAGCGTGCCGCGCGACCCGATTGAGGCGTGCCCCCATGGTGGAGACATCGGTAGGTCTCCACGGCCCGGGGGAGGATCCCTTGCACATTGTCGGCATCGACGGTCACATGAAGACGCACAGCCGCCTCTCTCCGCACCTGCTCCAACCGCTTTCGGGACGACATCACGGAACCCGTCAGCCACCATTGGTACGCGACAACCGACGCCCACCTCGCTGATTGCCGCGCCCGTCTGGCGTTCGACCTCCCTCTCCAACACCTGGAAAACCGTGCTGATCTGGGTCCTCGTGGACGGCCCGCGGCGCCCCGGCGAACTGTGCGAGCTCATCGGCGGCATCAGCCCCAGAGTCCGGACTGAGGCACTGCGATGGCTGGACTTCAACGGGCTGGTGGCACGGAATTCCTATGCCGAAGCGCCGCCCCGTGCCGAGTACGAACTCAGCGCTCTGGGGCGGACGTTGCTCGGCCCGGTCGACCCATTCGGCGCGTGGGTCTTCGAGCACTGCGATGAGGTCATGGCCGCCCAGGAACGAAAAGGCGGGTGAGCCACCAGCCCGTTGCGCAGCCAAAGGACGAGCCGAGACACGAGTACCCGCCGGGCCGACCGCGTCAGGGCCCTTCTTCGGCTACAGCCATCCCCACAGCGGACGACACTCACGCTGCCGGGTGTGGACTCCTCCATCCAGGAACCCGGAAACGCCCGCCAGTGTGTCCAGGGACCCGGCCACGCCCGCCGCGGAGCCCGCAAAAATCCCCGTCCGACCGCACGACCGTCATGCCCCGCTCCGCGTTATCACCGAGGACGAGTTGAGCCCCGTCTCACCCGCCAGCTTGCTGCCAGGGGAACGGAGCAAGATCCGGTTCGACCCAGCCGGTCCTGGCCAGGTCGCCTGCCAGCATCGAGGACCGATAGAAGCGGGCGAGCAGCTTCTTGTCGAGCAACACGGGGTGCTGGTCGGCGAAGGCGTCGAAGTCGGTGGTGCCCGACCGCCCGGCATGGTGGCCCACCAGTTCGACCCAGGCCTGGCTGACGGCGGCGTTGTACGTGTGCGGGGCGCCGGCGTAGCGGGCAGTGCGCTGGATGCCGTCGCTGACCAGGTCCACTGCCGCAGTCGTGCCGTAGCGCCGGACGGCCAGCCAGGTCAGCCGGAGGTGCTGGCGGTGACCGAACCGCTCGGCGGTCGCCATCACTTCTCCCATCAGCTCGGCGAACGGCGAGGACTCCTCGTCCGCGCCGTGGCCGACATGCAGATGCCGCCGCAGACGCCCCGCCGGGACGGTCAGCGCTTTGAACGGCCGGCGGAGATGGACTGCGCACCCGGAGCGGGCCGTGGTCGTGCGCGGTTATGACCCCTCCTTGACCAGCGCCTCCAGAACGGCGTAGAAGCCGGCGACTGCCTCGGCGGGCAGGCCGTCCAGTGCGCGGTTCTCGACACTGCTCAGGGGCTGGGTAATGACGGCGGCCGCCGCACGCCCTGAGTCGGTGCCATCAGGAGGTGCTTGACCTGGAAGAACTCGCGCGTCCCGTGAGTGGCCTCGCCCAGGCCCACGATCCGTATGCCGTCGAGGGTGCTCTTCAGTGGCTGGAGGCCGGTGGTAGGGACGCCTGGCAGCAGGCTGTTCAGCGGTATGGTGTTCTGGGCCAGCCAGGCCGTCCCCTCTTGGGGAGCCGTCCCGCGATCTGTCGCCGACATGGTCTTCGAGGCTAGGTTCTGTCCGGCAGATCATGTGGGCCGTCCCGCTTAGGGGTCATCGTTTCGCTCGTGGGGCGGGGTGATCTAACAGACGATGAGTGGTCGCGGATCGCGCCGTATCTTCCGAAGTCCGGCCGTCGGGGCGGGCGATGGAACGATTGCTGTCACCTGTCTGGTTCCGAGGCCGATGCGGTGTGGAAGTTCGACCGGGCCGAGGACGACGGCGCACTTGTTCGTCATGATCGCGCCTCCGCCGACTTGACGTGCTGCGCTACCAGTGCCGAAAACCCTTCGGGCGCGTCGACCGGAACGATGTGGCCGGCGTTGGGCAGCAGGCTCGCCGTCAAGTTCTCGGTAAACGGAGCGAGTTGACGCGCCGTGCCCTCGCCGACCGCGCCTCCGCCGATCGTGAGAACCGGAAGTGTGAACACGTTCTGTGTCACCCACGAGGAGATCCAGCCCGCGTTCGCGGGCATCGCGCGGTAATGCTCGAAAGCGGCCCGCAAGGACTCCCGCCCACGGTACGCCTCGACGATCCGGGCGGTCAGCGCCTCTGAGAGCCCGCGGCGGCTTCCGCCTTCGAGGAAGAACCGGATGTAGTGGTTTTCCCGTCCCTCCAGCAAGCCCTCGGCGAACCCGCCCGGAGCCGAGTGCAGCCCGAACCACCAGGGCGCGCCGTTCGCCGTAAAGGATTCGGCGCCGGGCAGAGTGCCGATCATCGCCTCACTCAGCGTCAGGCTGGACACCCGGTGCGCGTGGGCCGCGGCCAACGCGAACGCCGGTGCGGTGCCGAGGTCGATACCCACGACGTGCGCCCGGTCGATGTCAAGCGCGTCGAGGACCCCGACCAGGTCCCCGGCGAGCTCGGTCGCCAGGTAGCCGCCAGCTGCTCGGTCGCTGTCGCCCAGACCGCGTAGATCCGGCGCGACGACACGAAGCCCGGCCGCCGTCAGCAGCGGCGCGACTTCGGACCAGATTGCCCGCGTGTGCGGGAAACCGTGCAGCAGCAGGACCGCGGGGCCCTCACCCGCCACCTCGACCGCGAGGCGGACGTCGTTCACCGAGATGTACCGCGCTTGCGCATCCGCCAGGTAGGCAATCAACATCGTTCATCTCATCCAGTTGGTTACCATCAGATACCAGGCGAACATAGGAGACCGGCTGTGGACGTTCAAGGAGGCACTTCCTGGAACCCTGGTCACCCCGGGGTAACCCCTCCCCGCGGCGACCTCTTCGATGCGGCCTGCCCCACCAGGCAGCTGCTCGACCGGGTCGGCACGAAATGGACAACAATGCTCGTCCTGACCCTCGACCAGACCGATGGAGAACTTCGTTTCACCGAACTCAAGCGAGCCATGACCGGGATCTCCCAGAAGATGCTGACGCAGACCCTGAGGTCACTCGAACGGGATGGCCTCGTCACCCGCCGGGTCGAGCCCTCCGTTCCGCCACGGGTGTTCTACGGGCTCACCGTGCGTGGAACGTCGCTGGCACAACCCCTGTCACAGTTGCGAGAGTGGGCAGAGATGCATATGCCACAGGTTCAGCTCGATCAGAACGCATTCGACCGTTCACTCTGAGCGCAGGGCTGGTCCATGGCCGGCCATAACGGCGATGAGCAAGGTCGCTGGGCGTGTCCGGTGGGTCCCGTGACGGGTCTGGCGGTGGATCTGCAAGTGAGAACGAGGTGGGAGAACAAGTTCAGCGCGCGAGCACGCACCCAGCCGCGACGCCGAGCCAGAGCATGGCTCCGAAGAACAGGCCCACGATCGGACATAGGCGGTACTTCCGGGTGAATACCCTTGCGCTTTTCGGCCGTTCGGGCAGGTAGGCGACCGGTACATGGGTTCCGAGGGCCAGCCCCGTCCCCGTCATAGGGGGCCGGAACCTGATGGGTCGGCCCTGCCGGTCGGTGAACTCGATGACGGGCTTTGAGTAGTCGTCCGCCGACGTGTGCTCCTGGTCCACCACCACCCCTTCGGTGTGCAGCCCGTGGCGGTTCACCCGCATCTGCAGCCGTGCCTCCCGGGCGCCGGCCCACAGACTCACCAGGCCCGCCAATACGGCGAGCCCGATACCGATCGTCTCACCCGTCATCCGTCCCCTGCTCTCCCTCGCACAGCGCCCGCCCGGCACGGACCGCGCATCAGGAGGACGCGGCACGCATCCCTATGGTTCACGAAGGTGCGCGACCGGACGGCCCGAGCAGACACGTTCGATGAGCAGGCGCCTGCCGTGAACGGTCAGCCGGGCATTACGGTGGGACACGAAGACCTCCGTGCGGTGTGTTCCTGGACAGCTCCACCACACCGGAGGTCTTCGCCATGATCAAGCCCGGCCAGCGTTGACAAACGCTCGTGATCAATGGGATCTCGAACGCCTCCTGCAAGGGTCCACGCTGTGACCCGCGGCCACCGCGTGATCTTCAGTCTTCACACACCGATGATCATCGGTGGCCGCACCAGTCTGCGTCCCGCCCGACTCCGGGCGCTCTGGCCGGCGACTCCGAGCGTTCAAGTTGGCGTGGAGGACCCGCTCATCTTCTTCGCTCGCGCCTTCGTGCGCCCGACCCTCCTAAGAATCAAGGCACTTCCACGGCGATGGCTGCCTCGACTGCCGCCAGGATCAAGAATCCTCGGGTGATACCCGTGGACAGGGTGATCGCCAAAGCAATGGCAGCACCGACAGAGATCCCCGACGACGGTCGCCGGTCGTCGGTACGGATCACCGTCCAGCACAGCGGAGGGAACGAAAGGGCCGCGATGATGAAGACGGCGGTATACCAACCGTAGCCGTCCGGCCCCCCACGCGCGCTACGTTGGCCGTCGTAATGCCAGCCGCACCCGCCCTCGACAAGCCCGGTCGTCCCCCCAGCCGAGCGCGCCAGCGAAGCACAGCCCGTAGAGGGCTCCCCACCCTTTGCTGTTCATGCCCGGATCCTACGGGGGACATCTTGGCCGACCTTCTCGACAACCTCACTCGGCACCTGAGCACGACAGAGTGTGGGACCGTCAACTCAAGCGTCCGGGACCCAGCAGGCGAAATCACGATCTACGGCTGGAGTACTACTGACCTTGAATGCGTGATGTCGTCATGCTGATTGGCGCCGGAGGCCGGTGCCGGTGAAGCAGCCGTCGAGGACGTCGGGGCGGTACTGGAGC
>NZ_VISR01000050.1 GCF_007827595.1 Streptomyces sp. BK340
TCAGCCCCTACAAGACCGTCGAACTGGGCGGCGTCCCCATGACACCGGCCCAGGCGTACACGGCGGCACGCACCAAGCCCGACTCCGACGAATGATCACCGCCGGGTTGTACAGTTGCGCAAGGCAGCAATCATCAAGAAGGGGTGGGCGGCATGCTCCGTAACGGGCTGGAACCCTGGCACCTGCTGATCGTGGCGATCGTCATCATCGTGCTGTTCGGCTCGAAGAAGCTGCCGGAGGCCGCTCGCGGGCTCGGCAAGTCGATGCGCATCCTCAAGAGCGAGGCCAAGGCCATGAAGGACGACGACAGCGCCGGCGACACGGTGCGCTGAGGCCCGTTCGTCCGTGCCGGTCAGGGGCTGGCGACGTCGAAGCCGTACCGCAGCGGTTCGTCGTTCACGGTGTAGTCCCGGCGGTAGAGGTGCACCGCTTCCGCGCGCACGCCGGGCGGCGAGGCCTCGACCTGGCAGGGGTACGTCACCTGGATCACGCGCGGCCGGCCGGAGACCTTCATCCGCACTCCGTCCGCGGGCCCGCCCTCGAGCACCGCGGTCTCCCAGCCCGTCACCTCGGTCATCTCCACGGAGAACATTTTAGGCCTTGCGCAAGTAACCCTGGGTGTGCGATGGGTCTCGGCCCTCCTGCCCGGCAGGACTTGGCGGACATCCGCGAACGCAGGGCGAATCGCCGGGCACATCGGCCCGATGTGACGGCTGCTACATTCGGCGTCGTGTCGAACGAGGCGGCCTCCGCCGCTCCGCACCGGACACCGGACGCGGAGCGGTGACCACGCGGGCGGCCCCGGCCCGGCGGATGTGGCCGCTGTACGCGGCCGGGTTCACCACCGCCTTCGGCGCGCACGGCATCGCCGCCAGCCTCGGCGGTGCGTCCAAGGACGCGGTCACCTCCCTGCTGGTGCTGGGCGGGCTGCTCGCCCTCTACGACGGCGCCGAAGTGCTCCTCAAGCCGGTCTTCGGCACCCTCGCCGACCGCGTCGGCGCCCGCCCCGTGCTGCTCGGCGGGCTGATCGGGTTCGCCCTCGCGTCCGCGCTCTACGTCGTCGCGGACAGCCCCGGCTGGCTGTGGGCGGCCCGGCTCGGGCAGGGAGCCGCGGCCTCCGCCTTCTCGCCGTCCGCCTCCGCCCTGGTGGCCCGCCTCAACCCGGCCGCCGAGCGCGGCCGCGCCTTCGGCGGTTACGGCTTCTACAAGTCCATCGGCTACACCCTGGGCCCGCTGCTCGGCGGCGTCCTGGTGTGGGCCGGGGGCCTGCGGCTGCTGTTCGCCGTCCTGGCGGTGCTCGGCGCGGCGGTCGCCGTCTGGGCCGCGCTCGCCGTCCCCGTCGTACCCCCGCTGCCCAAGGCCCGGCAGACGGTGCTGGACCTGGCCCGGCGGCTCGCCGACCCGGCGTTCCTCGCCCCGACCGGCGCGCTCGCCGCGGCGACCGCCGCCCTCTCGGCCGGCGTGGGTTTCCTCCCCGTCTCCGGCCGCGCCGCCGGCCTGGGCACGGTGGCCACCGGGGCCGCGGTGTCGCTGCTCGCCGCCTGCGCCGCGGTGGTGCAGCCGCGCGCCGGGCGGGCCCTGGACGAAGGGCGCCTCACGACCCGGTCCGGACTCGCCGGGGGACTCGCGGTCACCGCGGCCGGCCTGGTCTCAGCGATGCTGCCGGGACTCACCGGCATCCTCGTGGGCGCCACCCTGATCGGCCTCGGCACGGGCCTGATCACCCCGCTGGGCTTCGCCGCGCTGGCCTCCTCGACGCCCGAGGAGCGGCTGGGCCAGACCATGGGCGCGGCGGAACTGGGCCGCGAACTCGGCGACGCGGGCGGGCCGTTGCTGGTGGCCGCGGTGGCCTCCGGTACCTCGCTGCCCTACGGCTTCGGCGCGCTGGGAACTCTCGTGGGGGCGGGAGCGGTGGTGGCGTTCGTCCGCCGTGACCGAGCGTTCTGAAGGGGGGCACTCAGCAGGGCAGGTCGAGCGTCACCGTCGCCCCGCCCTCCGAGTTCTCCGCGCGCGCCGTGCCCCCGTGCGCCGCGGCCACCGCCCGCACGAAGGCGAGCCCCAGGCCGGATCCCTCGCTGGTGCGGCTCGCCTCGGCACGGGCGAAGCGGTCGAAGGCCCGGGGCAGGAACTCCGGCGGGAAGCCCGGACCCTCGTCCGTGACGGACAGCCGCAGCCTGCCTTCGTGGACGGCGGCGGTGAGGCGGACGGTCCCGTGTCCGTGGCGCAGGGCGTTGGCGAGGAGGTTGCCGATGGCGGGCACCAGCCAGCGGGCGTCGACGTCGACGGTGGTGTCCGCCGCGTCGCAGGTCAGGGCGCGCCCGGTCCGCTCGGCGGTGCGCAGATGCGGGGCCACGGCGGTCCCGGCCAGCTCGGTGAGCGGAACGGGCGCCCGGGTGATGTGGTCGGTGCCGCCGAGTTCCTCCAGGTCCAGCAGGGCGTTGGAGAGGTCGATCAGGCGCTGCACCTCGGCGTCCACGGAGCGCAGGGTCTCGGTGAGTTCCGCGGCCGGGCGTGGACGGTGCAGCGCCACGTCGACCTCGGCCCGCAGCAGGGCCAGCGGGGTGCGCAGCTCATGGCTGGCGTCCGCGACGAACCGGCGCTCGCGGACGGCGGACGCCTCCAGCCGGTCGAGCATGCGGTTGAGGGTGTGCCCGAGGCGGGTGATCTCGTCGTCGCGGTCGGCGGGCACGTCCAGGCGCAGGTTCTGCGCGCCGTCGGCGAGGGTGGCCGCCGCGGTGCGGTAGCGCTCGACGGGGCGCAGCGCGGCGCGGGCGGTGCGGTAGCCGACGTACGAGGCGGCGATCAGGGTCAGTCCGGAGGCGAGGGCGAGCTGGGCGAGGAGTTCGCGCAGGGCCTCGTCGCGGTGGCCGCGCCGGACGGCGGCCACGACGATGCGCGTCTCCCCTCCGGCCCCGACCCGCTTGGCCTGCAGACGCAGCGTGTCCGGAGTGATCGGCAGCAGGGAGCCGATGTCACGTCGCACCGCGTGCCCGTGTGCCACCGAGTCGAGTTCGGCGGGTGTGAGCAGGGCCCGGCGGCCCGCACCGGCACTGGCGTCGAGGACCCGGCCGCGCCGGTCCAGGACCTGATGGAGGCTGCCGCTGGGGCCCGGCGGCGGTGCGGTGCCCGCGCGCACGGACCGGTCGAGGCTGCGCTGGTAGGCCGCCAGGTCGTCGTGCAGCTGCCGGTCGAGGGCGGTCTGGACCCGCCAGTAGACCAGCCCGGCCGCTCCGGTCAGGACCAGGGACATGGTGACCGCGACGGCCAGCACGAGACGTGTGACGACGGGCAGCCGCCCGAACCACGCGTGCAGCCTGCCCTGCGGTCTCACCGCGCGGTCTCCAGGCGGTAGCCGCGCCCGCGCAGGGTCGTGATCGTCGTACGGCCGAAGGCGCGGTCGACCTTCGAGCGCACCTTGGAGACGTGAACGTCGATGGCGTTGCTGCGCAGGTCGGTCTCGCCGTCCCAGACCTCGTCCAGCAGCTGCAGGCGGGACACCACCCGCCCGGCGTTCTCCATCAGCACCCGCAGGACGGCGAACTCGCGCCGGGACAGGTCGAGCTCGGTGTCCGAGCGCCAGGCCCGCTGCTGCTCCGGGTCGAGGACGAGGTCGCCGATCTGCAGCCGCCCGGAGCACTCGGGGCGGCGCCGGGAGATCGCGCGCAGCCGGGCCAGCAGTTCCTCCATGGCGAACGGCTTGACCATGTAGTCGTCGGCGCCGGCGTCCAGCCCGGCCACCCGCTCGCTGATCGCGCCGCGCGCGGTGAGCAGGATCACGGGCACGTCGATGCCCTCGCCGCGCAGCGTCCGGCAGACCTCGACCCCGTCCGTGCCCGGCAGCATCACGTCCAGGACGATCCCGTCCAGGCGGGGGTCACGGGCGGCGGCCAGGCCGGACGGACCGTCGTAGCGGCCCTCGGCGGTGTGCCCGGACTCGGTGAGGTAGCGGACGACGAGGTCGGTGAGGCGGGTCTCGTCGTCGACGACCAGGTAGTGCATGCCGGACAGGCTAACCGCCCGCTCCGCCGGATCCGGCCGCCCGGAAGGCTTCATGGTCTGTTCATGTGACATCCCTACCGTCCTTCAGGTCGCGGTGCTCCGCGGACCGCGACCGGTCCGCCGTCCGACGTGCCGGGACGGAAAGGGACAGCCATGGACGCACTGGTGCTCGCCGCCAAGGGCATCACCCACCACATCGCTCCCACCGACCTCATCACGCGCGGCGGCCTCGACATCATCGCCCTGCTGATCCTGGTCGGCTGGCTGTACCGGCGCCGCCCCAGCGCGCCCGCGATGCCGCTGGTCCTGGTCGCGCTGAACGTGGGTCTGTTCGCGGCGATGAGCGCGATCAGCGCGGGCAAGTTCCCGGCCGGGGTCGGCTTCGGCCTGTTCGGCATCCTCTCCCTGGTCCGTCTGCGCAGCGCCGCCTTCACCCTGCGCGACGTCGCCTACACCTTCGTCAGCCTGGTCATAGCCCTGTGCACCGGACTGCCGCAGCGCGACACCTGGCTGGTCGTCGCGGTGGACGTGGTGCTGCTGGTGGCGGTCCTGCTGGTGGACGACCCCCGCGCCTACGAGCCGCCGACCCGCACGGTGAAACTGACCCTGGACCGCGTCTACGACGACCCCTCCGTGATCACCGCCGACGTCGCGTCCCGCTTCGGCCGGGCACCGCTGTCCGTGGTCGTCGACGAGGTGGACTACGTCCGCGAGACCACCCGCGTCTCCGCCCGCTACCCCGCCGTACCGGGCGAGGCCGCCACCACCGAGGACGCCGGGCCGCGCGAGCAGGTGACCGTCTCATGACCCCGGCCTCTCCCCTCGCCGCCGGCCTCGGCCTGTCCGCACTGCGCGGCGCCACGCTCGCCGAGGTCGACGCGGCGGCTGCGCTCCAGCACCGCACCGACCGCAAGTACCTGCTCCCGCTCGACGGCGCACGCCTGCTCGTCGAGCGGCTCGCCGACAGCCACCACGTCCTCGACCTGGCCGGCCGCCGTACGACGAGCTACCTCAGCACCTACTTCGACACCGAGCGGCTCGGCGCCTGGCGGGCCCATGTGCAAGGCCGCCGCCGGCGCTGGAAGGTCCGCACCCGCCTGTACGCGGAGGACGGACTGTGCCGGGTGGAGGTGAAGACCAAGGACGGGCGAGGCGCCACGGTCAAACACGCCCTCAAGGCCCCGACCCACGCCTACGGCCGACTGGACGACTCCGCGGCCGAGTTCGTCGACGACGTACTGCGCCGCGCAGCCGTCCCCGTGACCACCGCGGCACTGACCCCCGCCGCGGAGATCCGCTACGTCCGCGCGGCCCTCGCCGACCTGCACCACGGAACGCGCATCACCTTCGACGGCAGCCTCACCTACCACCACGGGGACCGCACCGCCGGCCTCGACCCGGGACACGTCCTCGTCGAGACCAAGGGCGGCACCCGCCCCGCCCCCGCCGACCGGCTCCTGCTACGCCTGGGCGCCCGGCCCGTCTCCCTGAGCAAGTACATCGTCGGCCGGTCGCTGCTCACGCCCGGCCTGCCCGACAACGGCATACGCCGTCTCGCCCGCGCGCACTTCACCGTCGAGGCCCCTCCCGCACCGCTCCTCGAAAGGACCCCCGCCGCATGAAGGCCCTGCGCATCAAATGGCAGTACGCGGTCGTCGCGCTGCTCGCCGCGTCCGCCGCCGCTTTCGGCATGCTGCGACCGCAGCTGCTGCCCACGGCCTCCTCGGCGAAACAGAAGCTCTCGGCGACCGACCGCATCAAGCAGAACCCGCCGCCGGCCCTCTTCACGGACGCCGAGATCACCCCGATCGGCAAGCAGGCCGACGCCCAGCGCGCGAAGGCCGACGCCCTCTTCGCCCAGTGGAAGAAGGCGCACGGCACCACCCGCGACGACAAGGCGTTCGCCGCCTGGGCCGCCCGGCAGATCCCGGCACCGCCCAAGGCGAAGGACCGCACCGCCGAACTCCACCAGGTCCAGGCCCTCGCCAAGACCCGTACGGCGGCCGGGAAGAAGGCGGCCACCTGGCTGGAGCTCAACGGCAAGAAGGACGTCTGGAAGCTCTACCTCCACGACCAGCGCGAGCTGATCCCGGCCCGGCAGGGAACGACGGAGAAGGCCGAGCTCAAGGCGGCCCTGAAGCTGGCCAAGACCGTCAGCGACCAGCTCGCCGCCCGTGACAAGCAGCCGGCCCCGTTCGTCCTGGACCCGAGCCTGCGCCCGGAGAAGCACATCAAGCCCGGAGCCAGGGGCCCGTACTCCTACCCCTCCCGGCACGCCACCCGCGCCGCCGCGGCCGTCACCTTCCTCACCGCCCTCTCCCCGCACCGGGCCGAGGACTACCGGTGGATGCAGGACGAGGTCCTCTACTCCCGCCTCTACATGGCCGGCCACGTCTCCGGCGACCTCACCGCCGGAACCCTGCTCGGCGACCTGATCGGCGACTACGAACTCACGGTCAGCGGCCACTGACCCACGCCCACCGCCTCGCCGCACTCACTGGGGCTTCGGCCTGTGGGCGGCGAGGCGTTCGCGTGCCTCGGTGTAGGCGTCCGCGTCGATCTCACCCGAGGCGAAGCGCCGGTCGAGGATCTCCTCGGGCGTCTCCCGCGGCTGCCACCCCGGACCCGGCCCGCTGCCCCGCCCCGTGGAGTGCTGCGTGAGCCGGAACACCGCCCACACGACGAGACCGAGCAGCACGATCCACACGATGGGCATGAAGGCCATGAAGGCCCAGCCACCGCCATGCCAGTACCACACTGTGCCCACCTCCCGGGGAGGCTCTCTCCTCCCACTGTCCCTCGCCCCACCGCTCCCCGCAGCGGATCACCTGCCCCCGGCAGGTCTCCCCGCTCCCGGTGCTACCCGGGCCTTCCCGGCGCAGGTGGCGAAACCTTGGACATCTGCTGGGCGCGCGCTCTCCGTCCGCTGGGCGGGCTCTCGACAGCGTCTTCCCAAGGCCGTTCCCGTCCCCCGGTGGTCCGGCTCCCGGAACCCCGGATCCCCGACATCCCCCGACATCCGGAGACGAGTCCATCCGTACCCTGTCCCGCCGTGCCCTCCTCGCCGCTCCCGCCGACGTCCTGATGTTCGCCCTCGCCGCATGCGGCGGCGGTTCCGACTCCTGGACGCCGCCGTGCGACTGCGCCAGACGACAGGGAGGCCGGGACACAAGGGAGTTGACACTGTCAGGGCGTGACGCCAGAGTCCCGGCTGATGGACACGAACGATCTTTCGCCTGCCGAACTGAGAGTCTGGCGTGCCTTTTCCCGGGGCACGGCGGTGGACTTCCGCACGGCGGGGGACGAGGACCCGGCACAGGGGGAGGACTGGGGCCCTGAACGGACCGTCCGGGCAGCGGTGTTGCGCGCCCTTCTCCTGGGCGGACCGCAGGACGACGGGGAGATAGCCGCCCTCAGACTGGACGGCGCGCGCATCACCGGCGTGCTCGACCTGCAGTACGGCACGGTCGACCGGCTCGTACGGCTGCGCCACTGCTCCTTCGAGGACGTGCCCCAGTTGTACGCCTCCCGGCTCCGCGAACTGGACCTCACCGGCTCGGTGATGCCCGGCCTGGCCGCCGCCACCATGCGGGTGGAGGGCATCCTGCACCTGACGCGCTGCCGGTTCGGCGGGCCGGTTCGGCTCGGCGGGACGGAGATCGGCGGACCGCTCTTCCTGAGCGGTGCCGAGATCGTCCCGCCGGACACCGCGCGGCCCGCGCTCCGGCTCAGCCACGCGACCATCGGCGACGACCTCTGGGCTCCCGGACTTCGGACGCACGGGGAGGTGACGCTCAACAGCACCTCGATCGCCGGCTCGGCCAGCCTCGACGACGCACGGCTCAGCCATCCGGGCAACGTCGCCCTCGACGCTCAGACACTGCTCGTGGACGGCGACTTCCACATGCGGCACGTCCGCACGGAGGGCTGGATCGGCCTGCGCGGCGCCCGCATCACCGGGCGGCTCGACCTGTCGTACGCGTCCCTGTCCAATCCCGGCGACGCGGCCCTGCGCGCGAGCAGCTGCACCGTCGGGGAGCTCTGGCTGCGCAAGAGCCCGCCCATGGAGGGCGCGCTGAACCTGCGACGGGCCCAGATCGAGGTGCTGGTCCTGGACCCGGAGGCGGTACCGGCCGACGTGTTCCTCAGCGGCCTCGTCTACACCACCCTCACACCGCACGAGCCCGCCGAACGCCGCCTGCCGATGCTGGAGCGCGACGGCGAAGGCTACGTCCCGGACGCCTACGAACAGTTGACCGCCGCCTACCGCCGCTCAGGCGACGACCACGCAGCCCGCCTCGTCCAACTCGCCAAGCAGCGCCGCCTGCGCGGGACCCGGGCCTGGTACGGGCGCCTGTGGGGCTATGCCCAGGACGCCACGGTCGGCTACGGCTTCCGTCCGCTGCGCGCCTGCGCCTGGCTGCTGTCCCTGCTGGCCGTCGGCTCGATCGCGTACGCCCTGCACCACCCCCGCCCCCTCAAGGCGTCCGAGGCCCCGCACTTCAACCCGGTCTTCTACACCCTCGACCTGCTGCTCCCCGTGATCTCCTTCGGTCAGGAGGATGCCTTCGCGCCGGACGGCTGGTACCAGGCGCTGTCCTACGCCCTCATCATCACCGGCTGGATCCTTGCCACGACGGTCATCACCGGCGTGACCAGGAACGTCAGTCGCCAGTGACGCCAGCGCCGCACGAAGTCGGGCGACCGTCCGCTCGCTGCCCACGACATGACAGCGCTCGCGAAGGCGCGCAAGCTGGGAGGAGCGCGGGGCGGACGTTCCCGGCCGGAACGTCCGCCCCATTCGTCGGGTGCCGAGAGACGAAAGGTCACTCATGGCGCGATCCATGCGCGCGCTCGTGGCCGGACAGGTCGGCGAGCCGAACGATGTCCTGCGGCTGGAGTCCCGGCCCGTCCCCACGGCGGAGGCCGGCCAGGCGTTGATCCGTGTCAGGGCGACTCCGATTCACGCCAGCGATCTGCATGTGCTGCGTGGTCGCTACGGTTTCTCCCCCGAGTTCCCCACCGTCGGCGGGCACATGGAATGTGTCGGCCGTATCGAGGCCCTGGGTCCGGACACCGGGGGACTGAAGACCGGCGAGCGCGTGGTGGCCGTTGCCGTCCCGGCCGTACCCGGGCCGCGGGTGTCCGGCACCTGGCAGGAATACCTCGTGGCCGATGCCCACCGGCTGCTGCCGGTTCCGGACCGTCTGAGCGACTCCAGCGCCTCCCAGCTCGCTGTCAACCCGCTGACCGCGCTGCTCCTGGTGACCCGCGAACTCGACGTACAGCCGGGAGAGTGGCTGTTGCAGACGGCGGCGGGCTCCACCGTCGGCCGGCTCGTCATTCAGCTGGCCGGGCATCTGGGTATTCGCACGATCAATGTGGTCCGGCGGCGTGCTGCCGTCGAGGAGATCAAGGCGCTCGGTGGCGACGAGGTCATCTGCACCGAGGACGAGGACCTGGTGCGGCGCGTGAGGGAGATCGCGGGACCGGCCGGCGTGCGCAAGGCCGTCGACTGTGTCGCGGGCCATGTGGGCGCCCAGGTCTCCCAGGCGTTGGCTCCGGGAGGAGAGACCGTGGTCTACGGCGCTCTCTCCACCCATCGGCAGACCGACCCCGCGGCGCTGACGATTCCGCTGTCGGCGCGCTCGGTCATCTACGAGACCAAAGTGCTCCGTGGCTTCTGGCTGAACCGCTGGTTCGGCACCGCCTCACCCACGGATGCGCTGCGCGCGCTGTCCGAGGTCCGCGGCCTCGTCGCCGATGGAGTGCTGAGCATCCCCGAGGGCCGGCCTTTCCCGCTCGAACGCTTCGCCGAAGCCGTCGCGTTCGCCGAGGCGCCCGGCCATGGGGCCAAACCGCTCTTCGTCTTCGACGACGAGGCACCGCGGTAACCCTCGGGTCGCGGTAACCCTCGGGCCGCAGTTCTCAGGAGCAGAGATTCACGTGCCGTACGGCCAGGACGTGCCCCGCCGCGTCGATGAGCCGGCTGCGGGAGAGGTGTCCGCCGGCCACCGCGTTGGTGATCGCCGTCGCGATCGCGGACGTCTGGGAGCCGACATTGCTCCCCAGGTCGAACAGGACCATGTCGGCACCGGAGCGCAGGGCCTGGACGGCGGCTGCGGGGACGCTGTAGCCGGCGGCGGAGATCGCCTTGGCGCTGAGGGAGTCGGTGAGCACCAGCCCCTTGAAGCCCAGCTGGCCGCGGAGCACGGTGTTGATGTCGGTCGGTGACAGGCTCGCCGGATTGGTGCCCAGGCCCGGAACGATGTTGTTGGAGACCATGATGGCCGGGGCGCCGGCCTTGATGGCCGCGGTGAACGGTGGGACGGCCACCTTCTGCAGGGTGGACCAGGGCAGGGTGCGGGCGGGGCCGAAGTCGGAGTTGTAGCTGGAGCCGCCGAGGCCCGGGAAGTGCTTGACGACGGGGATCACCTGTCCGGCGCGCAGCCCGTTCATGTACGCGACGCCGTCCTCGGAGACCACCGAGGTGCTGCCGCTGAAGGACCGCCATCCGTCGGGGTTGGTCTTGCTGGGGGCCACGTTCCGGCCGTCGACGTCGACCACCGGCGCGAGGTCCATGTTCACCTGGGCGGCCGACATCTTGGCGGCGACCTTCGTGACGTTCTGCTGGATCTGGGCCGGGGTCCAGTGCGTGCCCATGTACGCGGGCCAGGGCAGGGATCCGACGAGGTTCGCCATGCGCTGGATGCCGCCGCCCTCCTCGTCGGTCATCACCAGCAGGCCCAGGTGGCCGGGTACGTGGGTCTTCAGGGCGGTCAGCCGGGAGCCGAGGTCGGACGGTGCCGTGCTGCCGAACAGGATCACACCGCCCGCACCGGCGCTCACCTCGGAAGTGGCGTCGGACACCGAGGTCTCCGACACCGGGACGGCGATGGTCAGCATGGCCAGCCGGCGGTTCGACCACCCGGCCAGCTTCGCGCTGTTCGTGCAGGCGGCGGCTGTGGCGCGGTCCGGGGCGGAGGACGTCGCTGCGGGGGTGTGCGTACTCCAGCCCGCCAGGAGCATCGCCGCCACGGCGGTGGCGCCCACTCGTCTTGTGTTCCTGGCCCCGCTGGGGAGCCGCGGCGGTGCTGTCGTGCTTCTGCGGTCACGGTACGACGGGAGTGTCATCACCTGGCCTCCTTCGGAAAGTCGCGACGGTGCCCGTCGCGCTGAGGGCCGTAGGAGCTGATGTGGGCTCTACGAAGCGTGAGATGCGCTCCAGCCTGCATTTGTTCGAGGCTCGGCGGTAGGCGTACTACCAGAATCTCGCGTCTCGGAGCCGGCCGAAAACGCAGCCGGCGTCAGCGGGCCCCCTCAACTGCGGCCGGACGGCCATTGAGGTGCGCTGGGCCGGCAGGTCGGCGCCTCGACCGTGGTCGCAAGCGTGTCGGGACGGTCCACCGTGGTTCGCCCTTGCTACTGTCCGCTTTGCCCAAATGATCAATAAAGACCGATTCGCGACCGTTAGTGGTCGAGAGGATACGGACCATGAACGACTTTTCCCGTCGGGGAGTGCTCAAGGCGACGGCGGTCGCCGGTGCCGGCGCGGTCGTCTCGTCGGGCGCCGCGGCCGCCGCAGCCCCTGGTGCGAGTGCCGTGACCGGGGCACCCGGCAGCGAGGTGTCCGGGACGCATTGCGGACCGGCCAAGCTGACCGGCCGGATCGTCCGCCCCGAGGACTCCGGCTACACGGACGCGCGCCTCGGCTGGGACCAGCTCTTCTCCCACTACCCGCTCGTCATCGTCTTCGCCCAGAACACCCAGGACGTGGTCAACGCCCTGACGTGGGCGCGGCAGAACGACGTAGCGGTGCGGATCCGGAGCGGCCGCCACGCCCTGGAGGGCTGGTCGAACGTCGACAGCGGCCTCGTGATCGACATCAGCGAACTGAAGTCCGTCCACATCGACAGCGCCTCCCGCATCGCGACGGTGGGTTCCGGACTCAACCAGCTGGAAGCGGTGACCACCCTCGCGAAGCACAACTTCGCGGTGACGACAGGGACCGAAGGCAGTGTGGGCCTCTCCGGCGCCACGCTCGGCGGCGGCTTCGGCTTCCTCACCCGCTGGCTCGGCATGGCCTGCGACAGCCTGATCGGCGCCGAGATCGTCGTCGCGGAGGGCGGCGAGTGCGCCAAGGTCATCAAGGCCGACCTGAACCACAACTCGGACCTGCTGTGGGCGCTGCGCGGAGCGGGCAACGGCAACTTCGGCATCGTCACCTCGCTCACCTACAAGCTGGCCCCGCTCAAGAGCGTCACGTATCTGCAGGCCACGTGGGACGGAACCGGCGACCTGCGCAGGCTCATCGAGGCCTACCAGCGCACCGCGCCGTACACCGACGCCCGCCTCGGCACCCAGCTCGAAGCCCACCGGAACCAGATCCTGCTGTTCGGGGTTCTCCCTGAAGGAACGCCCGCGGAGGCGAAGAAGCTGCTGGCCTCGATCCTGTCGATCGGCAGCCCCAAGGTCACGACGCAGGTGGGCAACTGGGGCGACGTGTACGCGGGATTCCAGATCCCGATCGAGCTCGAACCCGCGAACTGGAAGTTCTACTCACAGTTCAGCCGGAAGCCGTTCCCGACCAGGGCGATCGACATCGTCTCCGAGTTCGTCAAGGACGCCCCCACGGACGACAGCAACTTCTTCGTCCAGGCGTTCGGCGGGAACGTCAGGAAGAGCCCCCGCGGCGGCACCGCGTTCCCGCACCGCGACGCGCTCTTCTACGCCGAGCCCGGCGTCGGCTGGGGCAAGCGCAGTGACCAGCCGGGCATCTGCGACCCGCTCACCCCGCGGGCCCAGGCCTGGATCGCCGAGTTCAGCCAGGCACTGCGCCCCTATGTGAACGGCGCCTACGTCAACGTGCCGAACGTCAGCCTGCAGGACTGGGAGACCGCCTACTGGGGATCCAACTTCGACCGGCTGCGCAGGATCAAGGCGGAGTACGACCCGCACAACGTCTTCCAGTACGACCAGAGCATCCCGCCCGCGTCCCGCTGACCGAGCAGTGCCTGAGCCCCCTCCCGACGGGTGAGGGGGCTCAGCCGTGCCTGCCCGTTCTGCGCCTTTGGCGGTACTCCGCTGCTGCACGCACGACACACCGCGGACTGCGGACGGTCAAGGGCGAGAGCCACGCACGACGAGTTGTGCGATCTCGATCCGGACTGTCAGTGCAGCGCGACGTGCGGAGCGCCCGGGCTCCCGGCCGCACACCGTCGCCGTGCCTGCCACATCGAGGTCGCACCCGCGGCCGTTCCGGGAGTACGGCGTCGACGCGGTGGAGCAGTCCCGCCGGACCTTCGAAGCAGCCGCCCGACCGGCCGGCAGGCTCCAGGACGGCATACGGGAGCGCGCCGTCGCCCGCGGCCCCGGCCACAGCCCGCCCCGGTGACGGCCGCGCCGCCGCACACCCGGCAGCCCGGCGTCCAGCACACGCCGACCGGACCGCAGGCGGAGTCGCGTGAGCACGGGGCGGTCCAAACTTCTGGGCACTCTCGCGAGCCGTGCTTCAACGCGGTGTGAGTGTGCACGCGACGAACCGGAAACCTTGGTTCCAAACGTCCTCGCTTTCGCTCAAGTACTCCAGGTCGCGCGTGGGACTCGTGTAGGACCCGTACCGCTTGGTGCATAGATCCCTGAGCTCTCCGGAAAGGTACTTGGTCCCCTTGGGTGCCTCGACGTAACCCAGGACCTGATCCTCGTGTGGTTTCTTGCAGTCCACGAGGAAGAAGTTGAAAGAGCCGCCTCCCGCATTCGTGGTGTGGACACAGTCGCCGATCGAACCGCTCGTGACGAAATACTCGTCACCGTAATGCCGGTAATCACCCACTGGCCCTTGCAGCCCGACGGTTCTGCCGAAGATCAGACAAGCGGTGCTCCGCACGCCGTTGTCCCAGCCGGAATCGCTGGGCACCAGCGCGAACGTCTGGACGTCGGCCATCTTCCGTACCGTCTCCTGCAAGAGCCCCGTGCAGATCCCCGGCCCGTTGGCCCTCGCATCGGCCAAGGACGCCGATGCGTTCATTTCCAGGACCTGGCCGTCGGGGTCGTTCTTGCAGTTCACGACCGTCAGTGCGGGCAAGCCTTTGAACTTTCCCGCGGGCCAGGAGGCGGAGACGCAGTCACCCGATCGCAGTCCACGGGTCAGCCTCACCTTGTCCCCGTACGGAAGGACCGCGCCGGCCCTGGGGGCCTTGGCGCCCGAGCCGTGAAACAGTGTCGCCCCGGCCCATATACCGCCGCCTATGAGCAGCAGCACGGCTGTCATGAGCGCCAGGCTCCGGCCCGAGAGTGCGCTGGCCCTCCGCGGACGCTGCGGCTGAGGCAGAGGCAGAGGCCGCGGTGGAACCGCCGCAGCCGGGGTCCGTTCCTCCGCCGAAACTGCAGACGGCGGGTGCCACGAGGCAGAGGGCTCCTCGGGCAGAAGCGCGGTTTCCGCCAGCGAGGCAGCCGACGCCTGACCTCGGGGAGCCACCGGTGCGTCGGCAATCTCAGCGAGCGGGCCCTTCGCTTCGTCGGCCTCCATCCGCTGCGCCGGGTCCTTGGCCATCAGGCCGGCCAGAACCGGCTCCAGGGCCCCTGCCCGGGTCGGTGGTGGGGGATCCTCGAAGAGCAGCGCCGTCAGCGTCGAATACTCCGAGGTGCGGTCGAACGGCCCGGTCCCCTCCACCGCGTAGTACAGAGTGGCACCGAGCGAGAACAGGTCCGCAGCCGGGCTCGGCGGCACCCCGCGGGCGCGCTCCGGCGCCACAAAGCCCGGGGTTCCGATGAATCCGGACGTCTTGGTCACCCGTGACTCGCCGGAGTCCGGTTGCAGGGATATGCCGTAGTCGGCCAACAAAACCTGCCCACCGGCCACGGGGTGCGGGCTCTCCGGGTCCGCCGTGGTCAGCAGAATGTTGGCGGGCTTGACGTCCCGGTGCAGGATGCCGATCCGGTGCCCCGCCACCAACGCGTCGAGTACGGCGAGGCCGATACGTGCGGTCTCGGCAGGTGACAGCGGTCCGTGCTCACGCACCACCTCCTTCAGATCCCGGGCGCCAGGCACGTAACCCATCACGATCCAAGGCAGCCCGTTCTCCTCGACGACGTCGTGCACGGTGACCACATGCGGATGGTTGCGCAGCCGGGCGGCGTGCCGGGCCTCGCTCCGGGCTCTGGCGATACGAGCGCCCAACTCCGGGTCCGAAATGTCCTCGGGCACCGTGATCTCCTTGAGCGCGACATCGCACTCGAGCTTCTCGTCGTAGGCGTGCCACACCCTCCCCATACCGCCGGCCCCAAGCCTGCGAAGCAGTCGGTATCGCCCCACTATCAGACGTCCGGCACCCTGCTCGCCCCTGGTCATGGCAAGCCTCCACAACGTCCAAGCTCTCAAGGAAACCGTAAATTTAGGCGCAAAAAACCACAAACAGACCTGGTCAGCCGGGCCCAGCTCCCCCGACCGCCCCCGAGTTACGCCGCGTCGCGGGCTGACGACTCACAGCCGTTTCCGTCCGATCGGGTACGTGGGGGACACGCTAGTTGCGCGGCTTGGTGACCTGCTGCCAGCCGTCGACGGACCGTGTGAAGAAGAGGACGCGATAGACGTCGCGGGCCCACACCGTAGCCCCTTCCCCGTACTCAGTAAGCGCTTCGAACGCCTCTTCTTCCGAGTCGTAGCTGTACTTGCGTCCTTTTGTGTCCCGGATCATCCACTCTCTGCCCGGAACCCCTGCCAGTCCGGCCATGACGATCTTCCCTCCTCGGTGATGCGGGCGGTCGTAGCTTCAGGTTGCCTCCTCCGGGCTGGAGCTGCCCTTCCGCACCCCACCCCCCAGCGCACCATCTGGGGCCAGTCAGCAGGCGGGGCTGCCGGACCCCCGGGACGCCGGAAGCAGAACGGGTGCGGGCGCCGTGCGGGCGATGTTGAGCCGGCGGCTCAGGTGTAGGACCACCCACGCGTACAGCGCCAGCGCGACCGCTCCGGCCACCAGCAGTTGCCAGGAGCCGTCCGCGGCGGTGCGGTGGTCGGCGACGCCGCCCGCGCTGGTGGCGGCGAGCAGCATGAGGACCAGGTTGGTGCCCACGTGGTAGGCAACGGCCGCCTCCAGGCCACCGGTGCGGAACACGAGGAAACTCAGGACGAGACTGAACAGGATCAGGTCGGCGAAGCCCCACGGGGTGCCCAGTCCGTGAGCCAAGGCGAAGAACAGAGCGCCGACGATGCTGCCGACCCACGGGGTGCGCAGGTAACAGCCGAAGACCTGGGGGATCCAGCCGCGGAACACGTACTCCTCGGCGGCGGCCTGGAGCGGCACCAGCAGGACGAACACTGCGGCGGAGGCCAGGAACGTCGGCCAGCCCACCCATGCGTCGGACGCCGAACCGTCCACGCCGGCCCCGAACATGAGAGTGAGGGCGGCCGTCAGGACGACCAGGAGCACTGCCGCGGCCAGGGCCACTCCCAGGCAGACCAGCAGCCAACGCCAACGCACCCGGCCGGTCACCGAGGAGAGGCTGCCGGCTGGCCGGCGCTGCACCTGGCGTGCGGCGAGCAGCACCATCGGGAGCATGAGGGCCAACATGAGCAGCAAGGCGGCGTCGTCCCACAGGGGATCGGCGAACAGCAGGTCCTGGGGACCGCCCTGCTCGACTCCGGCCAGCGCGGCCGCCACGCCCAATATGAACCCCAACGGGAACATGGACAGCCACCAGCCTGCCCCGGCGACCAGCGTGGCGACCAGCGGCTGCCACCAGCGGTACCGCTCGGTCCGCGCCAACCGGTGGTAGGACGATCCGGCCGGTGCGGCGATCACGTGCGAGTCCTGTGCGGGGGCCGGGCCGCCGTCACCTTCCGTCGTCTTGCCCGGTACGTGATTCTGCGTGCTCATGGGATTCCACCTCGATCTCGAAGGTCTTGCGAGGCCGCTGCCCATTGCATCGATGCGGCCCTGGAAACCAGGAGACAAGGAGTTGGACATATCCGTCATGCCACATAAAAACGTGACTTGACAGAACTGTGCGTTGTTCGTTAGGTGAGTGGCGAAGAGGCCGGTGGTGCACCTGGGCGAGGCCGACTGACGGCCGCCTCGGAAAAGGCCTGGCTACAGGGCAGAGGCCTCAAGATCCTGTCCATGAAGGCCCTGTGCAGTCAGCCGCTCGGGCGCGCTCAGGTACGTGTACGCGTTCAGTCGCCGGCGCGCCTCCTCGTCGGCGTCCTGAGCTGCGCCTGATGCGGATACCCCCATGCTCGCTACGCGGCGCATCCACTCCCGGGCTGGTGCCATCCCAGGTGCGGGCCCTGGAGAGGCGCGGGTCGGGTCACACCTTCTTGACGACGATCGTGTCCGGGACCAGCTTCTCCAGGTCGTCGACGTCCGAGGTGAAGACGGTGACCTGTCCCTTCTGCTGTCGCGCGATCACGGCGAGCACGGCGTCGATCGCGTGCTTGTGGCCGTGCAACTCGGCGTCGGCCAGGAGCCTGCGTGCCTGGCGGGCCTCGTCCTTCCCGATGCCGGCGACCTGGAGCCGGGACAGTACCCAGTCCCAGCGCCGTTCGGTCGTTCTGTCGTCATACGCCTCGATCAGGGTCATCGGCGACGTCACCACTTCGGCCTCCCCTCGCGCCGCGAGGTCGAGCCAGGCGATCATCTTCCGATCACCGCGCACTGCCAGGGAGAGAGCTTCACAGTCCAGGACGAAGACACGGAGCGGCCTCTGCCCGTGCTCACCGACTCTCTTCTTCACGCAGCCTCTCCGGCGTTGTGTGGTCCGGAGGCGCGGCGCCGCTCGTGTTCGGCGTCGAGATCCTCCAGCTCGTCGAGGGCTGCCACACGCTCGTCCTCAGTCACGGGGCCGTGTTCTTCCTGCAGCCAGTCGACCAGTTCCAGGAGCCGGTCCCGGTCGCGCTTGAAGCGCAGCGCCTCGGCGACGTACGCCGACAGGCCCCGCTCTGCCGCGTCCGCGCGGATCTCATCCAGGAGATCCGCGGGGATCGTCACGGTTACCTTCTTCGTGGCCATACAAGAGACCATACTCTTGGTGTCACGCTCCTTACTATTGGAGCGGGGTCGACGATTCGACGGTCAGGCGGCCGTGGCAGGGCGAGGGCTGCCGTGGAAGACCTGGCTGGTGTGCCAGGAGCGGTGGATCGCTGCGATGGGGTGGACGCCCGGTTGAGGTCCGATGAGTGGTCGGTCGGCGAGCGCGATGACGTGTTCGCGGGCGGCGGGGCTGTGGCCGACGAAGCGCTGGGAGACCAGGATGCGGTGGCCCTCGCCGACACCGAGGACGCCCTTGTCGAAGAGCTTGTGGTGCAGCGAGCACAGGCACAGTCCGTTGTCGACGTCGTCCGGTCCGTCGAACGCCCACCAGCGCACGTGCGCGGCCTCCAGCCCGACCGGCACCGCGCCGATCCTGCCGTCATAGCCGCAGAAGGCGCACCTGTACTCGTAGGCCGTCAGGATCCGCTCCCGCATCCGCGGATCCCGCCGCCTCCGCACGGCGGCCGAGAGCTGTCCGGTCTCCGCGGGCTCCAACTCCAGACCGACAGATTCGCACAGGTCGCCGTGGAGCGAAGGCGGAAAGTGCAGGTCGAGCAGGACCCGTGCCATCCGGCCGAGTAGCTCCGGCTCACACCGCAGCGCCGCCCGCAGCTCCGGCGCCAGCCGCCCCGCGGCCCCCGCGGCCCGCAACTCCCGCACCCCGCTGCCGGGGCTGCCAGGTCCGCGATCGGTGCGCACCTCCCACACGCCGTCGCTCGCCAGGTGGTGGAACGGGTAGGCCGGAGTCGTCCTGTTCGGCGGACCGTACTCGGTCAGCAGCCGCTGCAGATCCTCCTCCACCGCGCTGTACCGCAGTTCGCCGGCGGCATCCTGCTGGAACCGACCGAGGGCGTACAGCAACAGCAACGGCTTGTGCGGAGCGCGGGTCCCGCTTCTGGTCCACTGCCTCAGTTTCGCGGTGCGCTCCAGCCAGTCCATGACCGGCGATCGTAGTCGCGCCTCGTTGACCAGCGAACTGCGCATGTGTGGAAGGCCTGAGTCGTGGCGAGGTGATTGCGACGCGTCGTAACCAGGTGGCGCCATCGTTCGCGAGTCTGTTGTTCTCCGTCGATCCACCGTGCTCGCGCGGTGTGCTCGGAAAGTGGAAGGCCGGCCATGAAGTGGGCGATGTCGATGAGTAGGCCGGAGACACCGATTTCGGCGAGCAGTACGGCCGCCCGGCCGGGCAGGTCGGCGGCGAACCCGGCGTCGCGTACGAGCACGGCGGTGCGAGCGGTCATCTCGCTGGAGCGCAGGCTGAGGTGGGACAACAACCGTTCCGCCAGATCGAGTTCGTCACCGGCCCGAAGCGGATCGGAGAAGGAGACGGCGAAGGCGAGATGCGCCTGCACCATGGCGGTCTCGTCGACCACACCGTGCTCCTCGGCTTCGCTCCGGCCTGCCAGGTAGGCGGCTACTGCCCGCTCCATGTCGCCTTGCACCCACCACACGTCGCCCAGCACCCGATGGTGCCGCCCCTCCCAGCCCAGCCCCCCTGCGGCTTCGACCGCGGTCGGGAAGTCTCCGGACAGTCGGCTCAGGTGTGCCAGGCCGCGTCGAGCCGCGGAAGCGAGCCGACCCCTGGCTGAGGCGACGCGCTGCATCCCGCGTCGCGAAGCGTCGGTCAGCCCGAGGTCTCGCTGGGCCTTCGCGAGGTAGTACGTGGCCAGTTCGACGAGGTCATCGGGGAGCAGCTCCGACGTGAGGACGGCTGAGAGCCGACTGGACGTGCGTTCACGGTGCTCGTGCTGGCGCCGGGCGATGGCGCTCAGCGTTTCCATCAGGGCGTCCGCCGCGGTCTGCAGGCCACCTGACGGCGTGGCGTCGGCGGCGGGAAGCGCCAGCGGTTCCCGGATGGAGTCCCCTGTCCGCACGGGTCACGCGCCGTATGTGCTCGGTGAGGCCGGCCGTTACGGCCTGCCACTGTGCCTGCCGGTTCGTGGACGCCTCACTGGCGGCGATGCTCCGGCCCTGAGTGGACGCCGCGCGAGTGAGACACAGCTTCGTATCGCTGCTCTCGGACCACGGCATCCCGCTGGAGCGCATCGCGCAGCTTGTCGGGCACACCAGTCGGACGCCGACGGAGGCCGTCTACCGGAAGCAGCTCCGGCCGGTCATCACCGAGGGTGCGGAAGCCATGGACGTGATCTTTGCCCAGCGGCGCGGGGCGACCGCCTGCGAGGCTTGATCAGAATCCTTTGGCCCTCTGTTTGGCTCCCCGGGCACGACAGAGGCCAGGGAGTATTAATACTCCCTGGCCTCTGACCAGCGTCGGGGTGGCGGGATTTGAACCCACGACCTCTTCGTCCCGAACGAAGCGCGCTGCCAAGCTGCGCTACACCCCGATGTCGCTGCTTGTCGCGGCGACGTCGTTTACTTTAGCCCACCGGTGGCCGGAGACGAAATCCGGTTTAGGCGCCGTGGCGGACCGGGGTCGGGCGGGTGTGGTCCAGGGCGATCAGGAGGACTGCCAGGGCGTACATCGCGAGCCCGACGAGGAGGGCGTTCGCCAGGGTGCTGCGGTAGCCGTGGGCCTCGACGTCGAGGAAGGGGTAGAGGTAGCGGGCGGGGGTGGCCGGGGCGACGAAGCCGGCCCGGATCAGAGAGAAGGCCAGGTAGGCCAGGGGGTAGAGGAGCCAGGCCGCCGCCTGGCGGAGATGCAGGCGGGCCGCCGGGGTGAGCAGGAGCCAGTCCAGGACGGCCGCCAGGGGGACCACCGTGTGGAGGAGTTGAAGGGCTGCCCACTGGGCGTGCCAGCGGGCCGGGGGTGCGGTCGCGCCCGTCATGGAGAACGGGGGCGTCGTGTGCGCGAGGAGCAGGTGGTAGACCAGCGCGGTGATCACGGCGTAGAGAAGTGTGGCGCCCGTCACGGACGAGGGGAGCGGGCGGCGCGCCCGCCAGGCCCTGGATGCCGACAGGAGCATGACCACTGCCAGCAGGATGCTGCTCTGGACGCTGAAGTAGCTCAGGGTCCGGGCGGGGCCGCCCAGCAGGAGTTGCAGGGCGACACCGGCCACCGCGACGAGGGCGGTCAGGAGGCGGAAGATCGCTGCCAGGGGACGGCGGGCCGGGGCGACCACCGCCGTGGCCGGGACCGGGGCGGGCAGCAGGAGAGGCGGGCCCGGGATCGCGGGCAGGTCCGGGATCTCCCTGGGTATGGGGGCGGTCATGCCCCCACGCTAGGCAGGGGGCGCGAAAGGGACCATTCGGGGTGCTCCAGGCGGGTTACCTCGGTCCCGGGATGCCATCAGTGACCTCGGTGGTGACCTCGGTGCCGCAGGTTCCCCGACGGGACAGCCCCCGGCTTCCCCGACGGGCTTCCTTACTCCCGTCCCACCAACGTCAGCAGCGTCGCCTCCGGAGGGCAGGCGAAGCGGACGGGGGTGTAGCGGTTCGTCCCGCAGCCCGCCGACACGTGGAGGTAGGACGTACGGCCCTCCGCCGTGTGCGTGGACAGACCCTTCACGCGGTCCGTGTCCAGGTCGCAGTTGGTGACCAGGGCGCCGTAGAAGGGGATGCACAGCTGGCCGCCGTGGGTGTGGCCGGCCAGGATCAGGGGGTAGTCGTCCGCCGTGAAGGAGTCGAGGACGCGCAGGTAGGGGGCGTGCACGACACCCATCGAGAAGTCGTGGGTGCCGGAGGGGCCGCCCGCCACCCGGGCGTAGCGGTCGCGCTTGATGTGGGGGTCGTCCAGGCCGGTCAGCTCGATCGACATACCGTCGACCTTCAGCACGCCGCGCGTGTTCGTCAGGTTCAGCCAGCCCGCCGCGTCGAAGCCGTCCCTGAGGTCCTCCCAGGGGTTGTGGATCGCGCCCACCACTGGGGGATTGCCGTTCAGGCCGTGGCGGCCGCTGGTCTTCTCCAGCAAGTAGCGGGCGGGGTTGCGGGGTTTGGGTCCGTAGTAGTCGTTGGAGCCGAAGACGTACGCGCCCGGGAACTCCATCAGCGGGCCGAGCGCGTCGAGGACCTCGGGGACGCCCTCGGGGTCCGAGAGGTTGTCGCCGGTGTTGATCACGAAGTCGGGGCGCAGGCCCGCCAGCGACTGCAGCCACCGCTGCTTCTTGCGCTGTCCGCCGACCCAGTGGATGTCGGAGACCTGGAGCAGGCGCAGCGGGCGCATACCCGGCGGGAGGACCGGGACCGTCACTCGTCGGAGGCGGAACGAGCGGGCCTCGAAGCCCGCCGCGTACGCCAGTCCGGCGGCACCTGCCGCCATGATTCCCAGGGGTACTCCGTATCGCGCGCGCATATGACCATCGTGTCAGACCACACCGGCCCGTCGAGACCGGCCGCCTTGCGACCCGGGGCCGGGCACCGCGCGACCCCGGGGCCGGCCGCCGTGTGGCCCATGGGCCGGCCGCCGCGTAAATGCACGGGCGCCCCCGCCGTCGTACCTGAGACAATCGACCGCATGACCACCACGCTCAAGTCGAAGCTGCACGCCGACCTCAACGCCGCGATCAAGGAGCGCGACGAGCTCCGCTCCTCGACGCTCCGGCTGACGCTCGCCGCGATCACCAAGGAGGAGGTCGCGGGCAAGGAGAAGCGCGAGCTCTCCGACGACGAGGTGCAGAAGGTGATCACTCGCGAGGCGAAGAAGCGCCGTGAGGCGGCCGACGCCTTCGCGCAGGGTGGTCGTCCCGAGCAGGCCGAGCGGGAGCAGGCGGAGGGCGAGGTTCTCGCCGCCTACCTGCCCAAGCAGCTGTCCGACGACGAGCTGAACGCGATCGTCGCCCAGGCCGTCGAGGAGGCGAAGGCGGCCGGTGCCGAGGGACCGCGGGCCATGGGTGCCGTCATGAAGATCGTGAACCCGAAGGTGGCCGGCCAGGCCGAGGGCGGCCGCGTCGCCGCCGCGGTGAAGAAGCTCCTCCAGGGGTGAGGAAGTTCCTCCAGGGCTGAGAACCGGAAACAGAGACGTACGAGTACGACGGCGGGGCCGCACCTCCATCCGGGAGGTGCGGCCCCGCCGTCGTACCGGGTGGGACCCGCCGGGGCTAGCCCCGCGTGCCCCCGTTCCTGTTGTTCCCGCCGTTGGTCTGTCCCTCGATGAAGTTGCCGGGGAGGGAGATCGTCGGCGTGGGGAAGGTGTCGCCGCCGGTGCCGCCCGTGGCGCCGCCGCCGGTCGTGCCCCCGTCAGTGAGGCCGCCGATCAGTCCGCCGATCAGTCCGCCCGTGTTGTCCCCGTTCTTGCCGCCGTCGTGCCCCCGGCCTTTTCCCCGGCCTTTCCCGTTGATGCCGTCGTCGGGGATGTCGATCAGGTTGAAGTCCGGGGCCGCCTTGCCCTCCAGGGCGCCGGTCATGGCGTCCTTCCAGATCGGGCCGGGGACCTGACCGCCGAAGACGAGATCGTGGTAGACCCCGCCGATGCTGATCCCGGTCATCTTCACGTTCTGCTTGGCGCTGCCGACCCAGACCGCACCGGCCAGGTTGGGCGTGTAGCCGACGAACCAGGCGTTCTTGCGCTCGTCCGTCGTACCCGTCTTGCCCGCGCTCTCCCGGTCGGTCAGGCCCGCCTGCTGGCCGGTACCGGAGTCGACCACACCGCGCAGCAGGGTGTTGACGGTGTCGGCGGTCTTCTCGCTCATCGCGCGCGAGCAGGTCGACTTGGGGACCTCGAGCGACTTCTGCTCGTTGCCGATCTTCTGGGTGATCGACTCGATGGCGATCGGGGTGCAGTACATGCCCCGCGCGGCGAAGGTGGCGTAGGCGTTCGCCATGGTCAGCGGGGAGAGGCCGATCGAACCGAGGGCGATCGAGGGGGTCTCCGGGAGCTTCGAGCCGTCACCCTGCACCACGTGCAGCGCGTCGGTCATCTTCACCACCGGGCACAGACCGATGTCGGAGATCAGCTGCACGAAGTAGGTGTTGATGGACTTCGCCATCGCCTCCTTCATGCGGTACGGGCCCTTCTCGGACTCGTTCTCGTTCTCTACCGTCTCGCCCTTGGTGTTGACGTAGGGGCTGCTGCTGCACCGCTGGACCGGGCTCGGGTAGTTCATCTTGTACGGCGCCGAGTACGCCTGCGTCGCAGGCTTGCCGCCCTCGATCGCGGCCGCCGCGACGAACGGCTTGAACGTCGAACCGGTCGGGAAGCCGTAGTTGGACCCGCCCATGTCCCGGTTGACCGAGAAGTTGTACTCGGTCTCGTTGTTGCCGTAGCCGAAGGGCTTCGACTGGCCCATCGCCAGGACCTTGCCGGTGCCGGGCTCGACCAGGGTGGCCGCGGCCGCGACGCTGTCGGACTTGTAGACGTGCTCCTTCAGGGAGGCCTGCACGGACGCCTGCGCCTGCGGGTCCATCGTCGTGCGGATGGTGAGGCCGCCGCGGTTCCAGAGCTGGGCGCGCGCCTCGCGGGTCTTGCCGAAGGTCGGGTCGGTCAGGAACACGTTCTCGACGTACTTGCAGAAGAACGCGGCGCTCTTGGTGGCCGTGATGCAGCCGTTCTTCGGCTGGCTGACGTGCAGGCCGAGCGGCTTCTCCTTGGCGCGGTCGGCCTCCGCCTGGGAGATGTCACCGAGCTCGGCCATGCGCTGCAGGACGGTGTTGCGCCGCTTGGTGGCCTCGGCCTCGTCGTTCACCGGGTCGTAGCGGCTCGGGGACTGGACGATGCCGGCCAGCAGCGCCGACTCCTGCACGTTCAGGTCCTTGGCGTGCTTGGAGAAGTAGCGCTGGGAGGCGGCCTCGACGCCGTAGGCCTGCTCGCCGAAGAAGGTGATGTTCAGGTAGTTCTCGAGGATCTTCTTCTTGCCCAGCTTCTCCTCGATCTGGATCGCGTACTTCAGCTCGCGGACCTTGCGCCCGAGGGTCTGCTGGGTGGCCTCGGCGACCTTGGTCGGGTCGTCGCCGGCCTCCTCGATGAAGTAGTTCTTCACCAGCTGCTGGGTGAGCGTGGAGGCGCCCTGGGAGACCCCGCCGCTCTGCGCGTTCTTGTTCAGGGCGCGCAGCACGCCCTTGAGGTCGATCGCGCCGTGCTTGTAGAAGCGGGAGTCCTCGATCGCGACGATCGCCTTCTGCATGTACGGCGAGATGTCCTTGAGGTCCACCACCGTGCGGTCGCGGGAGTAGACGGTCGCGAGCTGGTTGCCCCGGCTGTCCAGTATGGTCGTGCGCTGGCTGAGCTGGGGGCTCTTGAGGTTGGCCGGGATCTCGTCGAAGCCCTTCACCGAGCCCTTGGCCGCGAGTCCGAGCGCACCGGCAGCGGGCAGCGCGATGCCCGCCATCACGGCTCCCGCGAGCACACTGACACCGAGGAACTTGGCGGCCTGCTGCGTTGCCGACAGGCCACCGCCCGAGCGCTTCTTTGGCATGGGGGCAGCCTAAACCGTTGTGATGAGCGTTCCATCACGGCACGGCAAAGCAGAACGCGTTCCTTCTCATTCGCCGGACATGCGTGCAGGCCTTGGCCTAAGCTGCTCTCAACTGTCACAGCAGTGCGGCCACGCATCAATACGTCCGACGACCCCGAATCGTTCCGGAAGTACCCCGACTTTCTGATGGGGACGTGTCCGAATCCGCCTCGTGTGTCACCTGGCGCCCGTTGTGGCGCACCACAGCCGTCCCGGTTTGCCGGGATGATCACGCATGTCGCCAGCTCACTCCCGCGGGTGATCTGCCGCTTACCCATAGTCCGTTCGGGCCATTCAAGATTGGGCCCGAAGGGGGTGTTGCGCTGCCCCCGCCTTCCGTAACGTCCTCGACTGGCGGCGGTGAATATGCCGCTGCCGCCGTGGGGGAGCCTCGATTCGGGAGAGGACGGCGCCGGTATGGGCTGGGTAACCGACTGGAGTGCGCAGGCCGCCTGCCGCACTACCGATCCGGATGAGCTGTTCGTTCAAGGAGCAGCACAGAACAGGGCCAAGGCGGTGTGCACCGGGTGTCCGGTACGCACCGAATGTCTGGCCGATGCGTTGGACAACCGCGTGGAGTTCGGCGTGTGGGGAGGTATGACGGAGCGGGAGCGCCGCGCACTTCTGCGCCGGCGGCCCACCGTGACCTCCTGGCGCAGGTTGTTGGAAACCGCCCGCTTGGAGTACGAGCGTGGCGTCGGCATCGTGCCCCTCGACAGTGACGAGGTGTACGAGCACTATGCGGCGGTGAGCTGAGGGCATCAGCCCCGGCGTGTATCCGGGGGCCACTCCGGCCGGCCATGAGGCATGGGAAGCAACGGTCGGACGTGTGTCTCGGGGCACACCCGCTGAACATCTGCTGTGCGTGGGCGTGCCCTCGGGGCGACGCCCGCTCGGCAGGCGTGTACGAAATCGGCGCACAGCTCGGTCAGGTGTGCGCCCGTATACGGCCGGGGCCCGGGCGGCCGAGCCGTCCGCGGTGAGCGCTACGGCATCTCCGTCGGCCCCGCCGCCAGCCGGTCCCCGATGTCACGCAGGCCCGTGAGGTCGTGCACGTCACCGGGCAGTGCGGGCACCTCCACGACCGCCACCTCTGGGTGGCGGGCGGTGAAGCGGTCACGTGTGCGCTGCTCGCGGGAGAGCAGCTGCATGCGCTCCGCGTGCAGCCTCAGCAGGCCTGCGGTCAGCTGGTCGACGGAGCGCTCCGTGTCCGTTTCCATGTCCCCGTCCGGGGAGCCGGTGTCCGGGGAGCCGGTGTCCGGTGAGTCGCTGTCCACAGCCGGTGAACCGTCGTCCGAGGCGGGGGAGCCGTCGTCCGGAGCCGGTGTTGCGGAAGCAGGAGATTCTGAACTGCCGTACGTGTCGGGAGAGTTACGAAGTCCAGCTTTCCCGCCCCCCTGATCCACAATGCCGGGCTCCTCAAGATTTTCCGCGGCGGCGAGCGCCCGCTCGGCCGACAGTCGGCCGGCACCGCTGCCATGGACCCGGTTGAGCACGAGTCCCACCAGCGGCATGTCCTCCGCGGCCAGCCGCTGCACGAAGTACGCGGCCTCGCGCAGCGCGTCCCGCTCCGGGGCCGCGACCACCAGGAACGCCGTACCGGGCGCCTGGAGCAGCTTGTACGTGGCGTCCGCGCGCGTGCGGAAACCACCGAACGTGGTGTCCATCGCGGCCACGAAGGTCTGTACGTCCTTCAGCAGCTGTCCGCCCAGCAGCTTGCCCAGCGTGCCGGTCATCATCGACATGCCGACGTTCAGGAAGGCCATCCCCGCGCGGCCGCCGAGCTTCGCCGGAGCGGTCAGCAGCCGGATCAGGCGGCCGTCCAGGAAGGAGCCGAGCCGCTTGGGCGCGTCCAGGAAGTCCAGTGCCGAGCGGGACGGCGGGGTGTCGACCACGATCAGGTCCCACTCGTCCCTGGCCCGCAGCTGGCCCAGCTTCTCCATCGCCATGTACTCCTGCGTGCCCGCGAAGCCCGCCGAGAGCGACTGGTAGAAGGGATTGGCCAGGATCGCGGCCGCCCGCTCCGGGTCCGCGTGCGCCTCGACGACCTCGTCGAAGGTGCGCTTCATGTCGAGCATCATGGCGTGCAGCTCGCCGTCTCCCTCGGTGCCCTTCACCCGCCGGGGTACGTTGTCGAGGGAGTCGATGCCCATCGACTGGGCGAGCCGGCGGGCCGGGTCGATGGTGAGGACGACCACCTTGCGGCCCCGCTCGGCAGCCCTGAGGCCCAGCGCCGCCGCGGTCGTCGTCTTGCCGACCCCGCCCGAGCCGCAGCACACCACGATCCGGGTCTTCGGGTCGTCCAGCAGCGGGTCGATGTCGAGCACGCGCGCGGCGGAGAGGTGCGGGCGGGCGGCGTCCTGCGCCTCGGCCGGGTCCGGACTCATGACAACCCCTGCTTCCGCAGCTCGGTGGCGAGTTCGTACAGGCCCGCGAGATCCATGCCCTCGGCGAGCAGCGGCAGTTCGTGCATCGGCAGGTCCAGCTCGCCGAGGACCGCGCGCTGCTCCTGCTCCAGCGCGTGCCGCTCGGCGTACTCCGCGGCCTGCGCCAGCAGCGGGTCCACCAGCCGCTCGGCGTTCCCGCCCCGCCGGGCCCCGCCGAGCCCCGCGGCCGACAAGGCCTGCGCGAAGGAGGAACGCGGCACGGTCCCCACGAGTTCCAGGTCGGTCGCGTCGAGCACCTGGGGCCGGACCATGTTCACGATGACCCTGCCCACCGGCAGCCGTGCCGCGTGCAGTTCGGCGATGCCGTCGGCGGTCTCCTGGACGGGCATCTCCTCCAGCAGCGTCACCAGGTGCACCGCCGTCTCCGGCGACTTCAGCACCCGCATCACCGCCTGCGCCTGATTGTGTATCGGGCCGATCCTCGCGAGCCCGGCGACCTCGTCGTTGACGTTGAGGAAGCGGGTGATGCGCCCGGTGGGCGGGGCGTCCATGACGACGTAGTCGTACGCGAACCGTCCGGACTTGTCCTTGCGGCGCACCGCCTCGCACGCCTTGCCGGTGAGCAGGACGTCCCTGAGGCCCGGCGCGATGGTCGTCGCGAAGTCGACCGCGCCGAGCTTCTTCAGGGCCCGGCCCGCGCCGCCGAGCTTGTAGAACATCTGGAGATAGTCCAGAAGGGCCAGTTCGGGGTCGATGGCGAGGGCGTACACCTCCCCGCCGCCCGGAGCGACCGCGATCTTCCGCTCCTCGTAGGGCAGCGCCTCTGTCTCGAAGAGCTGTGCGATGCCCTGCCGGCCCTCGACCTCCACGAGAAGCGTCCGCTTCCCCTCGGTCGCGAGGGCCAGCGCGAGTGCGGCGGCGACCGTCGTCTTTCCGGTCCCGCCCTTGCCGCTGACGACCTGGAGCCTGCTCACGCCTTCGAGACTAACCAGTCCCGCCGACGGCCACGCGGGAGGCTGTGGATAAACGGCGCTCAGGCCGTCCGCCTGTCCCGTGGGTCACAGCGGATACAGTCGGCCCATGACCAAGTGGGAATACGCAACCGTGCCGCTGCTCGTCCATGCCACGAAGCAGATTCTGGACACCTGGGGCGAGGACGGCTGGGAGCTCGTCCAGGTCGTGCCCGGGCCCAACAACCCCGAACAGCTCGTGGCCTACCTGAAGCGGGAGAAGCAGGCGTGAGCGCGGTCGAGGCCAAGCTGGCCGAACTCGGTCTGACCCTGCCGGCGGTCGTCCCGCCGCTGGCCGCGTACCAGCCGGCCGTGCGCTCCGGTGTGTACGTCTACACCTCCGGCCAGCTGCCGATGGTGGACGGCAAGCTCCCGGTCACCGGCAAGGTGGGCGCCGAGGTCACCGCGGAGGAGGCCAAGGAGCTGGCCCGCACCTGCGCGCTGAACGCGCTGGCCGCCGTGAAGTCCGTCACCGGCGACCTGGACCGCATCGCGCGCGTGGTGAAGGTCGTCGGCTTCGTCGCCTCGGCCGCCGACTTCACCGGGCAGCCCGGTGTCGTCAACGGCGCCAGCGAGCTGCTCGGCGAGGTCCTCGGCGACAAGGGCGTGCACGCCCGCAGCGCGGTGGGCGTCGCGGTGCTGCCGCTGGACGCGCCGGTGGAGGTCGAGATCCAGGTCGAACTGCTTCCCTGAGTTCCCTCGGCCCGCCGGCCTCGGGCACCCCTCGAACATTCGCCCTACACGGGATAGCCTCCGGCCATGGCGAACGGTCAGTGGTACCCCGAGGAGTGGCCCGACCGCATCCGCGCGCTCGCGGACGGCACCCTCACCCCGGTGTCCCCGAGGCGCGCGGCCACGGTGCTGCTCCTGAAGGACACCGCCGCCGGCCCGGTCGTCCACATGCTGCGCAGACGCGCCTCCATGGCCTTCGCCGGAGGCGCGTACGCGTACCCCGGCGGCGGTGTCGACCCGCGCGACGACGACCGTCAGGTGCGCTGGGCGGGCCCCACGCGGGCGTGGTGGGCCGACCGGCTCGGCGTCGACGAGGCCGGCGCCCAGGCGATCGTCTGCGCGGCCGTCCGGGAGACCTACGAGGAGGCGGGCGTCCTGCTCGCCGGTCCAGACCCCGACTCCGTCGTCGGCGACACCACGGGGGACGACTGGGAGGCCGACCGCGCCGCCCTCGTCGCCCGCGACCTCTCCTTCGCCGAGTTCCTGGACCGCCGCGGCCTGGTGCTGCGCTCGGACCTCCTCGGCGCCTGGACCCGCTGGATCACCCCGGAGTTCGAGTCCCGCCGCTACGACACCTGGTTCTTCGTCGCCGCCCTCCCCGCGGGCCAGCGCACCCGCAACGCCTCCACGGAGGCCGACCGCACGGTGTGGATCCGCCCCGAGGAGGCCGCGGCCGGGTACGACAAGGGCGAGCTGCTGATGATGCCGCCCACCATCTCCACCCTGCGCCAGCTGCTCCCGTACGCCACCGCCGCCGAGGCGCTCTCCGCCGCTCCCGCGCGCGACATGACCCCGGTACTGGCACGGGCCCGCCTGGACGGCGGCGAGATCGTGCTGTCCTGGCCGGGGCACGACGAGTTCACCAAGCACATCCCGACCGTCCCGAGCACCGGTGGAGGCCCCGCATGACCGACGCCGCAGCCCTGCCCGGCCAGCCGCGAGGCGGTGTGCTCTCGGGGCCCGCGACCGAACGGGCCGTCAACGTGCTGGCGCCCAACGCCTCCGCGATGACCCTGGACGGCACGAACACCTGGATCGTCGCCGAGCCCGACTCCGAGCTGGCCGTGGTGATCGACCCGGGTCCGCTGGACGACACACACCTGCGCAGCGTCCTCGACACGGCCGAGAAGGCCGGCAAGCGGATCGCCCTCACCCTGCTCACCCACGGCCACCCCGACCACGCCGAGGGCGCCGCCCGCTTCGCCGATCTGACCGGCACGCGTGTGCGTGCCCTCGACCCGGCGCTCCGGCTCGGTGACGAGGGCCTGGCCGCCGGGGACGTGATCGGTCTCGGCGGCCTGGAGCTGCGGGTCGTACCGACCCCCGGGCACACCGCGGACTCCCTGTGCTTCCATCTCCCGGCCGACCGGGCCGTGCTGACCGGCGACACCATCCTCGGGCGCGGCACGACGGTCGTGGCGCACCCCGACGGCCGCCTGGGCGACTATCTGGACTCCCTGCGCCGTCTGCGGTCCCTGACCGTGGACGACGGCGTGCACACGGTCCTGCCGGGCCACGGGCCGGTTCTGGAGGACGCCCAGGGCGCGGTCGAGTTCTACCTCGCCCACCGCGCCCACCGTCTCGCCCAGGTGGAGACGGCCGTCGAGGACGGCTACGGCACCCCGGCCCAGGTCGTCGCCCATGTGTACGCCGACGTGGACCGCTCCCTGTGGCCGGCCGCCGAGCTGTCCGTGCGGGCCCAGATGGACTACCTCAGCGAGCACGGGCTGATCTAGTCCTGCCGAGGGTCCGGCCGGTAACTAGTCGGGCCGTGGGGCTTTGACGCCGTGCACGCGCGCGTACTCCGCGGCCAGCCAGGGGCCGAGGCCGTCCACGTACGACCGCAGGACGTCCGGGTCGCCGACGGGCTCGTAGCCGTACTCCGCCGCCCTGTGCAGCTCGGCGGCCCGCTCGGGGTAGTAGGCGCCGAACACCTCGGCCATCTCCCGCAGATCGCTGGTCCAGCCGTTCCAGCCGGGCATGACGAGGGTGAAGCCGGTGCGGACCAAGTGCCGGGACATGCCGCGCACCAGGGGCCGCCGGGCGTCCTCACGGTCCGCGGCGGCGGCGATCCGCTCCCGCCAGCGAGGGAGGAGCAGCGCGAGGTCGCCGTTCGTCTCCCGGGCGAGCAGGGAGTCGGGGCGGTAGCGGGGCAGGTACTCGGCCAGGTCGTCCCCGAGCAGCGGGGTGCACAGGCAGGCCACGAACCAGCCCAGGTCGTACGTCTCCAGGTCGCTCAGCAGCCGGGCCCGGCCGTACAGCAGCGTGCCCACGCCGTCGATCTGCGGGTACTCCTTGTCGAGCGCCTCGCCGAGGGCACGGACGGCCTCCCGGTCGGCGTCGGCGGGCTCCTTGTACAGCGCGACCAGCAGGTCCAGGTCGCTGCGCCCCACGCGCGCGGTGCCGCGCGGGATCGACCCGTAGAGGTAGGCGCTGTGCAGCCGCGGGCCGAAGGTGTCGAGCAGCCGGTCGCGCGCGGCGGCCACGACCGGACGGAACGCGTGCGGCACGCGCGCGAGGGAACCTTCGCGCTCGATGAAGCCCCGGGCGTCGAGCCCGTGGGGGACGGGGGGTTCGGCCATGTGTTCACTGTGCCCCGACGGGCACGGTGAAGCCGCATGATTTTCGGTGCCGGTCGGCATCGATCGGCCCGTCCGGCGTTCGAGGACGAGGCCGGTCGGGCCGGGAAAGCAGGGGGCCGCGGGCGGCAGCGCCCCCGGAGACCTCAGCGCGACCGCTTGGCCAGCCGCTCGACGTCCAGCAGGATCACGGCGCGCGCCTCCAGGCGGAGCCACCCACGCTGGGCGAAGTCGGCCAGCGCCTTGTTCACGGTCTCGCGCGAGGCGCCCACCAGCTGGGCCAGCTCCTCCTGCGTGAGGTCGTGGACGACGTGGATGCCCTCCTCGGACTGCACGCCGAAGCGGCGGGAGAGGTCCAGCAGGGCGCGCGCCACACGGCCGGGAACGTCGGAGAAGACCAGGTCGGACATGGCGTCGTTGGTCTTGCGCAGTCGGCGGGCGACGGCGCGCAGCAGGGCGCCGGCCACCTCGGGGCGGGCGTTCAGCCAGGGCTGGAGGTCGCCGTGACCGAGACCGAGCAGCTTGACCTCGGTCAGCGCGGTCGCGGTCGCCGTGCGCGGGCCCGGGTCGAACAGCGACAGCTCGCCGATCAGCTCGCTGGGGCCGACGACGGCGAGCATGTTCTCGCGGCCGTCGGGGGAGGTGCGGTGCAGCTTCACCTTGCCCTCGGTGACCACGTACAGCCGGTCGCCGGGGTCGCCCTCGTGGAACAGCGAGTCGCCGCGTGCGAGGGTCACCTCACTCATGGAGGCGCGCAGCTCCGCGGCCTGCTCGTCGTCAAGAGCCGCGAAGAGCGGGTTGCGCCGCAGAACGTCGTCCACGAGTTCTCTCCTTGTCGACCTGCTCAGGGGATCTTGCTCCCCCTTGGTACCAGGGGACCGTGCTCCCCATTTTGCCGGACGATCCAAACAGTGTGATCTGTCACAAGGATGCCGCACAGGTGTCCCAAGGTAAGCGGCAGGGGTCCAATCGGGGGCTGATCTTCCGGGTCCGGGGCGGATGTCGGTGCCTGGCTTTAGGCTGGCCGGGTGTCCAAAACGCCGGTGAGAGCACAGGCCAAGGGGGCTGGGCGGGTGGTTGTACGTCGGGATTCCGCTGTGGGCGAACAGAGCCCTGGCGGAAATAGCAAAAGTATGAAATCAGGACAAAAGGTACCTCGTAAGAAACCGGCTGCCAACGAGTCCCGCACCGCTCTGGTCCGCCGTGCCCGCCGCATCAACCGCGAGCTGGCCGAGGTCTACCCGTACGCCCACCCCGAGCTGGACTTCGAGAACCCCTTCCAGCTGCTCGTCGCCACGGTCCTGTCCGCCCAGACCACCGATCTGCGCGTCAACCAGACCACCCCGGCGCTCTTCGCGAAGTACCCCACCCCTGAGGACCTGGCCGCCGCCAACCCGGAGGAGGTCGAGGAGATCCTGCGCCCCTGCGGCTTCTTCCGGGCCAAGACCCGGTCGGTCATAGGGCTCTCCAAGGCCCTCGCCGAGGACTTCGGCGGCGAGGTCCCCGGAAGGCTGGAGGACCTGGTCAAGCTGCCCGGTGTCGGCCGCAAGACCGCCTTCGTGGTCCTCGGCAACGCCTTCGGACGCCCGGGAATCACCGTGGACACCCACTTCCAGCGGCTGGTGCGGCGCTGGCAGTGGACCGACGAGACCGACCCCGACAAGATCGAGGCGGCCGTCGGCGCGCTGTTCCCGAAGAGCGACTGGACCGACCTGTCCCACCACGTGATCTGGCACGGCCGCCGCATCTGCCACGCCCGCAAGCCCGCCTGCGGCGCCTGCCCCATCGCCCCGCTCTGCCCGGCCTACGGCGAGGGCGAGACGGACCCGGAGAAGGCGAAGAAGCTCCTGAAGTACGAGAAGGGCGGCTATCCGGGCCAGCGCCTGAACCCTCCGCAGGCCTACCTGGACGCGGGCGGCAGGCCGGCGCCGCCGCTGGGGGCCGTATGACGGAACGATCCCGGGGCTCGGCGGCGTTGGACACGGCAGGACGGGGGTGGCGATGACGTACACGCACGACACGCACAGAGGTCCGGTCACGCTGAGCAAGGAGGGCCTGCCGGGCTGGCTGGACCCGGTGGTGCGGGCCGCGGAGACGGTCGAGCCGCTCCAGCTCAGCCGCTTCCTGCCGCCGGAGAACGGCTCGGGCCGGCAGTCGGCCGTGCTGATCCTGTTCGGCGAGGGCGAGCACGGCCCCGAGCTGCTGCTCATGGAGCGGGCCGGCTCCCTGCGCTCCCACGCCGGCCAGCCGTCCTTCCCCGGCGGCGCCCTCGACCCGGAGGACGGCGACGTGCGCGGCGACGGGCCGCTGCGCGCCGCGCTGCGCGAGGCGGAGGAGGAGACCGGCCTCGACCCCCTCGGCGTCCAGCTCTTCGGCGTCCTGCCCGCCCTCTACATCCCGGTCAGCGGCTTCGTCGTCACGCCCGTGCTCGGCTGGTGGCGCGAGCCCAGCCCGGTCGGTGTCGTCGACCCGAACGAGACCGCCCGTGTCTTCACCGTCCCCGTGGCGGATCTCACGGACCCCGCCAACCGCGCCACCACCGTCCACCCGAGCGGTCACCGGGGACCGGCATTCCTGGTCGAATCGGCCCTGGTCTGGGGTTTCACGGCCGGAGTGATCGACCGCCTGCTGCACTACGCGGGCTGGGAGCGCCCGTGGAACAGGGAGAACGAGGTCCCGCTCGACTGGCGGTCATGACAGGGTGTCGTCCGTGAATGTGCTGGACATCTTGTTGCTGGTCGCCGCCGTGTGGTTCGCGGTCGTGGGCTATCGCCAGGGTTTCGTCGTCGGCATCCTGTCGGTGATCGGATTCCTCGGCGGTGGTCTCGTCGCCGTGTACACGCTGCCCGTCGTCTGGGACGCAGTGACCGACAACGCGGAGGTCGGCACCACCGCGGCCGTGGTCGCCGTGGTCGTCGTCATCGTCTGCGCCTCCATCGGCCAGGCCCTGACCACCCACCTAGGCAACAAGCTGCGCCGCTACATCACCTGGTCCCCCGCACGCGCCCTGGACGCCACCGGCGGCGCACTTGTCAACGTCGTCGCCATGCTGCTCGTCGCCTGGCTGATCGGATCCGCGCTCGCCCAGACCACGCTGCCGACCCTGGGCAAGGAGGTCCGCAACTCCAAGGTGCTCCTGGGCGTGTCGGAGGCGCTGCCCGCCGCGGCCGACACCTGGTTCAAGGACTTCACCTCGGTCCTCGCGCAGAACGGCTTCCCGCAGGTCTTCAGCCCCTTCTCCAACGAGCCGATCAAGGACGTGGAGCCGCCCGACCCGGCCCTGGTGAACAGCCCGGTCGCCAACCGGGCCCAGCGCTCCATCGTCAAGGTCACCGGCACCGCCCAGAGCTGCGGCAAGGTCCTGGAGGGCACCGGCTTCGTCTTCGCCGACCGCCGCGTCATGACCAACGCGCACGTCGTCGGCGGCGTCGACGCGCCCTCCGTGCAGATCGGCGGCGAGGGCCGCAAGTACGCCGCGAAGGTCGTCCTGTACGACTGGAAGCGCGACATCGCCGTCCTCGACGTACCGGACCTGAAGGCGAGCGCCCTCCGGTTCACCACCCAGGACGCGGCCGGAGGCGACGGCGCGATCGTCGCGGGCTTCCCGGAGAACGGCTCGTACGACGTCCGTGCCGCGCGGGTGCGCGGGCGCATCACGGCCAACGGCCCGGACATCTACCACCGCGGCACGGTCAGCCGCGACGTCTACTCCCTGTACGCGACAGTCCGCCAGGGCAACTCCGGCGGCCCGCTGCTCACACCCGACGGCAAGGTGTACGGCGTGGTGTTCGCCAAGTCCCTCGACGACGCCGACACCGGCTACGCGCTCACGGCCGACGAGATCCAGCAGGACATCAGCCGGGGGCGTGCGGCGAACGAGCAGGTGGGCACCGACAGCTGTGCCCTGTAAGGGTGTTGGGGATGCGTCCCGCGCGGTTCAGCCGCGCGGGTGACGCAGGCGCACGGAGACCCAGCGGGCCCGGCGGCGCAGGATGCGCGGAATTCCCACCCTGAGATCCGCCTCCGCGAGCTGCGGAGTGCCTCGCTGCGAGGAGCTCGGCCCGGCGGCCGAGCGGCGGTTGCGGGGTGCGTCACTGTAGTCGTGCGTCCAGCCCATACCCCGACGTGTGCCCCCGCCCCAAGGTCGATAACCGCCTCCGCGCCCCCCAATTGGCCTATGCGGCAGGCATGTGGCCGTTCGAGGGACAACTGTCCAGGAAGCGGATACTCCACTCACCGAGCCGCTTACCGGTCCGGCTCGGGATCCTTCAGCCAGTTGATGAGTTCGGTGGAGAAAGCCGCCGGGTCCTCTTCGTGCGGGAAGTGGCCGAGACCGTCGAACAGGCGCCAGCGGTACGGGGCTTCGACGTACTCGCCCGAGCCCGCCGCGCTGCGCGTCCGGGCCACCGGGTCCAGTGAGCCGTGCAGATGGAGCGTCGGCACCCGGACCGGCCGCTTCATCCTGCGGTTGAACTGGATGCCGTCCGGGCGGGCCAGCGAGCGCACCAGCCAGCGGTACGGCTCGATCGCGCAGTGCGCGGTGGACGGGATGCACATGGCCCGCTGGTACGCCTCCACGTCCGCGTCCTCCGGCAGTCGCGGCCCGGACCACTCCCGGATCAGCCGGCCCACCAGCGCGCCGTCGTCGGCGGTCAGCTGACGCTCCGGGATCCACGGCCGCTGGAAGCCCCAGATGTAGGAGCCGGCCGCCGTCTGCCGGGCGTCCCGGAGCATCGCGGAGCGCCACCGCCGGGGGTGCGGCATCGACACGACCGCGAGCCGTCGTACGAGCTTGGGCCGCATCGCCGCAGCCGTCCACGCCAGATAGCCGCCCAGGTCGTGCCCGACCAGTGCGGCGTCCGGCTCGCCGAGCGAGCGGATGACGCCGGTGACGTCCAGGGCGAGGTTGGCCGGGTCGTACCCGCGCGGGGTGCGGTCGCTGCCGCCGACACCGCGCAGGTCCATGGCCACCGCCCGGTACCCCGCGTCGGCGAGCGCGACCAGCTGGTGCCGCCACGTCCACCAGAACTGCGGGAAGCCGTGCAGCAGCAGCACCAGGGGTCCGTCGCCGAGTTCGGCGATGTGGAAGCGCGCGCCGTTGGCGGCGACGTCCCGGTGCGTCACCTTCTCCCCGTGGGGGAGGTCGATCCTTACGGCCGATGTCGCGGCGGGCTCCGTCATGACGACGAGCGTGCCACAGCCTCGATGGCCTCGGGCGCCCGGTCGTGCGGCAGCTCCGGGCGCGGGTGCGGCTTGGCGTTCTGCAGGACGCCCGCCGTCTCCTTCATCGACGCGGCGACCGTCTGCGGCCCCTGGCTCTTCTTGACCTTCTTCGCGAACCTCGTGCCGATGAGCGCGAGCAGGCCGGCGACCAGCACGTTCGCCGCGAAGGACAGCAGGAAGCAGACGGCGAGGTTCCAGCCGCTCCAGGTCCGAATGCCGTACGCCAGAGCGAAGTTGAGCATCGGCAGGGAGAACAGCAGCACCATGCCGGCCGCCCCGAAGGCACCACCGCTGGTCGCGCCGCGCTTGACGTCCTGCCTGAGCTGAGCCTTGGCCAGCGCGATCTCGTCGTGCACCAGCGCCGACATTTCGGTCGTCGCCGAGGCGACCAGCTGGCCGATGCTGCGTTCGGCGCCGACCGGGCTGCCGTCGGGTGCGCTCATCGCGTTCTCCCTCTGAAGTCGTATCTGCCGTCTTGATTTGTACCGTCTCGTCAGATCATGCCGGACGACCGTGCTCCTCGCCTGCCCCGCCCGGCACTTCCGCATCCCCGTGGCGCGCCGCGGCGGCCTTCTCGGTGGCGATGCGGCGGTGCTCGGCGGCCTTGCGCTCGTAGATGTCCGCCATCCGCAGGTGGTAGGCCGGGTCGTCCTGCTCGTAGATGTCCGGGATGCCGTCCCGGTCCTCGTCGCGCTCCTCGTTCTCGCACAGTCCGCGGTAGCGGGCGTTGCGTATCTTCAGCAGCACCGTGGCACACAGGGCGGCGATCAGCGATCCGGTGAGGACGGCCGCCTTCACCTCGTCGGTCAGCAGCGCGTCGCCCGCGAAGGCCAGTTCGCCGATGAGCAGCGAGACGGTGAAGCCGATCCCGGCGAGGGAGGCCACCGCGAAGATGTCGGCCCATTCCAGGTCCTCGCTGAGCTCCGCGTGGGTGAAGCGGGCCGTCAGCCAGGTGCCGCCGAAGATGCCGAGCGTCTTGCCGACGACCAGTCCGAGCACCACGCCGAGCGTCTCCGGCTCGGTGAACACATCCGCGAGTGCCCTGCCGGAGACCGCCACCCCCGCGCTGAACAGCGCGAACAGCGGTACGGCGAGCCCGGCCGACAGCGGCCGCACCAGGTGCTCGACGTGCTCGCCCGGCGAGTGCTCCTCACCCTCACGGGTGGTGCAGCGCAGCATCAGGCCCATCGCCACGCCGGCGATGGTGGCGTGCACGCCGCTGTTGTACATCAGCGCCCAGACGACGACGGCCAGCGGCACGTACACGTACCAGCCGCGTACGCCCTTGCGCAGCAGCAGCCAGAAGACCGCCAGCCCGGCGACGGCCCCGCCGAGCGCCGCGAAGTCGATCCGCTCCGTGAAGAAGATCGCGATGATCAGGATCGCGAACAGGTCGTCGACGACCGCGAGGGTGAGCAGGAAGGCGCGCAGGGCGCTGGGCAGCGAGGTGCCGATGACCGCGAGGACGGCGAGCGCGAAGGCGATGTCGGTGGCGGTGGGCACCGCCCAGCCCTGGGTGGAGCCGTGCCCGGTGAGGTTGGTGAGGGTGTAGACGAGCGCCGGTACGGCCATCCCGCACAGTGCGGCCACCACGGGCAGCACCGCCGCCCTGGGGTCGCGCAGGTCCCCGGCGACCAGCTCGCGCTTGAGTTCGATGCCGGCGACGAAGAAGAAGACGGCGAGGAGGCCGTCGGCGGCCCAGTGGGCCACGGACAGGTTCAGGCCGAGGGCGCTCGGGCCGAAGTGGAAGTCGCTGACCGCCTCGTAGCTGTGGTGCAGGGCGGGAATGTTCGCCCAGATCAGCGCGGCCACCGTGGCGACGAGAAGCAGGACACCGCCGACGGTCTCGGTGCGCAGCGCGTCCGCGACGAAGGTCCGCTCGGGCAGGGACAGGCGTCCGAGAGCCTTGCGGGCGGTGTTCGGGGTGCGGGGCGCGGCCACGGTGGGGACCTCCGGGTCTGTGGGCAGGACGGAGCGCTTGCCGACCAGACTTCCCGGCACACCTGGAGGATCGTTTCGCGTTGGGACTTTGTTTAGTTTACCTAAGGTTGCCGCGGGATGCATCCGGTGATCCGTACGATATGCGCCTTACGTGCAAAAGGGGCGCCCGGCGAGTCGTCGCCGGGCGCCCCTTCGGCCGTGGGCCCTAGTTGTATTGACCCGCAGCGTTGTTCACTCGGCTGATCGGGGGCTGGCCTCCGAGTGCGGTGTGGCAGCGGTGGTGGTTGTAGGTGTGGAGAAAGTCT
>NZ_VISR01000051.1 GCF_007827595.1 Streptomyces sp. BK340
CGAACACTCACCCGAACGCAACGACTGCGCAGCCCAGTGCATCGCCACCAGCGACGACGAACACGCCGTGTCCACCGTCACCGCCGGACCCTCCAGACCCAGCGCATACGACACACGCCCCGAAGCGACGCTGGGTGCGCTTCCGTTGGCCCTGAAGCCCTCGTACTGTTCGCCCTCCAGCAGGTCCCGGTAGTCGGTGTACATCACACCAGCGAAGACACCGGTCTGACTGCCACGCAGCGACACCGGATCAATCCCCGACCGCTCGAACGCCTCCCACGTCGCCTCCAACAACAACCGCTGCTGAGCATCCGTGGCCAGCGCCTCACGCGGACTCATCCCGAAGAAGTCCGCATCGAAATCACCCGCGCCATACAGGAAACCGCCCGCCCGAGCGAACGACTCCCCCTCCACACCCCAACCACGATCCGAGGGAAACACACCCACCGCATCCACACCCTCGGACACCAACCGCCACAGATCCTCCGGCGACTGCACCCCACCCGGATACCGGCACGCCATACCCACGATCACCACCGGGTCATCAGCCACCACCGACCTCACCGGCACCAGCTCCGCCGACTCAACCTCCCCACCGAACAACTCGTCGAGGAGGAGGTCCACCACGGCTTCCACCGAGGGGTAGTCGAAGACGACGGTGGCCGGCAGGTGCAGACCGGTCGCCTTGCCCAGGCGGTTGCGGAGTTCGACGGCGGTCAGCGAGTCGAACCCGAGTTCCTGGAAGGCGCGGGTCGGGTCCACGTGCGACGGGTCGGTGTGGCCGAGCACGAGGGCGGCCTGGCTGCGCACGAGGTCGAGAAGGACATCGCGTCGTTCGTCCGCCGCCAGGCGGGAAAGGGTCTGGGTCAGGCTTGCCGTCGCGGGGGAGGCAGCTGCTGCCGACCGGCGGATGCGCCTCCCCGGCCGTACGAGTCCGCGGAGCATTCCGGGGACCTCGTCCTGTGCCCGCAGGGCGGTGAAGTCGAACCGTACGGGAAGGGCCACAGCGTCGGGCACGCGCAGGGCCGCGTCGAAGAGTGCAGCTCCTTCGGCGGGCGTGAGCTCGGGCATGCCCGTACGGGCGATGCGCTGGACATCGGTCTCGGACAGGGTGCCGATCATGCCGCCGTCGCGGGTCCAGGGACCCCACGCCTGGGACTGTCCGGGGAGTCCGTGGGCTCGACGGTGCTCGGCGAGGGCGTCCAGGAAGGTGTTGCCGGCGGCGTAGTTGGCCTGACCGGGGCCGCCGAAGATGCCGGAGACGGAGGAGAAGAGAACGAAGGCCGTGAGATCGAGGTGTTGCGTCGCCCGGTGGAGGTTCCAGGCCGCGTCGACCTTGGGCCGCAGCACGGTGGCCAGCCGTTCCGGCGTGAGGGAGGTGACAATTCCGTCGTCGAGCACGCCCGCGGTGTGGACCACGGCCCGTACCGGATGGCGGGCGATGAGGTCCGCAACCGCATCCGGATCGGCCGCATCGCATGCCTCGATCCGGGCTTCAGCACCCAACTCGGCCAACTCGGCGGCCAGTTCCGCCGCGCCCTCGGCCGCAGGACCGCGCCTGCTGACCAGCAGCAGGTCCCGCACACCGTGCTCCGCCACCAAGTGCCGGACGATCACCCGGCCCAGACCGCCCGTGCCACCGGTGACCAGGACGGTGCCGTCCCAGACCACGTCCTCGGACCCGTCAGCAGTCGCGGCGCGAGCCAGTCGCGGGACCAACACCTCACCGCCCCGTACCGCCAGCTGCGGCTCGTCCAGGGCCAGCGCGGACTCCAGCGCCGGGAGCGCCTCGTCGCCGTCGAGATCGACCAGGCCGAACCTGCCGGGGTTCTCCGACTGCGCCGACCGCACCAGACCCCACACCGCGGCACCGGCCAGGTCCGCACCGGTCGTCGCTCCACGGGTCACGAACACCAGGCGGGAGTCGGCGGATCGATCGTTACCGAGCCATGCCCGCAGCAGTTCCAGCACTCGCGCTGTCGTCGCGTGCACCGACCCAACCACGTCTTCCGGGTCCGAGAGCGGTGGACGGACCACCACCAGGTGCGGGGCGCCGGCCGGCAAGGCGTCGAGAGCGTCCGTCTCCGGGGCCACCTCCACGTACGTGACCGCTGTGCCGGAGCCCGGTACCCGGGCCCAGTCGACCACGAACAGGTCGTCACGGCCCGTTGCCGGCGCCGACCCGGCCGAGACCGGGCGCAGGACAAGGGAGCCGATGGAGGCGACGGCTCCACCGGCCTGGTCGGCAACCTCTAGGGAGACGGTGTCCTGCTCGGTGCGGCTGACCCGTACCCGTATCGAGGAGGCGCCCGAAGCGTGCAGTGTCACCCGTTCCCAGCAGAACGGCACGACACCGCGGGGCATCCCGTTGAACGCGGTGACGTGCAGCGCGGCATCGAGCAGTGCCGGGTGCAGGCCGAAGGGACCGCCGTCGGCCCCGGCCGGCAGCGCGACCTCGGCGTACACGTCGTCGCCCAGCCGCCAGGCGGAGCGCAGGCCCTGGAACACGGGGCCGTAGCCGAAACCGCCCTGTGCCATGTCGTCGTAGAGATCGATGAGATCCACGGACTCAGCACCCGTGGGGGGCCATACCGAGGTGTCGAAGGCGGTTGTCCTCGTCTCCCCGGGTGCCGTGGAGGACGGGGCCAGCACACCGGTGGCGTGCTGGGTCCATGCCTGGTCGGTGGCTCCTTCGAGCCGGGAGCGGACATCGACGGCTCGCCGGCCGGTTTCGTCCGCCGGGGCGATCTGAAGCTGCATGTGCACGCCGCCGGACACCGGGAGGGCGAGGGGTGCGGCGAGGGTCAGTTCTTCGACGGTTCCGCAGCCGGCCTCGTCGGCCGCCCGTACCGCCAGTTCCAGGAACGCCGTGCCGGGCAGCAGCACCTGACCCATCACGACGTGATCGGCGAGCCAGGGGTGGGTCTGGGTCGACAGCCGGCTCGTGAACAGCAGGGCGTCGCCGTCGGAGAGCTCGACCGAGGCGCTGAGCAGGGGGTGGTCCGCCGTCTCCAGGCCCGCGGACCGGATGTCACCGTCACGAGCTGCCGAGGGGGTCGGCCAGTAGCGCCGGTGCTGGAAGGCGTAGGTCGGCAGATCGACGCTGCGGGCACCCGTGCCGGCGAACACGGCCGTCCAGTCGACGGCTGCGCCCGAGACGTACAGCTGGGCCAGGGCCTGGAGCGCGGTCGTCTCCTCGTCTCGGTCCTTGCGGAGCACCGCGGCGAATACGGCATCGGCGTCGGCGGACTCGGCCGCCATCGCGGTCAGGACACCGTCCGGGCCGAGTTCCAGGAAACGGGTCACACCAGCGACGGAGAGGGCCCGGATGCCGTCAGCGAAACGGACCGCCTCACGCACGTGCCGTACCCAGTAGTCCGCCGAGCACAGGTCCTCCGGCGCCGCGACCTCGCCCGTCAGGTTCGACACGACCGTAATCAGTGGTGTGCCGAAGGAAAGCCCCTCCGCCACGCGGCGGAAGTCCTCCAACATCGAGTCCATCAACGGGGAGTGGAAGGCGTGCGAGACGCGAAGCCGCGTCGACTTACGGTCGCCGAAGTGGGCCCGGACCTCCTCCACCGCCCCCTCGGCACCGGAGACCACCACGGCCCGGGGTCCGTTGACCGCAGCGATCGACACCAACCCACCCAACAACGGGCGTACTTCATCCTCGGTCGCTTGGAGGGCGAGCATGGCCCCGCCCTCCGGCAACGCCTGCATCAGCCGGCCACGAGCCGCCACCAGAGCACACGCATCCACCAACGAGAACACCCCGGCCACATGCGCGGCCGCCACCTCACCGATCGAGTGCCCGGCAACGAAATCCGGACGAACACCGAACGACTCAGCCAACCGGAACAACGCCACCTCGACCGCGAACAGCCCAGCCTGCGCATACACAGTCCGGTCGAGCAGCTCCTCGCTCTCACCCCAGACCACATCCCGCACCGGCACATCCAGGTGCTCGTCCAGACCGGCACACACCGCATCGAAGGCTTCCGCGAACACCGGAAAGCGGCCGTACAACTCCCGCCCCATACCCAGGCGCTGCGAACCCTGCCCCGAGAACAGGAACGCGGACCTCCCAGGCCTCGCCGTGCCCTGAGCGGTCGGGCGGCCGTCCAGGAGGACGGTTCGGTGTTCCAGTACCGCGCGCCCGGCGGCGAGGGTCAGGCCGACGTCTGCCGGACGGACCTCGGGGTGCTGTGCCGTGTGGGCGAGCAGGCGTGTGACCTGGTCGCGCAGGGCGTCCTCCGTCTTGCCGGACAGCACCCACGGCACCACGCCAGGGGACACCACGGGCTCTTCTTCGGGGGCGGGCAGCTCGTCGGCCTGTTCCAGCACGACGTGGGCGTTCGTGCCGCTGATGCCGAAGGCGGAGACGCCCGCGCGGCGCGGGTGGTCCGTCCCGGGCCATTCGGTGCGCTCGGTGAGCAGCCGGACGCCGCCCGCCGTCCAGTCGACGTGCGACGAGGGCTCGTCCACGTGCAGGGTCTTCGGCAGGATGCCGTGGCGGATCGCCATGACCGTCTTGATGACGCCCGCCACGCCGGCGGCGGCCTGGGCGTGGCCGATGTTCGACTTGATGCCGCCCAGCAGCAGCGGGCGGTCCTCGGGCCGGCCCTGTCCGTACGTCGCGAGCAGGGCTTGGGCCTCGATGGGGTCGCCGAGGGTCGTGCCCGTGCCGTGCGCTTCGACGGCGTCGATCTGGTCGGGGGTCAGCCGTGCGTTGGCGAGGGCGGCGTTGATGACACGCTGCTGGGAGGGACCGTTGGGGGCGGTGAGCCGGCTGCTGGCGCCGTCCTGGTTGACCGCGGTGCCGCGGACCACGGCCAGGACCTCGTGGCCGTTGCGGCGGGCGTCGGACAGTCGTTCCACGAGCAGAACGCCGACGCCTTCGGCCCAGGAGGTGCCGTCGGCGGCTTCGGCGAAGGGCTTGCAGCGGCCGTCCGTTGCCAGTCCGCGCTGGCGGGAGAACTCGGTGAACAGGCGGGGCGTCGGCATGACGGCGACGCCGCCGGCGATCGCCATGCCGCACTCGCCGGCGCGCAGGGCGCGGACGGCGAGGTGGAGGGCGACCAGGGCGGAGGAGCAGGCGGTGTCGACGGTGACGGCGGGGCCTTCGAGGCCGAGGGTGTAGGCGATGCGGCCGGAGAGGACGCTGACGGCGCCGCCGGTGAGCAGGTGCCCCTCGGTCTCGTCGGTCTGCCTGGCGAGAGATCCGTAGTCGGTGTCGGCGCCGCCGATGAAGACGCCGGTCTGGCTGCCGCGCAGGGACGCCGGGTCGATCCGGGCGTGCTCGACGGCCTCCCAGGCGGTTTCCAGCAGCAGTCGCTGCTGGGGGTCCATGGCGAGGGCTTCCCTGGGCGCGATGCCGAAGAGGTCGGCGTCGAAGTCGGCGGCCGCGTCGAGGAAGCCGCCGTGTCGTACGTAGCTCTTTCCGGGGGTGCCCGGGGTGGGGTCGTAGAGCGCTTCGGTGTCCCACCCGCGGTCCTGCGGAAGTTCGCCGATGGCGTCGGTGCCGTCGGCCACCAGCCGCCAGAGGTCTTCGGGGGAACGGACGCCGCCGGGGTAGCGGCAGGCCATGCCCACGATGGCGATCGGCTCGCTGTCCCGCGCCTCGACGGACTCCAGCCGCTGCTTGGTGCGCCGCAGGTCCGCGGTGACCTTCTTGAGGTAGTCGCGGAGCTTGTCCTCGGAGGAACCGGAGCCGGAGCCGGCGGCCTTGGGTGCCGTGGGTGCCATGGGTGGGAGATCCTCGCAGTCGGGATGGGGTGGTGCGGCTGGTGCTGGTGATCGGCTGGGCTTGTTCAGGCGAGGCCGAGTTCTTTGTCGATGAGGTCGAACATCTCGTCGTCGGTGGAGGCCGCGAGGTCGGCGTCGGTGTCGGCGCCGTCCTCGTCCGGGGCTTCGTCACCGGTGGCGTCGAGCTTCCATTGGAGTGCCTTGAGGCGGGTCACGAGCCGGGCTCGGTTCTCGGTGTCCAGGTCGGATGCCGACACGGCCGTCTCCAGTGCGTCGAGTTCCGCGAAGAGGGAGGATGCCGCGTCGTCGCCGCCCGTGCCCGCTGCCAGTTGCCCGCGCAGGTGGCGGGCGAGGGCGAGGGGTGTGGGGTGGTCGAAGATCGCTGTGGTGGGCAGGCGCAGGCCCGTCTCGCCGTTGAGCCGGTTGCGGACTTCCACCGCGGTGAGGGAGGACATGCCGAGGTCGAGGAAGCCTCGCTCGGGCTCGATGGCCGCGGCGGAGCCGTGACCGAGGACGCTCGCCACGTGTCCGGCGATCAGTTCGAGCAGCAGGGCGTCGCGCCGGGTGTCGCTCAGCCCGGCCATCCGGTCCCTCAGTTCGTGGCCGGCGGGGCGCCCGTCCGGGACCGTGCCGGCCGCCGTGGGGCCGGTGTCGGCCGCTCGGCGCACGGGCGTGCGGCGGGCCGTGAGGCCGCGCAGCAGTGGCGGTACGTCGCCCGAGGAGGCGATGGTCCGCAGGTCGAGGCGGGCGGGTACCAGGAGGGCACGGTCGACGGCCGCGGCGGCGTCGAGCAGGCCGAGTCCTTGGCCTGCCGACAGCGGCAGCATGCCGGAGCGTGCGAAGCGGGCGACGTCCACGGGGTCCAGCGTGGACGTCATTTCACTGGAATCTCCCCAGTATCCCCAGGCGAGTGAGACGGCGGTCAGCCCCTGGGCGCGACGGTGCTGTGCGAGGGCGTCGAGGTAGGCGTTGGCGGCCGCGTAGTTGGCCTGGCCCATGCCGCCCATGACACCGGCGAACGAGGAGAAGACCACGAAGGCCGACAGTTTGGCGTCGCGGGTCAGCTCGTGCAGGTTCCAGGCCGCCGCTGCCTTGGGCCGCCAGACCTTGTCGAGGTCCTGCGGGGTCAGGCTCTCCAGGAGGCCGTCCTGGAGGACGCCGGCGGCGTGGACCACGGCTGTCAGCGGGTGTTCGTCGGGGATGGCCGCGAGCAGTTCGGCGAGCCGGTCGCGGTTGGCCGCGTCGCAGGCGGCGACGGTGACCTCGGCGCCCATGCGGGTGAGTTCGTCCCGCAGCGGGCCGGCGCCCGGGGCGGCCGGGCCGCGGCGGCCGGTGAGCAGCAGGTGGCGTACGCCGTGCCGCTCGACCAGGTGGCGGGCGACCAGTGCGCCGAGGGTTCCGGTGCCGCCGGTGATGAGGACGGTGCCTGCGTCGTGCGTGTCCCAGCCCCAGCCGGTGCGGCCTTCGGCGGCTTCGGCGCGGTGCAGGCGGGGGACGGTCACGGTGCCGCCGCGGATGGCGAGTTGGGTCTCCGTCGTGGTGGCGGCGGAGGCGATGGCCCGGGCGAGGACGCGTTCCGATGCGTCGTGGCCGTCCGTGTCCACGAGCAGGAAGCGGCCGGGGTGTTCGGACTGCGCCGAGCGGACGAGACCACGGGCGGCGGCGTCGACGGGGGCGGGGACGTCGTCGTCCGGGCCGGTGGCCACGGCGTTGCGGGTGACCAGGACGAGACGGGAGTCCGTGAGACGCGGCTCGCGCAGCCATTGCTGGGTCAGGTGCAGCAGCTCCCGTACGGGTGCGGGGTCGGCGCCGGGCACGGGGCCGGAGGAGTCGAGCCGCAGCAGCACGGTGCCGGCTGCGGGGATCGGTCCGTCGGGGTCCCGGAGTGCGGTGCGCAGGGCGTTCAGGTCGGTGAAGGAGACCGGTTGTACGGTCGGGTGGGCGTCCTCTTCGGCCTGTGTGGCCCATTCGGCCCATTCGGTCCACTCGGTCTGGAACAGGGCGTCGTGGCCTGTCGCCGTGGCCGTCGCGAGCTGCTCGTGTGTGAGCGGCTGGGTGGTCACCGAGTCGATCGTCAGGACGGGCCCGCCGGCGGGGTCCGTGGCCGTCACGGTCACGGTGCCGTCCTCCGCGCGGGTCAGCCGTACGCGCAGCTCGGCGGCGCCCACGGCGGTCAGGGACATGCCCTGCCAGGCAACGGGCGGCCCGGCCGTGCCGCCGGCGGCCGCGCACTCGATCACGAGCGGGGTCTGCAGCAGAGCGGGGTGGCTACGGAAGCGTGCGGCGTCCGTGCGGTGTTCGTCGGGCAGTGCCACCTCCGCGAAGGTGTCCTGGCCGCGCCGCCACATCGCGCGCACGGTGCGGAAGAGCGGTCCTGGCTCGTGTCCCTGCGCGGCGAGTGCGGTGTACATCGCTTCGGTGTCGACGGGTTGTGCGTCCCGGGGCGGCCAGGTTCCGAGGTCCGCGTGTGCGTGTACGGGCGCGTCGGCGGACAGGGTGCCCGTCGCGTGGCGGGTCCACGGCGCGTCTGCTTCCGCTCCCCCAGGGCGTGCGAACACGGTGAGGGTGCGCAGTCCTGACGTTTCGTCAGGTGTTCCGACCGTCACCTGCAGGTCGGCCGTCGCCCCCTCGGGCAGGACCAGCGGGGTGTGCTGGGTGAGGGCGTCGACGGTCGCGCAGCCGGCTTCGTCGGCCGCGCGGACCGCCCATTCGGTCAGCGCGGTGCCCGGGACCACGGTCGTGCCGTGCACGGTGTGTTCGGCGAGCCATGGGTGGCTGCGCTCGCCGATCGTGCCGGTGAGGACGACCGTGCCGTGGCCGTCGGCAAGGTGGACGGCCGTGTCCAGGCCCGACGGGTCGGCCGGACGCCCGGCCGTGGTCTTGGGTGGGGCGTCCAGCCAGTACCGGCTGCGCTGGAAGGCGTACGTCGGCAGGTCCACGGCGTGGCCGCCGGCGACGGTGCCGGTCCAGTCGACGCGTACGCCGCGCACGTGGGCCTCGGCCAGTGACGTCAGGATCCGGGCCGGGCCGCCGTCGTCCCTTCGGATGGTGCCGATGACGACCGCGTCGGCTTCCGCGGCGGCGACGGTGTCCTCGATGCCGGTGACGAGAACGGGGTGCGGGCTGGACTCGACGAAGGCGTCGTGTCCGTGCCGGAGCAGAGTGCGCAGCGCGTCCTCCAGGCGGACGGTGCGGCGCAGGTTCTCGTACCAGTAGTGCGCGTCGAGGGGGGTGTTCTCGTCGATCCACTCCCCGGTGACGGTGGACAGGAACGGGACGCGGGCCCGGCGGGTCCCGATCCCGGCGAGATCGTCCAGGAGCCGGGCTCGGATGCGTTCGACCTGGGCGGAGTGCGAGGCGTAGTCGACGAGGATCCGCTTCGCGCGTACGCCGTCCTGTGCGCACGCGGCGGCGAGGCCGTCGAGGGCTTCCGGTTCACCGGAGACGACGACGCTCGCGGGCCCGTTGACGGCGGCGACGGAGATCCGTTCGCCCCAGGGCTCCAGCATGGTCAGCACGGTGTCGTGCGAGGCCGCGATCGAGACCATCCCGCCGTGACCGGAGAGGTCGTCGGCGATGGCGCGGCTGCGCCGGGCGACCACCTTGGCGCCGTCGTCGAGGGAGAGGGCTCCGGCGACGCAGGCCGCGGCGATCTCGCCCTGGGAGTGGCCCAGGACCGCCGCGGGTTCGACCCCGTGGGCACGCCAGACCTCGGCGAGCGCGACCATCACGGCCCACAGGGCGGGCTGGGCCACGTCGACGCGGTCGAGCGAGGGGGCGTCCGCGGCACCACGGAGGACGCCGGTCAGCGACCAGTCGGCGTAGGGGGCGAGCGCCTGGTCGCACTCCCTGATCCGCTGGGCGAACACCGGTGAGCTGTCCAGGAGTTCGGCTCCCATGCCGGTCCACTGGGAGCCCTGGCCGGGGAAGACCAGGACGGTCCTGCGGTCGCGGCCCGCGGTGTGGCGCCCGGTGGCGAGACCGGGCGCCGGGGTGTTCTCGGCGAGGGCACGCAGAGCGGCACGCCGGGTGTCGTCGTCCGTCCCGGTGACCACCGCACGGTGTTCGAGCAGCGAGCGGCGGGCGACGAGGGACGCGGCGATGTCGCGGGCGGTGGCCCGCCGTCCGGCCGGCGTGTCCAGGTGGGCGAGGAGCGACCGGGCCTGGCCTCGTAGGGCTTGCGCGCCGCGGGCGGAGAGCAGCCAGGGCAGGGGTTCGGCCGAGGGCACCGCGGGCGCAGGCGTCGGCCCATCAGGGTGGGAAGACGGGATTGCCTGCGCAGCCGAGTCTTCTGCCGGGGCCGTCCGCGGTCCTTCCTCCAGGATGATGTGGGCGTTGGTGCCGCTGATGCCGAACGAGGAGACGCCCGCCCGGCGCGGACGCTCGTCGTCCGCCGGCCAGGGCTCGGCCTCGTCGAGCACGCACACGGCGCCGGTGGACCAGTCGACGTGCCGGGTGGGCGTGTCGATGTGGAGCGACTTGGGCAGCAGGCCGGCACGGAGGGCGAGGACCATCTTCATCACGCCGGCGACACCGGCCGCGGCCTGGGTGTGTCCGATGTTCGACTTGATGGAGCCCACCCGGAGCGGGTTGTCCTCGGGGCGTTCCTGGCCGTAGGTGGCGAGCAGCGCCTGTGCCTCGATGGGGTCGCCGAGCCTGGTGCCGGTGCCGTGCGCCTCGACGGCGTCGATGTCGGCGGCCGTGAGGCCGGCGGCGGCGAGGGCCTGGCGGATGACCCGCTGCTGCGACGGCCCGTTGGGGGCCGACATGCCGTTGGACGCGCCGTCCTGGTTGACGGCGGAGCCACGTACGACGGCCAGGACCCGGTGTCCGTTGCGCAGGGCGTCGGAGAGGCGTTCGACGACGAGCAGTCCGGCGCCCTCGGCGAAGCCGGTGCCGTCGGCGGTGTCGGAGAACGGCTTGCAGCGGCCGTCGGCGGCCAGCCCGCGCTGCCGCGAGAAGTCGACGATGATCACGGGTGAGGTCATGACGGTGACACCGCCCGCGAGGGCGAGCGTGCACTCGCCCTGCCGCAGTGCCTGCACGGCCATGTGGAGGGCGACCAGGGAGGAGGAGCAGGCGGTGTCGACGGTGACGGCCGGGCCCTCCAGGCCGAGGGTGTAGGAGACCCGGCCCGAGACGACGCTGTCGGCGTTGCCGTTGTTGACGTACGGGGCGAGGGTGTCGGGGATGTCCGCGCCCCGTGCCAGGTAGTCGCTGGAGGAGACGCCGGCGAACACTCCGGTGCGGCTGCCGCGCAGGGACCGGGGGTCGATCCCGGCCCGTTCGACGGCCTCCCACGCGGTCTCCAGCAGGATCCGCTGCTGTGGGTCCATGGCCGTCGCCTCGTTGGGGCTGATGCCGAAGAAGTCCGCGTCGAAGTCGGCGGCGTCGTGCAGGAACCCGCCTTCGAGGGTGCGGGAGGCGTCGGGGTGGTCGGGGACGGAGTCGTAGAACCCGTCGAGGTCCCAGCCGCGGTCGGTGGGGAAGCCGCCGATGGCGTCGGTTCCGGTGGACAGCAGGGTCCACAGGTCCTCCGGGGTGCGCACACCGCCCGGGTAGCGGCAGGCCATGCCGACGACGGCGATCGGCTCGTCGGCGCGCAGCGGTGTTCCGGCGTCCGCGGAGTGGGCCGCCGGTGCGGCGGCTCCGTCGCGGAGCAGGGTGTCCAGGTGCTCGGCCAGGTCCACGGGGGTCGGGTGGTCGAAGACCAGGGTGGCCGGCAGCCGCAGTCCGGTCGCCGTGGCCAGCCGGTTGCGCAGTTCGACGGCGGTCAACGAGTCGAAGCCGAGGTCGCGGAACGCCCTTCCGGTGTGGACGAGTTCGGCGCTCGCGTGGCCGAGGACGGCGGCGGCGTGGCCGGTGGCGAGGTCGAGCAGCAGGGTGCGGCGTTCGCCGGCGGGCAGTTCGGCCAGCCGCCCGCGCAGTCCGCCGTCGTCTGTCGCCCGGGCGGGGTCGACGGCGCGGCGGGCCGGTCCGCTGAACAGGGCTCGCAGGACGGGCGGGAGGGTGGACCGGTCGCGGGTGCGCAGCAGGCGGTCGTCGAGCGGCGCGGGAACGAGCAGGGCCCGCCGGGCGGCGAGCGCGGCGTCGAACAGGGCGAGGCCGTCGGGGGTGGACAGCGGCAGGGCGCCGGTGTTCCGGGCCCGGGCCAGGTCGCCGTCGTCGAGGTGCCGGGTCATGTCGCTCGCCTGGCTCCACAGGCCCCAGGCGAGGGAGGTGGCGGGCAGGCCCCGGACCTGGCGGTGCCGGGCGAGACCGTCGAGGAAGGTGTTGGCGGCCGCGTAGTTGCCCTGTCCCGCGTTGCCGAACACGCCGGCCGCGGAGGAGAACAGCACGAGGTCGGCGAGGTCGTGGTGCCGGGTCAGTTCGTGCAGGTTCCAGGCCGCGTCGGCCTTGGGCCGCAGCACGGTCCGCAGACGCTCGGGGGTGAGGGAGGCGATGACTCCGTCGTCGAGGACGCCGGCGGCGTGGACGACGGCGGTCAGCGGGTGGGCGTCGGGTACGGCCGCCAGCAGCCTCGCCAGGTCGTCACGGTCGGCGGCGTCGCACGTCGCCACGGTGGCTTCCGCGCCCGACTGCGCGAGTTCTTCGACCAGTTCCCGGGCGCCGGGGCTGTCGGGGCCACGGCGGGCGGCGAGCAGGAGGTGCCGGACGCCGTGTCCGGTGACCAGGTGGCGGGCGAGCGCGCGGCCGAGGGTACCGGTGCCTCCGGTGATCAGGACGGTGCCCTCGGGGTCCCAGGGGCGCGGCACGGTGAGCACGACCTTGCCGGTGTGCCGGGCCTGGGAGACGTACCGGAACGCCTCGGGTGCGTGCCGGACGTCCCAGGCGGTGACCGGCAGCGGGCTCAGCCGGCCCGCCTCGAACAGGTCGACGAGTTCGTCGAGCATCTCGCCGATGCGGTCCGCTCCGGCCTCCTTGAGGTCGAAGGCGCGGTAGAAGGCGCCGTCGTGGTCCCGGGCGACGGTGTCGGCGTCGCGGATGTCGGTCTTGCCCATCTCGATCAGCCGGCCGCCGGGCCGCAGCAGGCGCAGGGACGCGTCGACGTACTCCCCGGCGAGGGAGTTGAGGACGACGTCCATCCCGTGTCCGCCACTGGCGGCGCGGAAGCTGCCCTCGAAGTCGAGGGTGCGGGAGGAGGCCAGCCGGTCCGCGGGCCATCCGTCGGCGCGCAGCATGCGCTGCTTGGGCTCGCCGGCCGTGCCGAAGACCTCGGCTCCCCACAGGCGGGCCAGCTGGGTGGCGGCCATGCCCACACCGCCCGCGGCCGCGTGGACGAGCACGGACTCGCCCGGTGTGAGGCCGGCGAGGTCGCGCAGCGCGTAGTAGGCGGTGAGGAAGACGACCGGGGTGGCCGCCGCCTGTGCGAACGTCCAGTCGTGCGGCATCCGCACGAGCACCCGGTGGTCGGCCACCGCCAGCGGGCCGAACCCACCGGCCACCATGCCCATCACGCGGTCACCGGGGGCGAGCCGGATGACGCCCGGCCCGACCTCGACGACGACGCCCGCGGCCTCGGAGCCGAGGAACTCGGCGCCGCCCGGATACATGCCGAGCGTGTTGAGGACGTCCCGGAAGTTCAGGCCGGCGGCGCGGACCGCGATCCGGACCTGCCCGGGCTCCAGGGGCGCCTCGGCCTCGGGGCACGGCGCGAGGACGAGGTTGTCGACGGTGCCCTTCTCGGTGATCTCCAGCCGCCACGGGGCGCCGTGGGCGGGCACGGGCAGCGCGGCAGCGGTGTGGGTGCGCGACAGGCGCGGGGCGTGGGCGGTGCCGTGCCGCAGCGCCAGTTGGGGTTCGTCCCCCGAGGCGGCGTGCGGCAGGGCCCGCCAGGAGGCGGGGTCGTCGTCGAGGTCGGCCAGGACGATGCGGCCGGGGTTCTCCGTCTGGGCCGTGCGGAGCAGTCCCCAGAGGGCGGCGCCGGGCAGGTCGTGGACGTCGGCGCCGGGGTCTGCGGCCACCGCGCCCCGGGTGACGACGACGAGGCGCGTGCCGTCGAAGCGGGTGTCGGTGAGCCAGGCCTGGAGCCGTTCCAGTACGTGGTCGAGGGTGGCCGCGGCGGCTTCGGGTGCGGTGGTGTCCGGGAGCCGCGACGGGGCCGCCATCAGGACGAATCCGGGTGCGTCGGTGACGGCGTCCAGGTCGTGCCCGTGCTCGACGGTCGCTCCGCCGTCGGCGAGGGCCGTCAGGTGCGCCGGTTCGGCCGCGTCGCCGAGTACGGCCCACCTCGCGGCCTGCGGGGCCGCCGCCGGGTCGGCGGCGGGTGTGGGCAGGGGCGTCCACTCCAGGTGGAGGAGGGCGTCGCGGACGGCGCGTGACGCCTCGCCGGAGTTGTTCAGCGATCCAGGGGTGACGGGTCGTACGGCCAGGGAGTCGATCACCGCCACGGGCCGGCCCTCGGTGTCGGCCATGAGCACGGTCACGGCTCCCGGTCCGGCCGGGGAGATCCGCACCCGCAGTGCGGTGGCACCGGTCGCCAGCAGGGTGACGCCCGTCCAGGAGAAGGGCAGGCCGGTGGTGCCGTCGTCGTTGTTCAGCGGGCCGAGCCCGCCGGCGTGGAGCGACGCGTCGAGCAGGGCGGGGTGGATGCCGTAGCGGGCCGCGTCCGGCTGGGCCGCCTCGGGCAGCACCACGTCGGCGTACACGTCCTCGCCGAGCCGCCAGGCCGCGCGTACGCCCTGGAACACCGGCCCGTACGCATAGCCTTCGGTGCGCAGGGCGGCGTAGTGGTCCGCCATCCCGGCGACGGGCTCGGCGCCCCGCGGGGGCCAGCTGCCGAGGCCGTCGGGGGCCTGCCCGGCGGGGGCGGCGAGTGCTCCGGTGGCGTTGCGGGTCCAGGTGCTGTCGGGGTCGGCCGCCGGGCGGGTGTGGACGGTGACGGGCCGGGTCCCCGACTCGTCCGGGGCGCCCACGGAGAGCTGCACCTGAATGCCGTCGCGTTCGGGCACCAGGACGGGTGCGTGCAGGGTGAGCTCCTCCAGCCTGCCGCAGCCGAGTTCGTCGCCGGCCCGGATGACGGCCTCGACCAGGGCGGCGCCCGGCACGATCACCGTGTCGGAGACGGCGTGGTCGGCGAGCCAGGGGTGGGTGTGCAGGGACCAGCGTGCGGTCGCCACGAGTCCGTCCTGCTGGGCGAGGGACAGAGATGCGCCCAGCAGGGGGTGGTCCAGGGTGCCGAGTCCGGCGGAGGTGACGTCGCCGGCCGCGCCGGCGACCGTTCGCGGCCAGTAGGTGCGGTGCTGGAAGGCGTACGTCGGCAGGGCCGCCGTGCGGCGGGCCGCGCCCTGGGCGGCGGTGGTGAAGAAGGTGTCCCAGTCGACGCGGGTGCCGTGGTTGCGGGCCTCGGCGAACGCGAGGAGGAAGCGGTCGAGGCTGCCTTCGTCGCGGCGGAGGGTGCCGGTGGCGGCGGCCGCGGCGCGCACGGCCTCGATGGTCTCCTGCACTGCGGTGGTGACCACCGGGTGCGGGCTGACCTCGACGAACACCCGGTGGCCCGCGTCCAGCAGCGCACGCGTGGCCTGTTCGAACTCGACGGTTCCGCGCAGGTTGCGGTACCAGTACGCGGCGTCCAGCGTCGTCGTGTCGATCGGGGCTCCGCTGACGGTGGAGTAGAAGGGGATGTCCGCCGCGCGGGGCGCCACGGGGGCGAGGAGGGTGTGGAGTTCGTCCTCGATCCGGGCCACCTGGGCGGAGTGGGAGGCGTAGTCCACGGGGATCCTGCGGGCGCGTACGCCGTCACGCTCGCAGGTGGCGATCAGCTCGTCGAGTGCGTTCGGTTCGCCGGAGACCACGACGGAGCCGGGGCCGTTGACGGCGGCCAGGGAAAGGCGGTCGCCCCAGGCCCTGAGCAGTTCGCGTACCTCGTCGACGGGCCGGGAGACCGAGACCATGCCGCCCTGCCCGGACAGCGCGGTCAAGGCCCGGCTGCGCAGGGCGACCACGCGGGCGGCGTCGTCCAGGGACAGCGCGCCTGCGACACACGCCGCGGCGATCTCGCCCTGGGAGTGTCCGACGACGGCCGCGGGCTTGACGCCGTGGGCCTTCCACAGCTCGGCCAGCGACACCATGACGGCGAACAGCACGGGCTGGACGACGTCGACCCGGTCCAGGGACGGGGCGCCGTCCCTGCCGTGCAGCACCTCCGTCAGCGACCAGTCGGTGTACGGTGCGAGCGCTTCGGCGCACTCTGCCATGCGCCCGGCGAACACCTCCGACACATCGAGGAGTTCGAGAGCCATGCCCACCCACTGGGAGCCCTGACCGGGGAAGACGAACACGGTGCCCCCGTCGGCCTCGCAGACCGCGTCGCGGACGTTCGCAGCTGCGCTGCCCTCGGCCAGGGCGTCGAGTCCGGTGAGGAAGCCGTCCCGGTCGGCGGCCACGACGGCCGCGCGGTGGTCCATGGCGGTACGGGTGGTGGCGAGCCCGCGGGCGATCCCGGGCAGGTCCGGGGCCTCCCCCGCGGCCCTGAGGTGTGCGGCCAGGCGGCTCGCCTGGGCGCGCAGGGCGTCCTCGCTCTTCGCGGACAGCACCCAGGGCAGGGCGGCGCGGAGGGATACGACGGGCTCGGCGGGGCCCGGCTCGGGTCCCGCCTCGATGATCACGTGCGCGTTGGTGCCGCTGATGCCGAACGAGGAGACACCCGCGCGGTGCGGGCGGTCCACGTCGGGCCAGGGCACGGGCCCGGTGAGCAGTTCGATGTCGCCGGCCGACCAGTCGACGTGCGGGGACGGCTCGTCGATGTGCAGGCTCTGGGGCAGCACTCCGTGCCGCATCGCCAGCACCATTTTCATCACACCGGCGACACCGGCGGCGGCCTGGGTGTGCCCGATGTTCGACTTCACCGAGCCGAGCAGCAGCGGCCGGCCCTCCGGCCGGTTCCGCCCGTACGTGGCGAGCAGCGCCTGTGCCTCGATCGGGTCGCCGAGCCGGGTGCCGGTGCCGTGCGCCTCCACCGCGTCCACATCGGCCGTGGTGAGTCCGGCGTCCGCCAGCGCCCGGTGGATGACGCGCTGCTGGGAGGGGCCGTTGGGAGCGGTGAGCCCGTTGCTGGCACCGTCCTGGTTGACGGCCGTACCACGGACCACCGCGAGCACCCGGTGCCCGTTGCGTACGGCGTCGGACAGGCGCTCCACGAGGAGCAGGCCGACGCCCTCGGCCCAGCCGGTGCCGTCGGCGGCCGCGGCGAACGCCTTGCACCGTCCGTCGGGGGCGAGGCCGCGCTGCCGGGAGAACCCGACGAACACCTGCGGAGTCGACATGACGGTCACGCCGCCCGCCAGCGCGAGGCTGCACTCGCCGCGGCGCAGCGCCTGGGCGGCCAGGTGCAGGGCGACCAGCGAGGACGAGCAGGCCGTGTCGACGGTCACCGCCGGGCCTTCGAAGCCGAACGCGTAGGACACCCGTCCGGAGACCACGCTGGCCGCGTTGCCGGTCATCATGTGCCCGCTGTGGTCGTCGGCCGCGCCGCCCAGGAGGTTCTGGTAGTCCTGGAAGTTGGAGCCGACGAACACGCCGGTGGCGCTGCCGCGCAGCGTGTCGGGGGCGATCCCGGCCCGCTCGACGGCCTCCCACGCGGTCTCGAGCAGCAGCCGCTGCTGCGGGTCCATCGCGAGCGCCTCACGCGGCGAGATCCCGAAGAAGCCGGCGTCGAACCCGGCCACGTCCGTGAGGAACCCGCCCTCACGGACGTAGCTGGTGCCCTCGTGGTCCGGGTCCGGGTGGTAGAGCCCGTCGGTGTCCCAGCCCCGGTCGGCCGGGAATCCGGACATGCCGTCGACGCCCTGGGAGAGCAGCTCCCAGAAGGCCTCCGGCGAGCCGATCCCGCCGGGGAGCCGACAGGCCATCGAGACGATCGCGATGGGCTCGTCGGCGGATGCGGCGGACGTCGTCGGCAGGGCGGCCGTGCCGGCCTGCCCGCCGAGCAGCTCCGCCCGCAGACGGGCGGCGACGGCGACGGCGGTCGGGTGGTCGAACAGGAGGGTGGCCGGGAGCGGTACGCCCGTCGCGGCCGTCAGCCGGTTGCGCAGCTCCACGGCGGTCAGCGAGTCGAAGCCCTGCTCCCGGAAAGCCCGTTGGACGTCGACGGTGCCCGCCGAGGCATGCCCCAGCACCCGCGCGATCTCCTCGCGGACGAGCTCCAGCAGCACCCGCTCCTGCTCGGCGGCGGACGACAGGGCGACGAGCCGGTCCCGCAGAGGGGAAGCGCCTCCGGGTCCCGGTGTGCCGGCGTCATGGAGCCCGCGCACCTCCGGCAGATCGCCGATCAGCGCGCTGGGCCGGGCCGCCGTAAGCGACGGGGCGAGCAGCTCCCAGTCGATGTCGGCGACGGTGCGGCAGGCGGCTCCCAGGGCGACGGCCCGCTGCAGGGCTGCGAGGGCGAGTTCGGGAGCCATGGGGGTGAATCCGTCGCGACGCATACGTCCGGCGAGTGCCGCACTGTCCGCGGCCATGCCCGCGCCGGCCCAGCTGCCCCAGGCCACGGAGGTCGCCGGCAGGCCCTCGGCGTGCCGGAGTTCGGCGAGTGCGTCCAGATAGGCGTTGGCGGCGGCGTAGTTGGCCTGTCCGGCGTTTCCGAGCACACCCGTGATCGACGAGAACATCACGAACATCGACAGCTGCCGGCCGGCGGCGCGCGTCAACTCGTCCAGATGGCGGGCGGATTCGGCCTTCGCCCGCAGTACCGACTCGAACCGGTCCGCACCGAGCGAGTCCAGAACGCCGTCGTCGAGGACACCGGCGGCATGCACGACACCGCGCAGCGGTACGTCCGACGGTACGGCAGCGAGCAACCGGGCCAGATCGTCGCGGTCGGCGGTGTCACAGGCGGCGACGGTGACCCGTACGCCGCGTGCGGTCAGCTCCGCCTCCAGCTCGGGCGCGCCGGGGGCCGCCGGACCGCGGCGGCTTGCGAGCAGCAGGTGTTCGGCGCCCGCGTCGGCCAGCCAGTGCGCGACCCGCGCGCCCAGGGCTCCTGTGCCGCCGGTGACGAGGACGGTGCCGCGCGGGGCGGTCCAGTTCTCCCCCACGCCGGCCGTGTTCTCCTCACGGACGGGCACACGGTCCAGTCGCCGAGCGAGAGCGCCGGACGCGCGGACGGCCACCTGGTCCTCGGCCCGATCGGCGAGGACCGCCGCGACCCGGGCCACGATGGCGTCGTCCACCGCCGCAGGCAGGTCCACGAGACCGCCCCAGAGCCGCGGATGCTCCAGCGCCACGACCCTGCCCAGGCCCCACACCTGTGCCTGCACGGGGCTGGTCAGGCGGTCCGTGGGGCCGACCGTGACGGCACCCCGGGTCAGGCACCACAACGGCGCCCCGGCTCCCTCCTCCAGGACCCGCACCAGCTCGGCCGTCGCGGCGAGCCCGCGCGGCACGGCAGGGAACGCGGCGTGCGGCCGCTCGTCGAACGCCAGGAACGACAGCACACCGGACACGGGCCCGTGCTCGTTCAGCGCCGCGGTCACCCGGTCGGCGAGGCCGCGGTCCGCCGGGTTCCCGTCCGCGTCCTCGGAGCCGGTGGTGACGAACACGCGCTCAAGGTGCCCGCACCGGTCGGCCAGCCCGTCGAGCAGTGCGACGACCGAGGCGTCGTCGGACACGCAGTCCGGCACGACGGCCAGCCAACGGCCGTCCTGTGCCTCGAGCCCCGTCGTGGCCACACCGCCCCCGCTGGCCGTCCAGGTCGTCCGGTACGACCAGTTGTCGACGGCCGTGCGGACCCTCAGGCGGTTGCGCCAGGCGCCGAGGACCGGCAGCAGTCCGTCCAGGGACGCCTCGGCAGCCTCACCCTCGATCCCGAGCACTGCGGCCGCCGCCGGCAGATCGCCACGCTCGGCGGCCTCCCAGAACGAGGCCTCCACCGGATCCACGACGCCCGTGCCGCCGCGCACGGCCTGATGACCCGTCGGGAGCCAGTAGCGCTCGTACTGGAAGGCGTAGGTGGGAAGTTCGACGGTGGACGCCCCGAGCGGAGCGAAGAACTCGGGCCAGTCGATGGTGACGCCGCAGGTGTGCAGCCGGGCGAGCGCATCGACGACCGCGCACTCCTCGGTACGGTTCTTGCGCAGGGCCGGGACGAGTACGGCGTCCGCGTCGGCGGACTCGGCCGCCATCGCGGTCAGGACACCGTCCGGGCCGAGTTCCAGGAAACGGGTCACGCCTGTGGCGGTGAGGGTGCGGATGCCGTCGGCGAAACGGACCGCCTCGCGGACGTGCCGTACCCAGTAGTCCGCCGAGCACAGGTCCTCCGGCGCCGCGACCTCGCCGGTCAGGTTCGACACGACCGGGATCAGTGGTGTGCCGAAGGAAAGGCCTTCGACCACGCGATGGAAGTCGTCGAGCATGGGGTCCATCAGTGGGGAGTGGAAGGCGTGCGAGACCCGCAGCCGTGTCGACTTACGGTCGTCGAAGTGGGTGCGGATCTCCTCCACCGCCGCCTCAACGCCGGAGATCACCACGGCCCGGGGTCCGTTGACCGCAGCGATCGACACCAACCCGCCCAACAACGGGCGCACTTCGTCCTCGGTGGCCTGGAGGGCGAGCATGGCCCCGCCCTCCGGCAGAGCCTGCATCAGCCGGCCACGAGCCGCCACCAGAGCACACGCATCCGCCAGCGAGAACACACCCCCCACATGCGCGGCCGCCACCTCACCGATCGAATGCCCGGCCACAAAATCCGGGCGAACGCCGAACGACCCAGCCAACCGGAACAACGCCACCTCGACCGCGAACAGCGCAGCCTGCGCATACGCCGTCTGGTTGAGCAGTTCCTCGCTCTCACCCCAGACCACATCCCGCACCGGCACATCCAGGTGCTCGTCCAGACCGGCACACACCGCGTCGAAGGCTTCCGCGAACACCGGGAAGCGGCTGTACAACTCACGGCCCATACCCAGGCGCTGCGAACCCTGCCCCGAGAACAGGAACGCCAGAGGGGCCTTGGCCGCGACTCCGGTGATGTCGGTGTGGTCGCCGGCGGCGAGGGCGTCCAGGCCCGCGAGGAGGGCTTCGTGGTCGGCGCCGACGACGGCCGCGCGGTGGTCCATGGCGGCGCGGGTGGTGGCCAGTGAGCAGGCGACGTCCGTGGTCGGGAGACCGGCGTGCTCGCGCAGGTGGTCGGCGAGTCCGGCGGCCTGGGCACGGAGGGCGGTGGCCGTCCTGGCCGAGAGCAGGCACGGCAGCGGACGTGCCGGCTGCTCGGGGACGGAGGCCGTCTCGTCGGTCCGCGGTGCCTGCTCCAGGATCACGTGCGCGTTGGTGCCGCTGACGCCGAACGAGGAGACTGCGGCCCGACGCGGCCAGGGATTGCTCGGCCAGGCGGTCTCCTCGGTGAGGAGTTCCACGGCTCCCGACGACCAGTCGACGTGCGGGGACGGCTCGTCGAGGTGCAGGGTCCTGGGCAGGACGCCGTCACGCATCGCCAGTACGGTCTTCATGACGCCCGCGACGCCGGCGGCGGCCTGGGTGTGGCCGATGTTGGACTTCATCGAGCCGAGCAGCAGCGGGCGGCCTTCGGGGCGGCCCTGGCCGTAGGTGGCGAGGAGTGCCGTCGCCTCGATGGGGTCGCCGAGGCGGGTGCCGGTGCCGTGTGCCTCCACGGTGTCGATCTCGTGGGCGGGCACGCCCGCGTCGGCGAGGGCCCGGCGGATGACGCGCTGCTGGGAGGGGCCGTTGGGGGCGGTGAGCCCGTTGCTGGCGCCGTCCTGGTTGACGGCCGTACCACGGACCACCGCGAGCACCCGGTGGCCGTTGCGTACGGCGTCGGCGAGGCGTTCGACCAGGATGAGGCCGGCGCCCTCGCTCCATGCGGTGCCGTCGGCGGCCGCGGCGAAGGGCTTGCAGCGGCCGTCCGCCGCGAGGCCGCGCTGACGCGCGAACTCGGTGAACATCTGCGGTGTCGACATCACGGTGACGCCGCCGGCCAGGGCGAGTGAGCACTCGCCGCGGCGCAGGGACTGCACGGCCAGGTGCAGGGCGACGAGAGACGAGGAGCACGCGGTGTCGACGGTGATCGCGGGGCCTTCCAGGCCGAGCGTGTAGGAGATGCGGCCCGAGGCGACGCTGACGGTGTTGCCGGTCAGCAGGTGGCCCGCGACCTCTTCCCGCTGCTCTCCTCCGGAACCGGAGTCGTATCCGCCGTGCCCGGCGCCGATGAACACGCCGGTCCGGCTGCCGCGCAGGGAGGCCGGGTCGATCCGGGCGCGCTCGACGGCCTCCCACGCGGTCTCCAGCATCAGCCGCTGCTGCGGGTCCATGGCCAGTGCCTCGCGGGGGGAGATACCGAAGAAGTCGGCGTCGAAGTCCCCCGCACGGTGCAGGAAGCCGCTCTCGCGGGTGTAGGTGGTGCCCCGGGCGGCCGGGTCCGGGTCGTACAGGGCGTCGAGGTCCCAGCCGCGGTCGGCCGGGAACCCGGAGACGGCGTCCACGCCGTCGCGGACCAGACGCCACAGCTCCTCGGGCGAGCGGGCGTCGCCCGGGTAGCGGCAGGCCATGCCGACGACGGCAATGGGTTCCCGGCTCCTGTCGTTCACCTCTCGCAGCTGCTCGCGCGTCTCGTGAAGGTCTGCGATCGCCCGCTTCAAGTAGTCGCGCAGCTTCTGCTCGTTCGACATCGGGATGTCAACCTCTCGAGGTGAGATGCCGGGTTTCCGGCCCAGTCTCACCTCGGTGGACTGCGGTTTTCCCTAGAGGCGGCCTATGCCCGGCGGTTGGTGGAGGGACCCGGGCGGCTGCGGGTGGCCTGGGCGTACAGGGGGTGTCCCACATACGCGTCCGGGTGGTCGGACACGTCTTCGAAGCGTTCGTCGGCGCGCAGGAGACCTGGTACGGATTCGGCGTGGAAGGGTCCGTGCTCGATGACGAGCGTGCCGCCCGGACGCAGCAGTCGCGCCGCCGTCTCCACGACATGCCGGGTGACGCGCAGGCCGTCGGGTCCGCCGAAGACCGCGTCCCGCGGCTGGTGCACGCCGAACTCGGCGGGTACGGGGGCCTCGTCAGGGGTGTACGGCGGGGAGGACAGCACCAGGTCCACCGTGCCGTCCAGCTCGGCCAGGGTCAGGGGCTGTGTGACGTCCGCCTGGTGCAGCACGAGGGGCGTGTCGCCGAGTGCGGTGCGTCGCGCGCTGTTGCGGCGGGCGTAGTCGAGGGCGGCCTGGTCGAGTTCCACCGCGTGCACCCTGGCGCCGGGGGCGTGGTGTGCGACGGCGAGCGCGAACGCCCCTGAACCGGTGCACAGATCGACCACCGTCGGGGCGGGGATGTCCGCGATCGCCTTCAGGCCACTCGCGAGAGTCGCCTCGCTCACGATCATGGGTACGAACACACCAGGACCGACCTCCACCTCGATGCCCGAGAGTGCGGCTCTGCCGGTGAGATACCCCAGGGGAACCCCCTCGCCCCGCCTGGCCACCAGCGCCTGGAACCGCGTGGCCGACTCGTCGCCGGGCTCGGTGCCCGGCGGCAGGCTGTCCACCGGTGCTCCGAACACGTGTGCCGCCAGGGCCTCCGCTTCCGCCCGCGGCGCCATCACCGCGCCCGACCGGCCCAGGGCGTGAACCGCGTCCTCGACATGTGCGTCGTGCGTCTTTCGTTCCACAAGCGCCACCCACCCCTGTCTCGTTGCCGTCCCGTGTGCGGGAGCCACCATGCACCCGAAATGTCTAGGGGAGATCTGAGACTTCTCGGACCGCAGGCGAAGGCCTCCGGTGCGGTGAGGACTCGGCATCCCCTCCGCGCCGGAGGCCTTCGTGGCGATCAGGACGGACCGGCGTTGCCGGTCCTCGCGATCAGTGCGCCTGGCGCGTGCCGGGCTCGCGGTACCGCCCGAGCCACTCCTCCACGATCTCGGCCGTCTTCGCGGAGTCCTCTCGGATCATCGAGAGATGGTCGGCGTCGACGAGGCGTTCGTCGGCACCCGTGACGAGCGGCTGCCGGCGGCGCGGGGCGTCCTGCTGCTCGATGGGCGCGGAGTCCACGCCCACCAGCGACCTGTCGCAGGTGACCAGCAGCACGGGAGCCGTCGTGTGCTGGACGTCCAGCTGGTTGAGCAGGACCATCCAGCGGCCCATCGCGGACAGCCGGGAGTTGGTCAGGCGCACCGGAGAGGCTTCCGCACCGGCGTCCCCGCCCGCTCCGCCGCCCCCGGCGAAGTTGAGCCGCATCATGCCGCCGTAGTCGATGCCTTCGCCGGCGTCGTGCCGGAAGCTGAAGGTGTCCAGCAGGACGACACCGGCGGGCCTGATCCCCCAGGTGTGCTCCAGCAGTCCGGCCGCGGCATAGGCGAAGGAGCCGCCGGAGGAGTGGCCGAGCAGGACGAAGGGCCGTCCTTCGCCGGCCCGGAGGGCGCTCTCGGCGATGGTGCGGGTGGCGACCTCCGGGGTTGCCGGGAGCCTTTCCCCGGTCGAGAAGCCGACCAGGGGCAGGGCGGACACGTCCCGCTTGCCGCGGAAGTGTGCGGCGAACCGCGCGTACTGGTGGATGCCCGCGTTGGCGGTGGGGGCGCTGACGCAGATCAGCCGCGGGCCCAGGTCTCCTTCGGCGAGGTTCGCCGCCCAGGGCAGGTCCTCCAGTTCGGCGGTCGCCTCGAAGCTCGGCCGCAGCGCCGCCACGGTCGCCAGCATGCGCTGGGCCTCGGTCACCTTCCCGGACGCGAGGGCGTCGGTGAACAGCCGCTCCAGGGAGTCGAGTTCGGGTGCGCCGGAGGGTGCCAGGAGGGCGCCGTCCGTCTCGTCGCCGGAGTCGGGCTGCCGGGTGGCGAGTTCGCCGCGCAGCCAGGCGGCCAGGTCGGCGGGTGTCTTGTTGTCGAAGACGACCGTGGCGGGGAGCCTGAGGCCGGTGACGGCGGACAGTTTGTTGCGCAGTTCGACCGCGGTGAGCGAGTCGAAGCCGAGCTCGTAGAAGTCCCGGTCCGACGCCACCTCGCCGGCGGTGTCGTACCCGAGGACGGTGGCGGCCTCGGTGCGTACGACGTCGGTGAGGAAACGCATCCGGTCCCTCTCGGGGAGTTCCAGCAGACGCCGGGTGAAGGTGACCGTCACGTCCGCGCCGCCCGCCTCGTTCACGGCGGTCCGCCGGGCGGTTCGCACCAGGCCGCGGAAGAGCGGTGGGACCTCGCCCTGCGGACGCATCGCCCCGCCCGCCAGTCCGATGGGGATGACCAGCGGCTCGGCGGAGCCGGTCGCGGCCTCGAAGAGGTCCAGGCCCTGTTCGACGGACAGCGGGGGCATGCCGCCGGACTGCATGCGCCGCATGTCGGTGTCGCTCAGCTCGCTCGTCATGCCGTCGTCCTGGACCCAGGGACCCCAGGCGAGCGAGGTACCGGTCAGTCCGAGGGCGGTGCGGTGGTCGATGAGCGTGTCGAGGAAGGAGTTGGCCGCGGCGTAGTTGCCCTGGCCGGGACTGCCCATGACGCCCGCGATGGACGAGAAGGTGAGGAACGCCGCCAGGTCGAGGCCGCGGGTGAGGTCGTGCAGGTTCCAGGCCGCGTCGACCTTGGGCCGCAGCACGGCCGACACACGCTCGGGGGTCAGGGAGGTGATGACACCGTCGTCGAGGACACCGGCGGTGTGCACGACCGCGGTGAGCGGGTGCTCCCCGGGGATCGCCGCGAGCAGCGCCGCCGCGGCGTCCCGGTCGGATGTGTCACAGGCGGCGATGGTCACGCTCGCCCCCAGCTCCCTCAGTTCGGCGGTCAGTTCAGCCGCGCCGGGAGCGTCCGGGCCACGCCTGCTGGTCAGCAGCAGGTGGCGCACACCGCCGGCGGTGAGGCGCCGGGCCAGATGGCGGCCCAGCGCACCGGTACCACCGGTGATCAGCACGGTGCCTTCGGGATTCCACACCGGCGGCATGGTGAACACGACGTCCTCGGCGGTCGGGTGCTCGCTCAGGACGGCCCGGGCGTGCCGGATGTCGTACGAGCGTGCAGCCGTGGTGCCGACGGCCGCGGCCTGTTCCCAGGTCCGGTCGGCCGGCAGCGGAGCGAGCTGCCGCTCGTCCAGGACGGCGAGCGGGCCGAGCGGCGCCGGCTCCAGGCCGACCACCCGGTCTCCGGGTCGTACCCCGCTCACCCCCGGGCCGGTCTCCGTGACCGTGCCCGCGACCCGGCCGAGCGGCACCGGGCCGTCCACGGAAACCGGCCCGGCCGCCCGCACGGCGAGGCGCACCTGTCCGGCGGCCAGGGGCTGAGCCGTCCGCGGACCGGGGGCGAGCCACAGTCCGTCCCCCTCGGCGCCGTCGGCGCGCTCCAGGCGCCACGGCACACCGGCCGGCGGCAGCAGGCTCGGGCCCGTGATCAGGCGGGCCAGCCGGCCCACCCGGACGACTCCGTCGCGTACGAGGAACTGGGCCTCGCCCGCGGCGAGCGGGCCGGAGAGGCGTGGCAGGGCCGTGGCGACGTCCTCGTCCCGCTCGATGTCGAGGAGGACGAAGCGGTCCGGGTGCTCGGAGTTGGCCGAGCGAACCAGGCCCCAGGCGGCGCCGCCCGTGAGGTCGCGCAGGGCTTCGGAGTCGCCACGGACGGCTCCGCGGGTGACGAACACCAGTCGCGAGGCGGCGAACCGCTCCTCGGCGAGCCATTCCTGGACCAGTTCGAGGACGCGGGTCGTCAGCGCGTGCACGGTGGCGGGCACGTCGTCGGCGTCCGCGGCGGTCAGGGACACGACGACCAGGTCCGGGGTGTCGGGGGCCGCCGAGGCGAGTGCCGCAAGGGAGGCCGTCGAGCCGCCCACCCCGAAGTCGTCCGTGCCGAGGGCCACACAGCGCATCGGCTCGCTCTCGCCGCCCGTCTCGGCCGGGACCCACTCCAGGCGGAACAGCGGATCGCGCCCTGCCCGACGGGACGGTGCCTCGGCCGGCGCCGCAAGCTCCAGCGAACGCACCGACAGTACGGGCGCGCCCTCGGCGTCCACCGCGCTCAGGGACACGGTGTCCTCGCCGCGGCGGACCAGCCGTACGCGCAGGACGGAGGCACCGCTCGCGTGCAGCGACACCCCGTTCCACCGGCGGGGCTGCCACCGCCGGTCCTCCGCGCCGAACCCGAGCAGCGTGGTGGCGTGCAGGGCGGCGTCGAGCAGGGCCGGGTGCAGTCCGAACCAGCGGGCGTCCTCGGCGATGCCGGCGGGAAGCGCCACCTCGGCGAGGAGTTCGTCGCCGCGCAACCAGGCGGTCCGCAGGCCCTGGAAGGCCGGGCCGTGACCGGATGCCTCGTGGAAGCCGTCCAGGTCGACGCGTTCGGCGCCCGCGGGCGGCCAGACCAGCGCGTCGAACGGAACGCCGGTCGACCCGTCGGACTCGGCGGACTCGTCGGAGACCAGCGTGCCGGTGGCGCAGCGGGTCCACGGTTCGTCCGGTGCGGCGTCCGCGGACCTGGCGTAGCAGACCAGCGTACGGGCCCCGGTGTCGTCGGGAGCACCGGTCCACACCTGGACGACGGGCTCCTCCGCACCGCCGAGCGGGAGCGGTTCGGCCAGGGTGAGGTCGGCGACGTGCGCGCAGCCGACCTGGTCGCCGGCACGGACGGCCAGCTCCAGGAAGGCGGTCGCCGGAACATGGGGGGTGCCGTTCACCCGGTGGTCGAGCAGCCACGGGTGGACCCGCAGGGAGAGCCGGCTGGTGAACAGCAGCCCGTCGGAGCCGGCCAGCGGCACCGCCGCGCCGAGCAGCGGGTGGTCGGCCGGCATGAGTCCGGCGGACGTCACGTCACCGGAGAGCGGTGCGGGGCGCGGCCAGTAGCGGTCGTGCTGGAAGGCGTACGTCGGCAGCTGGACGCTGCGGGCTCCCGTGCCGTCGAACAGGCGGGCCCAGTCGACCCGCACGCCGCTCACGTACATCCGCGCCAGCGCGGTGACCAGCGCCTGCTCTTCGGAGCCCTGCTTGCGCAGCGCCGGTACGACCACACAGTCCTGGTCGTCGCCGTCCAGGCTCTGCTGGGACAGGGCGGCGAGGACACCGTCCGGGCCGATCTCCAGGAACGCCGACGCGCCGGCCTCGCGCAGCGCCCGGACGCCGTCGGCGAAGCGGACGGTCCGGCGGACGTGCCGCACCCAGTACTCGGGGTCGCACACCAGCCCGGGGGCCGCCGGCTCACCGGTTACGTCGGAGACGAGCGGGATCATCGGCGCCGCGAAGGACAGTCCGGTCACGACGTCCCGGAAGTCGTCCAGCATCGGGTCCATCAGCGGGGAGTGGAAGGCGTGCGACACCCGCAGCCGGGACGTCTTGCGGCCCAGAGCCGCGAACTCCCGCCCGATCCTGAGCACTTCCGCCTCGTCACCGGCCAGGACCACTGACTCCGGCCCGTTCACCGCGGCGACGGCGACCGTGTCCGTGAGCCGCGCGACGGCTTCGGCCTCCGTGGCCTGGACGGCGAGCATCGCCCCGCCTTCGGGCAGCGCCTGCATGAGCCGGCCCCGGGCGGCGACCAGCGTGCAGGCGTCCTCCAGGGAGAGCACCCCCGCCACGTGCGCGGCGGCCACCTCACCGACGGAATGACCGGCCACGGCGTCGGGGCGTACGCCGAGGGAGACAAGGAGGCGGAAGAGCGCGACCTCGACGGCGAAGAGCCCGGTCTGCGCCCACACCGTCCGGTCGGCGCGGTCCGCGTCCGCACCCCAGATCACCTCCCGCAGCGGCAGTTCGAGGTGCCGGTCCAGGTGTCCGCACACGTCGTCGAAGGCCTGGGCGAACACCGGGAAGCGGTCGTACAGTTCACGGCCCATACCCAGGCGTTGTGCGCCCTGGCCGGAGAAGAGGAACGCCGTGCTGCGGCTCGCGGCCTCACCGCGGGCCACCTCGGTTCCGTCGATCAGGACGGCCCGGTGCGCGAAGACGGACCGACCGGTTGTGAGGGAGTGGCCCACGTCCAGGGCGGAAAGCCCGGTCTGCGACGTGATCCGCTCCAGCTGGGCATCGAGGGCCGCCGGGGTCCGGCCCGACACCACCCACGGCGCCACGGCGGGCACGACGGGCGTGTCAGCCAGGGCGGGTTCGGCGGGCGGGGCCTGCTCGATGATCGCGTGGGCGTTCGTACCGCTGATGCCGAAGGAGGACACACCTGCCCGCCAGGGCCGGTCCACCTCCGGCCAGGGCCGGGCCTCGGTCAGCAGGGACACCGCGCCGGCCGTCCAGTCGACGTGCGAGGTCGGCTCGTCGAGGTGCAGCGACTTCGGCAGGATGCCGTGCCGCAGGGCCAGCACCGTCTTGATCACACCGGCGACACCGGCGGCCGCCTGCGTGTGACCGATGTTCGACTTCAGCGAGCCCAGCAGCAACGGACGCTCTTGGTCACGGCCTTGGCCGTACGTCGCGAGCAGCGCCTGCGCCTCGATCGGGTCGCCGAGCGCGGTGCCCGTACCGTGGCCCTCGACGGCGTCCACATCGGCGGGCGAGAGTCCGGCGGCGGCCAGGGCCTGCCGGATCACCCGTTGCTGGGACGGCCCGTTGGGCGCGGTGATGCCGTTCGAGGCACCGTCCTGGTTGACCGCCGAGCCACGGACGAGGGCAAGGACCTGGTGGCCGTTGCGGCGCGCGTCCGAGAGCCGTTCGAGTACGAGGACACCGACGCCCTCGGACCAGTTCGTGCCGTCGGCGGCGTCCGAGTAGGCCTTGCACCGGCCGTCGGAGGCCAGTCCGCCCTGGACGGTGAAGCCCGCGAAGCTCACCGGGGTGGTCATCACGGTCACACCGGCCGCGAGTGCGAGGGAGCATTCGTCGTTGCGCAGGGCCTGCGCGGCCCAGTGCAGCGCCACCAGCGAGGACGAACAGGCGGTGTCCACGGTGACGGCCGGGCCCTCCAGACCGAGCGTGTAGGAGATACGGCCGGACATGACACTGCTGGCGAGGCCGGTTCCGGCGTGCCCGCCGATGTCCTCGCGGGAGTTCATCATCAGGGTCGCGTAGTCGAGACCGTTCGTGCCCACGAAGACGCCGGTCCGGCTGCCGTGCAGGGTGTCCGGTGCGATGCCCGCGCCTTCGACCGCCTCCCAGGAGGTTTCGAGGAGGAGGCGCTGCTGCGGGTCCATGGCCAGGGCCTCGCGCGGCGAGATCCCGAAGAACGCTGCGTCGAAGTCGGCCACTCCGGGGACGAATCCGCCCTCCAGGGTGGCGCTGCGACCGCGGCCGTCCTGGTCACCCGCGCGCAGGGTCCGCAGGTCCCAGCCGCGGTCGTCGGGGAACGCGGCGATGCCGTCGCCGCCCTCGCGGAGCAGCCGCCAGAGGTCGTCCGGCGAGCGTACGTCGCCTGGGAGCCGGCAGGCCATGCCCACGATGGCGATCGGATCATCCGCCGTCGCGGCGCCCACGGCGGCAGGGGCGCGCACGCCGTCGTCCGGCCGCTCGTGGAGCAGTTCGGCGAGCAGACGCTGAGCGAGGACGGTGGCGGTCGGGTAGTCGTAGACGGAGGTGGCCGGCACCTTCAGCCCCGTGGCGAGATCCAGTCGGCTCGCGAGTTCGACCGCGGTGAGCGAGTCGAACCCGAGGTCGCGGAACTTCCGGTCGGCTGCGACGGCTTCCGTCCCGGCGTGACCGAGGACGGCCGCCACATGGGTGCGTACGAGGTCGGTGACGAACGGCAGGCGGTCACCCGCGGGCAGGGCCCGCAGCTTCCGCCCGAGCCCGGAGGCTTCGGAGGCGAACTCCTCCCGGGCCGCCGCCGCTTCCTCGAGGGCTCGCCCGGCGGCGGGGAGTTCCCTCAGCAGAGGGTTGCCGCGCAGGCCGACGAGCGCGTCGAGGACCTGTGGCTGCTGGAGGTCGAGCAGGACCAGGGTGGGGTCGGGCCGGGTGACGGCCTGCCACAGGGCCGCGAGGGCCAGTTCGGGGTGGACGACGGGGACGGAGGCCCGGCGTGGCGGGGCATCCGCGGCGTCGGCGTCGGCGTCCCGTGCCTCGACGGCTGTTTCGAGGGTGTCGGTCGTGTCCTCGTCCCACCAGGCGCCCCAGGACAGCGAGGTCGCCGCAAGTCCCTGGGCCCGGCGGTGGTGGGCGAGGGCGTCGAGCACCGCGCCGGCCGCCGCCACGGTGGCCCGCCCCGGACCGCCGACCGCCCCGGCCACTGAGGAGAACAGCACGAAGGCCGACAGGTCCAGATCGCGTGTCAGTTCGTGCAGGTGGAGGGCGGAGGCCGCCTTCGCCCGGTGGACGGCGTCGAACCGCTCGGCCGTCAGCTCGTCCAGCACCCCGTCGTCGACGACTCCCGCGGCGTGCACCACCGCGGCGAGCGGCGCCTCCGCCGGGATGCCGGCCAGTACCGAGGCCAGGGCGTCCCGGTCTGCCACGTCACAGGCGACGGCCGACGCCTCGGCACCCAGCCGCCGCAGATCGGCGACGAGGTCGTCCGCACCGGGTGCCTCGGGACCACGTCGGCTGACGAGCAGCAGACGGTGCGCGCCCGCGCCCGCCAGCCGACGGGCCACCCGGGCGCCCCGGCCACCGGTACCCCCGGTGATGAGCACGGTGCCACGAGCCTCCGGCGCGTCCGCCGCGCCCGGCTGCCATCCGGCGTCGGGCGCCCCGGCGGGGGCGGGCGTCAGCCGGCGACCGTAGGCGGCGGACGCCCGCACCGCGACCTGGTCCTCGCCGTCGAGGCCGGCCAGCACCGCCGCGAACCGCCGCGCCGCGTGAGGGTCGATCGTCCCGGGCAGATCGATCACACCACCCCACCGCTGCGGGTGCTCGAGCGCCGCCACACGCCCGAGTCCCCACACCCCGGCCTGGGCCGGGGCGGACAGTACCTCGGAGGCACCGACCGCCACCGCGCCGCGCGTCACACACCACAGCGGTGCGGTCACCCCGGCGTCGGACAGGGCCTGGAACAGGGCGGCGGTCGCCGTCACACCGTTCTCGCCTTCCAGCGCGAGGAGTGACAGCACGCCCGCGAACGGGGTTCCCGAGTCGGGCAGTTCGCGCAGTTGCCGGGCCAGAACGGCGCGCTCCGACGACGGCTCCGTGTTCAGGCAGAGAGTGTCCGCCCCGATGGCGTCGACGACGGCCGTCGTCCACTCCTCGGCGGAGCCGGGGGCGGGAGCGAGGGCGGGAGCGACGACGAGCCAACGGCCGGCCGGGCGGGCGTTCGCCACGCGGGACAACGGTTGCCACGTCTCATGGAAGCGCAGCGCGTCGAGCTGCGACTGGTCACGGCGGTGCCGCCGCCAGGACGACAGCGCCGGCAGCACCGCTTCGAGCGCCCCGCTGTCCACGTCGAGGTCCGAGGCGAGGGCGGCCAGATCCCCACCCTCGACGGCGGCCCAGAAGCCTGCCTCCGCGGGATCCGCCGCGGGAACAGCAGCCGTCGCCCGGGCAGGGCCGGTCTCCGGCCAGTACCGGTCACGCTGGAAGGCGTACGTCGGCAGATCGACGCGCCGGGCACCGGTGCGGTCGAACAGCGAGGTCCAGTCGAGCCCTGCGCCGCTGACGTGCAGCCGCGCCAGGCCGGAGACGAGTGCCTGTTCCTCCGTGCGGTCCTTGCGGAGGGCGGGGACAGCTACAACTGCGCTGTCGTCCACGCAGACCGCCGTCAGTGCCGTGAGGACGCTGTCGGGACCGAGTTCCAGGAAGGCGGTGGCACCGGCCTCGCTCAAGGTGCTGACTCCGTCGGCGAAGCGGACGGTCTCACGGACGTGTCGCACCCAGTACTCCGGGTCGCACACCAACTCGGACGACGCCAACTCACCCGTCACGTTCGACACCAGCGGAATCTCCGGCGCCGAGAAGGACAGCCCCGCCACAACCGCCCGGAAGTCCTCCAGCATCGGGTCCATCAACGGCGAGTGGAAGGCATGCGACACCCGCAGCGGCGTCACCCTGCGCCCCAGCACCTCGAAGTGGGAGCGGATCGACTCGACCGCGTCCTGGGCGCCGGAGACCACGACCGACGACGGACCGTTGACTGCAGCAACAGACGTGAACTCGTCCAGAACCGGCCGCACTTCGTCCTCGGTCGCCTCGACGGCGAGCATCGCGCCACCCTCGGGCAGCGCCTCCATCAGCCTGCCGCGGGCAGCCACCAGCGCGCAGGCGTTCTCAAGGGAGAACACCCCGGCCACGTGCGCGGCAGCCAGCTCGCCGATCGAGTGCCCGGCGACGAACTCCGGTCGCACCCCGAGTGATTCGACGAGGCGGAACAATGCCACCTCGACCGCGAACAGACCGCTCTGGGTGTACAGCGTCCGGTTCAACAGATCAGCGTCATCACCCCACACGACATCACGCACGGGACGGTCGAGGTGCTCGTCCAGGCCCGCACACACCGCGTCGAACGCCTCCGCGAACACCGGGAACCGGGCATACAACCCACGCCCCATACCCAGCCGCTGCGACCCCTGACCCGAGAACAACACCGCCAACGACCGCTCAACCGCCACACCACGCGCGACCTCGACACCGTCCACCAACACCGCCCGGTGCTCCAACGCCCCGCGTCCGGCGGCCGCGAGGGAGTAGGCCAGGTCCAGCGGGCTGATGTCGTCGAGGGTGGTGATGCGCTCGACTTGAGCGTCGAGCGCCGTCTCGGACTTGCCCGACACGGTGCAAGGCAGGACGGTGGGGGTCACTTCCGGGTCGGTGTCGTCGGGTTCCACCGGCGGGGCCTGCTCGATGATGGTGTGCGCGTTGGTGCCGCTGATACCGAAGGCCGACACCGCCGAGCGGCGCGGCCGGTCGCTCTGCGGCCACGGCATCGTCTCGGTGAGGAGTCGTACGTCACCGGCAGTCCAGTCGACGTGCGTGGAGGGTGCGTCGACGTGCAGGGTGCGGGGCAGCACCCCGTGCCGCATCGCCATGACCATCTTGATCACCCCGGCCACACCGGCCGCGGCCTGCGTGTGACCGATGTTCGACTTCAGCGAGCCGAGCAGCAACGGACGCTCCGGATCGCGATCCCGCCCGTACGTGGCGAGCAGCGCCTGTGCCTCGATGGGGTCGCCGAGCGTGGTGCCCGTGCCATGGCCCTCTACGGCGTCAACCTCCGTGGGTGACAGGCCGGCGTTCGCGAGGGCCTGGCGGATCACTCGTTGCTGCGAGGGGCCGTTGGGGGCGGTCAGGCCATTGCTGGCGCCGTCCTGGTTGATCGCCGAACCGCGGAGGACCGCCAGCACCTGATGTCCGTTGCGGCGGGCGTCCGAGAGCCGTTCGAGTACGACGACGCCGACGCCTTCCGACCATCCGGTGCCGTCGGCCGCGTCCGCGTACGCCTTGCACCGGCCGTCCGTCGCCAGACCGCCCTGCCGCGTGAAGCCCGGAAAGCCGAGGGAGGACGACATGACCGTGACGCCACCGGCCAGAGCCAGGGTGCACTCACCGCTGCGCAGCGACTGGGCGGCCAGATGCATGGCGACCAGCGACGAGGAGCAGGCTGTGTCGACGGTGACCGCCGGCCCCTCCAGCCCGAAGGTGTACGAGACACGGCCGGACACGACACTTGCGGCGAGACCGGTGCCGGCGTGTCCCTCGATGTCCTCCGCCGAGTTCATCACGAGGGTCAGGTAGTCCTGGCCCCCGGTACCGACGAACACACCGGTAGCGCTGCCGCGCAGCGACGCCGGGTCGATGGCCGCGCGCTCGATCGCCTCCCAGGAGGTTTCGAGGAGGAGCCGCTGCTGCGGGTCCATGGCCAGGGCCTCACGCGGAGAGATCCCGAAGAAGCCCGCGTCGAACTCGCCGACTCCGTGCAGGAACCCACCCTTGGCCGTCGCGCTTCGACCGCGCCCGTCGGGCCCATGCCCTCCGCCGAGGAGGGTGCCCAGGTCCCAGCCCCGGTCGGTGGGAAAGTCGGCTATACCTTCCCGCCCTTCCGTGACGAGCGCCCACAGATCCTCCGGGGAGTCGACACCTCCAGGCAGTCGACAGGCCATCCCGACGATGGCGATGGGGTCGTCTGCCGCCCCCGCGACCACGGCGGTCGGCACGTGGACGTCGCTGTTCTCGTCGAGCAGTTCGGTGAGGAGCTGCTGGGCGAGGACGGCCGGGGTCGGGTGGTCGAAGACCAGGGTGGCGGGCAGGCGCAGTCCGGTGACGGCGGTGAGCCGGTTGCGCAGCTCCAGCGCAGTGAGGGAGTCGATGCCGAGGTCGTGGAAGTCGCGGTCCGCGTGGATGGCCTGAGCAGAGGCGTGGCCCAGGACAGAGGCGGCCTCCGTCCGCACCATGTCCACGACGAGGCGAACCCGCTCGCCCTCACGCAGGTCCCACAGCCGCGCCGCGAGTGCCACCGCGGCGCCCGAACCGCTCGCCGTCGTCGCAGCCATGCGCCGCCCGCCACGGACGAGACCACGGAACATGGTCGGGACCTCACCGCGCATACGGGGCGAGGTGGAGGTGGTGAGCCGTCCGATGGGGATGAGGTGGGGTTCGTCGAGGGTGGTGGCCGTATCCAGGAGGGCCAGGCCCTGCTCCACGGTCAACGGTGGGATACCCGAGGAGGTGATCCG
>NZ_VISR01000052.1 GCF_007827595.1 Streptomyces sp. BK340
GTCTGCTCACCCGCCCTGCTGCGCTGGGCGGGTGACGCTCCGTCCGCTGCGCTCCCGGCGCGGTGGGGGCTGCGCCCCCACTCGGGGCCCTTCGCTGCGCTCCGGTCACCGGGTGGCGCTACGCGCCACGACGGCCGGCCCCGCTGCGCGGGGGCGGCCCAACGGGCCTACGGCCCGCGCAGCAACAGGCGGCGGGGTCTGCCTCTGCGGGTACTGGCTTGACGCCTGGTCAGCGTCTACGAGCCCAGGTACTACCGATTCCCGCAACATGCAGGGCCAGCGCGGTCAGCCCCAGGAGCATGACGTTCACTGACGAGAACGTGTGATTGGTGCTGATCTCGGCCGCGTTGATGAGGAACGCGATGAAGAACAGCACTGCCGCGACTATGCCGAGCATGACAAGCCCCTCTCATAGGAAGTGAAGCCCGTATGCCCGGCCCCCGCCGCCACAGACATGGGTGGCGCGCCTTCGAAGTCGCATGACTCGCCAGGCAGGAGCCTGACGAGTCATGCGAGCACACTGAAGGGTCCTCAGGCGTGGGCGTGGCGGGTACTTGCAGCCTTGTGCGAGGCGGCGTGATGTGCGGGCCGGCCCGTCACGGGAACCGCGAGACGCCGCAGGGACAGGCCCGCCGTGGCGAGGAGACCGGTGAAGACGGCCAGGAGCAGGACGGACACCCACATCTGCCGACTCCCCGGTGACTGCCAGCCGGCCCAGGCCGCGGATACCGCCCACAGCAGGGCGCCCCCGGCGTAGAAGGAGCGGACGCGGTGCAGCTGCCGCATGGCCCGCAGGAACTGAATACGTTCGGTCTTCGGTGCCATGCGGGGCCGTGTACCCCGATGTGCCACGACCATCAGGGCGGAAGGAAGACTCGTGTAGGGGCCTTTCCCGGGAGTTTCGCATGTCTGCATCTCGATGTGATGCAGCATGTAGCATTGGCGTAATTCGGGGACATCCGGTGGGGGGCGGTTTGCGTGTTGATCTACGAGTATCTTCCGCACGAGCTTGCCCGGCTCGGAGTCGTCGCGAAAGCCGCCGGACTCGATCGACACCAGGTGGCCGTGCAAGTGCGCCTGGCGCAGGAACGCGCCGGGCGTGCACGGGTGTGCCCTGCAGAGCCGCATCACTTGAGCGAGCTGTTCATCGCGGAGTTGCGGCGCCTTCAGTGGGAGCGGATCGCCGCTCTCGTGGACAGGGAGCGGATGGCCGCGTACGCGCCCTGCCGCGACTCGCGTGCCGTCTGCTATGAACAGCAGCGTCTGAAGCGGTTGATGACAGACGTGGCCGAGGCCGAGCGGTCCGGCGTCGAGGGTCCGGAAATCTCTCGGCATCGCGTCTACCGGGTCAATGCTCGGCCGACTGCTGGCTGCTCCGGCTCAGACATGCCCGCCCCCGCCATGCATCTGATGGCCGCGTCAGCTGGCGAAGCGGCCGAGCGGGCCTGGGCCGTGCATGGAAGGGACGGCGTCTATCAACGCGGCGGATACCGAATCGCTTCCGTCACACAAATCCTTCCTGAGCCGGGAGAACTCTTTTGATCCAGCTCCGAGAACATCAGGTTCAACAGAAGTCGAGCTTCCGGAAATTGGTCGGATTTCCTGCAAGATCACCTGTGCCCCAGGGAGGGATGCGGGGAACGATCGTGTCCGCGACCGGATCAGGCAAGACGATCACCGCCGCCGCGTGCGCGCTGGACTGCTTCCAGGGCGGCCGGATCCTCGTCACCGTGCCGACCCTGGACCTGCTCGTGCAGACCGCCCAAGCATGGCGGGCGGTGGGTCACCGCTCCCCCATGGTCGCCGTGTGCTCACTGGAGAACGACCCCGTGCTGAACGAGCTGGGGGTGCGCACCACCACCAACCCGATCCAGCTGGCCCTGTGGGCGGGGCACGGGCCGGTCATCGTGTTCGCCACGTACGCCTCTCTCGTGGACCGCGAGGACTTCGACGACCCGATGGACCAGCGGAAGGTTCGCGGGCCGCTGGAGGCCGCTCTGGCGGGCGGAGAGCGCCTGTACGGGCAGCGGATGGACGGTTTTTCGCTCGCCATCATCGATGAGGCCCACTCAACCGCAGGCGATCTTGGCAGGCCGTGGGCGGCGATCCACGACAACGCCCGCATCCCCGCCGACTTCCGGCTCTACCTGACCGCCACGCCGCGCATCCTCGCCGCGGCCCGCCCGCAGAAGGGCGCGGAGGGCCAGGAGGCGGAGATCGCGACCATGGCCGATGACCCGGAGGGCACCTACGGCGCGTGGCTCGCCGAGCTCGGACTCTCGGAGGCGATCGAGCGCGAGATCCTCGCGGGGTTCGAGATCGACGTCCTGGAGATCCGCGACCCCTCCCCCGTGCTCGGGGAGTCGGAAGAGGCGCGGCGCGGCCGGCGCCTGGCGCTCCTGCAGACCGCGCTCCTGGAGCACGCCGCCGCGTACAACCTCCGTACGGTCATGACGTTCCACCAGAAGGTTGAGGAAGCGGCGGCGTTCGCGGAGAAGCTCCCGGAGACCGCTGCCGAGCTGTACCTCAACGACGCCACGGACGACGACCTCGCCGCCGCCGACAAACTGCCGAAATCCTCCATCGACGCGGAGTTCTACGAACTCGAGGCCGGCCGCCACGTACCCCCGGACCGCGTGTGGTCGGCGTGGCTGTGCGGCGACCACCTCGTGACCGAGCGGCGCGAGGTCATCAGGCAGTTCGCCAACGGCATCGACGCCGCCGGGCGCCGGATCCACCGCGCCTTCCTCGCCAGCGTTCGCGTTCTCGGGGAAGGCGTCGACATCACCGGCGAACGGGGAGTCGAGGCCGTCTGCTTCGCCGACACCCGCGGCTCCCAGGTGGAGATCGTGCAGAACATCGGCCGCGCGCTCCGGCTCAACAAAGACGGCAGCACGAAGGTGGCCAGGATCATTGTGCCGGTGTTCCTGGAGCCCGGCGAGGACCCGACCGACATGGTCGCCTCCGCCAGCTTCAAGCCGCTCGTAGCCGTGCTTCAAGGCCTGCGCAGTCACGATGAACGGCTGGTCGAACAGCTCGCCTCCCGCGCGCTCACCAGCGGCAAGCGCAAAGTCCACCTCCAGCGCGATGAGGACGGGCGGATCGTCGGGGCCGGTGGAGAGGGCGACGGCGAGGACCAGGAGCAGGACGACACCGACGCCGCTGCCGAGTCCGCCCTGCTGCACTTCTCCTCTCCCCGCGACGCGGCGACGATCGCCGCGTTCCTGCGCACCCGGGTCTACCGGCCGGAGTCGCTGGTGTGGCTGGAGGGCTACCAGGCGCTGCTGCGGTGGCGGGCGGAGAACGAGATCACCGGCGTCTACGCCGTGCCCTATGACGTGGAGGTCGAAGTCGGGGCGACGAAGGCGTTTCCGCTTGGCCGATGGGTCCACCAGCAGCGGAAGGCGCTGCGGGCCGGGGAGCTGGAGGAGCGGCGTAAGACGCTGCTCGACTTGCCGGAGGCCGGGATGCTCTGGGAGCCGGGCGAGGAAGCGTGGGAGGCCAAGCTGGCCGCCCTGCGCTCGTACCGGCGGGCCACCGGGCATCTCGCGCCTCGTCAGGACCAGGTGTGGGGCGAGGGCGAGGCGATGGTGCCCATCGGGCAGCATCTGGCGAATCTGCGCCGGAAGGGCGGTCTCGGGAAGGACCCGAAGCGCGCGGCGGAGCGCGCCAAGCAGCTGGAGGCGATCGACCCGGACTGGAACTGCCCCTGGCCCCTGGACTGGCAACGCCACTACCGCGTCCTCGCCGACCTGGTCGACGCCGACGGCAGCCTCCCCGACATCGCACCCGGCGTACTCATGGACGGCGACGACATCGGACGATGGCTGGAACGACAGAAACAGCCAGCCACCTGGGCGCAACTGTCGACCGAGCAGCAAGAGCGGCTGTCCAAGCTGGGCATCAAGCCCACCGAGGCGCCGTCTCCCGCCCCGGCAGCCAAGCGCGCGGCCAGCGGACTGACGAAGGCGCAGCAGGCCTTCCAGCGGGGCATGGCGGCCCTCACGCAGTGGGTGGAGCGGGAAGGCGCGGACCGGCCCGTGCCCAGGGGGCACAGCGAACAGATCACGGTCGACGGCGAGATGGAATCGGTGATCGTGAAACTGGGCGTTTGGGTCTCAAACACCAAGTCGAGGTGGGACAAGCTCACCGTCAAGCAGCAGGCCACCATCGCAGCGCTGGGGCTCCCCTGGGCGAAAACCGCACCGGTGTCGGGCCAGTCCGGTGTCCCAACTCCGATGGACGACAGCCCCGTCCAGCCCGGGCCGCCGAGCAGCCAGGTACAGGAACGGCACAACCAGGAGGCGGAGCTGGCGCAGGAGAAGCGCGAGACAGGCAAGGAACGGGTGAGGCGCATGAACGAGCTGATGCGCAACCACACCAAGGCCGAACTGCTGCGCATGGCTTACGCGGGCGGCCTGGTCCGCCACAACTCCCCCGAGAGGTGGCGCAAGGACGAAGTCGCCTCCAACATCGTGGACATCGAACTCCGGGCTGCTGCCCAGCCGAATCCTGCCGGGCCCACCGCAGACATCACGCCACCAGCGCACGGTTCTCACTCGTTCGAGTGAGCGGCGAGGATCGGAACATCTGCACTTCTGCTCATGTACTTGGCTTCGGGTATGGAGCATTGCGGAGTTGATGGTGGGGCCGCAGATACGGCGGGTTATTTCGAGGTGCCCGTCGCAGCCGTGGACACCGGCCGGGTCGACGCGTGCTTTCGGGATCCTCTGGGGAAGGCACATCAGGTCGCGTGGCTCGAGGCCGCGCAGGACGTCGTCTTCGAGGACTGTCCTGTGATTCGGTCGTTTCCCGTCCGGTACGGGCGACGTGTCGCTCCGGGGTGGTGGTGGTCGTCGACCACCGGGCGGCTGGTGGCGTACGGGTCCGGCGTCATGCGGACCCAGCTCATGCTGCTGGACCGGGATCCGGCGGTGGTGGCGCTGGCTTGTCGGCCGGTGGAGCTGGTGTGGTGTGAGAATGGCAAGGTCGTCGGTCATGCGCCGCAGCTGATGGCCAGGCTTCAGGACGGCGGCGGCCTGTTGCTCGACTGCGCCGCACGCAGCGGCCCTTCCGCCCGGCTGGCAAAGCGGGCACGGGTTGTGGCGGCTGCCGCCAAGGCAGCGGGCTGGTCCTACCGGCTCGCGGGGCCGCCGGATCCGGTGCTGGTGGCCAATGTGCGGTGGCTGGCGGGTTACCGGCATCCCCGGTACGCGGCAGGACCGGGGATACCGGCTCTGGCAGAGGCGTTCGGCAGTCCGCGGCCGGCGGTGGAGGCGGTGCGTGACCTCGGTGAACCGATCGCCGTGTGGCCTGCGGTGTTTCACGCGCTGTGGAGCGGTGTGCTGCGGGTACGGCTGGACGAACCGCTGCACGAGCGTGCCGTCGTCTCGGTCGCACGGCAGGAGGCCGGAGCGGCGTGACGCAGGCGGTTGTCGAGGTCGGGGCGCGTCTTCGCTACGACGGACGGGTATGGACGCTCGCCGTGCTGGAAGGTGCCCGGGCCACGCTGGTGAGTGACGAGGGCGCCTCGGCGGTGGTGCTGCTGCCCTACTTGTTCGCCGATCCGTCCTTCGAGGTGGAAGGCGGACCGGCGCCGGGGAGGGTGCCGCCCTTCGGGCTGCTGGAGGCGCTGCCGGAGCAGGTGCGGGAGCGGGCTCTGGCGTGGCAGCGGCATGTGCGGGAGGTGGAGACCGGCTTCCCTGACACGGTCGAGCAGGGCGCCCCGCGGGAGCAGTTCGACCCGGCGCTGCGGAGCATGGCGCAGCGGGAACAGGCTAAGGCTGAGGAGTTGACGGCGGCGGGCTGGGCGGCGAGTGCGGCGACGGTGCGCCGGATGCGGGCGCGCTACCGCAGCGAGGGCTTGTGGGGGCTGGTCGACGGCCGTGCGGTGCGGGAGCGATCGGCCCTGGGGCGGGCCGATGAGCGGGTGGTCGCGGCAGTCAGGAAGGTGCTGGAGAGACAGCGGGAGCGGTCGACGGGCACGCTGGTGCGGCTGCGGCGCCAGGTGGGGTGGCTGCTGGAGGAGGAGTACTGCGCCGGGGCGGTGGCCCTGCCGCCGGCGTCGACGTTCAACCGGCTGGTGCACGCGGTGGCCGACGGGCAGGGACTGCTGGGGACAGCAGCGCAGCGGCGGTGGCATGCGTCGCGGCCGGCGCCGCCGTTCACGCCGACGGTGGCGCTGCGGCCGGGTGAGCTGGTGATGCTGGACAGCACGCCGCTGGACGTTATGGCGGTGCTGGACGACGGTGTGACCGGCCGTCTTGAACTGTGTATCGCGCTGGATGTGGCGACGCGCAGCATCTGCGCGGCGGTGGTGCGTCCGGTGGGCACGACGTCGGTGGATGCGGCGATGCTGCTGGCGCAGATGGTGGTGCCGACGGCGATGCGGCCGGGCTGGGACGCGGCGCTGTCCATGCAGCGGTCGGTCATCCCGTATGAGCGGCTGATCGCGTTGGACGCGCGGCTGGAGGGGGCGGCTGCCCGGCCGGTGATCATGCCGGAGACGGTGGTCGTGGACCAGGGCCGGGTGTATGTGTCGGCTTCGTTCGTCTCGGCGTGCGAGAGCCTGGGGGTATCGGTGCAGCCGGTGCCGCCGGCGAACGGCCCGGCGAAGGGGAACGTGGAGCGGACCTTCCGTGCCATCGCCGACGGGTTCAGCCAGTACCTGCCGGGCCACACCGGCTCGGACGTCTCCCAGCGCGGCGCGGCCGCGGAGCAGGATGCCTGCTGGAGCCTGGCGCAGCTTCAGGAACTGCTGGACGAGTGGGTCATCTGCGGGTGGCAGGAGCGCCGGCACGAGGCGCTGCGGCACCCGATGATGCCGCGGGTCGCCGTCTCACCCAACGAAATGTGGGCGGCGCTGGTGGCGGTGACGGGGCATGTCCCGGTGCCGTTGTCCGCCGACGACTACGTCGAGCTGCTGCCCCTGCGGTGGCAGGCGATCAACGACTACGGCATCCGATTCGGCTACCGCACCTACGACCACCCCGGCCTGAAGCCCTACCGGCGCCGCCGCTCACCGCGGGCGGACAAGAACGGACGGTGGGAGATCCACCACAACCCCTACGACCCGAACCGGGTGTGGGTGCGCCTGCCCGAGGGATGGCTGGAGGTGCCGTGGGTCCACGCGGGGGCGGTCAGGCGCCCGTTCACCGCGTTCACCTTCGACCACGTCCGCCGCACCGTGGAACGCCGGCATGGCCGTGAAGAGCACGAGGCGGCGATCGCCCAGGCACTCGATGCGCTGCTGCGCCGTGCCGGCCAGGGACTGGGCAGCAGACGAGAGCGGACGGTGGCCGCCCGGGCCCAGGCGGCCGCGCAGATGACCGATCCCTCCCCCGCCACCACCCCGCAGCAGTGGCCTGCGCCTCTGGCGCCGGGGGCCTCGTTCGGGCTGCCCGGTTCCTTCACCGTCCCGCTTCCAGATGCCGACGGCTGGGACGCCGACGACAGCCTGGACGACGTCGAGGACAACCAGGACGGCGAGGACTACCTTCTCGCCGCCCTCGCCGACGGCCAGGACGCCGCGGCAGGCCACGCGGATGAGGCCGAAGCATCCGGGCCGACGGCCGAAACGGCCCGGGACCAGGCCGCTGAGCAGACGCCGGACGCCGCCGGGGCGGGCGGCATGCGCATCTACGACCCGTACATGGAGGCCCAGGCATGGTGACAACAGCGCAGCCCGCCACCACGAGCACGTTCAGTCCGCTGACCACGTGGGACGGGTGGCAGCAGTTCGTCGACACGCCCCACGCCCCGGCACGGGACGCCGGCGACCAGGAATGGACTCTGGAGCAGCGGGAGGACTACCACGCGCGGTTCGTGGTGCTGAAGACCCCTGCCATGGACGCCCTCTCCACCGCGGTACGCCGTCTGCTGCTGCTCAACCGCGGCCAGCAGGGCGGAGCCCGGCGCGGCCTGATCATCTCCGGGCCGGCCACCACCGGGAAGACCACCGCGATGCAGCAGCTCGGCCGCACCGTGGAACTCGCCGATCGGCGCCGCCACCCGAACCAGGACGGGCGTCTGCCGGTGCTGTTCATCACCGTGCCGCCGTCCTCCACCCCGAAGATGCTCATCAGCGAGTTCGCCCGCTTCCTCGGCCTGCCCGCCCTGGAACGGATGAACCAGATCCAGATCACCAACGCCGTGTGCGAGCTGCTGTGCGAGCTGGGCACCCAGCTGGTCCTGGTCGACGACGTGCACCTGATGGACACCCGCAGCCGGGCCGGCGCCGAGACCTCCGACCAGCTGAAGTACCTCGGCGAGCGGATCCCGGCGACCTTCGTCTACTCCGGCATCGACGTCGAAGCCTCACCCCTGCTGACCGGCGTGCGCGGCTCCCAGCTCGCTGGCCGCTTCAAAATCGTGCGCAACCAGCCCCTACGCTACGGCAGCAGCGCGGACCAGCAGATCTGGAATGACCTGGTGAACAGCATGGACAGCGCGCTGCGGCTGCGCCATCACCGGCCGGGCGCGCTGGTCACGCACGCCGCCTACCTGCACGCCCGCACCGGAGGCCGGATGGGCAGCCTCTCCCACCTCATCCGTGAAGCCGCCCTCGTGTCCCTGCTGGACGGCACGGAAAAGATCACCAAGAGGCTGCTCGAACAGATCGAGCTCGACACCGCCGCCGAACAACGGGCCCGGGCACCGCATCGCCGCCGAACGCCCACGCAACGCCAGCCCTGACCGGCAAGCGTCTGCCTCAACCGACCGTCCTGAACCCCCGTTCGGCGAGCGCCCGGATGCCGGTACATCCGGACCCGCCAGGAAACGACCTCTGCTCCCTGATGCCCGACTTTCCTCCACCACAGCCGCAGTTGCCGCGGACAGCAGCGGCGCGACCGGGACCGGTACGGCTCGCGCCGCTGCAGGGCGAGACGAACCTGTCGTACCTGGACCGGCTGGCCGACCGCTACCGGCTCGGCGCCAGAGACCTCATCCCCGCACTCCTCCAGGTCGGCGGAGGCCTGTTCAAGGGCTACCGCATGGACGGCGAGGTCTACCTCAACGCCGAAGCCCGCGCCCGCATCTCCGCGTTCAGTCGCGTGCCCGAGGAGATCCTTCAGCGAGCCCTGCCCGCCTGGACCGCCCAGGAGCCCGTCTCGCCCGCCGGGGCGGGGGCAGCCGGGCGGTTCCGCTTCGGGACTGTGGTGCCGGACGCGGGGGAAGGCTGCCGACTGTGCACGGCCGCACGCACCGGACGTACCAAGCCCGCCCGGCTCTATCTGCAGCCGCACACCCGTATCTGCCCGCGCCATGGGCGCTGGATGCTCGGCACCCACTGGATCGACGGCGCGCCGGCCGACACCGAGCAGATCGACCTGACAGGGCTGCCGGAAATAGTCACGGCGCACCGGCGGCACCTGCAGTTGCTGCGCCATCGGCCGGACGCGTCCGAGGCTTTCGAGGTCGCCCATGCCGTGGTCGTCTCCTGGTGGGCGCAGCAGTGGCCCGAAGAAGAGCAGTGGCCGCAACGGGCACGCCAGAGTGCGCCGGCAGGGGCCGATCCGGGCTGGTGGCGGCTGCTGACCAGAGACGCGGTCACCTACCCAGAGACCGTCGCCCTCGCCTCGGTCCTCACCGACGAACGCACCGGGCAGCGACTGCTCGCCGACACCGGCGGACATCTCCCGCACACTCTCACGTACGCCCCCGGTCTGGTCGCCGAGCTGGCGCGTGCCACAGAGCGGCCTTGGCTGTCTGACCGGCTCGCGTCCACGTCGGCAGGTCCGTTGCTGGTGTGGGTGCAGCAGTGCGTACGGGCTGGCACTGGCTCTGCCGTCGCGGGCCCTGGGTGGACGCTGCACATGGCGCACCGGCCCCGCCCCATCGCCCGCGAACTCACCGCCTACCGGAAGGCCGCCCATCAGGACGAGAAGACGACGGACGGTGCGCGGCTGCACCTGGGACTCCGACACACCTCGGACCAGTCCTTCACAACCGGCCTGGCCCACGCCCGCGCCTACGCCATCGTTCACGGCCACCTTGCCGCACCGATCCACAGCCGGTTCAACGGGTTTGCGCTGGGCCGGTGGCTGTCGAACCACCGGAAGTCGCCGGCGGTGCCGCCCGAGCACGTCGCGGAACTCGAGGCGCTGGATCCGTGGTGGCGGCCGCCGTGGACGGTGATGTGGCAGCGTACGTACTACGAAGCCCGCGACCATGCCCGCGCTTGGGGCGGCCTGCGGCCCGAGCGCGGCTTCCCCGCCACCAGCTTCGGTCTGGGCGAATGGCTTTACAACCAGTGCACCGGCTACGCCGACCTGCACCCCGCGCAACAGCGCCTGCTGTCCGACATCGGCCTCACCCTTGAGGCCGTACAGGCGGCCCGGCCTCGCCGCAAGCACATGGCCACCCACTTCGAACGCACCCTCGCGGGTGCACGCGCCTATGCCCGCGCCCACGGCACGCTGGTGAACGCGACCGCCGACACCGTCCAGGACGGATTCAAGCTAGGGCAGTGGCTGGCCAACCAGCGCAGCGAAGACCGGGCCTACCAGCTACGTCATGGCGCCCGCTCCTCCCGCGCGCTGGCACTGTCGGCGATCGACCCCTGGTGGAACCCGCCCTGGACCCTGGAGTGGCAGCGCTCCTGGCACCAGGCACACACCCACGTCCAAGACGGTCACGTCCTGGACGCCACGGCTGGCTTCCCCGGCACCAGCAGCACACTCGCCACGTGGCTGACCAACCAGTGCGCCCAGTACGACACCCTCCAGCCCGACCAGCAGGACCTCCTCGCCCAAATCGGCTTGAGCGCGGACCGGGCCTGTGACGCCGCTGCCCGGCCCGCAGAGAACGAGGCCGACTTCGCCACAGGACTTAGCTACACACGCTCCTACCACTCGGCATACGGCACTCTCGCTGCCGCGATCAACACCGTCCACGACGGGTTCGAGCTGGGGCGGTGGCTGCGCCGTCAACGCCAGCACGCCCGAACCGACGCCGACACGGGCGCGCCCAAGTCTGTCGCCGCGCAAACACTGACCGCGGTCGATCCGTGGTGGTGTCCGCCCTGGTCCCTAGCATGGCAGCACTCCTGGCAGCACATTCATCAGCAGGTCCAGGCCGGCCACCAGCTAGACGCCACGCACGAGTTCCGCAGCTTCGCCCCCGCCGAGCGGGCCTGGCTACTCCGGCAGATCAGGCATTACGCCGACCTGCATTCCGGCCAGCAGCGCCTCCTGGCCGACATCGGCCTCACCGAGGAGAGCACCCGCACTCGGCCCCTCAGCCCGTACGCCGAGACCGCGCTCGAACACGCCCGCAGCTACACAGCCGCGCACGGCAGTCTGGCAACGCCGTACTGCGCCGTCCACGACGGCTTTCCCCTGGGGCCCTGGCTCGCCCGGCAACGCCTCCTGGCCCAGAACACGAACACCCCCTACGCCCTCCACCACGCCCTGACCACGCTCGACCCCTGGTGGAACCCGCCCTGGCCCATGCGTTGGCAGCGCGCCTACCACCACGCCCGCACCACCACGACCACCAACTCCTGGGCATCCGCCCAACGCGCGGCCTGGCACCGGCTACACCCGCAGCAGCGCACGCTCCTCACCGACATCGGCATCACCCCGCACATGCGGGAACCCGCACGGCGCCGCGAAGCGACCCGCTCCTACCCGCCAAGCCCCGGCCTGGCCCACGCCCGCGCCTGGGCTGAGGAGACCGGCAACCTCTGCGTCCCCAAAAGCACGCACCATGACGGGTTCCCTCTGGGGGTCTGGCTGATCCAACAACGCCGCAAAGCCGGCCAACGCCGCCTCTCCCCCGCCACCCTGCACACCCTCAACGAAATCGACCCCTGGTGGAACCCGCCCTGGCCCTACCACTGGCACCGCACCTACCACCAAGCCCAAACCTGCCACCACACCGGCCAGCCCTACCCGCCACGCATCACCTCATGGATCCAGACCCAACACCGCAACTGGCCACGCCTGCACCCCCAACAGCAACATCTCCTCACCACCATCGGCATCCACCCCCGATAGAACCGACAACAGCGACACCGTCAGACGCACGTTCGATTAGTGTGGCGTCCTGGACAGGGCAATATCGGAATCGGGAGACTGTAGCCATGGCGTCCTCCGCGCATGAGGCATCTGCGTCAGCCCTGGGCTACATCTTCCAGGCGCAACTCGCCCTCCTTGAGCTGCTGCGGGGACAAGAGGATCGCCCGGACGGGGCTATCAGCCTGGAGCTCCACGACGACGTTGCTTGGGAAGAAGATGGTCGGCCCGCTGAGCTACTACAGGTCAAGCACCACATCCGCAGTGTGCGGTCGCTCGGCGACAAGGACGACGACGTGTGGCGAACTATCCAGTCCTGGATGGACACACATGCCCCCGGCGACGAGTACGGCCCCATGCTCACTCTCGTCACCACGCAGCAGGCCCGGCCGGGTACGGCTATGGCCGCGCTCAAGGCACCCAATCCAGCACCCGCACAGGCACTTGACCTGCTCATCGCCGCCGCGCAGGAGTCGGACGCGAAGGGAACGAAGGACGCACGAGCAGCTTTCCTGGCCCTTCCGCCAGCGCAGCGGGCCGTCTTCGTACAGCGGATGAGGGTCATCGACGGTTCGCCCTCCATCGACGACCTCGACGCGCAGGTACGGGTGAAACTCAGGGCCGCGCTCCCCGACGGGCACGCCGACCCCTTCATGCGGCAGTTGTGGGCGTGGTGGTACGAGCAAACCGTGGACATGCTGCAGAAGCGGCACACCAGCGTCTCCGTGACACGGCTGATGCAGCGCATCAGCCGCATCCGCGACGACTACACCTCCGACAGACTGCCCACACTGGTGGACCGTGAGGACTTCCCACAGGAGGCCGAGACCGAGCTGACCGATGCCTGCTTCGTCCACCAGCTGCGCTGGGTGGGCGCCGGCCGCCAGCTGAACAAGGCGATGGTGGACTATTACCGCGCCTACACCCAGACCGTGGCCTGGCTCGAAGACGACCTGGTGGACCTCGACGAGCTGGCACGATTCGAGGACAACCTCGCCGACGAGTGGCAGCGGGAGTTCGACTGGATGCTCGACGACCTGGGCGAAGATGCCACCGACCGGGAGCAGGAGCAGGCCGGCAAGGCACTGCTACGCAAAACCCTGGACCAGACCCGGTACCGAATCCGTGAAGCGTACGACGAGGCGTTCTTCTCCCGGGGAAAGCACCACGAGCTGGCCGACCGCGGACGGGTCGGATGGCACCCCGACTTCGAGACACGGGTGAAGAACCTGATCAGGGCCGCCCGTGCCTAGCTGGACACAGCGGCCGCAAGCCAGCGCCGCCTTCCTCAACCCTGCTCTCGTCGCCGCTGTCGCCGCCACGGCGGCACGCGACTACGAGCGGGAGGCCTCCGGCAGGCTGATGCCGTGGCCGATGGCCTTCGTCGTGGCCCCACTGGTCCTGCACCGGCCCACGCGGCAAGCGCTGCCCACCTCGACGCGCACCCATCTCACGAACTGGGTGGCGGACCACCCGGCACTCGTCGCAGGCCTTGCCGCGCGCAGCACCTCACTCGCGCCCGCTGTACGGGAAGGCCTGCGCTTCGGGCTCCGCCACCAGATGCTCACCATCGAGCAGGGGTCCCTCAAGAGCAGGTTGGCGTCGAAGTCCCGTATCGAGGGTGAACTTGCCGACCTGATCAGGGCCGCATCGTTGATAGGCCGCTGGACTGCCAAGTCCGACAACCCTTCCACGGTGTTTGCGTTGCTGGGCGTGAGACCCTGATCCGGTGCAGATCCGGTCGATCATCCTCTACAGCAAGAGCGGCGAAAAGCGCGTCCTGGACTTCCGGCTCGGTGAGCTCAACATCGTCACCGGCACCTCCCAGACAGGCAAGAGCGCGCTGCTCGACATCGTCGATTTCTGCCTCGGCAGGGACGAGGCCACGCTCCCGATCAGCCCGATCTTCAACACCGTCGCCTGGTATGCAGTCATCCTGCAGCTGCCCGACACCCGCGTCCTCGCCGCGCGGCCGGCGCCTCGCCCCGGCGCCAAGTCCGTCACCAACGCCATGTTCGAGGTCGGCAACGACCTCGGTATCCCGGAACTGCCCGACCTCCGCGTCAACACGGACTCCACACAGTTGCGCCAGCAGCTCGGACGCCGGCTCGGTATCGGAGACACCCGCAGCGAACCGGCGCCGGGAAGCCTGCTCTCCCCGCTCAGTGCCAACCTCGGACACGCCGTCCTGCTCTGCCTGCAGAACCAGGACGAAGTCGCCTCCAAGCGGGCCCTGTTCCACCGGCAGAACGAGCGCGGCATCCCCGAGAGCCTCAAGGCCACGATCCCCTATTTCCTCGGGGCGGTTCCCGAGGACCAGGCCGCGCTCCAGCAGCAGCTCACCCAAGCCAAACGAGCCCTCCGCCGCGCCGAGAACGACCTCAGAGCCGCCCAGGAAGCAAACCAAGGCATCGAGGCCCGCCTTGAGTCCCTCCTCGGCGAAGCCCGCGTCCACGGACTGCTCACCGACGACAGCGTCGACACCTCCGACAGAACAGCCGTCATCACCGCATTGCAGCAGGCTGCTTCCTTCCGGCCCACCCCTGACAACGCGGACGAGGAACAACGGCGGCAGGAACTCCTCCTCACCGAGCAGTCGTCGGCCCTGCGGCGGCAGCTGCGCTCCCTCGCAGAAGAACGCCAGCTCCTGAACGACCTGGAAACACAGGCCGCCGGCTACACCGGCGCCGTCGCCCGCGGCATGTCACGACTGTCGGCGCTCAACCTCGTACCCGACGGCTTCCCCGGCGAACACAGCTGCCCGCTGTGCGGAAACGAGCTCGACGAGCCCGACCCCACCGTCGCCGATATGCACACCACCCTCGCAGACCTCCGAGGGCAGCTCGACAGCGTCCAAACCGTCCAGCCCCGCCGCGAACAGGCCCTGCGCGAGATCGAGCAGACGGCGACACGCCTACGCGAACAGCTCCGCGGCATCGAAGGCGCCCTCAGCATCATCGCCGAACAGCGCAACCAGCAGGCCGGCCTCCTAGGACAGGCCGAATCCCAGGCCTACACCCGCGGCAGGATCAGCGCCTACCTGGGCCAGATCGACACCGCATCCGACAGCGGACACCTGCAGCGCCTGGAATCAGACGTCGCCGTCGCCCGGCGGCTCGTCGAAGGCCTCGAGGAGCAGCTCGACACCGAGACCATCGACGACAGACTCACCCACGGTCTCAGCTACCTCAGCGGCCAGATGACCGGCCACGCCCGGACACTGAGACTTGAGCACGGCGACCGTCTGGTCCGTCTGGACCTCAAGAAGCTCACCGTCGTCGCCGACACGCTCGAGGGCATCACCGAACTGCTCCGCATCGGCAGCGGCAAGAACCACGTCGGCTACCACGTGGCCGCCCACCTCGCCCTCCACCAGTACTTCGTCGCCAACACCCGGCCCGTACCCCGCTTCCTCATGCTCGACCAGCCGACCCAGCCCTACTACCCCTCCGACATGGCCAAACAGCGCGGACGACTGGAAGACATCGCCCTGGACGAAGACCGAGTGACCGTCACCCGCCTCTTCGAACTCATGCACCAGGTCGTCAGGGAGCTCTCTCCGAACTTCCAGATGATCGTCAGCGACCACGCGGACCTGCCCCACGACTGGTACCAGGACTCCGTCCGCTACAACTGGCGCAACGGCGAAAAACTCATCCCCACCACCTGGCTCACCGACAACCCCACCCCGTAGCCAGGCACCCTCCCCACTCTCCACCATCGGCATCCACCCCGGACAGAACCGACAACAGCGTTCTTCGACCGCGCCATCGTGCCACCGACTGACTGCTACTCGGCAGCATGCAGGCGAGGGCGCGGCCCCCTGCGTCAGCGGCGGATAGCGACGACTTCGACCTCCGCGTTCATCGCGCGCAGCCGCCTGACTGCCTGGAGCAGCGCGCGCCGACTGGTGCAGCGCGGTGGAATTCCGCACCGAATGGTGAGCACGCCGCCGCCTGGCTGCGCGAGCAGAGTGCGCGACGACCGCTGCTACAGCCGCGGCAGCAGTCTCTGATCGATGAGCTGCTGTCGCTGGTCGGCGAAGTGCCGGTGTGGCAGCCGCGGATCAGCGACGCTGCCTGGCGGACCCTGTCCGGAGTGCTGCCCGCGCCGTCGCACACCGGTGGCCGTCCCCGCAGCGAGCGGCAGATCCTGGAGGCCATCGTCCACATCGCCTGCACCGGGCAGGCGTGGACGCATCTTTCCCCGGCTCTCGGGCCCGTTCTGGCCTGTCGGCGCCGATTTCTCCGCTGGCAGGACGACGGCACCCTCCAGCGCATCTGTCGCGCTGTACTGCCTGAACAGGACGCCATCTGGCAGCAACAGCTGGCCGCCTACATCGACTTGTCTGCATGAAGAGATCCGTAACCGCGTGCACCAAGGACGTGGTGTGCGTCCGTCGGCGAGGTGCTTCTGAATGCAGTGCCGTCAGAGCATCTGGCGCGAGCATTGCCGTCCGCTCTGCCGGACGGCAGCGCTGGCCGACCGGGACTCACCCGGGCATGGGCGTTCCGTCACAGGTGAGGTAGGGCGGAGCGGTCCTAGGCGGTGATGTGGAGGGTGTGCAGGGGCTGGCTCCGTGTGGGGCGGACGACCTCGAACCAGTCGGTGCCTTCCGTCGAAGAACCGGCGTGCGGCCGGATGCAGTTCGCGAAGGACACCGTGCCACGTCGGCGCCACCGGGGCCTTGTCGCTTGTACGGTGCCCACAGACTGATGGCGTGGGGTGCCGGAGTCCGTTCGAGCTTGGGGCGGCAAGGTGAGAATGGTGAGAAGCAGCGGCAGACAGGGGCGGGGATGGGCAGGGAGTCGTCCAGGACTGACGGGACGTGGCCTGACGGGCGGGAGGCAGACCCTTCGGTAGTTTCTCTGCGGACAGCGACGCGAGCGCTGCGGTTTCATCTGGACACACTGCCCGCGGTGTTCCACTTTGACGGGACGGGGGATCGGTTCCTCGCCGAGGCGGCTTTCCCGTACGCCCGCTGGCGATACGCCTGCGCGGATTCGCTGCTGGGCTCCGGAATTGGGGGCACGGTCGTGGGTGCGCTGGCCCGGAGCCTGTTCGATGACGGTCTGCTTTGGCAGTGGATCGCCGAGTCCCCGGCGGAGCGGCGGCCAGCTCTGCTGGGCAGCATGCTTGAGGAACGTGACCGGATCTGCGGGTATCTGGCCGACCACGAGGTGAGCTGTCCGAACCTCGCCCGGTGGTTCGTTCCCCTACACGGCATCACTGACCTGACGGGAGCGTCGCTGGCGGCGCTTGCGGCGCCAGCGCTTCCGGCTGAGGCCGAGCTGCTCGACTTGTTCCTCGCTTCCTCTACGACGCGGCCTGCGTCGCCCACGTTGATCGGCGGAGGTGTGGAGGATCTCCTGAAGGCCGCCCGGAGCATGCTGGCCATGTCCGGGCTCCGGGGGGCGGTGATGGTCCTGGGGCATGCCGGCCACGGCAACCTGCTGGGCCTGCAAAGCAGCATGGCTGTCGGCGGTGTCCCAGGCCATGATCTGCGTGCTGATCACGAAGCGCTGTTTATGCATGTCGCGGCCGTGGGTGTGACGGTCACGCTCCTCGGCGTGTGCGCGACCGTCCCGGAGTGCTGGCCGCCGGAGGTCGAGCAGGCTGGCTTCCTTGGGACGCTGATGCGGCTGACCGAGGACGTCGTTGCTGCAGCGAGCGCCGTGCATAGTCTGGGCGACCCGAAGCCGCCTGTGGGTGTCCGACCGAAGGTCAGAGTCCAGGCACGCAAGCGGCGTCTTCGGCCTGAGGCTCTCGTGGCCCGTGGTGACCTGCTGCCAGACATCGCCCATGTCGGTCCGATCGTCGCGGCGGTCCGTGAGTACGACGATTTCGTCAGCGGTTGGGCCACGGACCCCTGGGCCCACGGCGATCCCAAACTGGCGAGCGTTCTGGCCTACGCAGGGGCACATTCCACGTTCGCGACCGTCGTGAGCACCTTCGAGGATCATGCCGCTGTTACCACGGTGTTCGCCGCGCGGATGCTTCTGGAGGAAGCTGCCCGGTTCACTTGGCTGGCCCAAGATCTGGAGGACGAGGACGCGTTCGTCCAGCGGTCCACCCGCTACTTCGACGAGTTCCGGGCGCGGAAGAAGAAGACGATCGCGCTGTTCGCCGGCAACGGGGTGACCCTCGCCGCCGCCACGAGCCTGTTGCGTCTGCCCGACAGTGTCGTCGAGGGGCCGGAGACACTATCCAAGGGCCGCCAGCAGCTGCCGTCGATAGACGAGATGCTCTTGCTCATGGGGGCGCCCTACCCCGAGCCGGGCTGGCTACCGGTGGCATACTCACTGTTGAGCCAGGTCACGCACAGCACACCCATCGGCCTCGTTCACATGGCCCGCTACCGCGGCGGCATCCTGTCCGCCCATGACATCTCCCCCGAGATGCTCGCCCTGGCCCTCGACACGGCCTGCCTGGGCAGCGCCCGCCTGCTGGGCATGTCCGCCCTGATCCTCACACAGGGCAGCAACGAGGCCCGACAGTACGCGCTCGGCCTCGAGGAACGGGCCCTGGCGGTCCACGACAGGGCCCGCCTGGTGCACTGGCTGGACTGATCCCATCGCACGGGACGACGGCCACGTCACGTCCCAACGGCGCACAGGGGGGAGTCTTCTCCCACTGGCCTCTGCGCTGGCTCGTTGGCTACCGGTGCCAGCGCGGCAGGTAGCGACACAGCCTAGCCAGCGGCCTCGGCCTGGCCTTTTGGGTGCCCTGGACTAGCTGGCGACGATCACGCTCCCGGTTCTGAGCAATCTCCACAGCCGAATAGCGGCGGCTGAAGCGGACGTGGCCGTTGCGGATCCAGTAGTGCGACTGGCACGGGAGTGCCCAGTTGCCAATCGAGGGGGTGAGGGACACGCTCTCACCGTCGTAGGTGAGGGACCACTGGGCCGGGGAGAGCGGTGTGATGACCTCGGGGCCGCATCCGCAGCAGCAGAGGTGGCCGCAGGTGCGATAGGGGATCGAGATGTAGAGCGCCCTTGCGTCCATCGTTGGGGGGAAGGTTTCGGTGAAGACCGGGCGCAGGGTGTCTTGTGCGGTCACGGCAGGTCCTCGTTGGCGATCTCGTTGGTGATCAGCGAGTACGTGGTGTGGCTTTCCTCGGTGGCGTCGGCGTAGATGCCGATGGAGCGTTTCCAGCGGATGACGGCCAGGACGGCGTTGAGCGCGTTGAGATCCGCGGTCTGGATGTTGCGTGCGTAGGCGTCGCGTTCGGGCGCCGGCTGGGGGATGCGGTGGCGGGCTGCGTCTCGGCGGCCCGGGAGGCTGGTGGTGACGCGCAGGAGTCCGCTGAGGCGGCCGTCGATTTCTTCGATGCCCATCCCGACGTCGATAAACGGTACGCCGTGTGCTTCGAGCCAGTCGATGATCACCTGCTTGCTCGTCGCATTGTCGGAGGCGAGGAACACGAACGTGGCCCCGGTGAGCAGGTCGAGGTTGTCCTCGTCGAGGTACTGCTCGCAGGCAGACACGCCTCGGTGCATGTTCGCGTAGATCGAGGCAAGGTAGGTGGCCTTGGGCGGGCGATCACGCAAGGTGTCGAGGGTGGGGGCGCCGGGGGCCCGGAACGCGTTGTGGTTGTCGAAGGTGTCGCCGTCGATGAGGAGGATCGAGTCGACCTCGGTCTTGGCGACTTGGTCGAGGATGTAGCTTCCGCTGCCTCCGAGGCCGACGATCACGAGGCGATGGCCTCGAAATCGGCGGTGGACGGCCGCGATGCCGGCGCGGGAGGTGGCGGTGTCGCGGTAGGCGAAGGGGCTGTCGTCCTCGATCTCCTGCCATGCGGCGCCGGGTGTGGGCGTGGCCGAGTGGTCGAGTGCGTGTGCCTGGTCGGCGATGATCCTCGAGTACGCGGTGATCTTCGTGTACTCGTCGGGGTAGCCGTGGGGGCTGGGTTTGCTGGAGAGCATGAAGTTCGCCTGCATGCCCTCGGCGATCACCCGGTTCTCGGGATTGGCGAGGGGCAGGGGGCGGCCGTGCTCGTCGCAGGGGGTGGAGCCGCTGAACCAGATGCGGTGGTCGGTTCCGGAAACGAGACGGTCTCCGCTGATGGTCACGGGGTAGGCGATGAAGCCGTGTTCGACGGTGCGGTTCTCGGTGACGTACGGGATGTGCCGGACGATGATGTGGCCGGCGTGGACGACGACGTCGTAGCCGTCGTCGAGGAGGCGGGACAGATCGGGGTCACGAGCGAGAAGTGCGGTAGGCATCGAAGACCATCCCCTTCTTCACTCTGACGCTGTGGCCGGCGGTGAGGCTGCCCGTTCCGTGGCCGTCGTGTCCGCGGCTGTAACGGACGGTGTAGGTGTCTTGGTCGTTCGGCGGCTGGCCGGGGTAGGCCAGGTCGACGACCTGCTCGAAGGTGATCTCCTTCGCCTCCCAGGTGTGCGGGCGGGCGTTGACGATGATCGTGACGGGCGCGGGCCCGTGGCTGTCCTGAGACATGGGTCCTCCTAGGTGAGGGGGTCGTGTGTCGCAGCCCGGGGAGAGCCGGGCGGGGCGGGCGTCCGGCGGGCCACCGCAGGGGCAGCGCGCCGGACATCCGTGTTGTTGTGGCGGGTCAGCGCCGGGGAAGTGCGAGGAGGTTGTTGGTCCACACGCCGTCGGCGTGGGTCCTCAGGTACTTCTCGCCTCGGGCGGGCGTCACCACGGCGACTTCCGTGCGGTGCCCGGCTCGGTCGCTGGTGTAGGCCTTGCCGGCCTGGTTCTCGATCCAGTCGACGATCTGCGCCCGGGTGTTGTCGCCGGTCTTGCCGGACGCCTGCTCGGTCCACCACAGGTGGGTGATGTGTTCGTGCGTGGTGCCGCCGGTCGACAGGCGCACCGCGGTGATCTGAATAGCCATCGTTTGGTTCCTGCCGGCGATGTTCCGACGGCGCCCGCGGCCGGCGCCCGGGTTCCGTGATCACCCCTGGGTGGGGTGCTTCACCTGGGACGGACGACGTAACTCGCGGGTAGGGGTGATCCTGTTGAAGATGGGGGTGGCGAGGCGTCAGTCGCAGTTGAGACAGCGGTCGCTGCCCGAGGGGAACATCGAGGGCGGGTGCAGGGTGAAGCAGCCTGGGCAGAGGCGTTCGGTGAGGCGGGGCGGGCAGGCGCAGCGGCCGCAGTCGGGGCACGGGGGGATGTGGCAGCGCCGGCAGGCGGGGTCGAAGGAGCGGTACTCCTCGTCGCAGTTCGCGCAGATGTAGTCGCGTGACTGGGGGCCGGTGTCGGGGGTGGGTGGGGTGAAGGTGCGCCAGGGGGCGGAGTCGGTGACGAGGACGGCGATGAGGTAGCCGTCCATGGGCGCGGTGTCGGTGTGGAGTTGCCGTCCGAGGATGCCGTCGCGGTAGCGGACCTGGGTCAGCCCTCGTGCGTGGCCGGAGCCGGTGAGCGCGCGGTCGATGACGGCTATGTCGCCTTGGAAGCTGTCGCGTCGCAGGGGCGGAAGGCCGTGGGACGCGGCAAAGGCGAGGTGTCCTGTGGTGTCGACGAGGAGGATGTGGCCGGGGGCAGGGAGACGCTGGACGGCTCGAACGCAGACCGCCATGCGGGAGGCGTTGCTCGCCTGCCACAGCTGGGTGACCGTCGATGCGGTTGGTCCCTTGGTGTCCAGGTGCTGGTTGACGAGGGGCGCGGAGAGCAGGATCTCGGCTGCGAACGCGTCGCAGGCTGCATCCTCCAGGAGGAGGCCACCGTCGGGTTCCCTGCCGAAGGGCTCCATGAGGGCGAAGCTGTTCTTCTGCAGGTGGTGGCCCAATTCGTGCAGGGCGGTGAAGTCCCGCCGTGCACGGCTGGCGGACGTGGCAACGGACAGGTGCGGTGGCGGGCCGAAGTCATACGCTCCGGCGACGCTGCACCCTTGTTCCGTCAGATTCTCGTCGACCTCCAGGACGGTCAGCTCGGGCCAGGTTCTCAGCTCCGCGAGGGCGCCTTGTGCCAGGCGCTCGACCGCGCCGGGACGAGCCGCTTCGAGTTCCTGGATCATCGCAGCGGCCTGGGTCCGGGCGGCGCCGGCGAGCACGTAGTTGACCACGCGCTGTGCCCCCTATTCGCCCAGACGCAGTTCGAAGGAGCGGTTCGTGCGTGCCGTCCAGTTCGGCTGCGTGCGGTCGTCGTCGCGTGCCGCGAGCGTGTAGATACCGTAGGCGGCGCGCAGCCGGGCATCGCGTTCGGTCTCGTCGTGCTGAGCGGCGAGCGCCTTCACCTGCTTGCGGCGCAGGGGACGGTTCAGTTCGTGCACGACGGCGGACGGCAAGGCAGGGTTGGCCGCGAGCAGCTGGCTGACCGACTGCTCGAGGCGATCGGCGAGTGTTTCGGCCTGGTCGGCGGTCAGGGCCAGTTGCCCCCTCCAGACGGCGAGAGCCTGGGGAGGCGGCAGTTTCAATTCGGCCCCGAGTTGCGGGGCAGTGATGCCGTGGTCACGAAACAGCTGGTTGAGGCCACCCGATCCTTTGGGGGCCCACTGTGCCGAGGCAAGGAGCGCGAGCTGATCGGCCAGGACTCCGCGGTACTCGATGGTCGGCGCGGACAAGGCTGTGCCGCTCCCCCACTGCGTGCCGGGCACTGCGGCGGCGAGCGTGTGGGCTGTAAGGGCGGAAGGGCGGCTGGTCAGCTCGCTGACCTGCCGGTCCAGCACACACCACGGAAGGGTGGCTTCCAGGCCCCACCACAGTGCCAGTGGCTGTTCCAGGGTGGTCGCGGGAGCGGGCAGGAGCAGGGTGTCGGGGTCGGCGTACCGTTCGAAGGAGGCCGGCACGGCGCACAGGGTGTCATCGTCGCCGGCCGCTGTGATCAGCAGCAGCTGGATGGTGTCCTCCCATACTGCGCGCCAGATCTGGCCCGGCTGCGGGTCCTGGGGTGGTGCGGTGGCCACCTGGCGGACGGCGTCGGGCACCTTCAGTCCCGCTGCGGCGGCCACCAGCCGTTGGTAGGCAGTGGTGTGGACAGAGCTCATACCGTCTCCCCCGTCTCCTCGGCTGTGGTCCATCAGCGCATTCTCTTCTCACTGGATCCAGACGACGTAACTGGGGCTGTTCACGAAGGAGCGTCGCCGCAGCGCCGCAGCAGGGCGGCTATGACCGCCTGGGGGTCGCTGTCCGCGGATAGGGCGGTACGGAGCGCTGTCTTGAGGTTTGCCAGGACGGCAACGGCATGGGTTTGCCGGATCTCCAGCAGCTGCGCCGCGTGATGGGCATCCTCGTCGAGGTAGGGAAGCAACAGGCGTTCGTTGGGTGAGAGGCGCTGCCAGATGTCCTCGGCCACTCCGTCGACTCCCGTGGGGTCCGGTGCGGCGGTGGCCGCGTGCTGGTCGACGAGTTCGGCGACGGTCCCTTCATCGGCGTACAGCGCGGTGAAGCGGGCCGGCGCCAGGAGCTCGAACCGGGCCTCGAGGACCTTGGCGAGGTCTTCCTCCCGCACCGCTCCCTGGGCGTACAGGAGCACGCACGAGAGGATGGCCTTGGGGGCATGGACCGTCTGCCTGGGGGTGGGGCCGGAATGGTTCCAGCGGGTGATACCGACACCTGTCACCCGTGCCGCCTCTGCGATGAGATCGTCGAGATCTCCCTGCCACACCGCTCCTTCGGCATGGCCGGCCATCCCCCAGCGCGGCGGTGAGCCGCTGCTCTTCCGGTAGGCCGTGTCCTCGCCCATCAAGCGGGCGATGCGGCGCCGGAGCTTTCCCCGCGGCGTCTTCTTCGCCTCATCGATGAGGAAGTTCTTGATCGACGTGAGGAACAGCCGCTCCAGGGAGGCCTCGTCGGCGGCCTGGACGAAGCAGACAGTCACGAACCGTTGCCCCGCTCCTTCCTGGGACAACATCGCACTGATCACGTCGTAAGCCGCGTCATCGCTCCAGACAGTGTGCCCCTCGGGGGGCGGAAAGCCAGAGGCACGGCGCACCTGGTGGACCAGCCGCCGCAACAGATCAAACGTGGCCGGCCCGAACTCACCGGTCTGCAGCTCCTCGAAAGCCCCGCTCGCCATGAGCCACCCCCGATCCCGTGCTCCCCGCTCGGCACCTGCAGCCGCGGGGCTTCGGGTCTACATACACCAGCATCCACGCCCCGGGCGCGCGACGCGCCCAAGCCCCCCGTCGGCCTGCACGCGACCGTGACGTGGCCAGCGGTTCGCGCCACTCGCGTGTCCTGCCACGTGGTCCCCGCAGATGCAGGGCCGGCGGAAAGGCAGCCAGTCCAGGCTGTACACGCGCAGCAAAGGACGGTGTTCAGTGCTGCTTCGTCTGGCGCCAGATGTTCTGGTAGGCCTGGTAGAGGGCCTGCAGGGCACCGGACGGTCTCTCGGGCCAGACGGCTTTGATCTGCCGCTCTCCCCAGCAGAAGGTGACGATCGCACGGCCAGCCGCATACTCTCGAAGGAGGTCGGCGCGCAGGTACAGCAGCCCGCCCGAGAAGCCGGAGGGGGCTGCGAAAGACCGCGCGGCGAGTGCACCGGATGGCTCGTACTGGTCGAAGCCTCCCGGAAGAGCACGCAGGTCGAAAGCCTGCGAGAACAGCCAGCTGGGGATGTAGGCGGTGGCCTGGTTCTGGCTGCTGTGGTGGGGTTCCCAGGTGAAGTGGTGGGCCAGCCGCTCGAAGCGAAGTTCGGGTCTGCCGGAGCGCAGCGTGTCGCTGTACAGGTCCTCGGTGGTCAGTCCTGGTTCGGGTGCAGCAAATCGGGTGTGCCACGGGATCTCGCCGGCGAAGAGGTAGTACTCGGCGGGCAAGTCGATCATGTCCCGGCCCGGGTGGGTCAAGGCATCGAACTCCTCCAGGAGTTCGGTTAGATTCTCCTGGTCGACGAGGACGGTGTTGAACAGGCCGAATGTGCTGCGTCCGGTGGTGATGTCCGCTGTGTCGATCTCTGCGTGGACGAGCAGCCACGGACCTTCGTCCGCGTCGAGCCGGGCCGGTGCAAGGAGGTCGTCCGGCACGTTGACGATTCCGTGGCGTAGCCATTCGAGGTCGTCGTCCGGTGTCCGCGGCGTCCACGTGTCGAGCGGGACCGGGACAGGTGGCGGGGGCTGCGGGAAGGTTGGGTCGATGTCTACTTCGAGTTTCTCGGGTGGCTGGCCGCGGTCGGCCAGCATGCCCGTCATGGTGTGCAAGCCGATCCAGCCGTACTTCTTGCCATAACGGTCGATCCGGCTACTGGAAGTGTGGCGTTGTCGGGACGTTGCTGAGGTGATGCGGCGTTCTACCTCGTCGAACGGGTTGGGGCGCCAGCCCAGCGCGTGGACGACGCCGAGGACGAGGGCGGTGGCTTCTTGGTGTCCGGGGTGGGAGTCGTCGTAGTTCCTACGGTCCTCAAACAGACGCCCGAGGGTGTAGTTGCCGAAGTCCATGCCCATCGTGCTGTGGACGTCCTCCCGGCGTGGATCGCCCTCGGGCAGCGGCGTGATCGCCGGTGCTGGCGTGAAGGCCAAGGGCAGTTCGGCTGCGGCGGGGACCGTGGCGGGGTAGTAGCGGTGGGCGAGGTCGAACGTTGAGGAAACGTAGTACCGGGTCAGTGCGTGGAAGGTGGGGTGGGTGGCCTGGTGCCCGGTGAAGGTGTTCAGCAGCCCTGTCAGGTAGGCAGGCAAGGCAGCTTCAAGGTCTGGGGTGTGCGGTTGATGGGCCGTCGCGGCGCCGTAGCAAGCGGCGACCATGCGTTCGCCGACGTAGGCGTCGTTGACCGTGATCGCTTCCAGGGTCAGAGTGAAGAGTCCGCTGATGTCGTGCCGTCCGTACCAGTACAGGGCGGCCGTGGCTGCGTCGCGAAGGTCGCGGTGGGTGCTCGTCAGCGTCCACATCAGCCACCGGGCTCGTAGCCGGTCGGATTCCGCACGGTGCGGATGCTCTCGCCAGCGTGTGGCCAGGGCGGTCGCGTCGGCGAGAAGGGGACGGCTGTTTGCGCGCTGCCACTCGCTCCAGCGCAGGTCGCGGTCGGCGACCGGTCTGTCGCGCAGGATCCGGTCGAGGAAGTGTGCGTTGAGGGGGTGGCCTGGGGCTGCGCGGGTGCTGTGAAGCCGTTGGAGGAGGTCATCTCGTCCACGGAGTTCGTCGCTGTGGCTGGCGAGCGCCTCCACGGTGATGGTGTCGAGGTGGGCTGCTTCGAGCCGGGCGGCATGCAGGAGAGCACGCAGGCGGAGGGGTTCGGCGACGGCTTGCCACAGTTGCGTGGCGCCGGCGCGGGGCATGGCGCTTGCCAGGGCCTGGAAGATGTCGGTCGCGAGGGGGTGCCGTTCGTCGGGCGTGCCGCTGAAGCGTGCTGTGGTCGTGTCTTCGCTCAGTAGTCGGGCGATGCCCCTGCCGTGGGGATGCACGAGGCTGGTGGCGATGACGTGCCCGGCCATCAGGTCGTGGACGAACGACCAGGTCGCTCCGCCCGCACCATCAGGGTGTCGCAGGAGGACACCTTCATTTTCGAGGGCGGCGAGAAGGCTCTCCTGCCAGCGGCGGTGGGTGTCCTGGCACAGCTGTTTCGCCTGAGTGTCGGGAAGGTCGCGTGCCTGGTCCTCCCACAGGGCGTTACCCAGAGCGTCGAGTGCCTGGTTGACGTCGTTGGGGTGGATGGAGGGGGTGAGTGCGTAGGCGCGGTGGGCGGCAGAGGTCAGGTACTCACTGAAGATTCCGGTGAGGGAGCTGGGCAGGCCTGCGGCGCTGACGGGTTGCTTGCGGTCGCGGTTGGCTGTGGCGCAGTAGATCTTCAGTGTCAGCGGGTGGCTGAGGAGTTCGCGCGGCAGGTCAGCGCCGCCGGGTTCGATTTTGTAGTGGGCGAAGTAGCGGGCGATGGACTCGTCGAGGTCCTCGTCGAATCCGTCGAGCTCCAGGATGTCGGTCACTTCAGTGGGGATGGTCTCGTCGAGGAATGCCTCGCGGACCGTGCACACGACGAGCACGGACGGGAACTGCTTGAGGGTCACCTGCAGACTGCGCAGCAGCGCCGGCCACAGTGTGGGGGTTTCAGCCTCGTTCAGGCCGTCGATGACGATGGGCAGGCGGCATCCGGCTCGTTGTGCGGCCGCATCGACGGCGGCGAGAAGCTCCTCGAAGGAGGCCAGGGGCTTGCCTGCTGCCGTGACCTGGCCTGCGAGATCGTCGAGGGTCTGGCGGGCGCTCAGACGCCTGCCGTAGAGCAGGACGCCGGCGGGCCGTGCCGCGGTTGCCGCGGTGAGCGTCGCGGACAGTTGCGTCTTGCCGAAGCCGGCGTCGCCGGTGACCACCGCTAGCCGAGTCGACAGGTGATCGGTGACGTGGCGGGCGAGGGCAGCGGCGTCACGGATGTGAGCGATCAGATTGGTCAGCGGCAGAGCTGCTGGATGCCGCAGGCCGCGAAGCCGCCGGAGTACGGCGGGCTGCGCGGTGGGGGCCTGGGGCACGGTGCGGTCGGTGGTGCCCAGCAGGGGGGAGGGCTGGCTGTTACTGATCTGCTGGTGTGCTTCGTGCAGGAGTTCGGCCACGTCACGTCCCACGGCGGCGATCTCCGCGGTCTGCTCGGCCAGAGGGGCTGGCAGCGTAGTGGCCGCGTCGTCGAGGGCTGTTTCGAAGCGGGCGATGTTGCGGTTGGCGTCGCCCAGGTCGTCCCACGCGTCGGGTTCGGCGAGCATCCGGCGAAGCTGGTGCTCGGCTGCGGATGCCTGATGCACCTCGGGAATCCAGCGTTCGCCGGCCTCGGCGGCGGCCCGCGCATGCTGTTCAGCGAGGCGCTCTGGGGTCAAAACGAGGGGCCCGAAGTAGGACTCGCGCAGCAAAACGGCATCGCCGACAAGCAAGTGACTGAGCTCGACCTCTGTGGCCAAGTGCAGCTTCATCGTGGTGGACAGGCCGTAGAACCACGTTTGGTCGCCAGCGGTGAGAGGGTGCCGGGTCCACAGCACGAAGTCGGTGATGCCCGGAAAGTGGTTCTCGGTCTTCCTGAGGGAGTCCTCGACGTCGCTGCGGCGGCCGACGCCGATGGCGCGGCCCGACGGGATGTCCCACCATTTGGTCTGCCACCCGAAGCAGCGACCGGGTTGGCCGAGTGGGCAGTCGGGTTGGTCGATGGCGAGGTGGAACTCGACGCCGGGCTGCTGGGCCAAGGCGATGAAGTTGCCGTAGCGGGCGTATGCGTGGGTGACTGCACCCCGGCACAGCAGCTCGAAGTTATCCCGGGGGCTGCCCGACAGCGCGGTGAACTTGTCCCAGTCCAGCGGAGTCATCGGATCGCTCGCCCTCACTTGCCCCGGCCGTAGCCGGTGCCGGGGTGGTCGTGTGCGGAATACACCTCAATGCGAGCTCCCTTGTCGATGAGGACCTTCAACAGTGCCTGGACATCAGTCTCATCGGTGGTCACCACGATGGAGTCACCGTCGCGGCGCGTGGTGAGGTCGTACAGGAACTGCTCGAGTTCTCGCGGCCCGATGCTGTGGATGTTGAGGTCGCTGAGCAGTTTCAGGACCTCGTCGCTGTAGCGGTCGTTCGGCTCGCCAACGGTGAGGCGGCCTGCTTCCTCCTCCGCCTGCAGGGCCGTCGTGAGGTGTTTGATGACAGCGTGGGCGCGTTCGGCGGTGGTGGCGTCCTTGAACCGGCCGATCATGACGAGGTTCATGGAGTGCTCGGTGCCGTATCCGTACCAGACCTTCATGCGACATCTTTCTGCTGCAGGCGGTCGATTGCGGCAAGGACGCCGCGGTCGTCGACCGGTTCACCGACGGAGTGATAGGAGGTTCGCCGGAGCGTTCCGGCGGCGTCGATGTGAGCGTAGATGCGCAGTCCCGTCTCGCGCGGAAGCGGCTGGGCAGTCGGTAGTGAGCCGGTGTCGCCCTCGCCGAGGGTGAGGGTCACGGGGCCGCGGTAGTCGGTGATCCATTGGTGCAGGGCGGCGACGGTGTGCGGGCTGCTTCCCGGGCGGCCGCGTGCCGGACGCTCGGGCAGCAGCAGGAGTTCCGCTGCCCCGGTCGAGGCAGCCAGGTCGGCGACGGCGTCGAGATCGGGCAGCGTCTGGGTGTTCACGACGCAGTTGAGCCCGAATCGGAACGTTTGGCCGATGCAGGTCAGCCGCTGTACGAGTTCAGTGAAGGGGCGGCCGCGCTGTTCCTCGTAGGTGGTGCCGATTCCGTCGACGCTGACGCGGACGAAGTTGAGCGCTCCGGCCAGCGCGTCGATCAGTTGGGGTGTGAGCCGGTGTGCGTGTGTCGTCATGGTCACCGCGAGGCTGGTGCGTTCGGCGGCGTGACGGGACACTTGGGGAAAGCGGCGGTAGAGGGTGGGTTCTCCGCCTCCGAATCCGATGCCGAGGCAGCCCTCCGCGTCCAGTTCGTCGATCCATGCGCACAGCCGGCCGGCATCCAGCACGGCGGCGGATTTGGGTGCGTAGCAGAATGGACAAGCCAGGTCGCAGGCGTTGGTCAGGGCGATCGACACCTGGCGGGGGGCGCGGGACCACTGCGTTTCGGAGACGTCGACCTCGTCGAAGAGTACGTTCAGGCCGGTGCGGCGGTCGAAGAGGTGTATCCCGTCGGGGCCGGCACGACGCTTCACCGGCAGCCCCGCATCGCTTGCACCTCTCCCCGTCCATGTTTCGGTCCAAAGTATGGCAGGACTCACCAGCCCCAGCCACCCGCTCCTGGCCGTGTACCGCGAGAGGGTCCAGGGCCGCTGCTGCGCGCGGGTCGTGCCGCTTAGCTGTCGTCAGGAAGGCCGACCGCCTTGCACACTTCAGGCATTTCAGTGATCGTCTGCGTGCCCGCGTAGTAGCGGATGGCGCTGGGGTACCTCTTGCCCTGCTCCCGGTACATCAGGACCTGGCCTACCAAGGCGCTGATCTGCCAAGAGTCCCCCAAGGCAGCGGCGAGCAGGCGGAAGGCCCGATCGGCGCGAAGAGAGCGCTCCGGGAGGGTGAGCTGCACCCTGTCGAGCTCGGCGTTGTGGGCCTCGATGCGGAAGACGTAAGGGAGTTGGGCTCGCAGATGCATTGCCATCTCGTGCCCTGTCACCTTGAGCGTTGGGACATCGAAGCGAACAGGCCACGACAGATCGATCGGATGGAGAACGTCGAAGTCGTCGCCGCCACGTCGGCGGGAATCCCTCATCCTCCCCGCGTCGTTGTTGCCGAAGCCACTGTTGTTCCACAGCGGAGAACGGCTTTGGGCGTGGAGGTGCTGGAGCACGAGGCGCTCCGGCGCCACGACACTGAGGTCGTCGTCCAGTTTGAGATAGCTGAACGAGAGATCGCGGGCTTCGATATGGCAGCGTCCGCTGATCTTTCGCAGGTGTTGGCCGAGACGGACGGCGATCGATCGATCATTCCGTGCGACGTAGAGGATCTCCGAGGCGTCGCAGGACTCCCGGTGCAGAAGGTAGACACCGGGCCAGTCCTCCAGCTTCTCGATACTCTCAGCCGTGAGGTCGTGGTGCGGCTGCGCAGCGAGGATCCTGAGGAAGCGGTCCACGTGCTCCTGAGGAAGCAGCCGGAATCCAGTTCCGCCGGTGTACGCGACATTGCGGCTGAAGGGGTAGGACTCGACAGTGTCGGTCCCCCGCTGGTTGGGTTCCGGAAGACCGCGCGCCTTGAGCGTGCTCTTGAGCTTCGGGTAGATGTCAGTCAGAGCGAGCGCCGGCGGGGCGCCTGGGATGCCGCTTCGCACGACGTCGCACAGAACCTGGGTGAAGGACGTGGCGGCGGTCTCGTCTCGCGAAGGCACGTGCGCCACCTGGTCGGCCGCTGTGAGCGTATAGACGCCGCGGATGTCGGTGCTGTCCACGAGTTGGCTCTCACCGGCGCCCGCCAGACCATGGATGATCCGGCCCGAGTAACAGCAGTCGAGAATCACCAACTTCACCTGGGCCGGTGAGTCCAGGAGAGCGCTGCGGACCTTGTCGTACTCCAGGCCGGTCAGGTCGGGATAGCGCAGCTGGGTATCGCCAGCGGCCAGGCACAGCGCACCGGACTTGCTGACAACCCCGTGGCCGACGAAGTAGATCAGCAGGGTACCCGTGGTTTCCTCGGCCAGGCGGTGCAGTTCCAGGGCCAGGTCCGTGGCCCCGGCGGTGTCCTCCAGAACGTGCACCTGGTCCTCGGACCAGCCGCACAACTCGGGGCTGGTCAGCAGCCGGTGCATCGCGTGCAGGCTATTGCGCGCGGCGGGCACGTCCAAGAGGGAGGGGTCTCGGTAGCTGGAGATGCCGATGAGCACGGCGGCGTCGTCAGACTCCATCGGCGTCCTCCCCCAGGAATCGCCGGATCAACGCCTCAGCCTCGGCGGCGTCACCGGTCTCGAGCTCCAGGGTGCGGTCGGCCCGGGTGACGGAGATGCGAATCTTGGTCGGGGTACGGCGGTTCTGCAACCAGGTGGCGAGGGAACCGGCTAGGACGGTGGCGATCCCGCTGGAACCGAGAGACACCGTCAGCAGTTCGAGACCAGCACCGAGCTCGTTCTCCGCGGGTGGGGCGGGCACGACGTGGACGCGCCCCTGGAGGCCGCGTTCACCGCGGAGCCACCCGATCAGCGCCAGGTGATCGTCGAGGCCAGTCGCCGAGTCGATCCTGATCTGGACATCCGTCGCCCTGGTGTCCTGGGTGCCGTGCATCGCGTACTCCCCCGCTGCTGCGCGCATCTGATGCCCAGGGCCACCCCGAGCTGGTACGAGGAGTCACCCTACGTGCGCGTGCCCGTCCAGCTCGGCCCAGGCCCGGCAAAAAGAGCCACGCCACGGAACAGACCGACTCCGAGCCTTCACCCAGCGGTCCTCGACCGCCACTACCGGCGGCCCGTTGCCCCTGAGCAACCAACGCTCCTACTGAGCAGACCCCAGAGACGTCACACAAAACCACAGGTCAAGCCAATCGACAGCGGCACTCACTCAAGCCGACACCAACCCAACCCGCCAGTGACTTCTACCGCACCCTGCTCTCCGAAACTGAGCAACTCCCTGGTCGGCACGTGAGGACTGGTCATCTCCAAGAGAGCCGCAACAGCACCGCGTCCTCGGCCGTCCAGTCGCCGTCGAACAAGGCAGCCACCAGGCGTGCGTCCGCTTCAGGGAGCTGGCCTGAGCGGTGCCGGTGGCGGGCCTTGGCGAGCCAGGCGCCGAGTTTGACGGTGTCGCCGTCGACGCGGATCGTCTCGCGGGCGGCGGGGACGCGGCCTTCGCGGTGCAGGAAGAGCTCCAGAAGCTGGACGGTCTCCTCGAAGGTGCGGCGGGCGCGGCGGGCGGGGGCGAGGGGGTTGGTGGCGGGGGTGAGGCTGAGGGCGGTCATCAGCTGCTGCTGGCCAGGGGGGAGGGCTTGCCAGGTGGTGAGCTGGCGGTGCAGCCACGAGCCGATCTTCACCCCGGCGAGGACGGTGTCGCGGGTGAGGGTGGCGAGGTCGGCGCCGGAGGCGAGGTGGGCGCGCAGCAGGTGGTATTTGCGGTGCCAGTCCGCTCCGTGCGGCAGCCGCCAATCGGGGGCAAGGGCGGTGAGGGCCTCGGCACGGGCGGCGTCGAGTTCGCCCTTGGTGGCGAGGTGGCGTTGTTCGGCGAGCCAGGCACCAACGGGGGTGGTGGCCGGGGCGGCGAGGTGGCCGTGGGCGCGGTGGTAGTCGGCGGCCGCGGCGAGGCGGGCGCGCCAGGCGGCGTCGTGCTTGTCCCAGATCATGCCGAGCGCGTCGAGTTCGGCGATCCAGTCGGCTTCGAGCCGGCCGGCGGTGCGGGCGTCGCGCATGGTGGTGATGAAGGTGCCCAGCCGGTAGCCGGTGGGGTCGATGTGGTCGGCGGGGACGTCGAGGTGGCCGTGTTCGTCGCGGTAGGAGCGGGCGGCGGCAAGCCCGAGGCGGCGGGAGCGGGAGACGGCCGGGTCGCGGGGGTCGAAAGGGGTTTTGCCGGGTTCAGTCGACGGTGTCGTCCGTCAGGTAGACCTTGGCCTGGGCAGCCCACTGCTGCACACGAGGACCGTAGCGCTGCGAACTCCAGTATTTGGTGCGGATGGCGCCGTCCGTGGTCATCTGGAGTGTCTCCGGGTAGCCGAAGTGCTGGATCAGTCCAGTGGCGAGGGCGCAGGTGGCCGCGATGAGGTCTGGTCCGTCCTCGGCAAGGTCGTCGATGTCGAAGACCGAGGTTGCCTGGGGTGGCTCGGTCACCTGGTGACTGCCGAGCAGGCCGCCAAAGCCCCGCGGGTGACGGAGTTCGGCCGGGAGGTCTGCGGTGACGGGCACGATGGTCGCGCGGACCGTAGCGGTGCCTCCAGCTGCGGCCCGGTCCCGCGCGTGGCGGGCCAGGATCTTGAGTCCGGACCAGATGTCGAGGACCAGATCCTCATGCTCGATCCGGCTGGCCGTTGTGTTCTCGTCGATCTGTCCCCGCGAGGCGAGTTCGCTGCGGTTGGCTGCAATGGCAGCGAAGGAGCCGGCGCCGCTCTGGTGAAGTTCGCATGCAAGCCAGCTGGCCTTCGCGGGCTCGGGGCCGCCGTGTGCGATCAAGCGACGGCTGCCCACCGTCACGTAGCGGACGTGCACCCCGCGCGGGATGACGAGCAGGTCCTTGTCGCGGGTTTCCTGCTGGAAGGTGCGCAGGGTCTTGGTGTCGAGGGTGAAGTCGCCGCTGATGTCTGGGACCAGGGTGACGACAACGTACGTCTGGTCGCTCACGTCCAGGCGGCCTATCAGGTCGCGTTCGTAGCGAAGCAGGTCGTCGTGGCGGGCCTGACGGCGGGCGAAGCGGTCCTGGTAGGCAGCGGCCACTTCGGCCTCGGTCAGGTAGATGATGCTGGCCCCGTTGCGGCGGGGGTAGCGCAGGCCTTCGTTGACGAGGACACCGTGCGGGGCAAAAGGGCTGCGGAGTACCGCGATCATCAGGAACCCGTGGCCCGGCTTGCCGGGGTCCTCGATCTGCCGAACGTCGAAAGTGGGCAGCGGGTGAACCAGGTCGGCCACGATGTTGCGAATCCGCAGCACCTCGCCGTCGCTGAGCGCAACGCCGGGAAGGTCCGCCGCACGGGCCTGGTCGTCCTCGGCAACACCGAGCAGCAGGACTCCGCCGGCGGTGTTGGCCAGGGCCGCCACGTCACCGGCCAAGTCCCGCTTGGCCTTGTCATTGCCGCCGTAGAGCTCCCCCTTGAACTCCAAGTCGTAGGACTCGGAGACCGCGTTCGTCTTCAAAGCGGCGACCTGGGCGTGGGAGACCGCGTCCAGCCGGGCTCCGAAGAGCCCTTCCAGGCGGCGGGAGCGAAGAGCAACCATATCCACAGATGCTGCCCGAACCGCCCCCTTCTGTCACAGGATTAATCGCATTCACCACCGGTCGGAGAACCGCGTGCACGGGCCCATCGCGCAGACGGTGTGTCAGCGGCCGGACAACCGCCACAACGGGGTCTCTGCCCGAGCCTGCTCGGCAGGCGTCTCCCGGACGAGGTGGTAGAGATTCTCGAAGTACTCCTGCCACCGCGTGGGGTCAGGCAGAGCGTTCTGTGCGCGCCGGGCCCGTTCCACTGCTACCAGCGGTTCCAAGTGCTCCCACACCGAGATCACTGATCCGCCCAGGTAGCCTGAGACAGGTTCGATCTCTACCACGCCGTGTGTCACGAGAGCGCCGAGGTTGTCGTAGTACCAGGCCAGTTCACGTACCAGGTCCTGTCCCTCGTCAGGCAGGCCCGCCAGCCCCAGGGACAGATCGCAGGCAGGCAGCTCCTCATGCACGAAGGTGCGCGCCCGCGCCAGGCGTACGCTGCGGTGTTCCCTGAACAGATCCACCACCACCGGCAGCGTGTTGGCCTGCTCCGAAAGCCGCAACTGCCGCCACGACACTGCGCCGGACACCCCGAACGCCACCAACGACACCACCAACGCCGCAATCTCCATCGCGCCCCCAGGTCGGCCAACACCCGCGACACTGAACCGCTCCGGGTCTGATGGAGGCTCGATTCCCTGAGAGGATCGAGTCATGGCACGTCCGTCCCCCTACCCTGCTGAGCTTCGTGAGCGTGCG
>NZ_VISR01000053.1 GCF_007827595.1 Streptomyces sp. BK340
AACCGACGAGGCCGTCCTGCCCACCGAACTCACCGCATAGCCTCAAAACGAGATCGCCGAGTGGCCGTCGATACACCACTCCAGCGGACGTGACCGTGGTTCCTCGCCGCTCAGCGCTCAGCCGGCGGCCTGCTGCTCGGCGCGGGCGCGGGTGGGTGCGAGGCGGTGGACACCTCACGGTGTCAAGCGGTCAAGTCGGGGCCGTGAGTGGCCGGTGTAGCCTTCTGGCTGTTCGATTTCAGGTAGGAGGTGGGATGCGATGGACGTAGCGCGGGTCATGGAATCGTTGGCAGAGCAGGGCGTGACGGTGTTGTTCAAAATCGACGCCGAGCGTATGCGCGATGCGACGAAGCCCTGGACCTTCGTCGCCAGCGGGGCTCCGTTTCACGATGATCTCCTGATTCGCACGGACGCTGTCTCTCTGGAAGCGTGCCTGGAGGTATGCCTTCCGCGACTACGTGAGCTTGGCATGGTGATTCCCGATTGACGGCCCGATACAGGCCGGGCAGCGAGCCGTGATTGAGCTTCCCGAAGGGTCATGGTGGGACTGGGACATTGTCGCCTGGGACCCCGGGCGGTTGCGTCTAGGCGCCGGGCACGACATCTCGTATGTCCACGGCCTGGAGCTGGTGTTCAGCGACCCGGCCTTCGTCACGTGCCCGGCCACCTTCCAGGACCCGGTGTTTCGTGCGCCGACGCCTGACGAGGTCCAACTCGTTGCCCGGCAGGTCGGTGAGACACCGCCCGTACTGATTGCCTTCGAGGCCTATGCGGGCGGGCCGAGTCTGGCCTCCGGTCTCGTCGCGGCCGAGCAGCTCGACATCGTCCGGGGAACCGTCTTCCGGTACTGGCGTGAGAATCTGGCCGTCGGGGAACGCCTGGCTCCCTGGGTGAAACCTCCGGCTTGATCGTCTTCGGGTTCCTCGGCCTATGCGGCATCCGACCCAAGGGCTTCGCCTGAAGGCGGGAAAGCGGCGAATTCGTCGAACGGCCGGCGGTTCTCGAGGCAGTCGTGGAGCTGGCCGAGCAGCCGGTTGAAGGGATTGCGCTGGGCCAGGGGCGATGCGCTCTCACCGGGCATCGACTCCCTGCGGCTACCACCGGCACCGGCCCGGGCTTGGAAGACGGACATCGCCACCAAGAAACGCACCACGATCGGTCCAGACGGCACCACCGTCGAGGTCGCCAGCCCCAGGCCGAGCTCATCAAGCTCATCCGCGTCCGCGCCTTCTACTTGGACATCGCCCATTGGGCTGCGGAAGAGCGGGTCCGCTGGGCACCGTGGGTAGTGCATTGCCTGATCAGCGATGAGGAGATCAGCAACGCCAAGGACGGGAAATCCTTCTGCCCCCGGCCTTCGCCGACGCTGCGGTGAAGGCGCACGCCATGGCGGCGGCCTCCGTCTCGAGGCCCGCCCACGCGCGCGGGCTGTACGGGTTCCTGCGTGAACTCGACCAGCAGGGGTGCGGCCTCATCGTCGCCTTGCTGCCGGTGGAAGAGGGCTGGGCTCCAAGATCGCCAACGGGCTGCGCCGCGCCGCACGGCCCCGGCTCCCCGCCTGACCAGCACCGACGCTGCGCCCGCACTGCCCCGGACGCGGAAAGCCGGACAGATCCGTGACGGATTCAGCTGGGTGGTCAGGAGGAGGCGGTCACCCCCGCATCAAGGCCGCGGGCCGCAACGAGCTGTGCACTGCCGCCAGCCAGGCGGTAACACAGGCCCACGACGGCTGCCTGGCCGACGGCGACCTTCTCGGCGAGCACCCGGGAACGGTCCAGCAGCAGGTCGACGGTTTGCCTTACGTGCTCGGCAAGAATCTCCGCCGGCTCAACGTGTCCGGCGGCCCGCGCCGCCGGCACGCTGGGGGTCACCCGCTCCACAACGTCTCGGACGTACCCGGTCGGCGCCATGCCGTCCTCCAACGCGGCGCACTCCGCGCTGACCGCCCCGCACGAGTCGTGGCCGAGGATCACGACCAGTGGGCAGTCCAGCACGTCAACGCCGTACTCGATGCTGCCGACACTTCAGGGCCCATGACGTGGCCGGCAGTGCGCACCACGAACAGGTCGCCCAGACCGCGGTCGAAGATGATCTCGGCGGCCAGGCGGGAGTCGGAACAGTCGAACAACACGGCGAAGGGTTGCTGGGATGGTGCGGTCTCCGTGCGGCGGGCGGCATCCTGATTCGGGTGCTCGGGGGCGCCCGCGACGAAACGCTGATTACCGGCCAGTAGCAGCTCGAAGGCGGCACGGGGCGTCGGGGTCTTGACCTCGGTCATGACCGCAGCCTGGGACCCCGCACAAGGCGTCGCATCGCCTGGCCAGCGTAAGTCTCTTCCCGCGACGCCGTCACACACCGTCCTGCGACACCGCCGCGGACCAGGGGTGCAACCCGGTGCCCACGAGTGACCTCAGCGGGCGCGGGAGCTGGACCTTTCGTAGATTGAAGAGTGAGCCACTGGCAGGGAATGCGTGTGACACCGAAGATCGACTACACAGGGGTGTTCGCCGCCCTTCCGAGCCCGTGCCTGGTGCTTGGCACGGACCTGGTGATCGCCGACGCCAACCCGGCCTTCTGCGAAGCGACCGGACAAAGCCGGGCCGAGCTGCTCGGGCAGTACCTCTTCGACACCTTCCCGGACAACCCCGCCGATCCGGATGCCAACGGGGTGGAGACGCTCAAAGCCTCACTGCACCGAGTCCTGTCCTCCGGCCAGACCGATCACATGGCCCTGCAGAAGTACGACATCCCGGTCCCCGGGAACCCCGAGGTGTTCAAGGAGCGGTGGTGGACCGCAATCAACGTGCCCGTACTCGCCCCGGACGGAAAGGTCGCCTGGATCATCCACCGGTCCGAGGACATGACCGACAGCGTCCGCGCCCGCCGCACGGCCTACCTGCCATCGCTCAGCCCCGGCCGGGAAGCGGCCATGGAAGCCGAGCTGTACGTCCGGGCACGACAACTACAGCAGCTCAACGAGGAACTACGGCAGGCCCACGCCCGCGAACGGCGCATCGCCGTCGCCCTGCAAGAAGCCATGCTCCACTCCCCGGACCTGGCCCGGCACCCGAACATCGCCGTGCGCTACCTGCCCGCGACCGGATCACTAAACGTGTGCGGCGACTGGTACGACGCCGTCGACCTGCCCACGGACCGCTTCACCGTCGCGGTCGGCGACGTGGTCGGCCACGGGCTGATGGCCGCCACCGTCATGGGCAGGCTCCGCAGCGCACTGAGCGCCGCCACCCGCACCGTCCACGGCCCCGCCCAAGCACTGGAGGTCCTGGGCCTGTACGCCCGCTCGGTCGAGGGAGCACTGGCCGCCACCGCCGTCCAGGTCCTCATCGACTCCCACAGCCAACTACTCATCTACAGCAGCGCCGGCCACCCCCCACCCGTCCTACTCCGCCCGGACGGCACCTGCGAACTGCTCGACCAGGCCACCGACCCACCGCTGGGCGCCCGCCCCGAACACGTCCCCCGCCCCCAGGCCACCACGACCTACACCCCCGGTGACACCCTCATCCTGTACACCGACGGTCTGATCGAACGCCGCGGCGAGGACATCGACACCGGCCTGACCCGCCTCACCACCACGCTCGCCACGTGCACCGAGTTCAGCGCGGAACACCTCGCCGACGCCCTCCTCGCCCGCCTGGGCCTCGCCAGCGGCGCCAACGACGACATCGCCATCGTCGTCGTCCACCTGGACCGAACGACCCGACCGTACTGATCGGACCGATGTGGCCCTCTCAGCAGCCTACGAGCCGGCCCTCTCAAGCCTCGTCGTCAAGTCGACCCGACCATGCAGACACCCTCACCACCACGCAGAACCCCGCGCGTTGGCATGGGGAAGCCGCGGATGCGGCTATTGGTGTCCAGCCACGAGTCAGTTGAGAAAGCGCAATATGCCCACACCAGGCCGGGACGATGCCCAGACACCTGGCCCCCTTCCGTACCCCCGCCTGCGGAGACTGGGTTGGTTGGCAAGGAAGGTCCTACGGCTGGCTTCGCTGCTGCGGGATCTCGTACAACGAGGCACGGTCCGGTCTGCTGACCAGCTCCCTTCCCGTCGTCTCATGTCGTGGCCTGACGGAGTGAGGGCAGGTCAGCTCCCGTTCGTGCTGTTGAGGGCGTGGGTGTACTGCTCATCGGTTACTGGTTCGAGCCACGTGGTGCTGTCGCCACCGGCATCGCCTACGACCATGGCGATGTGCGCCACGAGCGTGGTGTCGGTGCCGCCGTGCCAGTGCTCCCCACCGGCCGGGCACTTGACGATCTGTCCGGCGCTCACACGCACGACGTTGCCGTCGCGGGTGACGGAGCAGGGTCAGTCAAGGTCGATCGCGAAGCGCCTCGTCCCCGTAGCGATCGTGTCGGCGTGAATCGAGCCACGAGCCCGGTCGAATTCCCCGGCGCCGCCGATGATCCCGTTGTCGATCGAAGGGGGAGAGCCTGGGTTGGGAATGCCGAAGACCATCCCCCTGCACTGAGAGGTGGCCGCCCAACTGCGTCTCCCTGCCCGATGTGGTCATCCATCCGTCTTCAACGGGGGCACGCCACTTCCGGGAGTACGGGGCCGTCCGGATCGACGGGGAGGAGCCTGCCCAGGTGTTCGCCAGCGACGGCGGCGGCCATCTGTTCGCACTGGCAGGATCCGGGCGGGTGTGGAGGTCGACCACCTCCTCCTGGTTCGATCAGCTCGGCCTGGCCGCTGCAAGCCTTCAAGAGTTCCTTGAAGCGCTGGCACGACGGATCAGCGGTCAGCCGTTGCCGGGAGCCGAAGTCGATAGCCGGGCGGCAGAATTCGGGGATGACGAATCTGATTGAGATGAGTGAGCGCGCGTACTTCGCCCAGTTCGCCAAGCGGACCGGCATGTTCATCGGCCGGACGACGCTGAGCGGAGCGACTGCTTTCATAGTGGGGTACGACCAAGCTGCCCGCCGGCATGGCGGACCCGGCCTGGATGGTTGGCGCGAGTGGCTGATGGCGAACCACCAGGTCGGCGGCAACCTCGTCTGGGAAGCCCAGATTCGGCAGATTGCCCTCCCGGACTGGCAGGGTGAGTGGGACCTCACGCCCGAGCAGGAAGTACACGTCCTCGACGTTCTCTTTGCATTGCTGGACAAGTTCCTTGCCGAACGCGAAGGACCCGATTCACAGACCTGACGATTGCTGCCCACCACGTGTGCGCCCCAGTTCACCAGGCGCCGTTGTTCGGGGCCTCGAGGTCTGCGGCCGACCGCATCCTCGATCACCTGGCGCCCCTTGCCGGCCATCTCGCCTGCCGCCAGCCGCGCAAAGACACCGTCTACATCGTCGACGGCACCTTGGTTCCCACCTGTGATCGCGGCGCGGCCGCCTCCATTAGGAACTACTGGTACTCGACGAACCTGCAGGTCGTGATCGACGCCGACAGTCGCCTGGTGGTGGCGATCGGCCTGCCGCTGCCCGGCAGCCGCAACGACTGCCGGGCGTTCACGGAGTCCGGCGTCGACCGGGTCTGCCGCGGCGCACACGCCATCGCCGACGGCGGATACCAGCGCACCGGCCTGCTCATCCCGCACCGCAGGGGGTCACTCGAGTACGACGCACTCGGCGTCCTCGTCATCCCTGGGCCTGGGCCGCGGGCCGGTTCGTCGCCGTGGCGCTGGCACAGACGGGGTGGGTGCGGGCGGCATAGGAGTGAGCGGCCACGACGAGGCCGATGCCCAGACCGGCGAATGCCAGGCCGCCGAACTCGACCATCCAGGTGATGCCCGAGCTGGTGGTGAACGGCGCTGACGGCTTGGCTTCGGGCAGCACGCCAACGGCCATGAGCGGGGCCATGACGATGAGGACGGCTCCGTACATCGTCAAGGGGATGCCAGTCAGCCATGCCGGGGTCAGTGGCAGCAGGCGCGGGACCCTTCGTCCGGACAGGACCAGCGTCCAGCGGGGGAACTCCTGCCCCCACGCGTGCAGCAGCCCCAGCAGCAGGAAGCCCCCGACCATCGCGGCCAGTACGGTCACGTCGATACCCACCGAAGCGGCTGCCTTCGACAGTCCCGACGCGCCGACGCTCGTCGTCCGCTGCCAGTCATCGGCCGAGACGCCGATCGCGTCACCGCCCAGCGTCCAGATGGTCTTGACTCCTGCCCACGGCAGGAGTCCACACAACAGCAGGTAGACCACCCTGCGGGTCCGCTTCGAGGCCGGGGAGACGGCCGGGTGGAGGAGCGGGCCGTCGCTGGGGCCGGCGTGGGGCCGCCCGCATCGGGGGCAGTCGCCGCGCAGCCGTCGGCGGTACGACAAGGCGACGAGGAGCAGAAGCACCGTTCCCGCCGTGTTCAGCAGCACCTGGGCCAGACCAGTGGCGCTCTCGATTCCCGAGAGCGTCGCCAGCGTAACGAAGTAGATCGGCAGTCCATTGGTCCCCACGACGAACACAGGAAGCGCCACGATCAGTGCCGTCGCCACCGCAGCCCGGCCAGGCCTGGCAAGTGCCCGGGTGCTGGCCAGGCAGGCCCCGCCGGCCAGGATGGCGAGGGCCGCCAGGAGAAGCTGGACCGCCGGCGCGTAGGCGGCATGCTCCTTCCATGGCACGGTGATGCCCGCTGACGCCCACGTGACCTCGACAGCGGCGTACAACACACTCCACAACACAGCGGCCATGGGTGCCCACGCTGGCCACCGCCGCGACCACAACATCCGCCCCGGGCCTGCGGCCGGTGTCCTTGGAACGCCGCCTACCTCCGAGTTCGCAGGAACTGCCACCGTGACCTCCGTGTAGCCCGATTGCCGACGCTCCAAGGCTCCTCGTCACCCGCGCTGACCACATCGATCCCACGGATCAACCGGCCTCCCTCGCCCGGGGGAGGCCGGATCGTGAGTGTTAGTCCGGCCGGAGGACCCCAGCCCTGCGCCCCGAGCAGCAACACCTCCTGGCCGCTCTACGATTCGGCCTGCACCCGGAATCTGCCCCCACCCCGGTGGAGCACCAACTGCCCGCACGTGGGCGTGCCTTTCAACGAGGGCTGGCGGCCGCGCGGTCCTTCCTCGAGCGGCAGAGCCACCTCGACGTGAAACCCAGATGTCGGTGTAGAAGGCCAACGAGCGGTCGACATCGCTCACAGGCAGTACGACGACTTTGAGCTTGTACTCCATTTGATCATTGTGGTGTGGCGCAGGGCGGCGTCGCCACCTTGCAGGCTGCGCGACATGAATGCTCTACCGAGTAAGATCGAATGCGTATAGCCCTTCGCGTCGGTCCTTTCAATCGAAGCGTCTCAGTGAACGCACCACATGATTCGTGATCACGGAATCGTGGCGGCACCGGCAAATGAACTGAGCGCACAGATCACAGCGCCATGAGGGGCGGCCCAGGGGCGGCCACCCGCAGGAGGTCCACAATGGCGACGCTGCTGTCCGTCAACGTAGGGATGCCCAGGGACGTGTCCTGGCAGGGAAGGACCGTCCACACCGGCGCTTGGAAGTCACCCGTGCACGGTCCCCGGATGGTGCGGCGGCTGAATGTCGAGGGAGACGGTCAAGGAGATCTGGCCGGGCACGGCGGTGAAATTCGTGCTGTCCTTGTCTACCAGCTGCAGTCCTATCAGTACTGGCAGAAGCAGCTCGGTCGCGACGACCTGACCTGCGGGATCTTCGGGGAGAACTTCACCGTCGAAGGTCTGCCCGACGACGAAGTGTGCATCGGCGACCGGTACCGCATCGGCGAAGCCGAGTTCGAGGTGACCCAGCCTCGCGTCACCTGTTACCGCGTCGGCATGCGGCTGGATGAACCCGCCATGGCCTCCCTGCTGGTTGCCCATCATCGTCCCGGCTTCTATCTGCGCGTGATCACCGAGGGACGCGTCCAGGCCGGCGATGAGATCACCCTGACTCGCAAGGGCCCGGAGGAACTGAGCGTCGCCGACACCGATGCGCTGCTCTACCTGCCTGACCGAGACCCCACGATGTTGCGCAAAGCGCTGAACATCCCTGCGCTCAGCCCGGGATGGCAGCAGTCTTTCCGTGAACTCGCCGCAGCTCAGCAGCCCAGACAGGAACCGGGATGGCCGGGCGAACGCGCCGCCACCCAGCAGCCCAGGGAAGAGCCGGGATGGCCGGGCTTCAAGACCATGCGCGTGGGCCGCATCGTCCCCGAGACCCCCACCGTCTCGTCGATCTACCTCGACAGCACCGACGGCACACCCCTACCCGAGGCCCGCCCGGGCCAGTACCTCTCCCTCCGCCTCGTCGTCGGCGACACCGCTCCCGCGGTGCGCAGCTACTCCCTGTCCTCCGTGCCCACGGCCGGCACTTACCGCATCAGCGTCAAGCACGAGAACCACGGGAAAGTCAGCAGCTACATCCACGCCACACTCTGCCCCGGGGATCTCGTGGAGGTCGCAAGCCCCCGCGGAACGTTCGTACTCGAGGAAGGCACCCGCCCCATCGTCCTCATCTCGGCGGGGATCGGTGTCACTCCGGTCCTGGCCATGCTGCACCAGCTCGCTGCCACCCGAGACGCACGACCGGTGTGGTGGATCCACACCGCCCACGACGTCGCCCACCACGCTTTTGCGGACGAGGCCCACACCCTTCTGTCGCAACTTCCGAACGCCCACGAGCACATCTACTACACCGCAGCCGACGAACTCGCCCCACACCCCGAGCCCCACATCGCCCAGGGCCGCCCGACCGCCCAATCACTCATGGCTCTGGGCATTCCCACCGACGCCGACGCCTACCTGTGCGGACCGACCACGTTCATGGACGACCTCGGCGGCTTCCTGACAGAGCACGGCCTGCACCCTGAGCGGATCCATACGGAACAGTTCAGTGCCCTCCCCGCCATCAACCCCGGCGTCACACCCACCGCCGCGATCCGACCGCACCAACCACCCGGGCCCACGGGCACCGGCCCCCTCATCACCTTCGCCCGCAGCGGCATCACCACTCCATGGTCACCCGCCCACGCGTCCCTCCTGGAGCTCGCCGAAGCCTGCGACATCCCCACCCGCTGGTCCTGCCGCACCGGTGTCTGTCACACCTGCATCACCCACCTCGTGGCAGGCGACATCACCTACACCATCCCACCTCTCGAACGTCCCGAGCCCGGCACTGTCCTGGTCTGCTGCAGCCGGCCCACCACCGAAGTCGTCCTCGACCTCTAGCGAGGCCCAGGGAGCCGAGAGGCGAAAACCGGGCTGGTTTCAGCCGGCGCGGAACGGTCCCGTGGGCATCGTGGCGCCGTCCGGGCAGCAGACCAGAGGGAACTGTGTGTGGTCTGGTGTTGATGTATGGGTCAGCGAATGGCGCCTTTGGACCACAGCACACGCACGGGGACGCCGGTTTCCTGCGCGTAGGCGACAACGTCCGCTGTACCGCTGTATCCCCGCGCTGTCATCGGCGGCGCGGGGACCGCGATGGCGCCCCCATCGGGGCCGCCGCGCCGGACATGCACGACACGACCGGCGGAGGGCGAGGCGACCTGTGCGTGCCGAACCCCTGCACCCCAAACCCCTGCACCCCCCAAGAGAGTGGTGACCAGGCCGGCCTGCTTGAGGGTCTGCAGGGGCGCGGAGGCAATGGTCAGGCCGAGTCCGGCGGCCTTGGCGAGGGCGTCGACGCGGCGCTCGCCCTGGGTGAGCAGTTCCAGCCGGTTGCCCTTGGACAGCGGCTTGTCGGTGGTGGCGAGCGCGTCGAACAGGGCGGGGGCGGTCTTGCGAGTGGGGTCCTCCCTGGAATCATCCATGAATCCATGGAATATTGTATAAGTGGCCCGGGTGGGTTGCCACCCGCCTTGCGACGATGCTGGAGGACGGCATGGGCTTCGCCGACGAGCACCTGATACCCCTGGTCGACGAGGGGCTCGGCAACAGCGCCTACCTGGTGGACCTCGGCAACGGCCGGGCCTTGGCCGTGGACGCCGCGCGTGACCTGCGTGACCTGCGGGCCGCCGCCACGAGGCGTGGCCTGACAGTGGCCTTCGCCGCCGACACCCACCTCCACGCCGACTTCCTCACCGGTGCCCTCCAGCTCGCGCACGACGACGGAGCGACCGTGCTCGCCTCCGCTGCGGGGAGACGCGCCTTTCCGCACACCCCGCTGGGGGACGGTGACGAGGTGGACCTCGGCGGTCTGACCTTGCGGGCGCTCGCCACTCCCGGCCACACCGACGAGCACGTGTCCTTTCTGCTCCTGGACGGTGCCCGGGAGTGCGGGGTGTTCACCGGGGGGTCGCTGATCGTCGGCTCGGCCGCCCGCACCGACCTTCAGGGCGCCGACCGGGCGGAGGAGCTGGCCCGCGCCCAGTACCGTTCGCTCCAGCGCCTGACGAAGCTGCCGGATACGACCGCGGTGTGGCCGACCCATGGCGCCGGCTCGTTCTGCTCGGCACCGCCGGGAGCCGAGCGGATCACCACCATCGGCGCCCAGAAGGCGGCGAACGACCTGCTGGCGGCCCCGGACGAGGAGGCCTTCGTACGCAGGCTGCTGGGCTCGCTCGACTCCTACCCCGTGTACTTCGACCGCTTGGGCGAGATCAACCGCCGGGGCCCGGCCCTGCTGGCCGCCGCACCGGGCCTCGACCCGCTGAACCCGGAGAGGGTGCGCGCCCTGCTCGCCAACGGCGGCTACTTGGTCGATGCCCGGCCGATCGACGAGTTCGCCGCCGGACACATCCCCGGCGCCATCTCCAATCCGCTGCGGCCTGCGTTCGCGACCTGGCTCGGCTGGCTGCTGCGGCCGGACGTGCCGCTCGTCTTCGTCCTCGGTCCCGGCCAGGACGGAGCAGACCTCGCCTGGCAATGTGCCAAGATCGGCTACGAACGGCTCGCCGGACAGCTCGCCGGTGGTATGAACGCCTGGCGCGCCAACGGCGGCCCGGTCGAGACGATCGAGCTGGTCACCGCCGATCGGATCGGCACCCGGCCGGTGCTCGACGTCCGCCAGACCGCCGAATACACCGCCGGGCACATCCCCGGAGCCGCCCACCGCGAGCTGGGCAACCTCGCCGCCGACGGCCAGGACGCGGTCGACGGTTCGGTGGTGATGTGCGGGCACGGCGAACGCGCGATGACCGCCGCCAGCCTCCTCGCCCGCCACGGCGCCCGCGAACTCGCGGTGCTGGCCGGCAGCGTCAGCGACTGGGCGAAGGTCACCGGTCGCCGACTGGAGGACGGCTCGTGACCGCCACCGACTCCACCCCCGCCGCCGATGGGATCCGGCTCGGCCTGCGCGCCAATCTCGCCCAGTTCTCCCTGCTTGTCACAGTCAACGCCCTGGTCGGCGGCATGCTCGGCCAGGAACGTACAGTCCTGCCACTGCTCGCCGACCGGACCTTCCACCTGTCCGCGTACACCGCCGTGCTCACCTACATCCTCGCGTTCGGCGCGACGAAGGCCATCACGAACTTCTTCGCCGGCACCCTCTCCGACCGGTACGGTCGCAAGCCTGTCCTGGTCGCGGGCTGGATGGTGGCGCTGCCGGTGCCGCTCCTGCTGATCTGGGCCCCCTCGTGGGGCTGGATCGTCTTGGCCAACGTGTTGCTCGGCATCAACCAGGGCCTGACCTGGTCCACCACCGTCATCATGAAGATCGACCTGGTCGGCCCCGCCCGACGCGGACTCGCGATGGGCTTCAACGAGGCCGCCGGCTACCTCGCCCTCGCCGGCACCGCCATGGCCACCGGCGCCATCGCCGCCCACTGGGGCCTGCGACCGCAGCCGTTCTTCCTCGGCATCGCCTACGCCGCTCTCGGCCTCGGCCTGTCCGCCCTCGCCGTCCGCGAGACCCGCGAACATGCACACGTTGAAGCCGCCCTTCACCCCGCACCGGCCGGCTGCGACCACCACGCCGAACTGACCACCGGCCAGATCGCCCGCACCACCAGCCTCACCGACAAGGCCCTGTCCTCCGCCAGCTGGGCCGGCATGGTCAACAACCTCAACGACGCCCTCGCGTGGGGAATCTTCCCCCTCCTGTTCGCCGCGTACGGCCTGAGCGTGGGCCGGATCGGCCTGCTCGCCGCCCTCTACCCCGCCGTGTGGGGCCTCGGCCAGATCCTCACCGGCTGGTGGTCCGACCGCATCGGCCGCAAACACCTCATCACCTCCGGCATGCTCCTGCAGGCCGCCGCCATCGCCCTCATCGCGTTCGGCACCTCCTTCCCGGTGTGGGCGCTCGCCCAGGTCCTGCTCGGCGCCGGCACCGCGCTGGTGTACCCGACCCTGCTCGCCGTCATCGGTGACGTCGCCCACCCCGCCTGGCGCGCCCGCGCCGTCGGCGTCTACCGGCTCTGGCGTGACGGCGGCTTCGCCGTCGGCGCCCTGCTCGCCGGAGCCCTCGCCGACGCCTACGGCCTCACCACCGCCGTCTGGGCCGTCGCTGCCCTCACCGCAGTAGCGGGTGTCGTGGTCGCGGTACGGATGTACGAGACCCATCCCCAGTCGGCTCGGGATGCCAGATCTCTGACCTGAGTCGCAAAACAACGCTCAACGGGGTTTCCTCAGTGAGGACTATTTCCAATGTCCGTGAGAACAAGTGCGGCGCGGGCTGTATCGCCGAATCTCCTGGGGCTGAGAGCGAAGTGCTTGAGAGGATTCGCCAGTGTTCCTTCGGTTCCGCCGCGGTCTGCTCGCCGCGCGCCCTCACGTGTCCGACCAGCGCATTCGTGTGCGGGTTCCTCGGTCCAAGGCGGTCTCGGAGCGACCTTCGGGGTGGCGTACGGCCACGTGAATGCCGATGCCGGCGCCGATGCAGCCCTTGTCGGCGAGCGTGGGAAGCCCGTCTGTGGCGGCTTTGTACGGCGCGGGCAGCACGTGGATTCGGGCCGAGGGGATGTCCGGGGTGGAACCCGGCTCCACGTCGGAGACCCACGACGGGTGCCGTCCGGCGGGGCCAGGACTGAATGGTGCCGCTGAAGCTCTTGTGCTTCCGGCGGAATCACAGGGCGTTGCCGTTCTCCCGGACCCCGGCCAGCCGGTCGGATGCGATCAACGTGCCGTCCAGCACCACGTTTGTCATCCCCTGGGCACGGCAGAGGTCCAACACCTCGTGCAGATCAGGAGCTTGGCCGGCCGGCACACCGCTGCCCTCATGGAGGTAGTGGTAGCTGGTGGCCGGGGAGATCCCGGCGTCCCGGGCCCAGGCAGTGCACGCAGTCGTGTTCTCGGAACCAGCGCAGCAGCAGTACCGCCTGGCGGAACGGGCCTGCGGCGGGAGAGCGCTTTCGGCGTGCCGATCCAGCGCCGGTGGGTGGCCAGCACCCGGGCGAGGAACTCCACGATGTGGCGTGGGACGCCGAGCGCGGCAGCATGGGCGACCAACGTGAAGCCTCTGATTCGAGCGGACATGGTCTTGGCGGACCAGGCCTACCAGGGGCTTCACGCCTTCCCGGCCTGGTGGCTCACCCGGAGATCGTTTCGCTGGCGAAGCCTCAGTGGGTAGGAGCCATGCTGCGCTCAGCCCCAGGTTCTGCCGACCGGTTCCCTGATGGTGTGGCTGATCCTGTTGAAGAAGTTGGTCAGTGCGATCTCCAGGTTGATCGCGCGGGTCTGCCGACCCGGCGGAACCTGCGCTCATGGACCTGCGGACCCCGGTGTGACTCCCTACCGGCGAAGGACGCGCATACGCGAAGTGGTCCACGCCTGATCCCGCAGAGACGTTGAACTTACTGAAATCGACCCGTGATGTCGGCGATGGTGCTGCTGCGCCCGTTGCCGACATCACGTGGAGGCCGCCGGGGTCGGTGTCAGTGGACCGGTTCGAGGTGGTCGGCGCCCGGGCGCCCGGCACTCAGGTGGCCGGTGAGGAAGCGGGCGGCGCGGTCGAGTGCGGCGTCCGCCTCGTCGAGGCGGCCGTAGTGGTGTTGGAAGACGTGGGGGAGGCCGGGGCCGACTTCGAGCGTGACCTCGACGCCGTCGGCGGCCGCGCGGCCGGCCAGCCGGACCGCGTCGTCGAGGAGCACCTCGTTCGCCCCGACCTGCACGAGGAGTGGGGGTAGTCCGGTGAGGTCGGCGAACACCGGACTGGCCCGGGGATGCGCCCTGTCGCCTGCGCCGACGTAGAGATCGGCGTAGGCGCGCACGTCGGCCTCTGTGAAAATGGGGTCGGCGTTCTCCTTGGAACGGATGCTTCCTCCAGCGAGGGTGAGGTCGGCCCAGGGGGAGAAGACAACCATGGCGGCTGGTTGCGGCAGCCCGGCCTCCCGCGCGGCGAGCAGCGTGGCGATGCTCAATCCGCCACCGGCGGAGTCACCGGCCATGACGACGTCCCGAGGGTCGGTGCCCGACGCCAGCAGCTCGCGGTAGGCCGCGAGCCCGTCGTCGACAGCCGCTGGGAAAGGGTGCTCGGGCGCCAGCCGGTAATCCACCGACGTCGCGCGCAGCCCCGCGCGGCGGGCCAGTTCACCGACCAGCCCTGCGTGGGTGTCCGGTGAGCCGATGACGTAGCCGCCGCCGTGCAGGTAGAGCAGTCGGCCGCGGGCGGAGGCATCGGCTGGCTCCAGCTCCAGTGTCGGCCGCCCGCCCAGGACGGCCCTGCGGGTGACCACACTCTCCGGTGCGGGTCGGGTGACGGCCGCGGCGAAACCGCTGCGCTGCTCCTCGGGAGTGGGCCGCACCTTGCTGCGAGGGGCGGAACGGAGTATGGCGTCCAGAGCGTCGCGCTGCTGTCGGGACATGCGGGCCTCCATGGGTCGGGGTGCGAGGATGGATTCCTTGGAATCCACTTGCCTGACCTCAACCGGATTTCAAGGAAGATGATTCCTGGGAATCTATTGGAGCTAATGTGAGCCACATCACCCAGATCTTCACTGATCTGGTCCGCGTCGAGACCCGGCTCTACAACGCGGTGAGCGCCCGGTTGCGTGCCGAACAAGGGCTGGGGCTGGGACAGTTCGAGCTTTTGGAGATCATCGACCGCGTGCCGGGGTGCCGTGTGCTCGACATCGTCGGCGAACTGGCGATCACCGTGGGGGCCGTCAGCAAGGCGGTCGACCGGCTGGTGGCCGCGGGCTGGTGCCTGCGGGTCGCGCACCCCCAGGACCGCCGCTCGTCCGTCCTCCGCCTCACACCCGCGGGCGAGAAGCAGTTGTCCGCTTCCCGCCCCATTGTCGAAAGCGAGCTCAGCTCACTGACCGCGGCGATTCACCCCGACGACCTGGCCCGCATCGCCTCAACCCTGGCCGTCCTTCGCGCAACCCTCGAGGCGGGCTCCCACGGCCGGCCGGGATGAGAGCCGGGTCCCGGCGTGCAGGAAAGGAGTGAGGAGCAACTTCGGTTCCTTCGGGCCGATTTCGAGACTGGTCTTCTCGATGGCTTCGCGACAGGCGGTCTGGGGAGGGGCTTCCCCTTGAACGTTGAGATTGCCGCCCGGAACTGCCAGAGCGGGGCTCCGTAGACCGAGCGCAGCTGTACGGGCCGGTCGTGCTCGTCGCGTACAACACTCCTGAACAGCAATATCGCACCCGCGCCCATACACCCGGACGCTGCCCTCGACCACCCAGCCGCTACTCAACACACCACAGGCAACGCCAGCTCGCACCCCCTCAACCCTGCCAGAACTACCCCACCAGCCTTCTCAACCAACCAACAACACCCCAGGTCAGACGCCACCTCCCACATCAAGGAGCAGAATCCCCGAATCGACACCGCGCCATCACCCGAATGGACGCATCCGAATGGCGGTACTGCATCTGGCGACTCTACGGTCGGTTCAGATCTCGGTTCCGAGACAGGTGGCTAGCTAGGGAGGTCAACCATGAACCGACTTCGCACCCTCGCCATCGTGGCCGCGCCCGCGGCATTGGTGATCGGCCTGGCGATTCCGGCTCCCGCCGCAACCGCGCCGAAGGCACCGACAACGCCGAACGCCAGCTGCTACATGCCGCGGGCTGATCAAGTTCTCACTGCCCAGGAAGGCATCAAACTCGCCAACGCCTGCAAGGCAAAAAAGTCTGACCCTTCGTGGCACTGGATGGGCAACTACGGCTCGGTCTACGACGTGGTCAACGTCGCGAACAGCAGGGGTGTCGGCCCCGGCGGGCTGGTAACGATTCCGAATGCCAGCGGCGGCGGCCTGATCCCGACGTTCATGTACTACTGAGCAGGCGACTGAGAGCCTCCGCTGGTAGGTCATGAACGCGGCGAAGCGGCGGCACGGCGAGCAGGGTTGGCCCACACCCTGCCTTCGTCCACTCGGCGAAGCGTCGATGGGCCGCCGCACCCGACGGCCGGAACGACGCCGACGGCAACTGCTGCCAAGTGCGGCCAGACGTGGCCACGGACACGATCGCGGCCAGCACCTCCCGGTCACCATGCCGACGACGGCCACCACCCTGAGGCCGCCCCGGCGCCTCGGGCACCACTCGCTGGAAAAGCTCCCACAACTCGTCCGGCACCAGCCGCTCAACCATCCCCACGCCGGGAGGCTACCGACCTCAAGGAGAAGACCGCAGTCAGCGGCCCTATAGGCGCTGCTCGTCGAACCGAAGCAGCACCCATAGACGCACACTCCGGCGAGGATCCGGCCTCCAGGAACTGCTGCCAGGCGCCGTCGTTGACGTCTACCAGCAGGACGACCCGCAGTCTGGAGCCGTCGAACACGGACTGGGAGACCCGCTGGGACACCTGCCGCGCCGGCGGTCGTTCTGAGGTGGTGGTCATCCTGCGCACGTCTCCTACGCAGGACAGCGGAACACGGGGAACTGCGTCCGATCCTGTGCCGCTCCCGGCATCACCACGACCTGTGCGGACCACGCGGGTGAGTGCCGGGGACCGCGGGGCAGCCCCACGAGGACCTACCAGTCGTCCTCCTCGCCGCCGCGCATGTGACGCCACTGCTGGACGACCTCCCGCGCACCGCGTGCCAGCTCGGCGTAGTGCGCCGGGCATTCCCACAGTTCGCGGGCCGAGAGCTCGACGGGCACCGGAGTGTCCGGGTAGTCCTCGGGCGCGTACAGATGCACCACTGCCTCATACCGGGATTGCACGTGCGTGGTCGCGGACCAGGGGTGCTGGGGGTGCTCGCACGAGGCGTCCGGGCCGATGGTGTCCAGGGCCGCGACCAGGTCGCGGGCGTAGGAGGGGGGCAGGCCGCCGTAGGTCTGGGCGATGCCCATCCACAGGGACAGGAACAGGCCGATCCGTTCCTCGTCGCGCACCTGCCCGGCCAGCCAGCGGCGGGCGGACCACAGCGCGACGGGGCCGGTGTTGTCCTCCCAGGAACGCCGGATCGCCTCCTGCAGGGCGACGATGTCGATACCGCCGTCGTCCCGGAGGAACCGCACGTCGAGGTGGGAGACGTCCACACCGCCGAAGAGCTCCTTGTGGGCCTCGCGCATGCGGGCGGCGGCTCCGTCGGCGAGGCCGGCGAGGAACGCCTCGCAGTCGAACGCCGCCAGCTCCTCGCCCTCCAGCTCGTACTCCTCGGCGAACACGGCACGGCCGGCCTCGGACAGCATGCTCACCCCGGCCTCGACGCCGTACTCGCCGTCCACGTCCGTGGGGTGGGCTCCGGCCGGGCAGGTGCAGGACGCCGGGTCGAGCGTGGCCCGCAACCCTTCCAGGGCTTGCGTGTACGACGCGAAGAGGGACTTACTGAAGACGCGTGCGGCGACGTACCAGCACGTGGTGTGGAGCAGGATCGTGTACCCGGTCCGTTCCCGGCGCCCCTGCGGGGTGCCGATGCGGTCGAGCGCGTCCGCCGCGTCGTCGGCGAGCAGGCCGAGGGTCGCCGACGGGCTCCCGTGGGGGTAGTCGCTGACGATCCCGCAGAGGTCGGAGATCAGTTCATTGTGGTCGTCGGGCAAGGTGGGGGTCACTTCAGTCACGTCGGTAATCGACGACGCAGTGGTCCGGCCGGTTCCCGCGGCGCAGGTCAGGGACTCGGCCGACACCGTTGGGCCATCGAAGGGACCATGTCGCCGGCTGCCGCCACCTCCATCGCCGCTACGAACGCAAGGCCGACCACTTCCTCGCCTTCACCAGCATCGTCTGCACCCTCATCTGCTACTGCAGGCACCCCAAATGAGATGACGTCTTAGAGGCAATGCCTCTAAGCCTTGACTGGTGCGGCCGACCTGGCGGCCTCCTCGACCTTCGCGCGGTAGGCTGCACGGGCTTCCTCGTCAATCTGCTTCTCGTATTCGGGGCGCACCCCGGTCCGGCCGTCGAGGCCCTCGCGCAGGATATCGGCGTGCCCTGCATGCCGGTTGGACTCGCCGAGGACATGCACCATGACGGCGAACAGGTTCGTGTTGGGACAAGGCTCGGGCCACCAGGGCACGTGGCCGGAGGCGTCGAGGGGAAGCTCGTTGATCGTCGCGTCCGAGTGTTCCCACGTGCGCCGGTAGAACCCGATGATCTGATCGCGGGTCTCGTCCTCGGTCGCCCATAGATCGCTGCCGTTGGAGTCCTGCCACCGGGGCAGCGGTTCCGGGGAAGGGCGGTCGAAGACCTCGCCGAAGTACCTGGCCTCGACGGTGGCCACGTGTTTGACCAGGCCGAGGAGGTTGGTCCCGGTCGCTGTCAAAGGTCGGCGGGCGTCGTATTCGGACAAGCCGTCGAGTTTCCAGAGCAGCGCCTTGCGGTCCCGCCGCAGTCTCCCGTGCAGGTTGTCTTTCGCGAATTCATCGATCATGCGGCATGAGCCTGCCATGGGCTGCTCGTGGTCTCAAGATCCCGTTCGTGGTCCGCAACGACTGGCAGAGCCGAGCCCTGGCCATGGCCGCCACCCTGACCTGTTACAAGAAGCTCGCGAAGCTTGCCACGTGAGACAACCTCTTAGCCATTGACGGCCGACGTCTCCATAAAGCACTGAATCTGCAAATCACCGATCGAGGGGCGGCGCAGGGCCGCGTCGTTCAGGTGATGTGTCCTGGTTGATCACATGATGCCGAGGGTGATCAGTGGACGGTTGGCGTCGCGGGTGTGGTGGCGGAGTCCAGCGGCGATGTTCGTCTGGTTGGCGAGTCGGAGAGCGCCGATGGCCAGGTTGCGCAGGGATGCCATGGCACGTGGAGCGGTGCCGGTGCGTACGCGGGAGGCGTCCTCGGCGTACGTGGTGTCCCTGACGTGGTGGATCTTGTTCTCGATGCCCCAGTGGCCGTGGACGCGGCGGGCGATCAGCAGGTAGCCGAGGCCGGTCGCGGGGCGTTCGGGGGTGCCGGTGGTGGTGATGGTCAGGAACACGTGGCCAGGCCTCATGGAAGGGAATGAACTGCGGATGGGTTGAACCGGGATCCTTACTGTGCGCCAACGTACAGCGAACATCCCCTGCGTACCCTGGCATTTTCGCCGCCCAAGCGGAGCCGACCTCCCCTCTTCGCGCGGGCCTGTGTCGGCCGTGGGGAACCCTGTGACAAGATCCGCTGGCATGTCATCTGTCATGTCGTCTGCCATGCCTTCGTCGCCCACGGGCCCCTCAAGAACCGGTCGCCGTCTGCTGGTCGCCCTGCTCGCGCTGCTCGCGACAGCAGGCTCCACCGTGGCCGAGGCCGGCACGCCGTCCGGCCCGGCGCCCGGCGCCGCGGTGAGAGCGGCCGAACCCGCGACGCCCGACCGCCCCAGCTACGACGTGAAGCTGCGCGCCGACGCCGACGGCTCCCACTGGGCGGGCCGGCAGACGGTGTCCTTCCGCAACGCCTCCAGCCGGCCCCTGCGTGAGGTGTACCTACGCCTGTGGGGCAATGGCGAGGATGGCTGCGGGACATCCGGAAGGCCGTCCCCCGTCCGCGTCTCCCACGTGCGCGGCGGCACTCCGGGCCGCCCCGGCGTGAAGTGCACGGCGCTGCGCATCGCTCTGCCGAAGCCGCTCGCACGCGGTGAGCGGACGGCCGTCTCCTTCGACGTGGCCCTCACCGTGCCCGCACGCAACAACCGTTTCGGCCGCGAAGGCGCGTTCCGCTTCCTGGGCAACGCGCTGCCGGTCCTCGCCGTGCACGACGCGAGGGGGTGGCACCTCGATCCGTATGTGTCGTACGGCGAGAGCTTCTACACCCTGGCGAGCGACTTCCGGGTGCGCCTCGACCACCCGTCCGCCCTCAAGGTCCCGGCGACCGGCAGCACATGGACCCGCCCCGGCGGTATCGGGCGTACGGTCACCCACAGCGTCGCCAAGCGGGTGCGGGACTTCGCATGGGCGGCGGGCCCGTTCCGCACCGCGACCCAGACCTCGCCCGGCGGTGTGCGCGTGAAGTCGTACTGGTCGCCGAACACGCCCGCCGCCGGTGTCCGCCTCAACCGAAAGGACGGCGTCGCCGCCATCGACCGGTTCGGCAGGGAGTTCGGCCGCTATCCGTACGGCGAGATAGACCTCGTGATGACCCCCGGGTTCGCCGGCGGCATGGAGTACCCCGGCCTGGTCATCCTCGGCACCGAGGAGGAGGGCGGCGCCACCGTCCATGAGATCGCCCACCAGTGGTGGTACGGCATCGTGGGCAACGACGAGTACAACTCACCCTGGCTGGACGAGAGTTTCGCTCAGTACGCCAACGCGCGCTACTACCGCTGGAACGGGTTCGAGTGCTCGCCGGACGACTCCTGGCCGAGCGCCACCGCCGCGCTCACCAACTCGATGGCCTACTGGTCTACACACCGTGGCGAGTACTTCCAGGTCGTGTACGGGATCGGCCCCTGCGTCCTGGCCGACCTGGAGCACGTCCTCGGGGCCGGCACCATGGCGCGCCTCATCAAGAAGTACGCCCACGACCACTGGTACGGCGTCTCCACCACCGTCGACTTCAAGAAGGCCGCACAGTCGATGACGCACAGGGACCTCGGCCCCTTCTGGCGGAAGCACCGCATCCGCTGAAGTCGCACTCCGCTCGCGGGTGACGGGCGTACCCCGTCGGCGCCACGATGACGGTGACCGACGGGGTACGCGGGCAGGGCGGCGTCGTTCCGGCGGTGCATCCGGGTTGATGGGGCTTCAGGAGCTGGGGCAGGACTGCGGGGTGGTCGGCGGGGGCTGACGCGGAGGGCAGGCACGACTTCCGGTGATCATGAGGTGTCGAGTCCCTGATCACCACGACGGAAGACCGTGCCTGCCCGCTCATCCTCGCTCATCCCGCGCCCTCTGGGCCAACTCGCCGACACCGCGCCGACCGTCCCCGATGACCTCCCCGGCCTGCTGACCTGCCTGGCTCGGTGCCCGATCCCCGCCGGGACCAGGGCCGACGCCACCCGCTCGCCTTCGTCCTCTCCCTGGCCGCGTCCGCGGTCCTGGCCGGAGCGAAGTCCCTGGCCGCGATCGCGGAGTGGGCCGCCGACGCCCCGCCCAACGTCCTGGCCCGGCTCGGTGGCCCATGCCGGGAGCCGGACCGCGGCCCCACCGCCCCGGCCGAGGCCACCGTGCGTCGTGTCCTCCAACGCATCGACGGCGACGCGCTGGGCGTGTGGCAGGGCGGCGGGTTGCTCATCGACTGCCCCGGCCCAGTGACGCCCGGTCGCCGTGTACCTCGCCTTCCAGAACCAGCAGTGGAGGGCCAGACGATGTCGACGGCCGCGCCCTCACCGGCCACGACGCCCGCGCCGAGTCGGGATGTCAGCCGCTGTGGATCTGGCCGCCCACATCAACGTATCGACCCTCGTGCTGGTCACCGGCTTCCACCCGCAGCACTCGTCGCTCGGCATCGCCCGGACCGCGATCACCGCCGCAGTGATGTTCGCCCTGGCCGGCGGTAAGGCTCCCGCCGCCGCCGCGCTCAACAACCCGGTCCTCAACACCGAAGGACAAGTCCCCCTGATCGACGGCACCCTGGCCGTGGTCGTCTTGCTCGGCCTCGTCCTCAACGCCGCCCTCGGGTGGTGGGCAGACTCGGCCGCTGGCTACGTCCTGGTCTACTACGCCGCGCGTGAAGGGAAGGAGATCTTCAACACTCATGATGATCACCCGGCGTGTCCCGGGTTCACCAGATGCCTCAGGTTGTCCAGGGGTGTACTGCTCGCGGCGGGTCCTCGGATGGGGCGCGCGGCAGGACTGCAGGGCGGTCCTCCACGAGATGTGCGAGTGACAGGGGGACCACGGGTTCGAGTGAGGCTTCTCGGTGGAGCGATCTCTTGGCCGGGTGCGCATGACAGCAGGGCCTTCCGTGCGGCTCGGGGTTGTCGAGACCAAGAGCGCCCGGGAGGCCCTGCTGCCGCAGTCTTCTGTGCCGCTGCCGTTGGAGTCCAACTCGGTTCCCCTACCGTGTGATTGCTTCGCCCAGCTGTACGGGAACGCGGCGGACCGATCAGTAGGGGCTGGTCACGTTGCTCTCCGCCCAGAGTTTCTCGGCGTCGGAGCCTCCGGGGGGCGGTACGAGTCCGTTGATCATCCAGAGGTCCTCGCTGGTCTCGTCGACACTGAACTCCCAGTGCAGCCCTGCGATCCGTTCGAGGTGGGGCTGAAGAATGCCCTTGACCCACTGGGCGGTCCGGCGCCGGCTCTCTCGGTCAGGGTTGTGGCGGGCGATGTGGTCGATGGTGATCCGGACCCCGGCCGGGACGGGCTCCCCACCGACGTACATGTCCTCGGACCGGGTCTCATGGAACAACGTGACCACGTAGAACCGGGGCAGCCCGATCCCCTCGTAGTGGTCAGTGATGCGGGTGGCGAGTCGTTGCTTTTCCTCGTCGGTGAAGATTCCGGGCGTGTGATGAATGGTCCACAGCGGCATGGCGGTTCGGTCCTCCTTGACTGGGCGTCGGGTGGGATGTCAACGGGCGGTGGGGAAGGTCAGGCGCTCCACGGGGCCGGACAGCGCCGCCTTGGCGGCGATGGTGACGTCGTCGGTGAGCACCTCCGTGGCCGCGGCCTCCAGGCCGTCCACGATCCGCGCTGCCACCTCGGCCGGCGTCGCCTTCGGCAGGTCCATCGCAGAGACCATCTCGGTGTCGATGAACCCTGCGTGCACGCCGACGACCTGGGTGTTCTGGCTCGCCAGCTCGAATCGGAGCGAGTTCGTGACGGACCACGCCGCCGCCTTGGACGCCCCGTAGGCGCCACTGCCGGCCAGCCAGGACAGCACGGAGTGCATGTTCACCAATGCGCCCCCGCCGTTTGCGGCCAGAATCGGCGCGAACGCCCGTGCTACCCGAAGCAACCCGAAGACGTTGACGTCGAACGTCATGGTGACGTCCTCGAAGTCACCTGTCAGTAGCGGAGCCGGCAGCAGGATCCCGGCGTTGTTGAACACGATGTCGACGTCGGCGGCGACCTCCGCAAGGGCGGCGACCGACGCCGCCGAGCGGACCTCGAGCTCGGCGGTGACCACCTCTGGCCGTTCGTCTACGTACGCCGAGCGTGCAGTCGAGTACACCTTTCGCGCCCCGCGTGCCAGGAGCTCGTCCACCAGCGCCGCGCCGAGTCCCCGTCGGCCCCCGGTCACCATGACCACCTTGTCTGCTACTGCAACCACGGCATTTCCTATCTGGGTAACGTATTCGTTAGTGAGATGGAAGCATGCCCACCTGGATAACGCAAGCGTTAGTTACACTGGCTGTATGGCGATGAATTTCGAGGAACGGCTGCGCGACCGGGATCCGTGGCCGATCGGCGACGAATGTTCGGCGGGGCGGGTGCTGGACCTGCTCAACACCAAGACGGCGTTCCTGGTGATCCGCGAATGCTTCTACGGCACCACCAGGTTCGACGACTTCGTGGCGCGGATCGGGGCCTCGGCGCCCGCGGTGTCACGAGCACTCACACAGCTGAAGGCCGCGCAGATCGTCGAGCCCGTTCCCTACCGGAAGCCGGGCAGCCGGGCCCGCGACGAGTACCGGCTGACCAAGGCCGGCGAGGACCTGCTACCGGTGCTCCTGTCGCTGATGCAATGGGGTGATACGTACCTGCAGGAAGGCCGCCCGCCCCTGTCGTTCGTCGAGGCCGACACTGGCCGTCCGATACGGGTCGGCGTAACCGCCGACCCGGCGCCGACGACGCTGTCCGACGGCATCGAGATCCGGCTGAACCCCGCCTGCCGGTCACCGCTGGCGGCCGCAGTCGGCAGCATCCGGGAACCCCACGATACCGAGCGCCGTCCCTCTGAAGATCATGGTGAGCACGGGTTCGAGTGAGGGTTCCTGGTCGAGTGATCTTTCAGCCGGGTGTGCATGACAGCAGGGCCTCCGGTGGGGCTCGGCGTTGTCGAGACCGAGAGCGCTCGGGAGGCCCGGCCGCCACGTCGTCCGCGCTGCTGCCGGACGTCGAATGGGCCGAGGTCTGAGCGTTGCCGAGGGCTCGAAGAAGCCGGTCCCCTGTGATTAGTCCGTAGTCTGCGAAGCCGACCCCCTCGGGGGTTCCGGCGAACCGGCAGTGGGCCGCATCCGGGATTCACGAGCGTGGCGCACACAGTTCCCGATCGATCGCCGCGTACTCGCGCCGGCGGGAAGATGCGAGGTGGACCGCGACCTGGCTGTTCTCGATGCGTCTGGCAGTGCCGGTCCAGGTTCTGGCACAGCTTCCGTGCAGCGGACACTGTGAGTGACGGCTGAGTGTCTCGGGACGTTTCTGTGCTCCGGCTGAAGAAGCTGTTGTTCCCGTCGTGGCGGACATTGCAGTGCTGTCGGTAGACGTGAATGTCGAGATAGTGCGTGCCGACGCGCAGTGCACGACGGTCGGTGCCGTCTGCCCGGGGTGCGGGGCCCGGTCACCCCGCGTGCATAGCTCCTGCCTGCGGTTTCCCGCTGACGCACCGAGCACCGGACGAAGAGTCGCGCTCCAGTTACGAATGCGACGGTTCCCATGCCGCACCACCATGTGCTCCAGCCGGACCTTTGTGTGGCACGGTGCTGGTGGACGTGACGTCGAATCCCGCCGTCCGGTCGACCTGCTCCCAGACCGGGAGACATCCAGCCTGGCCGCCTGCTCAAGGTCGTCGGCACGCACTTCCCTGAACTCGACGCGCTTACCCGCCACGTCCGATCCTTCGCGTCGATGCTCACTGGCCGCCCGGGCGAGCGCCTGCCGGACTGGCTCGACGCCGTCCGGCAGGACGACCTGCCCAGCCTCCACGCCCTCATCGCCGGCATCGGCCGCGATCGCGCCGCCGTCATCGCCGTCCTCACCCTGCCCTGGGACTCCGGTGGCGTTGAAAGCCATGTCAACCGGATCAAGATGCTCAAGCGTCAGATGTTCGGCCGCGTTGGGTTCCCACTCCTCCGCAAACGAGTCCTTATGGCGTGATGGAGCGTGTCCGCTGTACGGAAGCTGCACCAGAACCCGTTCTCGTGAACAAAGCCACCCGGGCGATGTCGTCCAGGGCCCTGAGGTCCGGCTACCGGGGTAAGCGGTGGGCGGAGTGCCGCACACCGGGGCACTCCGCCGTGCTGTGGCCGGCCCCGGGGTCCAGATCAGAGTTTGCTGCACTGTGTTGAAGCTGCCGCCGTGGTTCCGAGTGACGGTCGGCGTGGGCACGTAGGTCCTGGCGATGCAGCGGATCACCGCGTACTGATCGACCTTGGGCTTCGGTGGCGCCCAGGCCCCGTCGTCGTGGGGTCCGTGGTGGGTTGTGCGGCGGTCGGGCTGTGGTCTGCCTTGCCGGGGGTGGATGGGGGCTGGGGCGTGACGCCACCCATAGGACCCACGTCACGTCCTATCGTGCATCGTAGGTGGGCTTTGCTGCGAGCAGGCAGGAAACCCGCCGAAATGCCTATTTCGGGCATTTCTCCGTAGTGGGGTAGTACGTCACATTCTTGCGCCTGTTTCCGGCCGCCGCTAATCATGTTTCTCGTTGCCGGGAGCTGCGAGGCCGACCGGGCGTTCATCGCCAGGCCTGTCCGTTCCCGCCGTGCAGCACGGGGCCTCGCCCCGACGCCCTACAGGCCGCGACCGACACCGGCCGGCGCCTCTAATAGCGGCTAACACAATGAGGTGGATCGCTCCTGCTCGCCGTGTCCAGGGCGAGAGTTGAGCGTTCGGTCCTCTGTGGGGACGTCACCGTGGATCGTGTCGGA
>NZ_VISR01000054.1 GCF_007827595.1 Streptomyces sp. BK340
TCGCTTCCTTTGTACTCACCCTCTCGGGCTTTCCTCCGGGCTTCCCTTCGGTGTTTCCGACTCTATCAGATCTTTTCTCGATCCGATTTCCTCGGCGCTTTCCAGGTTCTCGCTCTCGCGTTTCCCTTTCCGGCGGTTCCGACTCTATCAGATCCTTTCGGTGTCTGACCCCCAGTCAGCGGGGTTTGTCTTCGCGGCTGTTGGGCCGTTCCGACGAGTGAGACTTTAGCGGATTCCCGGCTCCCGAGCTAATCGGGGGCTGCGTCCTTTCGAACGCGGATTCCTCATTTCGCAAATATGCACGCCGGAACGCACGACGACGGGTCGCCGATTGCTGGCTGCTACTTGCGGAATGGCTGTCCGGGGACCGACCGGAGTCGGCGCTCACGTCGGACAACCCGGAGAACATTACGTACCCCGGTCTGGGTGTGTCAACTCGCTGCGGGCGGGGCCCCCGCGGGCGTACGGTGGGTGCCGTGATGACGCGTACGTGTACCCAGCTCTGGTGGGCCGCCTGACCGGCGGCCGCACTCACGTATGCATTCAACGGCCGCCGCCTCGGCGGCCGTTCTCGTATCTCCCTTCAGGACTCCGGGGGCCGGCCGGCCGGGACGGCGGTCTCGACCTGGAGGTGGAGTAGAGATGACGCGGGTCTTCAGCGGGGTCAAGCCGACCGGACATCTGACGCTGGGGAACTACCTGGGGGCCATGCGGCAGTGGGCCGCGGTGGACCAGCACCGGGCGGACTCCCTGTTCTGCATCGTCGATCTGCACGCGCTGACCGTGGACCACGATCCGGCGCGGGTGCGCAGGCTCAGTCGTCAGGCGGCGACGCTGTTGCTGGCGTCCGGGCTCGACCCCGAGCTGTGCACCGTGTTCCTGCAGAGCCATGTGGACGAGCACACCCGACTGTCGTACGTGCTGGAGTGCGTGGCGACGGACGGCGAGATGCGGCGGATGATCCAGTACAAGGAGAAGTCCGCGCGGGAGCGCGAGCGCGGTGGGAGTGTGCGGCTGTCGCTGCTGACGTATCCGGTGCTGATGGCCGCGGACATCCTGGCCTACGGGGCGGACGAGGTGCCGGTCGGTGACGACCAGACGCAGCACGTCGAGCTGACGCGGGATCTGGCGGTGCGGTTCAACCAGCGGTACGGACACACGTTCGTGGTACCGCGGGCAACTCCGCCGAAGGTGGCCGCGCGGGTGATGAACCTGCAGGACCCGACGTCGAAGATGGGGAAGTCGGACGACTCGGGGCCGGGGATCGTCTATCTGCTGGACGAGCCGGACGTGGTGCGCAAGAAGGTGATGCGGGCCGTGACCGACAGCGGGCGGGACGTCGAGTACGACCGGGAGGCCAGGCCGGGGGTGTCGAATCTGCTGGAGATTCTCGCAGCGTGCACGGGCGGGAACCCTGAGTCACTGGCGGCCGTTTACGACTCGTACGGTGCGTTGAAGAAGGACACCGCTGAGGCCGTGGTGGAGGTTCTCAGGCCGGTGCAGGCCAGGCACAGGGAGCTGTGCGCGGATCCTGGCTATCTGGAGGGGGTGCTGCGGGATGGTGCGGAGAAGGCTCGGGCGATGGCCCGGCCGATCGTCGATACCGCCTACCGGGCCATCGGGTTGCTGCCGCCCGTGGCGGAGCCTTCGCTGAGCCCGCTGAGCGCCGCTCGTTAGCCGTGGGGCGGCGGGGTGGCCCGCCGCCTTCGCGGTGTCGTGCGTGTCAGTCCTTCTTGCCGGAGGCGAGTTCGCGGCTGCGGTCGCGGGCGGCCTCGAGTGCGGCGATGAGCGCGGCGCGGACTCCGTGGTTCTCCAGTTCACGGATGGCGTTGATCGTCGTACCGGCCGGAGAGGTGACGTTCTCGCGGAGCTTGACGGGGTGCTCGCCGCTGTCGCGGAGCATCACGGCGGCGCCGATGGCGGACTGGACGATGAGGTCGTGGGCCTTGTCGCGGGGCAGGCCGAGCAGGATGCCGGCATCGGTCATGGCTTCGACCAGGTAGAAGAAGTACGCCGGGCCGGAGCCGGACAGGGCGGTGCAGGCGTCCTGCTGGGACTCGGGGACGCGGAGGGTCTTGCCGACGGCGCCGAAGATCTGCTCGGCGTGGGCGACGTGTTCGGCGGTGGCGTGGTGGCCGGCGGAGATGACGGACATGGCCTCGTCGACGAGGGCGGGGGTGTTCGTCATGACCCGGACGACCGGGGTGCCGGCGGCGAGGCGCTCCTCGAAGAAGGAGGTGGGGATGCCGGCGGCTCCGCTGATGACCAGGCGGTCGGCGGGGATGTGCGGGGCCAGTTCGTCCAGGAGGGCACCCATGTCCTGCGGCTTGACCGTGAGGATCAGGGTGTCGGCTGTCTTGGCGGCCTCGGGGTTGGTGACCGGGGTGACTCCGTAGCGGCTGCGGAGTTCTTCGGCGCGTTCGGGGCGGCGGGCCGTGACCAGGAGGTCGGCGGGGGCCCAGCCGGCCCTGATCATCCCGCTGAGCAGGGCTTCGCCGATCTTGCCGGTGCCGAGGACTGCGACTTTCTGGCTCATGCGGTTCAGTCTGGCACCGGGGTCGGGTGTGCGGGCCGGTTGTCCGGCAGGCGGAATGCCGGTCGGCGGGTGGGTCCGCGGCTATGCCGTGCGCCGTCGCAGCGTCGCTGCCCCGAGTGTCAGGACCAGCACCGCGCAGCCCGCCACGATCGAGACGTCCCGTACGAATGTCGCCGTCATGTCCGTGTGGTGGAGGACCTCGTTCATGCCGTCGACGGCGTAGGACATCGGGAGGACGTCGGAGATGGCCTCCAGCACGGGGTGCATGTTGGAGCGGGCGGTGAAGAGGCCGCAGAGGAGGAGCTGAGGGAAGATCACCGCGGGCATGAACTGGACCGCCTGGAATTCCGAGGCCGCGAAGGCCGAGACGAAGAGGCCGAGGGCCGTGCCGAGCAGGGCGTCGAGCAGGGCGACCAGCAGGAGCAGCCAGGCCGAGCCGGTGACGTCCAGGCCGAGGAGCCAGACGGCGAGCCCGGTGGCGAGGGCCGACTGGACGATGGCGAGGCCGCCGAAGGCGAGGGCGTAGCCGGCGATGAGGTCGGCCTTGCCGAGGGGCATGGCGAGGAGGCGTTCGAGAGTGCCCGAGGTGCGTTCGCGCAGGGTGGCGATGGAGGTGACCAGGAACATCGTGATCAGCGGGAAGATGCCGAGCAGGGAGGCGCCGATGTTGTCGAAGGTGCGCGGGCTGGCGTCGAAGACGTAGCGCAGCAGGATCAGCATCAGGCAGGGGACGAGGATCAGCAGCGCGATGGTCCGCGGGTCGTGGCGGAGTTGACGCAGGACGCGGGCCGCGGTGGCCATGGTGCGGGCGGCGTTCAGGGCGCCGGTGGGTGCGGCAGGAGCGGCGGGCGCTGCCGGTGTGGTCGTGCTCATCGGGTCGTCTCCTTGGTGCGGTCCGCGGCGTCGGCGTCGTCTGCTCGGTCTGCTTCGTCGACGAGGCGGAGGAAGGCGGCCTCGACGGTGTCGGTGCCGGTACGGGTGCGCAGGGCGTCGGGGGTGTCGTCGACGAAAATCCGGCCTTCGCGCATGAGGAGCAGGCGGTGGCAGCGCTCGGCCTCGTCCATGACGTGGGAGGAGACGAGGAGCGTGGCGCCCCGGGCGGCGAGGTCGTGGAAGAGGTTCCAGAGGTCTCGGCGCAGGACCGGGTCGAGCCCGACCGTCGGTTCGTCGAGGACGAGGAGTTCGGGCGTGCCGAGGAGGGCGACGGCGAGGGAGACGCGGCTGCGCTGGCCGCCGGAGAGGTTGCCGGCGAGGGCGTCGGCGTGGCTGGTGAGGTCGACGTCGGCGAGGACGCGTGCGACGTCCTGGCGGCGGTCGGCGGGGGCGCGGCCGGGCTCGAGGATCGCGGCGAAGTAGTCGAGGTTCTGGCGGATGGTCAGGTCGTCGTAGACGGAGGGGGCCTGGGTGACATAGCCGATGCGGCTGCGCAGGGTGGGGTGGCCGGCGGGGTGGCCGAGGACGTCGAGGGTGCCGGTGACCTTGGCCTGCGTGCCGACGATGGAGCGCATCAGGGTGGACTTGCCGCATCCGGAGGGGCCGAGCAGACCGGTGATCTGGCCGCGCGGGACGGTGAAGTGGAGGTGGTGGAGGACGGTGCGGGGGCCGCGTACGACGGTGAGGTCGTCGGCGTGGACGGCGTCCGGTGCGATGGGGTGGGGTGGATCGGGCGCGTAATTCATCATGTGATGAATAATCTTCCCGGCGGCCGGTGCCGTCAAGGGGAGGAAGTAGGTGTGCCGCACACGAAAGCGGCGGCCCGGGAAGGAACCGGGCCGCCGCTGCCGCCGGGGAGGTTGACGAGGTGTCGGATCAGGGCTTGGTCGCGACGAGCACAAGCACGTCGTACGTCTCCTCGACGATGCCGTCCGGGAAGACCTTCAGCAGATGGCCGCGCTCTTCCTCCAGGAACGCGTTCCTGCGCTCCTCGGCGGTGACGAGGAAGGCCGAGTGGCTGCCGATGTTGGCGAGGTGGGTGTCGATCGGGACACGGCGGCTCCAGCGGACCTCGCGGCGGGTGAACCGGAGGCGGCCACTGGGGTCGGCGAGCTCGGTGCGGTCTCCGGCCTGGCGTTTCTCGGCGGCGATGTCCACCCCGAAGAACCGGCCGGTGCGGTCGGCGGCCTCGGCGATCCACTCGATGTCGAGGGCGTCGGTGTTCCACCACAGCGCCAGCGCGCCCCCCGGCCGCAGTACGCGCAGCGCCTCCGGCACCGAGTGCGCGGTGTCGGTCCAGTGCCAGGCCTGGGCGTAGGTGAGGAAGTCGGCGTGGGCGTCGGCGACCGGGAGGGCGTTGCCGTTGCCCCGCACGATCGGGATGTGCGGCAGGACGCGGCGGAACTCGGCGGCCATGCCCTCACCGGGTTCGACCGCGAGGACGTCGGCGCCTCGGGCCTCCAGCAGGGCGGTCGCGATCCCGGTCCCGGCACCGACGTCCACGACCCGGGCACCGGACAGCGGCCGGCCGGCCAGTTCCTCGACGGTGTCGAAGAGGGCAGGCGGGTAGGAGGGGCGGTTCGCGGCGTACTGGGCGGCGGCGGCGTTGAAGGAGTGGGCGCGCAGGGCGGGGGACGGGGCGGCCGGTTCCGGGGTGGCTGAGGTCGTGGTCATGCCGCCATCGTGCGCGAGGCGGGGTGGGAGGCAACAGCGGGTTTGTGGGCGGGAGCAGCGCGTTTCGGCCAGGAACACCGCTGTGTGTCGGCTCACCGCCCTGTGCGGACACACCGCTTTCCGGCTCACAGGATTACGGCTTACCAGCTTTACGTCTTTACGTCTCACCTGCGCCCGTTGCGGCTTACCGGCGCCGCTTCTTCTTCGACGGATTGCCCGTGCGCCGGGAGGACAGGCGCTCGTATTCCTCACGGGCCTTCTCGTACTCCTCGCGGTGCAGCTTCTCGCCCGGGGCCTCGGTGAGGGAGCGGAAGAAGTAGGCGAGCAGGGAGCCGACGAAGCCGATGGCGAGCAGCCCGCGCAGCTGGGCCTGGCGCTGGGGATCGTGGCGCCGGCCGAACCCTTCCCAGGTGTTGCGGAAGGCGAGCGCGCTGCAGATCGCGAACATGGCGACGACCAGCACGGTCACGAAGGCCCCGGTGTCGGCGATCCGGATGCCCTCGTAGGCGAAGTTCAGGATCAGACAGGAGAGGGCGGCCGCGGCGACGGAGCCGACGGCCACGCCGGCTCGGCGGGCGGCGTACCCGTTGTCGTGGTTCACCCAGGAGGTGCCGAAGAAGCGGAGGGGCTCGGGGCGGGGGCCGCCCTGGGCCGTGCCGCCCGGGGAGCCCGCCGAGGTGTCCGGAGTGCCGTTCTCGTCGCTCACAGGACGATTATGGCTCCGGGCGCAGGCGGGCTCTGAGCAGGGTCAGCCGCAGCGAGCGGCGACGTAGCCGTCGCTTCCGGTCTGGACGAAGGAGTCCGAGACGTACTCACCGTTGCCGATGTTGTCCCAGATGTTCGAGGTGCCGTAGGGGCCGGAGATGGCGGTGCCCGGCGACTGGCAGTAGATGTGGACCTTGGCGCCCTCGGGCAGGACGCGGACGAGGTTGTAGCTGGTGCCGGGCCCGCTGCGGACGTTCAGGCGTACGCCCGGGGCGACCGAGTAGTAGCGCAGGGACTCCGTCGCGACCGCGGCCGCGGCCGGGCTGTTGTCCTCTTCTTCGACGCGCTCGACAGACATCGAGTGCCTCCCCCCATTTTCCCCATGACTGTCATGGGGTCACGTTGATTCCCTTGAAGCGAATTGCGAAACACCCGTGCGCAACTCGCATGCAGACGCTAGCAAGCCGCCTCTGTCTCGTACGAGTCATCGACTAGGCTCCGTGCGTCGCGCGCGCGGACGAACAGCACGGGGGTGGTCCATGACGCCACAGCGCAACACCGGAGCGGGCGCGGAAGCGGAACTTCCCGAATACGCCGGTCAGTATCACCTGGAGTCGTGTCTGGGCTCCGGTGGCATGGGCGTGGTGCATCTGGCCCGGAGCACCTCGGGGCTGAAGCTCGCGGTGAAGGTCGTGCACGCCGAGTTCGCCCGGGATCGTGAGTTCAGGGGGCGTTTCCGCCAGGAGGTGGCCGCCGCTCGGAGGGTGAGCGGTGCCTTCACGGCGCCTGTCGTGGACGCCGACCCGGAGGCCGAACGGCCCTGGATGGCCACGCTGTTCATTCCCGGTCCGACCCTCTCCGAACATGTGAAGCGGAACGGTCCGATGCCCGCGGCACAGCTGCGCCGGCTCATGGCCGGGCTCGCCGAGGCGTTGCGCGACATCCACCGGGTGGGGGTCGTGCACCGGGATCTGAAACCCAGCAACGTGCTGCTCGCCGAGGACGGCCCGAAGGTCATCGACTTCGGCATCTCCCGGCCCAAGGACAGTGAACTGCGGACCGAGACCGGGAAGTTGATCGGTACACCGCCGTTCATGGCGCCCGAGCAGTTCCGGCGGCCGCGGGAGGTGGGACCGGCGGCGGACATCTTCGCCCTCGGGTCGGTGCTGGTGCACGCGGCGACCGGGAGGGGACCGTTCGACTCCGACAGCCCGTACGTGGTCGCCTACCAGGTGGTGCACGACGACCCCGATCTGACCGGGGTGCCGGAGAGCCTGGCGCCGCTGATCCTTCGCTGTCTCGCCAAGGAACCCGACGACCGGCCGACTCCCGACGAGCTGATGCGGGAGCTGCGGTCGGTGGCCGCCTCGTACGACACGCAGGCGTTCATACCGGCGCAGCGGACGAGTGAGGACGACCGGGAGCCGGAGGCCGGTGCCGGGCAGGCCGTGGGACAGCCCGCGGAGCGGTCCGCGAGACGCCGTCTCCCAGGGAGGCGGGTGGCGGTCCTGGGCGCCGCGGCGCTCGGCCTTGCCCTGCTCGGCTCCCTGGTCTCGGTACGGCTGTTCGAGAGCAGTCGGCACACACCGCGGCACGGGAGTCCCCGGACGGTGTCGACGGCCTCCGCCGGCTGGACCGCCGAACCGGTCGGGGCGGACAAGGGCATGCCGCATTGCTCCTACGGGGCCGGGAAGTTGTTCTGTGCCCAGCCCGGCGCGGTGTTCGCCGTGTCCCCCGCCGACGGCACCCGGTTGTGGCGGCACTCCGTCGCCACACAGACCACCAGCGAACCGCCGGTGGTCTCCGCCGGTCTCGTGCAGCCCTATACGAACGGCGGGTCACGTCTGGCGGCTCTCGCCCCCGCCTCGGGCAAACAGGTCTGGGAGCGGAGCCTTCCCCCGGACACGACGATCCGTTACGCGGGCGGCATGGCCCTGCTCACGCGCGCCGACGGGACGGTCACCGGGGTGGACGCGGCGACCGGTGAGGCCCAGTGGCAGCGCGGGTTCCCCGGTCAGGGCGCACCGGCTTTCGTCTCGTTCCCGGGGGACTCCTCGGTCTACGCGACCCGTACCTCCGGCGACGGCTCGAGCACGCAGGTGACCGCGGTGGATCCGCGCACGGGGCACGTACGGTGGGACGTCCGGCTCGCCGGGGCTCTGCGGCCGTTCGGCGCCCGGGACGGCTCGGTGTTCTTCCTGTCCGTCGACAGCGTCTACGGACAGACCAAGGAGGTCGTCCGCTACACGGCCGCCTCCAGGCGGACGAGCCGGGTGAGGTTGCCCGTCGCGCTCGACGACGCTCAGGCGACCGTACGAGGGCCCCTCGTCTACCTCCTGGCCGCCGGTGGTTCCCTGGTCGCCGCCGACCTGGACGCGCGAAAGCAGCTGTGGCGGCTGGAGACCTCCGTGACCCGGGGATCGGCACCGGTCACCGACGGCGCGCGGGTGTACTTCAGCGCGGGTGACGGGCGGCTCCTCGCTGTCGACGCGGCCGGGGGGAGGCTCGTCGGGCAGACCGAGGCCCGCCTCGGCAGCCACTCGGCCCGGGTCACGGGAGCGCCGCCCGCGCCGGTCGTCGTCGGCCGTCGCGTGTGCGCCACCGCCCCCGACGGCACCGTCTTCGCCCTCGACGCACGCGATCCCTCGGCCTGGTGACATGCGAAAGGGGCCGCACCCTTCCGGGAGGCGGCCCCTTTCCGTGAACGGTCAGCCGAGCTTGCTCACGTCCCGCACCGCGCCCTTGTCCGCGCTGGTGGCCATCGCGGCGTAGGCGCGCAGCGCGGCCGAGACCTTGCGCTCGCGGTTCGTGGGGGCGTAGACGCCGCCGAGGGCCTGCTCGCGTCGCGTCAGCTCCGCCTCGTCGACCAGCAGCTCGATCGTGCGGTTCGGGATGTCGATGCGGATGCGGTCGCCGTCCCGGACCAGGGCGATCGTGCCGCCGGAGGCCGCCTCGGGGGACGCGTGGCCGATGGAGAGGCCGGACGTGCCGCCGGAGAAGCGGCCGTCGGTGATCAGGGCGCAGCTCTTGCCCAGGCCACGGCCCTTCAGGTACGAGGTCGGGTAGAGCATCTCCTGCATGCCGGGGCCGCCCTTGGGGCCCTCGTAGCGGATGACGACGACGTCGCCCTCCTTGACCTCCTGGGTGAGGATGCGCTGGACGGCCTCCTCCTGGGACTCGCAGACCACGGCCGGGCCCTCGAAGGTCCAGATGGACTCGTCCACGCCGGCGGTCTTCACGACGCAGCCGTCGACCGCCAGGTTGCCCTTGAGGACCGCCAGGCCGCCGTCCCTGGAGTACGCGTGCTCGGCGGAGCGGATGCAGCCGTTCTCGGCGTCGTCGTCCAGGGCCTCCCAGCGCTCGGACTGCGAGAACGCCTCGGCGGAGCGGACGCAGCCGGGGGCCGCGTGCCACAGTTCCACGGCCTCGGGGGACGGGGAGCCGCCGCGGACGTCCCAGGTCTTCATCCAGTCGGCCAGGGAGGGGCTGTGGACCGCGTGGACGTCCTCGTTCAGCAGGCCCGCGCGGTGCAGCTCGCCGAGGAGGGCGGGGATGCCGCCGGCACGGTGCACGTCCTCCATGTAGTACGTGCGGTTCTTCGCGACGTTGGGCGCGACCTTGGCCAGGCAGGGGACGCGGCGGGAGACGGCGTCGATCTGCTCCAGGCCGAACGGGACGCCCGCCTCCTGGGCGGCGGCCAGCAGGTGCAGGATCGTGTTGGTGGAGCCGCCCATCGCGATGTCCAGGGCCATGGCGTTCTCGAAGGCGGCGAACGTGGCGATGTTGAGCGGGAGGACCGTGTCGTCGTCCTGCTCGTAGTAGCGGCGGGTGAGGTCCATGACTGTGCGGGCCGCGTCCTCGTAGAGCCGGCGGCGGGCCGTGTGGGTGGCGAGGACCGAGCCGTTGCCGGGGAGGGAGAGGCCGATGGCCTCGGTCAGGCAGTTCATCGAGTTGGCGGTGAACATGCCGGAACAGCTGCCGCAGGTCGGGCAGGCGTTCTCCTCGATCCGGAGGATGTCCTCGTCGGAGATCTTGTCGTTGACGGCGTCGGAGATCGCGTCGACCAGGTCGAGGGTGCGGACCGTGCCGTCGACCAGGGTGGCGCGGCCGGACTCCATCGGGCCGCCGGAGACGAAGACCGTCGGGATGTTCAGACGCAGGGCGGCCATCAGCATGCCCGGGGTGATCTTGTCGCAGTTGGAGATGCAGACCAGGGCGTCGGCGCAGTGGGCCTCGACCATGTACTCCACCGAGTCCGCGATCAGGTCGCGGGAGGGCAGGGAGTACAGCATGCCGCCGTGGCCCATGGCGATGCCGTCGTCGACCGCGATCGTGTTGAACTCGCGCGGGATGCCCCCGGCCTCCTTGATCGCCTCGCTGACGATCCGGCCGACCGGCTGCAGGTGGGTGTGGCCCGGGACGAACTCCGTGAAGGAGTTGGCGACGGCGATGATCGGCTTCCGGCCGATGTCCGCACCGGGTACACCGGAGGCGCGCATAAGGGCGCGGGCGCCCGCCATGTTGCGGCCGTGGGTGACTGTGCGGGACCTCAGCTCGGGCATCGTCGCTCGCTCCTTCAGAGACTGCGATCAGAGAGAATTCTGAAACTCCCTACGAGCGTACGCCGCCCCTCCAAGGGCTGGACAAGGCTGTCCGGAATGCGGGACGGCTGTTTCACGAACGCCGACGTCAGGACCGTGCCGGCTTCCGGACCTCGTCACCCTCAGGGCTGAGTCAGATGTCCCTGCACCACCGGCGCCACCCGCGCGATGATCTGCTCCAGGTCCGCCGAGGCCAGCGGCTCCAGCTTGATCACGTAGCGCATCATCGCCGTACCCACCAGCTGCGCGGCCGCGAGCTCGGCCCGCAGCTCCGCGTCCGGCAGGTCCACCTGGGCTGCGATGCGGCGCAGCAGCTGGGCGGCGACGAGGCGGCGGAAGACGGCGGCGGCGGTCTCGTTGTTCACGGCGGACCGGAGGATCGCGAGGAGGGGTGTACGGGTCGTGGGGTTCTCCCAGACGCCGAAGACGAAGCGGGTCAGCCGCTCCCCCACCCCTTCCAGTGGGCCGTCGGCCACCGCGTTCGGCGCGTTGAGCGCGGGGGCGAAGGCAACCTCGATGGCCGCCTCGAAGACCTGTTCCTTGGTGCCGAAGTAGTGGTGGACCAGCGCGGGGTCGACCCCGGCGGCCTTGGCGATACCGCGTACGGACGCCTTCTCGTACCCGCGTTCGGAGAACTCCTCGCGGGCCGCGCCGAGGATCCGGTCGCGGGTGTCGCCGGACTCGGCGCGCGGCGGCCGTCCCCTTCGGCGTGCGGTCGCCCCGGTCATCGCCGGGGCACCTTCACGGCGGCGGCCAGGTGCTTGCGGGTGAAGTCCAGGGCCTCGGCGAGGTCGGCCTCGCGCTCGGCGTTGGACATCGCCCGGCGGGTGTTGACCTCGATGACGACATGGCCGTCGTAGCCGGTGCGCGCGAGGCGCTCCAGCAGTTCGGCGCAGGGCTGGGTGCCACGGCCCGGGACCAGGTGCTCGTCCTTGGCCGAGCCCCGGCCGTCGGCGAGGTGGACGTGGCCGAGGCGCTCGCCCATGCGGTCGAGCATGGCCAGCGCGTCCGTGCGGGCCGTCGCCGCGTGGCTGAGGTCGATCGTGAAGTGCCGGTAGTCGTCCTTGGTGACGTCCCACTCGGGCGCGTAGGCCAGCATCTCGCGGTCGCGGTAGCGCCACGGGTACATGTTCTCGACGGCGAACCGTACGTCGGTCTCGTGCGCCATCCGCCAGATCCCGGAGACGAAGTCGCGGGCGTACTGCCGCTGCCAGCGGAAGGGCGGGTGCACGACGACGGTGGAGGCGCCGAGCTTCTCCGCGGCCGCCCGTGCCCGCTGGAGCTTGACCCAGGGGTCCGTGGACCAGACCCGCTGGGTGATCAGCAGGCAGGGGGCGTGCACGGCCAGGATCGGAATGCCGTGGTAGTCGGACAGGCGGCGCAGGGCCTCGATGTCCTGGCTGACCGGGTCGGTCCAGACCATGACCTCGACGCCGTCGTACCCGAGGCGCGCGGCGATCTCGAAGGCCGTCGCCGTCGACTCAGGGTAGACGGAGGCTGTCGACAGCGCGACGGACACGTCCCTTGGTTCGGCCACGTCCGTCACCTTACGGGGTCGAGTGGCGCGGGGGTGGGGTGCCTGTTCGCCGTTGTGACGTTCGCCATTCGGGCGGGGGCGGGAGCGCTGTGGCCGCCCGCGCCGACGCCGCTCAGCCGCTCATCGACACGGCCCGCACCCCTTCACGCAGTCAAGCCGAACCCATGTGGTCGAGGCGCCGCAGGATCACGCCCTCGCGCAGGGCCCACGGGCAGACCTCCAGGCTCTCCACCCCGAAGAGATCCATCGCGCCCTCGGCCACCAGTGCCCCCGCCAGCAGCTGGCCGGCTCGGCCCTCGGAGACTCCGGGGAGTTCGGCGCGCTGTTGCGCGGACATGCCGGCCAGGCGGGGGACCCAGGCCTCCAGCGACTCCCGCTTGAGGTCGCGCTGGATGTAGAGGCCCTCGGCGCTGCGGGCGGCTCCGGCGATGCGGGCCAGCTGCTTGAAGGTCTTGGAGGTGGCGACCACGTGGTCGGGGGGGCCGAAGCGGTGGAACTCGCCGACGGTCCGGGCGATCTGCGCGCGGACGTGGCGGCGCAGGGAGCGGACGTCCTCGGCGTCGGGCGGGTCGCCGGGCAGCCAGCCGGCGGTGAGGCGGCCGGCGCCGAGCGGGAGGGAGACGGCGGCGTCCGGCTCCTCGTCGATGCCGATGGCGATCTCCAGCGAGCCGCCGCCGATGTCCAGGACCAGGAGCTTTCCGGCGGACCAGCCGTACCAGCGGCGGACGGCGAGGAAGGTGAGCCGGGCCTCCTCCGCGCCGGTGAGGACCTGGAGCCGTACGCCGGTCTCGGCCTCCACGCGCGCGAGGACCTCGTCGGCGTTGGTGGCTTCCCGCACCGCGGAGGTCGCGAACGGCAGCAGGTCCTCCACACCCTTGTCCTCGGCGGCCTGGAGTGCGTCCCGTACGACCGCGATCAGCTTCTCGACACCGTCATCACCTATGGCACCGCTGTCGTCGAGCAGCTGGGCGAGCCGAAGTTCGGCCTTGTGCGAATGCGCGGGCAACGGGCGCGCGCCGGGGTGAGCGTCCACCACCAGCAGATGCACCGTGTTCGAACCCACGTCCAGGACACCGAGTCTCATGTACGGAACGCTACTGCCAGAACCGCTCTCCTCGGTCCCCGAAGCGGCCCCGGGCCACTTACCCTGGACAGGTGCCAAAGACGAAAAAGGCTAACTCCGACAAGAGCACCAAGGGTGCCAAGTCGGGCAAGGCGCCCAAATCCTCCAAGGGATCGAAGGATCCTTCGCAGGTGAAGGCGTCGGCGTCCGGGAAAAGCCCGAAGGTGAGCGACGAGAAGGGTCTCGACTTCGCGCGAGCCTGGGTGGAGTTCCCGGATCCGGCGGACGACGAGCAGATCTTCCGCTGCGATCTGACCTGGCTGACCTCGCGCTGGAACTGCATCTTCGGCAGCGGCTGCCAGGGCATCCAGGCGGGCCGAGCGGACGACGGATGCTGCTCGCTGGGGGCCCACTTCTCCGACGAGGACGACGAGAAGCGTGTCGCCGAGCACGTGGCGAGGCTCACCCCGGAGATCTGGCAGCACCACGACGAGGGTGTGCGGGGCGGCTGGATCTCCGAGGACGAGGACGGATCGCGCCAGACCCGGCCCTTCCAGGGCTCGTGCATCTTCCAGAACCGCCCCGGGTTCGCCGGCGGCGCGGGCTGCTCGCTGCACATCCTGGCCCTGAAGGAGGGCCGGGAACCGCTGGAGACCAAGCCGGACGTGTGCTGGCAGCTGCCGATCCGGCGCACCTACGACTGGATCGACCGCCCCGACGACACCCGCGTCCTGCAGGTCTCCATCGGCGAGTACGACCGCCGGGGCTGGGGCCCGGGCGGCCATGACCTGCACTGGTGGTGCACGTCGGCGACCTCGGCACACGGCGCGGGCGAGCCCGTGTACGTGTCCTACCGCGCCGAACTGACCGAGCTGATGGGCAAGGCCGGCTACGACCGCCTGGTCGAGCTGTGCGAACAGCGGCTGGCCTCGCAGCTGCCCCTGGTGGCACCCCACCCGGCGGATCCGGCGTAGGACTGCCGCCGCTCTAGCTGTCCGACGGGCTCGGAGTTCCGTCGTCGCTCGGGGACGGTGACGGGCTCGGCGGGTCGGACGGGGTGGGGGCCGTGGTGCTGGGGCTCGGGTCGGGCGGGGTCGGGGACTGGCTGGACGGCGGGTCCGTCGGGGATGAGGACGACGGGCTCGGGTCCGGGGTGCCGGGGCTCGGGGGCGGGGTCGCCGGGCGGGTCGGGGCGGTGCCGTAGCCGTCGATGGTGACCACCGCGCCGGCCGGTGAGACCGCCACCTGTGCGTGCCAGTGGCCGGAGGGCTCGCGCAGATGGTCGACGTACACCTTGATCGTCAGCGTCTCGCCGGGGGCGAGGGTTCCCGTGGACTGGCTGAGGTAGAGCCAGGCCGCCGAGGTGGCGGCGGACCAGCGGACCGGGTCGGAACCCGAGGCGGTGAGGGTGATCAGCGTGGTGTCGCCGTCGTTGGCGGCGCTGACCGCGAGCCGGCCCGCACCCTTCTTGTCTCCTCCCGAGACGCTGATGACCTCCACGGAGACGTCCGACTTGCCGCCCTTGCCGGAGCCGCCGGGCTTCACGCTGGCGTTTCCGGCGTTCTCGTAGCCGCCGGCGGTGTCGCTGCCGAGCGCGTCGGGCCCCTGCGCCTCGTGCGCGGTGGCCGAGCGGCCGTCCTCGGCGTCCGGGCTGCCCCGGTGGGCGGCCCACAGGGCGAGCACGGGGGCCGCGACGACGGTGGCGACGACGGTCGTGGTGACGGCACGCGCGCGCAGGCGGTCACGACGGGCCGCGCGGTCCTTGGGGTCCATCGGGAAACCGCGCCGGTCGAAGCGGGGCACGGCCGCGCGCCTCGCGCGTGGCTGGTGCGCGAGGACGACGTGCAGGGCCGCGCGGGGCGCCTCGAGGACGGGCAGCTCGGCCGGGGTGACCGTGGCGCCGGGCCAGTGGCCGGGCACCGCGCGCTCGGCGGTACGGCGGCAGCGCGGGCAGTCGTCGACGTGCCGGACCAGCTCGCGGCGCAGGGCCGTGCTGAGGACCAGCTGACTGTCCCCGGTCAGATGGGCCACGCTCGGACACCCGCCGGTCTCGACCACGGCGAGCGCGGCGCGGGTGCGCTCGACCTCGCAGGCGGCGGAGGCGAGCAGCTCGCGCGCGGCGGCGGTCTCCATGCCGAGGACGGCGGCGACCTCGGGGGCGGCGAGGTGGTGGCGGACGGCCAGTTCCAGGGCCTCGCGCTGCTCGGGGGTGGTGCCTGCCGCCTCCGGCCACGCGAGCAGGGCCAGTTCGCGGCGCCGCTGCTCCTGGACCTCCGGGGCGACGGGCGGATCGGGTACCTGTTTCGTGGCCGCGGGCCGCCCCGCCGCGTGGGTGGCCTGACGTTTCTGCTTGGCCTCGGCGAGCCCCCGCAGGCACGCCCAGCGGGCCAGCGCGTACAGCCAGGCCCTTCGGTCGGCGGGGGCCTCCGGGACACGCTGCCCGCGCCGCTCGGCCAGTACCAGGACGTCCCCGAGCGCGGCGGTGGCCGCGTCGTGGTCGCACAGCACCGACAGGCAGTAGGTGAACAGACCGTCCAGGTACGGCTCGTAGCGCGCCGGCGGCCGCTGGGCGAGGGTGCGCGCGGCGGCTCGGTCGCGCGCCTCTCGGTGCGCTCGATGCGCGCCGGTGGTGCGGGTCGTGGTCTGAGGACTGCTGCTCATCACCTGTGCGACCGTAGGCGGCCGTGGAGTGCACCTTCTTGCACCTTGAGCACTTTTAATCCGTACGGGTGAAACGATCCCTCATAAGGGGACAGGAACCCTTTATTCCGTGGCTCGAACCCGACGAGCATTGGCCAATACCGATCCACCCACATGCGCCCCGAGCGGGCGCTGTCAGTACCGCGGGCTACGGTTTCCGCATGGCTGCCCGTACCAAGACCACCAAGGACCGACCGTCCTACCGCTGCACCGAGTGCGGCTGGCAGACGGCCAAGTGGCTCGGCCGCTGCCCCGAGTGCCAGGCCTGGGGCACGGTCGAGGAGTACGGCGCGCCCGCGGTCCGTACGACTGCTCCGGGCCGGGTCACCAGCTCCGCGGTGCCCATCGGCCAGGTCGACGGCCGCCAGGCCACCGCCCGCTCGTCCGGCGTCCCGGAGCTGGACCGGGTGCTCGGCGGCGGTCTCGTGCCCGGCGCGGTCGTGCTGCTCGCGGGCGAGCCGGGCGTCGGCAAGTCCACCCTGCTGCTGGACGTGGCCGCCAAGTCGGCGAGCGACGAGCACCGCACCCTCTATGTGACCGGTGAGGAGTCCGCGAGCCAGGTCCGGATGCGCGCAGACCGCATCGGCGCCCTCGACGACCACCTGTATCTCGCCGCCGAGACCGACCTGGCCGCCGTCCTCGGCCACTTGGACGCGGTGAAGCCGTCCCTGCTGATCCTCGACTCGGTGCAGACGGTCGCCTCCCCGGAGATCGACGGCGCACCCGGCGGCATGGCCCAGGTCCGCGAGGTGGCCGGCGCCCTGATCCGCGCCTCCAAGGAGCGCGGCATGTCCACGCTGCTGGTGGGGCACGTCACCAAGGACGGCGCGATCGCCGGCCCCCGGCTGCTGGAGCACCTGGTCGACGTCGTCCTGCACTTCGAGGGCGACCGGCACGCGCGCCTGCGCCTGGTGCGGGGCGTGAAGAACCGCTACGGCGCCACCGACGAGGTCGGCTGCTTCGAACTGCACGACGAGGGCATCACGGGCCTCGCGGACCCCAGCGGGCTCTTCCTGACCCGTCGTGACGAACCGGTCCCCGGCACCTGCCTGACGGTCACCCTGGAGGGCCGGCGCCCGCTGGTGGCGGAGGTGCAGGCGCTGACCGTGGACTCCCAGATCCCCTCCCCGCGCCGGACCACCTCGGGTCTGGAGACCTCCCGGGTGTCGATGATGCTCGCGGTGCTGGAGCAGCGGGGCCGGATCAGCGCACTCGGCAAGCGGGACATCTACTCGGCGACGGTGGGCGGCGTGAAGCTGTCGGAGCCGGCCGCCGACCTCGCGATCGCCCTGGCGCTCGCCTCGGCCGCCAGCGACACCCCGCTGCCCAAGAACCTCGTCGCGATCGGCGAGGTCGGCCTGGCAGGCGAGGTGAGACGGGTCACGGGCGTGCAGCGCAGGCTCGCCGAGGCGCACCGGCTGGGCTTCACGCACGCGCTCGTCCCGGGCGATCCGGGCAAGGTCCCGCCCGGGATGAAGGTCCTGGAAGTCGCCGACATGGGGGACGCGCTCCGGGTCCTGCCGCGCTCCCGTCCCCGAGAGGCCCCACGGGAGGCGGAGGACCGCCGGTAGACTTTGCCCAGGTCTCGCCCGTCCGTACGAACCGAGTGCGCGAAACGGGAGCACCTCAGAACCTGCGACCGGAGGAGTGCAGTGGCAGCCAACGACCGGGCGGCAGCTCCCGGAAAGTCCGGTGGGAGTTCCGGTGCCGAGGGCCTGATGCGCGCCGCACTGAGCGCGGTGGCTCCGGGCACGGCCCTGCGTGACGGCCTCGAGCGGGTTCTCCGCGGCAACACCGGCGGGCTCATCGTGCTCGGCTCCGACAAGACCGTCGAGCCGATGTGCACGGGCGGGTTCGTCCTGGACGTCGAGTTCACGGCCACGCGCCTGCGGGAGCTGTGCAAGCTCGACGGCGGCATCGTGGTCTCCTCCGACCTTTCGAAGATCCTGCGGGCCGGCGTACAGCTGGTGCCGGACCCGACGATCCCGACGGAGGAGACGGGCACCCGGCACCGCACGGCGGACCGGGTCTCGAAGCAGGTCGGCTTCCCTGTGGTCTCCGTCTCCCAGTCCATGCGGCTGATCGCGCTGTACGTCGACGGGCAGCGGCGCGTGCTGGAGGACTCGGCGGCGATCCTGTCCCGCGCGAACCAGGCGCTGGCCACCCTGGAGCGGTACAAGCTCCGGCTGGACGAGGTCGCGGGCACGCTGTCGGCGCTGGAGATCGAGGACCTGGTGACGGTCCGGGACGTGTCGGCGGTCGCCCAGCGTCTTGAGATGGTCCGGCGCATTGCCACCGAAATCGCCGAATACGTGGTCGAACTGGGCACCGACGGCCGGCTTCTGGCGCTTCAGCTGGAGGAGTTGATCGCCGGAGTGGAGCCCGACCGCGAGCTGGTCGTCCGGGACTACGTCCCCGAGCCCACGGCGAAGCGCTCCCGCACGGTCGACGAGGCGCTGTCCGAGCTGGACGCGCTCTCCCATGCGGAACTGCTGGAGATGGGCACGGTGGCGCGTGCGCTGGGCTACACCGGTTCCCCCGAGACCCTCGACTCGGCGGTGTCCCCGCGGGGCTTCCGCCTGCTGGCGAAGGTGCCGAGGTTGCCGGGGGCGATCATCGACCGCCTGGTGGAACACTTCGGCGGCCTGCAGAAGCTGCTTGCCGCGAGCGTGGACGACCTTCAGGCGGTGGACGGTGTCGGCGAGGCCCGGGCCCGCAGCGTGCGCGAAGGCCTGTCCCGCCTGGCCGAGTCGTCGATCCTGGAGCGGTACGTCTGATTCGGGTACTACCGGGTCCGTCGCAGCTGCGGGTGCGTGGGGGTCGGTCGCGCAGTTCCCCGCGCCCCTGACGAGTCAGCCGCAGACAACCGCAGCCGGCGAAGGCTAGTCAGCCGACAGTACGAACGACGCCTGGGACTTGGTGAACCCCGGAGCCTTGGCCTCCAGCAGGTAGGTCCCGGGCTTGGCGGAGCCCGCCGGAGGCGTCGCGCACCGGGGGGCGCTCGGCTTGCGGTCCCACTGCACGGTGTAGGTGATGCTCTGCCCCGCGGGCACCCGGAACACCAGGCTCGCCGCACCCTTCGGGCAGTCGCCCGAGGACCAGTAGGGGTCACTGCTGTCGGCAGTGGTGATCGTCAACACCGCGCTCTTCGGCCCGAGATCGACCTTGCAGTCACTGGACGACGCGTTCTTCGCGACGAGTTCGAACGACGGCACCTGGTCCGGTGAGTACGAGTTGTGCCGGCTGCGCAGGCTCAACGTGACCGCCCCGGCCGTGCACTTGGGCAGCGAGGAGGACGCCGGGAGCGCGTCGCCCGTACCGACATCGCCTCCACCGGAGCCCGAACCCGAGCCACCGCCCGAGCCACTGCCCGAGCCGCCGCCGGACCCCGCCGAGCCGGAGTCGCCCTTGCCGTCCGACCCGGTCCCGCCGGCGTCCGCGCCGCCGCTCGACTCGTCTCGCCCACCCGGGTGTTGGCTGATCGCGGACTCGGACGAGGAGGGCCCCGGCGTGATCGTGGACACGGGGTTCTTGCCGTTGGACGCGTCGGTGTTCTTCTTGCCGCCCCCGCCACCGGCCGTGACGATCCAGGTGACCAGCAGCGCCAACACGGCGACCACCGACACCATGACGACCCTCCGTCGCCAGTAGATGGAGGAGGGAAGCGGCCCGACCGGATTGCGCAGAGATCCCACGGCGCAAACTTTACGAGAGATCGGCGCGCATGCTTGCGCCACCCGCCGCCTCGACTCCAACTTTTCCGGATCATCATCCCGGCAACTGCCGCAGGAGAAAGGGTCCTTCACGCACCGCGACCAGAAGCGACGCTCCGCAACCGCGCTGTCGCCGACGCGGCCCGCCCGACCCGTGGCAGGATCGGAAGGCCATGACTGAGAAGCTCCACGCCCCCGTGATCGCCTGGTTCGACACCCACGCCCGCGACCTCCCCTGGCGCCGCCCGGAGGCGGGCCCCTGGGGCGTGATGGTCAGCGAGTTCATGCTGCAGCAGACCCCGGTCAGCCGGGTCCTGCCCGTCTACGAGCAGTGGCTCGCCCGCTGGCCGCGCCCCGCCGACCTCGCCGAGGAGGCTCCCGGAGAGGCGGTGCGCGCCTGGGGCCGGCTCGGCTACCCGCGCCGCGCCCTGCGGCTGCACGGCGCCGCGGTCGCCATAACGGAGCGGCACGGCGGGGACGTGCCGACGGACCACACCCAGCTGCTGGCACTGCCCGGCATCGGCGAGTACACGGCCGCCGCGGTGGCCTCCTTCGCGTACGGGCAGCGCCACCCGGTGCTGGACACGAACGTGCGCCGGGTCTTCGCCCGGGCGGTGACCGGGGTTCAGTACCCGCCGAACGCCACCACGGCCGCCGAGCGCAGGCTGGCCCGCGAGCTGCTGCCGCAGGACGAGAGGACCGCCGCCCGCTGGGCCGCCGCGTCCATGGAGCTGGGTGCGCTGGTGTGCACGGCGAAGAACGAGGGCTGCCACCGCTGCCCGATCGCCGCGCAGTGCGCCTGGCGGCTGGCGGGCAAGCCGGAGCACGAGGGTCCGCCGCGCCGCGGGCAGACGTACGCCGGCACGGACCGGCAGGTGCGCGGCAAGCTGCTCGCCGTCCTGCGCGAGGCGCACGCGCCGGTGCCGCAGGCGGCGCTGGACCGGGTGTGGCACGAGCCGGTGCAGCGCGCCCGCGCGCTCGACGGGCTCGTCACGGACGGTCTGGTGGAGCCGCTGCCCGGCAGTCTGTACCGGCTGCCGCTGACCTGACGCACAGCCAAGTCACGGCGTACGGACCTGTGTTACAGCCCCTCCCACCCCGCAAATCGCCTCGTAGGTGCGCTTAAGGGACAGCAGTCCTACCCCGAACCTACTTCCGTTACACAACCGACGGACAGCCGATTGCTAGCCGCAGGCTGGTCCGCACAGCCCCGTGACAAGAGCTCCGTAGCTTTCTTCTCGTGCCCGGCAGACCACGGGCCAGCGGGACAGAGGGACTTCCGGCGGGGAGCCGGAGACACGGGGAACGGAGGCGGTTGATCATGGCGCAGGGTGAGGTGCTCGAGTTCGAGGAGTACGTCCGCACGCGACAGGACGCGCTGCTGCGCAGCGCCCGCCGGCTGGTACCGGACCCGGTCGACGCCCAGGACCTGCTGCAGACCGCGCTGGTGCGGACGTACGGCCGCTGGGAGGGCATCGCCGACAAGCGGCTCGCGGACGCCTATCTGCGCCGGGTGATGATCAACACCCGCACCGAGTGGTGGCGGGCGCGCAAGCTGGAGGAGGTCCCGACCGAGCAGCTGCCGGACGCCTCCGTGGACGACTCCACCGAGCAGCACGCCGACCGGGCCCTGCTGATGGACATCATGAAGGTTCTCGCTCCGAAGCAGCGCAGCGTCGTGGTGCTGCGACACTGGGAGCAGATGTCCACTGAGGAGACGGCCGCGGCCCTCGGCATGTCGGCCGGTACGGTCAAGAGCACGCTGCACCGGGCGCTCGCCCGGCTCCGCGAGGAGCTGGAGGCCCGCGATCTGGACGCACGCGCGCTGGAGCGTGAGGAGCGGGAGCGTTGCGCGGCCTGACCGGGGCCGGGCCCAGCGAGGCCCGAGGCAGTACACAGGCGGTGATCGCGGCTGCGGCCGCGCTCGCCGCCCTCGCCCTTTTCGTCGCGGCGTGCGGCACCGGGGGCACGGGCGCACGGGACGAGGGCCCGGCGCACGCCTCCGCGGTGGCCGGCGCGGTCGCCTCCCCGCAGCCCAGTCCCTCCGAGACGTACCGGCGCGTGGACGCCGTGGCCCTGCTCAAGGAGGACCCCGCGGTCTCGTCGGCCGTCAAGCGTGACCTGAAGCCGTGCAACGGCGACGACTACCCGGTCGACGTCTCCTACGGCGCGCTGACCGGCGGCTCGGTGGACGATGTCGTCGTCAACGTGCTCACCTGCGACGACTGGATCGGCCTCGGCTCGTATGTGTACCGGGACGAGGGCGGCACGTTCAGGAACGTCTTCCAGAACGAGGAGTCCCCGGTCGTCGCGGACATCGAACAGGGCGTCCTGACGGTGACCAAGCAGGTGTACAAGAAGGGCGACCCGATCTCCAGCCCGTCCAGTGAGGATGTGATCCCCTACACCTGGCGGAACGGGCGGTTCGTCCAGGGGCGGGCCGTCCACAACGACTACGGCACCGGCTCCACCGAGACCGAGGCCCCCTCGCCCGTTCCGGGCACCTGACCGACAGCACCGACCACATCACCCAGAACTGAGAGCACCGGGATGGCAGACCAGACCCACGTCCTGTTCGTCGAGGACGACGACGTCATCCGCGAGGCCACCCAGCTCGCCCTGGAGCGGGACGGCTTCGCGGTGACCGCCATGCCCGACGGGCTGTCCGGCCTGGAGGCGTTCCGGGCGAACCGCCCCGACATCGCGCTGCTGGACGTGATGGTCCCGGGCCTGGACGGCGTCAGTCTGTGCCGTCGTATCCGGGACGAGTCGACCGTGCCGGTGATCATGCTCTCCGCACGGGCCGACTCCATCGACGTCGTCCTCGGTCTGGAGGCGGGCGCCGACGACTACGTGACGAAGCCGTTCGACGGTGCCGTCCTGGTCGCCCGGATCCGGGCGGTGCTGCGCCGCTTCGGCCACGCCGGTGCCGCGCACGCCGAGGAGAGTCCGGCGCACGTGAACGGCGGCCCGCTGACCTTCGGTGACGTGGAGATCGACACCGAGGGCATGGAGGTGCGCCGGGCCGGGCAGCCGGTGGCGCTCACCCCGACCGAGATGCGGCTGCTGCTGGAGTTCTCCACCGCTCCCGGCACCGTGCTCTCCCGCGACAAGCTGCTGGAGCGGGTGTGGGACTACGGCTGGGGCGGGGACACCCGGGTCGTCGACGTCCATGTGCAGCGGCTGCGGCAGAAGATCGGCCAGGACCGGATCGAGACGGTCCGCGGCTTCGGCTACAAGTTGAAGGCCTGAGCGGGGCGGGCATGCGGGGGATCATCAGGCGTCCGGTGGGGTGGGCGGAGCGCGCGGGTCTGCGGACCGGGCTCAGATGGAAGCTCAGCGCGGCGATCGCCCTGGTCGCCGGGCTGGTGGCCATAGCGCTCAGCCTGGTCGTGCACAACGCCGCCCGGGTCTCGATGCTGGACAACGCGCGCGACCTGGCCAACGAGCGCGTCCAGGTCGCCCAGGGAAACTACGAGCGGTCCGGGCGGGTCATTTTCCCCAACATCAAGATCGACGACCCCGAACTGCCGCACGTGCTGCGCGAGAAGGTCGAGGAGGGCCGCCGGGCCAGCTACGTCAGCGACCACCGCGGCGGCGTGCCGGACATCTGGGCGGCCGTACCGGCCAAGGACGGGCACGTGCTGTCCCTGCACAGCCGTTTCCCGGACCGCTCCACCGACGTGATGAAGGACCTCGACCAGGCCCTGGTCATCGGGTCCATCGCCGTCGTGCTCGGCGGCAGCGCGCTCGGCGTGCTGATCGGCGGGCAGCTGTCGCGGCGGCTGCGCAAGGCGGCGGCCGCGGCGGGCCAGGTCGCCAACGGTGAGACCGACGTGCGGGTGCGGGAGGCCATCGGCGGGGTCGTGCGGGACGAGACCGACGATCTCGCGCGCGCGGTGGACGCGATGGCGGACGCGCTGCGGCAGCGTCTGGAGGCCGAGCGGCGGGTGACCGCCGACATCGCGCACGAGCTGCGCACGCCGGTGACCGGCCTGCTCACCGCCGCCGAGCTCCTGCCGCCCGGCCGCCCCACCGAACTGGTCCTGGACCGCGCGAAGGCGATGCGCACCCTCGTCGAGGACGTCCTGGAGGTGGCCCGCCTCGACAGTGCCTCCGAGCGGGCGGAGCTGCAGGACATCGTGCTGGGCGAGTTCGTGGCCCGGCGCGTGGCGGCCAAGGACCCGGCCATCGCCGTACGGGTGGTGCACGAGTCGGAGGTCACCACCGACCCGCGCCGCCTGGAGCGGGTGTTGTTCAACCTGCTCGCCAACGCAGCCCGGCACGGCAAGCCGCCGATCGAGGTGACCGTCGAGGGCCGGGTCATCCGGGTCCGCGACCACGGCCCCGGCTTCCCGGAGGCGCTGCTCGCCGAGGGCCCGAGCCGCTTCCGCACCGGCAGCGCGGACCGCGCGGGCCAGGGTCACGGCCTGGGCCTGACCATCGCGGCCGGCCAGGCCCGGGTGCTGGGCGCCCGTCTGACCTTCCGCAACGTGCGCCCCGTCGGCACCCCCGAGCACCTTCCGGCCGAGGGCGCGGTGGCCGTCCTCTGGCTCCCGGAACACGCGCCCACGAACACGGGCAGCTACCCGGTGCTGCCGCGGTCCGGGGGCACCGGCGGCTGAGCACGGACCCGGGTTCCCCCGCGACGGCCCGGGCCGCGATGGAGGCGCGGGTGCGCCGCGTGGCCCGGACGTCCATGTCGGGACGGCCGCGCCAGTCCTCGTCCGGGGCTGCCAGCCGCAGTCCGATCTCGTCGTCGATCACATGCGGTGGCGGATCGGCCTGGACGTGCAGGGCCCGCCACAGGGCGACCCGCACGGCCGTGTGGTCCGCCGCGACCGTCTGCTCGTGCATGCGGTTGCCTCCCCGTCCGCCGGTCAGCCGAAGTCCTTCGAGAAGTCGAGTTCCTCGCTGCGCTCGGTCAGCGAGTGCCAGTTGCCGTTGTCGTCCCGGAAGATCGCCTCGATGCCGTACGCCCGTTCCTTCGGCTCCTGGACGAACTCCACTCCCCGCGCCCTGAACCGCTCGTAGTCCCCGCGGCAGTCGTCCGTGCGGAACGCCCCGGCCCCCAGCACCCCCTTGGCCACCAGCTTCTTCAACGCCTCGGCGGACTCGGGGTCGAGGCCGGGGCCGTCCAGGCTCATCAGGGCCAGCTCCACACCGGGCTGGTCCTTGGCGCCGACGGTGACCCAGCGCATGTCGCCCACGGCGAGGTCGCTGCACACCTCGAAGTCCAGCTTCTCGGTGAAGAAGGCCTTCGTGCGCTGCTGGTCGAAGGTCCATACGGTGGTGATGCCCAGGCCCTTGATCATGGCTCCGCTCTCCTGCCGGCAGGCTGCTGTTCCTGCTCGTCACCGTAGGCAGGGGCGGGCTCGGCGCGCTTCTTCGAAGTTGCGGTGTTGAAGCCGCCGGCCCAGAGCATGGCGTAGGGCCAACCTCACCGTGACCGAGATCTGCACCCTGGTCGGCTTCAGCAGCCTCGGTACCTTCTCCGCCCGCTTCAAGGCCCGCACCGGGCTCACCCCGAGCGAGTACCGCACGAAGCACGTCGGCCGGCGGCGCCTCCCTCATACCCGGCTGCTCGCGCTATCACTTCCTGCGCGCCTTCAAGGACGCGTACGGCGAGACACCCGGGCGGTATCTGACCCACCGCCGGATCGAGCGGCTTGTCCATGGAGCGATGGTGGCATGGGGGACTGACATTGATGCTGATACTCAGGTTCCGGCGGTCGTGGCTCGGGGTCTGACTGACGCCCTGCTGGGCTGTCTTCGCGCTGTACTGTCC
>NZ_VISR01000055.1 GCF_007827595.1 Streptomyces sp. BK340
GCTCCAGTACCGCCACGACGTCCTCGACGGCTGCCTCACCGGCACTGGCCTCCGACGCCAGCCACCATGACGACATCACGCATTCAAGGTCAGTAACTGTTCTTCGAGTTTGTCCAGTTATTCGCGCCGTGCGGTGATCCGTTCCAGCAGTTCGGGATTCAGCGCGCATCGGATCGTAGAAGGCCGCCCCGCCACGGCGAGCAGGAATCGAAACCACATCGCAGCTTCGGTAGCCGTCGGTCAGGGGTTCACCTGGACGCCTCGTCGGTGAGCTCATGCCACTTCGACGCCTGCTCTCATCACGCGGGTCGTTGATCACTGAACCTTTCATGCAGGCCGCCCCGTAGACCTTTTCGGGAAGGCATTCGCGGACCGCCGCCGATCCGCAGAGAAGAGCCCACGTGGCATTGGGAGATCTTCCCTATGCCGCTGCACGAGAGAAAGGCCCTCACATGCTGCATGCGACAGTTCCTCCCCGCGTGCATGCCGGAGGCGACACCACGGACTCCCAGGTGGTTAAGATCAGTCTGGACGTGGTCGGCCGGCGGGACCTCAGAGGGACCCTGCCGGCCTACACGCCGCCTCGATCGGGCCTCGCTCACTACACCAGAGCTGGTTCCGTACCGCCCGAACGCGATGGACATCCTGGACGTGCCGGCTTACTCCGTTGATCGTCCTTGTCTCTGACGGGGGCCATTGCGGCCCCACCGTTCGGCGCCGGAGCAGCCGACGTCTCGCTGCGGGACATGCCCCTCCGAAGGTGTGATGCCCCTGGGAGTCGATCGGCGAAGGCTCCAAGCGTCATTGAGGTCACAGGCCACGACAAATGGCGGCTGACCATCCTGGCCGCTCGTGAGAGTGGTTGGCCGTGGCATTCAAACGTTCCTGAAGGACCTTGCTGCCGATGCACGTGCAACGGCGGGAGCCCATGTGCGTCGACGACCTGCGGCTGCCGGGATCGGTAGAGAGGCCGCTCCGCCTTCTCACCATGCGATATCGCATTTCGGACGTGGGCGACGGAATGAGTGTCAGAAGGTCATGGTGGCTCTCGATGTCACCCCCTCTCGAGGCCGGCGGGTTGCGGGCGACCTTCGACCGTTACCAAGACATTCTCAGGTTGCCCAATGCGGGAGTCTCAGTGAACACAACTGCACGCAGCTTCACGCACCATGTTCGCGATCAGCTGCTCACCTACGCCGACGACCGCTTTTACACCTTTGTCACGGACGGAGCGGAAGGCCTAGTCAAGGACCGGATCAGCTACCGGGAAATGGACAGCTCGGCGCGGTCTCTCGCCGAGTGGCTCGCCCACTCGGCGCCTGCTGACAAGCCAGTGCTGCTGCTCTTCCCGGCCGGGCTGGACTTCCTCCGGACGTTCCTCGGCTGTCTGTACGCCGGGGTCGTCGCCATCCCTGCTCCGGTGCCCACGGACCCGCGCAATTACCGGCGGGTCGCCAACATCGTGGCCGACACTGGCCTGGAACTGGTGCTGACCACCTCGTCGTTGCTCGGTGAACTCAGCGAACAGCTCCCTCGGCTCTCCAAGAACCGGCTCGACGTGCGCGCTGTCGACCAGGACTGCATAGGCATGGCGGACGACTGGCGGATGCCGCCGCTCGGCCCTGATTCCATCGCGTTTCTCCAGTACACCTCCGGCTCCACCAGCGAACCGAAGGGTGTGATGGTCACGCAGGGAAATCTTCTGAACAACGGGTCCGAGACCGCATCCCGGCTGGGCACGAGCGACGAAGGGGTAACGGTGGGCTGGCTGCCTCACTTCCACGACATGGGCCTGATCGGGATGCTCCTGCAGTCGCTCTACGATGGCGGCGACTGCGCCTTCATGGCCCCCGAAAGTTTCCTCAAGCGCCCGGTGCGCTGGTTGCAGATGGTCTCTCAGATGCGAGCCAACTTGACCGTTGCGCCGAACTTCGCCTTCGAAATGTGCCTGCGCACCATCACCGACGAGCAGTTGCATGCGCTTGACGTGTCCTCCCTGATGGCTGTGCTGAACGGCGCGGAGCCGGTGCGGGCCAAGACGCTCGCGGACTTCAGCGCTCGTTTCGCGCCTGCCGGGTTCCGGCCGGAGATGTTCGTGCCCTGCTACGGGATGGCGGAGTCGACCCTGCTTGTCACCTCCGTCGACGTCGGCGTGCAGGCCCAAGTGATCAGCGTGGATCGGATGGCGCTGGAACGTGACGAAATCCAGCTCGATGACGGTGAACAGTCGACCAGCCTGGTCTCGTGCGGGGTCCCCAGCACGCTGGACATCCGCATCGTGGAGCCTGCGACGCTTGCGGAACGCGCGGCCGGTCAGGTCGGCGAGATCTGGATCCGGGGCGACAGCGTCGCGGCCGGATACTGGAACCGGCCGGACATCAACCGTGAGATCTTCCAGGCGCACACCGCAGACGGCGACGGACCCTTCCTTCGCACCGGGGACCTGGGTGTACTGCTCGACGGCCAGCTCTACGTGACCGGCAGGCTGAAGGACGTACTGATCCTGAATGGCCGCAATCTGTACCCGCAGGACATCGAGTACGCGGTCAGGGAGCTGCACCCGGCGCTCGCGGCGGGTACCGGCGCGGTGTTCTCCATCCAGGCCGACGGTGAGCATGTTGTCGTCCTGCATGAGATCAAGAGGGGGCTGCTCGGTGGGCTGAGCATGGAGGAGCTGTCCGGAAGGATCAGCGGCGCCGTCGCACAGACCTTCGGCATCCCGGTACCGAGCGTGGTGCTGACCAACCGGGGAGTCGTGCACAGGACCACCAGCGGCAAGGTACAGCGCCGTCTGATGCGGGAGCGGTACCTTGCCAACGGGGTCAAGACCCTGCACGAGTCATTGCGCCCGGCCGTACACGTGCTCAAGGCCATCCCGGCGATTGCGGAGGCGCAGCGATGAGCGTTGCGACGGCTTCCCTGGCCGAGGAGTTCGATCGTGGCCTCGGCGATCCTCGTGATCCCGCCGCCGCTTTCTCCTACGCACGCTGCGCCGAGCTGGACGCGGCGGAGGAATTCCCGGGAGAGATCTGCGACCTGCTCAATGCCCGGGGCCTGCAGCGGTACTACGTTCCCGAGCCGCTCGGCGGAAAGCTTCGGGACTTCCCGGTTCCGCTGCAGTTGATCCGTGCTGTCGCGCGTCGGGACCTGACCGTGGCCATCGCACACGGAAAGACGTTTCTCGGCGGTGTGAGCGCGTGGATCGCGCCCGTCTCCGCGGTGACCCAGTTGGTGGGGGCCCAGGTGATCTATGGTGCTCCTGTCAGCTGGGGGCTGACGGAACGGGCGCACGGCAGCGATCTGCTGGCGGGCGAGGTCCGTGCCGAGGAGGTACCCGGCGGCTATCGGCTCACTGGGGAAAAGTGGCTGATCAACAACGCCACGCGGGGACGCGCGATCACCGTGCTTGCCCATACGGGGGGCGGTCCCCGTGGTTTCGATGTCTTCGTCGTGGACAAGACGGCACTGGCTCCGACCGAGTTCAGCTGCCTGCCGAAGGTGCGCACCCACGGCATTCGTGGCGCCGACATCAGTGGGATCGCCTTCACGGGGGCCTTTGTGCCCGCATCCGCACGACTGGGTGCGCCAGGAACCGGGCTTGAAACCGTCCTCAAGGGACTCCAGTTGACCAGGACGCTGTGCTCGGCGCTGTCCTTGGGGGCCGGCGAGCACTCGCTGCGGCTCGCGCTGGAGTTCGCAGAGGGACGGCAGTTGTACGGACGCCGCCTGCTCGAACTGCCCAACGCCGTCCGGACGCTGGCCGATGCGGGCGCCGACCATGTGCTGAATGAGGCGGTCGCGTTGGTCGGCAGCCGCTCCATCCAGGCGCTGACCGGCGAGATGAGTCTGGTGTCCGCCGTGGTCAAGTACCTGCTGCCCAGCCGCACCGACCGGATGATCTCCACTCTCGGCAGGTTCCTCGGCGCACGATCACAACTGACCAACGTGGACATCGACGGCCGGTTCCAGAAGCTGGCTCGCGACCACCGCATCGTCGGCATCTTCGACGGGAACACGCTGGTGAACCTGAACTCGATCATCAACGAGTTCCCGATCGTGGCCCGCTACGCGGGCACCCCGTACGACGCGGCCGCTCTTCGGACCGCTCTGGATCCGGACGAGTCACTGCCCGACTTCGACACCGTACGCCTGCGGCTGGTGTCCCGCGCGGGCAGCAGCCTCCTGCGCGCGCTCCCGGATCTGGCCCGGCAAGCAAAGCACACGCCTGCCGGAGAACATGCGGCGCGGGTTCTCGACCACTACACAGAGCTGCTGGCCGAGCTCGCCTGTCACCGTCCCGTGCGGATCACCGTGCCGAGGCGAAGCTTCGTCCTGGCCGAACGACTGTCCCTGTGCTGGGCGGCGGCCGCGGTGCTCGGACTCTCGGCACACACGAGCCGGCCCGACCCGTTGCTGGCGGACGGACTGTGGCAGCGGGCCGTCCTCGGCCGGATTCTGGAGGGTCTCGGCGAAGCTGTCGCACGCCCGGCCGGCCAGGACGAGGCCATCGTCGACGGCTTGCGGGCCCGCCTGGAGCAGGGCCTGTCGCTGTCGTTGCTGCCGCACCGAGTCGCCGAAGGAACGAGCCGATGAGTACTGTGGGACTGGACAGCCTGGAGACGCTGTTCGGCGATCCGTTCAACGACGGCAACCCTGTGGGCTTCGCCGGGATCCTGGCCGCCGACGAACAGGCAGCACCGCTCGGCGAAGGCGAGTTGCTGCTGGACAAGTGGAACTTCAACCACGAGTTCGTGCCCCGCTCACTCGGCGGCCGGTGGACCGGGTCGGACGAGCTGGCCCGCAGGCTGCGCCCGGTGTTCCGCCGGGATCCGGCACTGGGCTTGGGCTACGGGGTCACCTCGCTGATGGCAGCCGTCAATGTGTGGGCGGCCGGTTCGGCTGCTCAGCGCCGTAAAGTCGCCGACCACCTCCTGGCGGGCAAGCGCATTGCTGTTGCCTTCCACGAGCTGGCCCACGGAAACGACTTCCTGCGCAATGAGTTCGCGGCGCGGATCACCACAGACCAGATCCTCCTGTCCGGCACCAAGCAGGTCATCAACAACGTCGAACGCGCCGAATCGCTCGTGCTGTTCGCCCGCACCGCCGACGCGCCGGGGCCGCGCGCACACTCGACGTTGCTGATCGACAAGCGGAACCTGCCCGAGGACTCGGTGCGGTACCTGCCCCGGTTCACCACCTCAGGGATGCGAGGGTGTCATCTTGGCGGGATCGTCTTCGACAACTCCGCGGTCGGCTTCGACGCACTTGTCGGTGCGCCGGGCCAAGGGGTGGAGACAGCACTGCGGGCTTTCCAGATCACCCGGGCAACGCTCCCGGGCATGGCGATCGGCCTCCTGGACTCCTCCCTGCACCTCGCTCACGATTTCGCCACAAACCGCAGGCTGTACGGCTGCACCGTCGCCGATCTGCCGCACGCACGCGGCACGCTGGCCACGGCCTTCACGGACCTGCTGATCGCGGACTGCCTGGCGACGGCGGTCTGCCGCGGCCTGCACCTGGCCCCCAGGGCAAGTTCGACGCCGGCGGCGGCGGTGAAGTACCTGGTGCCGCTGCTGCTCGAGGAAGCTCATCACGAGCTGTCGGTCATCCTGGGCGCCCGGTCCTATCTTCGGGAAGGTCGGCACGCGGCGTTCGGCAAGTTCTCCCGGGACCTTCCCCTGGTCAGCATTGGGCACGCCGGCGCGACCTCCTGCCTGCTCACCGTCCTGGCCCAGCTCCCCACGCTCGCCAAGCGCAGTTGGTCCCCGGCTCCGCCGCCCGCCGAACTGTTCGACACCGCCATCGCACTCCCCGAGCTGGATGTCAGCGGACTGTCCGTTACCGACAAGGCACCCGATCCACTGATGTCCACGCTGGCCCAGATTCCCCCCGATGACGACCTGCCCGGGTTCTTCGCCGCGGCCCTGGCCGAGCTTCGCGCGGACAGCCTGCGCCTTCCCCCCTGGGAGCTGGGCCCGGCCGCCAGTGCCGAAGCCTTCGAGCTCGCCAAGCGCTACACCATACTGCTCGCGGCGGCAGCATGCCTGGGCACCAGGCAGTTCGCCACTTCCGAGTTCCTCAGCAGCCCACAGTGGCTGACCGCAGCACTCACCCGGCTCGCCGCGCGCCTGGGCTACGGCGACGGCGTCCTCGCCGACGAGCTCGCCGAGCCCTTGTTCGACGAGCTCACCACCCGTGTCGATCAGCGACTGTCCTGCGGTCTGGACCGCTCGCCCATTTTCGGCTGAACCCCTCGATCCCGAGTCACAACAAAGAACTTCAAGGAAAGACATGACGATGAACATCGAGATCAGCCCCGCGGAACTCGAGGCATGGCTGATAGACCGTGTCGCGGGCTATCTGCGTCTGGACGCGCAAGAGGTGGACCCGCAGGCACCGTTTTCCGACCTCGGTCTGGACTCGGTCTACGCGCTGACGCTGGCCGGTGACATCGAGGACGCACTGGGTATCGATGTCGAGCCCACTCTGGCCTGGGACTATCCGACCATCAGCGCCTTGTCGGACGGGTTGATGGCGCTGGTGCGCGCCGCCAAAGAAGCTGCCTGATGCTGCTGTCAAGCCTTGAGACGCCGGGGCGGCCACGCCTGCTGGGGCTGTCGGTCGCGCAGGAGCGCGTCGAGAACGTTGACCTTGTGACGGACCGGACCGATGGGGACCTGCGGGTGCCGCTCGCCCTCGGCTGCCAGGGCCGCGCCACGCTGGGACCCACGCAAGAAGGCAGGGCGGCATGACGGAGATCGCCATTGTCGGCATCGACGGACGGTTTCCGGGCGCCGCGAATCCGGCGGAGTTCTGGAGCCTGCTGATGCGCGGTTCTGACGCCATCAGCACCGTACCCCACAACAGATGGGACCCAGACACCTACCTCGGCTCGGGTCGGCTGAACACCACCCGGGGCGGATTCCTCGCCGACCCTGACGCCTTCGATCACGAGTTCTTCGGCATCTCCCCCATGGAAGCCGAGGCAATGGATCCCCAACAACGCCTGATGGCCCAGGTCGCATGGCGGGCGCTGGAGGACGCCTGCCTGGATCCGCACGCGCAGGCAGGCACCAACACGGGTGTCTTCATCGGGGTGATGGGCAACGAGTGGGCCCAGCTGCGGATGACCGACTACGAGCGGATCACGCCGCATCTGGGTTCCGGCAACGGCTACTGCATGATCGCGAACCGGGTCTCCTACCTGCTGGACCTCAAGGGACCGAGCTGGGCGGTGGACAGCGCCTGCTCGTCGTCACTGGTCGCCGTCCACCAGGCGTGTTCGGCGCTGCGGGTAGGAGAGTGCGACCAGGCGATCGTCGGCGGAGTCAACATCATGATGACTCCGGCGCTGAACATCTTCTACACCCAGGCCGGCCTGTCGGCCCCGGACGGCACCTGCAAGCCGTTCAGTGCCGAGGCCAACGGGATCGTACGCGGTGAGGCCGTCGCCGCCGTCGTGCTCCGCAGGCTGGCCGACGCCGAGGCAGCGGGCCTGCCGATCTACGGGGTGATCACGGGCAGCGCGGTCAACCAGGACGGCCGGAGCAACGGCCTGACAGCACCGAACCGCTGGTCCCAGGAGCAGGTGATCCGGGACGCCTACAGCAGGGCGGGCATCCGCCCGGAGCAGATCGCGGCCGTGGAGGCACACGGGACCGGCACCGTGCTCGGTGACATGATCGAGGCCAGCGCGCTGGGCGCAGTGCACGGCGTGGACCGGCCCGCCCCCTGTGCGCTCGGCTCGGTCAAGGGCAACATCGGGCACACCGAGGGCGCGGCCGGCATCTCGGCACTGATCAAGATGGCCCTCGCCGCACACCACGGTGTGGTGCCTCCGAGCAGGCACGCGGACACCGAGAACTCCAGGCTCGACCTGCGAGCCAAGGGCCTGAAGCTGCTCAGGGCTCCTCAGCGACTGAGAGGTCCGGTTCCGCTGCTCGCGGTGAGCAGCTTCGGACTGGGCGGCACCAATGCCCACCTCGTGCTGCGCGGGCATCGCGCGACGTCGCCGCCCGAGCGGCCGGAACCAGGGATCGTGACGCTGTCCGCCAACAGCAGCGCGGGTCTGCGGCGCAACGCGGCGGAGTTGGCGGCCGAGCTCGCCGATCTGCCCGAGCGCCGCTTCGTCAGGCTCTGCTGGACAAGCAACCAGGTCAAGTCGACGGGTAGGCACAGACTGGCGTTCGCCGCATCGGGTCCCCAGGACGCCCTCGCGACGCTGCGCGGATTCACCGAGACCCCGGCGTCTGCCGACGGCATTGCCGATGTGGCGAAGCGCGACGTCAAGGTCGGCTGGCTGTTCACCGGGCAGGGCGCCCAATACCCGGGCATGACCCGGGCGCTGCACGACCGGTTCGCGGGGTACCGCCGGGCACTGGCCCAGGTGGACGAGGCGATGGCCGAGCACCTCGGCCGTTCCGTGTCCAGTCTCGTACTGGGCGAGGAACCGCTGACCCAGCAGACAGGACTTGCCCAGCCGGCGATCTTCGCCGTCGGCTACGCGATGTCGGCGATGCTGAGCGAGCTGGGAGTTCGGCCCAACTGGCTGATCGGCCACAGCATCGGGGAGTTCGCTGCCGCCGTGCACGCCGGTGTACTGGCCCTGCCCGACGCCTGCGAACTGGTGGCCGCGCGCGCTCGGCTGATGCAGGAACTGCCGTCCGGCGGCGGCATGCTCGCGGTACGCGGCGAACTCTGCTCTGTGCTCGACCTCCTTGACGACACGGTGGGTGTCGCGGCGCTGAACGGACCGGAGGACACCGTGTGCTCCGGACCGGTCGCCGAGCTCGAACGCGTCGCCGAAGCACTGCGGGAACGGGACGTCCCCACCCGGAGGCTGAACGTTTCGCACGCTTTCCACTCTCCGCTCATGGAGCCGATGCTCGCGGAGTTCGCCGCCGTGGCCGCCAGGTTCACCTACCGGTCGGCCACTGTCCCGATCTACTCCACACTGTACGGCCGGGAACTCGCCTCCGGAGAACTGATGGACGCCGAGTACTGGACCGAGCATGTGCGCAATCCGGTGCGCTGGGCCGACGCCATGACGGCTGCCCGGGCCCGGCGCGTCGACTTCGTGATCGAGCTCGGCCCCAGGCGGGTACTCGGCCCCATGGTCCGCAGGGCGGCCCAGACAACGGCGGAGATCCTCACCCCCTGTCCCGGTCCGGCGGCCACCGGTCTCGAAGCCGCAGACGTGATCGCCCGGCTGGCCAGGGCAGGTGTCAGGCCTGCCTGGGACACGCTGTACGACGCCGACCAGCGGCACCTGGTCCGGCTGACGCCCTATCGCTTTTCCACCGACAGCCGATTCTGGGCCACGGCCGGAAACGGCAGGTCGGCGGCTGATGTCACCACCACCAGCTCCCACCGCGCCGAACCGTCCGTCCCGGACCAGGCCGATGTGGATGACGTGCATACGGCCGTGCTGGAGATGCTCGGCGAGATCAGTGGTTACAGACCGGCGGAGATCCCGGTCGGTGCCCGTCTCGGCGAAGAGCTCGGCTTCGACTCCATCATGCTCGTCCGGCTCAGGGCTCAACTCGAACGCCGATTTGAAATCACCATCGACACCGAGGCGCTGCTGGCGGAGATCCAGACGCCCGGCGACCTGATCACGTACCTCCGGCAGCGGTCCGACCGCCCCGGAACAGCAACGAGGTGACAGCCATGTCCACTCCGACCAGTCACATCCGCGCGGTGGGCACCGCTCTGCCCGGCGCACCGATCGACAACCCAGCCCTTGCCCGGCGGATCGGAGTCAGCGCCGAGTGGATCGACCGGTTCATCGGGACCCGGACCCGTCACTTCGCCGTTGACCTCGAAACCGGAGAGCAGACCAGCACCCTGGCCGACCTCGCCGAGCGCGCCGGGGAACAGGCCATGCACCAGGCCGGGATCACCGCGTCCGAAGTCGACTTCGTGGTGCTCGCCACCGCAACGCCGGACGAGTTGATGCCTGCGACGGTGAATCAGGCTGCCGACCGGCTCGGTATCGACCAGGTGCCCACGTACCAGCTGCAGTCCGGCTGCGCGGGCGCCGTTCAGGCCCTGGACCTCGGCTGCCTGCTGCTGCAGCGTCCGGAGCACGAAACCGGCCTGGTGATCGGTGGCGACGTCTGCGCCAAGCATCTGCGACTGGACCGCGAGTTCGGCTCCCTCCCGTCCACCGAGCTGGTCAACTACGTGCTCTTCGGCGACGGCGCGGGCGCGGTCGTACTCACCCGCGAGCGGCCTCCTGCCGGCATGGCCATTCGCACGGTACTCAATCAGGTGACCGGTCGCGGACAGCGTCCGGGCCAGGTCATCCGTTGGTTCGGCGAGGCCGACCGGGAGCGCGGCGGGCAGGCCGCGAACGAGGACTACAAGGCCATCGAGGAGAGGGTGCCGACGATGGCGAAGGAGATCCTCTGGCAGCTGCTCGATGATGCGGGCTGGCAGGCCGAGGACCTTGCATACCTGCTTCCGCCGCAGCTCTCCGGCCGGATGACCGAACGGATCGTGTCCACACTCGGCCTGCCCGGAGCGAAAGAGGTCAGCTGTATCGCCGATACCGGGAACACCGGCAACGCCCTGCCGTTCCTCCAGCTCGAACGGCTCGCGGGCCTGCTGAGCCCGGGAGAGCGGGCCGTAGCGGTCTCGGTCGAGTCGAGCAAGTGGATCAAAGCCGGATTCGCTGTCGAGGGGGTTTGAGGGTGCCGTCCATGACCTCCGCTGCCGATCTAGCATGGGAACGGGTTCGTCTGCTGCGCGACACCGGACAGCTGGCGACCGCCTACGCCGAGATAGGCGCACTGGCCGACTCGCTGCCCGAGCACAGGCAGGCCGCCCTCGGGCAGCTCCTGCTCGGCCTGGACCCGCATGACGTCACCGCCTCGGACCCCGCGGTCACCACACTCGACGTCGTGATCACCGGCAACGGGACGACAGCGCCCCTGCGGGCACCACTGGCCGCTGCGTTCGCCCGGAACCGGCTACTGCTGCGCCCGCAGGGTCAAGGACAGTACATCAACGACCTGGGCGACCCCGGCAGCGAGGTGTACTGCGGGCAGACCGACCTCACCGTGTGCCTGCTCGACCCCGACTTGATCACCGCCGAGCTGGCGGCAGTGTGGACGCCGACCGACTGCGAGCGCGTGCTGCGATCGGTCGGCGACCGGATACGCGCCCTGGCGGCCGAGCACGACCGGGCAGGGAGCGGCACCCTGGTGCTCACCACCGTGCCGTTGCCCGCCTGGCTGGCGAAACAGCTGGTCGACTTCCAGTCCCGGGCCGGACTCGGTCTGATATGGCGGGAGTTCAACGCCGCGCTGCTCCGACTGACCGCCGAGCTGCCCCGGTGCGTCGTAGTGGACCTGGACGTGTTGCTGACCGCGCCGGTGGCCCTCGACGAGCCGCGCCTGCGGGTCTACACCCAGGTTGGCTACTCCGAGGGGCTGCTCCACCGGATCGCCGACGAGATCGCCACAGTCGCCCGGGTGCTCCGCGGGCAGACCAAGAAGGTTCTCGTACTGGACCTCGACGGCACCCTTTGGGGCGGTGTACTCGGCGACGACGGCGTGACCGGGGTGCAGATCGGCCACGCCGGTCCCGGCGACGCGTTCCGGCGTTTCCAGCGCACGGTGGCCCAGCTCGGTTCTCAGGGCGTCCTCCTCTCCGTGTGCAGCAAGAACGACGAACAACTCGTGCGCACGGCACTCGCCGAGCGGGCCGAGATGGTGTTGCGCGAGGAGGACTTCGTCGCCATCGTCGCCAACTGGGAGCCCAAGGACCGGGGGATCGCAGGGCTGACCGAGGCACTCAACCTCGGCCTGGACAGTGTGGTCTTCGTCGACGACAGCGCCTTCGAATGCGGGCTGGTCCGCGACCATCTGCCGAAGGTGGCAGTGGTCGAGGTCGGTTCGGAGCCCGCGCGGCACGCGGAGCAGCTGCTGGCCGGTGACTGGTTCGCCGCACTGCGGCTGACCGGCGAAGACCGCGCCCGCCGGGACGCCTATCGGGCAGAGGCCGAGCGTGACTCCTTCCGGTCGGCGTCCTCGTCGCTGAAGGAGTACCTGGAGAGCCTGGACACGCGGGTCGAGATCTTTCGTCCGGACGAGCAGGACCTGGCGAGAATCGCCCAGCTGACCCAGAGGACCAACCAGTTCAACATGACTACGGCCCGGATGGACCTGGCCCAGGTGCGGGCAGCGCTGTCCGAGCCGGGCAGTGATGTGTGGGCCGTCCGCTGTGGTGACCGGTTCGGTGAAGCGGGCATCGTCGGCGTGGTGTTCCACCGGATCACCGACGACCAGCTGCACATCGACAACATGCTGCTCAGCTGCCGTGTCTTCGGCCGCGGCCTGGAGAGCGCCATCGTGCGCGAGGTGCTGACGCATGCGGTGGAGCTGGGAGTGGACCGAGTAGTCGCGCGCTACCGGCCGACACCGAAAAACGGCCGGTTCGCCCGGTTCTACGAAGAGCACGGGTTCGTGACGGCCGAACCCGACAGCGACACCGCGACATGGGTGCGCGGCCTGGCCGAGCTGCCCAGCCCCCTCACCCATCTGACCGTGACCAACCTGCAGCGGAGGGCGACAAAGTGACTGAGACGGAATTCCTGGAGATACTGGACGAGGACCTGGGACTGCGGCTGTCCGCCGAGGACTTGAACCGGGACGTGGACACACTGCGGCACTGGGACTCCCTGACCCTGGTCCGGCTGCTGAGCCTGATGGAAGCACGTACCGGGAAGAGCATCGCCCTCAACGCGCTGCTGGAAGCCCGCACACTGAACCAGGCACGAATGCTCGTGGTCGCCGATGCCTAGGATCGCCAACCAGCGCAGCCACACGCTGTACTTCCTGCGGCATGCCCACCGGATGTCCCCGGTCTTCCTGGACACCGACGTCGACTTCACTGGCGTGCTCGCCCACCGGGAACGCGCGTCGGAGGAAGGTGTCCGCTACTCGTTGCTCAGCTACGTCCTGCGGTCGGCGACACGGGTGCTGGAGCGCCATCCCGACTGCAACGCCGCACTCGGCGGCGGTCTGCGGCCCAAGCTCGCCCGATTCGGCGCCGTACAGCCGAAGATTGCTATGGACCGCACCCTGGCCGGCCAACGGGTGGTCCTGTCGGCGGTGTTGCCGGACCTGCGTGGAGCGGATCTGGACGAGATACAGCAGGCGTTCGCACGGATAAAGGACACGCCGGTCGACGAACTCCCCGAGTTGCGCGGCACCTTCATGCTGCACCGACTGCCAGCGCTGCTCGGCTGGCCCACGTTCCGCGCCGTAATGGCCATCCTCCCTAAACGACCTCAGCTGATGGGCACACTGGCCGTGTCATCGCTGGGACACCGCGCTGTCAACGGCTTTCACGCGACCGGCGGCACCGCGATCACGCTGAACCTCGGCCAGGTGAAGCCAACCCCCGTCATCCGAGAAAACGAGGTGGCCATCGCCCCGGTGATGCGCCTCAACCTCTGCTTCGACCACCGGGTGGTCGACGGAGCCGAGGCGGCGGACGTACTCGATGAGATCAAGACCGATCTGGAGAACACATCATGACCGAGCAGATCACCGCCGACGCGTGTGTGATCGGAGGCGGCCCGGCCGGACTCGTGTTTGCGCTCGCCCTCGCCGCCGCAGGCCGCGATGTCGTCGTGGTGGAGAAGAACGAGGACTTCGACCGCTCCTTCCGTGGCGAGTCGATCCTGCCGGACTCGGTCTGGCTGCTCGACCAGTTGGGACTGCTGCAGCCACTCCGCGACCAGAAAGTTCTGGAGGCACACGGACTGGACATCAGCGAGAACGGGCGGCCCCTCCTGAGCGTCGACTTCCGCCGGTTCGACCAGCCACAGCCGTTTCCCATGGAGATCCCGCAGCCCATGCTGCTGCGGGTCATCACCGAGGCGGCGAGCAGGCGCCCGGGGTTCCGGATCATCCGGCCGGCGAAGGCGGTCGGCCTGCTGCGTGTCAGTGGGCGGGTGACCGGTGTGCGCTGCCAGACCCAGCAGGGTGAACTGGAGATCATCAGCCCTGTCACCATCGGTGCCGACGGCCGGTACAGCAAGATACGGGACATGGCGGGGATCGAGCACCACAAAGCGCCGCTGGAACGCGATGTGCTGTGGTTCAAGATGCCCTACCCGCAGATATGGGAGCCCAACAGATACCGCATCCGGATCAAACAGGACCGGCACGCGATCTTCCTCCCCACCCACCCCAACATGGTCCGGGTCGGATTCAACATTCCCAAGGGCGGTCTGAAGGACACACGGGCCGCGGGCATCGGCGCTCTGCACGATCGTATGGACGAACTCGCGCCCGAACTGGGTTCGCTGGTGCGGGAACACGTCACGAGCTGGTCGGACACGATCATGCTGGACATCTTCACCACAGTGGTTCCGCAATGGAGCATTCCGGGACTCGTGCTCATCGGCGACGCCGCGCACACACTCTCGCCGATCCTCGGCCATGGTGTGAACCACGCGATCATGGATGCGCTCGTCCTGGCGCGGCTGGTGGACCGGGCGTTGGCAGGCCCGGACACCGGCACAGCACTGGACCGGGCCGGCATCCGGTTCCGGCTCGTGCGTGAGGGCAAGGTCCGGCAGGCCCGCCACCTGCAGCTCCGCCAGGAGAAGATCTTCACTCTCGCATCGCCGCCCGCCACGCTGCTGCGACGCTCGCTGTACCGGATGATCAACGGGTTGCCCCCGGTGAAGCAGCGGGTGCTCGGCCGGGCCTACTTCACCATTCCGCAAGTGGCCGATCCGGTCGCCCAGCAGCTGCAGGCAGCGGAGGCATGAGCACGTTCTCCAGCGGCGACCGTCGGGGCGACGCCGCCGACCTCACCGAGTTGAAAGATCTGGTACTGCTCCACGCGCAGGCGCAGGGCATTCCGCAGGCCGACTGCGCACAGCTGCTGCGGAGCATCACCTCCGACGGGGCGGGCACCCCGACTTCCTGGGTCGATGCCTGGTCCGCCGCCGCAAAGCGCCATCTCGCCGCAGACGACCACCTGCTGGCCTGCAGGCACTACAACATGGCCCGGTTCCCATTCGTCGACGGTCCGGAACGGGCCGCGGCCCTGCGCGAGTGCGTAACCGCCTTCCAGAGCTGGGCGACGCCCCATCGGATAACCCGCGAGGAGGTAAGGGTCGGCGACGGCCGGATGCCGTTCTGGCTGAGCGCACCGCCCAGCGCGCGCGGCGGGTCCGGACCCGCGCTGATCGTGGTCGGCGGGATCATCAGCATCAAGGAGCAGTGGGGAGAACTGCTGCCGATGGCCCGGCGCCTCGGCATGACGGTGGCCTGCGCCGAGCTGCCGGGCGTGGGCGAGAGCAGCGTCCACTACGACAGGAATGCGTGGCGCATCTTCCCCGCGCTGCTCGACCGCCTGGCCGAACTGCGCGGAGTCTCCGAGGCGTACGTCCTCGCAATGAGTTTCGGTGGGAACCTGGCCATCCGTGCCGCGGCGGACGACAAGCGGCTGCGCGGCATCTGCACGGTCGGCGCGCCGATATCGGCGTTCTTCACCGACCAGGACTGGTGGCCGCAATTGCCGGGCACGACCCTGCGCACGCTAGCCCACCTGACCGGGCACCCCGTCGACGAACTGCAGGAGCGGATCGCGGACTGGGCGCTCACCGACGCCGAGCTGTCTCAGGTGGACATACCCGTGCGCTACGTGGCCAGCGCCCGGGACGAGATCATCCCGGCCGCCGATCCGGCACTGGTGCGCCGGCGCATCCGTGACAGCGAAGTCCTTGAGCATGACGACGTGCACGGATCACCCCAACACCTGCTTGAGACACGTCTGTGGCTCATGAAGTCCCTGCTGTCGATGCGCGGCGCCACGGTCACACCCGCCGTACTCGGCCTGGCGCTGAACATGCGCATGCTGCAGAACCGCATCCGCGGCAGGCGGCGGTGACCGCCTACCTGAGTGTCCCGGTCGACCCCGCCCCCGAGCTGCGCATGTACTGCTTCCACCACGCCGGCGGGGGGCCCTCTCTCTTCCAGGGCTGGCAGCGGGCTCTCGCCCCGGAAGCACAGGTCCTGCCGGTACTCTTGCCCGGCCGCGACCGGCGCATCCGGGAACCACGGTTCACCGACATCGACCGTCTGATCGAGGATCTGGACCGGGAGCTGGGCTCATCACTGGAGCAGCCATACGTCCTCTTCGGGCACAGTATGGGAGCACTCATCGCGCACCGGCTCGCCGCCCACCGGTCGGCGACCGGTGGGCGACTCCCGGAAGCGGTGTTCCTCTCCGGTTGCCGACCACCGCACCTGCCCACCGGACTACCGCCCGCCGACAAGGCCAGTGAGGCGGAACTCGTGAGCTGGCTCAAAGAGGTCGGCGGACTGCCCGATGAACTGCTCGGCAGCCCGGACTGGCTCGCGCTGCTGCTTCCCATCCTGATCGACGACCTGACGTTGTGCGCGAGCGTGGCCAAGCGGCCGGCCACGCGACTTCCCTGTCCGGTGCATGTCTTCGGCGGCGACGCAGACCCGCTGGCGGGGCGCCACGAGCTGTCTGCGTGGCGTGCACACTCCAGCGGGGAGTTCACCCTGACCATGTGCAGCGGGGGCCACTTCTATCTCAAGGATTCACCGGACCTGCTGCTTGCGGTTTTGCGGAAGGGGCTTTCCGGATATCGCTCTCCGCCGCGAAGTGGCTCATGACCGTGTGCCAGCCTCGATTCGTCAGCGGCTGTGAGTGCATGAGCGGGTCGTCGGTTCGCCCCGTTTGTTCCGCGTGATGGCGGGTGGTCCCCTCGCGTGTTGCTGCGGCTGCGGCTGTGCCGAGGTTCCACGGCACCCGGACGCCGTGCGGGTCCGCTCTCGGTGAGCACCCCCGCGAGGATGCAGTCGCGGACGCACCTCCGGACTACTTCGGCACGCCCAGCACATCCTCAGTCGCGTCGCCACCGTGGCCGCCTGGCAGGACAGCGACCCCTGGCGCGCGAGCCCTGCAGCCCACCTCGCTCGAACCGCCAAAGTTGCACTCAGCGATGGAGCAGAATTCAGCATGAGCGCAACAGTGGACACCGCAGCATTCGTTCGCCTCACCTTCGCCACCAGCCAGAAGAATCTGGCCGAATTCTCGATCGAATCTCCCAGGTTCACTCCGCTGACCGGACGAGGAATCAGTCCGGTCACGGCCAGAATGTGAGTGAGGTTGACGGGACGGAACCGATCGGCGCGGCGCTGTCGGGTAAACGCCGACGAAGTACCCCCCGGCGAGAACGGGCAATGGCCGGTATCGACCCGCGGATCCGGCTTGGCCAGTCGGGCGGCTGACGTCTCGTTGAGCACGGCCAGCGTGCGCCGGGCAGGGGCCTCCGAGGCTACAAGCCCGAACAACCTCCGGTGGTGCAAATGGAGTTGCGCCGCTCTGAGAAGTTCGCCGCCCCCAGCACGATCGCGATCGTCAGGTGCACCACCCCCCAGCACGTTCCCACCGGTCAGCTGCCGTGGTCGATGGCAGCACCCCGGCTAGCGCGTCCGGCAGCGCCGGGCGGTTCGCACACCGAGGCAGGGGCACCACTCCGGTACAGCCACCACGGACAGCCGACGGTCCCACCCTGTGCTCCCAGCGAATAGCCGTGGCCAGTACCTCAGCCGGCTGCCGCTGTCAGTGCATGCGGCGTGGGCACCCGTTGGCGGGTCGGTCTGGCCAAGACCGTCCCGTTCCTGCCACACCGCCGCTACACCCCCACCGTCAGGCGGTTTACCAGGGCTGGGACCTGGAAGGGGAGCGCACCCCGCTAGGGTTGTCAGCTATTGACGCGCGCATCGGAAAGCTTCGTGCGGAGATAGAAAGAGAAGGCACGGGTCTTTTCCTCGGCGAAGGCCCCACTACCGATGGCGGGACTGGAGCTGACCTCCAGCAGGTACCACTGACGGGTCTCTCGGTCCTGTACGACGTTCACGCCGGCGACCTCGCAGCCCATGAGCTCAGCTGCCCGAACGGTCATCTCCAGCGCCTCTGTATCGAAGGTCTCCACGTCGAACAACGTGGCGTGCCCACCCTGCTGGGTGTTGGTGAGATGAGAGCCGTCGGTGTTGCAACGGTGCATGACTATCGGCACATCACCGCCGAACACCAGAATCCGGAAGGTGCCGTTGTTGGGTATGAACTTCTGGGCGAGAAGGGCGGTTTTCGCGTGTGCTGGGTCCTCGACGTACCGCAGGAAGTCGATCTCGGTCTTGATCAGGAAGTTCAGTCGCCCGCCCTGGCCGTTCATCGCCTTGAGGATGAACGGCAGGCCAAGCCGGTCGGCGAGCTGGGGGAATGAGCCATGCAGCAACTTCCGTGGCAGATAGAACGTGGCGGGCACCGGAAGCCGATGCTGTGCAAGGACCATCAGCTGGTAGAGCTTGGTCGGAGCGCTGATCGCGGCTGCCTTGATCGGTGGCCTCTTCCGGTGCTCCAGGTACGCGGAGACGGAACTCAGCAGCGTGGCCGTCGGCCGTGGATAGGAGGCGACCTGGACCAACCCGAACTCTGCCAGGTCCCGGCCTCCGATCGTCTCGTACACCCGGGTTCGGTCGGTCTCGATGGAGAACGCAATGTCCTCTATGCCACAGAAAAAGATCTTGAACTCGTCTCCGAGTTCCAGGCCTGCGGACACGGCATACCCCGGCTGGAACACCTCACCGTTGACGACCAATAGGTCTCGTCCCGTCTCCACCTGTCCAGTCGCTGCGACATTGCGAGACGCCGAGCGACGCAACCGGCGAATGAGTCGGCGTGCCGGCGCGACGAATAACGACGATCTCGGTGTGCGCGGCGAATCCTGAGGCGCAGTTCCTTGCCTGCCTGCTGCTGGGACGGGCACGCCTACTGGCCGCCTTTCGCCACGTACCCCTCGACGAAACTCTTGGCGGCGGCCTCGGTGTCGAGGCCCTCCCTCCTGAGGACCTCGTCAATCTCACCGAGGAGCTCATCGGCGTCCGACGAAACCGTCGAGTCGCCTGCCGCGGGCTGATCCCCGACCTCGGCCGGTACATCCTCCTCGCGGGGGTCCTCCTGACGGCGGTGCTCTTCCCTACGGTGCACGACTCAGTCCCCTCCCTGCGCGCGGAGTCAACCCCCGTCGCAGTTGAACACAGTCATCCATACGAGACCATCCAGGACGGCCAGTTGCAGGCCCCGACGTTCCCGGCGCCTGACGACTATTGGTCCTGCCCGAAGGAGCGCGGCCGCGCCGCCCTCGACTGGATCACGTACGACGAGTCCGACAGGGTTCATACGAAGCAGAAACTCCGACCAGTTGTGCCGTGAGCCGGCTCATCGACTTTGGCCCAACTGACCATGCGTCACGTGGCGCGGTCGTATCAGGTCATTGTGTGAACACGAGCCCGGTGTGTGATGTCCCCGTTGCTGGAGGGGTTTCTTCGTCGGGGTGTGGTTGGTGGTGGGGGGTGTGGGTGGGGTTGGTGTGCTGGCGTGTTTCGTGGAGGCCGTTGGAGGCGTCGTGGGTGTGGTGTGCCCGACGGTCCGTGTGCTGTGCGGCCAGGCTCGTGCGGTCGGTGGGTCGGCCGGCCCTGGTGGCGAGGGTGTCGCAGGTGTGGGCGAGTTGTGAGGAGCGTTCGTGTTCGGTGCCGCTGGTGGTGGCGTCAATGAGTGCGCGGATGGTGGACTCCTCGGAGCGGAACCAGGCGAGTGCGGCGTTCGCGTCCGGCAGACGCGGGAGTGCTCCGGGTGG
>NZ_VISR01000056.1 GCF_007827595.1 Streptomyces sp. BK340
TCGGTCGCCCCGCCCAGACTGACGATCTCCGCGTTCCGGAACACCCCCCGGACCTCGTCCGGCAGCGACAACGGCGTGTAGTCACCGGAGAGGAAGACGAGGCGAAGGTCGTCGGTTCCCTGGTGTCCGGTGTTCCCGGAGAGCACGGAGGCCACCTGGTTGAGGGTGGTGGGCACCGAGTCCCAGAAGGTGATCGGTTCGGTGAGCAGCAGGTCGAGCAGGAGCTGGGGGTCGCGTTGCTGGGTGGCGTCCGCGATGTAGAGGCCGCCGCCGCAGCCGAGAAGACCGAAGATGTCGAAGACGGAGAGGTCGAAGCCGAGCGAGGTGACGCACAGGGCCACGTCGTCGGGACCGAAGTCGAAAGTGCGGTAACACCAGTTGAGCAGGTTGTGGACGGGGCGATGGGTGACCTCGACGCCCTTGGGCTTTCCGGTGCTGCCGGAGGTGAAGATGATGTAGGCGGTGTTGTCCGGCCCGGCGGCCGGTTCCGGATCGGGCAGCGCCGCCTGTGCCGCCCGGGTCTGGTCCACCTCGATGACCTCGACGCCGTCCGGGACCGTCCAGCGTTCGGTGTCCGCGGTGGACAGCACCAGGGTCGCTTCGGCGTCGGCGAGCATGTCGGCGACGCGGTCGGCCGGCAGCGACGGTTCCAGGGGCAGATAGGCGCCGCCGGCCTTGAGCACGCCGAACACGGCGGCGATCATGGCCGGGCCGCGGCGGATGCCGACCCCGACGACGGTCTGCGGGCCGACGCCGCGCTCCTTGAGGTCCCAGGCGATACGGTTCGCCTGCTGGTTCAGCTCGCCGTAGGTCATGGTTCCGCCGGCCCAGCGCAGTGCGATCGCGTCGGGCCGTAGCCGGGCCTGCTCCTCGAAGAGCAGGTGAACCGGGCCCGGGCAGGGGAAGTCGCGGGCCGTGTCGTTCCACTCGACGAGAATCCTGTGGCGTTCCTCGGCGTCGAGCGGGCGGCCCGCGGCCTCGCGCGGTGCGGCCGCGACGGCGTGTTCCCGCTGCGTGTCGCCCGGTATGCCGAGCGCGCCGACGGTGGTCCGCGGGTCGGTCACGACCTGCTCCACCACCCGGACGAACGCCGCCGCGAAGCCCTCGACCGTCGAACGGTCGAAGAGGTCGGTGGCGTACTCGATCTCCCCCTTCACCGACCCGTCGGACTCGTCCGGCGCGAGGTTGAAGAACAGGTCGAACTTCGCCGAGCCCGTCGGGACGGGCTCCATGGACACCGTCACGCCGGGCAGGTCCAGCTCCGGCCGCGCGTTGTTCTGCCAGGCGAGCACGACCTGGAACAGCGGGTGATGAGCGGTCGACCGCTCCGGCCGCAGCAGCTCCACCAGCCGCTCGAACGGCACGTCCTGGTTGTCGTACGCAGCGAGCGCCTTCTGCCGTACCTGTTCCAGGACCCGGTCGAACGACCGGTCCGCGCTGACCTGGACCCGCAGCGCCCAGGTGTTGACGAAGAATCCGATCAGATCGCTCAGCGCCTCGTCGGTGCGGCCCGCGATCGGGGCGCCGACGGTGACGTCCTCGTCGCCGCCCAGCCGGTGCAGCAGCATCACCAGTGCGGCCTGGAACACCATCGACACCGTCACGCCACGCGCCCGCGCCAGCTCCTCGACGCGCGCCCGCACCTCGCCCGGGAGTCCGAGTTCCACGGATCCGCCGCGGAAGCTCGCCACCTCGGGTCGGGGCCGGTCCAGGGGCAGCGCCAGCGGTCGTGAGATCCCGGCCAACTCCTCGCGCCAGTACGCCGCCTGCACCGAAAGGACGCTCTGCGGATCGGACTCGTCGCCGAGCAGTTCCTGCTGCCACAGCGCGTAGTCGGAGTACTGCACGGGCAGTTCGGACCATTCCGGGGCGCTCCCTGCCACGCGGGCCCGGTACGCCACCGAGATGTCCCGCGCCAGCGGCGCCAGCGATCCGCCGTCACCGGCGATGTGGTGAATCACCAGCACCAGCACGAATTCCTGTTCACCGCACTGGACGACCGATCCCCGCAGCGGTACGTCGACCGACAGGTCGAACCAGCTGCCGGACACCGACGACACCACGCCCGGCACCCGGTCGGGTGCGACACGGCCCCAGTCCTGCCAGGGAAGCTCGATCTCGGCCGGGCCGAGGACGCGCTGGAACGGCTGGCCGTCCACGTCGTCGAACACCGTCCGCAGCACCTCGTGGCGGACCAGCACGTCCTGGAACGCGGCGCGTAACGCGGCCGTGTCGAGGCTTCCGTGGAACCGCAGGAGCAGCGGGATGTTGTATGTCGAGGAAGGTCCCTCGAAGCGGTTGATGAACCACATCCGCCGCTGCGCGTAAGAGAGGGGAATCATGGTGCTTCTACCTTTCGCTCATCCTGCGCAGCGGCTTTCGGGAAGAGGCCGACATCTCGTTCCAGCGGTCGGTCAGCTCGGCAACGGTGGGGGCGGTGAACAGGATCCGGATCGGGACCTCCACGCCCAGCTCGGCGCGCACCCGCGCCACCAGGCGGGTGGCCAGCAGGGAATGGCCGCCCAGGGCGAAGAAGTCGTCGTCGACGCCGACGCGCTCCACTCCCAGCACCTCGGCGAACAGCCCGCACAGCACCGCCTCCCGCGGGGTGCGCGGAGCCTGGTACGCGTCCCCGTCGAACTCGGGCCGCGGCAGCGCCAGGCGGTCCAGCTTTCCGTTCGGTGTCAGCGGCAGCTCTGCCAGCACCACGAACGCCGCCGGGACCATGTACTGCGGCAGCCGCTCCGCCACCAGCGTCCGCAGCTGCTCCGCGGGCGGCACGGCGCCGCCGGGCTCGGGCACCAGGTACGCCACCAGTTGCCGGTCGTCCGGGTTGTCCTCGCGGGCGATGACGGTCGCCTGGCGGACGGCCGGATGACCGGTCAGGGTGCGCTCGATCTCGGCGGGTTCGATGCGGAACCCGCGCAGCTTGATCTGGTGGTCGGAGCGCCCGAGGTACTCGACCTCGCCCGTGCCGGTCCAGCGGGCCAGATCCCCGCTGCGGTACATCCGCGTACCCGGCGGACCGAACGGGTCGGCCACGAACCGTTCGGCGGTCATGCCCGGTTGGCCGTGATAGCCACGGGCCAGGCCGTGCCCGGCGATCCACAGATCACCGGGCACGCCGGGAGGCACGGGGCGGAGCGTGCGGTCGAGGATGAGGATCCGCGCGTTGGCGACGGGGCCGCCGATGGAGGGCGGCATGCCGGCGGTGTCTGGTTCGAGGCGGGCGGCCGTGGAGTAGATGGTGGCTTCGGTGGGGCCGTAGAGGTTGGTGACCTCGGCGGCGTGCTCGCACAGGGTGTGGGCCAGGGCTGTGGGCAGGGCCTCGCCGCTGGTGATCACGCGGAGCCCGGTCAGGCAGTCCGGGGCGTGGGTGACCAGCACCTGCCAGAGGGCGGGGGTGGCCTGCATGAGGGTGATGCCCGCCCGCTGGACGAGGTCGAGCAGCGCCGAGGGCTGGGTGATGGTGTCCTTGCCTGCCAGCACCACCCGGGCACCGGTCAGCAGGGGCAGGAACAGTTCCAGCGCGGCGATGTCGAACGCGACCGTGGCGACGGCCAGCAGCCGGTCGTCCGGCGACAGCGAGAAGCGGTCCCGCATGCCGGTGAGCAGGTTGCTCAGGGCGCCGTGCTCGATGACCACGCCCTTGGGTCTGCCGGTGGAGCCGGAGGTGTAGATGGCGTAGGCGGCGTGGTGGCGGCCGGCCTCGGTCCGCGGGGCGTGGGCGGGCTGGGCGGACAGGTCCGCCGCGGCCAGCCGCCGCGGGTCCAGCACCAGTACGGGCGCGCTGTCCTCGACCACGGACCGCACCCGCGCGGCCGGATACTCCGGGTCCACCGGCACATAGGCGCCGCCGGCCTTCCACACCGCGAGCAGCGCCGCGACCAGGTCGAGCGAGCGGGGCAGCAGCACCACCACCCGCGACTGTGGCTGCACGCCCTGCTCGATCAGCCAGTGCGCCAGCCGGTTGGCGCGCTCGTCCAGCTCCCGGTAGGTCAGCCGGTGACCGTCGTGCTCGACGGCCACCGCGTCCGGTGTCGTGGCCGCCTGCTCGGCGATCAACTCGGGGACGGTCCGCTCGGGCAGCGTGGCCGCGGTGTCGTTCCAGCCGTGCAGCACCTGCTCGCGCTCCGCTTCGAAGAGCACGTCGATCGCGCCGACGGTGGTCTCCGGTTCGGCGGCGAACTGCCGCAGCACCCGCACCAGCCGGCCGGCGATCACCTCCACCTCGGCGTGTGTGAAGGCGTCGCGCTGGTACTGGAAGGAGAGGCGCAGCAGCGGGTCGGCCGCCGCGATGACGGTCAGCGGGTAGTGCGGTGGGGCGTACGGGCGGATGCCGGTCACCGCCAGGTCCGCCGATGCGCCCGCAGCGACGAGGCCGACGCGGTCGACGGGGAACGACTCGAAGACCACGAGCGTGTCGAACAGCGCGCTCAGCCCGGTCGACCGCTGGATGTCGGCGAGCCCGAGGTGATGGTGCTCCAGCAGCCTCCCCTGGGCTTCCTGCAGCCGGTCCAGCAGCTGCGGGAGGCGGTCGTCCGGCGTGCAGCGCACCCGCACCGGCACCGTGTTGATGAACAGGCCGATCATCCTGTCCACGCCGAGCAGTTCGGACGGCCGGCCGGCGACGGTGGTGCCGAACAGCACGTCCTCGCGACCGGTCAGCTCGGCGAGTACGACGGCCCACGCGCCCTGCACCAGGGTGTTGGGGGTGACGCCCCACTCGGCGGCTCGACGTGCCAGCCTGGTGGCGTCCTCGCCGCTCAGTGCCGCGTCGACCTGCCCGCTGCCGCCGCCGGCCGGGCGTGCCGTGGGCGCCAGGAGGGTCGGCTCCGCCACGCCGGCCAGCTCCGTGGCCCAGGCCTGGGCCGAGCGTGCCGCGTCCTGCCGTGACAGCCACCGCAGGAAGTCCCGGTAGCCGTGGGGGTGCGGTGGGCGGGTGTCGTGGCCGTCCGCCGCGTACAGATCCATCAGTTCGCGCTCGATCAGCGGTACCGACCAGCCGTCGAGCAGGACGTGGTGGGCGGTGAGCGCCAGCTCGGCCCGTTCCGGTCCCAGGGTGACGAGGGTGAGCCGGAGCAGCGGCGGGCTGTCGGGGCGGAAGCGGGTGTCCCGCTCCTCGGCGAGGATCTCCTCGAGCCGTGCCTCGGCCTCGGGGTCGCCGGTGAGGTCCACCTGCCGCCAGGGCAGGGGGACGTCGTCCACCACGATCTGCACGGACTCGCCGGTCGCGCTGGACAGGAACGCGGTCCTCAGGTTCGGGTGCCGCTCCAGCAGGGCCTGGCCCGCGGCCCGTAGGCGCACCGGGTCCACCGGACCGCTGAGCCGGAACACGAACTGGGTCTGGTAGGCCTCGGAGGCCGTGTCCGCGAGCATCGTGTGGAACAGCAGGCCGTCCTGCAGCGGTGTGAGCGGCCACACGTCGCTCACCCGGCCGAACCGCCGCTGCCAGGCGTCCAGTTCGGCCTGGCCGACGGGCACCGGCGCCACATCGGACGGAGTGAGGCCGCCGGCACCGGTCGTGACGAGGGTGTGCAGGCCGCGCAGGGCGGCGCACCAGGTGCCGGCGAGGTCGCGGACCTCGTCGGCGGACAGCACGCCGGTGGCGAAGGTGAACAGGGCGGTGAGCCGGGCGCCGTCCCCGGTGTCGGTCACCAGGGAGTCGAGTTCGAGTGCGCTGAGCGCCGGCATGCCGGGGTCGGGTGCCGCGACGAGTTCGGCGCATTCCGGCGCGGGCGTCCATCCGGGGCCACGCGCCGGTTCCGGGCCGTCGAAGGAGTCGAAGGAGAAGTGGCCCAGGAAGTTGAAGCCGATCTCGTCCGCCGGGTACGGGCGCAGCACCGCCGCTGTCTCGTCGTTGAGGTAACGCAGCAGGGTGTAGCCGATTCCCTGGTCGGGCAGCGCGCGCCGCTGCTCCTTCACCCGCTTGAGGGCGTCACCGGCGGCCGCTCCCCCGGCGATCGCCTCGTCGACATCGATGCCGGAGAGGTCGAACCGGACCGGGTGGACGGTGGTGAACCAGCCGGCCGTGCGGGACAGGTCCGCGCCCGGGGCCAGCTCCTCGTACCGGCCGTGGCCTTCCAGGCGTACGACCGTGGCGTCGTCGGTCACGCCGCGCCGGTGCCGGGCCAGCGCCAGGACGAGGGCGGTGAGCAGGACGTCGTCGACGCCGCTGCGATACGCCGCCGGCACCGATGTCAGCACGGCCTCGGTGAGGTCGCCGGGGAGCTGGACGCGCACGGTTTCCGTGGCCGCGGTGACATCGGTCTTCGCGTCGAACGGCCGGGAACCGACCGCGGCCGCGGGGGCGGCGAGCAGGTCGCGCCACAGTGACACCTCCGCCGCCCGCCCGGGCCGGGTCGCCTCGTCGGTCAGCGCGCGCAGCCACCGGCGCATCGACGTACCCACCGGCGGCAGCACGGGCGCCTCGCCGGTGCGGGCCTGCCGCCAGGCCTCGGCCAGGTCGGGGAGCAGCACCCGCCAGGACATGCCGTCGACGACCAGGTGGTGCGCCGCGACGAGCAGCCGTCCGGGGCCGCCGGTGTCCGGTTCGAACCACACCAGCCGGAGCATCGTGCCGTCCGAGGCCCTGATGTCGCGTGTCGCGGCGGCGGCCTCGGTGCGCAGCAGTTCCTGCCACGCGTCCCCCGTCCAGTCGCCCGGGCACGCGACCCGCCTGACGATCCGGGCCGCGTCGACCGAGCCGGGCGGGTGCACCAGCAGACCGTCGTCGACCAGCCGGGAGCGCAGTACGTCGTGCCGGTCGAGGACGGCACGCACCGTCGCGGTGAGGTTGTCGCGGTCCGTCTCGGCCGGTACCTCCAGCACCAGCCACTGGGCGAGCCGGTCGAGGCCGGGGCCGCGCTCGGCGACGAGCCGTGCCATCGGTGGCAGCGGCAGCAGGCCGACGCCTCCGCCATCGAGTTCGGCGAGTGCCGCCGGGGCGGTGTCCCGGGTGGCGGCCGCGGCCAGTGCGGCGACGGTACGGCACTCGAACACGGTGCGCGGGCTGAGCGCGAGGCCGGCGGCCCGGGCGCGGGCGACCACCTGGATGGCCCGGATGCTGTCGCCGCCGAGCGTGAAGAAGTCGTCGTCCACCCCGATCCCGCTCAGCCCGAGCACCTCGCCGAACGCCGTCGCCAGGAGGTGCTCCTCGCTGGTGCGGGCCGGCCGGTGAGCCCGGCCGGTGAACTCCGGCTCGGGCAGTGACGCCCGGTCCAGCTTGCCGTTCGCGGTCAGCGGCAGCCGGTCCAGCGGCACGAACGCGGCGGGTACCAGGTGGGCGGGCAGCCGGGCCGCGACGAAGCCCCGCAGCTCGGCGATGTCCAGCCCGGCGTGGAGGTCCCAGTCCGCGCCGGACCCGCGGGTGCCGCCGGAGGTCGTCGGCACGATGTAGGCGACGAGCTGGGCGGCCCCGTCGGCGCCGCGGCCGCGCCGGGCGAGGACGGCGGCCTGCGCCACCCCGGGGTGCGCGGCCAGCGTCGCCTCGATCTCCGCCGGCTCGACCCGGAAGCCACGGATCTTCACCTGGTGATCGGCGCGTCCGGCGAACTCCAGCTCGCCGTTCCCGTTCCAGCGCGCCAGGTCGCCGGTCCGGTACATGCGCCGCCCGGGCGGGCCGAACGGGCAGGCGACGAAGCGTTCCGCGGTGAGGGCCGAGCGGCCGTGGTAGCCCCTGGCGAGGCCTGCGCCCGCGATGTACAGGTCGCCGTACACCCCGGGCGGGACCAGTCCGAGCCGGCTGTCGAGCACGTACAGCGCGGTGTTCCAGATCGGTGTGCCGATCGGTACGGTGCCCGCCCCGGGCCGGTACTGCCACTCGGTGACGTCCACGGCCGCCTCGGTCGGCCCGTAGAGGTTGTACAGGGGCACGCCCAGCAACTCGTGGAAGCGGGCGGCGAGTTCGGCGGGCAGTGCCTCGCCGCTGCAGATGACGCGGCGCAGGCCGGTGCAGGCGCCCGCCTCCTCCTCGTTGCCGAACTCGGCGAGCATCGACGGAACGAAGTGCAGCGTGGTGACCCCGGCGCGCCGGATCAGCCCGGCGAGGTACGCCGGGTCGCGGTGCCCGTCGGGGCGTGCCACGACGAGACCGGCGCCGGTGATCAGCGGCCAGAAGAACTCCCAGACCGACACGTCGAAGGAGGCGGAGGTCTTCTGCAGCACCCGGTCGGTGCCGTCCAGCCGGAAGCGGTCCTGCATCCACAGCAGTCGGTTGACGATCGCCGCATGCGTGATGACGGTGCCCTTGGGCCGGCCGGTCGATCCCGATGTGTAGATCATGTACGCCGGGTGCTCGACGGAGTGCGGCGCGAGCGCGGTGGGCCCGTCGGTGAGCTGGGCCTCGTCGACCGTGATCAGGGGGATGTCCGTCGGGGGCAGCCGGTCCGCCGTGCCCTTGACCGACAGGAGCAGCGTCGGTCCGGCGTCGGCGAGCATGAACTCCACCCGTGCGGCCGGGTAGTCGGGGTCGACCGGGACGTAGGCGGCGCCCGCCTTCAGTACGGCGACCAGCGCGACGACCAGCTCGAGCGAACGGGGAATCGCGACGGCGACGAACCGTTCGGGCCCCGCGCCGCCCCCGACGAGCATGCGGGCCAGCCGACCGGAACGGTCGGCCAGTTCCCGGTAGGTCAGGGAGGTGTCCTCGAAGGTCACCGCGACCGCGTCGGGAGTGGCGGCCGCCTGCCGCTCCAGCAGCTCCGTCAGCGTCAGGCCCGTCGGGGCGACCTCGAGACCGGCGAACTCGGCCAGGAGCGCGTGGTGTTCGGCGGTGCTGAGTACGCTGACGTCCCCGAGCCGGGCGCGCGGGTCGGCCAGGGCGGCCCGGACGAAGGTCACGAACCTGTCGGCGAGACCGGCGACGTCCTGGTCCCCGTAGTGCGCCTGCGGGGCGTCGAAGCGGACGAACAGGTCGCTGTCGGCCCCGCCGTCGGTGTAGGTCGAGATCATCACCTCGTCGATCACACCGAACGTGCCGCCGGCGAACCGTGCCACGCTGCCCGCGAGGTCGAGCGCCTCGACGAAGGGGATGACGTTGACGAGGGCGCCGAACGGGCTGCGCACCGACCCGGCGTGCCCCGTCGCCCGCTTGATCAGGGACACGTCGTGGCCCGCGTGTCGCAGCACCCGCCGCCGCTCCTGGGCAAGCGCCTCGGCCAGCTCCACGAGGGTCGCGGCGGGCGGCACCTCGACCCGGACCGGCAGCCGGTTGGAGAGCAGGCCGAGGGAGAGCCGCTGGGCGCCGACGCGGTGGTTGACGGTGAACTCGTGCAGCGGTTCCGGGACGGCGCACATGTGCTGCAGGAACGCGGTGGCCGCCGCCGCGAGCAGGTCCGGCAGGCTCGTCCCGACCGTGTCGGCCGTGCGCCGCCAGGCGGCGAGTTCGGCGGCCGGGATCCGCGCGGTGCGGGTGGTCATGCCCAGCGGCCCGGTGAGGCCGTCCCAGGGCCCGGCCGCTCCGCCGTCGCCGGCGGGACGGACGCCGGCGGGAAGGCGCGCCGCGGCCGGCTCGTCGGCGAGGTAGGCCCGCCAGAACTCCTCGGCCTCGGCGAACCGTTTCGACGCCCGGTACACGGCGTCCTTCTGCCGGGCGTCTCCCCGCGCGTTCGCGGGAAGCTCCGGTACGGCGGAACCGGAGCGCAGCGCGCGGTAGATCTCCGCGATCCGCCGGGACAGCAGCGTGACGACGCCGAACGCGTCGGTGACGATGTGGTGGAAGACGAGAACCACGAGGTGGCGGGTGGCACCGAGGCGGATCGAGCCGATCCGGAAGAGGGCGTCCGCACCCAGGTCGAACGGGCGGCTCACCAGCTCGGCGACCACCGCCCGGGCCGCGTCGCCGGGGTCGGCGGCGTCGCCGACGTCGAAGTGGAACGGCTCCGGTCGCTCCGGATCGCGGGCCACCGCGCGCAGACCGCCCTCGTCCCGGCGGAAGTTCAGTGTCAGCGCCCCGGCCTCGGACACCGCCGTCCGCAGCGCCTCGGTGATCAGGGGGATGTCCAGGTCACCGTCGACGTCCCACAGCGTCACCACATTGTTCGGCCGGTCGGGGGCAAGCTCCTGTTGGAGCCACATGGCCTCCTGCACCGCCGTGACGCCGGTGTAACCCATCCAGAGTCCCCCCCCGTAAATGTGGTATCCAGATCAGCGGCCAGTCGCTGTGCCTGATCGTCGTCGCCGCTCCGAGGTGGATCAACCGACGTGAAAGATGTCGGCCAGAAACCCAGCCAGACCCGGACGTACGGCCCGCAGCCGGCTTGAACGACCTGATCAGGGCGGCATTGGCCACACCGTGGCGTCGACGGTCCCGGGAATGACGGTGGCCGGCGGGCGGCCGTCGGGCGGGGTCCATCGGGCTTTGACAGAAGTCGGCAAGAGACCGAAAGCGGAACCGGGGACGGCGCAATCATGGCCGCATGACTGAACCCGCTGCCCAGCCGGACGGAATCGACGCGCTGACCCATGTCTTCGACGCCGTCTACCGGGGCGAGAGCCCGTTCGGCAAGCGTCCGCCCTGGGACATCGGCGGGCCGCAGCCGGCCTTCGTCGCACTCGAGGAAGCCGGACTCATCAGCGGTGCGGTGCTCGACGCGGGCTGCGGCACCGGCGAGGACATACTCCACCTGGCGGGCAAGGGCTACGCGGTGACGGGGCTCGACCTGTCGTCCGAGGCGGTCGCCATCGCGCGGCGCAAGGCCGAGGAGCGCGGACTCGACGCCACCTTCGCCGTCGCCAACGCCCTCGAACTCGCCGGCTACGAGGGGCGTTTCGACACCGTCGTCGACTGCGGCCTGGCGCACAGTTTCGACGCCGACAGGCTGCGGACCTACGCGGCGGCGCTGCACCGCGTCTGCCGCCCGGGGGCGCTCGTGCATGTGCTGGAGGTCAGCGACCGCGGGGCCGCGCAGATGCAGGCGCGGCTCGCCGAAGTGATCGAGGGGATTCCGGCCTCGGAGCCGCCCGGTCCGAAGCGGACCGCCGACGACCTGCGCCAGGGCTTCGCCGACGGCTGGAGCGTCGAGTCCGTCACCGACACGACCATGCACGGGATCCTGCCGCCCACGTCGGAGCCCCTCGAACTGCCCGCCTGGCTCGGCCGATTCCGCCGCAACTGACCCGGGATCCATCGACCGGGCAATGTCCGAACCGCGCATCCGGCCCGTGTGAAGGTGATGAATCATGAAGGCACGCGCAGGCAAGCTGCTACGGCTCCTGGCACCCTCACAGCCCAACCGGGCGACCAGACGCAGGAGCCCGCGGCCCGGTACCCCGCCGGACTCGTCGCAGTGGAGCGGTGTCGCCCGTGGCGCCTTCCGGTTCGCCTTCGTCTACGCGGGGTCCTACTGCCTGACGACACCCCAGATCTTTCTGGCGCTGCGGGGCGGCGGACTGGGTCACAAGCAGGAGGCGGCCGACGCCTGGGCGAAGCTCTGGTCGATGCGTCCGGTGCGGAAGTGGGTCGCCGCTCATGTATTCGACAAGGAATTGGGTGAGCGCTTCGACGGCGGCGACGACCTGAACGCGTGGGTGGGGCAGTTCACCTGGCTGCTGGGCGCCGCCGCGGCGACACCGGTGTGGTCCCTGCTGGACCGGCGCCGGACGAACTACGAGACGCTGGACCCGTGGTTCAAGGTGGTCGTCCGGTTCTGTCTCGCGGGGCAGATGTTCTCCTACGGTGCCGCCAAAGCGATTCCACTGCAATTTCACCTGCCACTCACCAAACTCGTCGAGCCGTTCGGCAATTTCAGCCCCATGAGCGTGCTGTGGGCGCAGACGGGTTCCTCAAAGCCGTACCAAGTCCTGCTGGGCTGCGCGGAAATCGCCGGCGGTCTGCTTCTGGTCCTGCCGCGGACGGCGACGCTGGGTGCGCTGCTGTGCGCGATGGAACTGACCCAGGTGTTCATTCTGAACATGACCTTCGACGTCCCGGTGAAGATCCATTCGTTCCATCTGCTCCTGCTGAGCCTGGTGCTGCTCGCACCGGAATCGGCCCGCCTGGCCGAAGCCCTTCTGTCGGACCGTGCGGTCCGCGCGTCGTCCACGCAGGAGCTGTTCCGCTCGCCCGGCGCGAACCGGATCGCCGCGGCCGCGCAGGTCGCGGCCGGTCTGTGGCTGCTGCGCGCACAGCTGCGCAACGACTGGTCGGTCTGGAAGACGTACGGCGGCGGACGGGAGAAGCCCGAACTCTACGGCATATGGGACGTGGCGGAATTCACCGTCGACGGGGAGCGACAGCCCCCGCTGACGACCGACGTACAACGATGGCGTCGCGTCGTTTTCGACTCCGCCGACGCCGTCACCATTCAGCGCATGGACGATTCTCTCGACGGCGGCTATGTCGCGGCGGTCGACCTGGACAGCCATTCGATGAGCCTGCTCAAGATGGCCGATCCGAAGTGGAACGCGACTTTCGCGCTGCAGCGTCCCGACGACGACGAACTGGCCCTGGAAGGCGAAGTCGACGGCTACCGGCTGCGGGTGCGACTCCAGCGGCTGGATCTCGCCGCATTCCCTCTGGTCGACCGCGGTTTCCACTGGGTGCAGGACAACTCGTACATGGCGTAACGGTGGCGTGGTAGCTTCGGGCCGCAGTAGCGGTATCCGATGACCTCAGTTGACACATTTCAAACAACAACGGCATTCCGGCGTTCGTGCCGACGCGCAACGTGTCCGGCGGACGAGGTCACCATCAGCTCGATTCGGGCCCTACGACGACGGCGTGCCGTGGCCGACACCTGGGAGGGACGCCATGACCGCCGGCACGAGGACGGACTTAGAGTCGTCTGCGCTGCACGCTGCCGACAGCCACGATCTGATCCGCGTGCACGGTGCGCGTGAGAACAACCTCAAGAACGTCGACGTGGAGATCCCCAAGCGCCGGCTGACCGTGTTCACCGGTGTCTCCGGCTCGGGCAAGAGCTCGCTGGTGTTCGACACGATCGCCGCGGAGTCGCAGCGGCTGATCAACGAGACCTACAGCGCCTTCATCCAGGGCTTCATGCCCACACTGGCCCGCCCCGAGGTGGACGTCCTCGACGGGCTGACGACCGCGATCATCGTCGACCAGCAGCCGATGGGCACCAGCCCCCGCTCCACGGTCGGCACCGCCACCGACGCGGGCGCGTTGCTGCGCATCCTGTTCAGCCGGCTCGCCAAGCCGCACATCGGCTCGCAGAAGGCGTTCGCCTTCAACGTCGCCACCGCCGACGCGTCGGGCACGCTGGTGGTGAACGGCAAGAAGATCGAGAAGGGCTTCAGCGTCGTCGGCGGCATGTGTCTGCGCTGCGAGGGCATGGGCTCGGTCACCGACATCGATCCGGCCCAGCTCTACGACGACTCCAGGTCGCTGGCCGACGGCGCGATCACCGTCCCCGGCTGGAAGCCCGACGGCTGGGTGGTGCAGTCGTTCACCGAGTCGGGCTTCCTCGACCCGCACAAGCCGATCCGCGACTACACCGACCGGGAGCGGGACGACTTCCTGCACCGGGACCCGGTCAAGGTCAAGGTCAAGGGGATCAACACCACCTACGAGGGCCTGCTCGCGCGGGTCCGGAAGTCGTTCCTGACCAAGGACAAGGAAGCGCTGCAGCCGCACATCCGCGCCTTCGTGGAGCGGGCGGTGGCGTTCTCCGTCTGTCCGGAGTGCGACGGCACCCGGCTCAGCGCGCTGACCCGGTCCTCGAAGATCGACGGCGTCAGCATCGCCGACGCCTGCGCGATGCAGATCAGCGATCTGGCCGCATGGATCCGCGCCATCGACGACCCGTCGGTCGCGACGCTGCTGAAGGTTCTCGACGAGACCCTCAGTTCGTTCGTCTCGATCGGGCTGGGCTACCTCTCGCTCGACCGGGCGTCGGGCACGCTCTCGGGTGGTGAGGCCCAGCGCGTCAAGATGGTCCGCCACCTCGGCTCCGCGCTCACCGACGTCACGTACGTCTTCGACGAGCCCACGGTCGGTCTGCACCCGCACGACATCCAGCGCATGAACGACCTGCTGCTCCGGCTGCGCGACAAGGGCAACACCGTGCTCGTCGTGGAGCACAAGCCGGAGACGATCCTGATCGCCGACCACGTGGTCGACATCGGTCCGAAGGCCGGTACGGGCGGCGGCCAGGTGGTCTTCGAGGGCACCGTCGAGGCCCTGCGGACCAGCGGCACCATCACCGGACGGCACCTGGACGACCGGGCCTCGGTGAAGCCGTCGGTGCGCAGCGCGTCCGGCGTGCTGGAGGTGCGCGGCGCGGCGACCCACAACCTGCAGGACGTCGACGTGGACATCCCGCTCGGCGTGCTCACCGTGCTCACCGGCGTCGCGGGCTCCGGCAAGAGTTCCCTGATCCGCGGCTCGGTGGCCGGGCGGGACGGCGTGGTGACGGTGGACCAGTCGCCCATCAAGGGTTCCCGGCGCAGCAACCCGGCGACCTTCACCGGAATGCTCGAACCGATCCGCAAGGCGTTCGCCAAGGCCAACGGCGTCAAGCCGGCGCTGTTCAGCCCCAACTCCGAGGGCGCCTGCCCCAACTGCAAGGGCGCCGGCGTCATCTACACCGACCTGGCGATCATGGCCGGTGTCGCCACGACCTGCGAGGAGTGCGAGGGGAAGCGGTTCCAGGAGTCGGTGCTCAGGTACCGCCTCGGCGGCCGGGACATCAGCGAGGTGTTCGCGATGCCGGTGGTCGAGGCCGTGGAGTTCTTCCGCACCGGTGAAGCGCGTACGCCGGCCGCGCACTCCGTGCTCACCCGGCTCGACGATGTCGGGCTGGGCTACCTCAGCCTGGGCCAGCCGCTCACCACCCTGTCCGGCGGCGAGCGGCAGCGTCTCAAGCTGGCCACCAACATGGGCGGTACGGGAGACATCTACATCCTCGACGAGCCGACCAGCGGCCTGCACCTCGCCGATGTCGAGCAACTCCTCGCCCTGCTCGACCGGTTGGTCGACTCCGGCAAGTCGGTGATCGTCGTCGAGCACCACCAGGCGGTCATGGCGCACGCCGACTGGATCATCGATCTCGGCCCCGGTGCCGGTCACGACGGCGGCCGGATCGTCTTCGAGGGCACCCCCGCCGACCTGGTGGCCGCCCGCTCGACCCTCACCGGCGAGCACCTGGCGCAGTACGTCGGCGGCTGAGCAGCCCCTCGCCTGTACGGCCCCGTCCCGGCAGGACCGGGACGGGGCCCGGCCAAGTTCCCGACGGAAGGTACCGACCCATGTCCTCGAACAGCGAAACCGAAACGGTCGTCGTAGGGGCCGGCCCCGCCGGGCTCACGGCAGCGCTCGCCCTGGCCAGGTACCGCCAGCGAGTGGTCCTCGTGGACAGCCCGCGCGCACCGCGGAACAGCGCGTCGGGAGGCGTCCACGGGCATGTCGGTCTGGACGGCGCCCCTCCCGCCGAGATCCGCTCGCGCGCCTGGAAGGAACTCTCCCGGTACGCGACCGTGGAGCTTCGGGAAGCCGACGTCGAGGGCGTGCGCACCACGGACGGCGGCCGCTTCCATGTCGCTCTCGACAACGGCGACACCGTCGAGGCTCCGACCGTCCTGCTCGCCACCGGTGTCGTCGACATCCACCCGGAACAGGTGGACGGGTTCTCGGACTGCTGGGGCCGGAGCGTGATCCACTGCCCGTTCTGTCTCGGCGAGGAGAACGCCGGCCGGCGCTGGGGCGTCGTCGTGGACAATGCGGAACTCGCCACGTTCTCCGCGGTGGCGTTCCGTGCGTGGAGCAGCGACACGGTCGCCATCTGCCATGAGTCGATGCCGGGTCTGGAGGGTGCGCGTACCGCCGCGCGGAGCATGGGCGGTGACGTCGTCACGGGCACGATCAGCCGCCTTCTGCACCGTGCGGGAGCGTTGTACGCGGTCGAGTTCGACGACGGTCGTGTCCTGGAGCGGGAGACGCTGGTGTGGACGCCGGCGCAGCGGCAACAGCCCGTCGTCGCCCGGGCGGTCGACGAGCTGAAGCTGACGGTCGACGACGCGGGCTACCTGAGCGTCGACGACACCCAGTGCACCGGCGTCCCGGGCCTGTACGCGGCCGGGGACCTGGCGTCCCGGTGGAAGCAGTCGTTCACCGCGGCGGCCGCGGCGGGGGCCACGGCGGCCGAGGCCATCCACGCGTCGTTGATCATGAACGCCGTCCGCGGCTGAACCGGACGCGGACCACGTCGTCGGGGGGGGGGGGGGCGGGGGGGGCGCCCCGGGGCCGGCCGGGGGGGGGGGGGGCGGGGCCCCCCCCCCACCCCGCGGTGGTTCGCGGCCTTCGCGGGGTTTTGGGGGGCGCCCCCCACGACGTAG
>NZ_VISR01000057.1 GCF_007827595.1 Streptomyces sp. BK340
CACCCCCCAGGTCATACGTTCGACAGGGGGGACCAGCCATGCCGGGTCCGGAGGCCAGCGGCCCTCTTGCAGGACCGCGAAGAACATAACGGGGGACGCTTGGGGGAATTTGCGTCTGTTGCAGATCTGCTCTGTGTCGCGAACAGCCGGTAGCCGGGGCGGGTGCGCAGATACGGTCAGGGTGCTGGATCCGACCGTGTTCGAGGGGGTTTTGGTGGCGGGCAGGGAGGCGCGGTACGGCGCTGAGGGCGGGGATCACGTCGGCTTCAGTGGCGACTCGTTTAGCGAACACCGGGCCTTGCGTGGGGCTGGGACGTCGTCATCTGCTCGGGATCTGGCCGCAGGACGGGGCATCGGATGCGAGCTTCTCTGAACTTCCATTTTGAGCACTGAAGTTGGGCCCGATCGCGGTCAGGGCAGCAGCTGGCGTGTCTCGATCCAGGGCAGAAGCCGATCGCGTGTCGGGCCGGGCTGCAGATACCCGATGAGCCGCTCCAGGTGCGCTGTCAGGTTCTTATGACGCCGCAGCTCGTGGATCTGTTCGAGGGGAAGTTCACGCCAGTTGCCGGCGAGGGCTGCGGCTTCCGATGGCGAGAACGCCAGTGCGGCAAGTGTGTCGGCCCCCAGTGCCTCTGGACTCCAGTCGGAGTTCTCGTCCGCGGTACCGAGGTGGTCGATCACCCAGGTGCGCAGCATGAAGTCCTGCTGGAGTTCGCGCGCTGATTCCTCACCGCCAGTGCCCCGCATGCGCCTGTTCACCAGCAGCGACAGCTCGGCCCAGCGCCGACCCGCGTCGCAGGACTGGTTGGAGTCGTAGGCGTGTTGCTGGGCCACAACGCGGACCGACTCGAGCTGCGACCATTCGTGAGCGTCTGCGGTGAACGCCTGGAGGCGTTCGATCGGCCAGGTACTCAGATCATGCTCTGGTTCCCTCTGATCTGAACCGGTGCTCACTGGCCATCGCTCCTGGTCATAGGAATGCCAAGACCGACGAAAGTTCGTTGCTGGGAACGCCGGTCGATCTGGACGAGCTTATCCTCGGCGCTGGCGAGACTGACCTGGAGACCCTAGACCTCGCCGAGCCAGCCATCTCACTCGGCTTCGGCGATCCGGGCGATCAAGTTGTCGCGGATCTCGGCAAGCCGTGCCCGTTGAGACGGGTCCGGTCGAAGGAGCGAGCATCGGACACAAGCATCTCTGAAACTTCATCCCCTACTTGCGCGCCTGTATCGCGAGGTCGCTGACGGCGGCTTCGGCCCTGACTACCGACTGCTGCCACTGATTGGTCCAGGCTCCAGCCTCGTAAGCGAATACCTGACGCGACGCGATGCGTCCGTTGGAGTGGAGCACCCGAAGTGGCCCGAAGGCGTCGTACCGATGCTGACCTGGGGTTGTGCCATGTATGCAGGCGTTGATTGTCTCAGTGAGGATGGTCAGGTTCTGCTCTTCGAGCCGAACCCGTACAGCGGCGGATCGTGGGAGCAGTGTTGGTTCCTCGACTCCGCCAGCCTGGCAGCGTGGCTGGAGACATGGCTCGCGGGGACGGGCTGGTTCGAGGAGGAGGCCTTCGGCAGTGACGACCAGGTCGAGCCTCAGCCGTGGGAGCAGGCCGCACGCCGGCTGTCGTCCGAGGTACAGCGAAACAGGAAGGCTTCGTGCCGTTGGCGCAGGCGCCGTCATCCCGGGCGAGCTCACTCCTGAGGAGCGCGCGACGCAAGCTCTTCCGAGGTAGGGCGTGTATCGAACGTGCCTGGTGAGGCTGACAGAGGGACCGTTCTGTGATCCAGAATGATTGGATGGTCATGCTTGAGACTCCCCGCTTGATCCTGCGTCGCTGGTGCGAGGAAGACATTGCGCCCATGGCTGCCATCAATGCCGACCCCGAGGTCATGCGGTGGATCCGTGACGGCAGCGTCCGTGACGAACAGCAGACTCGCCGCGGGATCCAGGCATGGGAGAGCGAGTGGGAATCACAAGGCTTCGGCCTGTTCGCCGTGGAGATCCGATCCACTGGCGAGCTGGCCGGGTTCACCGGCCTTTCGGTGCCCGACTTCTTGCCGGAGGTACTGCCGGCGGTTGAGGTCGGCTGGCGGCTGGGACGTTCCCACTGGGGACAGGGCTTGGCCACCGAGGCCGCTGCGGCCGCTGTACGGTTCGGGTTCGAAGAGCGAGGGCTGCAGCGGCTCGTCAGCATCACTCAAGTGGGCAACGACGCCTCCGAACGGATCATGACCAAACTGGGGATGCATCCGGTTTGTGAGACCGTCAATCCCACCGGCGGTCGTCGAGTCCGGGTGTTCGAGTTGTCGTCGGACCAGTACGTCACAAGGACGGTAGCCTCGTAGCGGACCGCGATCGACCGCGTGCCGAGCCTTGTGGTCCGAGGTCGTGCCACCTCGCACCTGAGCCCACTCCACGGGCCTCCAGGTGCGAGAGCACCGAGCACTCGGTGGTCGTCACTGCTTACCGGAGCTCAGGCAGTGGGTCCTGGAGCAACTCTTCGACGAAGCCGAGATCAACCCCGTGCCAGGTCCGGCGGGAGGCAACGCGAAATCACGGGGAACAGCGGCGTGGATCCGCATACGCCGTCTTCCAAACCGGTGCTTCAGGACCTCACAATCCAGCAGGATGCTGATGCCGCCGCTGGCATTCTGCTCAGCCGACCCTGTGTCAGTGGTGTTCAGGCCGTCAGGCCCTCGATGGCCACGGGAAGATGGCGCGGGCCGCGCAGCACCGCGTTGGCGCGGTACGGCGGCGGGTCTTCGAGCAGCCGGGAGAACTTGACCCGGCGGAAGAGTTCGGGCACCGCCAGATGCAGTTCTATGCGGGCGAGAGGGGCGCCGAAGCAGTAGTGGATGCCGGTGTAGAAGCCCAAGTGCTCGTTGTCCTTGCGGTCGGGATCGAACCGGTCGGGGTCCTCGAAGCGCCGGGGATCGCGGTTGGCCGCGGCCAGCATGAGCCAGACCGGCGAGCCCTTGGGGATCGTGGTGCCGGCAACGTCTATGTCGGCCAGGGCGGTGGTCCACGGGACGAACTGGACCGGAGGCTCGTACCGCAGCACTTCCTCGATGATCGGGACGGCGAGGTCCGGATCCTTCTGGAACCGATCAAGGAGGTCGGGGTGGCGCAGCAGGGTGAGGGTCGTATTGGTGATGGCGTTGACGGTGGTCTCGTGTCCGGCGACCAGGAGCAGCACCGCGGTGGCCTCCAGGTCCGCCGGTGTCATGTCGGGGGCGAGCGCGCTGAGCATCCCGGGGCCGGGGTGGCGGCGTTTGGTCTCGATCAGATCGGTCAGGTAGGCACCCAGATCCTGCCGCGCCCGCAGCGCCTTTTCCTGGCCGTCCTCGCCGGCCTGGGGATCGAGTGACGACGCCAGCGCGTCGGCCCAGACGTGGAAGCGCGGTTCGTCCTCGCGCGGCACGCCGAGGACCTTGCAGATGGCGGTGACGGGAAGGGGGTAGGAGAAGTCCTCGACGATGTCGACCTGGTCCTTGCCTTCGAAGGCGTCGAGCAGCTCGGTGACGGTCTTGGCCAGCTCTCCGCGCAGGCCGTCGAGGAACCTGGGGCTGTGCGGCGGGCCAAACGGCCGGTTGATGGTGTCGCGCAGCCGGTCGTGGACAGGCGGGTCGGTGAAGATGAAGCTGGGTGGCAGGCCGGAGGCCACCGGTTGCCCGGGGCGGGCGTAGCCGGGTGGACGGTTGCTCGTGTCGTTGCTCAGCCGCGGGTCGTTGGCCAGGCTCCGCACCTCGTAGTAGGTACTGACCAGATAGGTTCCGTCCTCCTCCCGCCTGACCGGTTGCTTGCGCAGTTCCACGTAGAGCGGATAGGGATCGGCCCGGTTGTCGTAGTCGATGATCTGCGCGGAGATGGTGCCGGACGTCATGGTGACTCCTGAGGGCTCCGTACGGGGCAGGGCCGGTGATCAGGCATGCGACGGAACGAACTGGACACGCCGCTCGCTCGGTGAGTGGCCCGTCAGCGTGACGGTGGGGCCGTGGGTGGGCAGATGAGGGTCGGGGAAGGCCGGGTCGATCGGCTGCAGCGTCTCGGTCCGGCGGTCGACCGTGCGGTACTCCGGCGGGAACGGCGCGCCGGATGCGATCTGCTGCTCGTAGAACCCCAGCCACTTGGCTCCGTCGAAGGACGCCGCGGCGATGACGCGGCCTCGGTAGCCGTAGACCGCGACGAACCGCTCCTCGTCGAGCGCCCCCTGGGCGACCACCAGTTGGTCTCCCAGCGAGGGAACACCCACAGACTTGATGTTGACACCGAACTGGGTGGACCAGAACATCGGCAGCCACAGGTGCGGGCGGCGATCCGGCCCCGCACAGATCATGTTGTGGGCAGCGATCTCGGCCTGTTCGACCGCGTTGCCCCAGTGCTCCAGAGCCAGGAACTGGTAGTCGAACAGCGGGTGGGGACTGCGGGCGACGTCACCGGCCGCGTAGATGTCGTCGGTGACGATGCCGTTCACGTCGAACACCCGGCACCCGGCGTCGCACGCGATCCCCCGGGGACCCGCGGCCACCCCCGAGCCGGCGAGCCACTCCGTGTTCCGCATGGCACCCAGCGAGACAACCGCCACCTCCACGTCGATCGCCGAACCGTCGGACAGGTGGGCGCGCCTGAGCCGTCCCACATCGTCGCCCTCGAGGGCGGTGACGCTGATGCCGCAGCGCAGGTCGACTCCGTGCTTGCGTTGCAGCCGGTCTGCGACCGCGCCGACCACTCCGCCGAGCGCGCCCACCAGCGGTGCCGGGCCGCGCTCGGCGACCGTGACCTCGAGGCCCAGCTCCCGGCAGGCGGAGGCGACCTCCGAGCCCGTGAAACCGGCGCCGATCACCAGCACCCGGGTCACGCCTCCGGTCAGCTTCCGTTGCAGGCGGGCGGAGTCCTCCCGGGTGCGCAGCACGAACACCCCGTCCAGCGCGGCCTCTTCCGGGTGGAACCAGGGCCGCGCTCTGGTCCCGGTGGTGATCAGCAGGCGGTCGTAGGGGACGGTGTCGCCGTTCGTAAGGCGCACTTGCTTGGCGTCCCGGTCGAGGCCCTCGGCGGCGACGCCCAGACGCCATTCGGCGTCGATGTCCCGCCGCCGCGGCAGCAGGGTGTCCTCAGGCCGTGCCCGCCCGAGCAGCGCCTGCTTGGACAGCGGCGGCCGGTCGTAAGGTTCGTACGGCTCGTCGCCGATCATGGTCAGCGATCCGGTGAAGCCCTTCTCGCGCAGGGCCTCCGCCGCGCGCAGACCGGCCAACGAGGCACCGACCACGACGATGCGGCCCTGGCGCCGCAGGACCTCGACGTCCGTGTCAGCCGACATGGGGCTCCACCCGCTTCGTCGGCTCGTCGGAGTAGTCGACCAGGATGGCCTGGACCGGGCAGGCGGCGGCAGCCTTCTCCACCCCGTCTCGCTGTGCCTCGTCGAAGTGAGGTGAAAACAGCAGCGCCTCTTCCCCGTGCAGGGCGAAAACGTCCGGGGCGAGGAAGACGCACTGCGCGAACCCCTGGCACCGGTTGAGATCGACGACAAGCCTCATTGGAATCCGCTCCCTGCACAGGGCGCGTTGGTCGGGCCCCGCAGCCGTGTGCGTTCGGTCCATGTGGTCGGTAGGCATGCCTCACTTTCAGCTTCGGCCTTCCGCCCAGGTCTCGCAATGCGAGGGCAGCGCTGGGTGGTCAACCGGCTCGGCGCCCGCCGGATCAGCAACTCCGCCCTCGTGGTGCCAGCCATCGACCCTCGTGGTGCCAGCCATCGACTTCGTGCTGATGCCATGGTCCAGTGCGCACATCGGCACAGCCGTCATCGCGCTGATCGTGTGGGGCCTGCGCGGCTGGGGATTCATCACGACGCAGACCCACCGCCTGATCGGTGCGATGCCGGCGACTGCCCCGATGCCGACGGGCCTCCACTCCGCGACGCTCTACGTCAGGGTCTCCATCGCCCCCGTCGTCGGCCGGGGCGCGCTGAACTGGGCCGACGTGGACAGGCTCGGCCCCATCGGAGCCGCACTGACCGTCCTGGTCGGCGGCGCGGTCGAGATCACACACCTGACCATCACCCGCCACCACCAGCCTGCTGCCGCACCGGTTCCGGCCCGGTGGCCGCGAGCGCCGCACGGTCCCGACACCGGACGGCGCCACCGGGTGGGCAGGCGTGCTGGAACAGCCAGTTTCCCGGCCAGATCGTCAAGGACATCGTGCTGTCCGAGGTGATCGACGACTACACCTTCTTGCTGCCGTCCTGGCCCTGACTGCCGAACACCTTTTCCCCGGAACGACCGTCGACGGACCCGCCATCGAGTGGTGACACACCACTCCCTCGCCCCTCGGACGCCGTACCACGCACGGTCACACGAAACGGATGAGGTAGGGGGATGCTGACGCAGCAGGACAGTCCACCGCTGTGTTGATCAACGAATTCGACCGAGCAGGGGGAGACTTGGCCTCGCCCCGAGAGACGGCCTGGACGTGCTCCGGCCCCCTCGACACCAATGCCGAGGGAGCCCGAAGCACGTGGGGCGCCGGGCCGGCCCTATGGGGCGGGCGAGGCTGCCACAGCTGACCGGGGGGCGATGCGCATCCGGTCGCCGTCGTACTCCGCCACCTCACCGGGCAAGATGAGCAGCCCCGGCTCCCCGTCCTGCCACACCGCGCCGATCCGGCGGACCTGGACGGCCGGACCCCGCGCGCCGGCCATGAACACCGTCGGATCGACCTCCCACCCGTGCTTGCCGAGCCACTGCTCCAGGGTCGCGGAGTCCTCGCTGCTCGCATCGCGCGGCCACTCGTACGTACTCGTCACGACGTATCCCCCCCTGTCCGTGAACGGATCATCGGGTTGATCCTGCCACCGGGCACTGACAGCGCGGTCGCGGGCGTTTTCGGCTCAGTGCTCGCCAGTCCTACGAACGGCAGGCCATGGCTGGCGTAGTGCGGTGGATTCTTAGGTGGCCGTGCGCAGCGGCGCCTTCCAAACATCGGTCAGGTGCCGCCCTGCCATGCTGGCGATGCTGGTTGACGTCGTGGCTCTCCGTCTGATCGACCCCCCACCCGTGCTCACTGATTCACTACTCGCTGGGCATGCAGGACCAACCCGGTCCGGGCGGTCTCGAAGCTCGAGGATCACCAGTGCCCCGGGTCTGGTGCGGCACGGGCGGCGGTCCGTTGCCCACCTCCTGGAGGGCGACGACACACCGCGCGCCCGACCCCCCACCGGTCCGCATTGCAGTACGGTGCGAGATCGTCACGTTGTCCCGCGTGTACGCCTCCCGCTCCACGGCAGCCAGTCGGCGGCTCCGGGCGGCACACGGGCCAAGTTGCCGATGCCGCCGTCCGGGACATATCGACGACGATTGCTGACGGATGGTCAGGGGCAGTCGTATGTGAGGTGCGTGGCCACCGTGCGGTGGATGGGAGTGAGGATGCGCAGTTCGGCTCGTGCCTTGTAGTGACCCTTGCCCTGGAAGGTCCACAGGAGGTGCAGCCGTGCCTGCCTCTGGCCCCGGGTCACCGTTTCCCGCAGGACGGCGGAAGCGGTGCCGTCGCTTCGGCGCCAACGATAAGAGAACGTGCCCGGCCGGCCGTTCGTGGTGACCGCGCCGACGATGTTCGCGGTGCCGTCGCAGCCGACGATCGTCGGCCGGACGGCGACTGCCACCGTGCGCAGCCCGACGGACGGCTGGAAGTGCTGCCAGGCCAGGAACGCGATGACGCAGACCAGTACCAGGGCGGGCAGAGCGTGTCTGCGCATACTCCGACGCGGGGGTGCGGGAGCTGGTGGCACGGTGGGCAGGGTTCTGGCGGTGCGGTGCGCGACGGCGGCCGTCACTCCCGGGCCGAAACGGAGAACGGTGCCTTCGACACGATCGGGTTGCGTCGGTGTGGTCGGCGTGATCTGCGTGCCGCGCGGTGCGGCGAGTGTGTCGGTGTCGTCGGGCTCGGGCCGCTGGATCCAGTGGCTGGCCAGCACGGTGGCGCTGTACTCGGCATCTCTCGGGCCGGTTTCGTGGGCCGGGGAGTGTTCGGTGGTGGGGCCGAGGTCCGTTGTGGGGGTGTGTTCGTCGCTGGGGTCGAGTACACGGGTGGCTTCGCCGGCGGGGTCCAGTGCCTGGGTGGGTTTGCCGGCGAGGTCCAGCACACAGGTGGACTCGTCGCTGGGGTCGAGCACGCGGGTGGGTTCGTCGGTGGGATCGAGCACACGGGTGGACTCGCCGCCGGCATCGAGCACGCGAGTCGACTCGCAGTCATCGGAAGGTACCGGGGTGCGGTCGTTCTGAGTGGTCATCGGAGGTCACACTGCCTGGTCAGAAGCTGCTGCGAGGCGCTGCCACTGGTGGCGGCCGGGGTCGTCGTGGCCTGCACCGCCCAGTAGCACCCCTTGTTCTGGAAGGTGTGGTCGACGGCGAGGGAGTACTGGGTGGCGCCGCTGCGTTCGTAGGTCTGGGGCGCACCGTCCGGGATGCTGAGCACTCCTGCGGAATCGCTGGTGAACCACGAGACGGTGATGGAGATCGGCCCGGTGCCGTCCGTGGTGATGTCGATGGTTGCCGAGGCGGTGGACGGACCCGTCTGCCGGAACGCCGACACCGCGACGTCCTTGACTGCGGGAGCTGTCGGCGCGGTGGGCGATGCGGTGGTCGGTGACGCATCGGGGGTCGCCCCGCCGGACGTCGTCCCCCCCGACGGCGTCGTGGTGGCGGACGTCGAAGGGTCGCTGGTGCCGGTTGTGTCCGGGGACGGTGGGCCCGAAGGCGACAGGCTCGGGGAGGCGGTGACGGTCGGGGACGCGTGGCTCGGGGAGGTCGATGCGGTGGGACCCTGTGACGTCACGCCGGGCTGGGCGCTGGTGGTGGCCAGGGCCTGGGCCGTCTGCTGCGGATCCGCCGCCCGGGCGTGCTGGGCGGCGTAGGTCAGGAGGATGCCCAGGAGCACGGCCGCCGCCGAGACGAGCATCCCCGGCCGGCCGGGTAGCCACGACCGAGCCGGGCCGTGGCCCGCTGCCTGGGCCAGGACCGTGCGTGCGGTGTCCGTCGTGGTCTGCGGGGCTTTACGTGCCGAGGGCAGCAGCAGCGGCAGCAGTGCGACGAGCGCGGCCAGCCGTCCCCGGCCGCGTTCCTCCCAGTCGGGCCCGTAGGCGGAGCCGGCGGCCGCCTCCAGGTCCGAGACGAACGCCTCGGCGTGCGTGGGCCGCTCTTCCGGGTCCTTGGCCAGGCCGCGCCGCACGAGTGCGCGCACCGGTTCGGGGACCTCGTCGGCGGGGACGGGCGCGTCGACGTGCCGCAGCGCGAGTTCGGCGATGTTGTCACCCGAGTACGGCTTGTGGCCCGTGAGGCACTCGAAGAACGTGGCCGTGGCCGCGTACACGTCGGCGGTGGGAGAGGCGGGCGCGCCGGTCCACTGTTCCGGGGCCATGTAGGAGGGGGTTCCCGCGACGCCGACGCTGGTGCCGGTGTCCACCGCGATCCCGAAGTCGACGAGCTTGGACGAACCGTCCGGCACGACCAGGACGTTCTCCGGCTTGTAGTCGCGGTGGACGACGCCGATGCGGTGCGCGTCGGCCAGGCCGAGCAGCGAACCCTTGAGGATCACGAGCGCGGCCTCGGGATCCAGCGGACCCCGCTCGGCCAGCAGGGCCCGCAAGGAGACACCGTCCACCAGCTCCATCACGATGGCGGCACCGTCCGGGCTCTCGACGTACTCGTACAAGCCGGCGACGTACGGGCTTTCCAGCCCGCCGAGCAGCCGCGCCTCGGCCCTGAACTCGTGCACGAATCCCGGCCGGGTGCGCAGTGACTCGCTGAGGTACTTCACCGCGACCGGAAGGCCGCTCTCCTCGTGCACGGCCAGTACGACCCGTCCACTCGCCCCGGATCCGAGTTCCAGCGACTCGGTGTATCCGGGCACCGCCCATGCGTTCATTTCGTCCCCCCCCAAATCCGCTGTGCCGACCGAGATCCCACTCGTTCCGGCGCTTCCGGCACGCGTTGAGAGACATATTTTCGGCCACTGCGGTTGCGGTGTGGCGCCGCGGATGTCACGGGTTGACCACTCCTGGCAGGGGCACCGCGGAGCGCGGCGGTCTCTTCGGCGGCCGGGGCCCGCCCGCCGCCGGAGGGTCCTGTGGATCGTGGCCGTGCACGGGCAGGTCGCGCTGACGTGCGTGCTCCGGCCGATGGGGGCACAGGGCACCGAGTTTGCCGATGGAAGGGAGACGGGCCTTACGCTGACCGGGCGCTGACGGCGGACGCGTATCCCCTACGCCGGCCGGGCGTTGACGGCGAGCGAGGGAGGCGCGCATGGGTGGGACGGCACCCCCCGGGACGGTCCTGGTCGTGGACGACGACGCGGCCATCCGGCGGTCACTGGAGCGCGGGCTGCGGCTGAGCGGTTTCACGGTCCGCACCGCACCCGACGGGCTCGGCGCGCTCGCTGCCGTCGCGGACGGCCCGCCCGACGTGCTCGTCCTGGACGTGTCGATGCCGGGGATGAGCGGCATCGAGGTGTGCGCGCGGTTGCGCGCCGATGGCCGGGATCTGCCGGTGCTCATGCTCTCCGCACTCGACGAGACCGCCGACCGGATAGCCGGCCTGCAGGCCGGCGGCGACGACTATCTGGTCAAGCCGTTCGCCCTGCAGGAACTTGTGCTGCGGCTGCGCGCGCTGCTGCGGCGCCGGCCGCCCGCCGCGCAGGAGCAGACGGTGCGGGTGGCGGACCTGCTGATCGACCCCGCCGCCCGCACCGTACGGCGTGGCGGATGCCCGCTGGATCTCACCAGGCGCGAGTTCGAGCTGCTGGAGGTGCTGGCCCGCAACGCCGGGCTCGTCCTCACCCGTGACCAGCTGCTGGAGCGGGTGTGGGGCTACGACTTCGACGTGCGCAGTGATGCCGTCGACACCTTCGTCAGCTATCTGCGGCGCAAGCTGGAGGCCGACGGCGCACCACGGCTGATCCACACCGTGCGTGGGGTCGGCTTCGTGCTGAGGGAGGAGCAGTGAGGCTGTCGGCCCGGATCGGACTGGCGGTCGGCTGCACGGTGCCGCTGCTGGTACTGGCTTGCGGATGGCTGCTGCTCCAGCTCGTCGCCCGCGATCTGCACCGCACCGAGGACGACCACCTGCGGGAACGGGCGGCGGCCGTCGTCCCGGACGCCCGGGCGTTGCTGCGGGCCGGCGCTACGGGCCGGCCCAAGGCGGCGGACACCCGTGAACGCGCCCTCTACAGCGCGGCGCTCGACGTGGGCGTGCGGGTGGTGGGACCGGACGGTTCCTTCAGCGGCGGCCCGCAGCCCGCCTCCGGCGTGCCGCTGCCCGCGCGCACCGGGGCACCGGTCACCGTACGCGCGGACGGCGCCAGCTGGCGGGTGCTGGCCCGCCCGGTGCGCACGCCGCTCGCCTCCGGCACCCTGTGGGTGTTCGCGTCGGACACCGCCGACCGCGGACAGCAGAAACTGGTCCGGCGCCGGGTGCTGGTCACCACTGTGCTCGCGGCCCCGCTGTCCGGCCTGCTGGCCTGGGGGATGGCCGCGGGTGCCGCCGCGCCGCTGCGCCGGCTGACCCGCCGTACCGCCGGACTGGACCCGCGCACCGATCGCGTGCGCCTGCCGGTGGAGCGGACCGGTGTCACCGAGGTCGACGAGCTGGCCGCCACCGTACGCACCGTGCTGGCCCGCTACGACGAGCAGGCCGCCCGCACCGCCGAGGCCCTGGACACGGCCCGCTCGTTCTCGGCAGCCGCCGCCCACGAACTGCGCACGCCGCTGATGAGCATGGGCACCAACCTGGACATCCTGGCCGGTCACCCCGGGCTCCCCGAACCGGACCGCACGGAGGTCGTCGCCGATCTGCGCCGCGAACACGGGCGGCTGCTGGGCCTGCTGGTGATGCTGCGCGAGCTCGGGCGCGGGGACCTGGTGGAGGCGGAGGCGTTCCGCACCGCCGACCTGACGGAGATCGCGGAGGCGGCTGTCGCCGAGGCCCGGCGCCACGCACCCGGCGCGGTGATCGCGCTGGACGCCCCGGCGGGTATCACCGTGCGCGGCTGGGAACCGGGACTGCAGCTGCTGCTCGACAACCTCCTGGCCAACGGTGTGGCACACGGAGCCGACGCGGACCAGCCGGCGAGCGTGACGGTGGGGCTGCGGCGCGTGGGAGCGTGGATCGTGCTCACGGTGGACGACAGCGGACCGGGAGTGCCGGTGCAGGACCGGGAGCTGATCTTCGAGCGGTTCCGGCGCGGACCGGCCAGCGCCGGCTCCGGGCTCGGCCTGACGCTGGTGGCCCAGCAGACCGCACTGCACCGGGGCACCGTGACGGTCGGGGGCGCGCCGGGCGGCACCGGCGCACGCTTCGAGGTGCGCCTGCCTGCCGAGGAGGGAGAACTGCCCGGCCGCCGCGACTGGCTGATCGGAACAGCCGGGACATACCGGTCACAAGGTTTCCCCAAAGAGGACTCCTAACCTGCCGCGGGACGGGCGGACGAGTGGTCCGCCCGGGAACGGAGGAATGTGATGGACATCCGGCGAAGGCGGCGCAACCTGCTGGTCGGGCTCGCCACTGCAGCGCTGCTGGCGGGCGGCACGGGCGCGGCCACGGCCGACAGTTCCCCCGCGCCCGGACCGACCGGTGACGGAGCCAAGGCGCTGTGCAAGCGAGTGCCGAAGATCGACCGGCGGATCGACCGGGCGCTGAAGCGGCTGGACGCCGGGGCGGACACCCGGGGTTCGGTGGCCCGGCTGGAACGTCGCGCGGCCAACGCCGAGAAGGCCGGCCACACCGAGATCGCCACGTTTCTCCAGGACCGGCTGAAGACCCGCAAGGCGCTGGTGCCCACCCTCAAGCAGCGCCAGAAGGACCTCGACCAGGTCAGGACGTGGTGCCGGGCCAACGACGGCGGCAAGGCGGCAGGCTGATGCGCGCACGGGTCGCCGTGGTGCCGGTGGTCCTGCTGGCCGCCCTGGCCGTCGGCTGCTCCGGTCACGACGGGGCCTCACCGAAGGCTCCGGCGGCCACGCCGTCGGGCTACTCACAGATGCAGCAGAAGGTTAACGCGGCCGAGTCGGCCGCCGCCGCGGCCGACCGGGACGCGGCCTCCAACGCGGACCGCTGACCCGAGGGGAGGCAGCGCAGCGCGGCCGGGCAGGCCCCAGGGGCAACGCCCGGCCGCAGTCGTTGCCCGAAATCGCGGCACGGTCGAACCGTGTCACTCACATCGATGACATGAACGCCGATACGCGGCGTGGTTGCCATTGACGAACTGCACCTCGACCCGGGCCTTCGACCGCCCAGGCCTGAGAAGTCCCCGGCGTGGCAATGACTCCGATCTCAGGCGTATTTCTATAGTTTGCCCAACATTCAGCTGTCTGGATCCAGGTGTCGGCGACTGCGCGGGGCCGGAACATGGGCGTACGACGGTTTGCCGCAGTCGCATGGGCGGCGCTGCTGATGCTGGCCGGAGCGGCCGGGCCGGTGCAGGCGGCATCGCCGTGCCCGGTGCCGGGCGGTTTCGAGATCGATGGCGACCTGTAGGCCGGTACCTGCACACCCTCGCAATCGACTCACGGGGACAGGCCGATCCGACGCCAGCCACGCAGAACTTCAGCATTTGAGAATCCCGCGGGTCGGCGCCCGCTGAGGCGCCTCGAGCCGTCTCTGGCCGTCGTCAGTAGCGCGTCGCCCCCAAAGACCGCATCAGCGGCGGCCTGCGTGCGGGGCGCGCTGGACGGCGACATGAGGTGGCGTGTAGGCCTACAGCGTGAAGCCGGAACCGCGATCGGGCCACGCAACGGTACGGCGCCACGGACCCGGTCACATGAACCGGAGCAGCACCACCAGGGCAATCGGCGCAAGGAGCACGGCCAGCACCACGCGCCATCGGACGTCCTCGCGCATGACGAGTGCCAGGAACGCGAGTGTGTACGGAGCCGCCAGCGGAATCACCGAGATCAGGCCTATGGTCGACGATATGTGATGGCCGAAGACCAGGATCGCCCGCAGGGCGACCCACCCTGCCGTCCCGGCCGTGAGTACCTGAACCGTGAGCAACGAGCGCCGAGCGCGGCCTGCGGGCGCGCGGCACTCGCCGATCGTGTCGCGGACGATCATGACGCCCGTCCACGCGAAGAGCGTGACGACAGCCATGATCATGAGCAGCCCGATGGCACCGAGCCCACCGTCACCGAGGATCGACTTCGGGTGCCAGAAGATCTCGATGAAGACCCAGACAGGGAGGCTCAGAACGATGCCCGCAGCCCATGTGAAGACGATCTCCTTGCCCAGACGATCCGACCACCACCCCTGCAGGGCCCTCCCCCACAGCATGATCTTGCCCAGACTCCCGCCCATGCCCCCGCCCTCCGCTGACCGCTCGGCATCCCAGGCCGACCTCCGAGAGCGTGGCATACGCACAGGTGCCACCAGCCATGCGGCCCGTTCCGAAGAGCAGCCGTGATCATTTGCGCCGAAGCAGCTACCCGGGGGTCATGCTGCTCTCCGCTCGGAGATGCGGAACTCCTCGTCCTCGGACCACAAGTCCTTTCCGCTGGCGGGCCAGTGAGCGGGCGGTCGGGATCAAGTCCCTGGAGGCACTTCGGTCCGTAACGCTGCTGCTGAGAGCGCTATCATCCACTGAGAGTGCCACAGCGCTTGTGCCGCCGCGGAGTTCGGGGTTCGGAGTTCCAAGAGTGCTTTTCGACGTCACCCGCAGCGAACTCGTCGACATCTTCGGCAAGGACCGAATCGCGTCCGTGCCCGCCACCGCCTTCCCCCCGGCCGTCGCGGTCACCGAGGGCGCTCGCCTCCTGCAGACCGTCGGTGTCCCCACTGGGACGCTCCTGTTGCGTCAGCCCCACGAGGAACAGGGCCTGCTACCCCTGGTCCAGGACGTCGTCTGCGTCGAGGACTTCGAGGACGCCGCGGAGGACGCGGGTGACTGGCTCGTCATCGGCTGGCTGCTCAACGCGCACCTCGCCCTCGACCCCGTATCCGGCAAGGTGTACGCCTTCGACCCCGATGAGGAGACCGTGCAGGAACTCCACAGGGACGTCTCTTCCCTCGTCCAGGTCACCCTCCGGTTCCAGCGCCTGCTCGAAGAGTTCACCTTCAGCAGCGACGACAGCGACGACGAGGAAGCCGCCTTCGAGCGCCTGGACTGCGAGGTCGATCGCATCCGTGAGGAAACGGGCAGCATCGACCCGCTCCCCTTCCAGGACGACGAGACCGTCTGGTCGATAGTGGGCGATGAGATCGCCATGGGCCAGCGCTTCAAAGGCAACAGCTCGGGAGGCCGCTCGCTCTACGGGTGATCGCCAGTCGATGTCGCCCACGAACCGCGCGATCTGCACGGTGCGCAGGCCGCCGTCCTGCGGACCGATCTCCTCCTCGACCTGCCCGACCAGAACCCCACTCTGCCTGGCCCTGCCTAGCAGGCGCGTCATGCACGACTCGATGCTCCATTGATCAGGCGTCGGTGGCAGATCAGGGCTGTCGCGGTGCCGACGAAGGCGAGGAGGCGACGCGGTAGAGGATGCCGCGCCGACGGAGCCATCGACGCAGATGGTCGTAGTCATAGGTCGCGGAGACAAGCCCCCGCGCAACGGCACCCAACGCGTGAGTCATCGGCTCCACGGCCGCGTCAGGGCCGTCGTCCGCACAGTGCAGAGAGCTCCCCGATGCCTCTGCTGCCCGGGCGCCAGGCATACTGACGCTCGTTGCCGCTGAGGTCCGGATCTAGGACGGTGAAGGTCACGGTGGCATGTGAGGTCCAGGGCGACATCGAGGCGAAGGCCGGCGACGAAGTCGTGACTGTCTCCACTGCGCCGGACGTGGGTGACGACGCCGGACGGACGGGACACCTTCGCCGTGAACCAGAGTCAGCTCATCCTGTGAGCGCGAGACTGAACCGCTCCGGGATCGGTGGAGGCTCTATGCGTTGACTCCAGCCGCCGGTTGGGGCTGGTGTTGAGCGTAGTGGTTGGTCTCGTATTCGTGGG
>NZ_VISR01000058.1 GCF_007827595.1 Streptomyces sp. BK340
CAGGCGCCAACACCAAGCCCGCCTCAGTCACTACAAACGACGGGGCCACAGTCCCTGAAAACTGCCCAGCAATCAGAACAAGCACCGTTGCAGTATTAGACCGTGTCCTACGTGGTGAGGTGGACGAGTCGCTTGTAGCAGCAGAGGGCGGCGGCGAGTCCGAGGAAGGCCAGGTAGTTGCGGGGGTTTCGCTCGTAGCGGGGGCTGAGGCGTCGGTAGCCGGAGAGCCAGGACATGGTCCGTTCGATGACCCATCGGCGTCTGCCTAATCGTTCGCTGGATTCGATTCCTTTGCGGGCGATGCGGACGCCGATGCGCTTCCATCGCAGCCATCTGCCAAGGTCGGCGCGGTCGTAGGCTTTGTCCGCATGTAGGCGCTGGGGCTTGAAGTGGCGGCCGTTGTGAGGGTCGTGTCTCGCTTGGTGACCCTCGACCATGGGCTTCAGCCCTTCGCTGTCGTGGGTGTTGCCGGCGGAGACGCAGACGACCAAGGGCAGGCCGTTCACGTCCGACAGGATGTGCATCTTGGAACCCGGCTTGCCCCGGTCCACGGGGCTCGGACCTGTGTGTTCGCCCCCTTTTTAGCCCTGACGTGGGCGGTGTCGAGGACGACGCGGGTGACATCGACGAGTCCGGCGTCGTCGAGACGGTGCAGCACAGCTTCGTGCAGGCGGCCCCAGACGCCGGCTCTCGACCAGATCAGGAACCGGCGGTGAGCGGTCGACTTCGATATGCCAAAGCAGGGCGGCAGTTGACGCCAGGCACAGCCGCTGACCAGGACGTAGATGATGGCCGCGAACAGCGGCTCATCAGGCGTGTCCTGCGTTCCACCGCCCTGCGACCGCACCCTTGACGGCGGGATCAGCGGTTTCGCGATCTCCCACAGCCCGTCCGGAACAATCCAACTCCACGTGCCCCGCCCCATGCCGAGCCCAACGAGCAACTGCCACGTAGGACACGGTCTTAGGCGGTCTGACGCTCCTTCATGTGGGCGTACGCCATCAGGCCGAACAGCACGATGAGCAGGACGGCGGACGAGCCCGCCGTTCCGAGGTCCAGGCCGCCCTTGGCGACCGGCTTGGTGAGGAAGTCGCCCGCGGTGGCGCCCAGCGGGCGGGTGAGGACGAAGGCGATCCAGAACAGCAGGACGTTCGACACGGCCGGCACCTTCATCAGCGCCACGAGTACCGCGAGCACCCCGGTCACCAGCAGCGCGCCGCCCGCGTAACCGAGGCCGGAGCTGTCGGACAGGAAGTCGCCCATCGAGGTGCCGAGGGTGTTCGACACGAGGATCGCCGACCAGAACAGGGCCTCGCCCTTGAAGGTGACGATGTCTCGGATCTGGAAGGTCATCCCGCTCAGCTTCCAGGCGAGGAAGATCGCGAGGAGGATCGAGATCAGGATCGCCGCTCCGGTGGGGTAGCCGAGGCCGAGGCCCTGCGGGCCCCAGCCCAGCTTGGTCGCGCCGTTCGAGAGGAACTTGGCGCTGGCGTCACGGTTCATGAAGTCGGACATCGTGGTGCCGGCCATGCTGGTCGACAGGATCACGGTCCAGTAGAAGAACGGGTTGTAGCGGCTGGACCGCAGCTGGATCACCAGTGTCACCACGAAGATCGCGAACAGCGCGATCGTGGTGAGGAAGTAGCCCAGCTTCAGGGTCTGCGCGAAGAGGTCGCCCGCCGTCTCGCCCAGGGTCGTCGCTGCGGTCTTCATGATCCAGAAGGCCAGCGTGACCTCGGGCAGTTTCTTCATCACCGACTTGGTCGTGCTCGACGTGCTCGCCACGTCGAGGTCGGTGAGGACCTCACTGTTTTCCAACTGAGCTTCTCCTGTCCGATCGAACGACAGGGCGCTCGCCCCTGGGAACCGGGACGAGCGCCCTGTGAGATGAGTCGGCCGCCGCATGCGGCCGAGGTCTCCGACCATGACACAGAGGTCCTGAACCCATCCTGAACGCAGATCATTTGGCGGCTCAGGGTGCGTGTAGGGCGGTCCCCTCTGGCTCGGTGGCGTCCTTTCGGGTCACACCCAGGTACGCGATCGGACCGAGGATGACGGCCAGGAACAGACCTCTTGTGTCGGCGAAGCGGGGGGCGTTCATTTCTTCGAGGATGTAGTAGAGCTCTTCGGCGCTGTCCGGCCGCAGGGCCGGGTTCTTGTCCAGCGCCTCGTGACCAACCGCTCCAGCTCCACCGTGTTCGGGCGTAAGAGCCGCAGCTCACGGACTCGCTCACAGCCCGGCAATGCTGCTGGGCTTGCTCATGGACCAGATTCCACCGCAGGTAGAGGAACTGCAGCAGGCGGCGCAGTCGGACACCGGGCCCGTGTGCTCAGGGGCGGATAAGCCGCAGTTGGAGCCAGAGTGTGAGTCTCTCGTCGGGCTTGTCCAAGGGAATGCCGAAAACTTCGGTGGCGCGGCGCAGGCGATAGCGCAGGGTGTTGGTGTGCACGTCCAGCTTTGCCGCGGCTTCGGCGACGTTGGCTCCCGCGTCGAGCCAGGCAAGTACTGAGGCGACGAAGTCTGTTGCGTGCTCGGCATCGTGGGCAGCCATGGCGGTGACGCCCGGGTGTCTCAGGCGCGGTTCGCGGCTGAGCTCGTCGCCGACGCGGGCCAGCAGCAGCCGTGCCTGGACGTCGGCCAGGGTGGCGATGTGCGGGGCGTCCGGGTGTGCGGTGGTCACTCGGAGGATGTCGTCGATTTCGCGGCGCATCGCGGGGAGTGCCGCCGGATCGGTGTCGGTGGGAGCCACCGCCGCGCGTACGAAGTTCCCGAAGGAGCCGCGGAGCGTGGTGAGCGCGTCTTTGGCGAGCCGGGTCGCGGCCTGGGCCCCGCCGCGGGGCAGCAGGACGTAGATCGCGCGGGACGTCGTGGCGATACTCGCGTCGGGACGGAAGGGCACCACGTAGCGGGACAGGGCGTAGCCGAGGTGGGCGGTCATCGCAAGCAGACCTGTGGCGTCGGCGGAGGCGGCGAACCCGAGGAGGCCGAGGTCTGCTCCTTGCGGGATGGACAGTCGGAAGCTCGTCTCGTGGGTGGCCCACAGGCCGTCGAGCGCGCCCAGCAGTGCGCTCTCACGTTTGTGGAGTTCCAGTTCGGAGGCGTTGCGGCTGCGGAGAATGTGCAGGGCGGCCAGCCGGGCGCAGTCGACCAGGGCTCGTTCCCCTCGGGTGTCGATGCCGTCCGGGCTCTCGATCGCCCAGATGGTGCCGAGGGGTTGGGCGCCGGCCCGGATGGCGATGGCCGCTCGTGGCAGGGCACCGAGTGCCTCGGGGAACCGGACGACGCCGTTGGAGGCTAGCGCGATGCGATAGCGCTCCAGGTTGTGCTCGATCTCGGGGACCCTGCGGCTGAGGATTCCTTCACGACGCAGGGAGTCGATTCGCTGGTCGGGCAGGGACGAGTAGGCCATGACGCGTCGGTCCAAGTCCTCGATCGCCACCGATCCGCCGATGACGGCGCTGACGGCGTTGGCCAGGGTGAACAGCCCGTCACTTGTATCGGTCGTCGGTTCGCCGCCGACGCCCTGCGAGCCGAGGACGGAGAGCAGCAGGGCGTCGAGGTGGCGCCAGGAGACCTCATCGGCTGTGGCTACCAGCGTCAGGCCGCTCAGCTCCGCTTCGGCGACGAGCGCGGAGGTGGCCGTTCCCCTGATCTTGTAAACCATCGCGCTGTATCCGAGGCGGGCGGCGTCCCGTACGAGCTCGGCGGCGGCGGGCTGGTCGGCCCGGAGGCCCGGCATCAGCAGGCACTGGTCCGCGCCCGCGGGCAGGGGGTCTGCCGGGTCGTGCAGGACGGTGCCCCGTACGGCACGTTCCAGCCCGCGGGGCGCGGCCAGCACGGTGAGGATGGGCGATCCGATGGTCTCCGTGAGGTGGCGGACGGTGACGAACCCGTCCGTTGTCCGATCAGACAACGTCATAGCCAAATCGTAGTCCAATCGGCTGTGAATTCCGGCTCTGGGCAGGATGAAAAATCGCCGTACTGCCCGCCACCTGAAGGCATTGATGCGGACAAACAACGCATAAGTGCCCGCCCTCGGTGATGTTCGTGGTCCCGTACACCCGGCCCGGCTCACCTCATGCTTGTCGAATCGAACGGATACGCATCATGACCGCAGCCCGTCGCGTCGCCGCGGCCGCAGTCGCGGCCACAACGATGCTTCTCACCGCCTGCGATGCCTCACCCGACGCCCCTGCGGCGAATGGGGGCACGCCCGCCGCGTCGGTCGCCCCCGACGCCGCCGTCACAAAGCTCTGCCCGCTGGATTCAAGAGCGGGCTCAGCGTGGCCAGCGGTGTCGACCCGCCGATGGAAATGCTCGACTCGCAGCAGAAGTTCACCGGCTTCGACTACGACCTGGGACTGGCCGCCCGGCTCGGCGTTTCGTTCACCTTCACGAACCGGGCCTTCGACAGCATCATCCCGTCGCTGCAGTCCGGCAAGCACGACATCATCATGTACGGGATGAACGACACGCCGGAACGGCAGAAGAGCCTGTACTTCTTCGACTACTTCCATGCTGGCATGGACATCATCGTGAAGAAGGGCAACCCCAAGAAGATGACCGGGGTGCTCGATCTGTGCGGCACACCCGTCGCCGTCGCCAAAGCCACCACACAGGCCGATCTCATGAGGGCCCAGGCGCCGAAGTGCAAGGCCGCCGGGAAGAAGCCCATCACCGTGGTCGAACTGCCCACAGAGGGCGACGCCCTAGTCTCGGTCCGCGCAGGCAAGGCTGCTGCCGACGTCCTTGACGCCGCAGTCGCCGAGTACACGGCCCGCACCTCCGGCGGCGGCAGGCAGTTCGAGGTCGTGCACGACCCCGCCCAGCCCACCGGCTACGCACCGGTGTACACCGGGATCGGAGTGCTCCGTAAGGACCACGATCTCGTTCTTGCCCTCCAGGCCGCGCTGACATCGGTCATCGAGGACGGCACCTACAACGAGCTTCTGGCGAAGTACGGCCTGGCGTCGTACGGCGTCAGGACCGCAAAGGTCAACGCCGGATGACCCCCGCCACCCACATGACCACCAGCGTCCGCGCGACGACGCACGACGTCGCCGCCGCCCGGCGCCACCCGGGGCGATGGGTCGCGGCGGCGGGGCTGGCCGCCCTGTGCGCGGGCTGGGTCGAATCGTTGTGGAGCAACCAGAACATCGACCACCCCGCGATCGCTGGCTTCCTCTTCGACGGGCGGATCGTCCAGGGCGTCCTGCTCACGGTGGCGTTGACCGCCTGCGCAATGCTGTTGGCAACGGCTCTCGCCGTGATGCTGGCGGTGATGCGGCTCTCCGCGAATCCGGTACTGCGCGTGGTGTCCTGGGCGTACACCTGGTTCTTCCAGGGCACTCCGCTGCTCGTCCAGATCGTGTTCTGGGGCTACCTCGGCCTGCTGTACGAACGGATCAGCATCGGTGTCCCCTTCACTTCGGTCCACCTTTTCTCCGCCGACACCAATGTGATCGTGTCCCCGTTCGTCGCCGGTCTGCTGCCACTGGGGATGAACGAGGCCGCCTACGCTTCCGAGATCGTCCGCGCGGGTCTGCTCTCCGTCGACCACGGCCAGGTCGAGGCGGCCTACTCACTGGGCATGTCACCCGCGTACGCCCTGCGGCGCATCGTCGTACCCCAGGCGATGCGGGTGGTCATCCCGCCAATGGGCAACGAGACGATCTCGATGCTGAAGAACACCGCACTGCTCCAGCTGATCGCGGTGCCGGAGCTGTACACGCGGGCCAGCTGGATCTCCGCGCAGAACCTCAGCCAGGTGGAGCTGCTGATCGTCGTGAGCACCTGGTGCCTGTTCCCCACCTCGGTGCTCTCAATACCGCAGTACTACCTCGAACGCCGGTACGGCCGCGGAGCCAACCGTGCCCTGCCCATGACGCCGTGGCAGCAACTGCGCCAGACAACCGGCCAGTTCCGGACCCGCCTCGCGCAGGTCGCGCACGCCGGGGCACACACCAACCCTGTGGGCGCTGGGACGGAGGCCGACTCATGACCACACAGCCCCTGGTCGAGGCGCGGGACGTGCGCAAGCACTTCGGAGCGCAGCATGTGCTGATAGGCATCGACCTTCAGGTCCAGCGTGGGGAGGTGATGTGCCTGCTCGGGCCGTCGGGTTCCGGCAAGTCGACCTTCCTGCGCTGCATCAACCATCTCGAGCGAGTCGACGGCGGCCGGATCTACGTCGACGGCGAGCTCATGGGCTACGAGGAACACGGGTCCCGCATCAGGGAGATGAAGCCGAGCCAGATCGCAGCCCAGCGCCGGGGTATCGGCATGGTCTTCCAGCGGTTCAATCTGTTCCCTCATCTCACCGCCCTGGAGAACAATACCGAGGCACCGGTCGGCGTCGCAGGCCGTGACCGGGCGGCCGCCCGGTCACGGGGCATGGAACTGCTGGCGCGAGTCGGTCTCGCCGACCACGCCGACGCCTATCCGGCCCGTCTGTCGGGTGGCCAGCAGCAGAGGGTCGCCATCGCCCGAGCGTTCGCGACGGACCCGAAGCTGATGCTGTTCGACGAGCCGACCTCCGCGCTGGACCCCGAACTCGTCGGGGACGTGCTCAGCGTGATGCGCGATCTGGCGACCAGCGGAATGACGATGATCGTCGTGACCCATGAGATCGGCTTCGCCCGCGAGGTGGCCGACCAGGTCGTGTTCATGGACGACGGCGACGTCGTCGAGTCCGGACCTCCGCACCGCGTCATCAACGACCCGCAGCACGAGCGCACGAGGGCTTTCCTCGACAGCGTCCTGTAGGCACCGCACCACCACGAAGGGTTCCCACTCCGTGTTCGACCACCCTCACCGGCCCCTGATCGGGATCACAGTCGGACGAGACGTGCCCAACCGTCCGTCGGTCCTGCGGCTGACCGAGAACTACGTACGTGCTCTGACGAGTTCGGGCGCCATACCCGTCGTGATCACGACCGGCATCGACACGGCCGCCGTCCGGACCTTGGTGGAACGCGTCGACGGCCTGTTGCTGCCCGGCGGGGTCGACGCGCCCGACCCTCATCCCCGCCACTACAGCGAGGAGGCGCAGCCCACGACCGTCATCGACGAGGACCTCGATGCACTGGAGATCGCCGCCATCGCCCGTGCCACCGGCCTGGGCATGCCGGTGCTCGGTGTCTGCCGGGGCTGCCAGATCCTCAACGTCGCCCTGGGCGGCAGCCTGATCCAGCACCTGGAGCCGGGCAAGGTGAACCACCTTCAGGATATTCCGCTGGGCTTGGAGACCCATGAGCTCCGGCTCGAAGCAGGATCGCGCCTGGCCGCGCCGGCGGGCGGCGAGCTGCTGCTGCGGGTGAACAGCCTGCACCACCAGGCGATCGCCAGGACCGCCCCCGGGCTGCGGGTGGTCGGTACATCGGAGGACGGCGTCGTGGAAGCCGTCGAGTCGACCGACCCCGACGAGTGGATCGTCGGCGTCCAGTACCACCCGGAAGAGCTGATGCACCGGCTGGCCCATCGCGGGCTCTTCGCCGACTTCGTCGCGGCCTGCGCCCGCTACACGGCCGCTCGCACCACAGAACGGAACACCTCCCCATGACGAACTCTCAAGCAGGCGAGCGGCGCGGACGCATCCTGCGTGCGGCCGTAAGGGAGCGCCTGCTCGACCCCGACGACGCCCCACTGGCCGCGTTCGTCGACCTCGACGGAGTCGAAGACAGCGTCGCTGCGCTGCACAAGGCCTTCCCCGCCTCGGTCGAGGCCCGGCACACCTTTGCGGCGAAGGCAAACTGCCTGGTGCCGGTGCTGGAGGAGCTGCGCACTCTCGGCATGGGCTGCGAGGTGGCCAGCTCTGGAGAGCTCGCGCAGGCGCTGGCCGCCGGATTCACGCCGGAACAGATCGTCTTCGACTCCCCTGCCAAGACTCGCGGGGACCTTCGCCAGGCCCTCGAGTTGGGCGTCGCGGTGAACGCGGACAACTTCCAGGAACTCGCTCGCATTGACGAGATCCTCGCCGCCCGCTCATCGCCCTCCGCCTCCGCTATCGGAGTACGCGTCAATCCGCAGGTCGGCGGCGGCGGCATCGCGGCCATGAGTACGGCAACCGCGACCTCGAAGTTCGGCATCCCGCTGGAGGACGAAGGAAGCAGACAGCGGCTGGTCGCCGCGTACCGCGACCGCCCATGGCTCACGTGGGTCCATGCCCACGTCGGATCGCAGGGCTGCCCGCTGGAGCTGATCGCCCGGGGCATCGCGAAAGCCGTGACGTTCGCGGACGAGGTCAACGCCCGGTGCGGCCGACGTCAGGTGACCGGCATCGACATCGGCGGCGGGCTGCCCGTCAACTTCGCCGACGACGAGACGGCCCCCGGCTTCGACGAGTATGTGGCCTGTCTCCGCACCCATGCACCCGCCCTGTTTCGCGGCGGCTACCAGGTCGTCACCGAGTTCGGGCGGTCCCTGCTGGCCAAGAACGGCTTCACCGCGGCTTTGGTGGAGTACACCAAGACCTCCGGCGGACGCCGGATCGCGATCACCCACGCCGGCGCCCAGGTCGCCGCGCGGACCGTGTTCATGCCCGAATCCTGGCCGCTTCGCATCACGGCCCACGGCCCCGACGGTGCCGCCAAGCACGGCGAGCCCGTGCCTCAGGACATCGCGGGCCCCTGCTGCTTCGCCGGCGACCTGCTCGCCCGGGCCCGCCCGCTGCCCCCGCTGGCGCCCGGCGACATCGTCGCGCTACTCGACACCGGCGCCTACTACGCATCAACCCCGTTCCACTACAACAGCCTGCCCGACCCCGCAGTCCACGGCGTGCGCATCGGCCCGGACGGACGCATCCACTTCCGACCCCTGCGACGGGCGGAGACCGTCCAGCACATCCTCGCGCGAACCGGCGGGTGACGGCGCAGGGCGGCGGACCGGTGTGGCCGCGGCGGCCTGTGCCTCGGACACCTTCGTGATCGTCATCGACGTGGTCGAGGGCTGTAACCGGCCCGATCTCCCCGCCCTCTCCCGGGCGCCCGTCCCCGTACGTGTGTGACCATCGTCGCGACGCGCAGTGCAGAGAGAGGAGTCTCATGACCCGCCGGGCAGGAGAGCGCAGCGATCGTTTGCAGCATGCCGCGGAGGCGGACGGCGCGAGCGGGGCGGGCATGGACACGAAGTCGGGGACGACCGTGGCCGAGCGCCTGCGGCGCCTCCAGGACCGGCTTTCCCCCGCCGTGCTGAAGATCGCACGGGCTCTGACGGCCAATTACCCGGCCGCCGGACTGGACTCCGCTTCGGGGCTGGCCTCTTATGCCGGGGTCAGTGCACCCACGGTCGTGCGTTTCGTGGCACGGCTCGGCTTCAACGGTTACCGGCATTTCCAGCAACCCGGCCTCGGTCAGCCTGTCCAGATGGTGCGCGGCGAGCGTGCGCGCCACCCCGGCCGCCTCGGCGGCCTCGTTGCGGCCGCCTCACGGCCCTGGGCCGCCACGTACTCGTACAGGCGGCGCCGCACCGGATCCTGCAACGCCGCGATCGCGTCGATGTCCTGCACCCGGACATTCTAGGAACAACACAGGCTGGAGATAGAAGCGCGGGAAGCGGCCCCGTCCCGCACCTCGCGGAATGCACCTCAGCCGCGCGCTGAACCCCGTCGAGCCCCCCGTCCAGGGGCTCGCCCAACGCCCGCATCCCAAGGTCAGGCGGGCGAGCGCCGCGCCGTTCCGCAGCCCCGTCCGTTCAGCGGGATCAAAGTCTCCAGATGTGCGCAAGGACGTCACAAAGCGACCCCGCGGTTCTCCCCGGCTTCGATGCGCGCCCATGCCATGCCCAGGTGATCCGCGAGAGCCTGGGCGGTGGCCACATAGTCGTCACCGATGCGGGTGAGTCTGTCCATGTACAGAGAGAGAACGCCGATGACCCGTTTTCCGTGGAGCATGGGCAACGCCAGAAACGTGACGTAGCCCTCTTGCCGGACCAGGTCTTCGGCCCAGGCCATCAGCGGATCGGTGCGGGCGTCGGGCACGAGTACGTGCTGGCGGGTCTCGATGACCCGTGTCACCACCGGTGTCCGGCCGCTCGCACTGCGCTGGATGGTCGCGGCGATGTACGCCTCGGACAGACCGCGCGACCGAAAGACACGGACAGGGCTGGTCGCCGAGGGTCCCCCCAGGAACGAAGCCAGTGCGCGGTCGGCCGACAGACCCTCCGTGGCCAGTCGGCAGGCCTCGCTGAGGAGGTCGTCCTCGGTGGCGAAATCGGGGCGGCGGATCATGAAGCCGCCGATCAGCTCCGTGTCGATCTCGGGCCCTTCCGCGGGGCCGGGCTGCCCGCCGGAGGTGACCTCGGAGATCAAGTGGCAGGTGTCGGCGCTACGGATGTCGGCACGCCCCTCGACCTCGCGTACGAAGAACTCCAGTGCCGTCGCATCATCGGTGAACGAGGCGGCTACGACCATGTCGTAGGCACCTGTCGCCAGGTGTACGTGATTGACCTCGGGTTTCACGGCGAGGGCATCGGCGACCTCGAATCGCTGTCCGGGCTCGGTGTGCACCAGGTACAGCATCCGGCTTGGCCGCTCCGGTTCGGCCACGATGACCTCGAGCCGGACGGTGCCGCCGTCCAGGAGGCGGGCGACCCGGTTGCGGATCGTCTTCTCCGATACCCCCAGCTCGCGCGCCAGGGCGACATTGGACATACGGGCGTCCTGTCGAAGGCACCGCACGATCCCGCGGTCCAGCCCGTCCACAACGCACTCCGATCTGGACCTCGACATGTCGCACAAGCAGGCCGAGTGTGAAACGCCGACCAGGGCGTAACTCGGATGTTACGTTCCGAAATCCGGAACAACAAGGTGGTGCCCGCTGGTGACCGGCACCGGTGACAGGCCGGCACAGGGCAATTTCGTGACGAAGACGGAGCTCGGCAGTGCCGCAGGCAACATCAGAGGCCCCCTCCTTCCATGCGAATGGAGCCCCCGTGCCCTCCAGGTCGATGAGATGCGCCTGGGACTGCAGCGTGCCAAGGGCAAGGACAGGGCAAACACCCTGTGCCGCTCCTCGTCATCGCTGCCGAACTGGAGCCCGGCGCTCGGGCCGGCTCGACACCGTCGACTGGTCGTTCCCGGAAATGCTCGCCGCCTCCCCGGAAACGACCCTCAGCACCGGGGACGTGATCCGCTCCGGCACCGCCCCATCGACAGCACCCATGGAGGACACCCAGCCATGACAGGCAGCACGCCTCCGCGCCACTCCGCCGAGGGCACCGGTCTCAGGGCCCGCGCCGTCGGCGTCGTCCCCATCGCGTTCATCTCTCTCGCAACCATCGCTCCCGCGGCAAGCCTGTACGCCGGCATGCTCCTGGTCGCGCCCTATGGAAAGGGCAGCACACCCTTCGCCGTCGTGCTGAGCCTGTTCGCCTGCCTCATGGTCGCGATCAGCATCGGCCAGATGGCACGGCACCTGCCCTCCGCAGGAGGGCTGTACACCTACGTTGTCGCCGGCCTGGGACGCACAGCCGGATTCCTGGTGGGCTGGATCTACCTGTTCGCCTACGTGCTACTGCCGACTCTGGCGGCGCTCATCTTCGGCTTCGCGGTGGGTGGATACCTGCAGCACGCCTTTAGCTTCCCGACATGGACCTGGCTGCCCATCGTCGTGGTGAGCACGCTCCTGGCTGCCGCCCTCGCTCATCGCGGCATCCGGCAGTCCAGCTACGTCGGCATCATCCTCGGCGTATTCGAGATCGTGATCTTCGGCGCCATCGCACTGACCTTGATCGCGAAGGCCGGACCGGCCAACACCGCGTCGGTGTTCCTTCCCGCCGGCGCCGGGGTCTTTCCCGCGATGATCTTCATCGTCCTGAACTTCATCGGGTTCGAGTCCTCGGTGGCCCTTGCCGAGGAGGCCGACCTCCCGCGCAGGACTGTCCCGAAGGCCGTGATCGGCTCCTGTCTGACCGCCGGCGGTTTCTACCTTCTGTGCTACTACGCGGCGACCGTTTTCTTCGGCCCCGGGCAATTCGGCGGCACCGCCTTCACCAGCCTCGGCGGCGGAAATCCGTGGGGCGGGATGGCGGCCGAGGTATGGGGACCGGCGGCCATTCTCGCGTCGTTCGCCGTGTGGAGCGCTCAAGCCGCCAACGTGAACGCGTCGATCAACCCGCCATCGCGTGTGCTGTACGCGCTTGCCCGGGCTCGACTGCTCCCCGCACCACTCGCCCGCGTGCAGCCCGAGCACCAGACGCCTTCGGTGGCAATTCTCGGCCTGGGCGGCTTCTCGGTGGTCCTGGCGATCGTCCTCCCCACCGTTCTCGGCTCGCCTCTGCTGGCCTTCGCTCTGCTGGGTACCGTGCTGACCCTCATGCTGATCCTGGTCTACATGGGCACCTGCGCCAGCTGCATCGTCTACTACCTGCGCAAACAGCGCGGCGAATTCCGCCCGCTCATGCACTTGGTCTTCCCGCTGCTCGGTATCGCCATCTTCGTCCCGGTGTTCATCGCGGCCTTGGGCATCGACTTCGCCGGCCTGGGCATCGCGCCGCTGGAGCGGCCGCTCAGCCTCGCGCCGTGGATCGTGGCGGGCTGGCTGGCTCTCGGCATCGTGTACCTCACGCGCCTGCGACGCGCCAAGCCGGAGGCCATTGATGAGATGGGCGTCTCGCACAGCTCAGAAGACCCCCCGGTGGTGCCGCCGGCCCAGGGCATGGCGGCCGAAGCCCTGGGCCTGTGAGGCCGCGGCCTGGAGGCACGCCCTGCGGTGCTCCACCCCGCTCATCGACGAGACAATGCCACTTGGGGACCACCCGAATACCTGCCAGGAAATCCGTCATGGTGCTCGCTGCGGCCACCCCCAACAACCTCCCGCAGGTGCTCGGCCTGCTGGCCAGAGCCCACCGGCGCGGACACTTCGATGCCACCCCCACACGGCAGCGTCTCGAAGTCCTGGTCCGCGACGACCGTACAAAGGCATGCGTCGCCACGGTCGAGGGCCACACCGTCGGCTTCGCCGCGGTCGGCGCCCTCGGACTGATCGGGCCGCCCTCCACCGAGGCGACCTTCACGGACATCGTCACCGATGATCCGGCCGAGGAGCGACCTCTGGTCGACTGGGCCCTGGCCAACGCGCGGCAACTTCATCTCGGCCGTACGCTCCGTACGCTGCGCGGCAGCACCCGACCTGGGCCGCCCGGGTTCACCAAAGCACGTGAAATCTGGCGAATGGACTGCGACCTCACAGCAGTCCCGCCGATCCCGGACCGCGGGGATGTCATCCTGACCGACTACTCGGCAACTGACCTGCCGGATGAGTCATGGGTGTCCGCAGTCAACGATTCCTTCACCGAGCACTGGGGCGGATACCTGCCCTGGACGGTCCAGCGCTGGAATGACCGGATGGCCCCTTCGTTCGACAGCGGTCTGCAGCTGATGGCACGCCTGCAGCAGGAGTGCGCCGGCGTGCTCCTGAGCGGCGTCATGGAGCGGCCCGACGGCGGTGCCCAGCCGGTCGGCTTCATCGAAGTCGTGGGCACCCTGCCCGCCTACCGGCGACGCGGAATCGCCGAGTTCCTGGTGCGATCCGCCCTGCAACGCCTCGCGTCCCGTCAGGTGTCCCGGGCCGTCCTCCTCGTCGACGGCGGGAGCTCAACCGGTGCCGCCGACCTGTACGCCAGGTGCGGATTCCGTCAGACCTTCAGTTACACCGTCTGGGAGCGGGGGCTCAAGGGCTGACGCTCCCACTGCCCGCTGTCTTCTCCTGGTCTCCCCCCGCACCGGAACGCGGAGCCGGAACATCGGCCCAGGCCCCAGCTCATCGGTCCGCCCCGCACGGGCGTCCCTGGGCAGCACCGAAATGGACCAGAAATCCGATTTACCCCCTTGACGGGCAAACGGCGGCAGGCTGATGCTCTCACCGAGGGACGAAATTCGGACAGGGCCGTTCCGATATTCGGAACCCCGTCGATGATCTACAGGACGGTAAGAAAAGTGCACAAGATACCGAAACGCCCCATGACCGTGCTCGAGCCCCACAGCACGCATGAGGCGATCCCCGCCTCTCTTGTCCGCTACGGCGACGACATCGCACGCTGGACGGTCACCATTCCCACCCTCCGCCACGACGGACTCGACTACATCCGCGGACAGCACATCTGGGTCCTGGCGGCCCCACAGATGCTCGACGCCACACACCAGGCCCTCGCCCGCGCGTCCACCCCCCAAGCACTGCGCCGCCGGCGAGGAGCCGACATCGACTACTCCGCCATCACGGTGACCCCGTGGCAGGGCGACGGCCCCTTGGACGCTTGAGTCGAAATTCCCGCCCCTCATTTGGGTCGGGGAGACTCATTGTCGTCCGTGTCCCAGCTGTCGCGCGCCGTACGGGCGGCCGTAAGGCGCGGTCGGACTCGCCACGCTGTACGGCACTCGTGACGGATGGCGTGTCGGTCCCCACCGCACCGTCCGTCCGCGACTTGGTCCGGTCTTTTCGACCTCCATTGGTCCGGGCACATCCGGGGCGCGCTGCCTAGCGTCGTGGAACCATCCAATCCCTCCGCTCATGCGGTGTTCACAGGAGTCGCCCCATGCCTGAAGCGGCATCGCCCGTTCGGTGGCTTTGTCGTCGGTGCCAACGTAGGCGGGTGTGGCCAGGGCGTTCCAGCGGCTGGAAGACATTCGCCAGGGGGTGGCATCCGGCCGGTGGGCGATCCGCTCGGTGACTGGTCGCATCGACCATGTTGTCGGGCGGTTTGACAGCGGACGGATGACAGCCCCACGGGCAACTCTTGGCGGGTCCAGCCACGGGACCTGTCGAAGGGCGGAAGCGTCCATAACCGTTTGCGTTCGTCGACCAGAACGAACTTTCATCGTGATCTTGGTGCACCTGTATGAAGAAGACACCCTCGGACAGGCCAATACTCGCGGGAGTGTGCGCCGAGACCGACGGCAGACCTGTTCGGCAGACAAACGCGGGGAGCCCTCGGACAGGCCCCCGGGTGATCTCGCCCAGTAACGGTTTTCTGCGGATGGAAGACATGCGGATCCAGCTGCTTGGTCCTGTGGAGCTTCACACCGGAGTGGGGAGCACTGCCGAGGTCGCCGGGGCCAAGCGCCGCGGTGTGCTGGCCCTCCTCGCCCTGGAACTGGGCCGCAGAGTCCCTGTAGAGCGCTTCTTCGAACTCCTGTGGGACGGGGAGCCCCCGGCCAGGGCGAAAGCAGCGCTCCAAGTACACGTCGCCGCGCTTCGCAAGGCCCTGCAGGACACCTCCTTCGTACTTCTCACCCGCTCCCCCGGCTACCTCCTGACCGGTGACCCGGACGCAGTGGACGCACGACGCTTCCAGGACCTCACCGCTCGCGCCGCCGACCTGCGCGACGACGCCGAAGCCGCACGACTGCTGCGGCAGGCCCTCGGACTGTGGCAGGGCCCCGCACTAGCCGACCTGCCCGACACCCCGCTGCGCCGTGCGCTGACCGGCCGCCTCGACGACGCCCGCTGCCGCGCGGTCGAGGACTGGGCCGAACGCGAACTACGGCTCGGCACCGGCGCGAACGCCGTACCCGCCCTGGAACAGGTGGTCCGCGCATGCAGCCTGCGCGAACCCACCCTCGCCCTGCTCATCCGATGCCTGCAACAGGCAGGACGCCGACGCGACGCACTCGAGGTCTACCGCAACACCCGCGCCCGCCTCGAAGACCACCTCGGGATCAGCCCCGGCCCCCTCCTCCAGGCCGCACTCGAAGACACCGATCTCGCCCACGCCGTCCTCGCCCCTCCAACACCACCCGCCACGGGCTCCACACCCCCGCCCACCGGGGCCACACCTTCCGCCTCCTTGCTCCCGGAACCGGTGGTGAACACCGTTCCCCGGCAGCTCCCCCGGCAGAGCGCCGGCTTCGTCGGCCGGACCGAGGAGCTGCGCTGGCTCGACCGCGAATGCGGCGAGGGACAGACCGGCGGCGGGCTGTCCCTGCTCGTGGGACCCGCAGGCTCGGGCAAAACAGCCACCGTGGTCCG
>NZ_VISR01000059.1 GCF_007827595.1 Streptomyces sp. BK340
CGTCGCAGCAGCGGGTGATTCGTCAGGCGCTGGCCAGCGGTGGTCTGAAGGCGGCCGATGTGGACGTGGTGGAGGCGCACGGTACGGGTACGACGTTGGGTGACCCGATCGAGGCGCAGGCGTTGATCGCGACGTACGGTCAGGACCGGGAACAGCCGTTGCTGCTGGGTTCGGTGAAGTCGAACATCGGGCACACGCAGGCTGCGGCTGGTGTCGCGGGTGTGATCAAGATGGTCATGGCGATGCGGCACGGGACTGCTCCGAGGACGCTGCATGTCGATGCCCCGTCGTCGCATGTGGACTGGAGTGCCGGCGATGTTGAGCTGCTGACGCGGGAGACGGCTTGGCCGGGGACGGGGCGGGTGCGTCGCGCGGGTGTGTCGTCGTTCGGTATCAGTGGGACGAATGCGCATGTGGTGCTGGAGCAGCCGCAGGACGTGGCTGTTGCTTCGGCCGAGGGGGCTGTGGTGTCCCCGGCTGTGGTGCCGTGGGTGGTCTCCGGCAAGACGGAGGACGCCCTGGAGGACCAGATCGCGCGTCTGCATGCGTGCGCTGACGAACGTCCGGCGGATGTGGGCCTGTCGCTGGTCAGGTCCCGGTCGGAGTTCGCCCACCGCGCGGTGATCCTGAACGGCACCGAGGCCGTCAAGGGGCAGGCAAGGGCTGGTAAGTCGGCGTTTCTGTTCTCGGGGCAGGGCTCCCAGCGCCTGGGTATGGGGCGGGAGTTGTACGGCCGCTTTCCGGTGTTCGCGGAGGCCTTCGATGCGGTGTGTGCCGGTCTGGACGAGCACTTGGATGTGCCGGTGCGGGATGTGGTCTGGGGTGAGAGCGAGGAGCTGCTCAACCGGACTGTGTATGCGCAGGCTGGGCTGTTCGCGGTCGAGGTGGCGTTGTTCCGGCTTGCCGAATCTCTCGGCGTTCGCCCGGATTTCGTTGCCGGGCATTCGATCGGTGAGGTGGCGGCCGCGCATGTGGCCGGGGTGTTCTCGCTGGTGGATGCGTGTGCTCTGGTGGCGGCTCGTGGCCGGCTGATGCAGGCGTTGCCGGGGGGCGGGGCCATGCTCGCCCTCCAGGCCACGGAGGACGAAGTGCGCCCGTTGTTGGGTGGGTTGGTGTCGATCGCTGCGGTCAACGGACCCGGGGCCGTGGTGGTCTCCGGCGTTGAGGCGGCGGTGGAGGAGATCCGGGCCCACTTCGGCGACCGTAAGTCGACACGGCTGCGCGTCTCGCACGCCTTCCACTCCCCGCTGATGGACCCGATGTTGGAGGACTTCCGCCGCGTGGTGGAGGGGCTTTCCTTCGGCACACCACTGATCCCGGTCGTGTCGAACCTGACCGGCGAGGTCGCGGCGCCGGAGGACCTGTGCTCGGCGGACTACTGGGTGCGCCATGTCCGTGAGGCGGTCCGTTTCGCCGACGGCATCCGCACCCTCACCGCCACAGGCGTGACCCGTTTCCTGGAACTCGGCCCGGACGGTGTCCTGACCGCGATGGCGGCCGAGTCCGCCGACGCGGACGCCGTATTCGCCACGGTGCTCCGCAAGGACCGCGACGAGGAGACGACCACCCTCCAGGCCCTGGCCCGCCTCTACGTCGACGGCGCCAAGGTCGACTGGACGGCTGTCTTCACCGGTACGGGTGCCCAGCACGTCGACCTGCCGACCTACCCCTTCCAGCGCCGACGCTACTGGCCCACGGGCACGGTCGCCCGAGCCGGTGACGTCCGGTTCGCCGGGCTCAGCGCGGCGGAGCATCCGCTGCTGACCGCGTCCGTACCGCTCGCCGACGACGACGGAGTGCTGCTCACCGGTCGCTTGTCCGTGCAGTCGCACCCGTGGCTCGCGGATCACAACGTGAAGGGGACCGTGCTCCTGCCGGGCACTGGGCTGCTGGAACTCGCTCTGCGGGCGGGTGACGAGGTCGGCTGTGATGTGGTGGAGGAGCTGACGCTGGCCGCTCCGCTGGTCCTGCCCGCGGAAGGCGGTGTCCAGGTGCAGGTAAAGGTCGGCGCACCGGACGGGGCCGGGCACCGGAACGTGGGCGTCTTCGGGCGCTTGGACGACGCGGCGGACGAGGTGTGGGTGCGGCACGCCGGCGGTGTGCTGTCCACTCGCGCCGAAGGTACTGCCCCCGCGCGGTGGAGCGACTGGTCGGTCTGGCCGCCGGAGGGCGTCGAGCCGGTGTCGATCGAAGACGCCTATGACACCTTTGCGGAGGCAGGCTTCGGGTACGGGCCGGTCTTCCAGGGCCTGCGTGCGATGTGGCGGCGCGGCCAGGGCGAGGAGCTGTTCGCTGAGGTGGTCCTGCCCGAGCAGGCGCACGACGACGCCGCCCGCTTCGGACTGCACCCGGCTCTGCTGGACGCCTCCCTGCACGCCGGACTCGTGGAAGGCGCCGACGACACGGTCGTTCCGTTCGCCTGGAACCAGGTGTCGCTGCACGCCGCGGGCGCGACAGCGGTACGGGTGAGGCTGACGCGCGTCGGTGCCGAGGGGCTGTCGCTCACCATGGCCGACATGACCGGTCGACCGGTGCTGTCAGTCGGCTCGATGCTCAGCCGTCCGGTGTCCGCCGAGCAGTTGGAGTCCGGCGTGCGCACGGCCGAGCGGCCGTACGCGATCGAGTGGGCCACGCTGCCGCACGCTGCGAACCCCGATGTGTCGTGGGTGCGTTGGGAGGAGGTGTCCGGGGGTGTGGGTCCGGTGCCGGGTGTGGTGGTGCTGGACTGCGGTGGTGTGGGTGGGATGGATGTGCCATCCGGTGTGCGGGCGGTGTCGTGTCGTGTGCTGGGTGTGGTGCAGTCGTTCCTGGCTGATGAGCGGTTTGCGCGGGCTCGGCTGGTGGTGGTGACCCGTGGTGCGGTTGCTGTGGCGCGGGATGCGGCTGGGGTTGTGGATGTGGTGCAGGCTCCGGTGTGGGGTCTGGTGCGTGCTGCGGCGGCGGAGAATCCGGGTCGGTTCGTCCTGGTGGATGTGGAGGCCGGTGCGGATCTGGGTGAGGCTGGGTTCGCGGTGGGCTCGGGTGAGCCGGAGTCCGCGGTGCGTGCCGGTGTGGTGTGGGTGCCGCGTCTGGTGCGGCTTCCTGTGGTGGCCGGTGGGTTCCAGCCGTCGTTCGATGTTGAGGGTGCGGTGCTGGTCACTGGTGGTACCGGTGGTCTGGGTGCTGTGGTGGCGCGTTGTCTGGTGGTTGAGCACGGTGTGCGGCATCTGGTGCTGACCAGCCGTCGTGGTCCTGATGCACCTGGTGCTTGCGAACTGGCGGATGGACTGCGCGCCTTGGGTGCCGAGGGCGTCCGTGTCGTCGCCTGTGACGTGTCGGACCGGGACGCGTTGGAGGGGTTGCTCGGCGAGATCGTGGCCGAGCGTCCGCTGACCGCGGTCGTCCACGCCGCCGGCGTCAGCGACAACGCGCTCGTCGGTGATCTGACCATGGACCGGTTCGACCGCGTCCTCGCCCCCAAGGCGGACGCGGCCTGGTATCTGCATGAGTTGACGCGGGGGATGGATCTGGCCGCGTTCGTGATGTTCTCCTCGGCGGGCGGGCTGGTTCTGACCGCAGGGCAGGGCAACTACGCGGCGGCCAACGTGTTCCTCGACGCACTCGCGGCCCGTCGCGCGGCCGAGGGCCTGCCCGCCACCGCCATGGCATTCGGCCTCTGGGACGCGGGCGCCGGCATGGGCGTTCACCTCGCGGAGGTCGACCGCAGGCGCATGGCCGCCCAGGGCCTTCCGGTCCTCACGGCGGACTCCGGTCTGGAACTCTTCGCCGCGTCCCTGCGGTCGGAGCGGGCAGCCGTCGTTCCGGTCCGCGTCGACACGGCCGCCCTGCGTACCCGCACCGACGAGATACCCGCGCTGCTGCGTGGCCTGGCCCCGCGGACTCGCCGGGGCACGGCACACGGCAGCGCGACGGCCGGCACACCGCTGCGGGAGCGGCTCGCCGGACTCACCCCCGGAGAGCGTCACCGGCTCGTGCTGGGGATGGTCCGCTCCGAGGTGGCATCCGTGCTCGGACACACCTCGGCCGAGGCGATCGGTCCCGACCGGCCCTTCCAGGAGCTGGGCTTCGACTCCCTGGCCGCCACCGAACTGCGCAACCAGCTCAGTAAGGCCACCGGCCTGCGGCTGCCCGCAACGCTCGCCTTCGACCACCCGAACGCCGCGGCAGTCACCGACCGCATCCTCGACGAGCTGGGCGTCGGCGACCCGGCCGACGAGATCGCCGTACGCGCGGACGACGGGCGTGCGGCCGACGACGAGCCCATTGCCATCGTCGGCATGGCCTGCCGCTATCCGGGCGGTGTGACGACCCCCGAGGAGCTGTGGCAGCTCCTTCTCGACGGTGTCGACACGGTCTCCGACCTGCCGGCCGACCGAGGCTGGAACATCGAGGACCTCTACGATCCCGAACCGGGCAAGGAGGGCAAGAGCTACACGCGCCGAGGGAGCTTCCTGTACGACGCCGCCGACTTCGACCCGGCGTTCTTCGGGATCTCCCCGCGCGAGGCGCTCTACATGGACCCACAGCAGCGGCTCCTGCTGGAGACGTCCTGGGAGGCCCTGGAACGCGCCGGAATCGACCCGGTCACGGTGAAGGGCAGCCGCACCGGCGTGTTCGCCGGCGTGATGTACCACGACTACGCCCTGGGGGCGCATCCGTCGGGAACGAGCGGAGGCAGCGTGGTGTCCGGCCGGGTGTCGTACACGCTGGGCCTGGAGGGGCCGGCGGTCACCGTCGACACGGCGTGCTCGTCGTCGCTGGTCGCCCTGCACCTCGCGGTGCAGTCGCTGCGCTCAGGGGAGTGCTCCCTCGCGCTCGCCGGCGGTGCCACCGTGATGTCGACGCCCGGGATGTTCATCGAGTTCAGCCGGCAGCGCGGTCTCTCCGCGGACGGCCGGTGCAAGGCGTTCGCGGGATCGGCCGACGGCGTCGGCTGGTCGGAAGGCGTCGGCGTCCTGCTCGTGGAACGGTTGGCGGACGCCCGCCGCAACGGCCATGACGTCCTGGCCGTGATCCGCGGCTCAGCGGTCAACCAGGACGGCGCCAGCAACGGCTTCACCGCCCCCAACGGCCCTTCCCAGCAGCGGGTGATCCGGCAGGCTCTCGCCGCGGCCGGACTCGCGGCTCAGGACGTGGACGCAGTGGAGGCGCACGGCACGGGTACGACGTTGGGTGACCCGATCGAGGCGCAGGCGCTCATCGCGACGTATGGTCAGGAGCGCCCGGAGGACCGGCCGTTCCTGCTCGGGTCCATCAAGTCGAACATCGGTCACGCCCAGGCCGCCGCAGGTGTCGCGGGCGTCATCAAGATGGTCATGGCCATGCGCCACGGCGTGCTGCCGAAGACCCTGCACGTGGACGAGCCCTCCCCGCACGTCGAGTGGACAGAAGGCTCCGTCGAACTCCTCACCGAAGCGGTGGACTGGCCGGACACCGGGCACCCGCGCCGCGCGAGCGTCTCGGCGTTCGGTATCAGCGGTACCAACGCACATGTGGTCCTGGAACAGGGCACGGCGCAGCCGGTCGCGGCCACCGAGTCGGCCGCACCGCCCGGAGTCCCGCTGCCGTGGCTCGTCTCCGCGCAGACCCCGGAGACCCTGCGGGCCCAGGCCGCCCGACTGCTGTCGTACGTCGAGACCCGCCCGGAACTGGACCTGACGGCCACGGCACACACACTGGCGACAGCGCGCACCGCCCTCGAGTGCCGGGCGCTGGTCGTCGGTACGGAACGCGAGGAACTCCTCGACGGCCTTCGGACCCTGACACAGCACGACGCCTCCACTCCCGGCGTCTTCATGGCCTCGCCCCGCGGGAGTGCCGTCTCGGCGTTTCTGTTCTCGGGGCAGGGTTCGCAGCGCCTGGGTATGGGGCGGGAGTTGTACGGCCGCTTTCCGGTGTTCGCGGAAGCCTTCGATGCGGTGTGTGCCGGTCTGGACGAGCACCTGGATGTGCCGGTGCGGGATGTGGTCTGGGGTGAGAGCGAGGAGCTGCTCAACCGGACTGTGTATGCGCAGGCTGGGCTGTTCGCGGTCGAGGTGGCGTTGTTCCGGCTTGCCGAATCTCTCGGCGTTCGCCCGGATTTCGTTGCCGGGCATTCGATCGGTGAGGTGGCGGCCGCGCATGTGGCCGGGGTGTTCTCGCTGGTGGATGCGTGTGCTCTGGTGGCGGCTCGTGGCCGGCTGATGCAGGCGTTGCCGGGGGGCGGGGCCATGCTCGCCCTCCAGGCCACGGAGGACGAAGTGCGCCCGTTGTTGGGTGGGTTGGTGTCGATCGCTGCGGTCAACGGACCCCGGGCCGTGGTCGTCTCCGGTGCCGAGGGGGCGGTGGAGGAGATCCGGGCCCACTTCGGCGACCGCAAGTCGACGCGGCTCCGCGTCTCGCACGCCTTCCACTCCCCGCTGATGGAACCGATGTTGGAGGACTTCCGCCGCGTGGTGGAGAGGCTTTCCTTCGGCACACCACTGATCCCGGTCGTGTCGAACCTGACGGGCCAGATCGCGGCGTCCGAGGACCTGTGCTCCGCCGACTACTGGGTACGGCACGTTCGTGAGGCGGTCCGCTTCGCCGACGGCCTTCACACGCTGCGTACCCTGGGCGTCACAGGATTCGTCGAGATCGGGCCTGACGCGGTGCTCACCGGAATGGTGCAGGACACCCTCGACGACGCGAACGTGTTCTCCCTGCTTCGCCGCGGCCGGGACGAGAGCCTGACCTTGGTCGGGGGACTCGGCTCCCTGCACACCGTCGGAGTGCCCGTCGACTGGCGGACGTTCTTCGCGGTGACAGCCGCGGCAGGTCGGTGCGCCGTCGATCTGCCCACGTACGCATTCCAGCGCCAGCGGTACTGGCTGGACGCCACGAGTACGGTGGCGGAACTCGGCTCCGTGGGCCTGGGCTCGGCGGAGCACCCACTCCTGGGCGCTGCCGCGGAACTCGTCAGCGCCGATGGCTTCCTCTTCACAGGCCGGCTGTCCCTGGACTCCCACTCGTGGTTGGCGGACCACATGGTCCTGGGCAGTGTCCTCGTGCCCGGAGCGGCTCTCCTCGAACTCGCCCTGCGAGCAGGCGACTCGGTCGGCTGTGATGTGGTGGAGGAGCTGACGCTCGCCGCGCCACTGGTGCTGCCCGAACGGGGCGGTGTCCAGGTGCAGGTGTGGGTCGGCGAGCCGGAGGAGGGCGGTCGGCGCCACGTCACCGTGCACTCACGCAGGGACGGCGCGACCGACGGTGCATGGATTCTCCATGCCGACGGTGTTCTCGCCGTCAGGCCGGCCGGTGCCGTCGTTCCCGATGCGGACATGACGTCCTGGCCGCCCGTCGGCGCGGAGCCGGTCCCGGTCGACGGGGCGTACGAAGGATTCGCGGGCGCCGGTTTCGGCTACGGGCCGGTGTTCCAGGGGCTTCGTACCGTATGGCGGCGCGGCGAGGAGCTGTTCGCGGAGGTCGTGCTGCCGGATCAGGCGCACGACGACGCCGGGCGGTTCGGTCTGCACCCGGCTCTGCTGGACGCCGTGATGCATGCGGCGATCCTGACGAGCTCGGGCGCAACCGCCATCCCGTTCGCATGGAGCGATGTCTCGCTGCACGCCGTGGGCGCCACCCTGGTACGGGCGCGGCTGACGCGCGTCGGCGAGGACGGCTGGTCGCTGGCGCTGACGGACACCACCGGTCGGCCGGTCTTGTCAGTGGGTTCGATGGTGAGCCGTCCCGTGTCGGCGGAGCAGCTGGCGGCAGATGGCGCGTCTGCCGAGCCCCTGTTCGCGGTCGAGTGGGCACAGCTGCCCCCGGCCGCCGGAACGGGCGAGCCGTGGGTGCGTTGGGAGGAGGTGTCCGGGGGTGTGGGTCCGGTGCCGGGTGTGGTGGTGCTGGACTGCGGTGGTGTGGGTGGGATGGATGTGCCGTCCGGTGTGCGGGCGGTGTCGTGTCGTGTGCTGGGTGTGGTGCAGTCGTTCCTGGCTGATGAGCGGTTTGCGCGGGCTCGGTTGGTGGTGGTGACCCGTGGTGCGGTTGCTGTGGCGCGGGATGCGGCTGGGGTTGTGGATGTGGTGCAGGCTCCGGTGTGGGGTCTGGTGCGTGCTGCGGCGGCGGAGAATCCGGGTCGGTTCGTCCTGGTTGATGTGGAGGCCGGTGCGGATCTGGGGGAGGCTGGGTTCGCGGTGGGCTCGGGTGAGCCGGAGTCCGCGGTGCGTGCGGGTGTGGTGTGGGTGCCGCGTCTGGTGCGGCTTCCTGTGGTGGCCGGTGGGTTCCAGCCGTCGTTCGATGTTGAGGGTGCGGTGCTGGTCACTGGTGGTACCGGTGGTCTGGGTGCTGTGGTGGCGCGTTGTCTGGTGGTTGAGCACGGTGTGCGGCATCTGGTTTTGACCAGCCGTCGTGGTCCTGATGCACCTGGTGCTTGCGAACTGGCGGATGGACTGCGCGCCTTGGGTGCCGAGGGCGTCCGTGTCGTCGCTTGTGACGTGTCGGACCGGGACGCGTTGGAGGGGTTGCTCGGCGAGATCGTGGCCGAGCGTCCGCTGACCGCGGTCGTCCACGCCGCCGGCGTCGGAGACAGTGCCCTGACCAGTGCCCTCACACGTACTCAGATGGACACCGTGCTGGCCCCCAAGGCGGACGCGGCCTGGTATCTGCATGAGTTGACGCGGGGGATGGATCTGGCCGCGTTCGTGATGTTCTCCTCGGCGGGCGGGCTGGTTCTGACCGCAGGGCAGGGCAACTACGCGGCGGCCAACGTGTTCCTCGACGCACTCGCGGCCCGTCGCGCGGCCGAGGGCCTGCCCGCCACCGCCATGGCATTCGGTCTGTGGGAGGTCGGCGGCGGACTCGGCGCCTACCTGACGGACGTCGACCGCAAGCGGATGGTCACCCAGGGTGTACCGCCGATGAGTCACGACACCGGGCTGGCTCTCTTCGGCGCCGCTCTGCGATCGGGGCTCGCCAACGTCGTCCCCGTACGCGTCGACACGAACGCCCTGCGTACCCGCACGGACGAGGTTCCCGCGCTGCTCCGCGGCCTGGTTCCCGTCGTACGGCGGGCCGCGGACAGCGGTTCCCTGACGCCGGCAGCCGGTCTCAGGGAGCGGCTCGCAGTTCTGCCGGCGGGCGAACGGCGGCGTGCCGTCCTGCACATCGTGCGCTCCGAGGTGGCGTCCGTGCTCGGACACACCTCGGCCGAGGCGATCGGTCCCGACCGGCCCTTCCAGGAGCTGGGCTTCGACTCCCTGGCCGCCACCGAACTGCGCAACCAGCTCAACCGGGTCTCCGGCCTGCGGCTGCCCGCAACGCTCGCCTTCGACCACCCGAACGCCGCGGCGGTCACCGAGCAGATCCTCGACGAGTTCGGGGAGTTCGGGAAGTCCGAGGGTGACGCGGTCGCGGGCTCCCGTGATGAAGAGGTCCGGCGGGCCCTCCAGTCGATCCCGGTGAGCCGACTGCGTGACGCCGGACTCATGGAGAACCTGCTGGAGCTGGCCGAGGTGCGCGTCACGCCGGCCGACCTGGCCGGTCTGGACGCCGTGGCCGAGCCCGACGGACCGTCCGAGGGCGTATCCGTCCCGGACGGCGACGCCCTGGCGGCCGCTCGCCGTGAGACGGCCCGGCTGCGCGCCGACAACAGGAAGCTCACAGCCCTGCAGCATGAGCCGATCGCGATCGTCGGCATGGCCTGCCGTTACCCGGGCGGTGTGACCAGCCCGGAGGATCTGTGGCGGCTCGTCTCCTCCGGCGGTGACGCGATCTCCGGCTTCCCGGCGGACCGGGGCTGGGACCTGTCGTCCCTGCGTGACCCGAACGGGGAGGGCCCCGACGCCTACTACACCCGTACTGGCGGATTCCTCGACGGGGCAGCGGACTTCGACCCGGCCTTCTTCGGCATCTCGCCCCGCGAGGCCCTGGCCATGGACCCGCAGCAGCGGCTGACACTGGAGCTTTCCTGGGAGGCGCTGGAGAGGGCCGGCATCGACCCCACGACCCTCAAGGGAACTCGCACCGGTGTGTTCGCCGGCGTGATGTACCACGACTATCCGGGCAGTGACGGCAACGGCAGCGTCGTGTCCGGCCGGGTCTCCTACAAGCTGGGTCTGGAAGGACCGGCGGTTGCCGTGGACACCGCTTGCTCGTCCTCTCTCGTCGCCCTGCACCTCGCGGTACAGGCACTGCGTCAGGGCGACTGTTCACTGGCGCTGACCGGTGGCGTCACCGTCATGGCCACCCCGGGCGTCTTCGCCGAGTTCGGCCGGCAGGGCGGTCTCGCCGCCGACGGCCGGTGCAAGTCGTTCGCCTCGGCGGCCGACGGTACCGGATTCGCCGAGGGCGCGGGCTTCCTCGTCGTAGAGCGCCTTTCGGACGCGGTACGCAACGGGCACCCCGTACTCGCCGTGATCCGTGGTTCAGCCGTCAACCAGGACGGCGCGTCCAACGGACTGACCGCACCCAACGGCCCCTCCCAGCGCCGGGTGATCCGCCAGGCCCTCGTGAACGCGAGGCTTGCCGCAGACCAGATCGACGTCGTCGAGGCGCACGGCACGGGCACGACCCTGGGTGACCCCATCGAGGCCCAGGCCCTGCTGGCGACGTACGGCCAGGACCGGGCGGAGGACCGTCCCCTGTGGCTGGGCTCGGTGAAGTCGAACATCGGGCACTCGCAGGCCGCGGCGGGCGTCGCCGGTGTGATCAAGATGGTCATGGCGATGCGCCACGGCGTGCTGCCGTCGACGCTCCATGTCGATGAGCCGAGCGACCAGGTCGACTGGACCGTGGGCAAGGTTCGCCTGCTGACCGAGGCCCGCCACTGGCCGGCCGGTGACCGTGCGCGACGCGCGGGTGTCTCGTCCTTCGGGATCAGCGGCACCAACGCGCACGTGATCGTCGAGGAGGCTCCGACTGCCGAGGCCGTGACGGACGGCGCCGACTCTCCGGTCCCCGCTCTGGTGCCGGTCGTCGTGACGGCAGCGAGCAACGAGGCTCTGCGGGCCCAGGCCGGCAGCCTGCTGGCAGCCGTCCGCACGGCGGACGAGCTCCGTCCCGCAGACTTCGGCTACTCCCTCGCGACGACGAGGGCCGCGCTCACCCACCGGGCCGCGTTCGTCGCGGAAGACCTGGACCAACTCCTGTCGGGACTTGAGGCATTGGCCCGAGGCGATCAGGCCGTACGGACGGAGATGGCGGTCTCCGGACCTCTGGCGTTCCTGTTCTCGGGGCAGGGTGCGCAGCGCCTGGGTATGGGGCGTGAGTTGTACGGCCGCTTCCCGGTGTTCGCGGAAGCCTTCGACGCGGTGTGTGCCGGTCTGGACGAGCACCTGGATGTGCCGGTGCGGGATGTGGTCTGGGGTGAGAGCGAGGAACTGCTCAACCGGACTGTGTATGCGCAGGCTGGGCTGTTCGCGGTCGAGGTGGCGTTGTTCCGGTTGGCTGGGTCGTTCGGCGTTCGCCCGGATTTTGTGGCCGGGCATTCGATCGGTGAGGTGGCGGCCGCGCATGTGGCGGGTGTGTTCTCGCTGGCGGATGCGTGTGCTCTGGTGGCGGCTCGCGGTCGGCTGATGCAGGCGTTGCCGGAGGGCGGGGCCATGCTCGCCCTCCAGGCCACGGAGGACGAAGTACAACCGCTGCTAGGTGGGTTGGTGTCGATCGCTGCGGTCAACGGACCCCGGGCCGTGGTCGTCTCCGGCGTTGAGGGGGCGGTGGAGGAGATCCGGGCCCACTTCGGCGACCGCAAGTCGACGCGGCTCCGCGTCTCGCACGCCTTCCACTCCCCGCTGATGGAACCGATGTTGGAGGACTTCCGCCGCGTGGTCGAAGGGCTTTCCTTCGGCACACCACTGATCCCGGTCGTGTCGAACCTGACGGGCCAGATCGCGGCGTCCGAGGACCTGTGTTCCGCGGACTACTGGGTACGACACGTCCGCGATGCCGTCCGCTTCGCCGACGGCATCCGCACCCTCACCGAGGCAGGCGTCACGCACATGCTGGAACTCGGCCCGGACGGTGTCCTGACCGCCCTGGCCCAGCAGTCGGTCTCGGGCGTCACCCTCCTGCCGTGTCTGCGCGCGAACCGGCCCGAGGAGAACTCGATGGTCGACGCGCTGGCCCGGCTGCACATGCACGGTGTCACCGTGGACTGGGCCGCCTTCTATGCAGGCTCCGGTGTCCGTCGCACGGAGCTGCCGACCTATCCGTTCCAGCACCGTCGGTTCTGGCCCGCCGTGCTGGCGCACGTCGGCACGGCGGAGTCGGTCGGGCTCCGGCCCGCCGAGCACCCGATGCTGACCGGCACAGTCGAGCTGGCCGAATCGGAAGGCCAGTTGTTCACGGGCCGGTTGTCGGCCCAGACCCACTCGTGGCTGGTTGACCACGAGGTGATGGGCAGCGTCCTCGTGCCCGGCTCGGCCTTGGTCGAGCTGGCCCTGCGTGCCGGCGACGAGGTCGGCTGTGCCGAGGTCGAGGAACTGACCCTCGCGGCGCCGCTCGTCCTGCCCGAGCAGGGCGGTGTACAGACGCAGGTCTGGGTGGGGGAATCCGACGAATCCGGGCGCCGTGCATTGCGCGTGCACTCACGCCCGGATGGGGACGACGGGTCCGTGTGGACCCTCCACGCCAGCGGGTCGCTCGGCGGCGGCACTGACGCAGTGGTCGGCTTCGACGCGTCGGTGTGGCCGCCGACGGGGGCCGAGCCGTTGGACGTGACTGGTGTCTACGAGCGGTTCGCGGATGCCGGCTTCGAATACGGCCCCGTGTTCCAGGGACTCAGGGCCGCCTGGCGGAGCGGCGGGGAGCTGTTCGCCGAGGTCGCACTGCCGGAGGACGTGGACGGCGGAGCGTTTGCCCTGCACCCGGCACTGCTCGACGCGAGCCTGCACGCCCTCGCGGCGGCGGGCGCGGAAGGCGCCGAGGAGCGGGAGCCGGGTGGCGTGCCGTTCGTGTGGAACGGCGTCTCCCTGTGCGCGCCCGGCGCGTCCGCCGTGCGGGTACGCCTGTCCCGCACCGGTGACGGAACGGTGTCCGTGGCGGTCGCCGATGCAGCCGGTGAGCCGGTCGGCTCCGTCAAGTCCCTTGGGGTGCGCCCGATTTCGGCCGAGCAGATCGAGACCGCGACCGGGTCCGGGAGCACGTCAGCGGTCGGACGCGACGCCCTGTTCACGCTGGAGTGGACGCCGGTGACCGCGCCCGACCAGGACCGTGTCCCGTTCCTGGAACTGGATCCGGACCAGGATCTGGCCGAGTTCGAGCCCGACGCGGTACCGCATGTGCTCCTGGTCCGGCTCGGGACGCCCGGGCCCGGTACGACGGACACGGATGTGGTCGACGCGGTGCACGCGATGACCGCGCAGACGCTGGACCTGATGCAGTCATGGCTGGCCGAGGAGCGGTTCGCCGACTCCCGCCTGGTGTTCGTGACATCCGGTGCCACGACCGGCGCGGATCTGGCCGCTGCCGCGGTGTGGGGTCTGGTGCGGTCGGCGCAGTCGGAGCACCCGGGCCGGTTCGGCCTGGTCGACCTCGACGGGGAGGAGGAGTACGGCCTGCTGGGCTCGGCTCTCGCGGTCGATGAGCCCCAGCTCCGCGTCCGTGAGAGCGAGGTGCTCGCGGCCAGACTGGCCCGCCCGGCGGGCCGCGCCGAATCCGGTGCGGGTCCGGTGTGGGACGGCGGGGGCACGACACTGATCACCGGTGGAACGGGCGGCCTCGGCAGGCTCGTGGCCCACCACTTGGCGGCCGTTCACGGCGTACGGAGCCTGCTGCTCGTGAGCCGACGTGGTGCCGACGCCGAAGGGGCCGGCGATCTGGCCCGTGAACTCCGCGAGTTGGGGGCCGAGGTGGCCATCGAGGCGTGCGATCTCGCCGACCGGGCAGCCGTCGACAGCCTGATGGCGCGCCACCCGGTCCAGGCGATCGTCCACACCGCCGGTGTGCTGGACGACGCCGTGATCGGCTCACTGACCCCGGAGCGGCTCGCCGCGGTACTGCGGCCGAAGGCCGACGCCGCCTGGAACCTGCACGAGGCGTCCCAGGAGCACGGTGTCTCGCGGTTCGTTCTGTTCTCCTCCGTGGCAGGTGTACTCGGCAACGCCGGGCAGGCCAACTACGCCGCGGGCAACGCGTTCCTCGACGGTCTGGCGCACCACCGGCGCTCGCTGGGGCTGCCTGGTGTCTCGCTGGCGTGGGGGCCGTGGACCCGTACGGGCGGCGGCATGACCGGCGGCTTGAGCGAGGCCGACGTCGAGCGGATGACGCGGTCCGGCGTGCCGCCGCTGGCTCCGGAACAGGGCCTGGCCCTCTTCGACGCCGCGGTCAACAGCGCGCATCCCCACGTCCTGCCGGTCAGGCTCGGTCTCGCGACACTGCGCCGTCGAGGCGAAGCCGTCCCCGCCCTGCTGCGCGGCCTGGTCCGCGCACCGTCCCGGCGACCGGCGACAACGGTGGCCTCCGGCTTCGCCGCCCGCCTGCGCGGACTCGCCGTGGATGCGCGGCGCGAAGCGCTGCTCGACGAGGTGCGGACGCACATCGCACTCGTCCTCGGACACTTGGGAGCGGCGGACGTCGACCCGGCCCGGAACTTCCAGGACCTGGGCTTCGACTCACTGACGGCGGTCGAGCTGCGCAACCGCCTGGACGCGGCGACCGGCCTGCGCCTGCCGGCCACGCTGGTCTTCGACTACCCGACCGCGGACACGCTCGTGAGCTTCCTGCTCGACGAACTGTTCGGGCGGGACACCGAGACCGCGGCGCCGGGTCTCGCACCAGGCCGGGCTGCGGCCGATGACCCGGTGGTGATCGTGGGCATGGCGTGCCGCTATCCGGGTGGCGTCGAATCGCCGGAGGATCTGTGGCGGCTCGTCTCCGACGGCGTCGACGCGGTCACCGGCTTCCCGACGGACCGCGGCTGGGACGTGGCCGGCCTCTATCACCCGGACCCGGAGCACTTGGGCACCAGCTACACCCGCTCGGGCGGCTTCCTGTACGGCGCGGGTGATTTCGATGCGGACTTCTTCGGGATGAGTCCGCGTGAGGCGCTGGCCACGGATGCTCAGCAGCGGTTGTTGTTGGAGGCGACGTG
>NZ_VISR01000060.1 GCF_007827595.1 Streptomyces sp. BK340
GCTGTTCGGCTCGAAGAAGCTGCCGGAGGCCGCTCGCGGGCTCGGCAAGTCGATGCGCATCCTCAAGAGCGAGGCCAAGGCCATGAAGGACGACGGCGTCGCGCAGTCGGCGCCCCCCGCCGACGGTGCGCCCGAGCAGTCGGCCCCCAAGGTCATCCAGACCGCCCCGGGCGAGGCGGCTGCGGCCCGCACGGTCGCCGAGGAGGCCACCGCTCGCTGACATCCCGGGTGGCCGCGCGTGCGAACGTGAGGACGGCCACTCAGGCTCGTGCCGCCGTCCTCATGCTGCCCGAGCCCCTGCCGGTGACCGGGATCGTCGTGGGCGCCCTCGTCCAGGCCGTGGTGATCGGTGTCGCGTACCGAAAGCTCTCCGGCCGCCCCCGGCACCGCACCCGTCCGAGCGGTGCGTGAGGGGGCGGCCGAAGGCCTGCCGTCCGCCGGCTAGCGGGCGGTTCCGAAGTCCTGGGTCCAGTAGCTGTTGGGCTGCGCCAGACCGACGCCTATCTCCTTGAACGAGCAGTTGAGGATGTTGGCCCGGTGGCCGGGGCTGTTCATCCAGCCCGCCATCACCTGCTCGGGGGTGGAGTAGCCGTAGGCGACGTTCTCGCCGTAGGCGCTCCAGCTGTAGCCGGCACTCGTGATCCGGTCGCCGGGGGAGGACCCGTCGGACCCGGTGTGCGACATGTTCTGGTGGGCCGCCATGTCCTGGCTGTGGGCCTGCGCCGCCTTCGTCAGGGTCGAGTTCAGGGTCAGGGCCGAGCAACCGGCCTTGCTCCGCTCGGCGTTGACGAGCGCCACGATGCGAGCGACGACCCCGGAGGCCGTGGCCGTCGGCTTCGGGGTGCTCGGCGGGGTGGGAGCCGCGGAGTGGGTCGGCGCGGGGGCGCTGTGCGTCGCGGTGGGCGTGGGCCTGGGTTTCGGACTGGCGGTTTTGTGGGGGGTCGCGGAGGCGGTCGGAGCCTTCGACGGCACCGCGGTGGGCGCGCCGCTCTCGCTGCTCTGCCAGTGGTGGTTCCAGTGGCGCTTGTGATGGTGAGCGTGGTGCGCGTGGTACCGCCAGGTCTGGGCCGACTGGTTCCCGGCACCGTCGGCCTGGGGCCCGCCGACGTTCTGCCAGTCGCCACAGGCCATGGCGACGGACGGTACGCCCACCGCGCTCAGGACGACCGCCCCGATGACCAGCCGCCGGTAGTGCTGCTTCTTACGATGCTTCGCCATGCGTGACCTCACCGGTAACTTCCTGCGGACCGTCATTCTTAGAAGGGCCTCACAGGGAGCGCAAAGAGCCTTCCTACTAACATGCTTCGTAGATAAGGAAGGCCCTCGCCAAGGGCGGGGGAGCGTGCTGGTCGCGCGTTTGCAGTTTGCTCGTAGTGCTGTTGCTCCGTCAGAAACCCCGTGTGTTTCGGGGAACGGGCGGAAATCCCGAGTCGATGGAATGCCGTCCCGCCTGACCTGGTAGGCGCCTACGCCAAACCGGACAAGTCCCATATGTCGCTAGAGCGACATCTACTATTCGGCACCCCTAGCTCCGGGGGTGGCGTGACGGATGTCACGGAACCAAAGCTTCCGGTTCTCGTCGGCCGCCCATAGGGCGATCTGTGTGCGAGAGCGAAGGCCCAACTTGTCGCGCACCTTGTCCAGGTGCGTGGCCACTGTATGTACCGAAAGTCTGAGTCGTTCTGCTATCTGCCGGTTGGTCAGCCCTTCCCTCACCAGCTCGACCACCATGAGCTCCCGCGCGGTCAGCCGTGACCGCTCGTCCGCGCCGTTCCTCGTCCGCAGGGCGTACGCGACGAGCCGCTCCCCGTGCAGTCCCCGTGCGCCGGCGGCGGCGGCCTCCCGTGCGGCCGGCGACAGCAGCTTCCTGGCCCGGTCCGCCGCCTGCTCCATCGTGCGTCGCCAGGGCGCCTCGGGCTCGGTGTCCAGCCTGCGCCGTGCCTGCGCGCTCGCCTCGTACAACCGCAGGGCGCGCTGCGGGTCCCCGCGCTGGGCAGCCACGAGGGCCAGGCCCTCGACGGGATACAGCGAGTGGAAGCTCGTCCCGGGGGTGATCCGCAGAACTTCGGTGAACAGCTGCTCGGCGCTCTCCGGCTGCCCGAGGGCCACGCGTACGGCCCCCGCGGTGTGCAGCGCGGCCGCGGTCCGGGTCCAGGGCGCGTGCTCCCTGAGCACCGGCAGGCACCGCGCCATGATCGCGTCGGCTTCGTGCGCCTCGCCCGCCTGGAGCAGCGCCCAGGCCAGGTGATGGGCGCACCACGCGATCTCCTCGGGTGTGCCGAGCGAGGCGAGGACGTCCCGGCACTCGCGCAGGTCCGCGACGGCCTCGGTGAACTCCTCGCGGCACAGCCGCGCCGCGGCCCGGGCGTCCAGGGCGTTGGCCAGCCCGGCGGGGTCCCGGCGCGTCCGCTCCCTGGCCACGGCCTGCTCGCCCCGTCGCAGCGCTTCGTCCAGGTCGGCCTGCTGGCAGGCCACCCGCGCGGCGAGCGCGGGCGCCGCTCCGCCCGGCGCCGGGCCGTCGGCCACACCTGGTGGTCCGGTCAGCAGCGCGCGGGCGGCCGACGGCTGCTCCTGCTGGTAGTGCACGCGGGCCAGCTCCAGCGTCAGCCGCGCCTGTGCTGCCTCGTCGTGGCCGGTGGCGCAGGCCAGTACCGAGGAGAGATTGTCCCGCTCCACCGCCAGCGGGCTGCTCGCCTGGTCGGCGAACACGTCGCCGCGGTCCCGGTCGGCCAGCCCGGTCAGCCAGGCGAGGGCTCGTCGCAGGGTGCCCGGCAGCTCGCCGGAAGCGCGGAGCCGCTCCAGGGCGTAGGCGCGGATGGCGCCGAGCTGTCTGAAGCGGGTGGGCGCCGCGTCTCCCGGCAGACGTACGACCAGGGACTTGGCTTCCAGGGCGCACAGAATGCGGAAGACCTGCCCCGGCCCGATGCCGCCGCCCACGCACACCGACCGTGCCGCGGCCACGTCGAACCCGCCGACCAGGACCGCCAGACGCCTGAACACGGCCTGCTCCGCCGGGTCCAGCAGCCGATGGCTCCAGTCGACGGCGGCGGCGAGTCCGCTGTGGCGCCGGGGCCCGGTTCTGCTCCCGTCGGCCAGGAGGTCCAGCCGGCACAGCTGGTCGTCCAGCCCGGCCAGGATGTCGCCCGGCGCGAGGGCGCCGACGTGCCGGGCCGCGAGTTCGACGGCCAGGGTCAGGCCGTCCAGCCGCCGGCAGATCTCGCCAACCGTACGGCCGTTGCCCCGGTCGAGGGAGAAACCGGGCGAGCGGCTCGACGCACGCTCGACGAACAGCCGCACGGCATCCGCCCGAAGCAGCGCCTGCACGTCGTCCCCGGCGTCGGCCGGGGGCAGGGACAGCTCGCCGACCCGGAACACCGTCTCTCCGGGCACCCGCAGAGCCTCCCGGCCGGTGGCCAGGATCCGCAACCGGGGACAGCGCCCGAGCAGGATCCCGACCAGCCGGGCGCACGGCTCGACCAGATGCTCACAGTTGTCCAGGACCAGCAGCCGGGAGGTGTCCCCGATCGCACGGACCAGACCGTCGGCACCGGTCCGGCCCGCTCGTTCGCCCACGCCCAGTGCGGCCGCCACGGACTGCGTGAGCAGGGAGCCGTCCTGCAGCGAGTCCAGCTCCACGAGGTCCACCCGGGCGAAGCGGTTCGGCAACCCCCGGGCGAACTCCAGCGCCAGCCGCGTCTTGCCCACCCCGCCCGCACCGGTCAGCGTCAGCAGACGTGTGCTTCTCAGGAGGGCGCGCAGGCGGGACATCTCCTGCTGCCGGCCGACGAAGGAGTCGAGCGCCGACGGCAGGACGGGGCCGTGGTCGTGGACGGCAGCGGCCGGCGGTTCGGACGGCGCGGCCCGCCGTGCTGCCAGTCGTCGCCGGAGCGCCCGTTGTCTGCAGGCATTGGAACAGTACCGGGCCGGCCTGCCGCCCTGCGGTCTCGTGATCAGTGCCGCGCCACATGCCTCACACGTTCGACTCCGGGTCATCCCCGATTCCTGGCCGCCCGCCGGGGTGGGAAAACCATACCGTCAGGGCGTGGCGGCCGGGTCTATTCCGAGTACGACGGTTCCGGTCACCCCCTTGCCGAGGTCGCTGCCCGCCTGGGTGAGGGTCAGCAGGGTCGATGACCCGCCGTTGCGGTAGATGCCGTCCCTGGCGTTGAGCGTGCGGGTCGCCGTGTTGTTCCGGTAGGGGGACAGGGCGGCGACCCTGGTGTTGTAGGTCTCCGGGAAGTAGAGCTGGCCCGTGTGGGACACATGGCCTCCGTGGTACGTCCCGCCGGACACCGTGCCGCCCACATGCGTCTTGACGTGGATGTGCAGGGCCCGGCCGACGTACCAGCCCGGGTAGACGGTGGTGAACTCGGCGACGCCGGTGGCGTCGGTCAGCTGCACACCGCGCAGGAAGGTCGTGTCCGGGGTGGAACCGCCGGCCACGTAACCGGAGTAGATCCCGAGCGCGTCGCAGTGCCAGATGTCGACCGCCGTGTTGGGCAGCGGGGCGCAGGTGGTGCTGTTGACGACCGTGACGCGCAGGGTGAGCGGAACGCCGGCCCTGCCCTCCGTGATGTCCTTGCGGACCGTCTCCAGGTCCAGGTAGTAGGGCCCCTCGGTCTGCTCGGGCGTGAGGACGCACGCGGCGGTGAGCCGGGCCGGGGTGCGGGGATCCGCGGCGGCCGCGGGCTGTGTGGCGGCGAGGCCCAGTGCCGCCACGCCGAGGGTCGCGCCGCCCAGGGTGGCGATGACCGATCTGCGGGTGGCGCCGGCCGGCTCGGGGGCGCGCTGCGGTTCGGCGGTCTTGTGGTGGGGGGTGTCAGTCATGCTGCGACGATGGCGCGTGCGCCGGCGCCCGGGATCGTACGGACGACCGATGAAATCGGGGGCGTTACGAAACCACCGGGGCCCGTGCGGCAGACCTCAGGGAAGCGGCTGCCGCTCCGACTCGTCGGGAGCCGGGGGCAGTGCCAGGTGCGCGAGGTCGCCCGGCGGGGGCGTCTTCACCGGCCACAGCGGAGCGGCGACTCCGTCGGCGAGCGCGGCCGGTGCGTCGGTGAGGTTCATGCGCTCGCGCAGCCGGCCGTAGAAGTCCATGGGACCGAGCCGCACCGCCTTGAGCCGGCGGGGAGCGGCGTACACACCGATCCAGTCCCCGGGGCTGAGCACCCCGCGCACCTGGCCGTCGATGCTGACGGCGGCCTGGCCCGACCGTTCCAGGACCCGCATCGCGATGGGCTCGTCCGGGGCGGCCACGACCGACCGGTTGAACGTCATGTGCGGGGCCACCGGGGTGAAGATGAGGCCCTCCGCCCGGGGTGAGACGACCGGACCACCGGCGGCGAAGCTGTAAGCGGTCGAGCCCGTGGGCGTGGCCACCAGCAGCGCGTCGGCGGAGTACGACGCCAGCAGCCGTCCGGCGAGATAGACGCCGACCGACACCTGCCGGTCCCTTGCCAGCTTCTCCAGGACGACGTCGTTCAGCGCCGTGACGTTCAGGGCGACGCCCCAGTCGTCACCGGTCTCGCACTCGATGCGCACCGGGGGCGGGGGCAGCATCGGCCCACGGGCGTAGTGCACCAGCGCCTCCACCTGATCGGGCACCTCCAGCCGGCAGGACGCCCGCATGGTGAGGAGCATCCGGCTCTCGACGGTGATCCGGTCCTCCCGTACGGCGTCCAGCGCCGCGCGCACGGCCGTGGCGGGGACCTCCGTCAGGAAGCCCACCCGGCCGAGATCGACGCCGAGGACCAGGGCGTCGTTCTCGGCCGCCAGCCGGGCACCCCGCAGGAAGGTTCCGTCGCCGCCCAGGGTGACGATGAGATCCGGATCGCCCGCGGCGTCCAGCTCCTCCCGGGCGCTGTGCCGCGCGCCCTCCTGCCACACGTCGATGTCGGCACACTCGACGGCGTGCTCGGCGCTCCACTCACGCACGGCGCTCGCGGCGGCCACGGCCTCTGCCCGTCCGCCGTGTACGACCAGGCCGATACGGTTCACGGTCATGCCCGCCTCCAAAACGGCACCTGCAGAGGGTCCTCCCCACCACGATCCCCGGCCCGCACCTGACACGCCACGCCGCTGCCGGGGACCGGGGCCATCCCGGCCCTAACCTGTGCTTACGTGTCGATCCGACCGGATTTCTGTCACTGCCATGTCACAGCTGATCCACAGCGGAACCCCTGGTCAGGCTGGTCTGTCTCTGTCCGTGACCACCGGCACGAGCCGGACAACCTGTTTGCTTCCGAAATCGGGGGACCCCATGCAGCACCGCAACACCATCCGCGTCACCGCGTCGGCGATGGTCACGATCGCGGCCGCCCTCTCGCTGAGCGCGTGCCAGTCGGGTGGCGGCGAACCGTCGGCCGAGAAGTCGTCCCAGGCCCCGTCCACCGCGGCCGCGTCCCCGAAGGCCTCCGCTCCCGGCAGCCCGTCCACCGCGGCCTCGAAGCCCGCCGGCGGCACCTCCACCCCCTCGGGCGCGACCGTCACGCCGGCGACCGACCCGTCGGGCGGCACCACGCCGACGTGTCCGCTCACCGCCCTGAAGGTGGCGGCGTACCAGGCGGCCAACCGCCCGGCCGGCACCGGCACCGGAGCGGCGATCGTCGAGTTCACCAACGCCTCCGGAAAGGCGTGCGTCCTGCAGGGCCACCCGACGGTGGCGGGGGCGGGCAACGGCGCGCCCGACCACAACGCTCCGATGAAGGTCACCCCCGCTGGTACCGCGTCGAGCGTGAAGGTCGCGCCGGGCGGCAAGGCATGGGTGAAGCTGACCTTCGTCCAGGTGCAGGGCGAGGCCGACGGCTACTGCGTGTCCGGCGCGAAGCCCACCGTCTACCCGACGCTGGTGGTCGGCCTGCCCGGGTCGGGTGCCCACCAGGTCGCCCTGTCGGACGGTGAGATCGCCGAGTGCGACAACAAGGTCACCGCTACCGCCGTGTCGGCGGTCAAGCCTTCCTGACCCCGTCCGGAGCCGGGCGGCGTCAGCGGGCCGGCGTCGAGGAGACGGCGGCCCGGGCCGCCCGTTCCACCAGCGCGACGCCGTCCTTCATCGAGGTGTTGCCGTCCGACAGGACCGCGACGAGGTAGTGGTGTCTGCCGCTCGTGATCCGGCCGACGCTGTTGACGTCCCACAGCCCCGTCGTGTTGCGCTGCAGCCAGCCGTTCTTCAGGGCCCACTCGGAGCCGGCGGCGGCCGAGACGCCCCAGGACTGCTCGGGGGCGATGCGGCCCATCAGCGTACGGATGTAGCCGCGGGACGTGTCGCTGAGCGCGGGCGCGGAGCCCGCCTTCGGGGCGGGCCCGGTGTCGAAGACGGCGCGCAGCAGCCGTATCTGGTCGCTCGCCGTGGTCCGGGTGAGCCCCCACCTGACGTCCGGGCCGCCCTTGGTCGCGGTCAGTCCCAGCCGCTTGTTCGCCGCCTGAAGTCCCGGGGCGAGGCCGATGCGCCGCCACAGCGCGTTCGCCGCCGTGTTGTCGCTGTGCTGGATCATCGCCTCCGCCTGGGCGCGCTCCTTGGCGGTCAGGGCGTGCCCGGAGTCCTGTCCCTGGAGCAGCATCGCGGCGAGGATGTCGACCTTGATGATGCTCGCCGTGTCGTAGGCGGTGTCGTCGCCGTAGACCGTGGGCGTCCGGCCCGCGCCGTCCAGGTCGAGCACCGCGGCCGTCACGCGCGCCTTGCCCTTGGCCTGCACCGACGCGGAGAAGTCGGCCGGGGCGGAGCCGGAGCCCGTCGACATGGTGGCCGCGGCCACCGGTGCCGGGGCGAGCGCTCCGACCACGAGCAGTGCCGACGCCGCGGCCGCGAGCGCGCCGCAGATCGCCGCGCGCGGGCCTCGGGGGTGCGACGAGGAGCGGATTCGGTACGCCATGGAGAGGGCCTCGGCAGTTCGGGGACAGGGACACAGGACTGCGAACGTAAACAAAACGCCCGCTCCGCGAAGTGACCGCTGCCACGACAGGCCCCGTTAGGCCTGAATTGTGAGCAGGGCAACAGCGGGCACATGTGAACAGAGCGCAATAGTCCGTCACGTTGAGTGAGCGTGGGGACGGCTTGCCCTTCGCGCCCACGGGGAAGAAGGTGACCAGAGAGGCACACCGGGCCCGGGAGGCGTCATGAGCACATCAGCTGAGCCGAGAGTGTCGGGCCTGGAGATCCGGTCGATCGACTACGTCCCCCTGGACGAGCGGCACGGCAAGCTGTGGCATCTGGGCCCCCTGTGGTTCATGTCCAATGCCCAGATCGCCACCCTCGCGGTGGGGCTGATCAGCATCACCGAGGGCGGCAATCTGATCTGGTCGCTGCTGGCCATCGTCGCCGGTACCTTGATCGGCACCTTCTTCATGGCCTTTCACTCGGCCCAGGGCCCCCAGCTCGGCCTGCCCCAGATGATCCAGTCGCGGCCCCAGTTCGGCTACGTCGGCGCCCTCCTGGTGTGGCTCTTCGCCTACATCCAGTACGCGGGATTCAACGTCTTCAACAGCATCCTCGCCGCCGACGCCCTGCACACCACGGTGCACGGCGGCGTCAAGCTGTGGGTGGTCGTGGTCACCGTGGTCGCGCTCGTCGTCGCCCTCGTGGGCTACGACGTCATCCACAAGGCCGAGCGGTTCCTGACCTACACCTTCCTCCTCATCTTCGGGGTCTTCACGGTCGGCGTCCTGCTCACCCTGCACTACCCCGCGGGCTCCTTCGACCTCGGCGCCTTCAAGTGGACGCCGTTCCTGGCCCAGTTCGGCGTGGTCGCCGGCTACCAGATCAGCTGGGCGATCTACGTCTCGGACTACTCGCGCTACCTGCCGCCGGACGTGACGGTCCGCAAGACCTTCTACTGGACGTACTTCGGCTCCGCCCTCGGCGGTATCTGGCTGATGGTGCTCGGCTCGCTGCTGGCGGCCTGGGCCGGCAAGGACTTCGAGACGATCGCCTCGATCAACGCCGCCGGGGACAAGGTGTTCAGCGGATTCGGCGCGACCGTGCTGCTCTTCTCCGCCCTGGGCCTGGTGTCCGTGACCGCGTTGAACATGTACGGCGGTTCACTGACCCTCATCAGCGCCATCGACTCGTTCAAGCGGGTACAGCCGACGCTCGGCGTGCGGCTGCTGACGCTCGGCCTGACCGCGGCGCTCTCCCTGGTCGGCGCGCTCGCCGCGACCTCCAACTTCCTCGCGAACTTCAACAACTTCCTGCTGCTGGTCCTCTACCTGTTCATCCCGTGGACCGCGGTAAACCTCATGGACTACTACGTCGTACGCCGCGGGCACTACGCCGTCGCCGAGATCTTCAACCCGAACGGCATCTACGGACGCTGGGGCTGGCACGGCATCACCGCGTACCTGGTCGGCTTCGCCGTCATGATCCCGTTCTTCTCCGTCGGCACCCTGTTCGTCGGTCCCGCCGCCGAAGCGCTCGGCGGAGCCGACGTCTCCCTGTTCGTCGGCCTGCCGGTCTCCGCAGCCCTGTACTGGTGGCTGACCCGCTCGATCGACGTGGAGGCCGAGGCGCGCGTGGCGGAGGCGGAGGCCGCGGCACTGGAACGGGCGGCACACGAGCACCACGAACCCTGATGCCCGGACGCCGGCGCGCAGTGTGCGTCAGGCGGTAGGGGCCGGCGGCTCCTGCGACAGGGCCGGCAGGCGACGTGCGTCGTCCGGGCCGACGGCGTGGGGGGCGACGCCGTCGGCCCCGCCGTCACGGCCTGAGCATCCGGTCCTGCTCCACCAGGGGCGCGCCGTCGTGCCAGGGCAGGGGCTTGCCGAAGCGGACCAGTTCGCCGTAGAGCGCGGGGTCGACGCCCTCGGCGAACACCAGGTCGAGCACGGCCCGGGCCGCTTCGGCGGGGGACTGGGCCTGGCTGAAGTCGCTGAACCACGGGCGGGAGGTGGCCGTGTCGACCATGCCGGGGCAGACGGAGGCGATCAGCGTGCCGTCGGCGAGGTCGCGTGCGCGGCGTTCGGCCGCGACCGCCCGGACGGCGGCGACCTGAGCCACCTTGGAGGGCACGTTGAGCCAGCGCGGCCAGCCCGCCTCCTCCGAGGTCCTGCTGTGGACCGCGCTGCGCCAGGACTCGACGGCGTACTCGACCTGGCCGAGGCTCGCGCCGTCGAAGAGGGGGTGCAGCCGCGCATCGAGGTGGCCGAGGGTGCCCAGGCTGCTGGCCACGACGAGCAGTCGGCCGCCCGGGCGCAGGACGGGTCCGAAGGAGCGCAGGATCGCGTGGGTGGCGGTGTTGGAGACGTCGATGAACTCGTCGGCGCGCTCGGACTGCGACTCGTCGGGCAGCACCCGGGCGACCGCGTTGGAGATCACCACGTCGACTCCGCCGTACTGCTGGTGGAGTTCACCGGCCAGCCGGTCGATTGCGTCGGTGTCGGTGACGTCCAGGACCCGGCCCAGGACCTGACTGCGGGTGGTGGGCAGTCGGGCCACCTCGGTGGCGGCCTCGGCGACGCGCCGCGCGTCGCGGCCGGTGAGCAGGACCAGGTCGCCGGCACCCATCCGGGCCGCGAGCCCCTCGACGAGCGCGCGGCCGAGACCCTGGTTGGCGCCCGTGACGAGGGCGATTCGGGAAGCGTTCATGCAGGCAACGCTAGAAACGTGTGTGCCATGAGTCCAACGAAAGTTCGGCACGGCTAGTATGCGTAAACGTCATGGACTTCACGGATGTGTCGCTCACGGCGCTGCGCGTCTTCCGCGCGGTGGCCGAGCAGGGAACCTTCACCGCGGCCGCCGCGTCGCTGGGCTACACCCAGTCGGCGGTGTCCCGGCAGATGGCCTCGATCGAACGGGCCGCGGGCGCCGAACTGCTGGAACGCAGGCGCGACGGCGTACGGCTCACCGCGGCGGGCCGGGTCGTCATGCGCCGGGCGACGGTCGTGCTCGACGAGATCGACGCGGCCGCGCGCGAACTGTCCGGCCTTCCCGGGCAGGCCGGGACGGTCCGGCTCGGCTGGTTCCCCAGCGCCGGAGCGGTGCTGGTGCCCAGGGCTCTGGCCACGCTGCGCCGCACGGACCCCGGCCTGAACGTGGTCGGCCGGGAGGGCGGCACCCCCGCCCTGGTCCGTGCCCTGCGCGCCGGCAGCCTGGACCTGGCGCTGCTGGCGTCGGCGCCGCCGTTCCGGCCGCCGGACGCCGAGTCACCCCCGCTGGTGCTGAGCACCCTCACCGAGCGCGCCCTGCACCTCGCGGTGCCGGCCACCCACCCGCTCGCCCGCGGCGACTTCGTCGACGTTGCCGACCTGCGCGGTCAGCGCTGGATCGCCGGGTCCTCCTCCGGGGAGGACGGGCTGATGGGGGTGTGGCCCGGCCTGGACGAGCGGCCCGACATCGCCCACACCGCCCGCGACTGGCTGGCCAAACTCCACCTGGTCGCCGCCGGCTGCGGACTGACCACCGTGCCGGCCTCGCTGGCCCCCGCCGCACCGGCGGGCGTACGCATCCTGCCGGTCCGCGGAGGCCCCCAGGAGCAGCGCCGCCTGCTCCTGGCCCGGCTGCCGCACCCGCCGGCCGAAGCGGTCACCCGCGTGGCAACAGCCCTGCGCGGCGCGGCCCTTGACCTCGACACACCGGAGGGGACACAGCCGTCCCCCTGATCGGCAAGGGTGCGGGGTCAGGCAGGTTCGCCCCGCCAGGCGCCGTCCCGCTGCGCCCAGCGCACGGCGGGGGCCACCGCGAACCCGGCCACGGCGAACACCACGCCGAGCACCGCCCAGCCGAGGGTGCCGTGGGCGATCGCGGTGACCGTGACCAGCGCCGGCCCCGCCATCATCCCCGCCGACATCCCGGTGCCGAACACACCCTGGTACACGCCGTGCGCCCGGGCGTCGGCGAGTTCGTACCCGAGGGTCCAGCCACCCGCAGCCGACAGCACCTCCGCGAAGACCTGCACCACCGCACCGGCGGTCAGCGACAGCACCGCCCACACGGGGGAGAGGCCCGCGGACAGGGCGTACACCGCGCAGGACACCGCCAGCAGCAGTCCCGCCCAGCGCATCGCCCGTACCGCGCTGGGCACTTGGGAGGCCCGGCGGGCGGCCCGCACCTGCAGGAGCGCCACCAGCACGCAGTTGACGATCATCAGCAGCGCCGCCGTCCAGCGCGGCGCCCCGGTCCGCTCCACGATCCACAGCGGCAGCCCGACCTCGGAGAGCGTGTACTGCACGACCAGTACCGCGTTGAGCACGGTCACCGCGAGGAACGGCAGGTCACGCACCGCCCGCCAGCGGTCGACGGCCGGGGCGTCGGCGTTCGGCGCCACCCGCTCGCGCACATGCGACGCCAGCGGCATCCGCGGCACCAGCAGCGCGGGGCCCGCGAAGGACAGTGCATTCACCAGAATCACCGTCAGATACGCCGCTCGCGTGTCCAGTTGGAGAGCGACCGCGCCGAGAGCGCCGCCCAGGCCCATCGCGACGTTCGTCACCATCCGCAGATACGCCCGTGCCTCCACCCGCGTCGCCGCAGGCAGCACATCGGCGTAGAGCGCGCCCTGCACCCCACGGCTCGCCATCTGCAACGCCGTCGCGCAGATCACCGTCACGAGGAACCCCGCGTAGGAGTGCACCAGCGTGTACGCGGCCGTGGCGAGGCCGGTGCCGCCCCACAGCAGGGCCCCCATCCGCCGGGCGCCCCACCGGTCCGCGGCCCGCCCGGCGGGCACCCCGGCGGCGACACCCACCAGACCCGCGACCGTCATCCCGACCCCGACCGCCGTCGCGTCCAGGCCGACGATGCGCGTGAAGTACAGGATGCCGAGCGGGAAGTACAGCCCGTTGCCGAGGGAGTTGACGGCGGTCAGCACGGTGGCGAGGCGCAGGACCGGGTCGGCCGGGAGCAGCCCGCCGGCCCGGGTCGCGCGACTCGCCTCGGGACTGCCGTGCTGGTCAGGGGCGGGTGAGACAGGTGTCGTGGTCATGTCCGACAGCCAACCCCGTCCGCACCGGCGTCCGACAATGATTTAGCGTGGCACTCAATGATCGAGTTCCGCTTCGCCGTCGGCGACCTCGCCACCACTTCCTTCGCCTACTCTCCGCTGCAGGAGGCGGTGTTCTCGCTGCGCTGCCTGCACGACCCGGCCCGCTACCCGCACCACCGGCCGTGGCTGCGGCGCATCCGCCCGCGTCTGGAGACCCTCGACCGCGAAGTGCTCACCGCCCTGATCGCCCCCTGGCTCTGGGTGCCCGACTTCCTCACGCCGCGCCCGGCCCGCGCCCGCCCGGCCTTCGCCGAGGAACTCGACGAGGTGCGCCGCACCCCTCCGGAGGTCGTCACCGCCGACTTCCACGCCACGTACCGCACCGACGACGCGCTCCCACCGGTCGTCGCACAGGGCCTGGCCGACCCCGCGGCCTTCCTCGCCCGCCTCACCGACGCCGTCGACGCCTACTGGCACACCTGCCTCCACGACAGCTGGTGGCCGCGCGTGCAGAGCATCCTGGAGGCCGATCTCGCCCATCAGGCAAGGGTGTTGGCGGAGCAGGGAGCGGCGGGACTCTTCGTCGGACTCGACTCCCGCCTCGTGTGGACCGGCGCCCAGCTGCGGCTGACCCGCACCCGCGACACGGCCCCCTGGCCGCCGGCCGACATCCGCATCGCCGGGCGCGGCCTGGTGCTGATGCCGACCGTCTTCGCCCGCGGTGCGCAGACGGTGATCGATCCCTCGCGCCCGCCGGTGCTCATCTATCCGGCCCGCGGCCGTGCCACCCTCTCCGAAGCGCCGCCACCCGTCACCGACCGCGCCCTGATACGGCTCCTCGGCCGCCCCCGCGCCCGTCTGCTGAGCCTCCTCGCAGAACCCGCCTCCACGACCGAACTCGCCCACCGTCTGAACGTCACCCCCGGCGCGGTCAGCCAGCACCTGGCCGTCCTCTACGACGCGGGGCTGCTCAGCCGGACCCGCAGCGGCCGTACGGTGCGGTACGCGCGCACGGCCCTGGGCGACGAGCTGTGCCGTTAGGGGCGTCACCGCATCGGCGCCGGTCGTTTCAGGCCCCCTCGTCGTGCGCCCCGTCGTCAGGGGGAAGGGCGGCCAGCGCCTCGCCGAGATCCAGCTCCGTCCTGCCGCGCGTCTGGAGTCCCCGCTCCATCAGCAGAGCCGTCCGGCGGCCCACGGCCCCCTCACGCACGAAGTGCTGGAAGACGACCGCGGCGGCCCGGAGCTCGTCGTCGGAGGGCGCGGTCGCGTGCACGACGGTGGCCTTGGTCGCGACGACGGCGTCCGCCGGGAAGCGCGCGACGCGGTGGGCGAACCGGTCCACCACGGCATCGAGTTCGGCGTCCGGAACCGCCCGGTTGATCCAGCCGTACCGCTCGGCGAGCTCCGCGTCGTAGTCATCGGCGCCGAGGAGCACTTCGAGCGCGCGACCGGCACCCATGAGCCGGGCCAGCCGTTGGACACCGCCGGCACCGGGCGACGCGCCGAAACCCACCTCGGGCTGGCCCAGGACGGCGTGCTCGCGCGAGGCGAAGCGTACGTCGCAGGCCAGCAGGAACTCGCTGCCCGCTCCGCGCGCCCGGCCGCGCAGTTTGCCGATGGTGACCACCGGCAGCCGGCTCAGCCGCTGGAACAGCATCCCGAGGGACGCGTCCCCGGGACCGCCGGCCTTCGCGGCCTCCGCGGTGTACTCGGCGACCTTGGTCAGATCCACATGGGGCATGAAGAAGTCCGGATCGGCGCTGTCGAACACGACGGCCCGAAACTCGGAGGGCTCTTCCAGCACCCGGATCAACTCGACCAGGTCCCGCACCAGCTCCGGACCGATCAGGTTGAGCGGCGGGGCGTCGAAGGTCGCGTACAGCACGCCGCTGTCGGCGCGCGTGCGAATGGTCTCCAGCCCGTCAGGTGCCCCTTCGGACGTTCCGCTCCGGTCGACGATCACAGTGCGAGGGTAGTACCGGTGAGGCCGCTTTCCGCGGACGCGCTCGACGGGCATGGCGGTGCGCGACTAGGTCCTGTCGTCAAATTCCCGTCGTCGCCCGAAGGGCGGCCTCGCGGCGTCTGGTGCGTGCTCTCGGCGTGCCGGGCGGAAGTCCTCGTACT
>NZ_VISR01000061.1 GCF_007827595.1 Streptomyces sp. BK340
CCGACGAGGCCGTCCTGCCCACCGAACTCACCGCATAGCCTCAAAACGAGATCGCCGAGTGGCCGTCGATACACCACTCCAGCGGACGTGACCCGGCCGCCCTGCTGTCCCGGTAACGAACCAAGATCAGCGGGTCAGGTGAACAGCCGAGGTTAAACACCAAGCTAAAGGGCACTCCACGGCGTTGCAGCGGCTCGGCGCCGGATGAGGGCGAGCCGTCGCCGCCTGCGCATTGATCAGCGGGTGGCGCCGGTGCGGCCTCCACCCTGGCCGGCACGGCTGCGCTCGTACTCCCGCTACTCACCGGCTTTGTCGAGCAGTAGTGGCTCTGGTCTGCTTCTTGTGGTCGTCTACACAGCGTGGCTCGATTCACGGGCCCGCCTCGCTGCCGCACGAACCAGTCTGGCCCGCTCTACGAGGGACGTCGCGGCGCTCTCCCACTCGGGATACGCGAAGGTGAACCCGGCTGCGCGCAGCCGGCCCGGCACTACCCGACGGCTCTTGAGCAGCAGTTCCGTGTCCGAGCGCAGTGCGAACCCCCCCAACTCGGCCATCCAGCGCGTCGCTGGCAGCCCTACGGGGACGCCCCAGGCCGTGCGCAGCGCCCGCATGAAGTCGCGGTGCGGAAGGGGGCCGGGCGAGGCGAGGTTCACCGCACCCTCGAGGTCGTCCCGGGTGATCAGGAACTCCACTGCTCGCACGAAGTCCTCGTCATGGATCCAGGAGACGTACTGCTTGCCGCCGGCTACCGGACCGCCCAGCCCGAGTCGCGCCAGCCGCGACAGTACGTCGAACACACCGCCCCGATCCGGGCTCATGACCATCGCCGAGCGCAGCGCCACCTTGCGGGTCGCGGGAGTCGGCGCCTCGGCCTGCGCGCGCTCCCAGTTCTTCGCGATCTCAATGCTGTGGGCCCAGCAGTCCGGCACCCCGGCCTCCGAGCCTCCGATTACTCCGGTCGCCTCGTCGTGCGCCGCGTCGAAGCGGTGGGCGTAGACCGTCGCCGTACTCATCTGCAGCCAGACGCGCGGTGGCCGCGTGGCGGCGGCGGTCGCCTCGCCGACCACCCGCGACGACTCCACTCGGGAGTCCATCATGGCTTGCAGGTTCTCGGCGGTGTAACGGCAGGAGACGCTGCGCCCGGCCAGGTTGATCACGACGTCGCAGCCGTCGATCGCCGCTGCCCAGCGGCCGAGCGTGGCTCCGTCCCATCCGATGTGGTGCGCCCGCACGGGACGTCGGGTCAGTACCGTGACCTCGTGGCCGGCCGCCGTCAGCGCGCGGTCGAGAATCGTGCCCACCTGTCCGGTTCCCCCGGGCAGCACTACCTTCATCGAACCCCCTCGGCTTCGCTCGACCTCAGCGTAGCCCTTCTTTTTGAACGCGTTCAACTTGGGAGTCCGGTGCACGTCAGGGCGAGGCGGGTTGCACCCCGAGTTCCTCGGCCACGCAACGGATCACGGGCTTCGGCTCGGCGGTCCGGCATAGCCGCACCGCGCGCTCACGCAACTCCAGCGGGTCCTCGGGTAGGCAAGTCAGGGTTCCTCTCATGGGGCCCGTCTGACCTGCTGTCACCTCTCCCTGTATCTCGGGGAAACCTCAGCTCAGGCCAAGTCGGCCGGAAGCGCACTAAAGGCGCGCATTCCGGCATCTCGGATTCAGGAGCACACTCAGAGAACTCCCCTGGTGATGGCCTGTAGCGCCTGCGGGCCATCACCAGTCATCGCCCTTAACATGCGAGGGGATGGAAGAAAATTCACCAAGTGGCACAAATCATACCCAGGGCGGCACAAAGATCTGGGTGGTGGCAGCCGGTATCAGCTTGGCTCTGGCGGCATCCCTCACTCTGGCCAACGCCTTGGGCGCAAAACCCGGCCGGGCAGCGACCCTCATCGGTGTCCTGGTCGGTCTGACCGGTTTTCTGGGGTCCGTCACCCAGCTTCTGCGGGACAAACTGGCCGAGGTGCCTCGGTGGCAGCGCGCCATGTACGCAGTCGTGATCGGTTGTGTCTTTGCCGGCGGGGTCGTGGTACTCCTGCGCTTCCAGGCCCCACCGCCCCCGCTGCACCGGCTGACCGGTCCTCAGGACGTGGCCGTGGTCGGCTTCAAGGACCGTGGCTCCGGGCAAGACCAGCAGCTTTTGGACGATGTCTCCTCGACCTTTGCCCAAGCCCTGAGCAAGGCCCTGCCCAAGGGCACAGTCGTACACGACTACGCAACGCAGTACGATCTTCCGCTGACCGAACTGCTCCACGGCGATCACCGCCGCCTCGACAGCCGCACCCGGAAGTTTGTCGGCCAGTCCAACGCCGCCATCCTCGTCGGCGGCATCGTCACCCCAGGTTCCGGCGGGCAGATCAACGTGCGCCCAGTGGTGTATGTTCGCGCCGACCAGGTGCCCGACGCCCCCGAACTCGCCGGCTGGTACACCAGCGCACCGGTCCCCGCGGACCAGAGCCTTGGCCTTGCCCACAGCCGGGGCGCCCTGGTGGCCGAGTTGGTCCGGCAAGCCAGCGGTCTTGCCCAGTTCACCTCCGCTCTAGACGCCTGGCACTCAGGCCGTACCACCGAAGCCGTAGCCGGCTTCGCCCGGCTGCTGCCCGGCAAAGGGACGTCGGACCTGGACTCCGGCACCGGATTCGTCACCTCGGACCTTGTGCACCTGTTCCGGGGCCACGCCCTGGAACAGACCACTATCAACGGGCAGGCGGCTTCGCGTTCCGTGCTGGAGGCCGCCGGCGCCGACTACCGGGCCATCCCGGCGAACTCTCCCATCCGGCTCCGGGCACAGCTCAGCCTGGCCGGCAACATTTATCTGCGTGCAGTGACAGCGACGGACTGCGCTCCCGGAGCCCTGCGTGACTCGGACATCGCCGGCGTCACCTCCACCCTCCGGCGGCTGATGTCCGACGCGAACTTCACCACGCTGGGCCGTCTCAAAGCCGCGGTCAACCTGGCCCAGGTGGAGTATTGCCGGATCAATGCTGGTCTCACCAGCGACGACGGCACCATCGATGCCGTTGTGCGGCGGGTCCGCGCCGCAGGGCCCGGCGAAGGTGTTCGCGAGCTGAAGGCGCTAGCCGCCTCCATCGCCGCCCAGCGGGAGGCGGACCGAGGGCGCCTGGAGGCCGCGATCTCCGGCATCCGGCAGGCACTCGCGCTGGAGAGCCATTTCGTCGTGCGCGCCCAGTGGCTGGGATGGCTGGCCGCCTGGGCCTTCGCTCGGTGTGACCTGGTCACCGGAGACCAGGCCGCGCGGGATTCTCTCGACCAACTGCGTAACGCATTCCGCACCGGTGCCGCGAGCCGACAGGACTACGAGGCGGACCGCAAGTACCTCGACCAGCAAAGGAACCAGGCCCGCGCGCAGTGCGGGTCTGGCAGCCCACGGTGAGCACATGAAAGGAAACCCTGATGAAGCGTCGACAACTAGTCGGATGTCTGGTGCTACTGTCCATCGCCGCCGCTGGATGCGGTTCGGCGACTCAGGACGCCACACGTCGAACGAACACGACAACACGAAGCGCAGTGGAGAGCCGACAAGCCGCAGGCGCACGCACACCCAAGCCGCGCAAGGGCCCGAAACTGCAGGGGAAGTTCAGAAACCTCGCGGCAGGCGACGGCGACGCCCCCGAATGTAAGCGGGATCTGTCCACTCTGCCTGCGGGGTTCGCCACCTCGCCCGCTGTATGGATGAGCACAATCAAAGGCCCCAGCAACCTCGTGTTTACTCGCGAGAACGCGCTGTGCCTGCACGGCTTCACGGCCGAGCGAGCGGTCACCGTCACCGTCTCCGACGGCCGCCACAGCTACACCACCACCGCACAGCCCACCGCCGGCAAGCTCACCTTCGACCGGTACGAGCCTCCGGAGTCGCTCTTCAACGGTGCGCGGTTGCGGGTGTACGACATCGGCAGCGGCGTGATGCAAAGTGAAACCTGGGACTTCGTCCCGCAGTCCGCCGCCCGTGAAAGCCTGGCGGCAGCGGGCCACTTCACCATCAGCGCCACCCAGGGCAGCACCACCGCCTCGTACAAGCAGTCGGTTGCCGTACCGACGAACCCGGAACGGGCACGACTGCGCGGTGAGAGCAAGCGCCGACTGGTCGTCGACGGCTTCAAGCAGGGAGACACGATTCCCATCGGGCTCTACCGCCTGGCTGCCGGGGCGAGCGACCAGGCGACCCTCGTCCGACAGCTCGGCAGCGTCGTGATGCCCCGCTCGCGCACCGCCGTCTTCGCCGTCCCGCAATCGGCGGCGAGCAGTACATACTGCGTCACGGTACCCCTGGCTACGCAGTACAACTGCCCGTCTTTCTGATCCTCTGGTCGGGGTGTAGACGATCTCGACGTTTTGTTCGCCGCTGCCCACGTCGCGACCCGCTGCGCCGAGGTCCATGTCCTGGATCCGAGTGGCCAGGCGCTGCGGTACAGCATGGCGGGTCGACCTGGGGCCGGATTACAAGAGGCAGGGGAGCTAGTCACCTGCGGGGACGTCTCAGGTTCTCCTGCGAGGACAGCAGCCCGAGTACCGCGTGCTCTCCGTGGTGCTTGCGCCACCGTTCGGCCAGTGCTCGGTCGGTGAACTTCCCTCGGCCCGGATCGCTCGACGTGGTCAGCTCGATCGCATCCCATCCGCCAGCTTCTGAGGCTTGATTACTCAAAAGGGGCTGGGTTTGGTGCCGCCGTGGCGTCGGAGGTAGGCCAGGACGGCGCGGACCCGGCGGTGGCCACTGTCGCCGGCTGACAGGCCGAGTTTGAGGAAGACGCTGCCGATGTGTTTGTGGACGGCGTTGTCGGTGATGAAAAGCCGCTGGGCGATGGCGGCGTTGTCGTGCCCTTCCGCCATCAGAGCCAGGACCTCGCGTTCGCGAGGGGTGAGGGCGTCGACGGGATCGCCGCGGACGGCGAGGAGCTGGGCGATGACCTCGGGGTCCATGGCGGTGCCGCCAACGGCCACGCGGCGCAGCGCGTCGGTGAACTCAGCGATGCGGCTCACCCGATCTTTGAGCAGATAGCCGATGCCGCCGCGAGTGTCGGAGAGGAGGCGGCCGGCGTATTCCTGCTCGACGTACTGGGACAGGACCAGGACGGGAAGCCCGGGGCGATCACGGCGGGCTCGGAGGGCGGCGCGGATGCCCTCGTCGCGGAAGGTCGGGGGCAGCCGCACGTCGACGATGGTGACGTCCGGGCGGTGAGTCTCGACGGCGGCGAGGAAGCCGGGGGCGTCATCCCTGATCGCGGCGACCTCGAAGCCCTGGGAGCCCAGCAGGAGTTCGAGTCCGGAGGACAGCAGGACGTTGTCCTCGGCGATGACTACACGCACGGCAGCTCCACAGTGATGGTGGTCGGGCCGCCCGGCGGGCTGCTGATCTTCATGGTGCCGTCCAGGGCGGCGGCGCGGCGGCGAATTCCGTTCAGGCCGCTGCCTCGGGATGCGTCCGCCCCGCCGGTCCCGTCGTCGGTGATCTGTGCGGACAGCATCGCGCCGTTGCGGGTGACGTGGAGGGCGGCCTTGGCGGCGCGGCTGTGCCGGGCGATGTTCGCCAGCGCCTCGGTGACGGCGAAGTAGGCGACCGCTTCGACCGCGGCAGGGACCTCACCGAGGTCGCCGATGTCGATACGGGTCGGCACGCCGGCCCTGTCGGCCAGGGCGCCGAGCGCGCCGACGAGACCCTGGTCGGCCAGGACCGGCGGGTAGATGGTGCGGATGACGGAGCGCAGCTCGGTCATGGCCGCCTCGGTCTCGGCCTGGGCCTGCCGTACGAGCGCGGCGGCCGCGTCCGGGTCCTGCGGAAAGCTCTCTCCGGCCACGGCAAGCCGTATGGCGATGGCCACCAGCCGGGCCTGGGTGCCGTCGTGCAGATCGCGTTCGATCCGGCGCAGTTCCGCGCCGTGCGCCTGAAGGACGTCCGTGCGCGTCCGGGTGAGCTCGGTGACGCGCGCGGCCAGTTGTTCCGCGGGAGACGGTGCCAGGACTGCCAGGCAGCACCGCGCGTGCACCCGGGCGAGCGGTGGCAGGGCGATGGCCGCCAGCGCCGCAAGGAGCAGGAGTTGCGCCAGGTTGATCGTCAGCGCGGAGGCCCAGCTGTTGATACGGACATCGAGCAGCAGCAGCCGTGGCGGATCCGACGTGGGAAAGGCCCACCACCCCACGGTGACGACAAGGGTGAGGAGCAGGTTGCCCAGGCACAGCAGGGCGAGTGTGCCCGCGGGCAGGCCGGTGGCCACCTGAGCCACGAGCCACGCAAGGTCGCGGCGGAGGGCGCGCGGGCGCGGCTCCACCGGTCGGCCCAGCAGCGCCCCGGCGCGCCGGCGGTCGCGCTCCGCCCAGGGAGCTGCCAGCGACGGTACGCACAGCAGTGGCGCCGCCACGAGCGTCAGCGTAGCGGTCATCAGGGTGCCGAGCAGGTAGCGTCCGCTGCGCCCGGTCCGGACCGACCATGCGCGGGCCTCGCCGATCACGCCGTGCACCGGTTCTCCTTCGTCTTTCGTGCGGGACCGGGAGCGGCCCCCAGGCGCGTCACGGTACGTGCCGGGCGCCCCTGCGGCACTACAGCCACCTGTAGTTTTCCATCGGCCGCCTGTGGTAGCGACACGCAACTCGACGCCTGCCTAGCGTGTGATTCATGAGACCCACAACCCCGGCCTCCGCGCCGCAGAACGGCCCGTCCCAGCAACGTCACCCCCGGATCGGCCGACGGTGGCTGGCCGTCGCTGTGGCCGCAGTCGGCGCAGCGAGTGTGGCCATAGCCGTCCAGCCCTCGGACGGCGCGACCGCGAAGTCCGCGCCCGGCTACCAGCAGGACGACCTGCACCGGGACACCGATGTCATCCAGGCGCTGGGGATCACCGGCGTCCAGGCGCGGGTGGCCACCACCTCCGGCCGGGATCTGGTGGGCACCGCCGGCGTCGCCGTGGCGGGCGCGAACCGCCCAGTGCCCCGCGGCGGCTACTTCCGGATAGCCAGTACCGGCAAGGCGCTCATGGCCACGGTGATCCTTCAGTTGGTCGACGACGGCAAGCTGTCGCTGGACGATACGGTGGACCGCTGGCTGCCCGGTCTGATCGACGGCAACGGCAATGACGGACGGAAGATCACCGTGCGCCAGCTGCTGCAGAACACCAGCGGCCTCCACGACGACCTTCCCGGCTACGACACCGCGCACCAGTACTACCAGCACCGCTACGACACCTACACCCCCGAGCAGATCGTCGCTCGGACGATGAAGCACCACCCGGACTTCCAGCCCGGCACCGGCTGGAGCTACTCCAACACTGGCTACGTCGTCCTCGGCATGATCGTCGAGCAGGCCGCCGGGCACCCATGGCAGGAGGAGGTTGAGAGCCGGATCCTGAAACCGCTCGGCATGAACCACACCTACCTGCCGGGCACCACGTCCACCCTTCGCCGCCCGCACGCCGACGGCTACCAGGTCTTCGCCTCCGGCGAACGGACGGACGTCACCGAACAGATCGTCCCCGACCTCGGCGGCTATGTCTCCACCACGGCGGACGTCAACCGCTTCTTCCAGGGACTGCTGGGCGGCAAACTGCTGTCCGAGGCGCGCATGGCCGAGATGCAGGACACCGTCCCGGTCCCCAAGCCGTTCGAGGCGTTCTGGCCCGGCGGACGCTACGGCCTCGGCTTGGTCAACCGCCCCCTGAGCTGCGGCGGCAGCTACTGGAGCCACGAAGGAGGCGAAGCCGGCTACATCACCCTGAACGGCGCCACCGACGACGGCAGCCGCACCGTCACCGTCTCCATGTCCACCAGCTTCAACGACCTCCATAAAACAATCCGTCAGCAAAAGGCCGCCAGCGACCTCGTCGACCACGCGCTGTGCGACACCTCCGGCAACAGGCAGGGAAAGTAACCGCCCAGGCCGCTCGTGCCGACTCCGCGTCACCACAAGCCGCTCCCGGCAGCGGCACTGGCTGTCACGGGCGGTGGCGGGCGTCCATGTCGAGGTTCACTTCTCCGTACCGGCGGACAAGGGACCAGAACAGCGGAGTCAGGGGTTCGGCCCACTCCGGTTGTGACAAGGACCTCCGCTGACCGGTTGCGTCAAGCCGGAGACAACCGAGGGAGCGCTTGAGGTGTGGCCGACTCCCAGGGGCGAAGCGCCGAGCGAGCAGCGGCATCAGTCCTGCTGATATGCAGTGAACCAGACGGCGTTGGACGTGATCGCGACCGCGGCTTCAGGATGACCGCATGACCGTTTCCTCTGCTATCGCCTCCTTCGCCGTAGTGGCAGGCATGCTTACCATCATGCCGGGACTGGACACCGCTCTGGGGCTACGCTCCGCCATCACCCTGGGCAAGCGCCGGGCCTTCGCGACGGCGCTGGGGATCCTCTGCGGGGGGCGTGGCCTGGCAGCGCCGCGGCGATACCGGCCGGGGTGCGGCCGCCGATGAACCAGGCGAGCGATACCCACCCGTTCTCCTCGTTCCACACCTTCAGTTCGTAGTGCGGCGGGTGCCTCTCGTTGGGGAACCAGGTGGGTTCGGAAGCGTGGGCGCGGGGGAGTGCGGGCGCCCGGCTGGCCAGGTGTCGAACGGCAGCTGCGGCGCCTTCGGCCGGCCCGAGCCGGCGTCGGCCCGGTGGACCCGGGTCGGCAGCGCGGACCGGTCGGTGGTGAGGTGCTCCCAGACTTCGGCCCGCAGGCATCCTTTGCCGCCCTCTGCGGCGTCAGCCCGGTGGAAGCATCGGCTGGAAAGACCCAGCGCCGCAGGCTCAACCGCGGCGGCGACCGCCAGGCCGATTCAGCGCTCTGCACCATCGTCATCGCCCACCTGCGCTGAGACACCCGCGCCCGCTTCTACGTGGAGCGACGCGTCACCGAGGGCAAAACACGAAGCGAAGCCATCCGAGGCCTCAAGCCCACGTGGCCAGCGAGTTCTACCAGGCCCTCCTGACATCCAGGAGGCAACCCCCGGCACCAGCCCCTGCCGGCGAACAGCCGCGTCGAGCACGTCGGTCTTGAGCTTCTGCCACAGGCCGTTGATGTACTCGTACTGCTCGCAAGGGCGCCGCGCCGGGACGTGCCGCCCGGCGCGGCGCGGTGTTGGGGGAGTGAAACGGCGGTTGAGGTGCGAGTGTTCGCGGGGTCAGAAGTTGCCGTCGGCGACCTGGAGGACGGTCAGGCCGATGGCCCGCCAGGCCTGGACGACCTGACTGCGGTCATCGAGCACACAGACGACGTCAAACGTGTCTCGTACGTGGGCGTCGAAGAGTTCGATCTTGACGATCGAGTCCTTCCGGGAGTCCCCAGTCGGCCGCATGAACGGACCCGCGAACGGGACGTCGACGTGCTCGGTCAGCCAGGCCTCGGTCGCCTCGCGGCAGCTATCGGTGCGGCCTGAGAGGAACACGATCTGGTTGCCCGCCGCGTGCAGCGCCCGTACAACCTGGACGACTGGCGGGTTCGGCACGTCCTCGTGTACCCGCGTCTCGTCGAACGGGCTGCGGCCCGTCATCAGGGCGACCGTCCCGTCGATGTCCACGAGGACCGCCTTGAGACTGCCGGGCTTCGGCTCGTATGCCCGCCCCACCGGCGCGACCGCCGGGCTTTCCTCGGGCAGCGGCAGTGGTGTGGGCTTGCCCTCTAGGTAGCGTTGGTGGAGGTCGCGGATGACCCCTTCTCCCACGGAAGCCGCGCGGGCCTCATCCCGATCAAGGCAGGTGGCAAGCGGGACATGGGTGAAATCGTGCACGCACAACCCGGCACCGGCCTGGTCCGCAAGGCGGGCCAGGTCACGGGCGACGCGCTGCGGCAGATTGGTGTCATCGCAGACCACGTCATAACCGCGGCGCAGGAGATCGAGGATCGCAGCGTCCCGGGCGGCCATCACGCGCTTCTCGGTTACGCCCTTGATGTGCTCGCCGGAATCGAGCATGGCCCGCAGGTCGTCGCGGTTGACGCGGGCCCGGCCACCACGGTTTTCGGCCGTCCAGGCGCGCGCCCAGGTGGTCTTGCCGCTGGCGGGCAGGCCACGGGTGAAGTGCAGAGTGGGCATCAGGAGTTGTCCTCGGTGTTGGGGTTGACGGGCCGCAGGTCGCCCTCGGGGCGCAGGGTGTGCCAGATCCGGGCCGACGGGTCACGGCCGTCCAGGAGCTGGAACAGCCAGGCGCGCAGCGGCGAACGGCTGGCAAGCGCGGCGTAGTCCTTGCGCGTCCACCCTTCGGCCAGCGCGTCGAGGATGCGCCGGTGCTGAGCACTCGCCTCGGTGAGGATCGCGTCGCGCTGCGCGGTCAGGTCGGCTGCGACGTCCTTGACCCAGCCGTGAAACTCATCGGGCAGCCCGTCACAGATCTCGGCGGTGGTGTCGCCCGCGCCGAGGCGCTCCCAGACCGCCCGGGCGTTGAGGCCGGTAATGATCCGGTGCAGCGCCACGTAGTCGTCCTGCTTGATCTTGATCATGGAGTCGTCGTGGCCAGGGAAGCGCAGGACGAAGCCTTCGGCGCCCGGGCGCGGCGCAGCGGCCAGCGCCTCGGCGAGCGTTGCGAAGTCGAAGGTGCCTACTCGGGGCCCGTCCCACGGGAGGTCCTCCGCGGGGACGGGCGCTCCCGTCGCGAGATCGACACCGCCCAGCAGTACGAGGTCGTCCATGGTCCCGTAGTCGCAGACGATTCGGTTCTCCGGGAAGATGATCTCGAAGAGGTAAGTGACACCAGGCTTGATCGTGGCAGTGGCCGCGTAGCGCTCCTGCCAGACCTTCGTTGCGTGCAGGGCCTGGTCCGAGGCAAAGGAGCCCCGGGTGGCGATCGCGTAGCCGCCGCCAGGCACCGAGTAGAGAATGCCCAGCGAGCCGTCGAGCTTGTCAGTGACCACGACTGGGTCGTCCAGACCGAAGGTGCCCTCGGGGTGCTCTGAGTAGTTGAAGAACTTGGCGTACGGCCGGGCCAGGATCCGCCCCTGGCGGTCGATGACGAGCCCGCGGCACTGCCGGGTGACCTGGTTCCACTCGCGCTCGAACTGTGCCTTCTCGGTGTAGTTGAGGATGCGCAGCGGCAACGTGGGGTGGGTCTGCTCACGTACGAAGCCCTCGTCGAGGCAGCGCGCGAGCAGGCCGGGGTCGAACAGGTCATCTATGTGGGAAAGCATCGTGGTCTCTCCTGACGAGGGGCGGAAGGGCTGATCATGCCTGGACGCCTGTGGGAGGCGCCTTCGGTTTTCTCAGTGCGGATCATGGCGGGCTCTCGGCTGAGAGGTCGCGCGGTGGCGAATCCTCGGAACGGCCAGCTCCCGGGAGGCGGGGTGTTCTCGCCGTAGGTTGCTGATGTCGTCGCGCAGCTCCATGCGGCGTACTGCAACGCCTCGAACTCGACTGCCATGTGGGGTTCCTACGGTGAAAGCGGATATGGTGCGCTGCGTCCCTGCCTGTCAGGTAGGACAGGCCGCGTGTGGTCAGACAGAGGCGAGCGTCGGCTCGCCGCACCGACGACGAGTGCCGAGAAGCGTGTGCAGCATGGTCGCGGTACGGGAGAGCTGCCCGTGGGTTCCTCATCGGTGACAGAGCCGGCCGGTGGGACGGTCCCGGGCCGTTAGGCCGTGTTTTAGAAGTCGGTGATCTGGCTGGTTGGCCGTCCGGGATGGTGGCGGGCGGCCATCCAGATGGTGAGGTCGCGGGCGATGTCGTTGATGCTGGTTGAGCTGGTCACCTCGTGCTCGTTGTGGGTGGTGTCGCGGAGGACGACCTCGTAGCCGCCCTCCTCCAGAACAGCGATGGAGGCGAACCAGAGGGGGTCGTCATCGTCCGGCTGGACGACGATGGAGGTGTTGTCCGAGTCGTTGAGGTCGCTGATCATCATGAAGAGCGCGTCCTCCGACGGGTCGTCGATGCGGTCGCCGTTCTCACTGTCGGCGACGTAGTAGCGGGCCCCCATCTGCGATGTCTCCCCTCGCCCGTTCTCGCTGGCCGCGGTCAGCATGGCATGCGGGAGTGACAGCCCTGGTGGTCAAAGCCATTCGCCGATCGCGGCGACCAGCACGGGCCGGGCGGCGGGTCATGAGCAGGGTCATCGACCAGTAGACCATCGCTTCGGCGCTGGTGGTGCGGCGCTCGAAGTCGCGCACCAGGCGGCGGCTTCGCATCAGGTGGGCGAAGAGGCTCTCGACGATCCACCGCTTGGGCAGCACCACGAAGCCGCGTAGGTCGTCGCTGTGTTTGACGATCGTCAGGACCAGGGCGAACGTGGCCAGGCAGTGCTCGACGAGGCTGCCCGTGTAGCCGTCGTCGGCCCAGACCAGTTCCAGGCGATGGTGGGCATTGGCGACCTGCCTGAGCACGATCTGGGCAGCGGTGCGGTCGCCGACATCCGCAGCGGTGACCATCACGCCCAACAGCAGACCGAGGATGTCGACCACGACGTGCCGCTTGCGGCCGTTAATGAGCTTGCCTCCGTCGAAGCCGCGGCTGTCCGTGCCGACGACGGCGTCCGCCTTGACGGACTGCGAGTCGATCACCGCGGCCGTCGGCTGCGCGTCCCGCCCCAGCTCCGCGCGGACCCGCGCGCGCAACCGGTCGTGGAACTCCTTAACCAGGGCATTGTCGCGCCAGCGGCGGAAGAACGCGTAGATGCGGTCCCACGGCGGAAAGTCGACGGGCATCGCCCAGCCACTTGATCCCGTTGTCCACGAGGTACCGGATCGCATCGAGCATGGCCCGGTGGCAATACGCCTCCGGCCAGACGCCTCGGCCGCGCATCCAGCCCGGCGTCGGCAGCAGCGGCAGGATCCGGGCCCACTCCGCGTCCGTCATGTCCGTCGGATACCGCCGCTCACGCATCGGGGTGTCGGCGGCGTTCCCGAACCGGTGAGGTAGACAGTCACACGCGAGAGTGAGCAAGGTGGACGCCGTCTCGGCGGTGGCATACAACGGCAACAACAGGGCTTCCTGGAAGGCGAGTTGGCGTAGACACCCTCCGAGCTACCAAGAGACCCTGTTCCCATGCCCGGCACCGGCCGCAATAACCCGATCGAGTGTCCTGCCGGACTGCGGCTGTCACATCATGGGCCGTTGACGAGCTGGGATGCCAGGTCGTATGCGACCGCGGAGGCTCGGAGTTCTCAAGCGACCTGGCGGAAGTCTCGTTCGCGATAGAGGCGGGCCACGGCCATGGAGACATCGATGTGGCCCGCCATGCCGTCTGCTGATCGCAGCCGTTTCAGCCTTGGTTTCCGGGCTGGAGCCTCAGCTGTTACTGAGCTTCAAAGCGTGGTGTCGGTATGGGCTGACGGCCCATGATCCCTGCGGTATGCCGACTGCGTGAGGTGTGCGCAAGGGGGCTGGCTGACCGACGAACGGCGAGCCTTCCGCGAGAAGTTGAGAATGGAGGCGGCCGGGCGGTTCGCCCTGGGCGAGGAGAACGCGGTCATCGCGCACGACCTGCGGGTCAGCGTCCGGTCGGTACAGCGCTGGCGCAGGACCTGGGCCCAGGACGGGCCGAGAGCCCTGGCCTCGAAGGGACCTGCGTCATCGCCGCTGCTCAGTGACGAGCTGTTCGCGGTGCTGGAGCAGGAGCTGGCCAAGGGGCCGGTGGCGCACGGCTGGCCGGACCAGACCTGGACCCTGTCAATCTCCGCCGCTGTCCTCACCCTGGAGCGTCAGCGCTGAAAGCGCTCACTGTCGAGCCGCGGAACGGCGCAGCGAAGGCTCGAACCGGCACTCTGGCAGACGTGCTGAGTAAAGGTCACCGCGTGAGGGGCCGTACCGTGGGGGACCTGGCTTCGAAGAAGGGAACACGAGTGCGGTACCAGGTGACGGTGAATGTCGCGGCGGCGTCGGAGCGGGTGTGGGCGGTGCTGGCCGACGTCGAGGGCTGGCCTCGCTGGACGTTGTCGAAGGCGGGCGTGCGGCTCCTGTCCGAGGGCCCGGTGGTGGTGGGAAGCGAGGCGGAGGTCCGGCGGCCCAAGCTGGGGCCCGAGGTGTGGCAGGTCACCGCGATGGAAGCCGGGCGCGGCTTCGAGTGGCGCTCCCAGAACCCGGCGTTCACCACGATCAGCACGTACCGGATCGAGCCGCTGGGTGCGGACCGGTCCCGGGTAGTGCTCGGCCTGCAGCAGAAGGGGTTCATGGCGCCGCTGCTCGCACTGCCGTACGGCAGGTTGACCCGCCGGTACGCCGACATGGAGGCGGCCGGGCTGAAGCGGTACTGCGAGGCGCAGGACCGCTGAGAGGTGCGGGGCCGGAGCCCCGCACCTCCCCGGCCGCGAAAGGCCCGAACTCGTCTCGGACTTGACGGCTGTTTTGTTCGGGTTCCGACACTTGCGTTGGATCGGTTGATCGGTAGGACGGCGAAGCGTTGGGCCGTGGGCAACCGGGCATTGGAACCGGTGGTCGACACCCATCGAGGCGCACTTCGGACCGCTGCGGCAGTTCACCCTCGCCAGCTCCAACCACCCCAACCACACGGTCCGGACCCGCGCGCTGCACGCCTACCTGCGCTGGAGCAACGCCAACGCCCGCCACCCCGATGTCCTGGCCGCCCAACGCAGGGAACGCGCCCGCATCCGCAGCGAGAAAGGCATCCGATGGGGAGGCAGGCCCGTCCTCGCCACGTGACCAAACAAGCCGGCAAACCTATGCGGTCTCGGCACTAGGCCCTGTCGTCAAATTCCCGTCTGCCCCACGACGCCTGGCACGCACTCTCGCCGCACCGGGCGAAAGCCCAAGTACGTCCAGTACGA
>NZ_VISR01000062.1 GCF_007827595.1 Streptomyces sp. BK340
GGGAACGGCGAGCCGACATCCACGAAGCCTTCCTCAAACTCGCCTGCTGCCTCATCACCCACCGACAACTGGGCTCATTGTGTTAGCCGTTGTTACAGAGCCTCACCGGGCCTCTCCCGCCAGACAAGGCGCCGGAGGCTCGGGCGCGTCCGATGCTGCCGCCTCTGACGCCGGCCGACGACCTGGCCGTCAACCCTCCCGGGCGGTCCTTGCATGATCTGCTCGCCGAATCCGGCCCCGGGCTGATGGAGCGAGTCGTCTCACGGCTTCTGCGGCGGCGCTCGGAATGGGACTCCTGGCGAAGGGGGTTGGCGGGGGAGCGGCGAGTGGGAGCGGAGCTGAGTCGATTGGGGCGCCACGGATGGCGCGTCCTGCACTCCATCCCCTTGGCCAACAAAGTGGATATCGATCACTTACTGATCGGGCCTGGTGGAGTCTTCAGCATCAATACGAAGCACCACGACAAGAGGGCCGTATGGGTTGGGGACGATTCCGTGAAAGTCGATCACGGAAAACCGGAGCCCTATGCGCGCAAGAGCCGGGCTGAGGCCAAGCGGGTTGCCCGAGTGCTTGAGCGCTATTGCGACTTCCCGGTATCCGTGCAGCCGGTGCTCGTCTTCGTCGGAGTCACCGAGTTGAAGGTGGTCGCTACGCAGCTCGATGTCCGGGTGTACCAGGAGCGTCAAGTGTCGGCACTCGCTCCGCTCTCAGGCGTTCTCACAGCCGACCAGGTGGAGCAGGCGTATAGCGTTGCTCGGCATCGTCAGGCGTGGGCTCAGGCCTAAGTTGGTAGCCGCGGTGAGGTGCCGGCAGCGCTCTTGGTCGGCCGTCGGCCGCCCCTGCTGCGTGACGATTCCGTGCCGGGCGGGGGCGCCTGGTGCCGGTGCGGGCCTCGCCGTTTCCTGGACCTCACCTGCGGAGATGCCCAAAGATCCCGTCCACGCCTCGTCCACAGACCCCGGCATACGCCCGCTCCGAGCCGCATACGCCTGCACAAACGCGAAGACCCCGGCCTCAGCGTTTCCGCTGGTGACGGGGTCTTTGGGCACCTCATGCTGGGTGCCCCCGGCAGGATTCGAACCTGCGCACACGGCTCCGGAGGCCAGGTGAGCTCACTGGGCCGACACCCGTCTGACCTGCGCCGGAGCTACCCGATGTCGAGCGGCTAACCAAGATCATTACGTCCACATTACGCAGGTGACCTGTCGGCGTCGGGATGCGCCCCGTATGGTCGGTCACATGATCTCGGGCAGCGACGGCGGGTGGGAAGACGGCGGCGACACGGGGTTCACGGCCGGGGGTACGGCGCCCGTCCTCCGAGACGCCTGCCGCTCCGCCGGCCTCGACCCGACCGGCGCCGAGTTGCTGCGCCTCGGATCCAACGCCGTCTACCGCTTGGCCTCGGAACCGGTGATCGTCCGCATCGCTCGGGACCCTGCCGTTCTTCCTGAGATGGAACGCGCCGTGGGCGTCGCCCGCTGGCTGGAGCAGTCCGGCTTCCCGGCCGCGCGCGTTCCGCGGGACACTGCCCAACCCGTGGTCGTCGGTGGCCGGGTCGTGACCTTCTGGGAGAGCGTCCAGGAGCGGGAGGAATACGCCACGGTAGGGGAGCTTGCAGATCTGTTAAAGCGCCTCCACTGGCTGGAGGAGCCTGAATCCATGGGCCTGCCGTACTTCGACCCACACGCCAAGCTGGCCTCATCCCTGGCGGGCCTGGACGGCATCTCAGATCGGGATCGAGAGTTTCTGGAGGGGCGGGCGGCCGAGCTGGGCAAGGAGTACGACCGCCTGGACTTCGTCCTTCCCTTCGGCATGATCCACGGTGACGCGAACATTGGGAATGTCCTCCGCCACCGCGATGGCCACGCCGTCCTGATCGATCTCGATGGCCTCGCCCTGGCCCCGCGTGAGTGGGACCTGATACTCACCGCGATCTACTACGAGCGGTACGGGTGGCACACCCGTGAGGAGTATGCGGAGTTCGTCCACCGGTATGGCTTCGACCTGATGAACTGGCCCGGCTACGAGACCCTCGCTGACCTCCGCGAACTGATGATGGTGGCGTGGATCGGGCACCAGGTGACGACGAGCGAGCGTTTCGCGGCCGAGTTCCAGAAGCGCATGTACTCCCTTCGGACCGGTGAGGGCCGGGATACATGGGGCGCCTTCTGAACAACCTCGGACATCGCCTGCCGACTCAACGAGCAGCAGGACCGCTGGCTGCGGCTGCCACCCACAACCGGTGCTCGCCTACCTGCTCCGCGAAGGCTTGGGACACCGCGTTGTCCCCTGCCGCGAGCAGATTCGCCCGGAACTCGGCCAGGTAACTCACGCATCGTGCGGACTTCAGGTTCTCCCCGAGATCCAGCGCATCCACCGCCACCCGGCAGGCCTCCTCGATGTCGTCGGCGCGTAGGTGGGCGTCGGCCAGCACCATCGTCGCGAAGAAGTCGCTCCGCACGTGGCTGCCGCTCATCGCGTTCTCCGCGTGGGCGACCGCCTGCCTGGCGCTGTTGACGTCCCTGAAGCAGTGCGCTGCTTCGGCGGCCAACTCCGCCTCATCGAAGTAGGCGATCCACTCGGGCTCGTCGTCGCTGTTCCTGCCCTCCAGCGCTCGCGTCGCCGCCGCCAGAGCTGCTTCACACCCTCGGACATCTCCTGTACGGGCGAGCGCGCGAGCCTCCATCGCATGGAACTGGGCCCGGAGCGTCGGCGTCGCCACCGCCGAGATGCCCATCAGGGCGGCACGGGCGAGCGTCGCTGCCTCGGTGTACCGGCCGAGGAAGGTGGCCTGGTGGCTCATCGCCGACAGGATGCTTCCGGCAAGGCGCCGGTCGTTGGCGTCCTGGGCCAGCCGGAGGGCTTGAAGGAAGTAGCGCTGGGCGAGTCCGTGATGGCAGGCGTCGTACGACATCCAGCCGGCGAGCAAGGTCGCCTCCGCCACGGTGGAGTAGAGAGCCCTCCCCACGGCGTCGCTGTAGCCGCCGCGCAGCAGCGGAACCACCTCGGCACTGAGGTACTGGATAACGGCCCGCCGGGCGTGATCGCCGCCGAACTGGTCGTCGAGCCTTGCGAACATGTCGGCCGTGGTCTTCACTGCTGCCACGTCTCCGAGCCCCACACGCAGCCCCACCGGGCGACAGGATCGGGGCGCCGGCTCCGGAGCCACCAACCACCGCAAGGACGCCTCGTTCCACGCCGGCTCGGACGCCTCGGACTGCAACAGCGGCTCGTACCGGTTCAGGTCGGCGCTCCATAGCCGGTCAACTGTGTTGATAGCCGCATCAGGGCTGTCGGGGTAGCTGGCGTCCAGAAGTGCGGCGTCCTCTCTGCCGTCGTGTTCCAGCCCCAGCTCATGTGGGCTGGCGCCGTATGCGTCCCCGAGCAGAGCGCCGTAGAACCCGTCCGGCACGCTGTGCCCGTTCTCCCAGCTCGCGATGCGCCGCTTGACGCTGTCGTCGGTGGGGAGCTGGTGGCCGCGCTTGGCCGCAGCCTTGCGTAGTTCCCGTACCAATCGCAGCTGGCTCCAGCCGCGTTCGGTTCGGGCCCGGCGTAAACGCTCGCTGACGGGGTCCATGGGAGACGGCCTTTCCCTCCTCCTGGCAGCGCAAAGGGGGTGGTGCGTGGTCCTCGACCATCACGAACGTACGTGATTTACAACCCCGTTGGCAGCGGCGAGCGGGATTTATCACCACCACTTCGGGACGACGGGGGGTGACGGGCTTCCGCGCCACTCGTCATCCCCCGTCACCTGTCGTCATCTGCCCTGGTCAGTGCCAGTCCCGCGACGCTGAACCCACTGCGGCTCAGGCGCCGTGGGGTAGCCGACCTGAGGTGGGAAGAAGACGTGCAAACGATGACCAGGAGAGGCATCGAGTGGCTGTCGGCAGCGGCGGACGACCCGGTGATGTGCCGGGCGCTCTGGGCGGACGACCCGCGTAGCCCGTCGATGATTCCCGCTGGCCGCCTCTTCGACGTGGTGTCGGTGGAACAGCGGCTCGGCCTGGAGACGTTCGATCAGATGTGCCGCCGCGAGTTGCCATGCGGCCCGGTCATGGTCGACCACCGGGCCCGCAGGGTCGGCTTCTTCCTTAGCTCCAACAGCCGCGACTGGTTCACCTACTTCCTCAGGCGCGAGACCAGCGAGCCGCCGGAGTACCGGTACCTCGGTCTCAAATCCGTGGTGGTGGTGCCGGGGCCCATGCCCCTGAGCGGCGACCGCTACCAATGGCTCCGGGCCCCGGTACGGCGTCCAGAGGCCAATCCGCTCCGTCCGATCGCCCTGGCAACAGTGCTTGTCGCTGCCGCCGAGCTACTGGCACGCGTCGACCGCTACGGCGATCGGTTCACCTCCGCTGCTGACGCCATGGCGGCCTATCCGGAGGAGTCGACTTCCGGTGCATGAGGAATCCCGCGGCCGCCTTGACGCAGCGCGCTGGTCCCCGTTGGACAGCGACGGTTGGTACGCCGCTCGTGACGCAACAACGGCCCTCCGCGACGCCTTGATCAGTGCGGGTATGGAGCGCGACTTCCCGTACCTGCGCGCCGACCTGAACGCCTTCGGCCACGGCTTGGTCGAACTGGGCCGCGTCTCGCCTGCGACTGCCGAGCACCTGGCCGAGCTGCTGCGCCTGGCCCTGGCGAGCGCTGCTGAGCCTCACCCCGACACCGAGACTGACCGCGAACCGAGGGAGTGAAGTCATGACAGACCGACGCGGAGTTATCGCCCCACGCGCCGAGAACCTCACGGTCGGCGTGAGCTACGTCCGAGGCTGGGGTGAGGCTCGACGCGGTGCCGACTGTCTCGCTGAGCAACTCGCTGCGCTGGGGCTGGAGGCGGACTTTCCGGGGCTCACGGCGGACGTGAATGTGCGCGGTGACGGCCTGGTCCGCCTCGGCACAGTGCGGCCTGAAGCGGCCTTGCTCCTGGCAGGGCTCATCCAGGCCGGCTTGGAGGCGACGGAACGTGAAGCGCGTCCTTCGGCTTCCGCATCGCTTTGAGCCGAGACACGCTCAGCGAGGGTCTAGCCAGGTGGCCTGCCGTCCGGCCGGGACCGGCGCCCCAGCGCCGCAGCCCGGACGGACGACAGGCCACATCTGTTGTGCCATCAGCCTGGGAAGCTCAGTTGCCAAAGGGCTCGTTGCCGGAGGGACGTGCGGCGGATGGTGTCGGCTCATGACGGACGGGCCCATTGATTCCCTCTGGTTCCCGCATGATCTGGGACGTGTCTGGCACGATAACTTCGCCTGCCCCGGTTGCCGTCCGACCGTGAGGCTGGGCCGAACTCATCCGCGATGCGCGACGATCGGGCGTGACAGTCCCTCTCCGCGGCTACGCTTCATTGGGTAGTGGGACGTGTCGGGGGAGGTGCCCTTCGTGGCGACCATCAGCGCGAGCCGGAAGATCGAGCGTGCAGGAGTCAACGCCCTGCGGACGCTGCTTGAGGAGCATGACCACCTCGTCCAGGAGATCGACGGGGGCGCTGATCACGGCGAAGACCTATACGTCGCGTTCGCCAGTGAGGGTCGGCGTACCGGGCACGTCATCGCCATCCAGGTGAAGAGCGGCAAGAAGTACAAGCGGGCCAACGGGTACGCAATTCCTGTCGCCGGCCATCGGGATGACTGGAAGGAGAGCCGTCTCCCTGTAGTGGGCGTGGTCTATGACCGCGACGAAAAGCGACTCTTCTGGGTTAATCTCACTGAGGAATTGCGGCGTGGTAGCGAAGCAACATGGATTCAGGTCCCGCGGGTCAATGAGTTGACCGATGAGTCTCTCCACGGGTTTATCGCTGCGCTTCAGGCGTTCATCGATACACAGGGTATGTGGCTCGGCAGTGAAGACGAGTCGGAAGGCCAGTCACCCGACACAGGCGGTACGTATTCCAAGGAATTTCTGAATCTCACCATCCCCCCAAACCTGTCTGAGGACGCGCAAACAACTGCGCACAAGAGCGCGACTACAACCGCGGGCGGGCGCACGGCCCCTAGGGCACCCGGGCCGGAGCGGAAGCACACAAGTGCCGGCATCGCGGAGCCAGACCGGGCAGATCGGTACTCCGATGTCAGGCTAGCAGTCGTTGCGTTGAAGGCTGATCGCCATCGCGCACGAGAGCGTGGCTACCAGGACGGAGTGCGCCTAGCTCCTCACCTTAGCTGGCTGGCACTTGACGAGCTTGCCAACCGAGACTTCGACTTCGGAAGCTGGTTGGAAGGCTGGTGCAATGGGTGGCTAGACATACAGACGGGACAAGCCGCCTCAGGTGCCGCGGGACCAACATGGCTGCCACTGCTCGCCGATCACCTCGGAGCCCTGGTCGACCCGATCGGGTACGACCGTTGGTCCTTCACTCCGAGCAGGGAATACCTCGACGGTTTCGTCACCGGGCTTCGCACGGTGTGGCAGGACGCAGGTGCGACCATGCCGGGCCGGATATCGCCCGAGCCGCAGTCTGCGCCCATCTCCGGTGCTGGCATCGCACGGAGCCAGGAAGAACAGCGGACCAGCAGCGCTGATACCGCATCAGCAAGAGGCCAGGGGCCCTCATGCGCAGTTCCCGCTGAGGCGGTCACGCCGCCGGTTGTATGCAGCGACCAGAAGAGACTAACCACCGTTAAAGGCGTGCTTGGGAGCATCAACTTCGACGGCGAAACCGTCACCATCCGAAAGGAGGGCTATGGCCCACGCATGAAAGGCATTCGGTCACTCGCCGTCCGAGAGATTGACCACGTCATCGTGAGGCCAGCCACAGCAATGTTTCACGGGTATATCCAATTTGTCGTACGAGATCACCCACCTGCGCCTGACCGTCGCCTAAGCATGGCCAGCGGACGACCACACCGGGAAGACCCAGACTCAATGTCATACACGCGGCGCGCCAACCGTGAAATCGAACACCTTAAGACGGAGATTGAGAGCGCAATCGCCACGGCGAGGGATGGTGCCCCGCCAAGTGGTGCAGCGGTCACCGCGTAGCCTCTGGTCATGAGACAGCCATCCAGCCTTGCGACATCCGCTTTAGGAGTTCGCTCCGCCCTTGGCGTGGTTGCGGCCCACGTCGCGCGCTGGTGTCATACGTGGCCGTCGGTTGTCGCCGCCGTCCGTCCTCGTTGATGTCAACGTTGGATGTCAGCGGAACAGCCCTGGTACCGGGCAGATCTCCAACGGGTCGTCCGGTCGGTCTGCCCAGCTCCACCAGGCATGCCCATCGGCACACCTCCACAGCGACCGACAGGTCCGCCGGCCGTCGTCCTCCCGCTCGGAGAGCACCAGGCCGCCAGACTCCAGAGGCAGGCGGCACTCTGGACAGGCCGGGGCTTTGTTGGTCATGGGGGCGCACCTTAACTGAGTGACCTCTTCGTCCTGAAGCAACTGCGGCGAGCCCTGACCTCCAGCCGACGTACCTCTCACCTGCTGCGACGGTACACAGACGTCCGCGCGGCTGTTCGTCGGTGGTGTCACGCGGTTAGACACTCACCGCTGATGCGTCCTGGGGGTGCTTGCGGAGGAGCAGGATCTGATCCGTAGCTCTACAGAGACCGGTCAACGCGGGTCATTCCGATTGCCCTAGAGGCCCCGGGGCTGCTGCTCCTGGCGCTCCAGGATCGCTGGGGCTCTCCGTCGCCACGACGTTGCCGCTACAACTACAAGCACGCCGATCAGGGCGACAGCGGGCGCCCACTTAGCTGGCCTTGTGGCGGTCTGCCGCGGTACGTCGCTGTTGCCACGCATTTAGGCACTCACCGTCACGACCCCACCTCCCGCCCGAGGCTGGGCCAGGGGGCATCGCGTGACGGTACGCCGAGCGCCGACTTGGAAGAGTGCAACCGCAGGCCAGCCGCTCTGGTCGCGGTACCTAAAGAACATCGATCAGTAGCCCAGAAGGACCAACAATTGATGTCGCTCCCGCATCACCGATTCGCATCGTCTTATAATTGCGCAGACATCCAACCGCGCGAGGGCTAGCCAACATTAGCGGAGTACGAATGGAGCAGGCCAAAGACTTCACCGTGACGACGTTTGGCCTCTTGATTGCATTCTTCTTGCCGGGGCTAATTGGCCTTTACGGGTTCAGTCTTTGGAACCATCAGGCTGCGGAAACCTTCAAGACATTCAAGACTTCCAGCTCTAATATCGGCCTCTTTCTTTTGCTCCTCATGGCTTCACTTGCGGTCGGTCTTACCCTCACTCCAATTCGAGCCCTCCTGTACGAGGAGGTAATCTGCAAGAGCCATAGACCTGCCGCCAGCCTCTACAGGAATCTTCGTCAGAGTAATCGGCATGAAGGTTTTCGCACAATCATCGACGAGCAGTACAGGTACCACCAATTCTGGGGGAACTCCTCTCTTGCCGCCATCCCCCTCATGCTTCGCGTGACGCTCAACTGTTTTTCGGCGTCTCTGCTGCTGGGAATCCTCGTGATGCTTGCGTTCCTGGCGGTCGAAACAGTGACTGTATGGGCCGCCATTCAGGGCTACATCAGATACGCCCAAAAGCACAACGCACTCTTGAGATAGAATTGGCCATCGTTTAAGGAAGGTCCAGTGCCGAATGGCATCCCGCATAAGGCAAGTGCCGGACACTTGATGGCGGCGGTCGAGGCCGCGTCACTGCGCACCGATGTCCCGGCCTTCCGCCCAGGTGACACAGTCAACGTCCACGTCCGCGTCATCGAGGGCAACCGCTCTCGTGTGCAGCAGTTCAAGGGCGTGGTGATCCGCCGTCAGGGTGCCGGTGTTCGCGAGACCTTCACGGTCCGCAAGGTCTCCTTCTCCATCGGCGTCGAGCGCACCTTCCCGGTGCACGCGCCGACTGTCGAGAAGATCGAAGTGGTCACCCGCGGTGAGGTGCGCCGCGCCAAGCTGTACTACCTCCGTGAGCGTCGCGGCAAGGCCGCGAAGATCAAGGAGAAACCGCATCGTCGTTAACCTCGCCATTTCATGACGGTCCGTCGGATTTTCCGGGGCGCCCGTCGCTGCACCCCGCCGGGCACAGCAACGATGCCGGTGCGGTCGACTAGAGCAAGCCGCGACGGCCGGCCCGTGAAGGCAACCTGGAGCTGTTCACCTCCATGGCCCTCAGCTTGGGAAGCTCGGGTCTTTGACGGGCGATCCGCGGGCTGATCAGCGGCGGAGCCGCTGACGGAGCTGGGCTGGTCGGCAGGTGCTCCCCGCTATTCCCCGTGGTTCCCCGCACGACCTGGCACGGTTCTGGCACGTGTGCGTGGGGCGTCGGCCACGGGGGCAAGGGCGTTGTCAGTGGTGGCTGTTAGCTTCCGTTGCAGAGATGAGCCGGTTCGATGTTCTCTCCGGAGAGCACGGCGGCTAAGGGGGGCCGGATAGGGGTCCCCGGACTGCTGGGTCTCGGGACGCCGAATGGCTCCGCACCCACCCCCCTCACAACCTTCTGATCCGTAGCTCTGCAGAGATCGGTCAATCAGGGTCAAAGCGGCCGCCATTCGGTCCCTCAGGGTGACTGTCGGGCATGGTCGGTTGCTGAGGTTGCTGTACTTCTCTGCTGTACAGCTTGGGCGGCTCGATAGGCGCCCACGAGGTTCCTCTGGCTTATAGCGGCTAACACAATGAGGTGGATCGCTCCTGCTCGCCGTGTCCAGGGCGAGAGTTGAGCGTTCGGTCCTCTGTGGGGACGTCACCGTGGATC
>NZ_VISR01000063.1 GCF_007827595.1 Streptomyces sp. BK340
GTCAGCCCGCCCCCTTGTGCATACCTCATGCGGTCGGCATACCGCAGCGATCACGAGACGTCAGCCCCTACGACACCACGCTTTGAAGGTCAGTAACCAAGCAGCGCGCGGAGGCAAGGGCTGAGCGGGACGAACTTGCTGCTGTCGAAAGGCCCTTGAGCGTGTGATCGAACCGTTCGCCGGAACGCCCCTCGGTCGCGCCGGCGGCTGGGGGGACTACCAACGCATTCTCGCCGTCGGCAGGCCGCCGGACCGATCACGGCCCAGCAGGTCGGAGAAGTATTGGGAGTGGACGTCAGCGTGCGGGCCAAGCTGGAAGCCTCTACGTGGGAGGCTGGTCAGACTGGGCGACCGCCGCAGGCTGCGCAAACTGCCCGACGGCGGGTTCAGGACTTCCCTGTGACTGGCATGCCGCCTGCCCGGCCCCGCTTGCCTATGCCAGTGCCCAGGAATACCGGGCCAGGGGCCGGTGGCACGGTCACACGGGATTCTCGGTTGAGGGGGTGAGGCATCACGTTCGTCGACCCAGCCCTGGGAGGAAGCGTCCGGTTCGGGCGCCATAGGCGGCGTACTCGTCAGCGTGGGCGGAGGCGAGATAGGGCTCCTCGACCACCCGGACCTGCAACTGCACCGCCGCAATCAGGGCCACGAAGGCGGCGCCTGCAATCAGGTTGGGCACTATCAGCCCGAGTCCGAGCGCGGTGACGGCCATCGCGGTGAAAACGGGGTTGCGCACGTGGGCGAACATCCCGGATGTGACCAGCACGGTGCGCTCATCGGAGTCCACTCCGATCCGCCACGAGGCGCCCATGGCCAGCTGGGCGAGTGTAGTGAGTGCCATCCCAGCCAGGGTGAGGGCCAGGCCGACCCCGTGCAGCGCCGCATCGCCCTCCAGCGTGGGGAGCCCGGCGAGCGCCGCCACCGGGGCGGCGGCTCCGCCCAGCAGAGCGGCGACGAACAGCACACCGGCCCACCAGGAGGCTTCGCCGGGGGTGCCGGAGATGCCACGGAAGCCCGCGTCTCCGGTATGGCGGCGCTGGAGAACGGACCGAATACCGAAAGCGAATACGGCCCATCCCAGGTAGAGGGCGAGCGCTGCCCATGCCCAGTTGTTCACCGGCCCGCCTCCACAACCGGGATGCCGCACACACAGCCCGAACGGCAGCCGCAAGCCCATAGTCCGAGATTCACTGTGGTCACCTGTGTTCCTCCAACTCGGCGAAGACGCTCAAGACATGGCCACCTCGGCCTCGTACGCGCACTCGTAGCTGCGCTGCGTGGCGCAGTCATCACCAGCGCCCAGGTCGAGCAACTCGCCAACCTGGCCCGGACCAGCGACAAGTGCGCGTCCAGCACGACGAGAATGGCACATCGTCCAGGCCGGCGGCAGCACGGGAGCCCCGGGCGAACCGCCGCCCCGCCAAAGACGACCACCGGGACCTCATCGCGGCCTAATCCGTCCCTGATCGGAGGTAGCGCAATGCAGCCAGAGTGAGCTCGGCCTTGTTCCCCACGCCCAGTTTGGCGCGGATCCGAGCAACTAAGGTGTCGACGGTGGCCTTAGACACACCCATGCGAACGGCAGCCTGTTGATGGGTATAGCCCCCTGCTATCCAGACCAGCGCTTCCCGCTCCCGCGGCGACAGCGAAGGCACAGGGGCTGCTTCCGTATCAGCTCCGGACATTTCCTTCAATTGATCAGAACGCGAGGGCACGTACACCCCGCCTGCCGCCACCTGGCGGACAGCCTTGATATAGGTGCCTTCAGTCGCATTCTTGGGTATGAAACCTCGGGCACCGGTCCGGAGCATGAAGACCAGCACGTCTTCCGCTTCCCATGCTTCCCATGAGTCCGACATCACCAGCAAGTCCGCGGACGCAGACAAGGAGCGGACATTTGCTTCCGACGTCACCTTGCACTGTGGACGGTCAAAATCGCAGAGCACCACATCGGCCATCACCCGACCGTCTTCCTCACGTGGCAAGTGTGCGGGAGACGGCACGGCTGCCACCACTTGCATGTCCGCCTGATCCGCAAAGATTGCGGCCAGCCCCCGTAGTGCAATCGGGCACTCGTCCACCACAGCGACCCGCAGCACTCGCGCTCCCTCACAGCAGCCACACCGCCGCTGGACAGTCCCTTGGTCGTCGGGCGGTTTGTGTGCACACAGATCCGTGGCCGGGCTCGTACCTTCGACATATGTGCCGTGCCCCGTGGGAGCCGGGGCGGGAGGGATCGGAGTCGGAATCATCTCGGAATGGCGAGGAGATCCAGACCTCGGTTGCTGTGACGCTCTCCCATTCACGCCATCTTCATCTTCCGGAAGGGCGCCCACATCATCGGCGGGCGGAAGGCACCACTACGGTCGTCGACAGGCACCACTTCATAGCTGTCGCACCCCCAGACGTAGTTCCTGCGCAGAGTCAGGTCGAACTGGGCCAGGAGTGGCTCGACGCGCTCCATGCGGTATCGCATGGTGCGCAGGCTGAGGGGCCTATCCGCCGCCCCCAGCAGGCGCCTCAGGTCGTTGATGCAGAAGGGCCCCGGTCGCTCCAGGAACAGACGCAGCAGGACCCTCTGAGAACCCTGAAGTCCCCATTCTGACCACTCGCTCAGCCGGTCGTGCGTTTCAGCCGTCTCCCACTGGTGACGCTGCGGTGGTACGGACAGCCATCGCCGGTCCGCCTCCAGGCGGGCACCGAGCTCCCGGAGAGGCAGATCCCTCGAGAGAACATTGGTCGCTCCGGCTTCGAACAAGCGGGTTGCGCTGACATCCGCCGGGACGAGGACCGTGACGGAGGCAGCCAGCCGGAGCGCGCTGACCCTGCGCTGGATGTCCTGCGCTGTGGCCGGAGCGCGCACGTCCAGTATGGCCAGCGTGTTCGGAAAGTCGAGAAGCATCTCAAGGGCCGCGAGGGAACCCCATTCGAAGACGGGAAGTCGGGAGAGCAGGGTCTTGGTGAGGTCCCGCTGGCCAGTCGACGCCCCCAGAGTGATCACAACTGCTGCAGGTGCGGTGGCCCTTGCACTGACCTGGGGGGAACCCACGGTGTGAAGCATTGTGGTGCCTTTCTGACGTACAGCGAGGGGGACTCCAAATTTCGCGATGTCTTTCTCGGCGGATGCTCGAAAGTCGCGCAAGCTGTCTCGAAAACTGTCTACGGGGCAGCCGGTTCGAGAAGTTCAGTGATCACCAGGACGGGGCAGCCGTCGGAGCGGCAGCGAGCCGCGATCATCGGTGAAGGTGCGCCGTACGTCCCATATGGGAGCGAGCCGGGAACGTGAACTATCCGGCCTGGTCAGCGGTTCAGATGCGAACCATCGCGGCGTGCTCATTTGCAGCGGTGGCCATGGCCCTCATGATCGGGTGGGTCAGCGTGCCCGGGCTGGCCAGTTCGGGCTGGAAGAGCGTTGCGAAGAAGAACGGGTGGTCCGGCAGTTCCGCGATGCGTACCTCGCCCGCGTCGTCGGCGCCGCTGAAGCAGAGTCCGCGCCCGCGCAGGATGTCCACGTAGTCCGGATTCGGTCCGTAGGAGCAGTGATACCGCTCCACCGTGCGCTCAGCCCCCAGAACGCGCTCCGCCAGGGAACCGGGTTCCACGAGGACTGTGCCTTCGTGACCTACAAGGGAGCAGCCCATGGGGATGATCACCTTGTCGTCCCCTAGCGGCTGGTTCTCGGCGTGGCTGGCGTTCGTGAGTCCGCATACGTTGCGCGCGTACTCCACGAGCGCGTGCTGAAAGCCACCGCAGGTGCCCAGGAACGGGATCTTGCGCTCCCGTGCAGTACGAATGGCCGCAACAGCGCCGGCCTCGCTTCGATAGGGGCTTCCGGGCACCAGCCAGATGGCGTCGAAGCCATCGAGCGCGTCTGGGGCCTCCGCGTCTTCGGACGAAATCCAGTAGGCGTCCAGGACGAGCCGATCCCTCTGGGCGAGCTCGTCAAGGAGCCAGGGCATGCGGACGTGCGCACGGTTGCTGGGGGAACGATCACCAACGAGCGCGAGACGCGGTGTGGAGAGGGACCAAAGTGGAGGCATGCAGACATCGTGGCCCTCAACGGACTACATGGCCAACGATGATTTGGCGATGTCGCATTAGCGATGGTGATGACCCGCGGGTACATCCAGCATCTTTCGCGGCCGCGGAGGACGGCCAGCTCGGGCTGATCTTGCTGCGCACGGGTACGTGGGGTTGACCGCACCGGTCTCAGGCGATGCTGACCTCCGCCGAACCGCGTCTGGGCCCCTAGGCCGATGCACCTTCTCTGGCTCTAAGACGTCGCTTCTTATGGCGTGATCATCCGTTGAGCCTTGCATGACTGGTCTGGTTGAGCGGTTGGTACCCGACGAGTTGTGGATCCTGTTCCAGCGGGTGGTTCCGCCGACGGAGGTCATACGTCCGCAAGGCGGCGGCCGACGGCGGGCCGGTGACCGCGAATGCCTGGCGGCGATCATCTTCGTAGCCACCTCGGGTTGCACCTGGCGGCAGTTGCCCCCGGTGTTCGGCCCCGCCTGGCCGACGGTCTACCGGCGTTTCGCCCAGTGGAGCCAGGATCGGGTCTGGGCCAGGCTCCACCGGATCCTCCTCGACGAACTCGGCGTCCGAGGCGAGCTGGACTGGTCACGGTGCGCCATCGACTCCGTCAGCCTCAGGGCCGCAAAAGGGGGCCCCTGACCGGACCGAATCCGACCGACCGAGGCAAGCCTGGATCGAAAATCCACCTGCTCACCGACCGGAACGGTCTGCCCCTATCGCTGGGCATCTCCGGCGCCAACATGCACGACAGCCTTGGCCTGAAGCCCCTGGTGCGCGGGATTCCGCCGATCCGCTCCCGGCGCGGCCCGCGCCGCCGGCGACCGGTCAAGCTCCACGCCGACAAGGGATACGACTACGACCACCTGCGTCGATGGCTGCGCAAGCGGGGCATCCGCCATCGCATCGCCCGCAAAGGCATCGAGTCCTCGCAGCGGCTGGGCCGACACCGTTGGGTCGTCGAGCGGACGGTGTCCTGGCTGGCTGGATGCCGTCGCCTGCACCGTCGCTACGAACGCAAGGCCGAGCACTTCCTCGCCTTCGTCGGCATCGCCGCAGCCCTCATCGGCTATCGACGATTGGCCACGGTTCTCAGGGTCTGAGCCGGTTTTCCTGCACGTCGAAGCAGATCAGCCCCATCACATCTGCCAGGTCTGCCGCGTAGGCCGAGGCTTCCTCGGCCCTGCTCCAGCCCATCCCGAAGTAGATGAGCGGACCACTTGCGCTGTCGATCAACGGTCCGACCGACCACGGCGAGGTCTCTTCCCTGTCCTCGGTGATGTCGCACCACCGCTCAAGAAGTGCGGTGACGTAGGCCGCGATGCGCTCGGACGGAGGTTTCTGGGTCTCACCGTCGAGATAGCGGTCGTATAGGTCGTTGAAGACCCGGCTGGCGATCTTGTCGTTCGCCGGCCGTTCGCCTTCCCAGACAGCCAGGTCGTAGCTCATGCCCGGAGGCTCTCACACCGCGCTGACGGACCTTTGAGCCAGCCAACAGCACTCGCAACAGCCAAAGGAAACGGTGTCTAAGTGCACGACGTTCATGACTTTTAGTGTTCATTCAGTCGCATGAAGTGAATCAAATCGATCCTCTGTCAGTGACTCGCCATCGGCCGCGAGCGCCAATGCGAGCTGCTTGGCGCAGCCGTCCAGGATCCTGCTGTGGAGCAGCTCGATGCGGTGGACGAGTCTCGGCTCGCGGATGGGGACCGCGGTGACATCGGGGAAACGGTTCACGGCCGTATGGGGCAGCAGTACGAGACCGTATCCAGCGCCGACAAGGGCGATGAGTCCCTGAACATCGGTGCCTTCGTAACGCAGGAAGGCACGGTATCCGTCGGACTCGGTGACTGTGCGCAGCTGAACCAGCGGAACGGCGATCTCGGGTGCATCGATCCATCGGGCGTCGATGAGATCGCTCAGGCACAGGCTGGCCCGCCCGGCCAGCGGATGCATCGTCGGGAGCACCACGGCGATCGGCCGCTCGCTGACGGGTGCGGTCGTGAGCGGCGCAATGTCGGGCAGGTTGAGGGGGTCGTTGGGCGCGGCCATGCCATCGACCACGCCAAGGTCAACGGTTCCCTTCGCTACCTCGGCGGGGATCGCCTGTGAGCTTAGGGCGCGCACCGTAATTTCAAGGGTGGGCGACGCCTGGCAGACCTCTGTGAGCCTCCGGGTGAAGTCGGGGCTAAGGGCCAGTGGTGAGACACCCACAGTCACACGGGAGACCGGGGCCGACGTTAGGCGTGCCATGTCCGCGCGCGCGGCGTCCAGGCGCAGCAGGAGGGGACCGGCGTGCTCGAGGAGACGCGCTCCGAGACTGGTCGGGGCCACCGGGCGGCGATCCAGGATGGGCGCGCCCAGTTCGGACTCCAATGCGGCGATGTGCTGGGACACAGCCGACTGAGTGTACCCCAGTTCGCGGGCCGCCTCGGAAAACGACCCGCAGCGGGCGACGGTCACAAACGTGCGCAGAAGATGCGGATCCATCCCATCATTATCGCTAATGCTGGATGCAGAAATCATCGTTGGTGCTGCAGCAGTTCTTCGGTCCACGATGTCCGTATGACGACGGAAGCTCCCGCTCGTGAAGGCGAGCCTGGCACGCCGCCTGGTTATCAGCCTCGGATCCCGCGGTCGCGCAAGGTCGCCCCTGACTCCGTCAGGAGCAGAGGCATCTCCGACGACGGGCACACTCACTCCGGACCGAGCTGCCCGGTATGCACCGGCTGGCGAGAGGTCATCGAACTGGGCAACGGGGTCCTGCTGGCCGGATCCGGCGGGCCCCGTTGTCGCCCTTGCCCCCGCTGTTGCGTGCCGTCCGGATGGCCGTAGGCGCTGTCGGACTCGCCACGCCGCACGGCACTCGGTGGCAGATGACGTGTCGGCCCTTTGTCGGCCATAACGAATTTTGATCGCGATCTTGGTGCTCCTGTATGAAGAACACACCCTCGGACCGGCCAATACTCACGGGAGTGTGCGCCGAGCCCGACCGCAGACCCGCCCGGAATACGAGCACGGGAAGCGAGCCTTCGGACAGGCCTCCGGCGAACTCGCCCAGTAACGGTTCTCTGTGGACGGAAGACATGCGGATTCAGCTGCTTGGTCTTGTGGAGCTCCACACCGGAACGGGGAGCACTGCTGAGGTCGCCGGGGCGAAGCGCCGCGGTGTGCTGGCCCTGCTCGGCCGCAGACTGCCCGTAGAGCGCTTATCCGCACGTCACTGGGACGAGGAGCCCCCCGCCAGGGCAAAATCTGGCGGCCTTGCCACCCGTGGCCAGCGTAGGGCGGCCGTGGGCTCGGTGCGTACCTCTCGTTCCAGTAGCTGGAACACATTCCCCGGAGCCTGGCACCCGGCCAGCGGGCGATCCGCTCTGCGATTGGGCGCATCGACCATGATGTTGGGCGGTCTGACAGCAGATGGATGACGTCCCCACGGGCGACTCTCGACAGGTACCACGCGTTCGCGATCGGTGCTGATGCATGAAGTACAGGCCCTCGAAATCGCCGCGGCTCACCGGAATGCACGCCGAGACCGACGGCAGACCTCTTCGGCAGACAAACGCGGGGAGCCTTCGGACAGGCCCTCGGGTGATCTCGTTTAGTGATGGTTCTCTGCGGATGGAAGACATGCGGATTCAGCTGCTTGGTCCTGTGGAGCTCCACACCGGAGTGGGGAGCACTGCTGAGGTCGCCGGGGCGAAGCGCCGCGGTGTGCTGGCCCTGCTCGCCCTGGAGCTCGGCCGCAGAGTGCCCGTAGAGCGCTTCTTTGAACTTCTCTGGGACGGGGAGCCCCCCGCCAGGGCGAAAGCAGCGCTCCAGGTGCATGTTGCCGCGCTTCGCAAGGTACTGCAGGACACGTCCTTCGTACTTCTCACCCGGTCCCCCGGGTATCTCCTGACCGGCGACCCAGACGCAGTGGACGCATGCCGCTTCCAGGACCTCGCCACTCGGGCCGCCGACCTGCGCGACGACGCCGAAGCCGCACGGCTGCTGCGGCAGGCCCTCGGACTGTGGCAGGGCCCCGCTCTGGCCGATCTGCCCGACACCCCGTTGCGGCGTGCACTGACCAGCCGCCTGGACGACGCCCGATGCCGCGCGGTGGAGGTCTGGGCCGAACGCGAACTGCGGCTCGGCACCGGTGCCAACGCCGTGCCGGCCCTGGAACAGGTGGTCCGCGCATGCAGTCTGCGCGAGCCCACCCTCGCTCTGCTCATCCGATGCCTGCAACAGGCCGGACGTCGACGGGACGCACTCGAGGTTTACCGCAACACCCGCGCCCGGCTCGAAGACCACCTCGGCATCAGCCCCGGCCCCCTCCTCCAGGCCGCCCTTGAGGACTCCGATCTGGCCCACGCCGTACTGGTCCCCATAGCACCGCCCACAACCGGCTCCACACCGCCGCCGGCCGCCGCCACAGCTTTCGGCTCACTGTTCCCGCAATCGGCGGTGAGCACGGCTCCCCGGCAGCTCCCCCGGCAGAGCGCCGGCTTCGTCGGCCGGACCGAGGAGTTCCGGTGGCTCGACCGCGAATGCGGCGAGGGACAGACCGGCGGCGGGCTGTCCCTGCTCGTGGGACCCGCAGGCTCGGGCAAAACAGCCACCGTGGTCCG
>NZ_VISR01000064.1 GCF_007827595.1 Streptomyces sp. BK340
GAGCTTGCCGGGTTCCTCCGCTCCCAGGGCAAGCGCAACCCCGTTGTCGGGCCGCGTGGCAAGCTCTCCCAGGTCACGGCCCCGGACACCGGCGTCATCGAGATGCGCGTCGAGGTGACTTTCGGCGAAGGTGTCCCGGACGTCGAGTGGCGGGTCTTCGGTTCTGACCAGAGCAGCGAGCAACTGGCGCACTGGCTCGATGAGGGCGTGCTGCGTGAGAAGGAAGCAGCGGCGGGCGCATCCCGGTCCGCCGAGGCCCAGCTGCGCGCGGCACTGACCGGCGAGCGGGTGGAGGCGCTGCTCAACGAGGCCAAGGCGATCATGAAGGCGTCGCATCCGATGTGGTCGTCGCTGTCGGACCAGGAGCAGCAGGACCGGCTGTGGCGGGTGGCTCAGGAGCTGGAGCGGGGGTATCGCGAGCGGGGGCCGGGCGACCGGGCGTCGGCTCACGCCCTGGTGCGCCGTCTGCGGGCGGTGGATCTGTTCACCAAGCAATCGCTCGGCATGTATGAGCCGTTCGTGCTGCATGTGCAGCACCTCCTCGCCACGCAGCACCCTTCCTGGCGGCAGCTGAACCCGGCCGACCAGCAGATGAGATTTGCCGAGCTCGTGCACGAGTCGGCGGCGAACGGGCCCGATGTCGCGGCACAGCTGGCACGGCAGTTCGAGGCCGAGTTCCCCGACGGCAACGCTTTCCTCACGCCGGCACCACTGCGGCCGCGCCCGAAGGAAACGACTGCGCAAGCGCCGGAGGACGGCGGCTCACCGTTGGCGGTCGTCAGCACCGAGCGTTCCGTAACGCCGCCTTCCGGCACGACACTACGGGGCACCGAGGGCGGTCCTGCGGACGAGCAGCAGTCGGTCCCGCATCCCGCGCCCCCAGGCAGGATGGGCGACCTCGCGGACACGGCGTCCGTGATCACCGGCACCGACTCCTCCGGACTGGCCGGAGTGACGACGAAGGAGCCCCACAGTCCTGCCTCGCCCGCCGGGTGGGCCACCCACCTCATGAGGCGGCAGCGGGAGACCTACCGGTCCGACGCCGATGCGGCAAAGAAGCAGTTGAATCAGGAGGTACGTAACGGCTCGCTCAGCTTGAAGGATCTTCGTGCCCTGATCACCGGGGCACGGGATCTGGTCCGGCAGACGACCCCCAAGTGGAAGAAGCTGTCCCTCTCGGAGCGAAGGGACCGGAACAGGCTGGTCGCGGCCGAAATATGGCTGAAGACCCCGGTGGCCGCAGAGACGCTGGCCCGCAGGCTGGCGCTGCATGACGCACTGCTGCGCGAAGAGAACGCCGAGGCTGTCTTCGAGCAGGCGTACCAATTGATTGCCCAGCACCACCCGTCCTGGTTCGACCTGGCGAGCGAGACAGAGCAGCATGACCGGCTGCTGGACGTGGCCCATGCCCTGACGTCGGGTGATGAGCAGAACGGTGTGGAGAAGGCGCGCGGTTACGAGGAACTGGTCTTCGGCCACGCCGGGCTCGACGTCTTCGATGTCGAGAAGATCAGTACCGCATCCGATCACGCGGTGGTCCTCTCCTTCGACCCGAAGGCCGAACGTGACCATCGCGAACGCGCCATCTGGAAGCAGTTCAACTCCGGCGAGGGAGCGGTATTCCATCTGGTCGATGAGGGAGGAAAGAAGCTTCCGGGTGAATTGCATCCGCTGCCCTGGGTGGTCGTGAACGGTGAGCAGAAGCCCACCGTGTACATCTCACTGCACGGAAATCAGGAAACTTTCCGCCTTGTGCTCTCGGACCGGTCGGGAGGTGACACTTCCCAGATGGCTCGCGTCGTTGGCGAGCATGCGGCCTCGCTGGTGAAGCAGAAGCTGCCCGGGATCCGGCAGGAGCTCGGGGTGACGGACGACGAAGAGATGATCTTCGTTCTCGCTGGCTGCAACGTCGGAGAGGAGATCCTCCAGGCCGAGGTGGCGGCTCAGGGTTTCGCCAACGGGCTGCAGGACGTGAACCACACGACGTACGCGAGTCCGTACTACGTGTGGACCTTGACCAAGGGAGGACTTGGCATCGAGGCGCCTTCCGGCACTCGTGATGCCTGGCTGGCGTTCAAGGCGGTGGAGAAGGGCCCGGCGAGGCCCTCCGTGCTGTACCCCGCCGATCGGGTCGTGTCGCTGAAGGCGAGCACGGACCGGGTGTGGCGGAGTCCTCTCGCCGCGTCGGGTCAGCTGAATCGCCTGCTGGACGGCCGGAGTGACCAGGGGGTGCTCTGGATCGACGGCATACGCTTCGGGAGCGGCGTCCTTGCCTACCTCGAACGCGAGGACGGCACCTGGGGTCATGAGGTCATCAGCATGGAGGACCTGGCCCGGATCATCGAGGCGGATCTGGACCCGGACATTCCCGTGGTGCTGGCCGTGGACTACGCGGGTCTCGCGCCGTGGCGGGAGGGCGGCAGGTCCCCGGCGGAGGAGCTCGCCCAGATCCTCCAGGACCGGGGCAAGCGCAACCCCGTTGTCGGGCCGCGTGGCAAGCTCTCCCAGGTCACGGCCCCGTACACCGGCGTCGTCGAGATGCGCGTCGAGGTGCCATCCGAAGAGGGTTCCCCGGACGTCGAGTGGCGGGTCTTCGGTGACGACGGGAGCGGCGAACACACGTTCCTCACGCCCCCGCCACCGCAGCCGCGCCCGCTGGACACGACTCCGCAGGTGCGCTCGCTGGACACGACCCCCCAGACGACGGAGGACGGCGGCTCGCCGGCGGCGGTCGTCGAGCCTGGGACTCCCGTCACGCCGCCGTCCGGCACGACACTACGGGGCACCCAGGACGGCGCTGCGGACGAGCGGCGGCCGGTCCCGCATCCCGCACCCCCAGGCCGGAAGGGCGACCCCGCGGACACGGTGTCCGTGATCGCCGGCACCGACTCCTCCGGACTGGCCGGAGCGATGACGAAGGAGCCCCAGGGCCCCGCCTCTCCTGCCGGGTGGGCCACCCACCTCATGAGGTGGCAGCGGGAGACCTACCGGCCCGACGCCGATGCGGCGAAGAAGCAGTTGGATCAGGAGGTACGTAACGGCTCGCTCAGCTCGAAGGATCTTCGTACCCTGATCAACGGGGCACGAGATCACGTCCGGGAGACGACCCCCACGTGGAAGAAGCTGTCCCTCTCGGAGCGAAAGGACTGGAACACGCTGGTCGCGGCCGAAGCGTGGCTGAAGAGCCCGGCGGCCGCGAAGACACTGGCCCGCAGGCTGGCGTTGCACGACGCACTGCTCCGCGAAGAGAACGCCGAGGCTCTCTTCGATCAGGCGTATCAGTTGATCGCCCGTCACCACCCGTCCTGGTTCGACCTGGCGAGCGAGACCGAGCAGCATGACCGGCTGCTGGATGTCGCCCACGCCCTGACGTCGGGTGATGAGCAGAACGGTGTACAGAAGGCGCGCGGTTACGAGGGACAGGTCTTCGGCCACGCCGGGCTGGACCTCTTCGATGTCGAGAAGATCTACACAGCATCCGATCACGCGGTCGCCCTCTCCTTCGTACCGGAATCCGAACGAGGTGCGGACCTCGCATTCTGGACATCCTTCTACTCCGGCAAGGGTGCGGTGTTCCGTCTGGTCGATGTTCTGGGCAGGCCGGTTAGATCGCATCCGCTGCCCTGGGTGGTCGTGAAAGGTCGGCAGAAGCCCACCGTGTACCTCTCGCTGCACGGAACTACGGAAATTTTCGGCCTTAAGCTATCTGCCCGGTCGGGACGCGACATTCCCGGGATGGCGGGCCTCATTGGCGAGCATGCTGCCTCGCTGGTGAAGCCGATGCTGCCTGGGATCCGGCAGGAGCTCGGGGTGGCGGACGACGAAGAGGTGATCTTCGTTCTCGTCGGCTGCAGGATGGGAATGGAGATCCTCCAGGCCGACATGGCGGCTCAGGGGTTCGCCAACGGGCTGCAGGACGTGAACCACACGACATACGCGAGTCCGTACATGGTGTGGCCCTTGAAGGAGGGGGAACTAGGCGTCGTGGCTCCGCCCGGCACCGCCGATGCCTGGCTGGCGTTCAAGGCGGCGGAGAAGGGCTTGGCGAGGCCGACCGTGCTGAATCCAGCCGATCGGGTCGTGTCGCTGAAGGCGAGCACGGACCGGGTGTGGCGGAAGCCTCTCGCCGCATCGCAGCTGAAGCACCTCCTGGGCGGCCGGAGCGAGCAGGGGATGCTCTGGATCGACGGCATACGTTCTGGGACCGGCGTCCTTTCCTACCTCGGATACGAGGACGGCACGTGGGGCCATGCGGTCATCAGCATGGAGGACCTGGGGGCCTGGCTCATCGAGGAGGATCTGGATCCGGACATCCCCGTGGTGCTGGCCGTGGACTACGCAGGTCTCGCGCCGTGGCGGGAGGGCGGCAGGTCCTCGGCCGAGGAGCTTGCCCGGTTCCTCCATGCTCAGGGCAAGCGCAACCCCGTCGTCGGGCCGCGTGGCAAGCTCTCCCAGGTCGAGGCTCCGTACACCGGCGTCGTCGAGATGTGCGTCGAGGTGCCTTCCGAAGAAGGTTCCCCGGACATCTGGTGGCAGGTCTTCGGCACCGACGAGAGCGGCGAGCACACGTTCCTCACGTCCCCGCCAGCGCAACCGCGCCCGCAGGAAACGACCGCGCAAGCGCCGCAGGGCGGCGGGGTGCTGGCCGCCGCGGCGGGCGCCTGGGCCTGGCTGGCCGGCACGGCCCCAGGCGGGCCTCGGCACTACGGCCCGGAGCGCCGGGCGAGCTCGCCGACCGCGGTCGTCGGCACCGGGAGTTCGATCACGCCGCCGTCCGGCGCGACACGATGGGCCAACCTGGACGGCCCTGCCGACACGCAGCAGCCGCGGTCCATCCCGCAGTTGGTGACCCGCGGGCAGAGGGGCGAGTCCGCAAACACGGAGTCGCTGGTCTTCAGCATCAACTCGTCCGAACCCGACAGAGTGCCGACGGAGGAGGGCCACGGCCCCGCCTCCCCTGCCGGGTGGGCCACCGACTTCATGAGGCAGCAGCGGGAGACCTTCCGGTCCGTCGTCAATGCGGCGAAGGAGCGGTTGCATCAGGAGGTACGTGACGGCTCGCTCAGCTTGAAGGATCTTCGTGCCCTGATCACCGGGGCACGGGATCTGGTCCGGCAGACGACCCCCAAGTGGAAGAAGCTGTCCCTCTCGGAGCGAAGGGACCGGAACAGGCTGGTCGCGGCCGAAATGTGGCTGAAGACCCCGGTGGCCGCAGAGACGCTGGCCCGCAGGCTGGCGCTGCATGACGCACTGCTGCGCGAAGAGAACGCCGAGGCTGTCTTCGAGCAGGCGTATCAATTGATCGCCCGTCACCACCCGTCCTGGTTCGACCTGGCGAGCGAGACAGAGCAGCATGACCGGCTGCTGGACGTGGCCCATGCCCTGACGTCGGGTGATGAGCAGAACGGTGTGGAGAAGGCGCGTGGTTACGAGGAACTGGTCTTCGGCCACGCCGGGCTCGACGTCTTCGATGTCGAGAAGATCAGTACCGCATCCGGTCACGCGGTCGCCCTCTCCTTCGACACGAAGGCCGAACGTGCTGGTCGCGAACGCCGCTTCTGGACGCAGTTCAACTCCGGAGAGGGGGCGGGATTCTACCTGGTCAATGAGGTAGGCAAGAAGTATCCGGAAAGGTATCCGCTGCCCTGGGTGGTCGTGAACGGTGAGCAGAAGCCCACCGTGTACGTGTCGATGCACGGAGTTCCGGGACTATTCAAGATTCTGGTACCGGCTGGGACGGGGCGTGACACGTCCTTGTCGGCTCGCGTCATCGGCGAGCACGCGGCCTCGATGGTGAAGCCGATGCTGCCCGGGATCCGGCAGGAGCTTGGGGTGGCGGACGACGAAGAGGTGATCTTCGTTCTCGCCGGCTGCAAACTCGGAGAGGAGAACCTCCAAGCCGAGGTGGCGGCTCAAGCGTTCGCCAACGGGCTGCAGGACGTGAACCACACGACGTACGCAAGTCCGTATTTCGTGTGGACCACGGACCGTCAGCGCGGCACATTGAATGTCGAGGCGCCTCCGGGCACTAGTGATGCGTGGCTGGCGTTCAAGGCGGTGGAGCAGGGTCCGGCGAGGCCGACCGTGCTGAACCCCGCCGATCGGGTCGTGTCGCTGAAGGCGAGC
>NZ_VISR01000065.1:1882-3640 GCF_007827595.1 Streptomyces sp. BK340
TGGGGTGATGGGTGGCTGGTCGTTGTTTGAGAACTGCACAGTGAACGCGAGCATCTGTGGCCAAGTTTTTAAGGGCGCACGGTGGATGCCTTGGCACCAGGAACCGATGAAGGACGTGGGAGGCCGCGATAGTCCCCGGGGAGTCGTCAACCAGGCTTTGATCCGGGGGTTTCCGAATGGGGAAACCCGGCAGTCGTCATGGGCTGTCACCCACTGCTGAACACATAGGCAGTGTGGAGGGAACGAGGGGAAGTGAAACATCTCAGTACCCTCAGGAAGAGAAAACAACCGTGATTCCGGGAGTAGTGGCGAGCGAAACCGGATGAGGCCAAACCGTATGCGTGTGAGACCCGGCAGGGGTTGCGCATGCGGGGTTGTGGGATCTCTCTTCTGTTGTCTGCCGGCAACAGGACGAGTCAGAAACCGTTGATGTAGACGAAGGACATGCGAAAGGTCCGGCGTAGAGGGTAAGACCCCCGTAGTCGAAACGTCAGCGGCTCGTTTGAGAGACACCCAAGTAGCACGGGGCCCGAGAAATCCCGTGTGAATCTGGCGGGACCACCCGCTAAGCCTAAATATTCCCTGGTGACCGATAGCGGATAGTACCGTGAGGGAATGGTGAAAAGTACCGCGGGAGCGGAGTGAAATAGTACCTGAAACCGTGTGCCTACAAGCCGTGGGAGCGTCGGAAGCACTTCGGTGCTTCTCGTGACTGCGTGCCTTTTGAAGAATGAGCCTGCGAGTTTGCGGTGTGTTGCGAGGTTAACCCGGGTGGGGAAGCCGTAGCGAAAGCGAGTCCGAATAGGGCGTTTTAGTAGCACGCTCAAGACCCGAAGCGGAGTGATCTAGCCATGGGCAGGTTGAAGCGGAGGTAAGACTTCGTGGAGGACCGAACCCACCAGGGTTGAAAACCTGGGGGATGACCTGTGGTTAGGGGTGAAAGGCCAATCAAACTCCGTGATAGCTGGTTCTCCCCGAAATGCATTTAGGTGCAGCGTCGTGTGTTTCTTGCCGGAGGTAGAGCACTGGATAGGCGATGGGCCCTACCGGGTTACTGACCTTAGCCAAACTCCGAATGCCGGTAAGTGAGAGCGCGGCAGTGAGACTGTGGGGGATAAGCTCCATGGTCGAGAGGGAAACAGCCCAGAGCATCGACTAAGGCCCCTAAGCGTACGCTAAGTGGGAAAGGATGTGGAGTCGCACAGACAACCAGGAGGTTGGCTTAGAAGCAGCCACCCTTGAAAGAGTGCGTAATAGCTCACTGGTCTAGTGATTCCGCGCCGACAATGTAGCGGGGCTCAAGCGTACCGCCGAAGTCGTGTCATTGCAGCATATAGCCCCAACGGGTGCTGTGATGGGTAGGGGAGCGTCGTCTGCCGGGTGAAGCAGCACCGGAAGGTAGTTGTGGACGGTTGACGAGTGAGAATGCAGGCATGAGTAGCGATACAAACGTGAGAAACGTTTGCGCCGATTGACTAAGGGTTCCTGGGTCAAGCTGATCTGCCCAGGGTAAGTCGGGACCTAAGGCGAGGCCGACAGGCGTAGTCGATGGATAACCGGTTGATATTCCGGTACCCGCTGTGAAGCGTCAAACATCGAGCATCGTGATGCTAAGGCCGTGAAGCCGTTCCGGACCCTTCGGGGAAAGGAAAGTGGTGGAGCCGCCGAACCAAGCGGTTAGTAGGTGAGTGATGGGGTGACGCAGGAAGGTAGTCCATCCCGGGCGGTGGTTGTCCCGGGGTAAGGGTGTAGGACGCT
>NZ_VISR01000065.1:3736-5153 GCF_007827595.1 Streptomyces sp. BK340
GAGTCTGAGACCTGATGCCGAGCCGATTGTGGCGAAGTGGATGATCCTATGCTGTCGAGAAAAGCCTCTAGCGAGTTTCATGGCGGCCCGTACCCTAAACCGACTCAGGTGGTCAGGTAGAGAATACCGAGGCGTTCGGGTGAACTATGGTTAAGGAACTCGGCAAAATGCCCCCGTAACTTCGGGAGAAGGGGGGCCAGCTCTGGTGATGGACTTTACGTCCTGAGCTGGGGTTGGCCGCAGAGACCAGCGAGAAGCGACTGTTTACTAAAAACACAGGTCCGTGCGAAGCCGTAAGGCGATGTATACGGACTGACGCCTGCCCGGTGCTGGAACGTTAAGGGGACCGGTTAGCTCTGATTCGTCAGGGCGAAGCTGAGAACTTAAGCGCCAGTAAACGGCGGTGGTAACTATAACCATCCTAAGGTAGCGAAATTCCTTGTCGGGTAAGTTCCGACCTGCACGAATGGCGTAACGACTTCTCGACTGTCTCAACCATAGGCCCGGTGAAATTGCACTACGAGTAAAGATGCTCGTTTCGCGCAGCAGGACGGAAAGACCCCGGGACCTTTACTACAGTTTGATATTGGTGTTCGGTTCGGCTTGTGTAGGATAGCTGGGAGACTTTGAAGCATTAACGCCAGTTAGTGTGGAGTCGTCGTTGAAATACCAGTCTGGTCGTGCTGGATGTCTAACCTGGGTCCGTGATCCGGATCAGGGACAGTGTCTGATGGGTAGTTTAACTGGGGCGGTTGCCTCCTAAAGAGTAACGGAGGCGCCCAAAGGTTCCCTCAGCCTGGTTGGCAATCAGGTGTTGAGTGTAAGTGCACAAGGGAGCTTGACTGTGAGACCGACGGGTCGAGCAGGGACGAAAGTCGGGACTAGTGATCCGGCGGTGGCTTGTGGAAGCGCCGTCGCTCAACGGATAAAAGGTACCCCGGGGATAACAGGCTGATCTTCCCCAAGAGTCCATATCGACGGGATGGTTTGGCACCTCGATGTCGGCTCGTCGCATCCTGGGGCTGGAGTCGGTCCCAAGGGTTGGGCTGTTCGCCCATTAAAGCGGTACGCGAGCTGGGTTTAGAACGTCGTGAGACAGTTCGGTCCCTATCCGCTGTGCGCGTAGGAATATTGAGAAGGGCTGTCCCTAGTACGAGAGGACCGGGACGGACGAACCTCTGGTGTGCCAGTTGTTCTGCCAAGGGCATGGCTGGTTGGCTACGTTCGGGAGGGATAACCGCTGAAAGCATCTAAGCGGGAAGCCTGCTTCGAGATGAGTATTCCCACCTCCTTGAGAGGGTAAGGCTCCCAGTAGACGACTGGGTTGATAGGCCAGATATGGAAGCCCGGTAACGGGTGGAGTTGACTGGTACTAATAGGCCGAGGGCTTGTCCATTGATGCTCGCGTTCACTGTGT
>NZ_VISR01000066.1 GCF_007827595.1 Streptomyces sp. BK340
CCGCCAACCACTCCCGCACCAAACCCAACACACGCCCCAACAACCCATGCACAACCCCAGGCCCCACCCCCTCCCCCACCAACGGCACCACCACCAGGGAGGCGTCATCCGGGATCCCTGCCAGCGAAAGGGCGTCAGCTTCGAGCGTCACACTCTGGATGGCTTCATCCGTAGCGGCCACCGTGGACTGCGCTGCGGCAGGGACCCACTCCAGGCGCAGCAGCCCATCGCGGCTGTCCAGCTGCCCTCCGGTGACGATGGTGCCGGGCTCCGCCAGGACGAGGGATTCGACTGTCAGGACAGGAGCACCGTCGACGTCGACCACCGTGACCGACACGCTCTCCTCGCCGGTGGGAACGACACGCGCCCGGACGATCGGTGCGCCGACCGCGTGCAGCGTGACCCCGCTCCACGCCACCGGAACGAGCTCCCGGCCGTCAGCCTCCCGCACCACTGCGGAGAGCAGGGCCGGATGCAGACCGTACCCCGCGGCTTCCTGTGCGGCCTCGCCGCGCAGCACGGCCTCCACGAAGGTCTCGTCGTCGCGCCGCCACACCGAGACACCCGTCTCGGCGTCCATCTCGGCCTCGCCGCCGGCCTCGGCGACGACCGCCCCGCGCGGCGGCCATACGGCGAAGTCGGCAGTGTCGAAGGGGCGTTGCCCCTGTTCCTCCGCGAGAAGCACGCCAGACGCGTGTTCCGTCCACACGCCGTCCTCGGCGCCGTCACGGCGCGAGTAGAGGGCCACCTCGCGGGCTCCGGAGTTGTCGGGAGCTCCGATCCATACCTGGATCACGACCGCGTCGTCCTCGGACAGGACGAGCGGTTCCGTTTGGGTGAGTCGCTCGACGCGACCGCAGCCGACCTGGTCGCCGGCGCGAATTGCCAGCTCCAGAAGCCCCGTGGCCGGGAACACGCCCTCCCCACCGAGGTGGTCCGTGAGTCGGCGGTGTGCTTTCAAGGACAGGCGGCCCGTGAACACCATGCCGTCCGAGTTCGCCAGCGCGACCATCGCGGCGAGCAACGGGTGCTCGGCAGGCGTCAGCCCCGCGCCACGTACGTCACCCGGATGTGCGGCCGGGCGCGGCCAGTGGCGTGCGTGCTGGAAGGCGTACGTCGGCAGGTCGACGCGGCGGGCGCCGGTGCCGTCGAAGAGCGCGGTCAGATCGAGCCGTGCTCCGGAGACGTGGAGCTGCGCAAGCCCGGTGACGAGCGCGCGTTCCTCCGACCAATCCTTGCGCAGAACAGGCACCGCCACCATGTCCTCCGCGCCGGACATACGGTGTCGCGCCATCGCGGACAGGACGCTGTCGGGGCCGAGTTCCAGGAAGGCGGTGGCACCGGCCTCGCTCAAGGTGCTGACTCCGTCGGCGAAGCGGACCGTCTCACGAACGTGCCGCACCCAGTACTCCGGGTCGCACACCAACTCGGACGACGCCAACTCACCCGTCACGTTCGACACCAGCGGAATCTCCGGCGCCGAGAAGGACAGCCCCGCCACAACCGCCCGGAAGTCCTCCAGCATCGGGTCCATCAACGGCGAGTGGAAGGCATGCGACACCCGCAGCCGGGACGTCTTCCGTCCTTGGGCCGTCAGCTTGCCGGCGATCCGCAGCACGTCGGCTTCGGGGCCCGCCAGGACGATCGCCTCCGGACCGTTGACCGCGGCCACTGCCACCGACCCGCCCAGCAGCGGCAGCATTTCGTCCTCGGTCGCTTGGACGGCGAGCATCGCGCCACCCTCGGGCAGCGCCTCCATCAGCCTGCCACGAGCAGCCACCAACGCACAGGCGTCCTCCAGCGAGAACACCCCCGCCACATACGCGGCAGCCACCTCACCGACCGAATGCCCGGCCACGAACTCCGCCCGCACACCCAGCGATTCGACCAGACGGAACAACGCCACCTCGACCGCGAACAGACCGGTCTGCGTGTACAGCGTCCGGTTCAGCAGATCGGCGTCATCGCCCCACACGACATCACGCACGGGACGGTCGAGGTGCTCGTCCAGGCCCGCACACACCGCGTCGAACGCCTCCGCGAACACCGGGAAGCGGGCATACAACCCACGCCCCATACCCAGCCGCTGCGACCCCTGACCCGAGAACAACACCGCCAACGACCGCTCAACCGCCACACCACGAGCGACCTCGACGCCCTCCACCAGCACCGCCCGGTGCGCGAAGTGGGTCCGTTCCGCTGCCAGTGAGTGGCCCACGTCCAGCACCGGAGGCTCGCCCAGCGCGGCCAGTCGCTCCAGCTGCGCTTCCAGTGCCGCTTCGGACTTGCCGGACACCACCCAAGGCACCACGGCGGGAGTGGCCCGGGGTGCCTCTCGGTCATCATCCGCCGGTGTGGGGGCCTGCTCGACGATGGTGTGTGCATTCGTGCCGCTGATGCCGAAGGCCGAGATCGCGGCTCGCCGCGGCCGGTCCGACGCCGGCCAGGGCTCCGCCTCGGTCAGCAGCCTGACCTCGCCCTCGGACCAGTCGACATGCGTGGAGGGGGTATCCACATGCAGGGTACGGGGCAGCACCCCGTGCCGCATCGCCATCACCATCTTGATCACACCCGCGACACCCGCCGCGGCCTGCGTGTGACCGATGTTCGACTTCAACGAGCCGAGCAGCAACGGACGCTCCGGATCGCGCTCGCTGCCGTACGTCGCCAGGAGCGCCTGGGCCTCGATCGGATCACCCAACGGCGTACCCGTACCGTGCCCCTCCACCACGTCCACATCCCGCGCGGAAAGCCCCGCACTCGCCAACGCCTGCCGGATCACCCGCTGCTGCGACGGACCGTTCGGCGCGGTGAGCCCGTTGCTCGCACCGTCCTGATTGACAGCAGAGCCCCGCACCACGGCCAGCACCGGGTGACCGTTGCGCTGGGCATCCGACAGCCGCTCCAGGACGAGGACACCGACGCCCTCCGACCAGCCGGTGCCGTCCGCCGCGTCCGCGTACGCCTTGCAGCGCCCGTCCGAGGCCAGACCACCCTGACGACTGAAGCCGGAGAAGCTCATCGGCGTGGACAGGACGGTCACACCGCCCGCAAGTGCCATCGAGCACTCGCCGCTGCGCAGGGCCTGTGCCGCCACATGAAGTGCGACGAGGGACGACGAACAGGCCGTGTCCAGAGTGACCGCCGGGCCTTCCAGTCCGAACGCATAGGAGACCCGTCCGGACAGCACGCTCGCCGTGAGCCCGGTGGTGGCGTGGCCCTCCACGTCCTCGGCGGAGTTCATCACCACGCCTACGTAGTCGACGCCGGCCGTGCCGACGAACACACCGGTACGGCTGCCGCGGAGCGTCTCCGGCTTGATGCCTGCTCGCTCGAAGGCCTCCCACGAGGTTTCGAGGAGAAGGCGCTGCTGCGGGTCCATCGCGACGGCCTCGCGCGGTGAGATCCCGAAGAAGCCCGCGTCGAACTCGGCCGCGTCGACGAAGCCGCCTTCGACGGACGCACTGCTGCCGTTCCCGTCCCCCGCGAGGGCGGCCAGGTCCCAGCCGCGGTCGGCGGGGAACGGGGAGATGGCGTCGTGGCCTTCCAGGACCAGGCGCCAGAGGTCCTCGGGGCTGCGTACACCGCCGGGCAGCCGGCAGGCCATGCCGACGATGGCGATGGGTTCCTGCTTTCCCGACTCGACTTCCAGCAGTCGTTGGCGAGTCTGGTGCAGGTCCGCGGTGACCCACTTGAGGTAGTCAACGAGCTTGCTGTCGTTCGACATGGCTAGAGGAGCCTTCCTTGGGTGACGAGAGAGCTGGTCAGCGGTCGCTCGAACGGCCGAGCTCGTTGTCGATGAATGCCAGGACTTCATCCGCGCTGGCGGAGGCGATGCGCTCCGCGACGCTGTGCGTGGACGCGTCGGTGTCGGGGGCCGCGGCCGTCCACTGCTCCAGCAGATGCCGGAGCCGGAGGGAGACGGCGGAACGGGTCGACTCGTCCGGCTCGTCTGCCGCCGTCAACATGGCGTCAAGTCGGTCGAGTTCCGCGAGAAGGCCGGGCTGTCCGCTGTCCGGTCCGGCTTCGTCGAGCAGTTCGCCGAGGAGGTGCTGGGCGAGGACGGCCGGGGTGGGGTGGTCGAAGACCAGGGTGGCGGGCAGGCGCAGTCCGGTGACGGCGGTGAGCCGGTTGCGCAGCTCCAGCGCGGTCAGCGAGTCCACGCCGAGTTCCTGGAACTCCTTCCCGGCGTCGACCGAGGTGGCAGATGGATGGCCGAGTACGGCTGCCGCTTCGGCTCGTACGAGATCAAGGAGGTGCGGAACCCGGTCACCGTCGCGTAGTTCCCTCAGCCGAGTCGCCAGGGCCGCGGCCGTTCCGGCCGCCGAGCCCGTGTTCGAAGCGGCTCGCCTGGTGCCCTTGACCAGTCGGCGCAGCAGGGGAGGTACCTCTCCCGGCATCCGCATCGGGCCTGCGGCACGGCCCATCGGGATGAGGTGGGGTTCGTCGAGGGTGGTGGCCGTATCCAGGAGGGCCAGGCCCTGCTCCACGGTCAACGGTGGGATACCCGAGGAGGTGATCCG
>NZ_VISR01000067.1 GCF_007827595.1 Streptomyces sp. BK340
CCCTCCCCCACCAACGGCACCACCACCGACGCCTCAACATCAGCAACAACCCCCCGCACACCACCCGAAACAGGCACCCACTCCAACCGCAGCAGCGTTGTTCCGTCCACAGCGGCGGCGGGGGCAAGCTGCATCGGGCGTGCGCCCAGCGTGGCTGACTCCACCGACAGCACCGGCACGCCCTGGGCGTCCGCTGCGGCGACGGAGACCGAGTGTTCGCCGACTTTCGCGACACGCATCCGTACGACCGACGCTCCGGTCGCGTGGAGCGATACCCCGTTCCAGGTGAGCGCGGCCAGCGGTTCGCTGTCGTCGACTCCCGCGAAACCGGCCGTCTGGACGGCGGCATCGAGCAGCGTGGGATGCAGTCCGTACAGGGCGGCATCGTCCCCGGTACCCGGGAGCGCGGCCTCCACGAAGACCTCGTCTCCGCGCCGCCACACGGCGCGTACGGTGCGGAAGGCCGGCCCGAAGTCCCCGTCCCCCTCCCCGTCCTCGTAGAAGCCATCCAAGTCGACTGGCACGGTGTCCTGCGGCGGCCATACCGACGCGTCGAAGTCGGCGACGGACTCCGCGGCAGTGATCCTGCCGGTGGCATGGCACGTCCACGGCTCGTCGGATGCGCCGTCCCGGCGTGCGTAACACCCGATCTCGCGAGTGCCGGAATCGTCCGGAGCGCCGATCGTCACCTGGATCGCCGTCGCACCGGTTGCTGACAGCAGGAGCGGCTGCCCGGTCAGGGCCAGCTCCTCGACACGGTCACATCCGACCTGGTCAGCGGCTCTGATCAGCAGCTCCAGGAACGCGGTGGGCGGGAACACCGGTGTGCCGTCAACGGTGTGATCTGCGAGCCACGGCTGCGCCTTCGGCGACAGCCGTCCCGAGAGCAGGACCTGACCGCTGTCCGCCACCGACACAGCCGCGCCGAGCAGCGGGTGTTGTGTCGCGGTCAGTCCGACGCCGCTCACGTCGCCTGTACGTGCGGCCGGCGTGGGCCAGTACGGCTCACGCTGGAAGGGGTAGGTGGGCAGGTCCACACGCTGGGCGCCGGTCCCTTCGAACAGGCGCGCCCAGTGCACGTCGACACCAGCGCAGTGCATTCGCGCCAGTCCGGTGACCAGCGCGGTCTCCTCCGGACGGTCCTTTCGGAGCAGAGGCGTGACTACGCAGTCCTGCTCGTCCTCCCCCATGCTCTGCTGCGTCAGTGCGGCGAGGACACCGTCCGGTCCGACTTCCAGGAAGGCCGTGGCACCCGCGCGGCGTAGGGCTCCTATGCCGTCCCAGAATCGAACGGTGTCCCGGACGTGCCGGACCCAGTACTCGGGGGAAGTCAGCTCCTCCCTCGTCGCGATCTCACCTGTGCGGTTCGAGACGACGGGGATCTCGGCGGTCCGAGACACCAGCCCTTCGACGACCTTCCGGAAGTCGTCGAGCAGCGGCTCCATCAGCGGGGAATGGAAGGCGTGCGACACTCGCAACGGGGTCGTCCTGCGCCCCAGTGCCTCGAAGTGGACACGGATCTGCCGCACCGCCTCCTCGGCCCCGGACACCACCACCGACGACGGACCGTTGACGGCAGCCAAGGCAACGAAATCGCCGAGCAGCGGCCGTACTTCGTCTTCCGTCGCCTCGACGGCGAGCATCGCGCCGCCTGCGGGCAGCGCCTGCATCAGCCGGCCACGAGCAGCGGCCAACGCGCAGGCGTCCTCCAGCGAGAACACCCCGGCCACGTGCGCGGCAGCCAGCTCGCCGATCGAGTGCCCGGCGACGAACTCCGGTCGCACACCGAGTGATTCGACGAGGCGGAACAACGCCACCTCGACCGCGAACAGACCGCTCTGGGTGTACAGCGTCTGGTTCAACAGATCGGCGTCATCGCCCCACACGACATCACGCACGGGACGGTCGAGGTGCTCGTCCAGGCCCGCACACACCGCGTCGAACGCCTCCGCGAACACCGGGAACCGGGCATACAACCCACGCCCCATACCCAGCCGCTGCGACCCCTGACCCGAGAACAACACCGCCAACGACCGCTCAACCGCCACACCACGAGCGACCTCGACACCGTCCACCAACACCGCCCGATGTGCCATCCGCGCACGCCCCGACGCCAGCGAGCAGGCCACGTCCAGCTCGCGTACGCCGTCCAGCCCCGTGACACGCTCCACCTGGGCATCCAGCGCCTTCTCCGACTTCGCCGACATCACCAGCGGGACCACGTCGAGCTTCACAGCCGGTGTGGTGGCGACGGGTTCGTCCGCCAGGGCCTGTTCCAGCACGACGTGGGCGTTGGTACCGCTGATCCCGAATGACGACACACCCGCTCGCCATGGCCGGTCCGTCTCGGGCCAGGGCATCGCCTCGGTGAGGAGTCGCACGTCACCGGCAGTCCAGTCGACGTGCGTGGAGGGTGCGTCGACGTGCAGGGTGCGGGGCAGCACCCCGTGCCGCATCGCCATGACCATCTTGATCACCCCGGCCACACCGGCCGCGGCCTGCGTGTGACCGATGTTCGACTTCACGGAGCCCAGCCACAGCGGACGTCCGGCATCTCGTCCGTTTCCGTACGTGGCGAGCAGCGCCTGTGCCTCGATGGGGTCGCCGAGCGTGGTGCCCGTGCCATGGCCCTCTACGGCGTCAACATCCGTGGGTGACAGGCCGGCGTTCGCGAGGGCCTGGCGGATCACTCGTTGCTGCGAGGGGCCGTTGGGGGCGGTGAGCCCATTGCTGGCGCCGTCCTGGTTGACGGCAGAGCCCCGCACCACGGCCAGCACCGGGTGACCGTTGCGGCGGGCATCGGAGAGCCGTTCGAGTACGAGGACACCGACGCCTTCCGACCATCCGGTGCCGTCGGCCGCGTCCGCGTACGCCTTGCACCGCCCGTCCGTCGCCAGACCGCCCTGCCGCGTGAAGCCCAGGAAGCTCATGGGCGTGGTCAGGACGGTCGCACCTCCGGCAAGAGCGAGGGTGCATTCGCCGCTGCGCAGCGACTGAGCGGCCAGATGCATGGCGACCAGCGACGAGGAGCAGGCCGTGTCGATGGTGACGGCCGGGCCCTCCAGCCCGAAGGTGTACGAGACACGGCCCGAGATCACGCTGTTGGCGAGGCCGGTACTGGCGTGACCCTCCACGTCCTCGCGGGAGTTCACAACGAGCGACGCGTAGTCCTGGCCGGTCGTCCCGACGAACACTCCGGTGCGACTGCCACGCAGAGACGCCGGGTCGATGGCCGCGCCCTCGATCGCCTCCCAGGAGGTTTCGAGGAGGAGCCGCTGCTGCGGGTCCATGGCCAGGGCCTCACGCGGAGAGATCCCGAAGAAGCCCGCGTCGA
>NZ_VISR01000068.1 GCF_007827595.1 Streptomyces sp. BK340
GCTCCAGTACCGCCACGACGTCCTCGACGGCTGCCTCACCGGCACTGGCCTCCGACGCCAGCCACCATGACGACATCACGCATTCAAGGTCAGTAGGTATTTCTGCCGACCAGCATTGCTATTCGAGATTTACGCGATGACTGCTCAATGGCCAAGGGCTCGCTGCTACTCCCCTCGACGGGACACCCCCGAACCTCCAAGCTGCCGGTGAACCACACCCAAGTGCACATCTGGGCAGCTGAGTTGTCATGCATTCACATGACTTCCCACTACGCCCTCTCGGCCATAGGTTTCAGGCGTCCCAGTTCATTCGTCTGGCCGTCAACGGGCTGCGATGAGTCATGAAACGGAATGAAATGAAACGCCTTGCGCTGTCCATTGGAGCGGTGCTGCTCAGCCTCACAGGCTCCTTGGCCGTAACCGCCACGCCCGCCGCCGCCGCTAACGCGCTGAACACGTGCTGGACGGTGAGCGACATCTCGTCGAACTACGAGTACAAGTGCGAATTTCGCATCTACACCATGGCCAACACGCCATCGAACGACCTGATCAAGCAGGCGACGTTCAAGAACGCAATCACGCACTTCAGCGACTTTTTCCCCTTCAGTGGCTGCGGCAGCGTATTGGTGGTCGGTAAAAGCTGCACCCTGATGCCGGGCAACGCCCCGGTCAAGGTCGACTCCATCGGGGACAACTACTTCATCCTCAAGTCACTCCCCGGACACCCGGAAGGAGCCGACCGTTACATCAAGTTCGCGCTCTATATTCAGGACGGCGAGTTCCGGCTCGGGGTCCGCGCCTGGGGCCCCTGGACCTCCGTGGCAAAGGCGACAGTGATCTCCGGTGGAGCCTCGGCCATTTGGGGGAGTTACGCCGACAACCTTCGCGCCGCAGGATAGTTGTGCCGAAGTGCCGCCCGATCCCTCGGATCGGGCGGCACTTCAACGTGCTCGGCATTCACGCCGGGTGGCCGAGTCAGGAGGGAGAGGCAGCCCTCACGACGGCTCAGTACATTTGACGTGCTCCCTGGCCTTAAGGGCGTGCAGATCTTTAACTCGTGGCTTTCTGTTCGGTGGTTCGTTGGTCTGGCATGAGCGGGTTGGAAGGGCAACGGGCCGTGCTGGCAGCCAAGTTCGAGGCGATTCTGCCGCACCTCGACGAGCGGCAGCGCCGTCTGGTGATAGGGGCGGAAGCCCAGTCTCTCGGTCACGGCGGGATCAGAGCGGTCGCCCGCGCCGCCGGTGTCCGCGAGGCCACAGTGTCTGCCGGAATGCGCGAACTCGACGACGGAGAGGCGCCGTTGGGACGGGTTCGCCGGCCCGGCGGTGGCCGCAAACGCGTTGCCGATCGGAACCCAGCCGTTCGGGAGGCACTTCTCGCGCTGGTCGAGCCCGACGTCCGCGGGGACCCGATGTCGCCGCTGCGCTGGACTACCAAATCCACCCGCAAGCTCGCCGAGCAGCTGACCCGGCAGGGGCACAGAATCTGTGCGGATACGGTGGGCGACCTCCTGCGCGAGGAGGGCTTCAGTCTGCAGAGCAACGCCAAGACTCTGGAAGGCAAGCAGCACCCCGACCGGGACGCACAGTTCCACTCCCTCAACGAGCAGGCCCGCGACCACCAGGACAGCGGGGCTCCGGTGATCAGCGTGGACACGAAGAAGAAGGAACTGGTCGGCCTGTTCAAGAACAACGGCCGTGAATGGGAGCCGAGAGGCGAGCCGGTGCGGGTCGACACCCACGATTTCCCCGACCGCGAGCTGGGCAGGGCGGGGCCCTATGGCATCTACGACGTCGCCGCGAACACCGGCTGGGTCAACGTGGGCACCGACCACGACACCGCCGCGTTCGCTGTCGAATCAATCCGCCGCTGGTGGATCGGAGCCGGCCAGGCCGCCTATCCAACGGCCGACCGGCTGTTGATCACCGCTGATGCGGGCGGCTCCAACGGCTATCGCACCCGCACCTGGAAGACCGAACTCGCCAGGTTCGCCGCCGAGGCCGACCTGACGATCACCGTCTGCCACCTGCCTCCCGGAACATCGAAGTGGAACCGGATCGAGCACCGCTGTTCTCCCACATCACCATGAACTGGCGTGGAAGGCCCCTGACCAGCCACGAAGTCGTCGTCGAGAGCATTGCCGCGACCACCACCAAGACCGGCCTGACCGTGCACGCCGAACTCGACACCAACCCGTACCCCACCGGCGTCCAGGTCAGCGACGACGAGATCGCCGCCCTGCCGATCACCCGACACCGCTTCCACGGCGAATGGAACTACGCCCTCCACCCGCAGCATCCGCTGGACGCGACGGCGGCCAACAACACGTCAGGCCAGGTCACGGCGAACAGGGGGCCTGCCCTCACGCAGCATTCGCTGCAGGACCCTGAGCTGACCGGCATGACCCGCCAACAACTCAGCGAACTCATCGACGCACTGACTCCCGCGCTGGAGGTCCAACGCGAGCGAGTGCTCCGCACACGCCGCGGTCACGAGCGCATGGTCGCCCCCGGCACAGGCGCCGAAGCCAAGCTCACCCCGGCCGACCGGGTCCTGGCCACCGTGCTCCACCTGCGCAAACTCGCCACCATGGACCTCCTCGGGCAACTCTTCGGCGTCACCGCTATGACCATCAGCCGAGCGAAACAGGAAGTCCGCCCACTCCTGGAAGCACATGGCCACCGCATCACCACCTCAACCGCCCGCCTCCGCACACCAGCCGACGTCGCGACGTTCCTCGCTTCCGACCCCACCCAAACCAAGGTCAAGAAGACGAGTTAAAGATCTCCACGCCCTTAGTACTGCAACGGTGCTTGCCGTGACTGGTGGCCAGTTGGGTCGTTGGTCTGGTTATGGGTGGGGACCTTGCTGATGTCAGGTTGTGGGCGG
>NZ_VISR01000069.1 GCF_007827595.1 Streptomyces sp. BK340
TTCCTGGAACTCGGCCCGGACGGTGTCCTGACCGCGATGGCGGCCGAGTCCGCCGACGCCGATGCCGTATTCGCCGCGGTGCTCCGCAAGGACCGCGACGAGGAGACGACCACCCTCCAGGCCCTGGCCCGCCTCTACGTCGACGGCGCCAAGGTCGACTGGACGGCTGTCTTCACCGGCACGGGTGCCCAGCACGTCGACCTGCCGACCTACCCCTTCCAGCACCAGCGTTACTGGCCCGCTGCGCCGTTCGTCCGAGGCGGGGATGTCAGCTCCGCCGGCCTCGAACCGGCTGGGCACCCGCTCCTGGGTGCCGCCGTTGAACTGGTCGACACGGACGGGTTCTTGCTCACGGGCCGTCTGTCGCTGCAGTCGCACCCGTGGCTTGCGGATCACGAGGTGATGGGCTCCGTTCTCGTGCCGGGCACAGCCCTGGTCGAGCTGGCCCTGCGGGCGGGTGACGAGGTCGGCTGCGGAGCGGTGGAGGAACTGACTCTCTCCGCACCGCTCGTGCTGCCCGAGTCGGGTGGTGTACGGGTGCAGGTGTGGGTGGGCGGACTCGACGAGTTCGGCCGTCGAGCCGTGAGGGTGCACTCCCGCCCCGATCACGGAGGCGAGGGCGGGTGGACACAGCACGCCAGTGGCCTGATCGCGCCTGCGACCGCCGCGCCCTCTTCGTTCGACACCGCGATGTGGCCGCCGGCTGGGGCCGAGGTGCTGGACGTGACCGGCACGTACGAGACCTTCCTGGAGGCCGGGTTCGGGTACGGCCCGGTGTTCCAGGGGCTCACCGCTGCCTGGCGGCTCGGCCACGAGGTGTTCGCCGAAGTCGCATTGCCCGACGACGCGCACGCCGAGGCGTTCGGCGTACACCCGGCACTTCTCGACGCCGCGCTGCACGCATCGGTCTTCACCGGCGACGAAGAACCGGGGCAGGGAAGGGTGCCGTTCTCCTGGTCAGGAGTGACGCTGCATGCCGTCGGGGCCTCGTCCGTCAGGGTCCGGTTGTCACGGAGCGACGATGGCGCCGTGTCGGTGGCGGTCGCGGACACCGCGGGAACACCGGTCGCAACGGTCAGGTCCCTGGTCACTCGCCCGGTGTCGGCCGAACAGCTGGGCTCCGCCAACGCCCACATCCGGGACTCCCTGTTCGCACCGGAGTGGTCTCCGGTGCGGGTTACGAGCGAGGAGCCGGTCTCCTACGTGGAGTGCGGCCTGGACGCTTTGCCGGTCGAGCCGGCCGCCGTGGTCGTCGTACGGATCGAATCCGCCCACGTCGACGACGTGGTGGGATCGGTGCACGCTGTGACCTCGCGAGTGCTGGAGCTGGTGCAGTCATGGCTGGCCGAGGAGCGGTTCGTCGACTCCCGCCTGGTGTTCGTGACATCTGGTGCCACGACCGGCGCGGATCTGGCCGGTGCCGCGGTGTGGGGTCTGGTGCGGTCGGCGCAGTCCGAGCACCCGGGACGGTTCGGTCTGGTGGACCTCGATGGCGAGGACGCGGCGCGGATGCTGCCGCGCGTGCTGGGTTCGGACGAGCCGCAGCTGGCGGTCCGGGACGGTGAAGTGCTGGCTGCCCGGTTGGCCCGAAGCTCCGCGCTCCAGGCGCCCCAACCGTTGTGGGACGGTGCGGGGACAGTTCTCGTCACGGGCGGTACGGGTGGTCTGGGCCGGACGATCGCCCGGCATCTTGTCACCGAGCACGGCGTACGGGACCTGCTGCTCGTGAGCCGGCGCGGTCCCGCGGCGCCGGGCACCGAAGAACTGGTCGCCGAGCTTCAGGACCAGGGCGCGCGCGTCGCGGTCGAGGCATGTGACCTGGCCGACCGAATGGCTCTGGCCACCCTGATCGCCCGCCATCCGGTACGGGCCGTGGTCCACAGCGCGGGCGTGCTCGACGACGGCGTCGTCGCCTCCCTCACCCCCGAGCGGCTGGCCACCGTGCTGCGGCCCAAGGTCGACGCGGCCTGGAACCTCCACGAGGCCACCAAGGACCTCGACCTTTCCGCGTTCGTCGTCTTCTCCTCGGTGGCTGCGACCTTCGGCAGCATCGGGCAGGCCAACTACGCGGCGGGCAACGCCTTTCTCGACGGCTTGGCCCAGTACCGACGAGCGGCCGGCCTGCCGAGCGTGTCGCTGGCCTGGGGACCTTGGGCTCAGACCGAAGGCATGACGGGCGAACTGAGCACTGCAGAGGTAGAGCGCATCGCCCGACTGGGCATGCCCGCCATCACGCCTGAACTGGGACTGGCGCTTTTCGACGCCGCGTTGGCCGTCGGCCGGCCGGTGACGCTGCCGGTGCGCCTGGACTTCGGCGCCATCCGGGCGCACGGCGAAGTCCCCGCGCTGCTGCGCGGTCTGATCCGTTCACGCCCGGCGCGTGGTACGGCCGTCGGGACGGCCACGGCCGCAGGTCTGGCCCAGCGGCTGACCGGGCTGCGCGAGGCCGAACGGCGCGAAGAAGTGCTCGCTCTTGTACGGACTCAGATCGCCGCCGTGCTCGGACACACCGGTTCGGACTCGATCGACCCCACGCGAGCCTTCCAGGAGCTCGGCTTCGACTCTCTCACGGCGGTCGAACTCCGCAACCGCCTCGGCACGGTCAGCGGCCTGCGCCTGCCGACGACGGTCGTCTTCGACTACCCGACGGCCGACGCGCTGACCGGGTTCGTCCTCGACGAGTTGTTCGGTGGGGAGGTTGAGTCGGCGGAGCTGGTGCCGGTGAGGTCGGTGGTGGCTGATGACCCGGTGGTGATCGTGGGTATG
>NZ_VISR01000070.1 GCF_007827595.1 Streptomyces sp. BK340
TCCACGGTGACGTCCCCACAGAGGACCGAACGCTCAACTCTCGCCCTGGACACGGCGAGCAGGAGCGATCCACCTCATTGTGTTAGCCGCTATTACAGGACTGAACTGAGGCCTCCAAACCTCCCCTATGCGTAGGGGAGAGGCTGCCAGGTGCCCGTTTTCCACCGCGCTCCGTACCGGCACAGCGTGCCGTCAGCCAGATGTCTCGCAGCCGGTAGTGAACAACGCGCATTCGAGCAGGTCGGGGGCCGCACCGGACGGCCAGTTGTCACCTGCGGCCAGCTGGTCGACGGCGGCGTGAATGAAGGAGAGGTAGACCTGGTAGCGGTGGGGCGACCAGTTCCCGTCCGACCACACCCAGGCGGCGACTGAGCCATCCGGGTCGTGGCCGCTCTCGCGACCGACGGCAGCGGCCATCCACTGCAGGCGCCCAGACAGCACGCGGTCGAGGATGAGAGGCCGCGGGCCACGGGCGGGCGGTATAGCGATGCCGGTGAAGTAGAGGAACTTGGTGAAGAACGGCCCGAGCCCCGGAACGCGCCGGTGGAGCGCGGCGTACGCCTGTAGTGAACCGTGTTCGCGCAGTGCGGTGACCGCGGCGCTAGGCGGTTTCGTTTGGATCAGCGGGCGGACCACAGGAAGATGCCGGCGATGTGGAGTCCTGCCAGGTAGATGGTCGCGGTCTTCTCGTAGCGGGTCGCGATGCCTCGCCACTGCTTCAGGCGGTTGATGCACCGTTCGACGGTGTTGCGCTGCTTGTAGGTTTCGCGATCGAAGGCCGGCGGCCTGCCGCCCCGGCTGCCGAGTCGCAGCCGGTGACCACGCTGATCTGCCGGGACCGGGATCACCGCCCGGATGCCGCGCTTTCGCAGGTGGCCGCGGATCGCGCGGGATGAATAGGCCCTGTCCGCCAGGACCACGTCCGGCCTGGTGCGCGGACGGCCCCGTCGCCGGGGGACGCGCAGGCGGGCCATGACGGCGGTGAAGGCGGGGGCATCACCCGCCTGTCCGGCGGTGAGGACGAACGCGAGAGGCCGGCAGCGGGCATCGGCTGCGAGGTGGATCTTCGTGGTCAGTCCGCCGCGAGACCGGCCGATGGCGTGGTCGGCCGGTTCGCCGGCCGGGGCCCCTTTTGCGGGCTCCGGCCGCGTGCTGGTGAGCCCGCACGATCGTGGAGTCCACGGACACGGCCCAGGTCAGGTCCTCATCGGCTTCGGCCTGGGCCATCAGCGCGGTGAACACCCGCTCCCAGGTGCCGTCGACGGCCCACATCCGCAGCCGGTTGTAGACACCTCGCCAGTTGCCGTACTTCTCCGGCAGATGGACCCACTGCGTTCCGGTCTGGAACTTTAAGGCGACCGCGTCGATCACCTCACGGTGATCCCGCCAGCGTCCACCCCGCTTCGGCGTCCGGTCGGGGAGTAACGGCTCGATCCGGGCCCACTGCGCATCTGTTAGCGGCACACCTGGGCCAACGACCGACTGATCCAAACGAAACTGCCTAGGCGCGCGCCGATTCGTACGGTCCGCGGCCATGCTCCCGACAGGCGCACTGCCCCGCACTCGGATCGTCAGGCTCGCGGCCCGCACCCGGAACATCGTCGACGAGACCTGTGTACCCGCAGCTCTCGGGTGAGGTGTCGGTGCGCTACCCCGACGGCAGCGAGTACCGGCTCACCCCGACCGGGGTGCGCTCCACCTGTTGTGGCGGGCACTCGATGAGACGACGTCCCCCGTCATAACTCTTGCCACCGCGGACCCTCTGTATGCCCGCCCCGGTGCCGGCGGACACGGTGCTGGGCGGGCCGTGTTACTCCGCTGCTCACTCCAATCCGAGAGCGGCGAGCTTGGCCCTGTCCAGGAGCGGTGTTTGTGGTCAGTGGTTGGTGGTCTGGCCTGTGTTGATCAGTTTGCGGTGCGTCTGTGGGCGGGTGTGCGCGGCGGGTGAGCGGCTGGAGTGATTAGGGGTGCTGGGCTGGGGCGGGGGTCTGGCCTGTGGGTTTGCTGGTTGGTGGTCAGGTCGTGTCCTCTGTGCTGCGCAAGGTTCAGGTTGAGTGATTGTTGGTATGCGGTGGCGCTTGGAGGAGCTGTCTGTGTGGGGCAGGGCATGCAAGGGGGGTCCGTGCCGCCGTTGGCGCGCCGCGGATCTGATCTGGCCGGCTGTCGCACTGTGAAGAGCCGGCCGCCCGCCGGTGGAGCAGTACCGCGTCTCCTGACCGGCGCCGTGTTCTGATGGCTGTGTGGGGCGGCGTTGTGTGGGGAATGGAGTGTGAACCGCTCCGGGATCGGTGGAGGCTCTATGCGTTGACTCCAGCCGCCGGTTGGGGCTGGTGTTGAGCGTAGTGGTTGGTCTCGTATTCGTGGG
>NZ_VISR01000071.1 GCF_007827595.1 Streptomyces sp. BK340
GGATCAACGTGCTGTTCGCGATGCTCCGCGACGGCACCTTCTACGAACCCAGAACCCCACGCCTCGCTTGACGAAAGACATAGAGGCACCCCCCCGCAGCAGCACGCAGAGGCCAACCTGCAGGTCACGGACAGCGGACTTAGCCCACTGTAGATTTGCCGGGCCCAGAGCTGGGCCGTCCTCAGGCCGCACGAGGGCTGCCATGACAACCGCCAACGGCCGACGATGACCAAGGGGCGCGGCAGGTTACCGCGGCCCCTTGCTACGTCTGTGCAGCTGTACCCAGGTGCCCAGCATCTGTGGGGAGGGGGAGCACAAGGTGATCAAGGTCTTTGGTAACGCTAGTCTTCGGGGGAACCCGGGCTTCTGGTTCGGCTCTTCGGTAGTTGCGGGCATAATGCTCGTCTCTACCTGGTTGTGGGGAGCGTTCTCCGGTGGCTTGGATGTGGCGGAGACTTGCACTCTCGGGGAGGGGCAACGCTTCGACGCGAGCTACCGGCAGGGGCTTGGGCCGCAGCCGTCGGGTCCGTTCCCTTTGCACAACATGTGCAACGCCTCGTATGACCTCGTTCCGGGCTGGGTGAATCCGATGCTTGCCTGTCTGGCTGTCGTCGTCACAGGGGCTCTGATCGCAACCGTCGTGACGGGTGTCGTTCAGCTCAAGCGTGTGCTCTCCGAGCGCCGAAGCGGCGAGAGACCAACTGTCTAGCGCTGCGATTTGCCCTCGAAGGCGACGTGGGGCGGTGTGGGCCAGCAGCTTCGGGTCGTGGTCGTGGACAAGCCCAGCTCGGAGCGTATGTGCCACGCGGTCTGTAGATCCGCGGGGTCAGCCTCCTCGCCCGTGGCCGCTGCCCCGACGGGAGGCCTCCCTGGAGTGTCACCGAGGGAAGCTTGCCCGTTTGGTGGGCGTCGTCGGTCCGAGGGTTCGGCGTGGTCGTGAGGCAGCCCTGCTCAACGTCCAAAGTGGCGTGGGCTCGCAGTGAACCTGTGTGGGGGAGTGCAGGCCGTGACAAGATGACGCCATGTTGATCCGAAAGGCCGATGCCGCGTAGGCGTCCGAAGGCGCTGCGCGCGGAGCGTTGGCGGCCCAGAAGAGGCGTCTCGGTTCGCCGGATCCGCGGTGTTTCCGCGGCGACTCGCGTGGCGATCCGGAAGTTGGAAGAAGAACGTTTGTGGCCGGGGGCTGTGGTCGCTGCCCTGGCGGAGTGCCGGTGGTATCTGGGGCAACCAGGGCGCGTGCTGCCGGATCCGGTGATGGGCTGCGACTGCTGTGATCCTCTGGTGGCGCGAGACCGTCTGGAGGACGTGCTGCTGTGGCTTCCGCGTGGTGCTCGGGCTGACCTTGGCAGGCTCGTTGCCAGGTTGGATGCCGAGTTCGATCGCAGGGCCGTCTCCCTCAGCTCTCACCTCGCGCTGGCAACTCCGTTCAGCGCCTGCGGATATTGGCGCCGACGATTCATGGAGAACTGAGGGTCGGGTGGTTCCTGGTTGCGTCCATGGAGATGGTGTACGGGTTCGACCTGATCCGGGGGTTTGCTCCGGCGTCGGGATGATGCCCGCATAGATGAACGGCCACCGGCT
>NZ_VISR01000072.1 GCF_007827595.1 Streptomyces sp. BK340
GGGGGGGTGCCTCTATGTCTTTCGTCAAGCGAGGCGTGGGGTTCTGGGTTCGTAGAAGGTGCCGTCGCGGAGCATCGCGAACAGCACGTTGATCCGTTGTCGGGCGAGGCGGAGAAGTGCCTGCGTGTGGGTCTTTCCGCGGGCTCGGCATCGGTCGTAGTAGGTGCGGGAGGCGGGGTCGTGCAGGGCGGCGAACGCGGACAGGAACATCGCGCGTTTGAGTTGCCGGTTGCCGCCTCTGGGTGCGTGTTCGCCGTGGATCGAGGTCCCGGAGGACTTTGTGGTCGGGGCGAGGCCGGCGTAGGAGGCGAGGTGGGCGGCGGTGGGGAAGCTGGTGCCGTCGCCGACGGTGACCAGCAGGGTGGCGGCGGTCCTGACCGCGATCCCCGGCATCGAGGTCAGGACCTTGGAAAGAGGGTGTGCCTCCAGCAGGGCGCTGATCTGGGCTTCTGTGGCCCGGCGTTGTTCGTGGACGGCGCCGAGCGAGCGGGCCAGGGAAGGGATCACGATGTCGAGGGTGCCGGTGCCCGGGACCACGACGGTCTGCTCGTCGAGGGCGTCGAAGACGTCGTCGATCAGCCGTGTCGCCATGCGCGGGGCCTTTGGGCGGACCACCTCGACCAGCCTGCGGCGTCCGGCCTTCCGCAGCGCGGCCGGGGATCCGTAGCGTTCCAGCAGCCAGGTCACGGCGTGGTGATCCAGGCGCGGGCCGAGGACCCGCTCGAGGCTGGGGTGGAACTGGGTGAGCAGGCCGCGTATCCGGTTGGAGGTGCGGGTGGCCTCGGCCGCCAGGTCCTGGTCGAAGCCGACGAGTACGGTCAGTTCGGCGGTGATCTCGTCGGTGAGTTCCAGCGAGCGCAGGGTGTGCGGCATGGTGCGGGCCGCGTCCGCGATCACCGCGGCGTCTTTCGCGTCGGTTTTCGCCTCGCCGGGGTAGAGGTCGGCGATCCGGCGCATGGACAGGCCGGGCAGGTAGGCGACCTTGCAGCCGGTGTCCCGGGCGACCGTGAGCGGGAGGGCGCCGATGGAAGCGGGCTGGTCCACCACGACGAGAACCGTGCCGAACTTGGTCTTCAGCTTCTCGAAGACGTCCCGCAGCTTCGGTTCGGTGTTGGGCAGTTGCTTGTCGAAGACCTTCTTGCCGGCCGGAGTGAGGCCGTGCCCGTGATGGGCGGTCTTGCCGACGTCCAGGCCGAGGAAGACGCCTATCTCGTCGCTGTCGTTCAAGCCGTCCTCCCGAACGGATGTCATGCGTGCTGGCCTGGGCGTTGGCGTCGTGCGCGCATCCACGTTATGCAGACCTGCCGCCCGCGAGCGGCCGGGCGTTGCGCCGGGCCAGGCGGTAGTCGGACCTCTCATCAGCGTCTCCAACGGCGCCTCTCGGGCCCGGTGGCACCACCCCCCAGGTCATACGTTCGACAGGGGGGACCAGCCATGCCGGGTCCGGAGGCCAGCGGCCCTCTTGCAGGACCGCGAAGAACATAACGGGGG
>NZ_VISR01000073.1 GCF_007827595.1 Streptomyces sp. BK340
TCCTTACGTTCTAGGTGGGTTGGTTTCGGTCACTCGTAGGATCGAAAGACCCGGGGATGCTGGGTGTGGCTTTCAGCGCTCAGCCCACTGGTGGCTTGAAAGGATTGGCCGCTCGGCATCCCGCGACGACTCGACCACTCATTGGGATGCGCGGCACAAGATCGCTTGGTAAGGACACGCTGGCGAGGTCGTCTGCTGGGCTGTGAATGGATACGACTTCGGAGGTGGTCGTGCCCGAACTCTGGGCCGGTACGGATGCGGGCAAGGCCGCGCACCATTGCGTGGTGCTCGACGCTGAAGGCAAGCGCCAGCTGTCGCGTCGAGTGGACAACGACGAGACCGCGCTGCTGAAGCTGATCGCCGACGTGCTGGAGTTGAGCGAGGGTGCCCCGGTGACTTGGGCGATCGACCTCAATGCCGGCGGGGCTGCGCTGATGATCGCGCTGCTGACCGACAATGGCCAGCAGGTCCTCTATATCCCGGGCCGCACCGTTCACCACGCCTCGGGTTCCTACCGGGGCGACGGAAAGAGCGACGCCAAGGACGCCTTCGTCATTGCCGACCAGGCCCGCATGCGACGTGACCTGGAGCCGGTGCACCGGGGCGACGACATCGCCGTGGACCTGAGGATCCTCACCGCGCGCCGCCTGGACCTGGCTGCCGACCGCACCCGCGCGATCAACCGGCTGCGGGCCCAGATGCTGGAGTACTTTCCTGCCCTGGAGCGGGCCTTTGACTACAAGACGTCCAAGGCGGCCCTGGTGCTGCTGACCCAGTACCAAACGCCCGCCGCCCTCCGGCGCATCGGCAGGAACCGGCTGGCGGCCTGGCTGAAGAACCGCAAGGTCCGCAATTACCAGCTCGTCGCGGCCACTGCGGTGGAGGCCGCCGAGGCCCAGCACACCGCCGTCGCCGGGGAGAAGCTGGCCGCCGTCATGGTGGCCAAGCTCGCGAGGGAGGTGATGGTCCTCAATGAGGAGATCGCCGAGACCGACGCCCTGATCGAGGGCCGGTTTCGCGACCATCCGCACGCCGAGGTCATCCTGAGCATGCCCGGCCTCGGCCCCGTCCTGGGCGCTGAGTTCATAGCCCACACCGGCGGCGACATGAGCATCTTCGCCAGCTCCGACCGCCTCGCAGGCGTCGCCGGCCTCGCCCCGGTTCCCAAGGACTCCGGACGCATCAGCGGCAATATGCGCCGCCCCCGACGCTACTGCCGACGCCTGCTGCGGGTCTTCTACATGTCCGCCATGGTCGCCGCCCGCTCCTGCCCCGTCTCCAGAGCCTTCTACGAGCGCAAAAGAGCTGAGGGGAAGAACCACAAGCAGGCGGTCATCGCTCTCGCACGCCGCCGCCTGAACGTCCTGTGGGCCCTCATGCGCGACGGCCGAACCTTCGAGATCGCAGCTCCGGACAGCCCCGTTCCGCTGAGCTGACACGCTCACAGCGAGTCACCAACTTGGGTTGACAACTCCATTGGGAATCCTTTC
>NZ_VISR01000074.1 GCF_007827595.1 Streptomyces sp. BK340
TGAAGCTCCTATTGCCGTCAAGCGGTCTGGATCCAGTCACGGTAGGCACGGGCGAGGTCGTCGTCTCGGCTGAGGCCTCGTTCGAGTCTGGAGATGGTGGTGGGCCAGACGCCGAAGTGCTGGGCGACGGCGGTGAGGGTGATGTTCTTGGCTTGCCGTTGGGGCCGCAGGTCGGCGATGCCGGGGACGGTGACGGTGGTGGTGAGGCAGCGGAACATCTCCCGGGCGATGGCTCGTTTGAGGAGCCGGATGATCTCCTTCTTCGTCCGTCCGGCGGCGGTCTGCCGTGCCGCGTATTCGCGGGTTCTGGAGTCGCTGGACAGGCGGACGAGGGCGATGCGGTAAAGGGCCGCGTTGGCAGCCCGGTCTCCGCCGCGGGAGAGGCGGTGCCGGTTCGTTCTGCCGCTGGAAGCGGGGACCGGGGCGACGCCGCACAGAGCGGCGAAGGATGCCTCGGTCCGCATGCGTTCGGGATTGCCTCCGGCGGTAACCAACAGCTGTGCTGCGGTGTCGGGGCCGACGCCGTAGGCGGCTCGCAGGCCGGGGTTGTACGCGCTGGCCTCGCTGTCCAGGGCCTGGGTCAGGGCCTCGTGTTCGGCGGTCAGCTCCTTGACGCGTCGCGCGAGGCTCTTCAGGGCCGTGAGGACCGCTGTGTGCACCACGTCTCCGGTCGGCCGCAGCCGGGCCAGGGCGTCAGTGCGGTCTGTCCCTTTGAGCTGCCCGTATTTGGCGCGGATGGCTTCGGGTGCGGTGAACAGAAGGTGGGTGATCTGGTTTAGGGCGGCGGTGCGGGCCTTGACGGCGGAGCGGGCGGCGTTGTGCAGGGCGCGTATGCCGGCGACGGTGTCGTCCTTGGGCGCGCTGGAGGCCCGACCGGACAGGGCGGCGCGGGCGGCGGCGTAGGCGTCGATGGGGTCGGACTTGCCTATGCGGCGGCGTTCGGCTCGGTCGGGCCGGTTGACCTCGATGACCGGGTGGCCGTGTGAGCGGGCGGCGCGGGTGAAGCCGGCTCCGTAGGAGGAGGTGCCCTCCACACCGATCGCCCTCACCTGGCCGTGGGCGTTCAGGAAGGCCAGAGCCGCGGCGTATCCGGCGGCGGTGGTGCTGAACTCGGCATCCGCGAGATGGCCGCCGTTGTCGCTGATCACCGCGACGTGGAGGGTGTCGGCATGGGAGTCGACCCCGCCGAACACGTCCTGGTCCGCGGTGTCCTCCACAACCTCTGCTGTCATGCTGATGGTGCCTTCCCAACCGGAGGTGGGCACCGGCCGGGTGGCGCAGACAGGACATTGAAGGGGCTTCTGGCCAAGCTCCTATCAGGTCATGTTCCGCCCGGCCGGAGCCATGAGAACAGATCCCGGCGGCCGGACAGTACAGCGCGAAGACAGCCCAGCAGGGCGTCAGTCAGACCCCGAGCCACGACCGCCGGAACCTGAGTATCAGCATCAATGTCAG
>NZ_VISR01000075.1 GCF_007827595.1 Streptomyces sp. BK340
GGCTGGTGGTTCTACCAGCATCTGAACGGCAACATCCAGAGTGTCTCGCTGGACGGCAAGGGTGGTTCGGAGAAGGCGGATGCGTTCGGGCGTACGCCGATCAACATTCTGGTGATGGGGTCGGACGGGCGGACGAGCAAGGCGGACTGCAAGCTGGGTGGCGGTTGTTCGCGGACCGGGGTGCAGACGGGCAGCAACGCGGATGTGCAGATGGTGGTGCACATATCCGCCGACCGTTCGAACGCGACGGTGATGAGCATCCCGCGGGACACGATGACCCGGGTCCCGGCGTGCAGGGACAGTGCGAACGGTCGGTCGACGGCGGGCTACTACGGGCAGATCAACAGTGCGCTGCAGTACGGTCCGGCCTGTCAGGTGGCCACCGTGCACCAGCTGACCGGTATCCCCATCGACCATTTCGTGAAGCTGGACTTCTCGGGTGTGGTGAAGATGTCGGACGCGGTCGGCGGTGTCTCGGTGTGTGTCAGTGACGACGTGTACGACACCTACTCGCATCTGAAGCTGTCCAAGGGCGCGCACACCCTCAAGGGGGTGGCGGCTTTGGAGTTCGTGCGGTCCCGGCACGGGTTCGGGGACGGCAGCGACCTGGGGCGGACCGTCTCGCAGCACATCTTCCTGAGCGCGATGATCCGCAAGTTCAAGAGCGCGGGCACGCTCACCGATCCCGGCGCGGTCTACGACCTCGCGGACGCGGCCACCAGGGCGCTGACGGTGGACGACGGGCTGGGCTCGGTGAAGAAGCTGATCGCGCTGGCGTCGGACCTGAACAAGGTGCCCACCAAGCGGATGACGTTCACCACGATGCAGACCGGCAGCGACCCGAACGACAACAACCGTGTCGTCGTCGGGGCGGGCGCCAGGACGCTGTTCGCGACCATCGCCGCCGACCAGTCCCTGACCACCGGCTCGGGCAGGAAGTCCGCTGCGGCCGCCTCGGCGACCGCGAAGGCGCCGGCCGTGCCCAGGTCGCAGATCGTGGTCACGGTGGAGAACGGCACCGCGGTCACCGGCCGCGCCTCCGCGGTCGCGGCCGCGCTGACCGGGCAGGGCTTCAGCCCGGCCACCACCACCGCCAACGCGCCCAGCCCCGCGGCCACCACCACCCTCAGCTACGGCAGCGGCCACAAGGGGGAGGCCCGGACGGCCGCGAAGGCTCTGGGACTGTCCGCCTCACACCTGAAGAAGTCCACCACCGGCACCGGTCTGACCCTGGTCATCGGCAGCGACTGGCCCAGCGGCACCAGCTACCCCGGCGCCACCTCCGCACCCGCGGACACCAAGGCCGCCGTCTCCAACGCCCACGCCCAGACCGCCGACCAGGCCAAGACCTGCGCCAAGGTCAGCCCCTACAAGACCGTCGAACTGGGCGGCGTCCCCATGACACCGGCCCAGGCGTACACGGCGGCACGCACCAAGCCCGACTCCGACGAATGA
>NZ_VISR01000076.1 GCF_007827595.1 Streptomyces sp. BK340
GGTTGCGTCCATGGAGATGGTGTACGGGTTCGACCTGATCCGGGGGTTTGCTCCGGCGTCGGGATGATGCCCGCATAGATGAACGGCCACCGGCTGATCTTCGAGGTGTCGAAGCCCGAAGGAGATCAGCACGATGACCGCACCCGACAGTCTGCCCCTGCACGTCCTCGCCGAGGACAACCTCGCCGCGGCGAGTCCCGATCTGCTGCGCGCGATGGTCAAGACGTTCGCCGACGCCCTCATGTCCGCGGAGGCCGATGCCCTCTGCAACGCCGAATACGGGCAGGTCAGCGACGAGAGAGTCAACCATCGCAACGGATATCGCCCGCGCGAGTGGGACACCCGCGCCGGCACCGTCGAGCTGGCCATTCCCAAGCTCCGCAGCGGGAGTTACTTCCCGCACTGGCTTCTCGAACGCCGTCGCCGGGCCGAACAAGCCCTCATCTCGGTGGTCGCCACCGCCTACCTGCTCGGTGTCAGCACTCGGCGGGTCGAGAAGCTCGCCGAGTCCCTGGGCGTCACCCAGCTGTCGAAGTCCCAGGTCAGCGCAATGGCCAAGCACCTGGACGAGCAGGTCGCCGCCTTCCGCAACCGGCCACTGGAGGCCGGACCCTACTCATTCGTCTGGGTCGACGCCCTGACCCAGAAGGTCCGCGAGGGCGGCCGGATCATCAACGTCCACGCCCTGATCGCCGTCGGCGTCAACGCCGACGGCCACCGCGAGATCCTCGGCCTCGACGTCGCCACCGCCGAGGACGGCGCCGGCTGGCTTGCCTTCCTGCGCTCGCTCATCGCCCGCGGACTGTCCGGCGTCCAGCTCGTCATCTCCGACGCCCATGCCGGCCTGGTCGACGCCATCGGCGCGGTCCTGCCCGGCGCGAGCTGGCAGCGGTGCCGCACGCATTACGCCCGCAACCTGCTCAGCCAGGTCCCGAAATCGGCTCAGCCCTGGGTGGCCACGCTGCTGCGGACCGTCTTCGAACAACCCGACACCGACGCCGTCCAGGCCCAGATGCAGCACGTCCTGGACGCGCTGGAGGCCAAGTTCCCCAAGGCCGCAGCCCACTTGGACACCGCCCAGCACGACCTGTTGGCCTTCACCGCCTTCCCACGCGAGATCTGGCGGCAGATCTGGTCGAACAACCCGCAGGAACGGCTGAACAAGGAGATCCGCCGCCGCACCGACGTGGTCGGCATCTTCCCCGACCGCACCGCCGTCATCCGCCTGGTCGGCGCCGTGCTGGCCGAACAGAACGACGAGTGGACCGAGGCCCGCCGCTACATGGGACTCGACCTGCTGGCCAAGGCCCGCCTACACCCGATCGAGTCAGAAACCGACGAGGCCGTCCTGCCCACCGAACTCACCGCATAGCCTCAAAACGAGATCGCCGAGTGGCCGTCGATACACCACTCCAGCGGACGTGACC
>NZ_VISR01000077.1 GCF_007827595.1 Streptomyces sp. BK340
TGAACCGCTCCGGGTCTGATGGAGGCTCGATTCCCTGAGAGGATCGAGTCATGGCACGTCCGTCCCCCTACCCTGCTGAGCTTCGTGAGCGTGCGGTGCGCATGGTCGCGGAGGTTCGCCCGAACTATCCGACCGAGTGGGCCGCGATGAAGGCAGTCGCAGCGAAGCTGGGCATCGGAGCAGCAGAAACGGTGCGGACGTGGGTCCGCAAGGCGGAGGTGGACGCCGGTCGGCGGCCCGGCACGACGTCTGAGGAGGCCGCGGAGATCAAGCGGCTGCGGGCCGAGAACGCCGAACTGCGGCGGGCCAACGAGATCTTGAAGGCGGCCTCGGCTTTCTTCGCGGCCGAGCTCGACCGGCCGTCCAGGCGCTCGTAGCGTTCGTCGACGAGTTCAAGAAGGTGTTCGGGGTCGAGCCGATCTGCCGTGTGCTGTCCGACCACGGACTGAAGATCGCAACGAGCACCTACTACGCCGCCAAGAACCGTGCTCCCAGCGCCCGCGCGGTGCGGGATGCGGAGCTAAGGACGCACATCAGCCGGGTCCACGCCGACAACTACGGCGTCTACGGAGTGCGGAAGGTCTGGCGGCAGCTGCACCGTGAGGGCATACCCGTGGCCCGCTGCACGGTCGCCCGGCTGATGCGCGAGCTGGGGCTGGAAGGCGCCCGTCGCGGCAGGAAGCTCCGCACCACCGTGCGCGACGACGGGCACGAACGGGCAGCTGACCTGCTCAGGCGCGACTTCACCGCGTCCCGGCCGAACGAGCGGTGGGTCGCCGACTTCACTTACGTGGCCACCTGGTCCGGGATCGTCTACGTCGCGTTCGTCGTGGACGTCTTCTCCCGGGCGATCGTCGGCTGGTCCGCAGCCACCAGCAAGCGGGCCAAGCTCGTCCTGGATGCCCTCGACATGGCCTTGTGGCGACGTGACCGTGCTGGAACTCCCGCTGGACCGGGGCTGGTTCATCATTCGGATGCGGGCAGTCAGTACACGTCCTTCGCGTTCACCGCGCACCTCATCGAGGCCGGCATCGACGCCTCGGTCGGCACCGTCGGTGATGCCCTGGACAACGCGCTCATGGAGTCCCAGATCGGCCTCTACAAAGAGGAGCTGATCAAGCCCCGTCGGCCCTGGCACGGCCTCGCCGATGTCGAACTCGGCACCGCGGAATGGGTCGACTGGTTCAACAACCAACGGCTCCACAGCGCGATCGGAAACCTCCCACCCCACGAATACGAGACCAACCACTACGCTCAACACCAGCCCCAACCGGCGGCTGGAGTCAACGCATAGAGCCTCCACCGATCCCGGAGCGGTTCA
>NZ_VISR01000078.1 GCF_007827595.1 Streptomyces sp. BK340
GCGAGCAGGACGGTGTCGGGGTACTGGGCGTCGATCTCCTTGCGCACCCGCCTCAGGAACTCGTGGGTCGCCGGCAGGTTCTCGCAGTTCGTGCCCTCCTGCTGGTACAGGTACGGCACGGCGTCCAGGCGGAACCCGTCGATGCCGAGGTCCAGCCAGAACTTCAGCGCGGAGATCATCTCCTCCTGCACCGCCGGGTTCTCGTAGTTGAGGTCCGGCTGGTGCGAGAAGAAGCGGTGCCAGTAGTACTGCTTGCGTACGGGGTCGTACGTCCAGTTGGAGGCCTCGGTGTCGACGAAGATGATCCGGGCGTCCTGGAACTGCTTGTCGTCGTCGGCCCAGACGTAGTAGTCGCCGTACGGACCGTCCGGATCCCGCCTGGACTCCTGGAACCACGGGTGCTGGTCGCTGGTGTGGTTCATGACGAAGTCGATGATGACGCGCATGCCGCGCTGGTGGGCGGCGTCGACGAACTCCACGAAGTCGGCCAGGTCACCGAATTCGGGGAGTACGGCGGTGTAGTCGGAGACGTCGTAACCGCCGTCCCGCAGGGGTGACTTGAAGAAGGGCGGCAGCCAGAGGCAGTCGACGCCGAGCCACTGCAGGTAGTCGAGCTTGGCGGTCAGGCCCTTGAGGTCACCGACGCCGTCGCCGTTGCTGTCCTGGAAGGAGCGGACGAGTACCTCGTAGAAGACGGCGCGTTTGAACCACTCCGGGTCCCGGTCCTTGGCGGGAGTGTCCTCGAACGTGTCCGGGACGGGCTCGTTGACGATCATATGGTGGGTGACCCTCCGATCTGCGGGGTGGACGGTCGCAGAACCGAGAAGACATGCGCGGGCCTGTGGCCCGGTTCGAGTCGCACATAGTTGGCCCTGCCCCAGTGATAGGTCTCGCCGGTGAGCTCGTCGCGCACCGGCACCGACTCGTGCCATTCCAGGCCGAGTTGCGGCATGTCCAACGAGACCGTTGCCTCCTGGGTGTGGTGGGGGTCGAGGTTGGCGACCACCAGAACCGTGTTCGATCCGCTCCGCTTCGAGTAGGCGATCACCTCGTCCTTGTCGACGTGGTGGAAGTGGAGATCGCGCAGCTGCCGCAGAGCGGGACTGCGGCGCCTGATGTCGTTGAGCCGGGTGATGAGGGGGGCGAGGGTGCGGCCCTCGCGTGCGGCGGCCTCCCAGTCGCGGGGTTTGAGCTGGTACTTCTCGGAGTCCAGGTACTCCTCGCTGCCGGCCCTGAGCGGGGTGTTCTCGCACAGTTCGTAGCCGCT
>NZ_VISR01000079.1 GCF_007827595.1 Streptomyces sp. BK340
TACTGACCTTGAATGCGTGATGTCGTCATGCTGATTGGCGCCGGAGGCCGGTGCCGGTGAAGCAGCCGTCGAGGACGTCGGGGCGGTACTGGAGCTGGCGGAGGCCGCGCCGGACGGCGGTGATCAGGTCCTCCGGGTCGGTGAAGGCACAGTTGGCTGTGGTGGTGCGTCGCAGGACGGACCAAATACCTTCGACCGGGTTGAGGTCGGGCGCGTAGGGCGGTAGCTGGAAGACGGTGAGCCAGTCGCGGGCGGCGATGTAGCGGCGCATTCCGGCCGTCAGGTGGGTGTTGAGATTGTCCCAGACCAGCACGATCGGGCCGCCGAGCTGCTGGTGGGCGGCCTGGATCAGGTCGCGGTAGTCCTTCCAGGAGAAGCTCTTGCGCCCGTCGGGCCGGGCATCGGGACAGGGCCGGTAGATCAGCCGGGAGGGTTCGCCGGGTTTGTAGCAGGCCAGGGCGGCGACGGATAAGCGGCGGCGGGATCGGCCCCGCACGCGGATCACCGGGGTGTGGCCGCGGCGGGACCAGGTGCGGGTGGTCGGCGGCGTCATCGAGAATCCGGCCTCGTCCTCGAAGACGAGCCAGGCCCCGAGCGCCGCCACGATCCTTCCACCTGGGGCCAGGTCTCCTTCACCCAGCCGGCCACCGCGGTCTCGTCCCGCTCGATCGCCCGCCGGGCAGGGACCTGGCAGCTCCATCCGTGCCGCTTGAGCAGGGCGGCCACCCCTTGCACGGTGTAGCTCTTGTGGAAGCGGCGCCCGATCAGCGTCTTGATCCGCGACAGGGTCCAGGTCTGGTCCGGCCAGCCGTGTGCCACCGGGCCCTTGGCCAGCTCCCGCTCGAGCACGGCGAACAGTTCGTCACTGAGCAGCGGCAGCGATGCCGGGCCCTTGGAGGCCAGGGCCCTGGGCCCGTTCTGCGACCAGGCCCTGCGCCACCGCTGAACCGACCGGACACTGACCCGTAGGTCGTGAGCAATCACCGGGTTCTCGTCGCCCTGCCGGAACCGCTCGGCCGCCTCCATCCTCAACTTCTCGCGGAAAGCCCGCCGTTCGTCGGTCAGTCCGCCCCCTTGCGCATACCTCATGCCACCGGCGTACCGCAGGGATCATGAACCGTCAGCCCTGCCGACACCACGCTTTGAAGGTCAGTAG
>NZ_VISR01000080.1 GCF_007827595.1 Streptomyces sp. BK340
TACTGACCTTCAAAGCGTGGTGTCGTAGGGGCTGACGTCTCGTGATCGCTGCGGTATGCCGACCGCATGAGGTATGCACAAGGGGGCGGGCTGACCGACGAACGGCGGGCCTTCCGCGAGCAGTTGAGGTTGGCGGCGGCCGAGCGGTTCCGGCAGGGCGACGAGAACACGGTCATCGCTCACGACCTGCGGGTCAGCGTCCGGTCGGTACAGCGTTGGCGCAAGGCGTGGTCGCAGGACGGGCCGAGAGCCCTGGCCTCGAAGGGCCCGGCATCGCTGCCGCTGCTCAGTGACGAACTGTTTGCCGTGCTGGAGCGTGAGCTGGCCAAGGGGCCGGTGGCACATGGGTGGCCGGACCAGACGTGGACCCTGTCGCGGATCAAAACGCTGATCGGGCGCCGCTTCCACAAGAGCTACACCGTGCAAGGGGTGGCCGCCCTGCTCAAGCGGCACGGCTGGAGTTGCCAGGTCCCCGCCCGGCGGGCGATCGAGCGGGACGAGAACGCGGTGGCCGACTGGATGAAGGAGACCTGGCCCCAGGTGGAAGGACCGTGGCGGCGCTCGACGCCTGGCTCGTCTTCGAGGACGAAGCCGGATTCTCGATGACGCCGCCGACCACCCGCACCTGGTCCCGCCGCGGCCACACCCCAGTGGTCCGCGTGCGGGGCCGCTCCCGCCGCCGTTTATCGGTGGCCGCCCTGGCCTGCTACAAGGCCGGCGAGTCCTCGCGGCTGATCTACCGGCCCTGCCCGGACGCTCGGACCGATGGACGCAAAAGCTTCTCCTGGAAGGACTACCGCGACCTGATCCAGACCGCTCACCAGCAGCTTGGCGGTCCGATTGTGCTGGTCTGGGACAACCTCAACACCCACCTCACCGCGGGCATGCGCCGCTACATCGCCGACCGCGACTGGCTCACCGTCTTCCAACTTCCGCCCTACGCACCCGACCTCAACCCGGTCGAGGGCATCTGGTCCGTCTTGCGACGCACAACCGTGGCCAACCGCGCCTTCGCCGACCCCGATGCCCTGATCACTGCCGTCCGACGCGGCCTCCGCCAGCTCCAGTACCGCCACGACGTCCTCGACGGCTGCCTCACCGGCACTGGCCTCCGACGCCAGCCACCATGACGACATCACGCATTCAAGGTCAGTA
>NZ_VISR01000081.1 GCF_007827595.1 Streptomyces sp. BK340
TACTGAGGTTGAACTCGGGTTGTCGTGGTCGTGATGGATAGTCCGGTCCCGGCGAGGCATCCGTCGATCAGGTCGGGGCGGTACTGGATCGTTCTCAGGCCGTGCCGGATGGTCTGGATCAGGTGCTCGGGTGTGGTGAAGGCGGTGTTGGACAGCCAGCCGCGTCGCAGCAGGGACCAGATGCCCTCAACGGGGTTGAGGTCGGGTGCGTAGGCGGGCAGCTGGTAGACGGTGAGCCAGTCACGTCCGGCGATGAACTGCCGCATTCCGGCGGTGAGGTGGACGTTGAGGTTGTCCCAGATGAGGACGATCGGGCCGCCAAGCTGCTGGTGGGCGGTGATGAGCAGGTCGCGGTAGTCGGTCCAGGCGAAGCTCTTGCGTCCGTCGCGCCGGCCGTCGTCACGGCGGGGCCGGTAGATCAGCCGGGAGCGTTCGCCGGGTTTGTAGCAGGTCAGGGCCGCTATCGAGATGCGTCGGCGGGAGCGGCCGCGGACCCGGATGACGGGCGTGTGGCCCCGGCGGGCCCAGGTGCGTGCGGTGGGCGGCGTCATCGAGAAGCCGGACTCGTCCTCGAAGACGATCCATGCATCGAGCGCCGCCGCGAGGCTTCCACCTGGGGCCAGGTCTCCTTCACCCAGCCGGTGACCTGATCCTCGTCGCGTTCGACGGCCCGTCTGGCCGGCACCTGACAGGAGAAGCCGTGCCGGATCAGCAGCTTGCGCACCCCTTGCAGGGTGTAGCTCTTGTGGAAGCGCCGCCCGATCACGGTCTTGATCCTCGAAAGCGTCCAGCGTTGATCTGGCCAGCCGTGAGCTACCGGCCCCTTGGCCAGCTCGGCTTCCAGCACCGCGAACTGTGCCTCGCTCAGTCTTGGAGGCGAGGCCGAGCCAGCCGAGCGCAGGGCCCGCGGTCCGTCCCTGAACCAAGTCCGCCGCCACCGCTGGACCGAGCGCACGCTGACCCGTAACTCCTTGGCGATCGCGGAGCTCGGCTCGCCGAGGGCGAACCGCTCGGCGGCCATCATCCGGATGCTCTCGCGGAACTGCCGACGTTCGTCCGACAGACCTCCGCCCTGCGCGTACCTCATGACAACGGCGTACCGCGAGGATCAAGCTCTGTCAGCACCAACGACAACCCGAGTTCAACCTCAGTA
>NZ_VISR01000082.1 GCF_007827595.1 Streptomyces sp. BK340
GTGGCGTCAATGAGTGCGCGGATGGTGGACTCCTCGGAGCGGAACCAGGCGAGTGCGGCGTTCGCGTCCGGCAGACGCGGGAGTGCTCCGGGTGGCTGCTCAGCGGTGACCGCAGCCTGGTCCGCACACACGCGGGCCGCCGCGAGGGTGGTCGCTTTGCAGTAGTAGTCGAGGAGTCGGGTGGTGGCCTGCTGGTGGACTTCGGCGCCGAGTTCGTTGAGGAGTTCGATGCCGTAGAGGCGGATGAGGTCGTGGCGGGTGAACCGGCCGAGGGCGTTCTCGCTAAGAAGGTGGTAGGCGGCCAGGCAGCCGAGGGCTTTGCGGGTGGTGGAGGGCCGGGCTTCCAGGAGGGCGGCGGCAGAGAGTGTGTCGACCTCGGCGCCGGGGTGGACTGCGAGCAGTGCGAGGAGCCGGGCGGCATCGGTGGACAGGTGGCGGTGGGTGAGGTTGAGGGCGGAGCGGATGCCGACGGTGCCTTCAGTCTCGAGTGCGGGCAGACGGGTGCGTTCGTCTTCGAGTTCGGTGACGAGGTCGGTGATGGTCCAGCCGGGGCGGCAGGCGAGGCGGGAGGCGGCGATGCGCAGTGCGAGCGGGAGGTAGTCACAGAGTGTCATCAGCCGCCGAGCCGCCTGTTGCTCGGTGTGCGCTCGTTGAGGCGTGAGGAGGTGTTCCAGCAGGGCCCAGGCGTCGGCGGGAGGGAGGGGTTCCATCCGTAGGACGGGTGCGCCTTGGTGGACGACGAGGTCGAGGAGGGAGCTGCGGCTGGTGACGATGGTGGTGGAGTGGGGGCCTGCGGGCAGCAGGGGGAGTACGTCGCGTGCGGTGGCCGCGTTGTCGATCACGACGAGGAGGCGGGCGTTGTGGGTGCGCTGGCGGTAGAGCTCCGATCTTCTGCCGGGCTCGTCGGGGATCTGGTCTTCGGGGACGCCGAGGGCACGCAGGAAGTCGCCGAGAGCCTCGGCCGGGTCCACCGGGCCGCGGGGGTCGAATGCCCGCAGGGTGGTGAACAACTGCCCGTCGGGGAAGCGGGATGCTGCGCTGTGTGCCCAGCGGACCACGGTGGCTGTTTTGCCCGAGCCTGCGGGTCCCACGAGCAGGGACAGCCCGCCGCCGGTCTGTCCCTCGCCGCATTCGCGGTCGAGCCA
>NZ_VISR01000083.1 GCF_007827595.1 Streptomyces sp. BK340
TCCCAGTCGCGGGGTTTGAGCTGGTACTTCTCGGAGTCCAGGTACTCCTCGCTGCCGGCCCTGAGCGGGGTGTTCTCGCACAGTTCGTAGCCGCTGTAGATGCCCCAGGTGGGGGAGAGGGTGGCGGCGAGCACGGCACGGATCTCGAAGGCGGGCCGGCCGCCGTGCTGGAGGTAGGCGTGCAGGATGTCGGGGGTGTTGGCGAACAGATTGGGCCGCATGTAGGAGGCGGCCTCACCCGACAGTTCGGTCAGGTACTGCGTCAGCTCCTGCTTGTCGTTGCGCCAGGTGAAGTACGTGTACGACTGCTGGAAACCGATCTGCGCCAGGGTGTGCATCATCGCGGGGCGGGTGAAGGCCTCCGCCAGGAAGATGACGTCCGGGTCGGCGCCGTTGACCTCCCCGATCACCCGCTCCCAGAACACGACCGGCTTGGTGTGCGGGTTGTCGACCCGGAAGATCCGCACCCCGTGCGCCATCCAGTGCCGCAGCACCCGCACCGTCTCGGCGACCAGGCCGTCCATGTCGGCGTCGAACGCGATCGGGTAGATGTCCTGGTACTTCTTCGGCGGGTTCTCCGCGTGGGCGATCGTGCCGTCGGGGCGGTGGTGGAACCACTCCGGATGCTTGTGCACCCACGGATGGTCCGGGGAGCACTGCAGAGCGAAGTCCAGGGCCACCTCCAGGCCCAACTCCCGGGCCCGGCCCACGAAGTGGTCGAAGTCCTCGAGCGTGCCCAGAGCGGGGTGGACCGCGTCGTGCCCGCCCTCCGGGGAGCCGATCGCCCAGGGCACCCCGACATCGTCGGGACGGGCGGTGAGGGAGTTGTTGCGGCCCTTGCGGAACGTCGTGCCGATCGGATGGACCGGCGGGAGGTAGACGACGTCGAAGCCCATCTCCGCGATCGCCCTCAGCCGCCGGGCGGCGGTACGGAAGGTGCCGTGCGGCTGCTCGGCCGTGCCCTCCGAGCGCGGGAAGAACTCGTACCACGAACCGAACAGGGCCCGCTCCCGCTCCACGAGCAGCGGCATCGCGTCCGACGCGGTCACCAACTCGCGCAACGGATACCGGGACAGCACCGCGTCCACCTCGGGTGACA
>NZ_VISR01000084.1 GCF_007827595.1 Streptomyces sp. BK340
TGTATTGACCCGCAGCGTTGTTCACTCGGCTGATCGGGGGCTGGCCTCCGAGTGCGGTGTGGCAGCGGTGGTGGTTGTAGGTGTGGAGAAAGTCTGACAGGGCGGCTGTCCGCTCGTCGTTGGAGGTGTAGGGCCGGAGGTAGGCCCATTCGTCGGCGAGGGTGCGGTTGAAGCGTTCGACCTTGCCGTTGGTTTGGGGCCGGTAGGGGCGCGTGAGCTTGCCCGTCGCACCCATATCGGCAAGGGCCTGTTTCCAGGCCAGGCCCTTGCGGTAGGCCCATGCGTTGTCCGTCAGAACGCGTTCGATCCGGGTGATCCCGAGATCGGCGAAGAACGCGGCGGCCCGGGTCAGGAAGGCTGCGCAGGTCGCGACCCTTTCGTCGCGGTGGACCTCGGTGTAGGCGAGGCGGGAGTGGTCGTCGACCGCGGAGTGGAGGTAGTCGAAGCCCATGCCGCGGACCGGCCGGCCAACTTCGCGGCCGTGCACCTTGTGGCCGCCGCCGTCGGGTATCCGGCCCAGTTTCTTGACGTCGACGTGGATGAGCTCGCCGGGACGCTCGCGTTCGTAGCGGCGGATCACCGAGCCGGTGGGCCGGTCCATCCAGGCAAGACGGTTCAGCCCGTGACGGGTCAGGATCCGGTGGACGGTCGAGGCGGGCAGACCGAGGACCGGGCCGATCCGCGCGGGTCCCAGCTTGCGGGAGCGGCGCAGATCGCAAACGTCGACCTCGATCGCGGCCGGAGTGCGGTGCGGCGTCGTCAACGGCCTGCTGGAGCGGTCGGCCAGGCCCGCCTCGCCCTCGGCCCGCCACCGCCGGACCCATTTATGAGCGGTCACCCGCGAGATACCCATCTCGGCAGCGACATGGGCGACCGGACGGCCGGACAGGACACGTTCGACCAGCAGACGCCGCCCGAAGACCGTCAGCCGGGCGTTACGGTGGGACACGAAGACCTCCGTGTGGTGCGTTCCTAGACAGCTCCACCACACCGGAGGTCTTCGCCATGATCAAGACCCAGTGTCAACAACGCTCGTGATCAATAC